>JADJGA010000010.1 GCA_016708265.1 Saprospiraceae bacterium | reverse complement strand
GGCAATATAGGTGATAAATGGTATTACAATTATAGGATTATGGTTATATAAAAATACTATAATCAATAAAGATATCTCAGGTAAGGTCGAAGTGTCAGAAATAGAAAATTTGTTCATGTTGGTGATGCCACAGGAGTGGATCATTTCAAATGCTTACAAGCGTTAATAGAAACGACTGTAAAAGTTGGAAACCTGAATTTTACTGACTGTTTGTGACTTCACACTTTAAAAGGATGATACATGAATAACTCCAAAATGATCCTGATCACATGTCAATAATTGATTCTGTCAAATATGAATTTATTGCGGGTAAAGTCAGAAAAATACTATATACACACCATCTTGGAAATATAAATAATTCAGAAGAAAATTTTTTCTTTGGAAACCCTGGCAAACTGATTGAGGGCATTTTTTCTGTCAACGGATACCTTCTTGGAAAACCAAATACCGGTATAGATTTTATAGACTCAATTCACCTTCGATGCTATGTATATACAGACAGTCCGGAGTGATGTTGGGAGTCATATGAAATTTCATAGAGAAAGAATGTGACAAAACAAAATTGTCAACAGATAATAATTTATAAGGATTGCATGATATATCCTAACCCTACTAAAATCAAATAAATCTTGAATTTGAATCAGTCAGTACAGAGTACTTGAATTACTGATTTAAATGGTGAAATATTGCTTTCCAAAGAAATCCTTTCAAAAAAAAACAAATTAGATGATCTTCATCATTTAAAAGTGGCTTTATACATTCTAAGTTAAAATGTGCAACAACTGAACCTACTGAAAATTATTATTACAGAATGAGTAAATACTCCAGATATGTTTCAACTCAACCTAATTACATATTTATTTATAAGCCGGGGAAAAAAGCCCGAAAGGCTGATATTAATATAACATTGAGACAAGTCTTTGTTTGAAACCCTGAAGGGGACACAAAAAATCAAAAATAAAATCAAATTGATTAAATAATAATCCCTTTCTAGGTTTGAAATTGTTGAATGGTACATTCTCATCTATATTAATACCATCCTTGGGATCAAAATCCTCAAATCAACAAAGAGAAACTCTGTTTTTATAAAAATAAAACTGTACATTTATTGGTACTTTAGTATTTACTGAATGATTTTCTAAAATCAAAAAATTAATCACTTGAGAAATGATTATTCTTGTTATACAATTTAGAAACATGAGAAAAAAAGTCACTTTTTATACTGTGAAATTGTTAAATGATCCCATTGTCGTATCTTAAATTAAGTTGCTCAATGCACAAAATAACTTATTTTAAATTTTGTTTCACTTATTAATTTTATCCTCTAAAAAATAAATATGGAATTCAGAAAAAAAAAGACAGTAAATGGGTTGACGTTCCTGCTGACAAATACTGGGCAAGCCCCAAACTCAAGATCATCCCAAAATTTTAAGATCGGAGGCCAGAAAATGCCGGATGAAATAATAGAAGCCTTTGCTATCCTTAAAAAAGCTTCAGCAATGGCAAATACGGACCTTGGTGTACTCCCTTCTGACAAACGCGATATTATAATGAAAGTCTGTGATGAAATTCTCGACCGTAAACTTGATGATCAGTTTCCTTTGGTCGTTTGGCAAACCGGTTCAGGAACACAGTCAAATATGAATGTAAATGAAGTGGTTGCCAACAGAGCTCATGTCTTACTTGGAGGCCTGCTAACTGATGCAAAAAAAATGATACATCCTAATGATGATGCCAATAAGTCTCAATCTTCAAATGATACCTTCCCTACAGCAATGCATATTGCTGCATACAAAATTCTCGTAGAAAAAACTATTCCTGCTCTTGAACAGCTCAGAGATGAGCTCGGTAAGAAATCAAAGGCTTTTATGGGACGTTGTCAAGATAGGCAGAACTCACTTCATGGATGCTACACCATTGACAGTAGGACAAGAACCTTCAGGTTGTGTGTCCCAGATTGACCATGGTATCAGGGCTATCAAAATACACTCTGCCCACCTTCGAACTCGCTCTTGGTGGTACAGCAGTAGGCACGGGATTAAATACTCCTAAAGGATATGCAGAGCTCGTTGCAGTTAAAATAGCTGAACTTACTAGGTTTGCCATTCATAACCGGTGAAAAATAAATTTGAACTGCTTGCAAATAAAGATGCCTTGTTGAATCACATGGAGCTCTTAAACTGTAGCTGTTTCTCTCTATAAAATTGCCAATGACATCAGAATGCTTAAGCCTAGGACCGAGAAGTGGCATTGGAGAGCTATCATTCCATCCAATGAACCAGGATCTTCAATCATGCCCGGAAAAGTCAATCCAACTCAAACTCTGGAAGCTATGACTATGGCTATGGCACAGGTCATGGGAAATGATGTTGCAATTGGAATAGGTGGAAATGAATGGCCATTTTGAACTTAATGTCTACAAACCGATGATAATTTATAATTTCCTTATCTCAGCAAGGCTGATTGCAGATGCGTCGAGAGGTTTACAGAGCACCTGGTAATGGATCTGGTACCTAATTACAACAGGATCAAAGAACATCTGAATAACTTTATGCTGGTCACTTCGCTGAATACCCATATCGGATATGATAAAGCAGCAGAAATAGCTAAAAAGCCTATGCAGAAGATAAAACACTAAAGCTGCTGCAATGGAATTAGATATGTAACTGAAGCTGAATTTGATGAATGGGGTGAGACCAGAAAAATGGTAGGAACCCTGAGTTAACAGAAAATCATATTTTGGTTCAAGCATCAATTTTCGCTTGATCCTATTATTGAAAAAGGGGAAGTGAATGATTCACTTCCCCTTTTACTTTCAGTAGCCTATTGGCGGGTTAAACCGATGAAAACAAAATCAAGCACAAAAACACAAGAAATTTTTCAAAACATCATAGAGAATTCCATATTCCTGATTCATTTCATATAAAAATCTCATTTCTATTAATATGACAGTCAATAAATCACTTTGAAAGATTGGCTTTATAACGGAAAAGCCCCTTCATTTCTGAAGAGAGGCCATCCCAAAACCGATTTATCTTCGGCTACTGTATAAAAACGATTATTTCAAGTTAACCATTTTCTTAGTAGCTGTGAAAATCGTCTGATTCTAATCTGTATGTCAAAACACCGGTAGCGCTGATTCCATCTATAGTTACACTGTTGTAACCAGCTACTCCTTTTGCTATTCGATACTTTCAATTCTCTTCCAGTCACATCAAATACCGTCAATGTATAATTAGCAGCAGTTGGTAACTCGAATCCTATTGTAGTTGTTTGTTTACAAATGGGTTCGGTTCGTTCTGATATAATGCATATGTTACATCTACATTCCTGTATCCTATCTCTATGCTGTTGATATCCAAATCTTTACCTGTGTAAACTTCTGATCTCAATATAGTGTCATTGATATTCAATACATTGCTGATGTTACCATCTACATCCGATCTAACTTTCAATGTGAACAGTACACTTCCGTCTGCTACATCAAGTCCTTTTTTGCATCATTAAAGCTTACTATCAAATTACCATTACTACATTGTAGTTGCTCCTTGATATCAAGTCCGCCTGATACTAATTCCTCTAATGTGCCTGATAGATTCATCGTGAATTGTGCTCCGTATACTCCTGTAAAGTCTTCTGCATAGAATGGTATCTCTACTATCTGTCCAGCTTTTACATTCGCATCATCAAGCATCAACCTTACACTGTTTGAACTTCCTTCTCAAGCGATTCGCTGTCTTGTTCATATCTCCTATCTTAACTACATCAAATCAATTCCGCTTACATTTGTCGTTCCAACTGTAAACGCCTTCTCTTTGAATTTGTCTGTGGATCTACTGCAATCCAAGAATTGTTTGTGAATCTCTTTTGTGCCAAGAATAACTTTCTTGCTTCCAGTAAGTCTGCAGCTGTTACCTCCTCGTTATCGTTGATGTCTGCTGCAAGTAGTAACTTACCATCTGTAATGCTCTTCAAGCCTCTAGGTATTTCTGAATGATTACAAGGTCTAATGTTGTTACTCCGTTCAGGAAGTCTGTATCTTTAGTTCCTGATACTTTGTATGCCTCATTAGCGTTTACTCCTACACTGTATGATCCGTCTTTTGTCATCGTTGTGAAGAATCCTTCATCATATGTTGCTTTCATTGTCATATTCTCCAATGGAACATTTCCTGCTACCAATGGCTTAGGATCTGATCCGCAATGGTTGAAGTTTACTATCACGTTAGCAAAATCATAGTTCTTATCATCACAATCTGCATCCAATGCAAACTGATCCCATACATATATCTGTACTGTCTTGTAGTAGTTTGATTCCGCTACATAATCACACAACCATACTCCGCTTGATGACCTGCTCTGTGGATACCATGCATGTGCTGTTCCAAGTAAGAACTTAGCCTCTGTGCTGATTGCTCCTGTAGTTGGATCAAAGAAGTTCTTCCGTACTGTGCAAAACTGATTTGCCCATTTTGTAGGTTCTACCCATAAGTTCGGTATCATAGGTGTAAATGTGAAGTACAATTCTGTATCATCTGAACAATTGTCAAATGATGAGATACATCCGTCTCCGCATCCGCCTTTGTCAAACCATCTTGCTTTCAATTCTACCATGCCATTCTCCATTACCGCTGTTGCTATGTCTACCATTACCGGTGTCGGTGCTTTGTCTGCTATTGTAAAATACTGCTCTTTCGTAGTTGCATTTCCGCAGCCGTCTCCTACTGTCCATGTGACTTTAGGAGTGTCCTGCTATCGCCGGATTCAACAATACTAATTTCGCTTCTTTTACTTTGTCTAATTTGTCAAGACTTCTCTTGCCTACTGCTGCTCCTGTTGGCTTTGGCAAATAGTTGTATGATACCTGTATAGGCTCATACACAATCCAAATTCTCAACTTTATATTTCCACCAGTATTCTTCATTTGTATTACATGTGTCTGATGCAGTTGCCTTCATCTCTACATTGTATGCATAATAATCTGTAGTTCCTATACACTTGATCTTCTACCGCAATCGTCGGTATCAAGTCTACTACCTTCAATATCTGTGTATATCTGTAGTATCCGTTTTTACCAATGTGTTGCAGTTGAATTTCTTTGCACTTGTTACTGGATCTAAAATTATCTTCAGCTCCGGTATTTGGCTTGTATACACACCAGTCTATAACTGCCCACTCTCTAATTATCTTATAACATGCACCATCTACAAATTTGAATGTGTCTTCGTTGATGATCTCTGATGTTATTACATTACATGGATTCCTCATCCCATGTTGGTTTCTCCGTCTGGTAAATCCGCTGGCAATGTGTCTGCTTATCACTTGGGAATACTATCGTACATGGATCAAATGGTGTTGTTCCAATAACTTTAATAGTCTGTTTGCATGTTGTGGTCTTATCACATCCCGTAGCTGTCCATGTCCTTGTTATGTTTGCTCCGGCATGTGCTGTTGTCCCTGCTGTCTTTGTATTCTAATTCTACCCGCACAGGCTTACAACGCCAGGCCATAATTTAGCATTGTCATTAGGATCTAAGCTCTCTTCACATGTGATTGTGATTTCAGGGCATGTCAATACCGGTGGTATCTTACACTCAATAAGTGTCATGTTCCAGCAATCATTGTAATGTCCGTAAAGGTCTCCTCCAGGTAACATTCTACTTGGATTTACAGGTCCTACTCCAGGATTCTTGTCAAATACCTCATCGATACCAAACTTGTTTTCCTACATCTTCGCAGAAATATACTTCGTCATCATACCATACATCATTAGTAGCTGTCTTTGGGATTGTCGTCTCCATTCAAATCAGGACATCCTCCGTCATATACCAAGTCAGCATTTACTCTCAATACCTTGAACCATACAGGGTTGCAATTGTCAAATGAACCTGAATCATATGCATCAGCATATACTTTTGCATGTCCGTAACCTGTCAGTGATACTTGCTTGAACTGCTCACATACAGGTATCGGTGGTACTCCGTCGATTACTGTCATTGTTACACATTTTGTAGCTTCGTTGCCACAGTTGTCTATTGCATGATAACATAAACTGTATTGTCCCACTGGTACTCTACTACATACCATGTCTCATTCCAGTCAACATATCCATTAAGGTTTTTGTCGCCTACCAATTTTCCAGCATTAGTAGTTACCCACCATTTTGGAAATGCATCACAATTATCTTTCAAACAATTTAAAACAGGTACTGCTATGTCTGATTCGCAGATATATGCTTTTGTCCTTGCTTGTATGTTCTCAGGATCACAGAATGTTGGTTTTGTAGTATCTGTTATCCTTATCACCTGTGTGTGTGTTACAACTAATCCTGTACAATCATTTACAACTGTCCAGTCTCTCAATATCTTTGTTCCACATGTTAATGGATATACCCTGTCATTGTAGAAAATTTCAAGTGTTCCGCAAAAATCATTACCATCTGTTGGCCATCCTGTTATGTGTGGTCCAGGATATTCTGCTCCGCATTCCAACATTGGCTTATTCTGTGCTAATCCATCATAATTCACCGGCCAATAGAATGTTGACCAGTCTGGTAAATTTATATTAATAGTTTGTACACATGAAGTAGAATTTCCAGAGGCATCAGTCGCTGTCCAGGTTCTTTCTATAACCTTAGCTGGTGATACACAGTAGAAATTATCAACATCATCAACAGATGTTACTGTCAAGTCTCCACATGCATCGAAAGGAACTACTTGTGGCAGATTTACTTCTACTTCCAAACCGATTTTGAAAATAGTACCTGCATCTAAACCTGGAAAATCATCCCATACTCTGATCTTCCATTCACCTGAAGCATCATGACCATCAAATGCAGCCATAGCTAAAGGATTAAATACACCAGGATTATTAAGACAAACTAGTGGTCCACCATTCTGATCGAGATCATTACAGTCAACACCTAAAAATCCTTCATCATCAAATTTACAATTGATTGGGAAATTACCTCCGCAACCACCTACTGCAAATGCTGTTGCAAGTGTACCATCTGGTGCTATTACATCAACATTAACGTCACCTGTGTAAGCATGATCTATATGTACAATCACGTTTACATCCTGTACAGGTGTACCTACTGGTAAATATGCATAATCAAATGTATAAATCATTTCTGTAGGAGGATCCAAAGGATCATTAAGATTGTCATAAACAATAGTCTGATAACCTACAACTTCCGGTGCAGGCTCATAAGGAATTTCTTCATCACAACTAACTGTTATATCACGACACTCCATAACAGGAGGCAATTTATCAACTACTGTGATATGTCCCCAGCAGTTATTTCCTGTTTTATCGTATATACCTACCCAGTAACTACCAAGACCTACAGGATTATCAACATCACCTGTAGCATTCCATGTATTTGCAGGCATTGATGTAAATATTTCTACTCTGTAATCATCATAACATGAATATGGTCCTCCTTCAAGGATCATATCTGCATTAATATCCGCATTACATTCTTCATCTACTGTAATTATTACTTCATCATTACAAGCTAATGTATTAGTTGGATTCGGATAATTGTTAACTGTTACATTAAAGCAACATGAACCTTCGTTTCCGGCAGCATCCTCAGTTGAGAAACAGTTTGTAGTTGTTCCTATTGGGAATTCTGATCCTGAAGGCAAACCTGATGTCTGAACAACATCTCCACCACCACCCATAGTGGCTTGTACATTAATGTTTGGATAACTTATTTGTCCAGTTTGGAACATACTGTTAAACATGTCAAAAGCGATTGAGCCTGCTGTCAAAGTCCAAGGACCATTTGTCAGAGGAGCCATCGATCCACCAAAGGCCCAATTGAAGATTGGACATGCTGTCGCACCATAAATAAAAAATCCACGGGTTTGTCCAGGAGCAATGGCAACCTGAGATGTCAAGTTAACCTGTGAAAGAGGACCTGTACCTGTAGCAAAATAAGGTGCTATAGTAGTAAGTACAACAGGACCTAAACTAGTCCATGCACCTGCATTTGTTTCATTGCCAACATATGTAGGAGCTGAGAAAACCTGCATTGTCTGTGGCGGATTAACTCCACCATAAGCCGGATTTCCAAAACGAACTCCAAAGGCAGTTACATTCATTACATTACCAGAGTTGTTTGTAAGGTTAAAACAAACCACCTGGTAATGTATTACCAGATAAGCTGAAAACTGTTCCATTACCGTGATTTTCGAAAGATGCAGGAAACTGCACAGTCGGAGCCACCGTTAAGAACGGACAGTTGTCTGAAACTTCAACATTATAGTTCAAAACCCTGGAACATAATCCCGGATCAAGAGTAACTTCTATATCTTCCGGACATGTAACTACAGGATCTACTATATCATTAACTGTTATAGTAAATGTTTTCGTCTCAAAGCCTGACTTTACTGTTACTGTAGTTGTTCCTGCAGGAAAACACTTCCTGAAGCAGGAGTTACTGTAACAGGTCCACAGTTATCACTAGCAGAAACTGTAAAATTTACAACTGCTCCACATATATCTGGATCCATTGCCACTGTCATATTGGCAGGTACTGTTAAAACACATGGCGGAGGAGGTGCAAATTCAATACATAAACCATCATTCAAACCAGCTGTATTGCATGACCATGTATTATACGGACGTGGTGATATTGAAGAAGGACCTTCGATACCTACAACGGCATCAACTCCGTTATCATAAAAATTCTGAGTTCCCCCAAAAACAACATCCTGATATTTAAACCTTATAATATTGGATGTTTCATACAACCTAACCTGCAAAGTAGCATATTGTCCGGATGTACCAGAATAGTGACCCGTACGATAATATTCTATAGTAAAAATCCTGTTTGGAGCCGTACCATCTGTACGTGTATAAATACCTGGAATTAGGATCAACTGATGTACCTTGATACAAATCTTGCTGAAATGGGAAAAGAGTACCTAATGTATATGTTGAAGGTAAGGGACAAATACCATAACTATGGTATTGTGTACCACCAAGTGTTACATAACCGTTGGTCCCAACTCCAGCAGTAGTTACATTACCAAAATAATTAAAGGTAAAAGGTAAAGTGATCGCATAATCACTATCATCACCCGCACCAACATATGTTGTTCCAGTCTGGCCATATGCCTGAACATAAGGTTCTTGGCATGTGGTCATTGTATATTGGCCAAAAACAGAAGTGCCAATAAATAATACCAAAATCAGTACTGTCAATTTCGAAAGTATCGATCCCGGCAATTTCGTAAAATTCATTTTTTTCATGTGATTGAGTTTTGGTTTAAATAATTAATCTAAACATCGTTACAAGATAAAGCATTACAGCTAATCAAACTTTAAGCAAATTGATAGCAGCTTGTTTAAATGTTGCCAGCTGTTGACTATCAATACTGATATTCTTCGCATTATCTGTGTAAAACAAAGTCATCGCCCATACAATTGCAACATTAACTTGCTGCCCTTTTGCAGGTTGCTAATAATGCCTCTATAGTAACTGATTTGGCTTTCGCCAAATTTTGCATATTCACATTTCCGTTTTGCGAATATGCTTGAGCTTTAATTGTAGTAATTGACTGATTCAGCAATTGAATTGCAGTATTCGAGGGTACGAAATGTTGCGTAGGCAAACTGTACATCCCCTTGCCACCAAATGGTAGCTCAGAAGCACTTGTTTGCGCTGCACTTTGTGCATTTGCGCTAACCCCAAAAAATACAAATGTTAAAATAATTGCCATAAATGTCAACACATTCTTGAAATTCATTTTTTTCATGAGATTGAGTTTTGGTTTAAAAAATAAAATTTTAATTAATTTTTTATCACGCCTTTGCGCGATCGATTTTCGTCTATATACAAGTAATAATCATCACACAGGAGTATAATGATATAAATTGCATCATATTTTAATTTTGACTATGACTTTTCTAATTTCGATTTCGTCTTTTAAAATCAGATAGTGCTATCGTCAATACATAGTACAAACATTGGCGAATCTGACTTCTCATCCATTTGTACTAAAACTACTTTACAAAGGTAAATTATTGTATCTTACCTAATCCTTTTTTAGAGTGGTATTTTTTACATTAAATATTTTTTTTATATGTATGTGGTTTGGTATTAATTATTTTTTTACTCTTCAATTTATTTTAATTTGAAGTTTTTAATGAAATAGACGAAGCTTGTCATTTATAATAATTCTCTAAATTACAAAATAATAAATTTATATGCGTAAGGTACATAAAATCAGTCAGTAAAATATTCAATAAATATTTATGGCATACCAACAAAAAAAAAGGATGTAAAATTGCTGACAAAAAAACAGGGTGTATACTATATTTGCAATTATTGCAATCACTGGTAATTAAAATTCCTTGTGATTTACCTTATATTGTGAAGGAAATCACAAAGAATTTTAAGTCTGATGTCAATTTAGGATACACAAAAAAAAATCTGTATCTGTAAGCCGGATTCTGTCCTCCCCAACAGATTGGGGATGTTTTATCATTTATCTGTCAGAACCTATGAATAATAGATACTGTAAGCTGCCTACCCCTTCCGCAATTCTGCAAAATGCAAAATAATCAGGCGAGCAACCTTCAAACCGGAATATACACGGCATTTCAACCCATAAGGTTTGTCCTTCCTGAGCATTTACAAATTCAGGACCGTGAGCTCTTACCTCGCGTTTTCACCCTTATCCCCAAAGTTGGGGACGGTAGTTTTCTGGACACTGTCTATCTTCAGGCCCTTCGACTGAAGTCCGGCTGTTAGCCGGTATGGTGCTCTGCGTTGTCCGGACTTTCCTCATCATGCCTGAGGTGTGACGCGATAAAACGATACAGACATGTATGAAACGTTTTTGCAGTTGAGAAAGTTCTTTTTCCAAATGTAATAATTAGCAAATTAGTTAATTAGCAAATTAGCTAATTAGCAACTTTGTCAGAACAGGATTCATAAGATTTTCAAGATTACATGATGCAATTCGTAATTTTTAATTCGTAATTAGTCATTGATTCCTGATCAATGAGATTTTCCCCTGACCAGAACATGTTCACCTTTCTCTTTTATGATTCCGGATAAAATATTGCTTTCCATAAGTAAAATAACAGTACTACCTAACTCAAAATAACCCAGTTCTTCTCCTTTAGTTATGGATTTTGAGATAATGTCGAGCTGATAATTTCTTCTGTTGCTGACTTTGAAGAAATTGAGGATAATTCTGCCAACCACAAGAGCTCCTACAAAGATCAAAGCGAATTTGCCATGAGCTGAATTTCCATAGATAATGACTCTCCGGTTGAGACAATACAGGTCAGAGTAACTATCGAGTTTTTTTTGGTTTTACGGAATGAAGTTTTCCGGGCACATAAGCAATCTTTTCAATTTCGAAATCAAAAGGGGCATGAAACCGGTGATAATCGGCGGGTGAAAGATAGAATACTGCAAAGCTGTTAAAACTGCAATGATCGTTTCCGAAAAACAATTCATTCAGAGAGCATTCCATACCTTTTACCTCAAGTATAATATCTTCATTTACTGCACCGAAATCAGTTATTATGCTATCTGCAGGTGATAATAATTTCCCTGCAAATGTTCTGGATCCCGGTTTCAATTTTCTAGTGAAAAATTCATTGAAAGTCTTTACTTTTCCAAGGTCCAGATCAAACTGGCTCATATCAATATTGTAGTGATGAATATAAAGCTTAAGTAAAGGAGTCAGTAAAAAATGAGGCATTTTTCTGGCTGCCATTCTACCCATCCACGATGAAAACTTCACAGGATTCAAAAGTTTATTATGAGTGAGAAATCTAAATAGTCCTGATTCTTTCAACATTATCATGAAGGATTAAATTCAAATCTAAAAGCATTGATTTTACATATATTCTCAAATAATTACTGTAATGAAATAATTATCCTGCAAAGAAAGCATAAATGCATCTGCAAATGTAAGGAACTTAATAAAAATCACAAATTGACCTCAGTTATTTTCCTAATATTTGTTACTTTTCAGTGCCCCGGTTATATAACCTAATGCTTAATGCATGAGTTGCTACTTAAATTATTACAAATCAATTACCCTCCATTTCATCATTGCCATTATTTCTTTTCTGATCCTGATTGTCAATTGCTTCTTTCTTGATTTGAAATCGAGGCTCCCAAAAGTTATAACTAAAGGAAATACCGTAAGACCTGAAAGGTATTGACATTCTGTTTGTCTGGTAAAATGCAGGACCCGACAGTTCGGTCAGGAATTCCTTATTCTCAGCAAACGGATGTGCAACCCTGAGACCTATTTTCGCTTTTTTTTGAGTATCTCTTTTTGAATACCGATGCTGTACATTGAGAAAGAAGGATTTTCCCCTGCAATGTGTAGCTTGGGGAATTGAAATGACCCCACACTTCTGCCTGCCATCCCTTTTTGAAATTTATATTTGAACTCAGGAAGGTATTGTATTTATAACCATCATTATCAGTGGATTCATATTTTCCTGCCCCATAAATGTAGTACTTATTCAGATTGAAATTTCCCCTTATCTGCCAAATTTTAAACAAAGTGACTGATGTGAATACATTAAAACCGAAAGATTTTGTAGTACCTATATTGTCATAAGTTGTATTTGATATATTATTCTCATCGATAAAAAGGAAACTCTCGATAATATCAAGTGTATTTTTATAATACACTGACAGATTCACTGTAGCTCCCTTTAAGAACTTTGAATATGATATTTCATGATTGTTTGTCAGCTCAGGAGCAAGACCTGGGTTGCCGTAACGGATATTCTGAGGGTCCTGATTGTCAACGAATGGATCAATATTGTCAATAGAGGGCCTGCTCAGTCTCTGGTCGAAACTGATCTTTATATTAGAGAAGTCCTTAAATTTCTTACTTATTGTAATACTCGGGAACCAGTTATCATAAGCATTGCTGAATGGACTGTTAAAATATTTGTATTTACCTTTTATGAATGTTTCTTCAAACCTTAAACCCGGCATGACACTTAATCCATAGGGTAGTTGCCATGTACCGGTAAGGTAGGCAGAATAAACATCCTGATTGTATGTGAAAATGTCTGAATTGCCTGAGTCAATTGAATCTATATTTTCAGGGAAAATCAAATGCCTCTGAAAATCTGATTCCAGATCCCTGATTATCGCTTTAGCACCAGTTTCAAGTTTAAATGCTTTACCAAAAGGATGAATATAGTCTATCTGAGCAGTATATTCCCGGTTTGTGCCAAGATTGGTATTTTCCTCAGTATTTGAAATATTGCTGAGTTTTTTCTCATTGTTATTGTCTGTCAGGTCTCCTTCGAGCTGGAAAGCAATTGTAAGTTTTTGCTCTTCATTTCTCTGGAATTTTTTAGTGTAATCTGTTGTCCAGTTATAAGATGTTCTTTCGGTTTCACCGCGGCTGTCCCTCGTATAATTTTTCTGAGGATCAGAAAAAACTGAATTGAGAATTCCATCATTATAATTACCTGAGCCATTCAGTCTGAGACTTGTGTTGAAGCTGTTAAAGGCATTCAGATCATAAAATGCTCCCAAAACAATATTGCCTCCAAATCTTGACACATCTGAATAGCCTGACTGATCAAGTGTGACAGTATCATTTCCTATATAATTTTCCCTGCGGAAATCCATTTTACTCAATGAAGGCAATTTATATCTGCCACCTACCCTTGCATTATATCCAAACCTGCCCTGCCCTACTGCTATGCTCCCGTTGAGGTGTTCCATACGATCACTGAAAAAGGATCTCACACTTCCGTTGATGCCTTTCATTATGCTTTTTTTGGTCACGATATTGACTATTCCTGCAGAACCTTCTGCATCGTATCTGGCACCAGGTGATGTAAGTACTTCCACTCTCTGAATTTCATCGGCCGGAAACATCTGAAGAGCTTCTCCAACATCATCAGAGAACAAACTGGATGGCTTTCCGTTAAGCAGTATTTTTACCTTGTTTGAACCTCTCAGAGAAACATTTCCATCCATATCTACAGCCAGCATAGGAACTTTTCTTAATACGTCAACAGCATCTCCCTCCCACCAATGTAGGATCATTTGATACATTATATACGATCCTGTCGACTTTGGATTCAACAACGGATCTTTGATCAACAATCTGGACTTCATTCAGCATTATATCATTAGTTTGAAGCAGTACCTGTCCCATATTTAAATCAGGTTTCTTTAAAGTTAGTTCAATATTACTGATCTTCTTAGGATTATACCCAAGAAATGAAATCCTGAGTTTATAGCTGCCTGTTTTGACTTCCTTAATACTGAAATGTCCCTTTCATCGGTAATTGTACCGTTCATTTGTTTTTCATCTTTTGCAGACAATAATTCCACGATTGCAAATTCAACAGGAGATCTGTTTGTAGAATCCAATACATTGCCTGCTATATATCCTAAAATAGAAGGCTCTTCCGGTTTTTTACCCCTGCCGTCGGGTCTTTGGGCATGTAAACTGAATAGCAAAAAAAGAAAGAAAACAGATAAGATAATTTTTTTCATACAATTTTATAATAAATTATTTAATTTATAACTGACATATTTTAAGGTAGAAAGTTTAATTCAAATTGTTAGAATTTTCATTTATCTCTAATAAAAATCAGGACAATCAATTTTGTATAACATTAAACTATAAATAAAGTTGCCCCATCCGTTAAAAAATGGGGCAAATAAACATTCACCTGAAAATTTCGGATTTCAGATCGTAATAAAACCAGGTTTAATTATTATTTATTTTCTTTAATCCTGGACAGATATTTAAAATAGGCAACAATAAGGCCTGCAATTACAAATAAAAGTGTCCAGATCAATGTAAGAATTAAAGGTAGCATTTCTTAAAATTTTATACGTGATGGTGAATACTTTCTTCCAGATACGGATCATTTACCGGTACCTGATCTACAGTAGACAGAGTCCTTAAAACCAAATACAGAAACAGACTTAAAAATCCAATCATGGAACCCACTTCAAAAATATTCGGATAAGGAAATATTTCGTGAGCTTTGCCGGTAATATGATGAACACCTTCAGCTACATATGGTTTCAGATTGATATACATATCGAGCCAATGGCCTATAAATGTGAGAACTGCAACTGAAATAAGTATCCAGTATGTTTTCTTTGCTGCATTTATCATAAGACCCAAAAAAGGTACAACGAAATTTAAAAACAGGATCGTAAAGAATAACACAGGATATTCTGTCTGTTGAAGCTTGAAATGTGCAGTTTCTTCACCTATATTTGCAAACCAAATAAGCATATACTGGTCGAAAAACAAGTAAGTCCAGAAAACACTGAAAGCAAACAAAAATTTGCCAAGATCATGGATATGTTGCTTAGTTACAAGGTGGAAATAGCCAAGTTTTTTAAGATAGATCAGCATGATAATAAAAAGTGAAATCATCGCTACAAACCAGCTTGCAGCAGTATACCATGCATAAAGTGTACTGTACCAGTGTACTTCAACTGACATGATCCATAACCAGATAAGTAATGCGCTTGTGTAACCTGCAACGGGCAGAAAAACCGCTGACCAGTTTCTCATTTTCCTGTGATATGAGAAATCTCCTTTAACACCGGCTTCCTCTAGTGAGGTCAGATTCTTGATCTTCCAACGGAAAACAAGCCACAGGCACAGTAAGACAGCAGTTGCAAAAAAATAAATATGGTCGTTCAGAAATCCTGATTTGCCCTTGATGATCTCATCATGTTGTGTAATATGCTCATCAGACCACAGGTAGAGATGATGCCATCCAAGGTAGTTTCCGATTCCGATCAGAAGCATTATAATAGCACCAGGCAATAAAAAAATATTAAATGCTTCGAGAAGTCTTCTGAAAACAGTGTACCATCCCGCCCATGCAGTAATAAAAGCTGACAGTGCAAAAAGTGCCATTAAAGACAATCCGAGAAAGAATGTATTGTTCAGCAGTACATCAGACCAAAACTGGCTATTAAGCTCATCAGCAACGACAAAATACTGGATTGCAAGACTGATTATTCCTACAATCATTCCTATATACAATATAGTTTTTATTCTCCCCTTAAATTCAAATCTATTCATTTGAAGTTTTGATTTATATTCTAAAAAATTGATTTATAGTAGTTTATACAATACAATCTATTTCTGCAATGTCCTGATATAACGGATAACCTGCCATCTTTCCTTATAGTTCAACTTATCATTGAAAGGATTCATCAATCTGATTCCATGCATAAGAGCATAATAGTATCTTCCATCAGTTGAATTTTTAAGGTCATCAGACATAAAATTTGCAGGTAATGCAGGAAATTTCCCACCATTATCCCTTACAAGGTATCCTTTTCCATCACCTTTATCACCATGACAAATAGCACAGTAGATAGTATAAAGATTTTTGCCTTCCTGAATATCTGCATCAGTAAATTCAAATGGAGATTTCACTATCTCTTTCATTGCCCGTGTCCTTTCTGCATCGGTATTCCCATAGTAGAATGGTTGAGTATCCGAGATTGAATTATCTCTTGAAATTGTACCCTCAACTGGTTGCCTTGGCATTGCATATTTCATATAATCTGTTTCACTCACCCACTGATTGCGCGGATAATATGTCGCATAATTAGCTTCATAAGCTGTTGAATGATACATCTCGGGCATATACTCACTACCAGGATTATTGACTCCTGATTTCTGGCATGCACTGAAGCCAATGATCGTGATTAACAAAAGCATTAAAAAATAATTCTTGAGAAGTTCCATTTATTTAATATTTAATTTTTATACTAAATTTTCCCTTTTTATTAATATCAATAGAAGGTATTAAAACCTTGCATTATGTTAAGATTTTACAATTTTTTCATGTATTTCATCTGCATTAGTACTTTTTAGAAATTCCTTTGCTTCATTTTCATCCACTTCGGATTTATCAAAAGCAAGACAGAATTTGTCATCAGAAATCCTCTCATCCAGAATAAAATTTTCAACTCCGAATCCCATACCAGAAACTACATAAAAGGAAACTGTCATGCCTATGGCAGCAAAGAGAACTGTCAACTCAAAAGTAATAGGAATAAATGACGGTACTGCCCAGTATGGCTTTCCTCCGAAAATGATCGGCCAGTCTTTTGTAAATATCCATGTCATACCCAGGAAAGCAGTCAAAGTACCTACAAGTCCGTAAAAGAATCCTGCAATATGAAGGCGTGATTCCTTTAATCCGAGTATCGGATCCAGACCGTGAACAGGGAAAGGACTATAGACATCAAGTATCTCAATTCCCTTTTCCTTTGCCCCTCTGACAGCATTCAGAATACTGTCTTCATCGCTATAAATCCCGTAAATTACATCTTTTCTTTTTTTCATTATAATACCTCTATTAATGATTATTAATGTTTTTTTGTCGCATTTTTACCAATATACTGATCTCCTCCTGTTTTCAAAATGTGTTTAATCTCTGCAACTGCTACAACAGGTGCCAATCTTGCAAACACAAGAAAGCAGGTAAAGAACAATCCAAAAGTTCCCAGATACAAGCTTATCTCAACCCATGTAGGAGAATAATAACTCCATGAACTTGGCACGAAATCACGGGCTAAAGTTGTCGCAATGATGACAAACCTTTCAAACCACATACCAATATTGATCAAAATTGAAATCAGGAAGGTGAATGTGATATTTCTTCTGAGTTTTTTGGACCAGAAAAATTGAGGTGAGATAACATTTGCAAACATCATTCCGAAATATGACCACCAGTAAGGGCCAAATGCACGGTTAAAAAATGCCCATTGCTCATATATATATCCGGAATACCATGAAATAAATAATTCAGTAATATATGCAACCCCGACAATTGAACCGGTAGTAAGTATAACTTTATTCATTGACTCAATATGTGCCAAAGTAATATATTCTTCAAGATGAAGAACTTTTCTTGCTATAAGCATCAGTGTCAATACCATTGCAAAACCTGAAAATACTGCCCCTGCTACAAAATAAGGCGGAAAAATAGTTGTATGCCATCCCGGGATCATAGAAGTTGCGAAGTCAAAACTTACTATAGTATGAACTGAAAGTACGAGAGGAGTAGCCAATCCTGCAAGAACTAAAGAAAGATATTCCCATCTCTGCCAGTGTTTGGCAGCACCTGTCCATCCCAGTGAAAAGAATCCGTAAAACTTTTTCCTTATTCCCCTTGCTCTGTCCCTTATGGTTGCAAGATCAGGTACAAGACCTGTATACCAAAACAGAAGTGATACTGTAAAATATGTAGAAATAGCGAATACATCCCAGAGCAAAGCTGAATTGAAGTTTACCCACAAAGAACCACGGGTATTTGGATAGGGAAAATGAAAAATGCATTCCATATCCTTCCCATGTGAACAAGAGGGAAAAATCCGGCACACATCACCGCAAAAATAGTCATAGCTTCTGCAGCCCTGTTAACGCCTGTTCTCCATTTCTGTCTGAATAAGAGCAAGATGGCTGAGATCAGAGTTCCGGCATGGCCGATTCCGATCCACCATACAAAGTTTGTAATATCCCATCCCCAGTTTATTGTCCTGTTCAGGTCCCAGGTTCCAATTCCGACGAAAATGGTCCAGAATGTTGCAAAAGCTCCAAGACCCAACAGGGCAACTGCAGGGATAAAAATCGCAATCCATGATAAAGGAGGTGCCTTTTCGGTCGCTTTTACCAGGTCTTCTGTAATGTCGTGATATGTCTTATGACCCAGAACTAACGGCTCTCTAATACTTGATACCGGTGCACTCATTTTATAATAATTTTTATTTTTTATACATCAAATTTTTCGTTCCTGTTGTTTACTTTCATACTATAGCTTACTGACGATCTTACATTTGTTTCCTCCAGTGCTATAAATGTCAATGGGCTGTTCTTAACCTTATTGAGTATATTATCCTTGTCATTCATATCTCCAAACACTATAGCATTTGTAGGACATGCAGACTGACAGGCAGTTGCAACATCTTCATCTTTAAGCTTACGGCCTTCGACTTTGGATGTCAGTTTGCCAGCCTGAATTCTCTGAACACAGAAACTGCATTTCTCGATTACTCCTCTTGATCTGACTGTAACATCCGGATTGAGTACCATTCTTGTAAGCGGATCATTCCCAAATAATGTGTCTTCATTTCCTATTGTGCTGAACTTATTGCCTTCCTGAAGACCAGGTTCATTTTCATAAAATATATCAGCTTTTGTATAATCAAGCCAGTTGAATCTCCTGACCTTATAAGGGCAGTTATTGGCACAATATCTTGTTCCGATACATCTGTTGTAAATCATCTGATTCAGCCCTTCACTGCTATGATTAGTAGCATTCACCGGACAAACGTTTTCGCATGGAGCATTATCGCAATGCTGGCACAACATAGGCTGATAGACAGTATTTGGATTATCAACATCGCCATAAAAATACCTGTCGATTCTCAGCCAGGCCATCTCATGATGCCTTTTTACTTCATGTTTACCTACAACCGGTACATTGTTTTCAGCCATACAAGCTATCGTACAAGTACCGCATCCGGTACACAGATTGGTATCAATGTGCATTCCCCAATGATGACCCATAGCATACAGCTCATCATAACCGTTGTATATCTGCTTTTCATTTAAATGCTGAAACTCCTTTCTTTTCTCTTTAAGGTGTTCAACACTCTCTTTTAGTTCCTTAATATTTGACTTGAAAATCACCGATCTTTCAGTCAACGCCCCTGAAATCCTCAACACCGAAAACATTTTTCCAGAATGGATCCGGCAATGCAGATTCATCAGCATTCTTTATTTCATTTGTTTTACTGTCTTTGGCAGTAACACCTATTGTATGGTGATACTGAACATGAGCAAATTCCTTGTCGACACCGATCTTTTCACCTACTTTTACATCTGTAATGTAATATTGAGTCAGACCTTCCTGGCTGACCAGCAATTCATTGAAGTCGACTCCGATGCCTGTTCCTACTAATCCTGCAAATTTTCTACCATAGCCAACCGGAACAGCGAAAGTATCTTTCATCTGACCGAAAATGCTTACTACAGTCAATTTCTTTTCGATGCCTTTTACATCCATCATCACGATATCACCATCTTCAAGCTTGTTGAAAGCGAAAAAATCCTTATCTCCGTTAAATGAAACCGGGATATGAAGGTGATTTCCCCATGCTGTTCTGTCAACCGGATTAGGCATTTCCTGCAGCCAGGGATTTTCAGCATATTGTCCATTACCGATGTTGACGGTTTCAAAGAAAGCAAGGTCCATTCCTCCTTTTGATGGTTTACCAATCAATGATGCTGCACCCGTAATATCAGCTTTGAAGCTTACATTTATCGAAGCAGGTGCTTTATAATAAACTCCCTCCTTAAGTGATTTGTCCCAGAACGAGCTGAAAGAAGTACCTCCTGACTGAGGGAACATTTGTTTCCAGTTGTCTTTCAGATAGGTATAATATGGCTGATCGGCAGTCTGGTTAAGAGTTCCAGACCAGTTCATAAGTGATATCTCAGCCTGCCTTGTATTGAATATTGTTGAAATAGCAGGTTGTATAAGACTATAGTGACCCTTTTTTGGCATTGCATCACCCCATGATTCTAGCAGATGGCTCACAGGGGCTATGTAGTCGCATTCATTGGAAGTCTCATCTGTACTGAATGCCAAAGCAACTTTCAACTTAACTTTTGATAATGCTGTCTTAAGTTTTTCTTTTCCTGCAAAATCATACAGCGGATTTGATTCCATAAATATTACTGCATCAATACTGCCAATGTTTATTTCATCGATCATGCTGAAAAGCTCTCTCTCATCGCCTTGCCTCTGATATGATGCTTCAGTAAAATCTAATGTTGAGCCATAATTATTCAGAATACTGTTGATCTTATTGACAATTATTTGTTCTCCAACATTGTTTGATCCGCTGACGATCAGTGATCTGCCTTTAGATTCAGCAAGTTCCTTTGCAAGTTCGGTAATAGATTTTTTAGCTTTCGGATTTAGATCCAGGTTAGCGAGTTGCTGCCCGCCGGTAAGACTGGCTAACTCATTATACAAAGCCAAAATTGCTGAACCCTGTTCCGATGGTTTTATCAAAATTCTGTTGTCAGCATTTGAACCGGTAAGTGACATATAAGATTCGACCTGAATGTGTCTTGACATCTCAGGCTTATCTGCATTTTCGATTTTCCTCTTCAGGGAGTATTTTTTTGAGTATTCAACCGGAGATATCCATGTTCCTAAAAAGTCGGCATTGAAACTAACTATTACATCAGCTTTATCAAATTTATAATCAGGGATTTCCTTTTTTCCAAAACTCTTTTCATTTGCAATCAGAATAGCTGCAGATGAGTAAGGATCGTAGGTTATAGTTTTGGTATTCGGAAATGCCTTTGTAAAGTCTGAGATCACTTTTTTTCTTGTAGGGCTCAATATTGTATTTGTAACAATTCTGATCTTCGAACTTTTATTCAATTTTGATTTAACCGTATCGTCGAGATCTTTCCATGTTGCAACTTCAAATTTATCAGCTTTTTTTACTTTTGGTTCTTTAAGCCTGTTAATATTGTAAAGATTCAGCACATCGGCCTGTACCCGGGCTGATGTACCCCCAAAAGTCACCTGAGATAGCTTGTTGCCTTCAATTTTGATTGGTCTGCCCTCTCTTGTTTTGACAACTATTGAGCAATAATCACCTCCTTTGACGAAGCTGGATGCATAATAGGTTGCAACTCCGGGCACTATTTCTTCGGGTTTTATAACATAGGGTATAGCTTTTTTTACAGGTATATCACAACTTGCTATTGTTGCTGCACCAATCCCGAATCCAAGGACTTTGAGAAAATCCCTTCTGCTGGGAGCAAAGGCTGATACCGGTTCGGAAGAATTTTCCTGAAATGGTACTTCAACAAATTCCTTCATTGAATTTTCAACAAATTCCTCGTCAAATTTCAAATCTTGTTTACCTATCCAGATATTCTCGTTGTTATTTTGTTTTTTCATGCGATCAAATTATCAATTTTTTCTAAAAATCTGCAATAATTGATTTCTTTATTTAATGATTTAATTTTTTTAATAGTGACATTTCTGACATTCCAAACCTCCAATATCCTGTACTTTAACACCAGTCCTGGTTCCATTTTTCATTTCTTCATGGTATTTTGCAAAATACTGATCATAATACTTGTTTTCTGTAAATTTCACATCGGTTTGCCTATGACAATTAACACACCAGCCCATTGAAAGAGGTGCAAATTGTTTTACCACCTCCATTTCCTGAATTGGGCCGTGGCATGACTGGCATTGAATTTTTCCTACTGTAAAGTGCTGGGCATGATTGAAATATACATGGTCCGGGAGATTATGGATCCTTGTCCATGGAATAGGACCACTAACATTTGGTTTTATGTCACTTGTTAATGAAGTCATAATGTTTGTCCATTGATCTTCAGCAACCTGAGCATCATTCTTATTCTCTGCCTTGATCCACTCTATGAAGATCTTTTTAATATCGTCATTGCTCATTTTATCATAATTCTCAATGTATTGATTGGTAACAGGATTAAATCCGATGGAAACAAATACCTTGGCAATTTCCCGGGTACCATACTGAGTTCCTGTTTTAATCCCCTGATGGCACTTCATACAAGTGCTCGTGGGCGGTATCATTGCATGTTTTGACCTTCTGGCAGCGTCATGACAAAAGCTGCAGTCTATTTTATTGTCTCCGGCATGCACTTTATGGGAATAAATGATAGGTTGATCAGGCTGATAATCCTGCTGCCTGCCAAGGGCTATTCCCCGTATTGCTGTAAAATATATACCAAAAACTACAAACCCGAAGATAGCAAATTTCAGGACGGTCCTGTTTGCAAAAAGCACTGACAGGATGCTGACTGACTTTTCCTCTCCAAATTCGTCTCTGAAAGCCGTTACCCTGGCTCTGGCAACTATCAAGGCCAGCCACAGGACAATACCAAGCAGGATCACAAAAAGAATTACAAAAAATGTAAGACTGCTGAAAAAACCACCTGAGCTTTTTTGAGTTGCAGAAGTTGTTGTTTCAAGCTGAAGATATGGATTTTCCGATCCTGCCACAGTTGCTGTTTCCTCAGCAGGCGGATTGGCTATGAAAGCAAGAATTGCATCGATTTCCTCATCCGTTATAGTCGGATTGGGTGTCATCGGAACTTTATTGAACTTTGCAAATAGCTGGGTTGCATAAGGATGTTTTGCATCAAGAAGTTTCTGTGGATTTTTTATCCATTCATAAAGATCTTTTTTATTCTCCCACCGGTCAGCAACTCCTGTCAGAACCGGGCCAACCAGGATTGCTTTAAATTTAATATCATGGCATGCAGCACAGGCTTTGGACTGAAAAAGCTCTTTCCCTTTAATTGCAAGCGGGTCAGCTTTTCCTGCACCGGCAATTTCTCCACCTCCTGCTACACTGTTGACATACAGTAATAAGGAAGCTATTTCCTTATCTGTCAAAGCAGGATTAGGGGTCATCTGCACTTTATTGAATTTTTCAAAAAGCTGGGTAGCATACGGGTGTTTTGCATCAAGGAGTTTTTTGGAATCTCTGATCCACTGATACAGATCTTCTTTCTTTTCCCATCTGGATTCCACTCCAGCCAGTCCTGGTCCGATCAGAGTTTTCGTCATACTCCGGTCATGGCAGGCAGCACAGGCTTTGCTTACAAACAATTCTTTACCCTCATCGGCTGTCTGACTGATGGCTGAATTTAAAAATCCAAGAAGTAATATTGTGAAAATCAGTCGGTTCAAAAATAATAGTTTGTTCATTTAGAAAAGATTTAATATTCCCCGAAAATAATTATAGAATATATTGAGGGCAAATCTAAGAGGAAACAATGAATTTACAAAACAAAACAGTACTTTATTTAAGAAATTCAAAAAAGTTTTGGTTAAAGAAAAAATAGAATTATAAATTGTAAAATCAATATAATTTTAGCATTAATTCTGCAAATAAATCAATTTCTTTTTACAAATTTGGTGTTAGCACACTTCTAATATTTATTTATACGGAATTTAAATTGACAATTTTCAATTAACAGGAACTAAAGTAAAAAAAATTTAAAAAGGTATTTAGCATAAGTCCTGTTGTCAATTTCAGCTTAATTTGGTATAAATTTAATGAGGATAATGATAGCCATGATATTACGATAATCATCTTGTTTCGTACTCAGATACTACTGCAAATCAAGGGATAAATTTAATTTTTAATCCTTGATCCATATTAATTGTATGAAGTTGTTTTAAAATATATGTTTTAAACCCCTTGTATATTATTGAATTTTAAATAAATTCACTATTAAATATTTGTTCTATTTTGACCCTATTTTGCTATTATAAACTTTAATTTGTTATTTAAACTTCTCTACTTTTGATCCGTCAAAAGTAGCAATCCGACGATAAATGTCGGGACGTGCGAAATAAAACTCGCAAACTTTTTATCTATTATAAAACAACAAGTTATTATGTTTTCATTCCGAAAGTTCGGAAACGAAATTTTACCTACAAGGTTTCGGTAAAATTTCCTGCACTTTCCAGCTCAAACTCCCGATCGGTATCGGGATCGCACAGTCCTTTCCCTGAGTTTTTAAACAACATCTATGTTTAAATGAAAAAATGCTTGAAGGGAATAATGTTATTAAAAAAAATTGAAATATTTATATATCATTAATATTAACTGATAAAATCTGCTAATCAAAATAATCTATAACATTCCGGAATACTCTGCATTTATTGTACAGGTATTAATATTTCCCGCAGATCCCGCAGATCAAAAACGCAGATCATCGCAGATAAGATTGGCTACCAATTCATTTTTAATTTATTAAAATCCAATCTTTCCCCGGAATGCAATCGTATTCCTGATCTTGTTAATGCCTTCGAAGATATATGTTTTTTCTCCTGCAATGTTTCTTGTGATCTGAATTATCTCTCCCGGCCATATTTCATTGAGGTAGTTGATTGAAACGATTTTAGGATAATTGTTTTGGTGAAATTCTACTTCAAATGTATCCATCATCCAGTCTATGTATCTCCTGGCAGTGACATGACCGTTCAGATCAATATCGTAATAGCTGGTTTTTATTTCTGAAACATCACCATCTTTTACCGGAAAAAGTTTTTCGGGAGAGATGTCCAGTGCATTTCTATCCTTCAGCCTTGTAAATAAAGGAGTTCCGCTGCTGTCTATGGCTCGGGGCCGTTTAGTATCAATATCGATTCCCAGCCAACCTGACGTTGCTTTGGCTACTTCCTCCCCTTTTTCATCCCTTACTATGAAATCCCTGATATACAATATTTTCTGAATATCTTTAGGCCATGTCTCTACCACACATGATTCATACCAGCTCATGGGTTTATATATTTCGATTGTAAGCCTGCTCAGAACCCAGAATAGTTTTTGCTGCCTTATTGAATCATACCCTACATTCAGATGATCGGCAGACTTAGTTGCAGCCTGTATCAGCAGGTTTGCCAGTGAACCCATTCTTATCCTTGCAAACATATCAGTATCGGCAGAACTTATGCTGAATGGCACTGACATTATTAATTCCGGTTCCTCTTTATTTTTGTTTTTCTGATATTCCATGTTTTGAATGTTAATCAATTTAAATGTAAAGATAACAAAAATGTAAAAGCGTGATAAATATATAATTTTTTCAAAAAAAAATGATTTTAATTACTTGGAATAGTGTATTCACAGTTATAAATTACATCTTCCTTTTGGATAGAAAAATTATGCATAAAAGAACAGCCAAGCAGAATTGGATTAGAACCACGCAGATTGCACATGTGATTGTTCGTTAAACTGTGCTAAGTTGTATAAACTTAACGGGTGAGGCAATTAAGTTCGAAAAACATTATATCAGAAAAATTTAATTTCATAAACATTTTATTGATCAAAATACTGTATATTGCAGCGTTTTTAGTAATTTTCGTACCATATGATTAGCACACAAAGACAAGCTTTGTTTTTCTTAAGAATATATTTAAACAGATCATTAATGAACATCAAAAATAAATAAAATGAAAAAGTATTTTAAACTATTGGTGCTTTTAATATTGACATTTGTTATCAATAAGGGCATATTGACTGCAGAATGTGGTTTGAATGAACCAATAATCAGTGAGGTCAAATGCATTGAAAATGCAAGCTATGAATTTACATTGAATTTTGCAGTTCAGGATACCATGATCGACTCAATAGAAATTTATATCAATGAATTAAAGTATGGTAAATTCAGTGTAAATGATTTACCTCTAAAAATATTTCAAAACAAGTTTAGCGGTAATATAACTGATAAAATAAAAATAACTGATCCTTCTAAACCAGACTGCTTTGTGACAACAAAAGTAGAAAATCCGTGTTCATGTGCAATTTTCGATTTTAAATATGCAAAAACAAGTGTACAGATACAACATTCAATATTGTATTTGATTTTCACCATTTTGAGACAAGTGATAGTTTTGATATTGCTGTAAAAAATATTTCATATGGCAGGAAGTCATATAAAAACCTGCCTGTATCTATTGGCCCGTTCAACTCAGCTGATACAAAATACAATATATCTGTTTTTGACAAGGTGGATTCACTGTGCTTCAATGATTTTAATGTTAACGGATCGGATTGCCCTGACTGTTTTATCCGCGATATTCAACTTCATGGATATGAGTGCGATGCAAATGGCAATTTGTTTTTGAAATTGTCATTCCTCCATACAAATGTGCAGGCAAAAAAATACGTGGTCGTAACAAACCTCGGCAATGAAAAAATTGGTGAATATAAAAATAACGTGATTGTCGATTCTGTGACTTTCAGGGAGTATTTTGTACTTGGTCCAGTCAAGTCACTGTGCGATACTTTTTTGATGATCACGATCTGGGATCTTGAAAATAAAGTTTGCCAAAGTTCAGTCATTTTTGATTCATTATGTTGTGCGGAAAAATGTACAATAGAAGAAATCTCAGTCAAAGAATTAAAATGCAATGATGATAATACATATCAGTTCTACCTCAATTTCACATACAAAAACAGTCAGTCCGGAAAATTTTACCTGAATGTAAATGATCAAATCAGCGGCTACTTCTCTGTAAGTCAATTACCTTTATTGATAAAAGGGGTTAAGTTAACGGACAAAAAGGTACATTTCATCAAAGTTTGCCTTGAGGACAACTGTTGCAAAACCAGGGAATATGAGGTGCCGAATTGCACAGGAGATGGTTGTATTATTGAAGAAATATTCATTAAAGAAATGAAATGCAATGATGATAATACCTATCAGTTCTATCTCAATTTCACATACAAAAACAGTCAGTCAGATTCATTCTATCTGTCAGTAAATAATCAGATCAGCGGTTATTACTCAATAAATCAGTTGCCATTGCTGATAAAAGGTGTCAAGTTCACTGATAAGAAGGTACATTTCCTGAAAATTTGTCTGGAGAATAACTGTTGCAAGGCTAAGGAATATGAGGTGCCAAATTGCGCTGGGGATGGTTGCATAATAGAAGAAATATCAATTAAAGAAATGAAATGTACTGACAATCATACATATCAGTTCTATCTCAATTTCACATACAAAAACAGTCAATCAGATTCATTCTACCTGTCAGTAAATGGTCAGATAAGCGGTTATTATTCGGTAAGTCAGTTGCCATTGTTGATAAAAGGGGTGAAATTCACTGATAAGAAAGTGCATTTCCTGAAAATTTGTCTTGAAGATAACTGTTGCAAGGCTAAGGAATATGAGGTGCCAAATTGCACCGGGGACGGTTGTATAATAGAAGACATCTCAATTAAAGAAATAAAATGTAATGATGACAATACATATCAATTCTATCTAAATTTCACATATAAAAATAGTAATACAAATACATTTGATATCAATGTCAATAATCAAATCAAAGGTACATATAATGTTAGCCAGCTACCATTAAAGATCTCCGGAATAAAAATAGTCAATAATGGTCCAAATGATTTCATAAAAATTTGTATGGATCATGGAGCTTGCTGTCTGACAAAAGAATATCCCATGCCTGTTTGTGGTGAAGAAGCCTGCAAAATCTATGATATGACTTACAGACCTATTTTTGATACTCTCTCAGGCAGATACTGGATCATGCTTGATTTCAAACATTTAAATACTTCTGAAAGCTTTTACTTAAAGGGAAACGGGAAAAATTACGGGCTCTTTAATTATAATACACTTCCTCTTTTCCTTGGCCCCTACTTCTGTAAAGAAAATATTTCTATAGAATATATAATCAGTGACTCAAAAAAGGAGGCATGCAATGAGGTATTTGAACCTGGTGTGATCCTTTGCCCGGCGCTATCAGGTACAGAAATATATGAAGATTCGGATTGGTATATTTTCAGTGCAGCCGGAAAAGGAAATATCGAGATAGTATCCGGTACAGATAAGACCAGAGATGCATCGGTTGAAATTTTTAATGTAATGGGACAAAAAGTAGCAGGGGATAAAATTTCAGATGGATCGGGGATATATGAACTTGATATAAATAATATTCAAACCGGAATTTATTTTGTAAAATTCAGGACAGGAGGAAAAATTTACACGAAGAAAATATTTGCAGGAAAGGGATAAATAAGATTGGTATTGGGAGTTTTCAAAACCTGAAACATATATCAGTTGGAGAAAACAGCTGAATCATTGTATTTGTTATAATTTGCTTATGCTTTCCAGATCATGGGAACTCATTTCAGAAACCCGCAGTTTTATATTTAACTCTGTGAGATAAAGCAATGTGAGTATTCATACCAAAATCAATGGATTATTTTCATGCTTAAAATAATCCATAACATATATTAAAAATTCATATCTTTGCCTGTTTAAACAATAACATATTTTTAAAACATTAAATATTTTAAATTGGTAGAAAATCAAACCAAACTCAATTTTGCCGGATTATGGCTCTTAGTCTTGTTGCTGTTGCCTGCACTTGTTCTTTGGCCAGTTTATTCAAATGACATTGATTTCCCGTTTTATGCTCACAACATACTGATAATCACTGCACCGGTATTCTTTTTAAGGTATATATTTTTCATTAAATACTCATTTATCGAAAAAACCATAATCCCGAAACTAATATTCATGCCTGTGGCATTAATCCTCGGCATTTATTCATATGTTATTTTAAATGACTTTATTGGTTTCTACAACAATAACGGAATCTATTATTCACTTGAAAGTTTTAGTCTGGACAAACAGGAATTCCTGGGTAATTATTTGTTCAGGCAATTTATTTTTTTGGTGCATTTACCATTATCACATGCCTGATCATTCCTTTCAGAATGCTTATATCGGTATGGAGAGTTTATAATAAAGGTACAGAATGATTATTGTGTGGGACAGAAAGGTGGGTGAATGGAAGGAGGGAGGATTTTAGATTTACGATTTTAGGTTTACGATTTTAGATTTAGGATTTAAAATTGAAATTAGGAGAAAGCTGGATGGAATTAAGAAATCTTATTACAAAGCTTTGTTGACTATTTAAGAAACACATTTTGATCTCTTTAGAATTCAAATAAAAATGAGCGACAAATTGAAATATCTCGAGGAACTGAATCAAATACAGAGAGAGGCAGTTGAAAAACGGAGGGGCCGGTAATGGTAATTGCAGGGCCAGGCTCAGGTAAAACAAGGGTGCTCACATTCAGGATAGCGCATCTGATCCATCTGGGCATATATCCGTGGAACATACTGGCACTTACATTTACCAATAAGGCAGCAAAAGAGATGAAAGAGAGGATTGAAGCTCAGGTTGGTTCCAATGCTCAGAGAGTATGGATGGGTACTTTCCATTCCATTTTTGCAAGGATACTTAGAGTTGAAGCGCACAGACTTGATTTCCCCAATGACTTCACTATTTATGATGCTGATGATTCAAAAACCTGATAAAGGAAGTTGTCGCTTCAATGAATCTCGATCCAAAGATATATAATGCAGGTACTATCAGGGCAAGGATATCAAGAGCAAAAAGCAACCTTATAACTCCTAAATTGTATGCTCAGACTGAAGAATTGATGCAGTTTGACAGAATGAATAAGGTGCCGATGACATTCCAGATCTATCAGAAATATTATGACAGGTGCATCCGGGCGGGTGCAATGGATTTTGACGACCTGCTGCTTCAGATGTTCAGATTGCTGTATACAAATCCTGATAATGTCAGGCAAAAATACCAGCAATTATTCAAATATGTACTTGTTGACGAATTCCAGGACACCAACCATCTGCAGTATGAAATAATAAGGTTATTCCTCGACTATGACGAAAGCCCGAATAATATTTGTATTGTAGGAGACGATGCACAGAGCATTTACTCATTCAGAGGTGCAACGATAGAGAACATTTTAAAATTTGAAAGGGATTTTCAAAATGTTGCCACATTCAAACTTGAACAAAATTACCGTTCAACTACATATATAGTCGATGCTGCAAATGAACTTATCCTGAACAATAAAAAGCAAATTAAAAAGAAGATCTGGACCGATCAGCTCGGAGGCAGCAAAATAAAGCTTATAAAAGCTCTGACAGACAGGGAAGAAGGAAGAAAAGTAAGCGACCAGATACTGGAAATCAAAACAAGATCCCATATTAAAAACAATGAAATTGCCATATTGTACAGGACAAATGCACAATCAAGAATTTTTGAAGAATACCTTCGAAATCTGAATATACCTTACAGGATATACGGAGGCATTTCATTCTATCAAAGAAAGGAAGTAAAGGATGTACTGGCATATATCCGTCTGACTATCAACCCTAAAGATGATGAAGCATTCAAGAGGATAGTAAATTATCCTAAAAGAGGAATTGGTGACAAGGTAATAGAGACACTTGCAAATCATGCTGAATCAAGAAATATAAGCCTCTATGAGGCATGCTTTGAAGCAGAATTAACTCCACGGGCAAGAACACTCATAAATGATTTCATCAGGCTTATAGAATCGATAAAGGAAAAGAATATTGAAACAAATGCTTATGAAACTGCCAGATATATCATAAAATCCACTCATATAACCGAGATCATTGAACTTGAGAAAACAATTGAGGCTCAGAGCAGGATTGAAAACATAAATGCTCTTATGAATGGTATTCAGGAATTTGTGGAAAACGATGAATTCTCTCTTGATGAAATTGCTGAAAAAAGAGACCTGACCGCTTTTATACAGACAATTTCACTTATGACTGATATGGACAATGGAGACGAAAATGAAAAGGAAGCAATCACGCTTATGTCAGTTCATCTTGCCAAAGGACTTGAATTCGATGCTGTTTTTGTAGTCGGGCTCGAAGAAAATCTCTTCCCTTCATATCTTTCACTGGCTTCAGTTGATGATATAGAAGAAGAAAGAAGATTATTTTATGTCGCAATAACGAGGGCTAAAAAACACCTGACTTTAAGCTTTTGCACTAACAGGTATCAGTATGGCCAAATGAGATCAAACGACCCAAGCAGATTTCTTGAAGAAATACCATCCAAAAATTATGATCCCATGAGTGCCCTTATCATTAATCCCGAACCTGCTTTTGAAAGACCAAAATCCTGGGAGGTTTGGGATTAAATACCAGTACTGTGTCAAAGATCAGCAATAAATCATTTAAAGAGATACCTGCTGGTGAAATTGCATCACAATCTGACATCAAACCGGGAATGATAGTATTTCACGCTAAATTTGGTGAAGGTGAAGTGATTGAGATAAATGGTGGTGATGATAACAGAATTGCCAGAATTCAATTTAAGGATCTTGAAGGGGAGGAAAAACACATTGTATTGCGTTTTGCGAAGTTAAAAATTTTGGTTTGAATCAAATAAATTCGGTGTAAAAGTTGAATTATCAAACAGTAAATAGTCAGATTGAAGATTATAATTCAAATAAAGTTTATAAAGAAATTTTTTATATATTTTTAGAACAAAGTTCTTTATAATCACGTATTTATGAAACCTTATTTTATTTTATTGTAATTAATGCTGGATATTAAGCTGATTTACCCAACCATTATTGACTAATATACATCAAAGAATTGTGTTAAATAAATATTTACTTTTAGTTTACACTTTATTCTATATTATTATCTTTGCAAAATGTTTACAATAAAAGAAATAAGCAATTTGATCGGGGGCACTGTTGTCGGTGAACCGGATACAGAAATAACCTCAGTCAACAATATTGAAAATGCAGGAAAAGGGGCAATAAGTTTCATTGCAAGTAAAGAGTATATTAAATTCCTGCACGATTCAGAAGCATCAGCAGTAATTGTTCCTGATACCCTTGAAATCAAAGCAAATGGGAAGAACATGAATTATATTGTTGTTGAAGATGTTTTTCATTCACTTTCAATACTGCTGAAAACTGTAGAAAATGAAAGTATTGAGAATAATGGTATTAACAAACTCGCATATATTTCTTCTGAATCCAATATAGATAATTCTGTTTCAATTGGAGCATTTACATATATTTCCGATAATGTTCAGCTTGCTGAAGGTATTAAGATAGCGACACATGTGTTCATTGGAAAAATGTCAGGATTGGAAAGAATACACTTATATATTCCGGAGTAAAATATATAATGGTTGCATAATAGGTGATAACTGCATCGTACATGCCAATACTGTTCTGGGCAGTGATGGTTTCAGTTTTAAACCTGATAAGGAAGGAATCTTTGAAAAAATACCCCATCTTGGAAATGTAATTATTGAAGATAATGTTGAAATTGGAGCCAATACAGTTATTGACAGGGCTACTTTTGGTTCCACTATAATCAGAAAGGGTGTTAAACTGGATAACCTTATACAGGTGGCACATAATGTTGAAATTGGAAATGACACAGTAATAGCAGCTCAAAGTGGAATTGCCGGCAGCACAAAAATAGGAAAGAATGTTATGATTGGCGGACAAGTCGGATTTAAAAACCATTTGACAATTGGAGATGGCAGTAAATTTCAGGCTCAAAGCGGAGTAAACCAAAACATACCGGAGGGAAACAAATTATACCAGGGCAGTCCTGCCATAGATTTTATTAATCATATGAAATCGTCAATTATCTTTAAAAATCTACCTCAGTTGCAGAAAAGATTGATCGATCTTGAAAAAGAAATAGAGAAATTAAAAAACAAATTGAATGAGTAGGAAAACAATAAAAAATCCATTTTCTCTGAATGGTGTTGGCTTGCATACAGGCCGGGAATCAAAAATAACAGTAATGCCGATGGAAGAAAACAACGGCATTATTTTCATAAAAAAAACAAATGGTTTTGATATCGAGATCAAAGCTGATGTAAAAAATGTCACAACAACTATCAGAAGCACCACTATCGGGAAAGAAGGTGCTGAAATTAAGACTATCGAACATCTTCTGGCAGCAGTTTATGCTCTGGAAATTGATGACCTGTACATTGAGGTAGAGGGTGATGAAATACCTATACTTGACGGCAGTTCTAGATATTTCTGTGAAAACATCAAAAATGCGGGAATAATAGAAAAAAAGAGGTGAAAAAGAATATTTTGTCGTCGACGACCTTTTTGAATTCAAATATGCTGAAACTGGCAGTGAATATATTGCATTGCCCTGTGATCGGTTTTGAGATAAGTGCTCTCATAGATTTTAAATCACCAGTAGTTAACAAGCAGTTTGCCGAGATAAGAGATATTTCAACTTTTTGTGATGAATTCGCAGATTGCAGGACTTTCGGTTTTTTCAGCGAGATTGAGAGTTTATTGGATCAGGGATTGATAAAAGGAGGCAGTCTTGACAATGCAATAGTTATCGCAGACAAGGAAATTACCAAGCAGGATATCAAACGATTCGAGAAAAAGGTAAACCTTGAAAAAATCAATGTCAAAGATAAGGGGATATTGAGTGCAAGGCCACTGAAATATCAAAATGAACCTGCAAGACACAAATTGCTTGATTTCATTGGAGATATCTCCCTCATTGGAATGCCGATAAAAGGAAGATTTATCATAAAAAGACCCGGACATAAAGCAAATGTAGAATTTGGAAAATTCCTGAGGCAACAGGTATTGAAACAAAGAAAACTAAAAGGCAAACCTTCATATGATCCCAATTCAGTCCCAATCATGGACACAAGGGAAATTATCAAGTTGCTTCCTCACAGGTATCCATTTTTATTGGTTGATAAGATTATTGAGATAAGTGATACACATATTGTCGGAGTGAAAAACCTGACGTTCAATGAAATGTTGTTTCAGGGTCATTTCCCTAACAATCCCATTTTCCCGGGGGTCTTGCAAATGGAAGCTCTGGCCCAGACAGGAGGGATCCTTGCGTTGAAATTGCAGGATATAACTGAAGGCTGGGATACATATTTTTTAAAAATGGATGATGTCAAATTCAAAAGTATGGCAATTCCCGGAGATACACTTATAATGAAGATGGAATTGATAGAACCGATAAGAAGAGGCATTGTACACATGAAAGGTACAATTTTTGTCGGAGACAGAATAGTTTCTGAAGGGGATCTTACTGCTCAAATTGTAAAAAGAAATAATGGAAAATAATTTTATTCATAAGAATGCAAAACTTGGGACCAGGTGATCCTCAGGATTTGAAGTATGCCGGAGAAGAATCTTATGCTTTTATAGGAAACAATGTGACTGTCAGGGAATTTGTTACTATCAACAGGGGCACCATTGAGTCAGGAAAAACAGTAATAGGTGATAACTGCCTGTTGATGGCTTATGTTCATGTAGCTCATGATTGCTATATTGGCAATAACTGTATTCTTGCCAATTCAGTGAATCTTGGAGGACATGTACATATTGGAGACCAGGTGATCATCGGTGGACTCACAGGTGTTCACCAGTTTGTTCATATAGGCAGTCATGTAATGGTAGCAGGAGGAACACTTTTAAGAAAAGATGTACCACCTTACGTGATGGTTGGGAGAGAATCCAATACTTTTGAAGGTGTTAACTCTATTGGATTAAGAAGAAGAGAATTCCCTGCAGAGGATATTGAAGCCATTAAAGATATTTATAGGATCATGTTTGTAACAAATAATAATGTTTCACAAGCAGTCAAGTATATTAAAGAAAACTTACCTGATTCGAAGTATAAATCTGAAATACTGGCATTTGTAAGCAGTGCTACAAGAGGTATGATACGTGGTATCAGGAAGTGATCATTTTAGTTCTGATTTTAACTCGAAAGTTGTCCTTCTGTTGTTCTGATGCTGATCTTCAGAACAATTATCACAATCACATTTATCTATAAGATTTGACTCACCATATCCTACTGCTCTGATCCTGTCGGCTGAAAGTCCTTTCACTATCAGGTAATCAACCACTGATTGGGCTCTTTTCTGAGAAAGTTGCATATTATATTCGTCCTCACCTCTGCAGTCTGTATGTGAGCCTATATTAATTTTGTACTGGGGGTTATTCTTTAAAATATTGTAAAGCACATTCAAAGTGGATTCAGATTCCTGACGGAGATCCCATTTATCAAAATCATAATAAATATTTCTAAGTACGATTTCTTTATCCAGATAAATTTTTTCTATCACAATCCTGATATTCACTGTATTTAATTCCTCATTGTAATAGTTTTCCTTTTCTGCTGTTACTGTCTGATTGCCGGTAAGATAGCCATTTTTCCCTACTGTTATTGATAAGGATTCATCAAATCCTATCTCTCTGAACACAACTCCATTGGCATCAGAGGTAGCTTCCGGCAATCCTTCGATGCGGACAACAGCATCAGCCACAGGTTTTTTGCCTAAAATCTTTGAATTTGGATCGTTGGGATCTGAATATACATTTTCCATTACCTTAACTGCGAGAAACAGCTTTTTATTTATTTTAACAGAGTCAGTTTTCTCTTCAGGTTTCTTTTCAACCAAGACTTCCTTATATTCTGGTAAAAGCCTGTAACTGTATATGTCATCCAGTCCTGATCCAACAATTCGGGAACTCGAAAAAAAGCCGGTAGAGTCCGATGTTTTAATCAGATTAAAGTCATCACCTCCGGAATTGAAAGGAGGCTTGAGATTCTGGGGAGGAGTGAAATTATTTGCCGGATCCATGCCCGTGGAAAAAATATCATATCCTCCTAATCCGCTCAGGAAATCAGATGAAAAGTAAATTTCATTTTTCCAGAGTGTTAAAAAGTTTTCATTACCGGGAGTATTTACAGTATTTGGAAGCCTGACCGGATCAGACCATCCATTATCAGATTTTAAGACATAGTAGATATCCAATCCACCCTGTCCGCCACTTAAATCACTGGCAAAATACAGTCTGCTGCCATCATCAGTAATTCTGGGAGAATAGTAATTCACTCCCTTCCTTTTGAAAAGGCATTTTTCAGGTTCCATCCAAATACCATTATCTATCCTGGTGAAATAGATATTGCAATTGCTCAGCTCTCTGTCTTCTTCTCCGCATCTTACAAAATACATCATTTTTCCATCCCGGGTCAGAGCAGGTGATGATTCGTTGAATTTTGAATTAATATTTCCTTTCAATAACTCTATAGTATTTCCCTTTGAAATATTTGAAAAATATATGTCATAAAAAAATTACCTGTCCAGCCATATCTGGTTTTATGATCATTATTTCTGTCAGATGATAAGAAAATTTTATCACTGTTTATTTCAGATGCAAATTCAGAAAATCCTGTATTGAAACTGAGTTTTTCTGTAACAATTTGCTGATCATTTTTGCCGATTAATTCAAGTGCCTGCCTGCAGATAGAAATTTCTCTCTGAATCAGCTGAGAATTCCCCAGGACTCTTTTGCTGTTTTCGAGAGTCTCAAATGCAAGCTGGTGATTTTCGGTTTTCTTATATTCATGCGCGAGATTGATAAATGCATGTTCGTCATCTGCTATTTCGAGGGCTTTTTTATACCAAACTACTGCAGAGTCAGGCATATTCATAAGTTTGAAAGACTCTGCTATTAAAAATGTTTTTTCAAATGACTCACTTTTGATCCTGGTTTTTTCTATTTCACTTTTCAGCATATCTACTGCAATGAAATAATGCTTCCTCTTGAAAGCTTCAGTTCCTGAGCTGAATTTTGCTGTGCTGACACATGACATTCCATAAATAGTCAGCATTATTATTATCCATATTTGCTTTTTTTCTTCAAAATGAAACAGGCTTTATTTATTTTTTTGTAAAATAATCTCAATTTTTGTAATTGTTATGCTAATTTAATAAAAAACTATAATTTTACCATTGATATTTTATTTTATAATATATAAATAATTTGTATATGGGAAATCCATCGGTAAAAAACGGTTTGATGGGAGCAGGTGTTGCCATCATCATCTATTTGATATTATGGTTAATTGATCCAACCAGTTATTTAAAATTCGGTTCATGGATTGGTTTGGTAATAGCTTTATTTTTTATGTACAGGGCTGCAAAAGAAGCACGTGACCTTAACGGAGGTTTTATTGAATTTGCTGAACTTTTCAAAGTGACATTTATAATGATTGTTATTATGACCGCTATTACTTCCTTTTTGCTTATATCTTGTTTAATTTTATTGATCCCAATCTGATTGAAGTGCAAAAACAAATAGTTACGGAATCAATAGAGAAAATGAGTGGGATGATGGGAGAAGATGCAGCTGCTGCAATGGCTGAAAAAATGGATGAGCAGGATTACAACCTCACAATAGGAAAACTTTTTACAGGGCTGGGAAATTGGCTTGGTTTTATGGGCAATCGCTGCTGCAATAATGTCAGCAATCATGAAAAAAAAGAATCCTGACTTCAATGAATTTGCATAATAAATAAATTTTAAAATATTCAGACATGGATATATCTGTTGTAATTCCTCTTTTAATGAAGAAGAGTCTTTGCCTGAACTTACTGAATGGATTGACAGTGTGATGAAAGAAAATTCTTTTTCTTATGAGATCATATATGTAGATGATGGCAGTCATGATAATTCATGGAAGGTGATCAAAAAACTGAAATCTCAATTCAGGGAAATAGTTGCTGTTAAATTCCGGAGAAATTACGGTAAATCAGCGGGATTGAACGAAGCATTCAAGCATGCCAAAGGTGATGTTGTGATCACTATGGATGCAGACCTTCAGGACAGCCCGGATGAAATTCCTGAATTGTACAGTCTCATTAAGGAAAAAGGTTTTGATCTTATATCAGGATGGAAAAAAGTGAGGCATGATCCACTTTCTAAAACAATCCCGACCAAGCTCTATAATGCAGTGGCAAGGAGAATGAGCGGGATTAAACTTCATGATTTCAACTGCGGACTCAAAGCATATAAAAATGAAGTGATAAAGAGCATCGAGGTGATAGGTGAAATGCACAGATATATCCCTGTAATTGCAAAATGGGCAGGATATGGCAAAATAGGAGAAAAGGTTGTGGTGCACAGGGCCAGAAAATATGGTGTCACCAAATTTGGTCTGGAACGGTTCATTAATGGTCCTCTCGACCTTTTATCAATAATGTTCATATCAAAATTCGGTAAAAGGCCCATGCACTTTTTCGGGTCACTGGGCACATTATTTATTCTGACAGGCTTCGCCATCTTATTTTACCTGAGTTTTGAAAAAATATATTTAGGAAGTCCCGGTATAGCGACCAGACCTTTGTTTTTCTTTGGGATTCTGACTTTTATTGTAGGAACACAATTATTTGTAACAGGTTTTTTAGCAGAACTGATACTCAGGACTTCATCTGAAAGGAATGAATATTTGATACAGGAAATTATAGAATAAAAAAAGGTACAATCTCCGATTGCACCTCCACATCATGTGAATTCGCTGACGAATCCACATTTCCTTCTCCTTTTGTATTTATTAGCCTAAAGCATTTATATGATGATAAAGCTTACTTTTAAGGTTCGCTCCTTTATTTCTATGCCACAGATTTTTCTTTACCAGTCTGTCAATCATGCTGACAACCTTTGGAAGAAATTCCAAAGCTTTATCTTTTTCTTCTATCTCTCTCAAATTGACGATAGAAGTTCTTGTTGATTTTTTATAATACCTGTTAGTTATACGCTTTCGGGCGCTTTGTCTGATCCTCTTTTTAGATGATTTATGGTGTGCCATATCTTAAAAAATTAAATTGAACCGCAAAGGTATAATTATTTTGTCAAAACCAAATAAAAATATCAAAAAAATAAAAAAAATAATTAATCCCCTTGCTTTCCATTTAAAATATTGAATGAAATGCCGTATTGAATAAAGTCAGAAAACTGAAAGTCAGCCTGTCTTTCAATATTCAAATAATCGGACAAAGGATATAAATCGACTTTATTCCAGGGGAATCTGGCATAGGGTTTCAATTCAACTCCCAGTTTGTTATTGACTCGCAGGTAAAAAATAAGATAAGCTTTGCTGGACATGTAATTTTCCTTAATTACATCTACCCTGTTGCTCACACCACTTTTATTGGTTTTTAGTCTGAAAAAATTATAGTCAACAGTTGTACCTATACCAACATGATCCTTGATCAGTGCCAATCCACCTGAAACAGAATTGAAGTAGAAATACAGTTTTTTCTCTACTCCGGGTATATTGCCGATCAAATTACCTTCAGTCCCCATTTTTTTTGCAGTCTGGCTTTCCCAGAAAGCTCCAAATCTCATCAAACCTGCTTTATAAGACAATCCTGCATTGAAACCGCTTATGTATTTAAAGTCTTTCATTTCCTCGATCATTTCCTGATTTTTATTATAATTATCTATGATCAGGTTAACAGATTTTGCAGGCATAAAGCTGGCTGTATAGCCAATTTCAGAATTAAACTGAGCCGAAGCTGAATTATACAATGCAATAAGGATCAATAAAACTGAAACAAATTTCCATTGTCTGATAAAATTGTTTTTTATTTTAACTAACATTTTTATTTTTACAGTTTATTTTAATTAATAGTTCTTGCAACTTACATTTCACGCTAAGAAGCAACGACGCAAAATATTTATTATCAGACTTTACTAATAAATGCAATTAAAATTAATAAATAGAATTTTATTGATTAACAATAGTTTACAAATTATTCAAAACTATTGGTAATTTACTATGCAAATATATCATTAAAGGATTTATTTTAAGCATTGATTTGGATATAAATGAAAAAAATTGATGAACGAAACCAATTTACTTTATAAAATAGCAATTACCCAAATCGACAAAGTCGGTGCGTTCTGGCAAAAACCCTCATCAGTTATTGTGGTGGAGTAGAAAATGTATTTCTTAAAAACAAAAAGGAACTCTCAAAAATTCCGGGCATCGGAACTTTTCTTATCGATGAGATCGTAAGTCAAAGTGCATTGATTAAAGCAGAAAAAATAATCAGGGAAAATGAAAGAAAAAAAACAAAAACATTATTTTACCTTGATGATGACTATCCTGCAAGATTGAAAAACTATAATGACAGTCCTGTAATACTGTACGCAGAAGGCACAGGAGTATTCAATAACCCAAGGACACTGGGGATCGTCGGAACAAGAAATGCTACCAAAAGAGGTAAACTGATCGTTGACAGGATAATAAGCGATCTAAGGAATTTGATATCACGATAATCAGCGGCCTTGCATTTGGAATAGATGCCTGTGCTCATGAAGCTTCGATAAAAAACGGAATTTCCAATTTAGCAGTTATGGGATCTGGAATCAATATCACATATCCAGCTGAACACAGCAGAATGAGAGACAAAATAATCTCAAACGGAGATGTGATCTCTGAATTTCCTCTGGATACAAGTCCTGAAAAGGGACACTTCCCGATGCGTAACCGTATAATAGCAGGATTATCGGATGCATTACTGGTTGTGGAATCTGATTTAAAAGGAGGAGCCATCATAACTGCAAATCTGGCTTTTGACTACAATAAGGATGTTTTTGCTGTGCCCGGCAGGATTGATGACACATATTCCAGAGGTACCAACTATCTCATCAAATCAAATATTGCTTCCCTGGTGGATTCAGCTTCCGATATCTGCAATGCCATGAACTGGGGCAGTACTTTATCGAAAAAGGCTTACCAGCTTGAGATGTTTACTGATCTGGATGAAAATGAAAAAAAACTGACTGACATACTTAAAAACAGTGAAAACGATAGTCTGACAATTGATGAGATCCATTATTTATCGGGATTCACATTGGGTGAATTATCGACAATACTGCTCAATCTTGAATTTAAAAATGTTATAGAAAATCTTCCAGGTTCGAGATATGGCCTGATCAAGAAGTGAAGCTGGAATTAATTATTATTTACTCGTCATCTATTTTTAACTGCCATTTAAAAAAGGAGATCACCCAACCCTTGTCTTGTAATAATAGCTTCATCCCCGGTACAATCTACAATTGTGGAGTGGTAAACTCCTCCTATTCCACCATCTATCACAATATCAACCTTATATTTAAACTCTTCAAATATCTCCTCTGGATCAGATGGGTAAATGTAATTTTCGGTTTCTTCATGAGGAATTGAACTGGTGATCAGAGGTTTTCCTAATGCGGTAACTATTTCCCTCGCTATTACAGAATCGGGAACACGGATGCCTATCGTTTTTTTGTTGTTCTTCAGCATTTTAGGTACCGAATTATTCGCATTTAAAATAAATGTAAAAGGTCCCGGCAGATTTCTTTTCATCAATTTGAAAAATAGTTGCTGAAGGGTTTTGCAAAATCATTTATATGAGTCAGGTCTTCTATAAGGAATGCAAAGTTTGCTTTCCGTGGATCTATATTCTTGATCCTGGCAATCCTTTCAACTGCCTTTTGATTTGTAATATCGCATCCAAATCCATATAATGTATCTGTAGGATATATTATAACTCCATCATTTTCAAGCACTTCTACAATGTGATTTAGAAGTCTTTTTTCAGGATTGACCGGATGAAGTTTTAATAATTCCATTTATTTATGATAAAATTGAAGCGAAAGTACGAATTTTTGCAATTTGTCATTTATTGGATTATTTTCATTTTCCTGATACTATGAAAATTCATTTCAATTGATTTTCCTGAAAGTTTTTTTATGTCTGTTTGTATTATTGTTTTTTATATGTACTTTTGTATACAATAATATATTAATTCATTAAATACAAACTTATGAAACCTTCCAAGCCTGTTCATAAAAAACAACACCATAAGGAAATACATCAAAAAGATCATGTTCCTCACACTAAGGAAATAAAAAAACCAAATCCATTTATGACTAAATATGCACCTCATGTCATTGCTTTGGTTGCAATATTTATTATAAATGTTTTTTATTTTTTACCTTCCTTTTCAGGTAAATCCCTGTATCAGGGTGATATAGTTAATCATAAAGGAATGTCAAAAGAAGCTGTTGACCATTATAAAAAGACTGGGGAAGTTACTCTGTGGACTAACAGTATGTTCGGTGGCATGCCTACTTATCAGATAAGTGCACCGCAAAAACACAATTTCCTTGATTACGTATATAAAATACTAAGGCTTGGTTTCATGGGTCCTCAGGGATATTTTATAATGGGGATGATCTGTTTTTATATATTGCTACTTGTTTTAGGTTTTAATCCCTGGCTAAGTCTGATAGGTTCATTTGCTTTCAGTTTTATGACAAATAACATGTTCCTGCTTGAAGCCGGTCATAATACCAAAGTGAGCGCAATCATGATAGGCCCACTGGTTCTTGCCGGAGTTTTACTAATACTACGTAAGAGATATCTGGCAGGTGGGCTGATATTTACCATTTCAATGGGCTTGCAGTTGCTCTCAAATCACGTCCAAATGACCTATTACCTTGGATTTGTACTGGCAGTCCTGGTTATTATCGAATTTATCAGGTTCATCATTGCAAAAGAATATAAAGCAATTGGAATTGCATCGATCATATTTTTAGCCGGTATTGTACTGGCCGCAGGAAGTTCAGCCTCAAAACTCTGGACTACTTACGAATATTCGAAGGAAACTATGAGGGGGAAACCGATTTTAAAACCTGAGGGTGAAGCCAAATCGAGCAGCGAAACCAATGGTCTGGAATGGAATTATGCGATGAACTGGAGCAATGGCACACTTGATCTTGTATCGACTCTTATTCCGGGTGTTGTAGGAGGCGGAAACAGTGAAGCAGTTTCCAAAGATTCCGAATTTGCAAAAAAATACAGACAGCTTGCGGGTTCACTGCCTCCGGGATTAAAAGCCCCATTATACTGGGGTGCATTGCCTTCAACAAGTGGACCTCCATATATGGGTGCCATGGTACTGTTTTTATTTATCTTCGGCTTGCTCACAATAAGATCAAGGTATAAATGGTGGGCTCTCATTTCTGTTGCCCTGTTATTTTTGTTATCATTGGGCAAAAATTTTGAATTCTTCAACAGGTTATTCTACGATTACTTCCCCTTATACAATAAATTCAGGACACCCAATTCAATAATGGGTATTGCAGGAATTCCACTGGTGTTTTTTGCAATTTATACGCTTAAACATCTACTTTCCGACAAATTCAACACAAAAATACTTTTAAGGAACTTATGGATTACCCTGGGTATAACAGGTGGAATCAGTTTATTTTTTGCAATTTTAGGTCCTTCATTTTTTGATTTTACAAGTGCCGGAGATCAGGCATACGCACAATATGGACTGGATAAAGCATTTGAAGCGGACAGGGAGTCTCTTATGACTTCCGATTCTTTCAGGACTCTGTTCATCATACTATTGGGTACAGGATTGGTATGGGCATTTATCAAAAATAAGATACAGGGGAAAATTCTTGTGATTGCAGTTGGAGTAATTGTTTTCTTTGATGTGCTGACAGTTGATTTGAGATACGTAAATCATAAATCGTTTGTTGCTCAAAAGAATATCGAAAATGCTTTTTCGCAAAGAGAAGTTGATAAACAAATACTGGCAGATCCTGACCCATACTACAGGGTTTTGATTTGTCGGTTGATCCTTTTAACAGTGCGATGCCTGCTTACTGGCATAAAAACATAGGTGGTTATCACGCTGCTAAACTTCAGCGATATCAAGATATTATTGACAGATATATTTCTAAAAGTGACATGAAAATCCTGGATATGCTGAACACTAAGTATATAATCCAGAAAAAGGAAAATGCTGAAGTTTTTTCCAATAATCCTAATGCTATGGGAAATGCCTGGTTTGTAGATAGTTTAAAAATTGTAGATAATGCCAATCAGGAAATAGATGAGATAGGAAAAACAAATGTTAGGACAACTGCTATAATAAACAAGCAGTTCAATGATTACGTAAAATCATTTGATCCTCTTCCTTTGGGAGACATAAGCCTGAGCTCGTATGCTCCCGACAGGCTGGAATACAAATATAAATCAAGTGAAGAAGGTTTTATAGTTTTTTCAGAAATCTGGTACGGAGAAAAAAACGGTTGGAAAGCATATATAGATGGCAAACCGGCTGATTTTATACGGGCAAACTATGTCCTGAGAGGCATGAAAGTGCCTGCCGGTGATCATAAAATTGTTTTTGAATTCAAACCAAGATCATATATAATGGGAGAAAATATATCATTATTCTCGTCCCTATTGATCCTGTTACTTGGAGCGGGCTATTTGTTTTACATTTTTTACTACAAAAAAAAGAAAGCATAGATGCAAACAATCCTTTCAGTCGATAAAATAAGGGACTGGGATAAATACACTATTGAAAAAGAGCCTATAAGCTCAATCGATTTAATGGAGCGGGCGAGCAATGTATTTGTAAGATGGCTTATTGAGAACAGGACACACTCAGATAACCAAATACTCGTTATTGCTTCAAAAGGGAATAATGGCGGTGACGGACTGGCTGTAGCCAGATTGCTGATCGACAGGGCTTATGATGTTGATATATTGGTTGCCGACATTCAAATTAACAGCACTCCTGATTTTGATACAAATCTTAAGAGATTGACTGAAAAAAGGATAAAAATTGAATATATCCAGAAAAATGTCAAAATACCGTCATTTGAAAAATACAGCATCATCATAGATGCATTGTTCGGATCCGGACTTGAAAGACCGATAACAGGATATTGGGCTGATTTTGTGAAAGCGCTTAATAATTCAGGAAAATCAATTTATTCAATAGATATACCATCAGGTATGTATGCCGACAAACCTGCAGATGGAGAAGTGGTCAAATGCGATCATTGTCTGAGTTTTGAAGCTCCTAAACTGGGCATGCTTGTTCCTGACAATGCTGAATTAATTAGGAACTGGGTATATAAGAGCATTGGCCTCCACAGCGAATACTTGAATTTGATAGAATCTGATACATTTTATATAGAAAAAAATGACATTAAGCACAGAATCAGGCACAGAAACAGGTTTGACCACAAGGGAAATTTTGGTCATGCACTCATTGCAGGGGGAAGCAAAGGTATGGCCGGAGCACCTGTACTTGCTGCCAGGGCATGTTTGAGGACAGGAGCAGGACTAGTATCTGCTCTCGTACCTGATATTGGTTATGGCATAATTCAGACCGCAGCTCCTGAAATTATTGCTTTGTCAGGATTTGGTGATGAATTTCTGACAGCGGTGCCAGAAATAAACAGGTTTTCATCTGTTGGTATTGGCCCCGGGATGGGAACAAATGAAATGACAGTAAGATTTGTTGAAGACTTTCTAAATACTGTTAAGGTACCGGTTGTAATAGATGCCGATGCTCTGAATATAATTTCAGTAAAAAAAGATCTCATCAGTAAAATTCCAAAAAAATCAATTTTAACTCCTCATCCCGGAGAGTTTTCCAGATTGTTCGGAGCAAGTCTCAACGGTTTTGAAAGATTGAAACTATTAAAGGAAAAAGCTAAAGAACTGGATCTGTACATCATACTCAAAGGCAGATATACTGCCATTGCAAGTCCGGAATCCATATTGTATTTCAACAGCAGCGGAAATGCAGGAATGGCTACTGCCGGCAGTGGTGATGTTCTGACCGGAATGATCACTTCTTTGCTTGCACAGGGATATACCCCACTTGATTCATGCCTGATCGGAGTTTACTTACATGGCCTTGCTGGAGAAATTGGAACCAGCCATATGGGAATGAGCAGCCTTATTGCAAGTGATATAATCGATAATATTGGAAATGCATACAAGAATCTGGTGGGAATGGTTTGATAGTGAAAAGTGAAGAATGAAGAATGAAAAATGAAGAATGAAAAGTGAAGAATGAAAAGTGAAAAATGAAAAGTGCCGACTGTTGACTGAAGACTGCCAACTGAGGACTAAAAACTGCTGACTGAAGACTGTTGACTGAAGACTGCCGACTGATTAACTCATAACACACAACTGTATAAAAGTGAATAAATAAAAGACAAAAGTGAGGAATGAAAAAAATAGTAGTGCTTACAGGAGCCGGGATAAGCGCTGAAAGCGGAATCAGGACTTTCAGGGATGCAGGTGGGTTATGGGAAGGCCACAATGTGATGGATGTTGCATCCGCTGAGGGATGGACAAAGAACAAGCAACTGGTTCTTGATTTTTACAATGCTAGAAGGAGACAGTTACTTGAGGCAGAACCGAATGACGGTCATAAAGTGTTGACAGAACTGGATAAACAATACAATACAGTGATCATAACTCAAAATGTGGATGATCTTCATGAAAGGGCGGGCAGTAAAAATATCATACACCTGCACGGTGAATTATTTAAAGTCAGAAGCACAGGTGACCCCGATTTGATATATAAGTGGACAAAAGATCTGAAATTTGGTGATAAATGCGAAAAGGGATTTCAGCTGAGGCCTCATATTGTGTGGTTCGGAGAAGAAGTTCCAATGATATCTGTTGCTACAAGTCAGGTGATCACTGCTGATATATTGATCATAATAGGCACATCAATGCAGGTCTATCCGGCAGCAGGGCTTGTATCAATGTTACCGCAAGGAAGGCAGATTTATTATATCGATCCCAATCCAAATATATCATATGAACTTTACAGGGCATCCAATCTCAAAGTCATTTCTGAACCGGCTTCTACTGGTGTCAGAATAATTGTAGATGAGTTGTTGCAAATGTAATATTAAAATAGTCAATTATAAAATTGAGTCTCGATTACAATCAGTTGTTGACTATTATCAAGATCCTGACGGAAATAGGTAGCACTAATAAGGTTTATAATGTTTAGAGGGTTTAGAATTAGCAAATGTGAAAATTAGCAAATTAGCAATTGTGATAATTAGAAAATTAGAATTAGCTCATTATCAAATTGGCACATTATCAAATTGGCACATTATCAAATTATCTCATTATCAAATTGGCACATTATCACATTGGCACATTATCACATTAGCACATTTTCATATTGGCATATTAGCACATTATCCCTTGCCAATCCAACCATTTCCTTTCAGCCTGAATCTCCAGGGTTTATCGATATAATCCTCTGCATAAGGAATTCCTACACGCGGGTTGCTTATTATTTCCTTTTCAGTGTAAATATTTTCTGTTCTATAAATCTTTATCGGTGAATCAGGCATGTATAGCTTAACACCGTTTAATCCTCTGTTTATTCCCATTGCCTCAGTCCATTTTCCGGGACCATTAGTGAGATTATATGATAGAGAATCTGAGCTCCTTCTACTCATCATCAGTTCAATATTTTCCACTGGTTGAATAGCTCTGACCAGGATCGCATGTGCTGTACCTTCAGGTCCTGTCACGACATTGAACAAATGATGAAATCCGTAAACAAGGTATATGTAGGATATCCCTCCTTCCTCAAACATTGTCCTGGTCCTTGAAGTAAGTTTATTGTTGTAAGCATGACTTGCCTTATCTTCAGGTGCCTTGTAGGCTTCAGTTTCCACAATAATTCCTGATGTCATTGCACCTTCAATTTCTGAAACAATGAGTTTCCCAATCAGATCCTCGCAAGTGAAACAACATCTGATTTTAAGTAAAATTCTATTGGCAGGAGTTCCTTCATGATTTTTAGAAAAAAAGCCCCAGATCATAAATGAAATGAGGCTTTTCTAGTGATCTCTACTAAAATACTATTTTTTTGCTCTTGAAAAACTTGTTTTTTTGACTGCCGGTTTCAAATCAGGAGAAAAATCTCTTGCTATCGGAGTTGCTACAAATATTGAGGAATATGTTCCAATAATAATTCCAAATGACATTGCAAAAGCAAAGCCTTTTATACTCGAACCACCAAAAATAATACAACTACAATAGTAAACAATGTGACCAATGATGTAACTGTTGTCCGGCTAAAAGTTGAATTTATAGATGAATTTAATATTTCATCAACGGGCTTATCCCTGTACAATAAAAGATTTTCTCTGATTCTGTCATAAACGATTACAGTATCATTGATGGAATAACCAATCAGGGTAAGAATAGAAGCAATGACTGCCTGATCGATCTCCAGAGAAAAAGGTAAAACTCCGCGCAACAGAGAAAACATGCCAAGGGTGATAAAGGCATCATGAAATAATGAAACAACACCACCGAGACTATATTGCCATTTTGAAAACCTTATAAGAATATAAATGAAAATAGCCAATAGTGCCAAAATTCCTGCTAAAAAAGCACTTTTTGTGATATCATCTGCAATGGATGCCCCAACTTTAGTTGAACTTGTAATATGAATCTCATCCTTAGTATACTCCTTGAGAAACTTATCCTTATTCATTTCAGGGTAAATCTTACTCAAGCCTTCAAACAATTTACTGCTAACTTTGTCTGCAGCATTTTCACTATTATCACTTATATTATATGAAGTCACCACATTTAATGTATTTTCAACATCGACTGCTTTAACAACAGGAGATCCCCCAAAGGCTTCTCCTAAAACTTTCCTTACTTCCTTAACATCAACATTTTTTTTCCCGGTAAATTCAATATTATATGAATAACCTCCCTTAAAATCAACACCCAGCTCAAATCCTCTTGTTAACATAGAAATTAAACTTACAAGTATTAATGTACCTGATATTATATATGCAATCTTTCTCTTTCCAATCCAGTCAAAATTCAAATGTGCCAGAGAATTTTTAGTTAGAGGTATCCAGAAACTGACAGTTTTATTTTTTGTTTTCACCCACCAGTCGAACAACATCTTGCTGATCAAAACTGAAGTAAATAATGATAATAATATACCGACAATCAGAACCACAGCAAAACCCTTGATAGGACCAAGTCCAAAATATGCAAGGACAATACCTATCAGAAGAGTTGTTACCTGACCATCTATGATGGCACTATAAGAATGTTTATAACCATTTTCTATTGACTCCCACAATGTTCTCCCTGCTCTTAATTCTTCCCGGACACGTTCATTAATAATAACATTCGCATCAATAGCCATACCCATGGTCAAAGCGATACCCGCAAAGCCTGGTAATGTTAAAACCGTACCTATTGATGCCAATACTCCAAAAATGAAGAACACATTTAGCAACAGAGCTAATATAGCTATTATACCTGAACTACCATAATAGAAGACCATGAAAATCAATACCAAAGCAAAACCAATTAACAATGAATTGATACTTTTTGCAATATTATCAGCACCCAGGGACGGACCTACTGTTGATTCCTGTATTATCTGCGGTTTTGCAGGTAATTTTCCAATTTCGAGTATTCTTGCAAAGTCATTGGCTTCCTGCATGGTATAACCACCCGTAATAGATGAATTTCCATCAAGAATCGGGACCCTTACACTTGGAGCCGATACAACCTCTTCATCAAGAACAATGGCTATCTGCCTGTTTTTATCATTAGAAGCTATAGTTGTCATTTCTCCCCATTTCTTGGCACCCTTTTGATCCATCGCTAGTGTAACTTCAACCTCGGCACCTGAACTCTGATCCAAACTGGCATTTGATCTTACTACCCTGTCACCTTCAAGCGGAGCTTTATCGGTTCCTGATTCTTTCTTAAGTATATACAGCTCATAAATTGAAGTGAATTTACCACTTTCACTGTCTTTTGTGGGTTTCATTGACCATCGGAAAAACAGATCTTTAGGGAATAAGGACTTAATATCTGGTCTTTCGAGCATTTCAGTAATCGCACTTCTTTTATTTACATCGGCAAAACCACAAATAGGAGTATCTCCTCCCTGAGCAGCATTGACACTTATCTGTAGTTTTGACAACAGAGGCCCAAGATCTCCCTGGACATTTTTCTTTTCAACAAGTTTCATGGTTGAATCAACCTTATTGCCCAAACTGTCCATCACCGGTGTGAAAACGGTATCATACTGCACTGAATCTTTTTAACTTCAGTTTGTATGAGGTCCTGTTCTGCTTTCAACTTTTTATCAGCAAGCAAAAATGCATCGTATATTCCCGGATCACTCATCCTGTAAACATTCCAGAATTCAAGTTTCGCACTCGCCTGAAGAAATTTCCTTGCTCTTTCAGGATTATCGATTCCTGGCAATTCAACAAGTATGAGATTCCTATTTTCATCAAGTGAAATATTGGGTTGAACAACTCCAAGCTTATCGATCCTCTGCTTAAGCATATTGAACGTTAACTTTACTGTTTCATTACTTTTTTCCCTTATGTATCTTATAACTTCATCATCCGAAGTGTTGAAATTCAGAGTATTCCTCAATGCAGGATTATTGATAAATACTTTTGCAAGCTTATCTCCTTCTGATACTTTATTCCATTCATCCTGGAATAAAGTAACAAAATCTTCCTGAGAATTTGTAAGTGCTTTCTCTGCATTGTCAAGAGCCTTTCTGAATTTAGCGTCTTTATTGTCATTTGATAATGATGAAACGAAATCTTTAAGATTTACCTGCAGGATAACACTCATCCCTCCTTTTAAGTCAAGTCCCAAAGCCAGCTGAGATTTCTTCAGATCATTATAAGTATAATCTGCCAGTAAAGGAATTTTAAAAATCACTTCACTTGACATTGAATCAAGATATTTGATCCTGGCATCCTTCCGTACCTGATAAAGATCTGAACCTTTCGGAGCCTTATCAACAAAGGATTGTGCATATTTATCTGCGGCTTTTTCAACTTTCCATGTAGGATAAAGATAAAGGTATTGAAGTGAAACAACAAATACTAACAATACCAGAAACAACTTTACTAAACCTTTTAATTGCATTTTAATATAATTTAAAATTAGATTGTTTTCAAAAATGGGGCGAATATAGCAATTTTCACTTTCTTAAAATAATTTTGTCAATAACTTATTTCAATTTTATGTAGTTATTGCGGTTTTTTTAAAAAAAATGGCTGATTTTCTATATAAATCAGAAAGCATTGATTATTTCATAAAAAGAATCAAAGTCAAGTGAAGCTCCACCAACAAGTCCACCATCCACATCTTCCTGTCCAAAGATTTCCCTTGCATTTGAAGGCTTGACACTTCCTCCGTACAGTATTGATGTTTCCTTTGCTACAAATTGTCCAAAGGTCTCATTCAGATAGCTTCTTATCATTTTATGCATTTCCTGAGCCTGTTCCGGAGTTGCAGTTTCTCCTGTACCTATAGCCCAGATTGGCTCGTAAGCTATCACGATATTTTTCATATCATCACCACTCAATTCAGATATGCTGATTTTAAGCTGTTCTTTTACATATTGCTCATGGTTTCCGGCTTTTCTGATCAGCAGTGGTTCTCCCACGCAAAATATCACTTTCAATCCGTTATCAAGAGCAGCACGTACCTTTAACTTAAGAAGCTCAGGAGATTCATTATAATACTCTCTTCTTTCAGAGTGTCCCAGAATAACAAAGGGAATTTCCATTGATTTAAGCATCACAGGAGAAACTTCACCGGTGTATGCCCCTTCATTTTTATCATGTGAATTCTGGGCAGAAATAAATATTCTTTTATTTGCAGCTGTTATGACAGCAACACTTTTCAGGTAAACAAACGGCACTCCAAGAATTACAGTTACATCCTCCGGGATTTCAGAGTTTGCAAATGAAGTAGCAAGTTCGATTGCTTCCTCAAAATTTTTGTACATTTTCCAGTTTCCTGCTGCTATTTTTTTTCTCATTTTTATTAAATATTAATTGTAAATTATTAACTTTTTATTTTTAATTTTTCATTTTTAGTTTTAAGTTTTTAACTTTTCACTTTTCCGGCAAAGTCTATAAAGAATGAAAGTGACTGAGGATTTCTGATAGAATCCCTTTTTAAAATATTGTCAATATTCATTCCAAGCAAAATCTTTTTAACCGGCTCTTCCATTTTTTTCCGCTCAATGTATAGGGAATATCATGAACCTGGATTATTTCATCGGGAATATGCCGCGGACTGTATTCAGATCTCAGTTTCATCTTTATGCTTGTTACAATCTGATCTGTCAAGGAGAATCCTTCTTTCATAACTGCGAAAAGAGGCATATAGTGATCTCCGTTTTTCAATTCAAGGTTGACGATAAGGCAATCCCTCACTTCATCTATCATATCAACAGCACGGTAGATTTCTGCTGTTCCGATCCTGACACCCTGTCTGTTCAATGTAGCATCAGATCTTCCGAGAATAGTGAGGCCTTTTGATTCACTGCTGATCTCGATCCAGTCACCGTGCCTCCAGATATATGGAAAATGACTGAAATAGCTTTTGATATATCGTTCATTGTTCCTGTCATTCCAGAAATATATTGGCATACTTGGCATTGGTTTAGTTATGACCATTTCACCTACTTCATCATAGACTTCATTGCCCTCATTGTCAAACGAGTATACTGAGGCTCCCAGTGCCCTGCACTGTATTTCACCTTTCAGAACATCTAGAAGAGGATTACCACCTACAAACGCAGTACAAACATCCGTACCTCCCGACATTGAAACAAGCCAGATATCACTTTTCACATTATCATATACCCATTTAAATCCTTCAGGTGGAAGTGGTGAACCGGTACTGCTCAAAGATCTCAGCGATGAAAGATTGAATTTTTCTTTGGGATTAATACCGGCTTTCATACAAGCAGTGATAAATGGAGCACTTGTTCCAAAATGATTGATTTGAGCCTTTTCGGCAAATGACCAGACCACATCAATATCAGGATAAGCAGGACTGCCGTCATAAATTACTATGGTGGCTCCAGCAAGGAATGATGCCTGAACAAAATTCCACATCATCCATCCGGTAGTTGAAAACCAGAAAAATCTTTCCCCGGGCTTTACATCATTATGAAATGTAAGGTATTTCAGGTGTTCGATCAGACATCCACCAACACTGTGGGTAATAGCTTTTGGTAGGCCGGTAGTGCCTGATGAATATAAAACCCAGATAGGATGATTAAAAGGCACCATTTCAAATTCAAGGTCCGCATCCTTATTGCTAATACAGTCTTCAAAATCTGTATAGTTCCCGATATTTTCTATCTTCCCATTTTTATCGAGATATTTAAAATGATCAGTTCTTCAACACCGGGCAAATTTTCCAGTATTGCGGCAACGGTTTCCGTTTTATCAAATGCCTTTCCATTATAATGATAACCATCAACAGCTATGAAAACCTTAGGATTGATCTGAGCAAACCTGCTCACAATGCTGTCAACTCCAAAATCGGGTGAAGCACTTGACCATACTGATCCAACACTGTTAACAGCAAGGAATGCAATCGTAGCCTCAGGGATATTTGGCATAAATGCAACTACAGTATCTCCCGTTTTAACACCCACTGATCTGAGATGGAATGCAAAAGAGGCTACTTTACTCTTCAATTCTTTCCAGCTTATCTCAGTGTAATTGCCTTGTTCATTTGCAAATATCAAAGCCGGGTGATCAGTAGTGGCATTCCTGAATATATGCTGTGCATAACTAAGTCTGATCCCTTCAAACCATTTCATTTGCCACATAAATGATCCTGTGATGACAGAATCGAAAGTACCTTCATAATTTACATTAAAATACTCAAGTATTGTAAGCCAGAAGTCCTGAAATTTAATGGTTGACCAGTTCCATAGTTCATCATAATCCCTGAATACAAGCTTTTTTTCTTTTTCAAGCCACTTGATATAATGGCTTAACCCTGAGTTTGACTTAAAATCATCGGAGGGTTGCCATAGTATATCTTTCTTCATACCGGGGGATTAATAAAAGTTGCTGACTGAAATACTAAAACATTTCTGTCTGAGAAAAATGGAATGAACCTTCGATAAGTGCATTTTCATCAGAATCTGCTCCATGAACAGCATTTTCCCCGATGCTTTTAGCAAATAATGCCCTGATTGTTCCCGGTTCTGCTTTGGAAGGGTCAGTTGCCCCAATCAGTTTTCTGAAATCTTCAACTGCGTTTTCCTTTTCAAGTATAGCTGCTACAATCGGTCCTGATGACATGAATTCTACCAGCTCGGCATAAAACGGCCTTTCTTTATGGACAGCATAAAACCTGCCAGCCATTTCAGCTGATAATTTGGTATATTTCATCGCAACTATTCTGAATCCACCTTCATTCATTTTATGAAGTATAGCTCCGATATGCCCTGCTTTTACAGCATCAGGCTTGATCATTGTAAATGTTCTGTTTCCTTTCATTTTATTCTGTATTAATTTACTAATTTTTATTAAAAGGTCGCAAAGATACACACCAAATTTAAAAAAAGTAATATATCAGCCTGATTTAAGGATAAAATCAGGATTACATCCCTAATTTTTACTTCTTGAGCACCAATTCATCTTTATATTGTCCTGACCCAAAGTGACAATTCATGTATATCTCTTTTATTAATATTGAAACGATGCTATCAATTCCTTTTCGAAATTTCAGTTGTACCATAACAATGAAAAGACTAAGGAAATGGTGTTTTTGGAGGGCAGGTGTTGAAGAATTGAGAATGAAAAATGAAAAATGAAAATTGAAAATTGAAAATGGAGAATGGAAAATTGTCTGAATGTCCCGACATGTCTGGAATTAGGATTAAAGAATTACAAAATTTGTACTATCCAAAGTACCTGACCTTATTTTGAAAATTCTGTTAATTATTGGATGTTTCAGATAAAAAACAGTCCGACAACGATAATAACCAATTTCATTTTTCAAACTGATTACCAACGATAACCGGACTCTAATATCTGATTTGCTATAACTATATGACACAAATGATCAAGATCATGATTATCACATTTGCTAATTTGCTAATTATCTCATTAACTAATCAGTCAATTAACTCATTTCCTCGTCAGCCACCAGCCAAGCCATGCACCGACAACTCCCCACTGAACCACTACATCCAGCAAAGCAGGAATAGTACAGCCTTCAAACCATATTGAATTGGTATAGGTCACTGTCAGGAACCCGATAAAGCCAACAGCCCATGAAGCCAGGACAGTAGTAGTGAAATTGAGATTGGCAAATTTCATCAATAACCAGCCGAGCAGCAAAACAGCTATCAGATCAACTGCCCATCCTCTGAACATATTCATACCCATGTTATTGGTCATACTCTCATGGTACTGAATCATTGCCCATGGTTTGCCAACTGATTCTTCCATGACTTTTGCAGATTCTTCCTGTGAAGTGCCTTCAGGTACTGTGGGCAGAAAATAATAGCCTTCTTTAAGATTTTGTCCCAGAAATTGGAGAATTGTATCCTGTTTTTCAGTATAAGACATTTCATTCTTATGAATATTCAATAAACCCCATGACAGGAATTGCAGGAAAAATAACAGGATTGAACCAACGACAGCCCCGATAAATAATTTTTTCATAGATAAATGTTTTTATGTGTTAATAATGAGGGCAATAATAATGAAAAAAAAACTATTATAACATTTTTAACAAAAAAATATTTAAAAAGCAATTCGTCCAATATTTATTTCATAATATTTCAGATATTCCAAATAATATTATCGCTATTAATAAACAACTCACATTTTAACAAATCTGAGTCCTTTTTCAACAATCGTAAATCTGACAGGATTGTGCCCTGCCATTTCACCATCAAGTTCGAGGGCAATAGGATTGTCGTCCATTGAGGTAACTTCCAGCTCTTTTACCTGATAGGAATCGATCTTTGGATGTTGCAGCAGGCTTTCATTATAAAACCTGTAGGTATTGAGCAATACATCAATTTTTTTCAATTGCCCAGCAAGGGTTAACGCAAGAAGACCGTCGGAATGTAAGGCATGTGGCACCATCGACATTCCACCACCAGAATATTTACAAATACCGACATTTATAGTATAGAATTTCCCTGTCTTCTCTGAATTATCGAATTTTACAGAAGCCTTTTGCAGTTTATATTTAAAAAGTAAGGATAAAACACTGAAAATATATATGAGTTTATTTGGTTTGCCCGTTCTTTTTTCCAATTGTTCCACTACAAAAGCGTCGTATGCCATTCCGGCAACATTGTTGAAATATTCAAGTTTATAATCTCCATTTTTACTGAAAGAAGCCAGCCCCATATCCTGAACATCTGTTTTTTCCTGCTTCAAAGATGCACATAATTTGTCCAAATCAAAAGTGATATTGTGGTGTTTTGCCCAGTCATTGCCGGTTCCAACGGGAATAACAGCAAGGGTAAGCTGATTTGATGCAACAACTTCCTGTTTCATAATTCCATTGACTATCTCATGGACTGTACCGTCACCTCCAATAGCAATAAACTTCCGGTAACCATCTTCGACCTTACCGATCACAAAACTTTCAGCGTCCTTTTTTGCCTTTGTAAAATAAACTTCATATTTTACATGCTGTTCGACAAGTTTATCTTGAATCTCTTTCCAGACTTTGGTATGATCACGCTTACCCGCAGTTGGGTTCATCACACAGTACCAGATTTCATTGTTATTTTTCATTTTGTTCGAATAAAATATTTTGACAGCAATCCATATTTAGCTGATTTAAGTAAAAGTGTACCTGCTATGGGTATAATAGCAGGATGAAGCTCCTGAGGCAAAAAGTTGTAACACACCAGGATCAGAAACAATCCTAGGCTGATGATATTTGCAATCCAGAATCTAAAAACTTTCAGTCTGAACAATAAAAATAAGTACAGAGGATTTAAAACCACAAAATTCCAGTTTGCCTTTGTTGCTATATGATCTGTAAAAAACCACAGAAATGCAATTATCAATCCTCCTGTCAGGGCAATAATAAACCAGGTTTTGTCGTACCAGGAATATCTTAAAGTTCCACTCCTGTATGAAAAATAAAAGATAAGTATTTCAATAAGAAAGAGAAATGTGAATATCCAGATTGGTTTCAGAAATTCCGGCAACATGGAGTGCTCTACTTCAAAAGCTGTGACAGCTGTTTCGGATTTGATTAATTTCTTTTTACCCGGATTATTGTCAGAATTGAGGTTATCACCTGTTGGCAATATCAAAGCTGATGAAAGCTTTTCTTTTAGTTTCAAAGGCAGAAATGAAGTTTGAAAAGGGCTTGGATCTCTGTCAGCCCTGCTCCCGATAATAAGGTCAATGCCGAAATTCAGCCAGTGCTTATCCCAAATCTGCCAGTCAAGTAATTGCCTGAATGTCAAGGTGTTGTTTTCCTCATTAAGCAATAATTTACCATTCAGACTCTTTTCAATAATACTTAATGGACGTGTAGAACAGTTGTCAAAGAAAAAATCATATTTGTAATATCTGTTTTCAGGCTTATAATTATCCAAAAGCAGTTCATAAAGTTTCACTTTTTCATCATAATCCAGATTAAGTATTTGTTCAAAAATACTCCTTTTAAAATATGTATAATATCTTGAAACTGCATTATAACTCCCCGGACTGAGAGAGTAATCCAGTTTACCCCTTAAAAATTTCATCAGAAAATTAGGAGCATCAAAATCATAAGTTCCATAATTATAGACAATGTCAATGCCTTTTAAATCATCCCTGACCCTGATACCGCTGTGACCCCAGATATTTGCAACATCGTTGCCCCTTTCAAAAGTCAGAAGGGAGATTTCTGCATTTTCGGAGAGGATGCTATCAGTTACAGATATATCATTTCCTGATGTTTTTAAAGAATTGAATATAAAAACCATCAAAACAAAATAGCTCAAATTTATAGTTTTGATTCTCATATTATGCATTTTCAGATCAACAATCGAAATAAAAAAATCAAATGTAAAAAAATAATTTTATTAATTACCGGTGTGTATATCAAATTGTACTTTTTAGATATTTTAGCAAGAGGTCGGGAGACCTTTGCTGGAGGGGCGTTCCAGACAAAACTGTCCTCTCCTCTTATCAGTTTTTTACATTGGGCTAGGATCGTATTTCTTTTCAATGTGTATTAGATACTGCAAAAATATACTTAATTTTAATACTCTCTCAACTTGTTACCCTGTGACCATGTTACCATAAACCGATTTATGGTTAAAGATTTTTAATTCTGAAAAGCCCTTATAATTTAAAATATTCTTAATTTTGATTTATGGATTTACATCATAAAATGTACGGACACGGTTATCCGACAATAATTCTCCACGGAGTATTCGGGATGCTGGATAACTGGCATCATTTTGCCAGGCTACTTTCTGATGATTTCTGGGTTATCACCATTGATCAGAGAAACCACGGCAGGAGCGGGCATTCTGAAGAATTCAACTTTGATCTTATGGTTGAAGACCTGCACAAATTTTTAATTTCCCACCAGATAAAAAAAAATGTAACCTGATAGGACATTCGATGGGAGGCAAGGTTGCAATGCATTTTGCACTTGAACATCATGAATATGTTAATAAAATTGTAATCATAGATATAGGTGTGAAGAGCTATCCACCAAATCATGATTTCATTCTGGAAGCTCTTTGCAGTACAGAAATTGAATCATTTAGAAACAGGTCTAACATAGGCGCAGAACTTAAAAAATCTATTTCCAGTGAATCAATAATAAATTTTCTCCTGAAAAATGTAATGCGGGACAAGGATTCAGGATTTTTTAAGTGGAAAATGAACCTTAAATCAATCAGAAAAATTATAACAAACTGATTGAGGCCATTGAAAGTGATTATCAGTTCGATGGTGATATCCTGTTTATTAAAGGATCAAATTCAAATTATATAATTGCAGAAGACCTGCCTGAAATAAGGAAATTGTTTCCACGTGCAAAACTGGAAACAATAAATGACGCAGGACACTGGGTGCATGCAGAACAGGAATTAAAACTGCTTTATTCAGTAAAAAAGTTTTTGGAATAGAAAACTCTTTTTTTTTTGCCAGGTCATATTTGATGCCCAAACCAAAATAAATATTATTGTCAGGTTTTTCCTCTGGTTGTTTTCAAGACCTGTCACTATAAAAAAGGTCTCCGATAGGGTTTTCATTGTAGCTATAGGAATTGATCATACTTGAATAAGCATAATTAAATCTTGAAAAAATAGAGAAGTCTTTCAAGACATGGAATTCAAAACCAAAGATAAAACTGTAATCAAATTTATTATAAATCCCTACTTCATTAGAAGTAACATCTTTAATGAGAGCCATTGCCTGTTGATTTTCTGATGAATAGCTCCCCGAATAATTTGTAGCACTAATTAGATATGAGAATTTCACTCCTGCTGAAATAGTGAATTTATCAATACTGTACAAAAATCCAAAGGGAATCCCCACATAATAAAGCTTTTCATTATTTGAATTCAAGTTATGCTCATTTCCTTCAATGATGGTTTTATCATTTTCATAGTTGCTCACGGCTTTCTGAAAATTCTGCAGGTCATAATTCAATCTGTTACGGGAAACAAAGAATGTTCAATACCTGTC
>JADJGA010000009.1 GCA_016708265.1 Saprospiraceae bacterium | reverse complement strand
ATGGATAGATGCACAAAAAATGGCGGATGCCATGAATGCTCTCAATTTAAAGGGAGTTATTTTCAGGCCCTTGTATTATAAACCTTATTATTCCAGGCAGGCAGATAAATTATTGGGTGGAGTACAGTTTTTTTTGACTGACCCTGAAAAAGTCAATCTGATGTCGATTCAGTTTCTGTTTCTTCAGGAACATCATAAATTATATCCGGATGTAGATATTCTCAAACTTTCAGAAGGCAGGATAAGTATGTTTGATAAGGTTTGCGGAACATCTCAAATTAGGGAGAAGTTTTTTGAGAATTATAACTATGCTGATATCAAAAATATTCTGAATAATGATATTGATGATTTTAAACATAAAATCAGGAAGTATTTAATTTACTAGTAACTGATATTTTATAGTCTGAAATAACTATAGTACAAATTTTACGACTTTCGATTTGCGAAGTACGACTAAGTCACCAGTGCATTCCTATGGAAGTTTGAAAAATTGTAGATGGATTTTTGACTTATTACTTGATTATATCTGCCCGGTTTGATTATAAATATTTTGAAACGACCATCAGACAGATCTTAGACCGGTACTTGAATAGTACATCTTACCTCTTAAATCTCACATTGTACTTCGTACATAGTACTTCCTACCTCTGACATCGTCAATTTTTATTATTTATTCATCAGTTTCAATAAATATTAGATTGATATCCTGAATAAGAACCATTTCAAATTATTCCAATTTATCAAAAAACCACAGGATTTTTTATCCCAGCTTAAATATTTGTTTTACTTTTAACCAAATTTTTTAAATAATAATTTTCTTATGGATTTTAATTTAACTGAAGAACAAATGGCAGTAAGAGATGCTGCCAGGGATTTTGCACAGCAGGTACTCAAACCCGGAGTTATAGAGAGGGACAGAAACGCACAATTCCCGACAGATGAAGTAAAGCAAATGGCAGAAATGGGATTTCTGGGAATGATGGTCTCTCCCGAATATGGCGGAAATGGCATGGATACAATATCCTATGTTCTCGCTATAGAAGAAATTGCGAAAGTTGATGCTTCTGCTGCTGTAATTATGTCTGTTAATAATAGCCTGGTATGTTTTGGTCTGGAAAAATATGGAAGTGAAAACCAGAAACAAAAGTATCTTACCAAATTGGCCGCAGGTGAGATAATAGGGGCTTTTTGCCTTTCTGAACCTGAAGCAGGAAGTGATGCAACCCACTCAGAGAACAACAGCTGAAGACAAAGGCGATCATTATCTTCTTAATGGTACCAAGAACTGGATTACCAACGGGAACAGTTCCTCACTACATCTGGTAATAGCTCAGACAAATCCTGAATTGAAACACAAAGGAATTAATGTGTTGATTGTCGAGTCAGGATGGGAAGGAGTTGTTATTGGGAAAAAGGAAGATAAAATGGGCATCCGCGGTTCAGATACCACTTCCATCATGTATAATAACGTAAAAGTACCAAAAGAGAATCGCATTGGGGAAGATGGATTTGGATTCAATTTTGCCATGAGCACTCTTAATGGAGGAAGGATCGGAATTGCAGCCCAGGCACTTGGAATAGCACAGGGAGCCTTTGAACTTGCTGTTCAGTATTCACATGAGAGAGAAACATTTGGTAAGCCAATAGCTCAACATCAGGCTATCGCATTCAAACTGGCAGATATGGCAACCGACATTCAGGCCGCAAGATTATTGATACACAGGGCTGCATGGCTGAAAGACAAGAAACAGGATTTTATCATGGCAAGTGCAATGGCAAAATATTTTGCTGCTGAGATGGCAATGAAGCATACTGTGGAAGCAGTTCAGATACACGGAGGATATGGTTATGTCTCTGAATATCACGTTGAACGGATGATGAGGGATGCTAAAATAACACAGATTTATGAGGGAACATCAGAAATACAGCAAATCGTGATGTCAAGAATGATTGAGAAAGGCATTTTATATTGATCAATTATTAAAAATGAAAGCAGCAACACCCCGGCTTTTCTCCCTGGATGTTTTCAGGGGGTTAACTATTGCTTTGATGATCACGGTAAATATACCAGGCTCCTGGGAATTTATATATTCACCGCTTGAACATGCTGAATGGCATGGTTGCACACCCACAGATCTTGTTTTTCCTTTTTTTCTTTTTATTGTCGGGGTATCGACTGCATTTTCATTTTTCAGATTTAATTATGCTCTGACACCTGAATCATTATATAAAATAGTTGAAAGAACTTTCCTTATTTTTACTGTTGGTTTTATGTTGAATAACTTTCCATTTTTCAGTAAAGAGCTTACTGGATTAAATTCAATGGAAAATATTTTTCAGATCACAATCCGGATTATTCTAGGATTAATACCATTCCTTGGCTTCATATGGATCATAAAAAAGGTATTTTCTCTTTCTGAAGGCATTATAGTCGGGCAAAAAGACACTTTACTTAAGGCATTGTTGTTTTCAGGTTTGCTTATTTTTGCTACTTTGTTGTTATTCTATTTGCCTGCATTACTTTACAGGATCGAATTTTACGACAAGGATTATTCCGTGATAAGGATAATGGGAGTGCTGCAGAGAATAGCCCTTGCTTATGGATTTGGTGCAATTATTATATTGGCTTTCAGGAAAAAGTATATTCCTTTCATTGCTGTTTTTATACTCTTATTGTACTGGTTTATAATGTGGTATTTCGGGGGTAATGATCCTTATAGCCTGGAGGCCAATGTGGGAAGGAAAATAGACATATGGCTTTTGGGTGAAAATCATTTATGGATGGGTAAAGGTATGCCTTTCGATCCTGAAGGAATAGTATCAACACTTCCCTCAATTGGTACAGTACTGATTGGATTTCTCAGTGGCAGGTTCATTATCGAAAATAAAGGATCAAATCCAGGCTGGTTATTTAAATTTTTGCTGGCAGGAGCATATCTTATTATAATCGGGATGATTTGGGATTTTGCATTTCCTATCAATAAACCATTGTGGACAAGTTCCTATGTACTTTATACCGGAGGACTGGCAATCCTGGTATTATCCTTGCTTTATTGGTTGATAGATGTGCTTAATTCCAGGAAATTCTTTACTTTTTTCAAGGTTTTTGGAGTAAATCCATTATTTGCTTTTGCATTGCATGTTATCTGGGTAAAAGATAATTAGCGGGATTATCAGATGGAAACTTTCTGAAGATGAAACTGCAAATGCTTACGGATGGTTGTACCACAATATTTTTCAAAAACTTGCTGGTGATCATAATGGATCTTTGCTATTTGCTGTTACTCATATCATCTTTTTTTATTTAATTTTGTTAATATTGTTTAAAAAGAAAATATTTATAAAAATATAGCATTATAAATAAGATTGTTCAAATTATGAATAAATCAGGAAATAAATATAATTTTGCAGCTCATTAAAAAATATAAAAAATGAACTTAGTTTTATTATTTAATCTCGGTGGACAGGAAATTCTGTTAATAGCATTGGTTGTCCTGTTGTTATTTGGTGGACGAAAAATACCCGAATTGATGCGGGGACTTGGCAAAGGAATCAGAGAATTCAATGATGCTAAAAATAATATACAGTCAGAGATCAAGAGCGAAATGAGAGAGTTGGAAAAACCTAAAATCGAAATTAAAGAACCTGAAAAGGTTAAAAGAGAAGAGATTTCTGAATAATTAATGTTTGTAACATATTTAGAAACAAATTTTTATATAAACTCAAAAGAAATGAAAATCAAAATATTATTGGCAATACTTGTTATTTTCTTATCAGGTGAATATATGTCTGCACAAAAATTCGGATATCTTAATTCAACTGAATTATTATCAGTTCATCCTTATGTTAAAGGAGCTGATTCAATTCTTGTGCTTTATCAGAATCAATTGATGTCTGAAGGTCAGAAACTGGTAGATAGTTTTCAGAAAAGTTATGAAGAATATGTGAAGGAGGCAAATTCCGGTAACCTTTCAAAAATTCAGATGCAGGAAAGAGAAAATCAGCTTGGACTGGAACAAAACAAAATAAGGGATTACGAGACTGAAATGCAAAAAAAAGTATTGCAAAAAAGAGAAGAGCTTTACAAACCGATACTTGATAACATTCAGAATGCAATTAACGCAATTGGCAAGGAAAATAATTATACATTTATTTTTGATTCAGGTACCGGCGGGATGCTTTTTGCAAATACTGCAGACAATGTTTTGCAACTTGTAAGAACCAAACTTGGCATTTGATTGGTTTAATTCAATTAAAACATATAGGAATGGTGGCTTAATGTCACCATTTTTTTTTAAAACCCTGAAGTCAGTAACAGATCAAGTGAAGTGAATTTCATTTCAAAATGATTGGCAAGGAACTTATTTGTAAGATTTCCCTTGTAAGTATATACTCCGTTCAGAAAACCCGGATTTTCGTAAAGAAATGATTCAAACGTATTTGACATTGCAGTTCTCAGTAACAGCGGAGTCAGAATATTTGAGAAAGCCATTGATGCAGTCTTTGAAACTTTTGAAGGTATATTTGGAACGCAATAATGAATGACACCATGTTTTACAAAAATTGGGTTATCATGAGTTGTAAGTTCTGAAGTCTCAACACTGCCCCCCTGATCAATACTGCAATCGATAATTACCGAACCTTTTTTCATTTTCATTACCATATCTTCTGTGACCAGCATGGGGGCCCTGCCAGTATCAGAATGCACTGCGGTAATTAGCACATCGGCACTCAGAAGCTGATATTGCAGGTAAACAGGGTCCAGTACAGATGTGTGAAGATAAGATCCTATCCTGGATTTCAATTGCATGATCCTGTATATGTCGTCATCAAAAACCCTGACAGACGCTCCCAGGGCGAGTGCAGTCCTGGTTGCATGTTCTCCCACCATACCTGCCCCAATGATTACCACTTTAACTGGGGGTACTCCAGATATGCTGCCAAGCAAAACTCTTTTCCCTTTGCTGTTGTCTGACAGGTATTCTGCAGCGGTAAGAACAGCTACAGTACCTGTGATCTCACTCATGATTTTCACTACAGGAAATGATTTGTCTTCCGACTGAAGGTATTCCATAGCAACTGAAATAACTCTCTTTTCAAGTAGTCTTTGAAGGTATTCCTTGCTTGTCAATGGCAATTGCAAAGGAGATATCAAAAGTTGTCCCTGACGAAAAAAATCGATTTCGTCAATTGTAGGTGGAGCGATTTTCAATATTATATCTGAATCAAAAACATCTTTTTTACTTGAACTTATAATCGCTCCGGCTTCACTATATTCATGATCATAATAAAATGATTTTTCTCCTGCTCCCGACTCAATTTTCACCTTGTGGCCATGCAGAACCAGATTGTGGACTGAATTAGGAACTAAAGCCACCCTGTTTTCCTGGGGCTGAACTTCTTTAGGAATTCCGATAACATAATTCTTTTTGCCTGATGTTATCGTCAATGGACTTTCTTTGACAAGCAAGTGTTCTTTTGAGAAAACATTTATGAAAATTCCTTCAGGTTTGTTCATGATCTTTCTATTTGTTTATTTCTGAATTTTATGATTTGCAAATATTGTAATAATGATATTGAATTGATATTTCTTAATTCAAAAAAATCTCTATCTGTCAATTTCTAACATAAGACTGCATTCTGAAGATCCAATAATCCCAAGACAGGGTTGGAGATGACTAGCACCACTACTTTATTTCTCAGCAACAGTAATTTTCCTGACCTGATTTTCATCAATTTTAATACTAATTTCAATTAATGGAGTTGTGTAAATATCCTCAATTAATTCCGGCCATTCTATAAAACAGTAGCTGCCACTGTAGAGGTAATCTTCAATACCAAGATCAACAGCTTCTTCCTGTTTATTTAGCCTGTAAAGATCGAGATGGTAAATTTCTCCTTTATTCGAATTGTAAATGTTTACCAATGCAAAACTCGGACTGACAACCTGTTCCTTCGCTCCAAGAAGCTTGCTGAAAAAACTGTATCAGGTTGTTTTACCTGCTCCAAGATTACCTTTCATAAAAAAAACTCTGATATCCGGGAATGCGAACAAAATCTCTTCAGCTACTTTTTTCATTTCAGCAAGATCTGATGCAAAATATATTTTGTCGGATACCATAATCAAAATTGCTTATTTGTTTATCAGCAAATCAGCGAGGTAGTCACCGTAACCACTCTTTGCATATTTATCGGCAAGAAACTGCATCTGATTATCATTGATAAAACCATTGAGATATGCCACTTCTTCAATACATCCAACCTTGAGTCCCTGTCTCTGTTCTATAACTTCGATGAACTGACTTGCTGCCATCAGTGATGAAAATGATCCGGTATCGAGCCATGCCGTGCCCCGATCGAGCACATTGACTTTCAGTTTTCCCATTTGCAGGTAATGCTTGTTGACATCTGTAATCTCATATTCACCCCTGTAGCTGGGCTTAAGATTCTTTGAAATTTCAATGACATTATTATCATAAAAATACAATCCCGGAACTGCATAATTCGACTTCGGCAATTTAGGTTTTTCTTCAATTGACAGAGCATTGAAATTGCTGTCAAATTCCACGACACCATAATCCGTCGGGTTATTTACCCTGTAGGCAAATACTATACCTCCATCGGGATCTGAACTATCCGCCAGCTGTTTGGTCATTCCGGAGCCGTAAAAAATATTATCACCCAATACCAAAGCTACAGGATCATCACCTATAAAAGATTCTCCAAGCACAAAGGCCTGTGCTAGCCCATTGGGAACATGTTGCTCAATATAACTGAAACTGCAACCTATTTCATGACCATCACCCAGCAGTTTTTTGAAATTAGGAGATCCTGGGTGTGGAAATTATAAGAATATCTTTTATGCCTGCCCACATAAGAGTACTTATTGGATAGTATATCATAGGTTTATCATATATGGGCATTAGTTGTTTGCTCACTGCAATTGTAAGCGGGTAAAGCCTTGTACCAAGCCCACCTGCCAGTACTATTCCTTTCATAGGTTTTTGTGTTATTATTTTAAAAAAGTAAAATTAATGATTTTTATTTGAAGTGAAATAGAAATAATATAAATTTTAAAAATGCTGCCCTGCCCACATATAATTAGAAACCTTTTACAATTTTTTGCAAAATGCTTAAATTGGGTAATATTGACATTTTTAGTGCTGACTTCATAATTGTAGACAGTAAAATATTTGAAAATAACCATTCTGACATTTTGTAATTCTATTTATTTTTTTTAAAATTGTGCCTAAGGAAGTTTTCCCCTGGGAAATAGGTCAGCAGCATTCATCTGCATAAATAAGATAAGTGAACTACTGTATTTGGATTTATCCCAACATGCACATATATTTTTTTATTCTGATTTTTTATTTTTTTGTTAACAATATATTATTGAAAATGATAAAAAATTTTTCCAGCTTCTTTTCATCCTGATATCGTGTTATATTTCTTCAGCTCAGCTTGTGATCACAGAAATTATGTATAATCCACCTGAAGCCGGAGAGGATAAAACCGAATTCATTGAAATTATGAATATCACAAAGGCCAATATTTCGCTATCGGGTTTTTCTTTTACCTCCGGTATTGAAATGAATTTTAGTGATACCATTATTAAGAGTGGAAGTTATATAGTTATCACAAAAGACAAAGAAGCCTTTACAGATTCTTATGGATTTGAAGCGCTGCAATGGGACAAGGGCAGTCTTAGTGATGTTGACGGAAAACTTATTCTTCGCAATCCACAGGGAAATATCGTTGATATAGTAATATATGGCAATTCCCATCCATGGCCTTCCAGGGCAAATGGATACGGCTATTCACTTGAACTCTGTGATCCGAAAAAGAACAATAATAAATATCAGTATTGGCAGGAAAGCAGAACATCAACGGGCAGGGTGATTGAAAACAAGATATTGTATGCAAGTCCGGGTATACAAAATGAGATCAGTTGCGACAATCCGGCTGATCATATTGTAGATTTGCAGTCTTTTTCATTTGTTCCCAAAACCCTGGTTATCAATGAGGGAGAGTCAGTCAGGTGGACCAACAAAACGGGTAAAAATCACAATATCGTTGGTACTAAAGAGAAGTATGCCAGCAATCCCGAAAGCTTTTATTCCGGACCACCAAGCACTGAAAATTGGGTGTTTACATACAGATTCAACATCCCGGGCTTTTACAGGTATGATAGTGAATTGTACGAGAATGTAGGAACGAAAGGAACTATTGAAGTCTTGCCAAAAATCAAAACCAATCTGGTAATAACCGAAATCATGTACGATGATCCTGGTTCAATGGACAGCCTTGAATTTGTAGAAATTGTAAATGTTGGTGAAAAACCGCTAAATCTGAATTATTTTGCATTCCAGTCAAAGGAAATCAATTATATGTTTCCTAATTATTTGCTAAATAACAATGAAACGCTGATACTCGCAAGATATCCCGATGCAATTAAAAAGTATTTCGGAATAGATGCCATTGCCTGGGGTGCCGGATCGCTTAAAAATTTAGACAACCTGAGCTTAAAAAATTTTTTCGGACAAATCATCGATAAAGTAGATTATTGGTATAATTCTCCATGGCCAATTCAGGCAGCAGGTTACGGCAAATCCTATCAATTTGTGCAGACCTGATTTAGATAATAACGTTGCCGCAAACTGGCAGGAGTCACCGATTAGTGCTGGTTTCAAAGTGGAAGGAAAGACAATTTATGCCAATCCTGGTAAGCCGAACTATTGCAAATATGATATCCAGGATATCAATAAAATCAATGCTGATGGCACCCTGGTTTATGATGACCTTGGGGTAAAAGTCTATGGCACAATTCATGGAGTAAATTTAAATAAGGGAGGTCTGGAATTTACAATTATCGATGATAAAAAGATGGAATATCTGCTTACAGCTTATCTGACAATTTTGGATATGTTGTAAAAGAGGGAAACAAACTGACTGCAATCGGAAGGACAAATCAGGTCAATGGCCTTGCACGAATAGATTTGGATGAAATTATATATACACCTTTAACGGGGCAAATTGCAACACCTGCTGTAGTTGAGGAATTGAATGAAGGTACAGAATCTCAAATAGTAACTATAAAAATGTTTCACTTGTTAATCCTGCCGATTGGGGAGAGGGCAGTTCAGGATTTAATGTGGAAGTAAGTAACGGGGTTAAAAATTTTATCATTAGAATTGATGATGACGTGGATTTGTTTAATCTAAAATTTCCGGAAGGAACTTTTAACATCACCGGCATTGGCAGTCAACACGATACTATTTCACCCCTTTTAGATGGTTATCAACTATGCCCCAGATATGTGGCTGATATTGACCCATATATTTCGGGAAATATAACAGATATCCTGTTGGTTTGATCACTACAACAAATTCTCAGGGAGTTGCGGATTCTCTTGGAATAAAATGTGAAATCGAAGGAATAGTTTATGGTATTAACTTCAATCCAAACGGTTTGAGCTTTACCCTTATAGATAGCTATAATGATGGGATCAATATTTATTTACAGAACAAGAATTTGGGTTATACAGTATTAGAGGGGATGAAATCAGAGTCAAGGGAAAAGTAGATCAGTATGATGGTTTGATAAAATGATACCTGATAAAATTGAAATTATTTCGCCAGACAACAATTTAAATTTGCCTTACTACAACTACAGTACTCAATGAAAGTACTGAATCCCAGCTTATAGAAATCAGAAATGTCACATGGGTAAATCCTGCAGATTGGAAAGGTAATGGCACCAGTTTTAATATTAGCATGAAAAATAATATTGGCATCTTCACTGTAACGATAGATAGCAATACTGAGTTGGCTAAAAGTCCACTACCATCAGGAGAATTTTTTCACTTTACGGGATTTGGCTCACAATTCGATACACAAAACCATATCTTGAATCTTACCGTATTGTACCCAGATACCTTAGTGATTTCCATCTTTTTCGGGTATAGCCGGTACATATGAAAACGGGAATTCATCTGTCGAAATATATCCGAACCCGTCAAAGAAAGTAATTTCGATTTCATATCATGATCGTGCTTTTGATTACATCAGTATATTTGATATTTGAGGCAATTTATTGAAAAAAATAGCAGCTTCTGCTGAAAAGCAAACTCTTGATGTCTCTGATCTTGTACCGGGAGTTTATTATTTATTCTTCACAGGAAGTGATTTTACGGAATCTAAAAAACTTGTAATTATTAAATAGGTATAAATAAATTAAATCTAAAAAAATGCTCAGAAAACTCCTTTTAATAATTTTGTTACTTTCCCTGAAAGTGACAATATTTGGACAGATTTCTAAAGATGTATCAAGAATTTTTTCCAAATCGGGATCCACTAATCTCAGGGCTGTCGAATTTGTCAGCGATCCGGTTTTTCTGGATTTAAATGCTGATTTCCTGAAGCAAACTTATGAAGAAGCACCTTATAGGATCAGTATGATCCTCCCTGTTTCTGAAGAAGAAAACATTACTTTGGAACTCGAAAGATTTCATGTTATGAATGAAAATTTTATTCTTCGTACAGCAAGTGGAGATACTATTATTGATTATAAACCCGGAAATGTTTATAAAGGAAAATAGCAGGTAAGAAAGGATTTGTAACATTGTGCATATTTAATAATGACATTAGCGGTATTGTCAGTATTGAAGGATCAGGAAATTTCAATATAGGGAAGCTGACCGATACTGAAAATCAATATATTGTATATAATGATTCAAATATTAAAACTCCAAGAACTTTTATTTGTAAAACATTAAATACTTTTGATCAAAACAGAAACGAAAATAATGCGGTTCAACCACGCATTGACAATTGTGTATCATTTTATCTGGAAGGTGATTATGAGCTTTTCAGTCCAAAGGAGGAGTAAATGAAACCGTAAATTATATCATTATATTATTTGCAGAAATAGCTGAGCTATATGCCAATGAAAATATTACTATTGGAATATCTGAGATCATGGTGTGGGATATACCTGATAATTATACTAATAATGCAAGTGCTGATTTAGATAAATTGAAGACAAATAATTTAAGTTTTAATGGTGATCTGGCTAGTCTGCTGTCACATGGAGGAAGCGGTGAAGGGGGTTTAGCATGGCTTGATGTTTTATGTAATAGTAGTATCCCTTATTCTTTTTGCGGAATAGATGGCAGTTTCAATAACGTGCCCACTTATAGCTGGGATGTTATGGTTTGTGCTCATGAGTGGGGTCATAATTTTGGTTCTCCTCATACTCATGACTGTAGTTGGAATGGTAATAATACCCAGATTGATGATTGTGGTAATGTGGGAGCGAGTGCACTTGCTATGACCCTGCTAATCCAAAAATACCGCAAAATGGAGGAACAATAATGAGTTATTGTCATTTGAATTCGGTTGGCATCAATCTTGCTCTTGGTTTTGGCCCGCAGCCGGGAAATTTAATCAGGAACAGATATAATAATGCAGCGTGTTTGACAGCATGCGAAGGACTGGGAGCTCCCAAGGCTGAATTCGAAGCAAATTCACCAGAAATATGTGAAGACGAAACGATAGTTTTTACTGACCTTTCAACTTTAAGTCCTAAAACATGGCAATGGAGTTTTCCCGGAGGTGATCCGGCTACTTCAACTGAAAGAAACCCTGAAATCACCTATTATGATGCAGGAGTTTTTGAAGTGACGTTAAAATGTTCAAATATACTGGGTTCCGATTCTCTGTCCAAAAAATCCTATATCATTGTGAACGGCAAGGATAGTCCCTTTTTACATATACTGTTGATGCAAATCATAAGGTAGAGTTTAATAATAAATCTAAATTTGCAAGCTCCTATTTCTGGGATTTTGGTGATGGTGCATATAGTTTTGATTCACTACCTGTTCATACTTATAATACTGAGGGAAGCTACACTGTAACGTTGTACACATATAATGATAACTGCTCCTCCGATGACATTTATTCAACAGAAATTGAAATAGCAAGTCCTACTGTTGCCAGTTTCACCTTTAATCAGACTGATTTTGCAAACCTTCCTCTATTCAGTTTTTTGATGCTTCAAGCAACAATACAAAAACAGGTTTTGGGAATTTCAGTGGTATTCCTGCAAGTTCATCTGATCTGAATCCTGTGGTAATTTATTATGAAACTGGTTCGTTTAATGTAAAACTTACTGCATCGAACTCCTTATATACAAATTTTCGAATTGAAAATGTGGTTCAGATATCGACAACTCCGGTTGTGAATTTCATCTATATTATAAATTCTAATAAAGTAAGTTTTACAAATAATACCCAGAACGGAAATAGTTATGAATGGGATTTTGGAGACGGTACTTTCAGCAATGAATCAAATCCTGTGCATATTTATGCCAACAAAGGAGTATATATTGTCAAATTAATTGCTACCAATGATTGTGGAAAAGATATTTCAGAAAAACATTGGTGGTAAATATGGTAAAAACCTCTGATCTTGTTTTACAAAATTTAATCTCTTCCCAAATCCAAATAATGGTGAATTTAGTTTGGAACTCGAAATCCCTGAAGGCGGATATTATGATTTCAAAGTTTATAATTCAACAGGAATTCTTGTTTAAGTGACAAAAAAGAAATGGCAACAGGATTTAATACTCTGGATTTCTTATTAAGGGATGTACCCGGTGGATTATATTTATTCAGGATATCAAAAGATGGAAAATCATATTCCACACTATTTTCGAAAAATAATCAATAGGAAAAACTATCAATTGATGAATTGTTAATATAACTTTAGATTTCATAACTTTATATCATTTTCATCTGAAATAAATATTTACATTTTGTGAACTGTTTTTGTATTTTAATAGCTTAACTATTTAACCCTTAATTGAATTAATAAATACCAAAAAGTCCATTATTAAGCTTTGATTGATTACAATATACAGTCTGCTGCCGACTGAAGACTGCCTACTTCCAACTGCTGACTACTGACTTTCATCACTTCCTCTTCAAAAACAAAAACTGACCCCCGAGTTCACTCAATACAAAAAAACACAGATCATCTCCATGCGATTTGTATAGAGTTTTGAATTCTTCGAGTTTATTGTCAGCTATGAGTTTTTTGGTGTAAAACTGCTCAAGTGTTGAAGCATTGACTGACCATATACTTTCATAGTTGTTCCGTTTTATTACAGGAATACCTATTTCTATTTCATCCTGGTGCATGACTATGATCGGGTACCTGCTTATGTTTTCACTTGTAATCTGATCAGCAATCTTACCTGCAATTTCCAGATAAGGTGTAAGCTGCTCATTGAGCAATAGCAATTTCTCAGTTGTGCCAATCTGTTCTTCATCCATATTTTACGAAAGCAGTGTTTTTACAATACCAGAAATTGTCTTACCATCGGCTTTCCCTTCAAATGCCTTAGATGCAGCTCCCATCACCCTGCCCATATCCTTAATTCCTGATGCACCCATTTCAGATATCATAGTTTTGATCTTTGCTTCGAGTTCCTCTGCCGACATTTGCTGTGGCAGGTACTGCATTATCACATCCATTTCTTCTTTCTCAGTGGTGGCAAGATCAGCCCTGTTTTGCTTTACGTAGATGTCGTAGGAATCCTGACGTTGTTTGATCAGTTTCTGCAGCATTTTGATCTCTGCACTTTCGTCTATCACATTACCGGTACCATCTGTTTTAAGCAACAGGATTGCAGATTTTATGGCCCTGACTCCTCGCAGACGTGCCTGATCTTTAGCTTTCATAGCTTCCTTGATGTCGTTATTGATTTTATCTTCCAGGTTCATTTTTTATATGTTTTTTTTGTTCAATAATATTTGTTAAATATAGAAATCTTTAACAGATAATTGTTCCGGACGCAGATTAAAAACTCATTTTGCAAAAATTCACTGTCATTAACCATGCCTTTGATCGTATTCCCTTATCATTTTTCTTCTCTGATTAAAAGTGATTTTGACTATACTTTTTTAAAAAGCTTTCCATTGCAGCCTATCTCAGGATTTTCTTCCTTTCAAGCCTGATCACTGAAGAATCTACTTTTGGTGGTGGACTGAAAGAACCCGGTTTGACTTTGTATATTATCTTTCCATCATAATGAGCCTGAGTCAGCACACTCAGGATGCCATAATCCTTATTTCCAGGCTGGGCCACTATCCTTTCGGCGACTTCTTTCTGAAACATCCCGATCAAAACCGGAACCCTTTTATAGTTCTCAATCATTTTAAATATTATCTGCGATGAAATATTGTAAGGGAAATTGCCGAATAAAACGAACTGCTCTTCCGGAAAAATATCGTCAAAACTGAGTTTTAAAAAATCCTTGTATATAAGATGAATATCAATTCCCGGGTAATGTGTATGCAAATATTCAATCATATCAATATCTGATTCCACTGAATTGAATCTTATCATTTTTTCAAAAAGATATTTTGTCAACACACCCTTGCCAGGCCATATCTCCAGGACAGGATACATACTGCTTAAGGCAATTGCTTCACTTGGTAATGCTTTGTGCAAGACTCTTCATTGATCAGAAAATGCTGTCCGTATGATTTTTTGCTCTTATATTCATTTTTACTGAACTGGGAATTTATTTATGGCTAATTAGCTAATTTGAAATGAGCTAATGCGATAATTCTAAACCTCTAAACTGTCTGAACTTCTCGACTAATCGGGATTATCGGCTTAAAGGATTACAGGATTTCTATAAGTAGAATTTCATAAAACCTTAAATTTTCATAAACCCAACTTCTAAACTTCTAAATCTAAACCTTCTAAACTCCAACTCATCAACTACTTACTCATGCTAATTCCCCAATTGCTAATTCCCTAATTTGCTAATTTTCAAATTTTTAATGCTCTAATTATCCTATATAAATGATTTAATTTCCAGTATTTCTAAAACAATATCATAATTATTTATAAATTTGTAAAATTAATTAATTTTTACAGAATAGAAGAGGTATTCAGAAAAAGTTGATGAAGTTAATCAGGAACATTGAGTTAGGGCATCTTTCATTTAATTGAAGGTCGCCAACTCTGTTGACTGTATTCTTTTCTCAAATCAAAAAAGTTTAAATGAAGATAAAATTAGGAATAACAATTGGTGATGTAAACGGGATCGGAGCTGAAATTCTTATTAAAGCGGTATCAGATCCAAGGATTACAGATATATGTACTCCGGTGATTTACGCATCTGCTAAAGTGATTTGCTATCACCGCAATATTGCAAAAGTTGATAATTTTCTGTATAATACCGCATCCTCCGGTGACAGGATAGTGGAGGGCAAGATCAATCTTATAAATTGCTGGACAGAAATGTATCGATAAATATCGACTGCAACCATGGGAAGGGGAAAATATGCAAAAATAAGTCTCGATAGTGCTCTTTTGATTTAAAAGAAGGAAAATTGATGCCCTGGTTACCGCTCCTATCAACAAAAAGGCAATGTCACTAATTGATTTTGGGTATAAAGGTCATACAGATTATATATCATCATTTACAAATAGTCCGGGGTCACCCATGATAATGATAAATGAAGACCTTTAAAGTTGCGCTCAGACACACCATATTCCACTTAGTGAAGTATCGAAAAGTTTAACTAAAGAAAAATCCTTGAGTCTATTGAATCGCTGAATCAGATTCTTATCAGAGACTTTGATAAGGAAAGGCCCCGATTGCACTCCTGGCTTAAATCCACATGCCGGTGATGAAGGTGTGATTGGTAATGAGGAAGTTGAAATCATTTTACCGGCCATAGAAGAAGCAAAGAAAAAGGTATTTTGTCAATGGCCCTTTTCCCGTCTGATAGTTTCTGGGTACCCTTGAATTCAAAAAATATGACGTTGTTCTGGCTATGTATCACGATCAGGCATTGATTCCTTCAAATTGCTTGCATTTGTCGATGGTGTTAATTTTACAGGTGGATTGCCTTTGTCAGAACTTCTCCGACCACGGAACAGGTTATGATATTGTAGGAAAAATATTGCCAGTCATGAGTCATTTTTGAATGCAATTTTCACTGCCGTCAATATTACCAGAAATAGAATGGAATATGATGAATCAAGGAAAAACGCTCTGATAAAAAGAGCAAAGCCATCAGAAGAAATTGATGAGTAATCAACAGGTTCTTTATCATACTCAGCGTCGAAATCAATAAGGTTCTAACTATATTGACATCTCATAAGATTGAAGTTGTAAATACGCTTTCTCTGACAACTTTGCATACAGTTTCAGTACTGCAATACAAAAATAATCTGTTTTGTATTTATAAACAAGAGTTTTACTGTTTTTTTCAATATATTAAAAATTTATATATCTACATTATTGAAATACAGCAATAAATAAAAATAAAAAATTTATCATTTCTCAGTAATATCTAATATTCGGTAAATAAACTTTTCTTGATTTTAAGATTAGAACAAAACCCTCAACAGACAGGTATCTCTCTCCGGTATCATAATTGAAAGTCAATATCCTGCTTCCTTCTTTTATTTCAGGCAGTTTTTTGCAATTGCTGCCAGGATGCCCTGGGTTGATATACCAACAAATATTCCTTCTTCTTTCACCATCCTCCTTGTGTAACTCATATGCTTCATCTTTTCTACTGTTATTATTCCGTCAAGTATTCCGGTATTCAGGATCGGGGGATAAATCCCGCCCAATACCCTGTATAGGATGAGGACTCGAGAACCACCACTTATCACAGGTGATAATGAAGGTTCGACTGCAAAAACTTTGGTTTTGGGCATATGTCCTTAAAACTTCAGCTACACCTGAAATATGTCCGCCTGTGCCAACTCCTGTTATGATATAATCCAGGCCTTTGGAAAATCTTTCAGTATCTCGATAGCAGTTGCTTTTCTGTGGACCCTGGATATTTGCCTCGTTTTCAAATTGCATAGGTATCCATGATCCGGCTGTTTCAGCAGCGATTTCCTTTGCTTTTTCAATTGCCCCCTTCATGCCTTGTTCCTGGGGTAAGTACAAATGTGGCACCATAACACTCCATGAGTTTTCTTTCCACTGACATTGACCCGGCATCACAAGTATAATTTTGTATCCTTTCACCGCTGCCAAGTGCTAAACCTATCCCTCGTATTACCCGGATGTAGGTCTGATGATGACCGAATTTTTATTCAGGATACCTTCCTTTCAGCATCTTATCACGCCAGTGCAATTCGTCCTTAATGCCGTTTCTGGATTTGCTCTTCCAGTTTGATCCATACCCTCATGGTTGTCTCCGAATAATCTGTTTATTCTCACATGAGGAGTATTACCTATAGTCTCGAGTATTGATTC
>JADJGA010000008.1 GCA_016708265.1 Saprospiraceae bacterium | reverse complement strand
GAGTGAGGGAGAAATGATTAATTCTATTTCAATGTCAATATACAGACATTTAATGACTTCTAAAATTTAATATTAGAAATAAAATATATAACTGTTAGTCAAATTATTAATCAAAATAATGCACCAAACATCAAATAATTAAATAAGACATATAATTAAAAAACCTGAACTTATGAAACCAAAAATATTATCGATACTTTCACTTTTAGTTTGTACTTTGTATCTTTTCTCCCAGCCATCTTTTCAGCATGCCCGCTTTTTGCCCCCAGATGGAGAAATAGGCGGATATTTTGGTAGCGGGTCACTTCCTCTTGATGATAAATTCTTTAATGGAGAAAATGGCTTTATTAAGAAATTAAATTCTCTTGATAGTGAAGATTTCGATAATTTCTTTGATGATCTTTCAGATGTAGAGGATATGGAAGTGTGGGCGAAGACCTTTGGTAGAAGTTCTGATAATCTTGATATGTATAAGGCTTTGAAAGGCAGGCCTCATTGGGTACGAATGAATGCCGATTTACATGTTAGACTCAATGAGTTTAAATTGCCACAGGGCTCAATAACGACAAAAGCTGAATTGCTGGATAAAGTGAATGATTTATATAATCCTCAAAAATTTCAAAAACCAGCGGGGTGTATTCCTCCGGCAATATGCAATGGTGTGTACTTTGATAAATTTGGTTTTCCGGATTTTAGTTCACATTATCCTAATATTGCAAAGAAAAAATATTATTCTGAAAATTTAGTAGGTAATGAATTAGATTCTCCAGACTTTGAAAAAGCAGCTGAATGGTTTGTCAAAAACAATCCAGGTGTAAAACTGGCAAATCATAAGAAAGGAATAACTGTAGATGGTAAATATTATACAATGCATCATATGGAAGATGGCAATACAGTAATTCCAGTTTTACAAAGTACTCACATAGTATCACATACCGGAGGGAATGCAATGATTGAAAGAGATTTACAAGGTTTATTTGAAATCCAATAAATGAAACTATTATGAATTTATATTCTAAGGTCGATACAAATGAAATTGACAATAGGCTTTCTCTTATAAAAATGATTGAAAGCCGATTTGATATTATCTTACCTTTCTATTATAAACAATTACAATTAACTTTTGAGGTGGGACAAGTTGAAGAAAACTGGGATTCATATTTGGATAAATACTTAAGAGAAACATCTATTTTTGATATTAGGTACAAAGATAACCAAACTGTATTTTGGTATGGTTGGTTGTATAGTTTAGAAGAATTAGAACTTGATTTGGAATATTACCTTGAAAGTACAACATTGTTAAATGAATTTAAAGTCATTCGTATAGGGGATATTGTTGCCGGAGGTGGTCTCTATCTTGGTGTTGGAAATGATAATCAGGATTTTATTTACAAACAGATATGGGATAGTGACTATCAACCAGTAAAACTGACAGATAATATTTTCCAATATTTAAATAATTTAAAAGTTGGAGGAATGTCCAAGGAAATTACTATAGAGTCATATGTAGGAAGAAAATATGGAATGGTCAATAATTTAGACTTTTCAATTAAAAAAGAAATATTAGATGATATACTTTCCAAATCAAAATTAGAAACTGAAATCACTGAAGAATCATTTATTTTAAATTTAGAAAATATAATATCCTATGTTCGAAATAAGCATATCTGGTGAAGTCAATGATTTAATGATAAATCATTATAAAAAACAATTGGAAAAAGATATAGCCCTTGATAACCGAATTATTTTTGATCATGCAGTATTAACAATGAGAAAGGTATTCAGAAAGGTTTTTAAAGAATTAAAGACTAATCCATTTTCATTTCCAAACCTTAATGACAATGTGTATTTTGCAAAAGACCTTTTTTTACCTTTTGTTTTGTTTTACACAATTCAAGGTGATAATATTAAAATATTTTATGCTATTGAATGGGAGGCTTTAGTTGAATTTGAAAATGAATAATTAGTTTTTTTTAAAAAATTTTATAATTAATAAGTATCTAACATGCAGGATGGTTTATCGTTTTAGAAAAGGTTTTGTCGGATTATTTGAATAAGCTTAAAATTGATATTTATGGCTACATTATTTAGTGCTTTAAAACCATGTAAAGAGAAATTTGATTATAAAAAATTTGAAGATATAGGGATTATATTGCCTCCTGTTTTCAGAACTTTTTGTGACTATTTTGATTTAGGAACGAATTATGGAAATACTTTTCAAAAAATAATTGAAAATGATAAACTTGATGGTTTTGGTGGATTTTATTTTTATTTTGATAATGAGCCCGCTGTCGTAAGTTTCCCGCTATCGTAAGTTTTCGTAACTTACGACGCATATTAATGAATTTAATCAGTAATTTTTTTCTGTATAACTTCATTCAAATATTTTGAAAAAAATAAATATTATTTACTTTTGATTTAAAAAAGTGTAAGATAATAGTTAATATTTGTCCGAAGTTTTGGATTCGTCCGTCTTTTGACGGAAACTTCGGACAGCGGAGGACAGCGGGTTATTAAAACTAAAAATGATGCAAAATGAATTACAAAACCCGTCCAGCTTTAGCGGGATTCATAAAAGATATGATCGCAGATGCAGTCTGCGACCATCCAGGGGGGAATATTCCTGATATTGAGACCGAACATCAATTAGATGTTTTATTTGCAAATGCAAGTGGTAAAAAACGTTCAATCGAGATGAAAAACTGGTCTGTTGCGCGAAGTATTACTGGTACTACATACGACCAATTCAAACAATATGTCACTAGTGGAAACGATTTTATTTATTACTTCAGCGATGCAGCAAAGGCTGGGATGAAGGAGAAGTTTCAGGAGTTATTTACTGCAAGGGCTAATGAGTGGTTTAGTGGTGGTATTGATCCAGCCAAATTGGAATTGGCATTTGGAACAAAAAAAAAAAGTAACCTTTCTCGCTAAAATTAATGATATATCAAACCCTATTTATGATTTTATAAAATAAGCAGTATGTTTAAATTGAAAGAAAAAAGACTTGATACTTATGTCATTATCTCATCGGGAAATCTGTTTTTCCAGGAAAAAAACAGAATTCATAAAATGGACAATGAATTGAAAAAATGTAAGTCCATTAATAATATTATAGGTTATTATTATATAATTCCATTAAATGATAAGACATATTTTGGATGCAATCTTGAGTCATTAGAATTATTAGATTTTGAAAGAGAGGTTATTTTAGGACACTGGAATTTTATTTTTAGAGCTAATAATGAAAGTAATATCATTGTGCATGATAATGAAGTGTTTCCATCAAAATTGATGGCATTTGAAACCCAAAGTTTATTTAAAAATAAAGTATGGAGTAATGATTATTTAGTTTCGGGGTGGCAAGAATTCGATGAAAGGAAATTGTATTTTGATACAAAAAACTTATCTGATTTTGAGCCTATTGGAAAATCGGTGCAATGGAATTGGATACTGGCGACGTAAAATGGATATTTGATATTCATATATTTGCTCCCAATATGAAGCTTAGTCGTCTGGTAGGAATATGGAGTGGTATATTGGTAGCCGGTATTGGGGAAGATTATATGATAGGTATCAATACGGAGAATGGAGAAATGGTGTGGAAAAGAAAGGCAATCCCCGATTTTGATATTATAGATCAATCGCTTGGGGTTTTGCATTCATTGACTTCAGGTTATGTTAAAACTGATATCAGAACTGGTAAAACGCTGGATATTTTTGATAAAAAAGAATATTTTGAAGAGGAAATTGGAATAGAAAGCCAAAGAAATAATTATGTTCTTGTTGGTGACCATATCATCACCACTGACTGGAAAAAGGGAAGATAGGTGCATTCAATACCATTACTCACAGGTTTGATGGATACATGAAGAACCCGGAGTCAGTTTTCCTGCCGGACAGGCAATGAAATACTTTGACCCATATCTGTTTGTGATGGACAGCAGGCAAATGCTGCATATATTTGAAAGGGAGTAAAAATAATAATAATATATTTATATTTAAAAATATTCCTCGCTGTCGTAAGTTTGCATAACTACGAGGCATATGAATCAATTTGATCGGGCATTTTTATCAATATAATTTCACAAATATTTTGAAAAAATAATATTATTTACTTTGATTTAAAAGTGTACGATAATAGTTAATATTTGTCCGAAGTTTTGGATTTGTCCGTATTATGACGGAAACTTCGGACAGAAGGGGAAGTTCAAAAACAGGTGATAAAGCTTTCTGGAAATGGTTAAAATATGGTAAAAAATTTGAACAGGAAGTTATACTCGAGGGATTAAAAGTCAGGACATCAGAGATATATAAAGATTTGAAAGATAAAATAAAAAAGGAATTTGGTAACACCATAGATTTAGACGATTATGATATGTACTCACAGGTGCAATTAAAATAGATCCGGTAACTTTGCCCAGTGGCCGTGTAGTAGATTATTTTATTGCTGATCAGGTCTATGTAAAATGGGGAAAAGATGTATATGGAAAAGATATTGTTGACGATTTTATTGTAATAGAGAATAAGTTGCAACAAAAAACAAAACCTACAACACCTCAAAATAAAGGTAGAGGGCAAAATCATGGAAATAAGGAGTATTAGTAAGGAAACAAGGGAATTGACAATCCAACCAATATTAAATTGACTCAAGGTACAAAAATCAATCAAAATACCAAGTGGATTAAAATTTAGATACTGAAAATGGAAATGATGTATCCGGATTTGATAATATGAATATTTGATTATGGAAAAGCAACGTATTAGTAAAAAGATTTAATAGGATTAATTGCTGAAAAGCTTGATTTAAATGATTATAAGCCCATTAGCGTAGGTGCTGGAGTTTTCACTTTAGAAAAAAAAGAAACAAATGGAAATGTTAAAAGGATATTTCTCCCGTATAATGTTTACCCTGGTAGTTTTTATTTGAATGAAGCCATATCGGGAAACTTTTCATTATTCAAGGTTGAAAGTATTCTTGAAAAGTATTATAAGAAATACAATTTAAACTATCTTTTAATAACTATTCATAATTCATCAAGAAGACACGATCTGTCAAGTATTGAATTGACAGAGAAATTAGATATTGATAGGCTATTTCCCTATCTAAAGGAAATGATCACGGAAGATATACTTCCATTTTTTGAAATTGTTTAAAATGAGAGATAAAAATATAACACAAAATGATTATTTTGATAAAAAGATTGATTCACTTAATGAATTAATAAATTATAGATTAGATGGTTTATTAATTGAAAAATACCAAAAAGAGAATATTCCAGGTGTGAAAAATGGATTATTTTATGAGTCATTTGAAATATTGATTGCCAAGTACAGCAGGGGAGATTCGATGAATGAATTAAAAGAGGAATTTCCCAAAGTGCTTAAATACATGGAAGATGGTTGGGATGATTCTGTTGTCAAATTTAAAATGGGACGGCCAACAAAAATATATGATTTTTATTGGATAAATGATTATTGTTATATGCTATGGATGTTATCATTTGCAACATTATTGAAAGTTTCAAAAAATGAGATTGATATATTGCATAACCTTATTGAAAAGGGGAATATTGACGATAAATTGTTGCTTTATATATTAGGTCATCTGAATAAAAAACTTTATGCAAAGACTTCTATTCAAAAATATGAGCCATTCAAAAGAATCTATAAAAAAGCAGAAGTAGAAAATATTGATAGCCAACATTTAAAAAAATATCTTCAAAATTGGTATAAACATACTAATTATTTAACATGGCATAATTATTTAAACTCTGTTGAAAAAGGGAAATTTTCATATTTTGGCTACTGGAGTTTCGAGACAGCTGCTATAGTAGCAATAATGGATCTGGATGACAGTAGCTTTAGAGATAATCAGTATTATCCTAAGGATTTGGTAGATTATTATAGGGCAAATAGTTGAACCCAATATTATAAAACATGATTTTTAATAAAATATATATAAATTATTTATATATTTGTACTCAAAATAAAAATAATATAAAAGATGAAACAAAAGCACTTATGATATTTGCGGATATGGTTGGTGCATGTTGTTAAGTGTTATAAAAATTAAAAAAAGTAAAAAAACAAAAGGATTATGAAGAAAATATTACAAGTTTATTTAATGATCCCCATTGTCATAAGTTTGCATAACTTACGACGCATATGAATCAATTTGATCAGGTATTTTTATCAATATAATTTCACACAAATATTTTGAAAAAATAAAGATTATTTACTTTTGATTTAAAAAAGTGTACGATAATAGTTAATATTTGTCCGAAGTTTTGGAAACTTTGGACAGCGGGAATAATAAAAAAGATTGTCAGGTAAGACAATTTATTGTCAAATCAGTATTAATCCTTTTTAGGATTATTTTTCTTTGCGCGTTTGGCAGCTTTTTTTTCTTTAGGAGTTTTTGCCGGTTCTTTTTTAACCGACTTTTTTGTATCCAGACTTTTTGCCATTGTGATTTAATTAAAGTTAAATAAAAGTAAAGATACGAAATATATTATTAAATAGGATATTTATTTAATACATTTATTCCGTAAAAATAAAAAAGCACCCTTTTGGAAGTGCTTTGTCATTTATTAACTTAATCGTATTTTAATCATCATTCAGAAGTTATGAATAAAACTCCTGTAATCCTGATTTATTAATTTCTTCCGGTTTTACTGAACCATTTTCTTTGATTTCCGGAATCGGACTTAATATTGTTTTTTACCGGTAATTTTCTTTCCAATCCCTGAACTGAGTCTGCTAACTCAGTTTGTGGTGCCCTGTGCTTTACTATCAGTTTTGGTTTTTCCTGTGCAGGTGTCTGTTTTTCTGAAGTCAGGATTTTTGAGCCGAAATCATGATTGTCATCTATATCTATTTTTTTTGATATTAGTTTTTCAATATCACGCAGATAAGCTTTTTCTTCTGTATCACAAAAAGAAATTGCTGTACCCTTTGCGCCTGCTCTTCCGGTTCTTCCTATCCTGTGTACATAAGTCTCGGGCATATTTGGCATTTCAAAATTTATTACATATTCGAGGTTATCAACATCTATTCCCCTCGAGGCAATATCTGTTGCAACTAAAATCCGAGTTTTTTGTTCCTTGAAGCTGCTCAGGGCTTTCTGCCGTGCATTCTGGGCTTTATTGCCATGTATGGCTGCCGCATTGATATTGTTTTTTAAAAGATATCTTACCAGTTTATCTGCACCGTGCTTAGTACGGGTGAAAACTAAAGCAGTTTTTATTTCAGGATCTTTTAATACCTGCAGCAAAAGATTTATTTTATTAACTTTTTCTACAAACATCACTCTTTGCTGTATTATATCGACAGTTGAAGATATAGGAGTAACCGAAACTTCTTCAGGATTGTACAAAATATTTTCTGATAGCTTAATGATCTGAGGTGGCATGGTAGCTGAAAAGAACAGGGATTGTCTTTTTTTGGGAAGTACTGTAAGTAATTTTCTGATATCGTGAATAAAACCCATATCGAGCATTCTGTCTGCTTCATCGAGAACAAATATTTCAATGTTGCTCAGGTTTATAAAGCCCTGACCCATCAGGTCCAGAAGCCTGCCTGAAGTTGCGATGATAACATCGACACCCTGTCTCAGAGCTAAAGTCTGGGAGTTTTGATTTACACCTCCAAATATAACTGTGTGTTTTATTTTTGTATGTCTGCCATATGCCTGAAAACTTTCTCCTATCTGGATCGCAAGCTCACGTGTAGGAGTCACAATAAGTGATCTGACTTTTCTTTTTTGTTGTCCATGATCCTGGATATTGTTTTTACTGAGTAATTGCAAAATTGGTATTGCAAATGCAGCGGTCTTTCCTGTTCCGGTTTGAGCACATCCAAGCAGATCTTTCCCCTTTAATACTAATGGGATTGATTGTACCTGAATCGGTGTAGGTGAAATATAACCTTCTTCTTTTACTGCCCTCAGAATTGGGTCAATAATATTTAGTGATTGAAACGTCATTTTTTTGTTTAAGATTAAAGTGTTTTTAATATTTAAAGGCATTAATTTATAGACAAGCTTTTTACAGCGGTTTACAAAAGTCTGTTATCATTTATCAGGGGAAAGCAATGTTTATTATTTTAAGGATAGCTTAAAAGATGTACATCTTCATATTAATTGCTTTTTTTTCTCATTGTTGCCTTTAAAGTGTTATAAATCTGTGAATTGAAGGATGCTTTATAAAATTAAAATGTAATTAAAATGCATTTTCCACATTTAACTCATTTTAATGTTGGATATTTAAAAACCAAAAAAATAAAATGGAAAAGAATTAAAAAGTGACAAATCAGTTTAACAGTGCATCATTTATTCGAATTGCAAAGGTAATATATTTATCTGATAATTGATCGATAAATATCTTTTTCTTTGATTTTCCTGCTGAAAAACAGGAAATATGCAGATTTTTGGTGAATGCTTACTGTGAATTTCGGAACAATTAAAGTATTTTTCTTAATTTTGAATTTCAAAACTCAAATGATTTCTGAATAATTTATATGGAATTTAAGGCTGAAGAAATAATTTTTATTATAAACCCGCATTCCGGTAAAAGGAAACCTCAGTATGTGATCCGGAAAATCCGTAAACTCAATCCCGATTACAATATTTTTATTTCTGACAGCATTGTCAGGTTTCAAGAGTTTATAGATAATAACCTTGAAAAGTATAAGGTTTTTGTTATGGCAGGGGGAGACGGAGCAATCAACCTGGCTGCATCTTACCTGTTTGGCAGGAAGGATAAAATTCTGGCTATTATACCTATTGGATCAGGAAATGGATTCGCACGTGAGAACGGCTTTACTACTGATCTTTTCAAACTTCAGAAGGCATTGGATAAAGGTGACTCATTTATGGCAGACGGGATGGAGATAAATGGCAGAAAATTTATTAACGTTGCAGGGATTGGATTTGATGCTTTCGTAGCTCATACATTTGCAGGAAGAAAGGGAAGGGGATTCTTTAATTATGGAATTGCTACTCTTCAGTGTCTGACTAAGTTTAAACCTATGCATGTAAAGATAAGTTTTGGTAAAGATAAGATTGAAGGTGAATATTCAATGGTTACTATGGCAAATACGAGACAGTTTGGCAATAATGCCTTAATAGCACCAAAGGCACATGCTCAGAGCAGAAAATTGGATCTGGTTCTTGTAAAACCTTTCCCCTTATATTATTATCCCATCTTTGTTTCCAATATGTTCACAGGCAAAATTAAACAATCAAGATATATAGATTATCTCAGTCTTGATAAAGATTTTACTCTTGAAACTTATTATAATATGTATCATGTAGATGGTGAACCTTTGTTCTTTGATGGTAGTGCAGATATTAAGATTTATAAGGGAATCCTCAGTATCCTAAAAATGGGAAGGTAGTGACTCAATACAAAACTTCAAATTGCCTGAATATCTGATAACCTTTATCATCAGTAGCTGAGAGCAAATGTTTGCCGGGGCCGATCAGCACCTCAATATTGTGAAATTCAACAGTAGATTTCAAGAATTTATCATCGATGTGCCAGAATACTTTGGATTTCGGGTCAGAATGCGCAATCTTAAATATGACACGGCCCTTTTTCCCGTCAAAATCCTTAGGAATAATAACTTTCGTAGATTTATTGGGATAAATAAATTCCATAGACTTGTGAATTGTAATATCAGAACCGGAACAAGGTAAAAAATCTGATGGCATACCCCTGTAGGAGGGATTTTTTATTCTGTAGTAATATTCCTGAGTAGGAGGCAGTACAAATCTTTTGGATAATTGTGTGTTTTCCATATTGCTGCATTGTTCATGAATAAGAAATTCACCGCTATTGTCGGTCAGAATTGTCCTGTGATAGGGGCATGTTGAAAGCTTATTTCCTGATCTGGTTATCAAAACTGTATCAGCATATTCGCAATTTTCTGAAAACAGGAAACCTGATTCACTGCAAACAAGAGCCTCTCTGAGGTCGTCATGTGGAGTAGCGAACCAAGCATCATTGCTCAGTTTTCCAAATACATCAAAAAGTATGGGTGCAGCAATTTTTGCACCAATCAGACCGGGCCTTCCTTTTCCATTGCTGTTGCCAACCCATACACCAACTGTATAATTTTTCGATACACCTATGCTCCATGCATCTTTAAGTCCATATGAAGTTCCGGTTTTCCAGGCAATTTTTTTTGATGATGAAAATTCCTGCCAGTCTCCTTCTTCATCAGGCCTTCTCAGTTCAGTCATTATTTCAAATAACTGGTAAATTGCTCCTGCACTTAAAACAGGTGCATAATCCAAAATCCTTGATTTTTTCGATGAATTGCTTTTGTCTACTGAATATTCAGGAGGCCTTATATCATTTTCAAGGTATTTGCCACCGTCTTCATTGTAATGATTCAGTATTCTCGCAAACGAAGAATATACCCCTGTCAGCTCCCATAATCTTACGTCTGGAGAACCCAGGATTAACGGAAGGCCATAATAGTCAGCATCTTTATTTATGGTCGTCAGTCCAAAATCTTTCAATCTGCTTATCATCCCGGAAATACCGAAATTTTTCAGCAAAATTACTGACGGAACGTTTAAAGATTGTGAAAGAGCATCAGAAGCACTTACAACTCCGCTGTATTTTAAATCGAAATTTTCAGGTGTAAACCCGTCAATATTTAAAGGTATGTCAGGAAGGATCTGATAGGGAGTTATCAGTCCGTCTTCAAAAGCTGAAACAAAAAGCAAGGGTTTAAGAATACTACCTCCTGATCTGTTTGCCATTATCATATCCACATAATTATCATGAAGCTTATCAGGGTCTTCAGTATTTCCGATATATGATAAAACAGCACCATCCTCATTTCTCACAACCAGAACTGCGCAGTTGAAAATTTCATTGTTTTCATTAGCCTTTTGATGAATTGAAACAATATTGCTGACTTCCTGCTGCAGTTCTTCATCAATAAAAGTTGTCACCTGATCTCCATTATCCAGAATGTTGATCTTATCTGTAAGATGTGGAGCAAGCTCAGGCAAAGGAAATGGTTTTGGAGGAATTTCTTCTGTCAATGCAAGTTCATACTGCATTCTGTCAAATATTTCCTGATCATACAATTTTTTTAGCAGCTTGTTTCTTTTTTTGAGTAACAGATTCCTGTTGCTCCCGGGATGTATAAGAGCCGGACTGTTTGGCAAAACTGCCAGGGTTGCAGACTGAGCCCATGAGAGCTGCCCGGGTGGTAAACCAAAATATCTCCAGGAAGCGGCTTCAAATCCCACTACATTGCCTCCATATGGTGCATTGGCTGCATACAGACGAAGAATTGATCTTTTGGAATATCTGAGTTCAAGCCTGGTTGCCAGGATCATTTCAAGTATTTTATTGAAAAAATTCCTTGACGGATTTTTTCTCGAAATCCTTATAACCTGCATTGAAATAGTACTTGCCCCGCTGACAAACCTACCTTTTCTGATATTCTGGACTGCGGCTGCACCAACCCTCAGTATATCTACTCCGGGATGGTAATAAAACCTTTTGTCTTCAAATGCTATTATGGACTTTTCTATCCTTTCAGGAACAGGATGGCCTGGTTTGAACCTCCACTGACCATCAGCAGCGATATGTGCGCCTATCAGATTTCCTTTTTTGCTGTAAACAATTGTACTTGTGGGAGATTTAAACAAAGGTTCAGGTAATGAAAAGAGATATGCAATGCCAAAAACAATTATGGCAAAAACTATAATTTTCTTTTTTAATGACATTTCACTGATATTAATAAATCGCATTCAAAAGTGATTTAGTGTAATGTTGTACAGGTGAATTAAAAATATCAGTAGTTGCGCCCTGCTCTATGATCCTGCCATCTTTCATGATCAGGATTCTGTCACAAAAATGCCTGGCAAGGCTAAGGTCATGAGTAATAAAGATAAATGAAGTGTTTCGTTTTTGTTTTATATCGTTGAGCAGTTTTAAAATTTCATTTTGTGAGATTTTATCAAGTGCTGACAAGCTCTCATCCATAACTATCAATTTTGGATTATATGCCAGAGCCCGTGCCAGGGCAATTCTCTGTGCTTCTCCCCCTGAAATACTGTCAGGATATCTTTCGAGCAGTATATCATTTATACCTAACTGTATTTTGAGATCATTCAGATCAGGAATATCTTCAGTGTTTTCTTTGCTAATATCGGTTTCATATGGTTCCTTCAGCAGTTTACTTATCTTAATGATTTTGTTGAGTGAGGTAACAGGATTCTGAAAAACCATCTGAATGTTTTTTCTATCTCTTTTATGTGCAAGAAAAATATTTTTGCCTGATAAGGTGACAGAACCTTTGTCCGGATGTTCAAGCTGAACAAGAATTCTGGCAATGGTTGATTTACCGCTTCCTGATTCACCTATGATTCCGATAGTTTCTCCCTGATCTATTCTGAATGAGATATTTTTTAGTGCTTCAATTCTTGCTGAATTTTGAAAAAATGAAATTGACACTGAAGTGCCAAAGGATTTGGAAATATCCCTGACATCGAGTACTTCAATCAGGGGATGATCCGGAGATGCTATAGATTGATTCAAGCTGAAATTGAAAAATGCATCGATGAGACTCCTGGAAAGTGGATCAGAAGGGTCATTGAAAAAATCAATTGACTTTTTATATTCAAGCAATTTGCCATTTTTTATCAGGCAGATGTTATCACTTATGGCTTTTACTGCCTTAAGATCATGACTTATAAATAAAAAGGAAATAGCCTTTTCCCTGTTAATATCTTTGATGAGATTAAGAATTTCTCCTTTAAGATTAGCATCAAGATTTGTGGTAGGTTCATCAGCTATTATGAGCTCAGGATTTGAGGACACAGCAATTGCTATTGAAAATCTCTGCAATTCTCCGCCTGATAATTGATGAGGATATGAATTAAGAACCCGGGGTTCTAGTTTCATTTTTTGTAATAAGGATAAAATGTAATCCTGAGTTTCCTTTGCACAAATTGTTTTGTGAGTTCTGATGACTTCATGAAGTTGTTTTCCGCATTTTTTATTAGGATCGAAGGAACTCAGCGGATCCTGCATTATGAGGGCAATTCTTTTTCCCCGGTAATCAGTCATTTCTTTTTCACTAAGACTAAAAATATCAGTCCATCCTTTTGCCTCTTTAAACAAAATCTTCCCTGAAATGCTGATATTTTGAAAATATTTTGTCAATCCGGGAATACTCAAAGCAGTCAGGGTTTTTCCGGAACCTGATTCCCCAAGCAGGGAAGTGATCTTTGACCTCTCTATGTCTATGCTGAGATTGTCTATTATTGTTGGTGCTCCTCTGCCAGTTGATGAGATGGACAGATTCAATATACGAAGTATAATATTTTTATCTGTAAATGTCATTCAATTTTAAACGTCATAAATTTTTTGTTTCTTAATTATTTTATTACCCGAGCTCTAATTCAGCAAGTTCCAATTTACACCTATCCTGAAGAAAAGATCATCATGAGGATAATCAAGCACTGTATAATGAACTTTTTCTTTAAAAGGAAATAAAACATTGTTGATCCTTATAAATATCATGAAATCACTGATCCTGGCACTTATGAAATAATCCATACGCATAAAATTTTCCAGTTTCACTGTATTTTGTACATAATAATTCCCGATAGCCGGATTATATCCATAATTGTAGTATCTGTCCCAGTAATTTAATTCAAAACCCGTATTGAAATTCATAACTTTTTTAAACAGCATGGTGTTGATATAAAACTTACTCCTGAGAACATATTGTGGAACAGGGATAGCCAGATCAGAACACTTATACAAATGAATATTATTGTCAAAATGAAATTTCCAAACCCTGATCTTCTCCTCTATATTTAATTGCAACAAATTAATTTTCCCCGGACTCTGTACTGCTAGTTTTTCCTCGTTAAAATAGATATAAGAATTTATAATATCATAATTCAGACGGGTTGATAGTCCAAGACTTTTTATTGTCAACCCGGCATAAACTTCAGAAGAAGAAATGTTTTTAAAATCATTGTCGTAAATTTTTCTTCCTGTCAGAAAAAGATTTTTTTGCATCAGGGAAGGACTCGAATTTTTTATTTCAGATCCTAACTCAGCTGAAATAAAAGAACCCGTGTAATTCAAAATTGTACGCAAGCTGTAATTTGAGGAAAAATTTCCCAAATATAATTGTCCGTCAAGATCAAGACTCAATCGGGGGTAAAGATTAAACCTTGCATTGCCAAATATTTTTAGTTGATTTATGTAATTCCTATCCTGTGATTCAATTGTATAATTGAACCTGCTGTAGTCTATTCCGGTATTTATATTTGATCTTTTCTTATTGATGCCATAAAATGCAACTGAAGTATGGAAACCATCCAGTTTTATATAATTGCGCAATCCTATAGGATCTGCTAAAAGCACTCCGTAATACAGGCTGTCAGATGAAACATTGTCGTCATAGAATTTGTAAAATCCGGTATGATATCCTGCCTCAGTTTTTAAATATGGTTTATAACCAAGAATTGAATGATTTTTATTGATCCGGATGTACTCTGTAAATTCAAGTTCATATTTTTCAATTCTGCTCACAGCATCATCAAGTTTTACAGGTATTGTTACCTTTAAAAATGCCGGATCAAAAGAGATATCTTCCACGCCTCCATTTTCTTCTTCTTCATGGATATTTACTATTATATTAAAAAAACTATTAAATCTGTTATTGAGATTGCCTTTCCAGAGTCCAAAATTCAGGTCAGTGTGTTTTGCGAGCTGATTGCTGTATTTTCCGGTATTATTGATCCTTTTGTAATCAATATCCAAATTTATGTCTTTGAAATTCCGCGAAAATTTAGTAGCAACCCAGAAATTGGTATAAATAGAACTTGGTGATCCGAAAACCTGGGCAAAAGGAACCTGGTTTGTATGCCACTGGAAATTGTTTTTTGAAAAATTATAGATATCATATCCGTTAATTCCGGGATTAAAACCGCATTTACTTACAAAACCTGTTAAAGGCATTGCTGAACTGCCAATATATCCTTTGTCAGCAACAGGATAATTCAGGGCATGCAGTGGGTTGAAATAGGGGAAATCTTCAGTTAGAATTGTATCACCATATGAAATGGTGTCGAGAAAATTATTGAAGGTGAAGTACTTTGATTTCAAAAAGTATACCTGCTCAGTTGAGTCAGCTTTTTTTTCAGGACCTTGCTTACCTCCGTTGTTGTCTCTGCTGATATCCTGACTAAATACTTTATAACTATTTGTTGTTATAAAAAGTAAAAAAATGATCCTGAAATATATTTTAAATGTGTAATTCACTAATCCGGATTCTAATTATTATCAATTCACTTCATCATAATTTACGAAAATACTCATTTTTTAGTTTATGAAAAGTAAAATAATGTTAATTTATATTATAACCGGGATAAACAGGTGCTGAATTTTTTGAAAAGATAAGGATAATGAATAAATAGTGGGTTCAAAAAAAGTCATTGAAGCCCGGAAAGGGATTTCATTATTTACTTTTGAATCGGGTAAATTCATAGCATCCGGGACAATTTTGTCTGAACCGTATATTTGCAGTAGTGTCAAGCTGTTCGATTATGTCCTTCAGAGGTTGCTTCAGATTGACAAATACTTTGTCTTCCATAATTATATCTGAGTATGGTGCCGTTGTGAATGTTTCGAAATGATTTTCAAATAAGTATTCGATTATAAACTCTACACTTCTGTAATTACCAATTAGTTTTACTGCAGGAGGAGGAGGAGGAGGAGGCTCGGGAAGAATAAGGCTTATCGCCCCATTTTCAAAAACTGCCTTTTCACCTTTATTGAGTATCAGGTAATTATCAGGATTTTTCCATTCATACAATTTTACCTGTCCGTCAATATTCTCACACATTACCCTATCTCTATGAACATTTACATTGAAAATGGTTCCCAAGACCCTGATACCGGCAACATTTGCTTTCACAACAAACGGTCTGTTTTTATCGCTTACAATATCAAAAGAAGCAGAACCCGTAACTTCAATATTTCTTTCCGTTTGTTTTTTTGTAAGCCTTGTGTAATATTTAACCTTACTGCTGTCATTTACGAAAATTGAACTTCCGTCAACAAGTTTGATAGTATCCTGATTGCTCAATGTAGTAAGTTCCTGATATAATGGTTTTGGCCAGAACAGAAAACTTAAAGTTGCGGCAATAAGAAGTACAGAAGCTGCTATACCATAATATATTCTGTTTCTGAACCTACTGGTTGAAGATTTAATCCCGGCCAGATTTTCAAACTCTTTCCATGCATTTATTTCATCGAAAAGAACGATATCATTTAGATTGCTGCTTTCATTAAGTATGGATTTATAAAATTCGAATTCCTTTTGATTTTCTTTCGATGAATCAATCCACGACTGAACCCTCAGCTTTTCTGTATCGCTAAGCTTGCCTTCTAAAAAATTCAATATGTCGTTAATTTCAACCAAGTTTCGTTTTAATTTTAAATATGACGTTTTATACTGATTATATCACAATTTACAATAATTTATTTTCTATAAAATAACTCCTGATCTCTTTCAACGCTTTTGCAATGTTGTCTTCAACTACCCTTTCAGAGATTTTCATATATCCTGCTATCTCCTGATATGTAAGACCATCCACCTTATTCAGATTGAAGATCACTCTCCTTTTTTCCTTAAGTGAATTAATGGCTTTTTTGAGATTGTATCTAAGCTCAATATTCTCTTCTTCCCGGTGATCATTTTCATCATCTTTGATATCTTTCAGGATTGATGCATCTTTTATATCAATAATACGCTCATTTTTTCTGAAATGATCAATTATTCCATTTCGCACCATCGAATACATATAGCTTTCGAGAGATGTGCGAATCTCGATATCTTCCCTGCTGTGCCAGAGTTTCACGAATGTATTCTGGACTATTTCACGACTTAATTCAATATCTTTGGTTTTGGAAAAGGCAAAATTAACCAGAACTCCGAAGTGTCGGTTATACAATTCCTTAAAGTTGTTTGTATTTATTGTAGTTTCTGCCATCTGATCATATTAAAATAATCAATATTTTAATATTGCCTTTTTAAATTATTTGTATATTTTTTTATATCAATATAATATAATTTACAAAAATATATAATAAATTATAAAAAACAAATTTTTGTATATTTTTTTATGATTATAATATAAAAATTTAAATAATTTTAAGCAAAACCTGCATTTCTTGTTTAAAATGGATTAAAGTGAGTAAAACAGAATTTAAGAATGGGTATAATGTTCCTTTTGAAGATTTAGAAAGTCACCGATTTAAAACTAATATCTGACCGGTAGTTGCTAAATATTAAATAAGTGTAATAAGTAAAGGATTATGGAAGTCTTTTTTAAGAATATTTTTTTAATTTTACCATTTAAAATATAAAATAATGAAAAAGTTGACAATTCTCATACTGGCTTCAGTATTAAGTACAGCTTCAAATGCTCAGAAAAGTAAAGATCTTATTTATAACAGATACTTTACTGGTCAAACCATGCGTGTGGATTATTTTCACACCGGTACTGCCACCGAAGAACATTTTTGCATTGACAGAATACTCAATGATGGTAGCTGGGCAGGAAGTAAAATGGTAATGCTCGATGAACTGAATCTTGGACTCTATTTTTTCAAAATAACAGATACAGTATCAGAGAAATTGATATACAGTCGTGGTTTTGCAAGTATTTTTGGAGAATGGCAAAGTATTGGGGATAAAGGCTGGAATACATTTCATGAATCTGTCCGCTTTCCGTGGCCGAAAATGCCGGTCAGACTGACAATTGAAAAACGGGATGCCAATAACAATTTCACTGCTATCTGGAGTATTGTAATTGATCCCAAATCAAGGATTGTGAATCCTTCAGTTCTAAAAAGCAAAAATAATGTATTTACTTACATTGAAAATGGCCACAGTGCTGATCATGTTGACATAGTAATACTTGGAGACGGATACACAGCATCTGAAATGGATAAATTTCACAAAGATGTAAAATCATTGACTGATGAACTATTCAGTGTAGAGCCTTTTAAATCAAGAAAAACTGATTTTAATGTTCGGGCAGTTGAAACTCCTTCAGCAACATCGGGCGTCAACAAACCTCATCCCGGGGTTTTCAACCGCACACCCCTTTCTATGTCTTACGGTGCATTTGATTCTGAAAGATATGCTCTGGCCTTTGATAACAGGACGATACGTGATATTGCGGCAAGTGTACCATATGATCATATGTTCATACTCATTAATGAGCGCACTTATGGAGGAGGGGGAATATTTAACCTGTATTCAACAGTAGCAGCTGATAATAAATTTTCCCGATATATTTTTGTTCACGAATTCGGACACTCTTTTGCTGCACTGGCAGATGAATATTATACATCAGATGTTGCATATCAGACACCGGCAATCACCATTGAACCCTGGGAACCAAATGTAACGGCACTTTTAGATCCCGATAAACTGAAATGGAAAGAACTGATAAAAACAGGAACTCCTGTTCCAACTCCTTGGGGAAAAGCAGAATTTGATACTTTTAGCTATGAAATTCAGAAAGAAAGACGGGCACTGCGCGCTGCAAATGTACCCGAAACAGAGATGGAAGCCTTGTTCGAACGGGAAAAGAAAATCTCTCTTGAAATGTTCAGCAAAAACAAGTACAGGGATTCTACCGGAGCATTTGAAGGAGGAAATTATATGCAGTATGGAATTTACCGCTCAGCCCTTGACTGCATTATGTTCACAAGAAACAAACAGGAGTTTTGTCCGGCATGTGCCAAAGCTATTTCTGAGGTAATAGATATGTATTCAAAGTGAATTATACATAAAAATATGAGAATTATTCAGATCACTGACCTTCATATAAATACATCTTCAGAACCTGTGAATGGTGTGGATACCAGGGCAAATTTCGTCAGGACACTTACTGAGGCTGAAAAACTTCAGGCTGATATGCTGGTTCTTTCGGGTGATTTGAGTTTTCACTCAGGAGATAAGGAAGTCTATTTCTGGATAAAAAAGCAGTTGGATTATAAAGGTATTAAAAACTATAAAATAATCGGTGGAAATCACGATGATATAAATGTCCTGGCGCAGGTATTTGATTTGACAGAAAATGTTAAAGATGATGAATTGTATTTTTTTATTGAACCAAATTTTATCTTCCTGGATACAGCAAGGGGGTATTGCAGTAACAGGCAATTAGACTGGTTTAAAAAGGAAATTGTATCAATTGAAGGTTTGAATCCGGTTATTTTTATGCATCATCCTCCTTTTAAGGCAGGAGTACCACATATGGATAATAATTACGCTTTTCAGCAGCCAGATATCTTTAAGGAGATTTGCCAAATGAGCAATAAACTTCCTTACATTTTCTGCGGTCATTACCACAATGAAATTTCTTTAATAAATGATGGAATTAAAGTATTTATAACTCCTTCAACCTACCTTCAGATTGGAATGAATAGTGTAGAATTTGAAATTGACCATATTGTACCTGGTTTCAGGGTAATAGACATAAATAACAATAAAATTAAAACTACTGTAAGATATGTTTTTGATTAATGATATCCTGGTGAGCGATTTGTTGTTTGAAGAACACTTCGAATGCGATCTGGACAAATGTAAAGGGGCATGTTGCAGGGAAGGAGACTTCGGAGCACCTGTAACACACGGTGAAATACGTGAAATGGAAAAAGTACTTGATCAGGCACTGGATATACTTCCGGAAGAAAATGTTAAAAAGATCAAAAGTTCCGGTTTTAGTAAATATTACAAAGAGCCTGATTTCATAGGAACAAATTTGCTGGAAGATGGGTCTTGTGTGTTTCTCCGGAAAAATGAAAATGGAATTGGAATGTGTGTTCTTGAAACCCTTTTTTATGAAGGCAAAAGTGACTGGAAAAAACCTGTATCATGTGAATTGTTTCCTGTGAGGATCAGTAAAAGTGAAATCAAGGGATTCGAAGCACTGAATTACTATGAATGGGATATTTGTCATGAAGCATGTTCTCTTGGCAAAAAGAATAAGATGCCGGTATTCAGGTTTGTGAAAAATGCAATTATCAGGAAATATGGTGAAGATTTCTACCAGCAGCTTGAAATGGCATACGAAGCCTGGAAAAATGAACAACTAAAGTGATAATAAAAAATGACAGATTCTCATTTAACCATTTCCGACTGAACAGGCTGAGCCCAGGGATTATCAGCCAGATCATATTCGTACAATTTAAATTCCTCTACAAGTTTAATAAGCTTAACAGCATAATTTTTATCAGTGGCATAGCCGCAATTCTGCAGTCCCCAAGCCCAGTTAGCAAAATCAGTCTTAGGATAAGAAAATAATATTGAATAATTTGATGAAAAAGTCAGGAAATTGGAATGGTCGATATAAGACTCAAGAACAGTATCATAATTCCTGAAACATGATTCAACCAGTTTTTTATTTTTATCAAAATCATCATCTTTATAATAATAGGTACTTCCCTGCCAGTAACTTTTGCATTTTATGCCAAAATGATTTTTTGCATTTTTGGCAAGTTCACTTCTTCCTGCCTGAGATTCATGCAAACCCTGAGCAAGAGTGATGCTTGCGGGGATTCCGGTCCTGTGCATTTCAGCAATAGCAACATCTTTATAAGTTTCAATGTAATCAATTTTAGCCTTGTATCTGCTCTCCGGGGAATTGTCGAGAGAAGCAGCCAAAGCGATTACCATTAATATCAGGGAATTAAGCATAAACACGAATTATATTATATTACAAATAATAGCAATATGTATAAGTCAAATATCATGCCAATTTTTCACTCCGAAATGGCAGTACCGTTAATTTTTAGTTGATTGATAGCTACAAAAGATGCTTTTTGTTCAGCAGTTTTTTTGTTGTAAGCTTCTGATTCACATATTTTTTTATCATCTATGAAGAGGGTGATTTTAAAATAATCCCTTCCATTCATCTTATCTTTTTCATTCATGGAAAAATTTACATTTTTTCCCATTTTTTGTGCCCATTCCAGTAGCTGACTTTTATAATTATCATCATTATTCTCAAGATCTTCCATATCTATGAAATTCCTGAGGATATTTTTTATAATGAATTTTCTTGATTTTTCATATCCTACATCCTGATATATTGCCCCGACAAGGGCTTCAAGAGCATTCCCTGCCATACTGTTACTTATATTACCAATTGCATATTCACTTAATATCTTATCAAGGCCCATTTTTTGGGATACATCATTAAGAGTTTTCCTTTTTACTATTTTTGAGCGCATCTTGGTTAAAAATCCTTCATCTTTATATGGATATTTTTTGAAAAGATAATCTCCTACCACCATACTCAGGACTGCATCGCCAAGATACTCAAGCCTTTCATTGTTGAACTGGAATTTTCCATTATTCTCATTAGAGGATTTATGATGAAATGCCATTTCATACAAATACAGATTTGATGGTGTAAATCCTATAATATCTCTTAATCTCCTTGCTAATGATCTGTTTTCTGAAAAATAAAGATTGTATAACTTCATACTATCAATGCCTCTTTATCATTTGAATTTTTTAAATACTATTGAAGAATTGTGCCCTCCAAAACCAAAAGTGTTGCTCATAGCACAAGTTATATTCCTTTCCTGAGGTTTCCAGAATGTGAGATTCAGTTTCGGGTCTATTTTTGGGTCGTCTGTAAAATGATTTATTGTAGGAGGTATTATTCCATCCTGCAAAGCAATAATACATGCTATTGCTTCAACTGCACCGGCTGCACCAAGTAGGTGTCCGGTCATCGATTTGGTACTGCTTATATTCAGATTGTATGCATGTTCACCAAACACCTTCTGTATAGCTGATATCTCTGCCACATCACCTAAAGGAGTTGATGTACCATGCACATTGATATATTCCATTTGCTCCAGGTTAAGACCTGCATCCAGCAGTGCATTTTTCATTACCAGTGCAGCACCTGCCCCTTCCGGATGTGGTGCTGTAATATGATAGGCATCACCAGACATGGCAGCCCCTGCTATTTCTGCATATATTTTTGCACCCCTTCTGACAGCATGTTCATATTCTTCAAGTACCAGTGTTGCTGAGCCTTCTCCTAACACAAATCCATCCCTGTCAAGATCAAAAGGTCTGGAAGCCGTACCAGGATCGTCATTTCTTGTTGATAACGCTTTCATGGAGCTGAATCCGCCAATACTTGTTCTGGTGACGGCTGCCTCAGAACCACCTGAAACCATAATATCAGCTTTACCCATACGTATATAATCGAAAGAATTGGTGATTGCCATGGAAGCAGAGGCACATGCTGCAACTGTTGCATAATTGATACCCTGAAACCCGTATTTTATCGAAATGTGGCCAGGAACTATATCAGGAATTAGTTTTGGTATAAGAAATGGGCTGAATTTAGGATCAGCCGCTCTACGCACATCTTTTGTGATCTCTTCTTCAATGGTAGCAAAGCCTCCGATACCGCTACCCCATATTACACCAGCTCTTGTAAGATCAATTTTTTCTGTGTCAATACCAGAATTTTTCATAGCTTCAATAGTGGTAGCCATTGCATAACGGGCAAAAGGATCAAGTTTTCTCCATTCTTTGTGATCAAGATATTGCTCAGGATCAAAGTTTTTAAGTTCACAGGCAAATTGCACCTTGAATTCCGAAATATCAAAATGAGTTATGATCCCGGCACCTGAAAGTCCTTTAAATAAGCCCTCTCTGAACTTTTCAATTCCGTTCCCTATCGGAGTCAGGGCACCTATCCCTGTAATAACAACACGTCTCATAAATAATTTTTAGCGAACAAAAGTATAAATAATTTTTTAATTACAGTTTTTTTTTATTTTCTTTGTTGCTTAAATCCCTGATAATATTATCTCTTTGAGTTTTTCTTTACTTTTAAAAACAAATACAATGGAAAACAACAACCTGATTTATGAACAACGGCCATGGTTAACTGATTATGCTCCTGGCATTGCAGTAAACATTAATCCTGAAGAATTTCCAAATGCAAAAATCTTCATCGAAACCATGCTGTCCAGATACGCTGATGAAAAAGGATTCTATAATATGGGTAAATGGCTTACATTTAAACAAGTAGACATTCTTTCCAGAGATCTTGCCGCTTATCTTCATTACAGAGGATTAAAACCCGGTGACAGAATAGCAATTATGGCTCCTAATATCCTCCAGTCTCCTATAGCTATTTTTGCAGCACTCAGGGCAGGCCTCATAATAGTGAATACTAATCCGCTATATACTCCCCGGGAAATGAAACATCAGTTTGCCGATTCAGGGGCAAAAGCCATAATCATAGCAGACATGTTTGCTGCAAATCTTGAAAAAATAATAGGTGAAACTCAAATTGAGATAGTTATTAAGACAAGCATTGGTGAACTGCTGGGAGGTCTGAAGGGATCAATTGTTGACCTGGTAGTGAAGCATGTTAAAAAAATGGTTCCAAACTACAACCTTCCAAATGCAGTAAGTTTTAATACAGCCATAGCACATGGTAAAAAATATCCCATCCAGGAGTTCACACAAGGTCCGGATGATGTCATTTTTCTCCAGTATACAGGGGGGACAACAGGAGTGTCAAAAGGTGCGATGCTCACAAACAGGAATATCATTTCCAATATGCTGATGATCAAGACTATAATGCAGACTGTATTTGTGGAGAAACAGGAAACAATTCTTACAGCTTTGCCACTGTATCATATATTTGCTCTTACTGTCAATCTGATGACCATGATCAGCTTTGGAGTTAAAAATGTTCTTGTGACAAATGCAAGAGATCTGAAATCTGTAATTAAGGAATTTAATACACATAAAATTTCTGTTTTCACCGGGGTAAATACACTTTTTAATGCTTTGCTGCATAACGATGATTTTCAGAAACTCGATTTTTCAAACTTCAAGGTTGTTGTTGCCGGAGGTATGGCTCTGCAGGAAGCTGTAGCCAGAAAATGGAAGGAAGTTACCGGCGTAACTATTGCTGAAGGATATGGTCTGACAGAAAGCTCACCTGTGGCTTCAGTCAATCCAATAGACGGCAGAGCGAGAATTGGTACTATAGGAGTTCCCGTTTCCTCAACTTATATGAGAATAGTTAATGATGAAGGTCAGGTTTTAGGTGTAGAAGAAGTTGGAGAAATCCAGATCAAGGGGCCACAGATAATGAAAGGATATTTCAACAGGCAGGATGAGACAGATAAAGTGCTCAAAGATGGCTGGTTGAGTACAGGAGATATAGGCATGATGTTTAAAGATGGATATTTCAAAATTGTTGACAGGAAAAAAGATATGATCCTTGTATCCGGCTTTAATGTATATCCAAATGAAATAGAGGATGTAATTGCAATGATGCCTAAAGTAGTGGAAGTGGCTGCTATCGGTGTTCCCCATGAAAAATCGGGTGAAACAATCAAAGTATTTATTGTAAAGAAAGATAGCTCTCTTACTGATCACGAAGTGATTGAATATTGCAGGAAAAATCTTACGAACTATAAAGTACCGAAATTTGTAGAGTTCCGGGATAGCCTTCCAAAATCAAATGTCGGTAAAATACTGAGAAGAATCCTAAAAGAGGAGGAAATGGCGAAAAATAAGTAGTCAAGTACGTGTTATAAAAAAAAGCCATCCCCGATTTCCGGTGATGGCTTTTCTAAATGAAAAAAAACACTTTTATTCTTTGTATTTTGTCTTTGTAAAGTCCATTGAGAATGTAAATCTCAATGTTCCGTCAAGTGGATTCCTGACACTGTTGGTCGGTACCAGGTAAGAAACCCCCATGCTGTATACATTGTATCTCAATCCAAGACCCAAAGTCAGAAACTGCCTGTCACCTTTCAGCGGATGCTCATAAAAATAACCTGCTCTTATAGCAAACTGCTTATCATACCAGTATTCTGCTCCAAGGCTGTATGTGATTTCACGCATTTCTTCCACAAATCCACCGGGAGCATCAGAAAATGACTCTAATGCAGCTGTTATTGGAGATTCATTGTACTTTACTATTCCTGCAGTGTCAATAGTGGGAGTAGGGAGTAATAACTTATTCAAATCAGCAGTCAGAGTGATAGTGTTGTAATCATCAAATGGGATTTCCAATGCAGCACCTATTCCTAAATTCTGTGGCAGGTATTCTTTGGTATCTGCATCCTTGGTGTATGTGATCTTATTTCCGAGGTTTGACAGAGTAAGCCCCATAGTGAGCTTGCTTTTATAGTCACCTATATTTACTTTTGATTTATAGTACATTGACAGGTCGGCAGCGAAAGCAGTTGCGGCTTCTATCAGTACTCCATCTACTCTTTGTCCTTCTGCAAGGTTAGAATAAACAAATTTGCCTGTCAGGGCTGCTGAAAAATTATCTGACAGTTTTCGTGCATAAGCCACTGCCACTTCAAACTCATTTGGGTTTCCGGTACCGATATTCTCACGGTCACTGTTGGTGAACTGTATTTCCCCAAGTGAAAAATACCTGATACTGTAGCCTATACCCTGAAGTTTGTCAAATTTGTTATAACCGGAAAGATATGCCAGATAAATGTCATTGAGTCCTAGATTTTTGAGCCATGGAGTATAGGTTGTTGACAATTCAAACTCTTTCTCCGACATTGCTATCTTTGCAGCATTGAAATGCATAGCAGATGGGTCTGGAGAAATAGCTATCCCTGCATCTCCCAAAGCTGCTCCCCTGGCATCCGGAATAATAGTCAGAAATGGCAGGGAAGACAATATAGTATTTGGTATGCATTCACCGGTAGACTCATCCACATAGCAGTGCCTTGAAGGATCATAAATGATATCTGCCTGAGCCGTTGATGATAACCCAATGATTATCAATAGAATTAATGTTAAACTTTTAAATTTCATTTTAAATTATTTTTAATAGAGTAATGTTATCTTATGATGACTAATTTTTCAAACTTGCTTTCTCTCTTTATATTGTATTCTTTTGAAAAAACTTTGACTTTGAAAACATACACACCGTTTGCGAGTTTTGTTCCAAAATCATCAGTCCCGTCCCAATCAATATCTGAAACCTGAAATCCTGTAGCAAATGAATTTCTTTCAATAGTTTTCACCAGTTTGCCCGACATCGAGAAAATATTTATTACTATATCAAGGCTGTTATCCGGAAGGTCGTGTTCAAACCTGAAATTTGTCCTAGTTGTAAAAGGATTTGGGAAATTCAATACATGATTCAAGGTCTGGTCTGTATTGTCTATCACCACAAAATCGAGTGTTCTCTCACTCTTGTTATTGAATATATCCCAGGCTTCCACATTTACTGAATATTTGCCGGGGTCAAGTTTTGAAAGAGGAAATTTAAAACTGCCTTTTTTATAATTGTTCAGTTCCGATTGGTAAAAATCATTGAGTATTATCTTGTTATCATCATTGCTCAATTCAGCAGCAAGATCATGGCCTATGCTCATGCCTGTGATATTGATGCCGCTTTCATCCTCAAGGAATCCAAGAAGTACAGGTTCAGAATTTGTTATTCCACCTGAGGCAAATCCCTTATCATTCATGAAAAGTTCAATTTCCGGTCCGATATTGTCACTGATGAGTTTGTCAGCAGTTCCTCCTATTATTATATTTGTATAATATCCGGCTGCTTGTTTCAGATCTCCATCAATGGCATAATAGCTGATTTTACCGTTACCGTATTTGTAATTGATGTCTTTTGGAAGAATGAAAGACAACTCAAATTCTCCGTTTTTGACTTCAGCCAGTCCCTTGAATAGAATGTTTTTCTGCAATTCAAATTCCCTTTTAAAGTTTTCCTGATTCGGATGGTCATTGGCTTTGGTTGTCAGCTTTTGAACTTTATCATATATAGTAAGATAAACTTTACCGTTGAAATCACTTATGATTTTGTCAGAATTGTCAGTGACTTCACCTTTTATTATTGTGCTTTCCATAGCACTCAGAGTATCAATTACAGTCCCAACATTTCCTGCTGCTTTACCGTTTATTTGAGTGGTTTTAACTTTATACTGAGGAAATTTCAATCTCATGTATGGATCTCCGAACAAGAGGAATTTACGTTTATTATTGGTGTCAGATGTCAACTTATTCTTGGCAAGTCTGAGAATATCACCTGCCGGCAGATATCTGCTTGTTTCGTTAGCAAATATAGCATCGAAAATCGATTTTACAAGTGCATCATTGCTGGAAGAATATACCGCTCTGACAGTTGTGATCAATGAAATGACTCCTCCCTTCTCCTTCAGAAAAGTTTCCTCCCCTGCTGTATTTATTGCAGGGTCATCAAATCCCGTAAATGAACATGTAGCAGTTAGCAGAAGTGGCAATTTTGTTTTATTGTTCCATGATAATATATCTTCTGACTGTAATATCCTTTCCTGTGCAAGACCTTTTGGACCACCATGTCCAAAATAAATGAACATGAACATGCCTTTGAAGAAATTAGTATTGATCTCATTATTTACTTCAGGATATCTTTGTCCGCCTGCATTTTGTTCCTGATTATAGGCATCGAGATATATTTTATTGATATTGGAAGTTGGATACTTTTGTTTAAGAAATGTACTTATTTTTTCTGCTCCATCAAAATGAGCATAATCATATCCTTCATCTTCATCATCTGCGGCAAAGGTGAAGTTATTTATCCAGTCACCGTAATATTCTTGATTTGTCTCGTAATCGATAAGTTTCTGAATAGAATTTTCAGCCTGTTTTAATGTCCTGACAGGAAATCTTCCCACGCTGATATCGAGATCACCTGAAAGGCTGACACCGTCTCCAAGTGAGATCATACCAAAATAATCATCAGTAGGAAATGAATTGATAGGGTCCAGACTGCCGGGGGTTTCATATACTGAGATGAAATTATCATTATTGGTCACAATTCCCCGCTGATCATACGATCCGTCTCCCAAAAGCAAAAGATAACCGAAAGAATTATTTTTAATCTTCAGCATCCTTACGAAATCTCTTATGGCTGAAGGATCTTTCTTACCGCATGAAAACTCATTGAATATTTTGTCCTGATCAATGGCATAGACTTTGATTTTATTTGTTTCTTCCCTGTATTTTGCAAGATCTGAGGCTGGTTTTTCAAAATCTTTATGATATACTATCAGCATATCGGCATCATTTACGGCATGCAGGTCCTGATTTTGAATTTTTTCAGATTTGCCTGGAACAGGAAATGGCTTGTCACTGCCAAAAGCTATGAAAAGAGTTTTACTATTATTTTTGTAATTTAATTGTGCAGCATTACCATTCAAAGTATACTGATAGCCTGAAATATTGGCAATATCGCCTATATTCCATACAAGCACATTTTGGTTGAAATTGGTAATTGTAAAAGATGCAATTTTATTGTCAGGACTATTCTTATCTCTAAGATACAAAGGAATTCCATTATAATCTGCTTTTTTCCTTCCGTTAACTTCAATTTTATCTAACCAGCCGGATTCACCTGAATACTGGATTTTAATCCTGAATTTGTCATTTTCGGGAGTTAAAAACTGACTGTTGTCAATCCTTTGGGCATAAGTAGCTTCAACGTCATCTACCTGAACGGAGTTGACATTGATCTCAGAAACCTTATTATCTGGTTTAATCGAAAGTTTTGATGAATTCCTGCTTCTTCCGGCAAAAACAACGCGTACATTGAGTCCATCTGATTTATCAAAAATAAAATCACTGAATTTATCCGAAAAATCTCTATCTGCATTGTTGGAAATATTATCTCCGTACCATTCCTGTCCGGATCCGCTGGTCTTGATATTTGACCCAAGTAAGTTAATGTTATCTGATTCATATACGGCGAATACATCTGTTTTATCCGTTGTATAAACGGGACTTTCAGTGATATTCTGATAAGTTATTCTTTTACCTTTTTCAACACCTGTTCTGAGAAAACAGTAATTTAAATTTGAATAGATATTTTTATCAAATTCCCATTGTTTTTTTATTGTATTAAAACTCCATTTATCGGGTCCTCCGGCAAAAAACAGAATATAGTCATCTTTGTCAAATTTTCCGTCATCAAGACCTGAGCCATGGTATGGAATTTCTATGAGATCATCGGTATAATTATCATCGACAAGCTGTTTAAGTCTGCCTTCACCATTATTATACAACTGGATTTTTGACGGGTCAATATTGTCAGGGTTCAAACCTGTTCCTTTCAAATAGTCGTAGGTGATCCTGAAAATACCCGTTTCTTTGATCTCCAGCCTGTAAATATCACCTTTCGACAAAACTGAGTTTGCAGCATAATCCGGACTTCTTAGGAAAATACTGTCATTGTCCCTCTGTGCATTTAGCTGAAAACTTAATATAATTAAAGCTGGTAAAAGTATATTTCTCATAAATCATTAATTATAACTGAATAATAATTAAATTGAACTTATCGTTTACAATTTAATGTTATATTGCCAGGAATATTTTTTGTCAGTTTTTAATTGTAAATTTTTGTCGATATATTGTAAGTTTACCAGTTGATTGATTTGAAATATTTGATTACAATGTTAACAAAACGTTAATTAAAAAATTATAGTATAATCAGCATTTTTTTTTGAAATTTTTTTTCAACATATTATTTATTTGGATAATTATAGCTTCAGGAGTCATACCTCTTGGATCACAGGATCCGATATTTTCCCAGTTCTACAGTTCTCCTCTGCATATTAATCCGGCATTTGCTGGAAATAGCTATGCTCCTGTCATAAATCTCAATTCGAGAATTGAATGGCCGATGATAAATTTTGCATATAATACCTATTCCATTTCAGCAGACAGATTTTTTGAAAAGAAAAATTTTGGAACTGGACTTATAATACTGATGGACGATAGCGGGAATGGTATTTATAAAAGATTCCGCACCGAAGGTATTGTTTCTTACAGATTAAAAGCTGCTGAAAACAAGTATTTTAAAATGGGTTTAGGACTTGCTTACGGTCAGAATACCCTGGACTGGAATAAACTGATATTTGGTGATATGATTGATGCATATAGCGGATTTACATTGCCCGATGGTTCCCGCTTGATCACTGATGAAACGAGACCCGAAGACCTAACAAAAAGATATTTCGATCTGTCAGCCGGTGTTTTATATTATTCCAGATCTATTTTCCTTGGAGTGGCTATAAAACATGCAAATACACCTGTAGATTATTATTTTGATCAAAATTCTGATGCTGTAAATAAGGGATTGCCCATGAGGTTCACTGCTCAAATCGGTGGGGAGGTTCAGTTGACCCCTGATGATATCTATCATAAAAGATTTTTCTCACCCGGATTATTGTATGTTTACCAGTCAGGCCTTCACCAGCTCACTGTTAACAATTATTTTGATCTTGGAGGTTTTTTTGGTGGATTGGGTTACAGATATAATTTCACAAATTCAGATGCAGTATTGTTTACTGCAGGAGTAACAAAAGAAATGTTTAAGATCGGTTACAGCTTTGATTATACGATATCGAGGCTTGGAATAAATACCGGTGGTAGTCATGAATTGGGAATTACTGTAAATTTTGAAAAATCAACACTTTTCAGAAAAGAATACAGGTATAGTGACTGTTTTAATTTATTCAGATAAATCCGGCATTATTTTTGCTTTATGTTTTGTTGATATTGATTTTAATTCTAAATTTGCGGTTCTGAAATTTAATTCAGCATTTTTTTTGAAAAAAACAATATTTTTTTAAGAATTTTGTTTTTACTTTGCGACGAATTTTTGAATTGACTATTTTTATTATTGCTTTTATTGCAATATTTTACAAAATTTAATTAACAAATGAAAGATTTTTTTAAAGTAATTGGCACCCTGGTATTTGCTGCTGTTATTCTGGCATCATGCAAACAACAAGAACAAAGATCGAATTCAACCGGTTGGGCATACAACAACCCTGAGTGGGGTGGATTTGAAAAATTGGATTATGAAGGTCAAATGACCGGACCAAATCTGGTCCTGATTGAAGGAGGAACTTTTGCTATGGGACTCACCGAAGAAGATGCCACCTACGAATGGAATAATATTCCAAGGAGGGTAACAGTTTCTTCATTTTACATGGATGAAACTGAAGTTGCAAATATTGATTACCGTGAATATCTGCACTGGATCAAAAGAGTCTACAAATCCTATCCTGAAGTATATCAAAAAGCTCTGCCCGATACTTTGGTGTGGAGAGAAGAATTAGCTTTCAATGAACCATATGTAGAAACCTATTTCCGTTTCCCATCTTTTGATGACTATCCTGTTGTAGGGGTTAGCTGGGTACAGGCAACAGAATTTTCAAAATGGAGAACAGACCGTGTTAATGAGATGCTTTTAATAGAAAAAGGCATTATAAACCCGAATCCTCAGCAGACAGATTCTGACAACTTCAATACCAAAGCATATTTAAGCAATCAGTATCAGCCTTCAGTAAGAAAAAATCTTCCTGACCTGACTAATGGTGGTGAAAGACCTGTAAGATTTGAAGATGGAATCTTACTTCCTGAATACAGGTTGCCGACAGAAGCAGAATGGGAATATGCAGCATTATCACTGGTTGGAAAACAAGCACCAACTAAAGATGAAATTTATACTGACAGAAGATATTTCCCATGGGATAATTATACTGCAAGATATAAGAGACATGATAAAAATCAGGGAGAGATGATGGGTAACTTCCGAAGAGGAGGTGGTGACTATATGGGTATGGCCGGAAGATTAAATGATAAAGCATCAATATCAGCTCCTGTTAAATCATTCATACCAAATGATTTCGGACTTTATAATATGGCTGGCAATGTCAGTGAGTGGGTTGCTGATGTATACAGAGTAACAACATTTCAGGAACTCAGCGATGCTCAGAATCAGGAACTGAATCCTCACAGGGGTAACGTTTTTTCTGAACTTGTTAAAGATGAAAACGGCAATCTGGTTGAGAAAGACAGCCTTGGAAGGTTGAAATCCAGGTTGGTGGAAGACGAAGAAGTAATGGGTAGAGATAACTACAAAAAAGGAGATCTTAGAAATTATTCTGATGACGACAATGAATATGTAACCTATGGATACGGTAAAAGTTCATTAGTCAATAATCAGTCAAGAGTTATCAAGGGTGGTAGCTGGGAAGACAGATTATACTGGTTGAGTCCTGGTCAGAGAAGATTCCTTGACGAAAATAAATCCAGCAGATCTGTAGGATTCAGATGTGCAATGTCAAGAGTAGGTTCACAGGCAGGAAACGGAGACCCAGATGGAAACTATTTCGGCAAACCAACTCAGGTAAGAAGACGCTATAAATAAAATTGCTTTAATAAAACATACAACCCGGTATTGAAATCAGTATCGGGTTTTTTTATGATAAACATTTGATTACCTTTTGATAGCAGAACAATTTACTCAAAATATAAGCTTTGTCAACTTCATCAATTAAATTTAATGAAAAATCAATTTGAAGAACTCTACAGTATTATCAGAAAATCCCGGGGTATCTCTATAGATTCACGTACAATTAAAGCAGGACAGGTTTTTTTTGCTTTAACAGGAGAAAACTTTGACGGAAGTAAATTTATTGATCAGGCTATTCAGAACGGTGCATTAATTGCTGTAAGCTCAGATATAAATTTGAAAGGTAAGGAGAATGTTATTTATGTAGAGAATACACTTCAAACTCTACAGGAAGTTGCCAGAATGCATCGACTCACTTTCGATATTCCGGTTGTAGCTTTGACAGGTACCAATGGTAAGACCACAACAAAAGAGCTTATATATCATCTGCTTTCAGCTGAATTCGATACTCTCTGTACTCAGGGAAACCTAAATAATCATATAGGAGTTCCTCTTACTTTATTGAATATTAAAGAAAGTCATCAGATTGCGATTATCGAAATGGGAGCCAGCGGACCCGGAGAAATCATGGAATTATGCAATATAGCTTTTCCCACTTACGGACTGATCACCAGTATAGGCAAAGCTCACCTTGAGGGATTCGGAAGTGTTGAGAATATTGTAAAAACCAAAACAGAATTGTATAAATTTATAAAAAACAATAACGGACTTTTTTTTTATAACAAATCTGTAAAAGATATTTTCAAAGTACTTGAATCTGATGCTTTCAAATCAGCTGAAATATTTGACAGTTCTGATTTCAAAGGAAAAAATATCGCTTCAGTTGAAAGGACAGGTGTAAATATGTTCATCAATCTGGCAATCAATGATAATACAGGTAAAACATTTGACTGCTCCACTTCAGTCTATGGTCAGTATAATTTTGATAATATTGTAAATGCGTGTAAGGTAGCAGATCATTTTAATGTAAAGCTCCAAAACATCATTAAAGCACTCAAAGAGTTCATTCCATCAAATAACAGATCGCAGATAATTGAATGGAAAAACAATACTGTTATTCTTGATGCATATAACGCTAATCCTACTTCTGTACGGGAAGCAATATTGTCATTTGGAAATATTGCAGATACGCGTGAGAAAATAGTTATTCTGGGGGATATGCTGGAATTGGGAGAAACAAGCGGAGAAGAGCACTTAAAAGTAATTTCAGACCTGCTGAAAAACAATTTATATGGTCAAATAATATTGGTTGGACCTCAATTCAAATCTGCATGGGAAAAAACAGATCCGATGCCCGGGAATTGTAAAACATTTGAAAATAGCAATGAAGCTAAAAATTATATCAATTCATTCAATATAAAAGAATCACTCATACTTGCTAAAGGATCCAGAGGAATTAAAATCGAAACTATTTTTTTATAAACTTAGTTCATTAAAAATTCTGTATGAAAGATCATTGTTTCTTGCTTTATCGAAGTCTTCTTCGCTGCAAGGCATAAAATATGATTCCTGATCTTCATTCAGAGGAATTTCAACCCACCATCTTCCTGTTTTCTTGCTCTGCAAAAATTTAAGTGTAATGTTATAGTCACTCAAATCAACCATAAATGTCTGAATATAAGAACTGTTGCTTACATCTTCAACTATTCTTTGGTCTAATCCTTCGAGGTAATACCAGATCATCTGGCTAATAACCATTGCTCCCTGGCTGTGAAAATCAAACTTTGGTTCATAACCCAAAAAGCTGATAAGATTATTTTTTGTATTCAATCCAAGATACTTCATTATCTGGCAAGTTTCTTCAGAAGTCAATCCGCTTGGTGAAGTGTTTTTTATTCCCGGTATCTCAGAATACCGGATACTGTCCATGTTGAAAAAAGCCAGTTCTATATCACGGATTATTGGTTCTGCCTGCTTGTAATTGTTTCGGAATTCACCAAGTCTCATTGATTGATTTATTCTCAAACCATCCAGTTTATTGCTGTGCAACAGGTGTGACTGATAGCATAATAATTTTGCTTTGTTAATAAATAAAGAATTATCAACCTGCTGTTTTATAGAATCACTGAAAAAAATATCTCCTTTTTTTTCAATAAAAGCAATATTGATAAATCCATTTTTAAACGATTGAAGTAAAGTTGAAATCTGTTCAGGAACAGATCCCAGAACAATTATATTCAAAGTCTGAGCTGATAACTTTTGAAATGAACCAGTGATACTTTCAAGGCTATTATCGATGAGATTTCCGACATCTGATATATTCAGATTCTCGAAAGTATATGATGTTTTATACAACTCCATTCTGATGGAATCAGAAACTATTTCATCAAATCCCAATATAACAACCGAATTGCCGGAAGGAAATATCAAATCAGATGATTTTGTGATCATGCTGCCGAAACTGTCCTTATCATAAAACTCAGAATAAAAAACTTCAGAATCTTTAAAATAATCTTTCATAAAACTATTAATTTTATAATTCATAACAATGAAATGGCAAATCTTATATTTATTGGATTTATAGAATCCATAAATTTATTATGATACACAAAGATAAAAGATAAATTAAACATTTTTAACATATTAAAAAAAAACTTCAAAAAATTGGGGGTAAACTCCAAAAAAAGTGTCTTCATATTAGTTGGTAATGTGATTTTATATATTTTTACACATTAAAATTATTTTAAATTCGTAAAATGTAGAAAAAAAACAGGTTTATGTATTAAAATAATTAATAATATTTTTGTTTTTAAATAAAATGTTATAAATTTGCATTTGAAATAACAAATAACTTTTTAAAAGAGACCTTATGAAACTAAAATTATCTTTATTGCTAATTGGGTTAATGTATTTTGGGAATTTGGTTTCCCAAAATGAAGTAACTGAGCCGTATGGTGAAGAAACTACCCAGGATACTATTAAGATTCGTGATACCTACACATCTGCAGTCATAAAGGATGATATGACTATTGACCCTGACCAGAATAAAAAATGGAGAAAAGGGCTTTATAAATTTCCGGCTAAACCGAAAAATGCCTGGGAATTAGGCCTTCACGGTGGTCATTATTTCATTGACGGGGATGTAGATGAAAGATTGCCACTGGCAGGATTCGGATTAGGTCTTCATTTAAGAAAAGCTGTTCATTACACTTTTTCAGTTAGATTTGACCTTTTCTACGGGCAGACTTATGGAATTGACCCTCAAAGGTGGACACATTCTTCACAGGGAGGGGGCTTGGTTGAATCACCCACTTATGATGCATACGCAGCTGGAAATGGATGGTTCCCAAAATACAAAACAGAATTTGTATCTGCAAATGTTGAAGGAGTGCTAAATATAGGGAACATATTATTTCATAAAGAAAGAAATAAATGGAACTGGATAGCATTTGCGGGTATTGGCCTCAATTCAAATCAGACGATGCTGGACCTTAAAAATGCAAGTGGAGGCATTTATGATGCCAATGTTATTCTTTCAAAGGGATTTGATATAAATACCAAGCAGGGAAGAATCGATCAGAAAAAGGCAATCAATGACTATTATGATGGAAAGTATGAAACTAAAGCATATCCGAAATATGCAATATTCAGGATAAATGATAAAATTCATATTCATGCTGATATTGTATTTGGAATGGGTATTTACAGAAAGATCAACAAAAGGATCAACATCGGTTTGGAGCATCAGGTTATGATCGGAGACAATGATTATCTTGATGGGATAAGATTCAGAACTTCCGGTGACATGACTGTTCAAAATGATTTAAATCATTATACAAACCTTCGTTTAGGTATAAATATGGCTAATTTTAAAAAGAGAACGGAGCCATTGTACTGGATGAATCCACTTGATATGGCATACAGTGATATTGCAAATCTCAAGCAAAGACCTGCATTTGATCTTACTGACTCAGATGGTGATGGTGTAATTAATTTGCTCGATCTCGAAATAAACAGTCTTTCAGGCTGCCAGGTTGACACAAGAGGGATAATCCTTGACAGTGACAGTGATGGACTTCCGGATTGCAAAGACAAGGAACCATTCTCTCCTCCCGGATTTGAGGTTGACGAGGTTGGTTGTGCAATAATACCGGATACTGTTAAATGCTGCATTACAAAACAACAAGTGATGAAGATGTTTGAAGAAGGAACAGGAAGGGGCGGAACTGGAACGACTTATATAAACAGGGGAGAAGAAGGAGTTGGAGATTGGTTTTTGCCAATGATCCATTTTGATCTTGATAAATATTATTTGAAATCAGAATATTATGGACATCTTAAGCATGTTGCTGATGTGATGAATAAAAATCCTAAACTTTGTGTTACTGCTTTTGGAGCAACTGATGTAAGAAATTCAAGTGCATACAACGATTTGTTATCTTACAACAGGGCAAAAACTGCTGTAGATTTCTTAGTACAGAATTATGGTATAGACAGGAACAGATTCAAATTGATGTACGGAGGTGAAGAAAAACCGATAGTACCAAATCTTCCTGATTCTCACAATATTTCAAAGGAAGTTGAATTGGGACATATGATGAACAGAAGAGTTGAATTCAGGACATGCAAGGAAACAGATTTTGAAATGCCAAGACCTACCGGAATAATTGAAGCGGGTAAAAAAACTCCATATTCTTCCAGACCGGGTTCGAAATATTTAGGAGATAAAAATTCAGGATTTTAAGAATTATTATCAATAAAAAAAAGAGGGCTGAATGATCAACCCTCTTTTTTTTTAATAAAATATCCTATCTTTGAACCTATATTGTATGATATTGTTTTTTTATAGGGTCATAAATATTAATATGTGTTGATGAATATTTCTTCTACAATACTGCATGAAGCAGTTGAATCCATATCAAAATTGCCGGGAATAGGCAAAAAATCTGCTTTAAGAATTGCATTGCATCTTATAAATGGCAATGTGGCAACAGCAGTGCAAATTGCTTCAAAAATAAAAGATCTCGAAAACATACGATTCTGCAATACTTGTCATAATATATCCGATAATGATATATGTGATATCTGCAATTCAAGATCAAGAAACAGATCAACAATTTGTATTGTTGAAAATGTCAGAGATCTGATTGCCATTGAAAATTCTCAGCAGTTCAATGGACTTTATCATGTATTGGGAGCACTGATTTCACCAATGGATGGCATATCGCCCCAAGATGTCAATATTAAAAGCCTTATAGACCGGATTGAAAAAGATGAAATGATCACTGAACTTATTATGGCTATAAGCCCTAATATAGAAGGAGAAACAACCGTATACTATATTTCAAACCTGTTGCCGAAAAGAATAAAAATATCTCTTATTTCCAGAGGAGTGGCTTTTGGCACAGAGCTGGAATATTCAGATGAACTGACTCTTGGACGATCAATATTGACCAGAATCCCCTATAACAGCGTTAATGAAATCTTTTAATAAAATAACTTTTTGTTCGTTAAATAAATAAATGTTTTAATTACAGATTTTCCTGGCAGAAATGCTGACATTGTAATCATTAAATAATCAAAAACTTTCGAAATTCGTTAAGTGAAAGATATATCCATAGTAATTGTAAACTACAATGTAAGGTATTTCATTGAGCAATGCCTGTACTCAGTTTATAAGGCTGTAAAGCACCTTAAAGTTGAAATATTTGTTGTAGATAACAATTCTGTTGACGATAGTGTTGAAAGCATAAAAAAGAATTTTCCTGAAGTTATACTCATTGAAAACAAAGTCAATTCGGGATTCGCAAAAGCTAACAATCAGGCTATAAAACTTACTGATTCAAAATATACACTCCTGTTAAATCCAGACACTATAATCAGTGATGATACGCTTATTAAAATTTTTAATTTTATGGAATCTCATCCTGAAGCAGGAGCATTGGGAGTTAAGCTTATAGATGGAGAAGGGAGATTTTTGCCTGAATCAAAAAGGAGCATACCTACACCGATGATCTCGTTATTCAGACTGACAGGTTTATCAAAACTGTTTCCAAAATCGAGGATATTCAATAAGTACAATCTGGGATACCTTGATGAGAACAAGACTCATGAAGTTGAAGTTTTGTGCGGAGCATTTATGTTTATTAAAAATGAAGTATTTTTAAAAGCCGGACTTCTGGATGAAGACTTTTTTATGTATGGAGAAGATATAGATTTTTCCTACAGGATCGGAAAAGCAGGATTTAAGATTTATTATTTTCCTGAAACGACTACAATACATTTCAAAGGAGAGAGCACAAAAAAAAGTTCCATCAAATATCACCATACCTTTTATAAAGCAATGTCAATTTTTGCCAGGAAACACTTTGGTGTTTTTAATTTTTCACTTTTTTTTATCAATATTGCAATAATAATTGCCGGATCAATAAGCTATCTGAGAAAAAACCTGAGCAGTCTCGCTATACCTGTTATTGATTTTATCCTGTTCTTTTTTATACTTGTTTTATTTCAGAAATTGTGGGCAGAGTATTATTATCACGATCCGCAATATTATAATGCAAGTTCAACCTACTGGTTTTATGCACTTTTTTCCTTGCTTTCAGTACTTTCTATATATTTATTCAACGGATACAGTAAAAAGTATTTTGTAAGTTCCATAAAGGGGATTCTAGCAGGAACAATTGCGATCTTTGTCATTTATGCATTTTTACCTGAATCATTAAGATTTTCAAGGGCAATAATAGTTTTTGGTGCCATTTTAAGCCTGACTTCTATGGTCCTTGTCAGAATGATAGTTAAGGCATTATTTCCCAAAATGCTTTCACTTAAGGGCTTAAAAAAGAGAATTTCGATAGTCGGAATGGAAGATGAAATAAACAGGGTACTGAGAATTATGGATATCAACAGGATACAGCATGATTTTGCCGGGGCAATTTTTCCTTATAACTCAGATTTTGAACACAATAAATTCATTGGCAGTGTTTCAAGGATAAATGAACTTATAGATGTCATGAAAATTGATGAAGTAATTTTCTGTTTAAAAAATATTGAAATCAGTGAAGTCGTTAATTATCTTGCATTGATTGGCGACAAAGTGAAGGTCAAGATATTTCCTGACGAAACACACAGTATAATAGGTAGTTCTGATAGAAATTCCAAAGGTGAATTTTACAGTATTGATATCGATTTCAGACTTGCAAAAAGCAATATCCGGATGATTAAATATTTTGCAGACATTTTTATTGCCCTTACGATGTTTATATTTTTTCCGGTATTGTATTTAATAACAAAAGGGATCACTTTTACGGATATTTTATCAGTACTAAAAGGGGAAAAAACCTGGATTTCATATCTATTGATTGACAGCCAGATAGAAAAACTGCCAATCATCAAACCGGGAGTTTTTTTACCGGTAATTATTGGCAATTCAAACGAACTAAGCGAAAATGAAATTCACAAAATAAATGTCGAATATGCCAGGAATTACAGTATATGGTCTGATATGGAGATCCTCTTCAGAAATATAATGGAATCCAAACGGTCAGCAGAAAATAAATGAACGGATGAAAAACTTATTTAAATACAAGACATTGATAATGATGGTCCTGATATCGGTCAGTACCAGCATAGCTTCTTTATTGATTTACAGTACTTTCTACAACAGACCGGTCATAAATTACAACACAGTTACCAGCCTGAAAAATGTATCCGAGCTTTTATCAAAAGATGGTCAGGGATTTTCAGAGATTGTCAGGGCTGTAAAACCTTCAATAGTTTTTGTTCAGACTATCAAAGAAAGTGAAAGCAGCAATTTGATCATTGAATCTGGTTCAGGAGTCATAATCACTTCTGATGGATTTATAGTCACAAATGCTCATGTCATCAGGGATCATAAGCAAATTATGGTGACAACAAATGACAATTTACAATTTGAAGCAGAACTGATCGGAACAGATGAACTGACAGATATAGCAGTTTTAAAAATCAACAAGGATAATTTACCATTTCTGTACATTGACAATTCAAGTAACATCAATGCAGGAGATATATCGTTTGTTTTTGGAAATCCATTCCGGCTCAGGAATTCGGTTTCGATGGGGATAATCAGTGCTAAGAACCGCAATCTTAACCTGCTTGGTGCCGGTGGCACAGAAGCATATATTCAGACAGATGCTTTGGCTAATTCAGGGAATAGTGGTGGTGCACTGGTCAATACTTCCGGAAAACTGATTGGCTTGATTGCCGCAGTGAATATGGAAAATGAAATTAATCCGGGTTTTACATTTGCTATCCCTTCAAATATTGTTAAAAAAATCGCTTTTGACCTTATCAATTACAAAGCAGTGCAGAGAGCAAGACTCGGCATAAGTGTAAATGATGTTCAGCCCGGTCATAGTGAAACTAATAATATGGGGGCGCAGATTCAGAGCATTGATAAAGCAGGACCGGCATTTCAGGCCGGAATGCAGGTTGAGGATATAATAATCAGCATTGATACTGTCATGATTGAGAATTCATCTCATTTTCAATCAGTGATCTCAGAAAAGAAACCCGGAGATGTAATAAATATCACAATTATCAGAAATAAGAAAGAACTCAATATAAAAGTCACCCTGAAAAATGCATTCAATACTGATGAACTCATAGCAAACAGAAAAGATAAAATATTAGCTGAACTTGGTTTGACATTGAGGGATCTTACTGAAAATGAAACAAGAACATTTAAGGCTAAAGGAGTATTGGTTGTGAATACAGTTAAAGGTAGTAAAGCTCAGTTAAGCAATATAGAACCGGATTATATTATTGAGGAACTCAATTCAGAAAAGATCCACAATGTTGATGACCTGATAGAGAAGATCAAAAAATCTGGCAACACATTAAAATTTAACGGCTTTTACAGAAATTATCCCGGTAGGTTTCCTTATATTCTGGAAAAGTAAACCCATTTGTTCTACCGGAAATTAAATATGAATTTTTTTTTCATGCATTAAAAATCATATCCTACTGAAAAGTAAAGCACAGGCTTTTGAATAGTCCTGGTTTCAATACCCCAGGCATAGTCCAGTTTGATAAAATAACCGAATAAACTGCTACGCACTCCAAAACCAAACCCTGCGATCAAAGGATCAGAATAATACCTGATCTTAAGTTTAATAGATGGTGGAATATCAATGATCCTGTAATTTGACGGATTGTCATCGGAAAAAGGTGAAGACCCATACCATGCAAGTCCCATATCATAAAAAACATTAAACTGAAAATCCCTTATAAAACTTTTCTTAATGTCCTGCCCCAGGAAATACTGAAATACCGGAAACCTTAATTCACCGTTAAATACAAGGAAAGAACTCCCATTCCTGGCATTATAGCCAAAACCTCTCATATTTGCAGCCAGGACTTTGAAAGCAAAATTGTCTGATTCAGGATAGGGGACCAGGTCTGATTGTTTCGAAAAATACCAGTTTTCAAGGCCTCCAAGAATATACAGATTGCTTTCATCACCAAATGATTTCTGTCCTGCAAGCCTGAGGGCAGCTACACTTTTATCAAGAATTTTGAAATATTGCCTTGTATCAAAACCAATAACAGTCATCAGGCCTTTAGAAATATCAAACTGACTCAAATCTTTGATATCCAGATTGAACCGGTTGTAGGTCTCAATAAAAAACTTACTGCGGTTGCCTTCCATAAGATTGGCAGAAATTATGGAAGTATTATCAAAAACATATTCTGCTTTCAGACTTATCCTCTGTTCAGGGATATCGGGTTTATTCAGCGAAAGTGTATCAGATGCTCCTATAATATTTTTATCTGCCTGAATTCTTGATATAAGCCTGAATGATTGATAAGTGTCAAATGAATATTTTGCCTGAACCTGTGCAAGGTTAGTAATGAGCCTTGTTTTATCAACTATATTTACCCTTGAAAAATCATAATCTGATCTGGATTTTCTATAAAATGCATACTGCCAGTCAATTCTGGATTTTAGGTTTTCATATACCCAAAAATATTCCTTTTGACTAAAATCTGTAGATATTCGAAACCCGGTTTCAAGATAATGGTCTTCGAACATATCCTTTATTATGGATTTAACAAGCAGACCTGGTGCAGGAGGAACATATGAATTCTGATCCTGACTGTAATTCTCCATTCCTTCAAAAAGCGGTTCATTATCCACTTTTGTTATGATCTCGGAAAATGAAAATTTCAGCCTCGAAGCGATAGCTTTATAAGATGAAAAAGGACTGAATTTAAATTGTTGCTTATTCTCCGTTTTAAGTGTATCATTGACCACTGCGGTATAATTGTCCAGATTCTCAACATCCCTGAATTTTGACTGAAACATCAATCCTGAATCTATCTCCATATCAGAGTAATTGAGCTGAGGCTTGTTTTGAGGCTGGATTGCTTTTGAAATAATGTACTGATTTTTACTGAAAAAAGTTTCAGAAATGGCTTTGTATCGTGCAGCCTGAGATGCACCTGAAAATAATATATTGTCACAAAGGTCTGGAGAGCTGAACAAATAATTTCTGCTGTTCATCACAAAACTATTGACTGATGATGCTGAATTTGTTATAAATTCTGTTTCCGAGAGATTTGATAAACTCCTTGTTTTAATATTTCTGATACCTGATTCATCACTGATAAAATACAATATATCATTTTGTATTTCAGGATTTCTTTCGTCAATACCGGGAGTAGATGTGAGATTGATAATTGAATTATCCTTCAGGTTCAGAAAGCAGATATCAAACTTACCAAGTGGTGCTATAGTATCAAAAAGCTGCTTGCCTGATGTATAGCCGGCTCTGTTTGATGCAAATACTATTCCCTGTTTGCCATTCAGTACACAATATTTTGCATCAAGATCATCCCAGAAATCTTCAGTAATCCGGACAGATTGTCTTTTCTTCAGATTATATTTAAACAGGTCATTGAAACCATCGACATCGGCATTCAGGACAAGATTTTCAGTATCAATAAATGAAGCGGAATAGATCTTTCTGTACTCAGGAGAAATGATGTGCTCTTCGAATTCAAAATTTTCAGTACTAACTGTCCGGAGAATAAGCTCATTTCTTTTTTCATAAATTATTCCCAGGTTTGAACCTGTCCCTTCGAAAAAAGCTATGGGATAACTGTAATCTGTTTCCTGGGCTGTATTGACATATCCCAGTTTAAGGACTTTTTTGGTTTTACTTCCATCTTTCAGAAAAACCTCAGTCTTGCCTTTTCTGTTTGTTGAGTAGCTGATCGTTCCGGTCTTTTCAGAGAGAGCAAGAGAGGTAAGCGGTACTGAACTACTCTTAATCTCAGTCGTTGACTTAAATTCATCATTTGTCATCAATTCCTGTTTATCAGACTGGTATCTCATTGTGAAATAGTCCATCCATTCCGAATTAAGTTCATTGATTGTCTTACCTGTTGCTGCCAGAAATGAGGACCTGATATCCCTCGATATCCTGACAAGATAGAAGAAATCTGAAATATTCCCGGGGCCATAATTATTCTCAAGAAAATGGAAAAATGATTTCCCTGCCAGATCCGGAAGCTTTTCGCTTAACTTTTTAAATTCCAGTTTTTTACTTTTTTTGGTCAGGAAAAGCTTTCTCAATATCTCATCATCATTATAATCCCATTTATGCGACAAATATTTTACACTTCCGGATGTCAGCCACTTTGGAAAATTTGAGATTAAAAGCCTCTTGTAAATATTTTCATAACTCAAACCTCCAAACATATTGTTCAGAAAAACTTTTGCCGTGCCTTCCCGGATCTGCCGCAAAAGATCATTGTGATCTCCATTGAAATATACCAGCACCTTGTTCTCATAAAACCGTGTGAGACCAGGGCTTTCTGACTCTTCTGACTCTTTTATGCCCAGATTTGATTGCTTAAGATCAGACAGATTGGAATATACGACAATCTGAACTTTCCTGTTCATTTTAAAATCGAGTATATCTTCAATATCATCATAGGAGATCTGAGTCAGAAGGATCACAGTTTTGGCAATATTCCTTTCTTTACCGTACCAGTATATTGTGTAATGATCAGTATCGTATGACCACCAGTCATTGAAATCATCATGAAATTGCACCCTGTTTTTCCCAAACCTGGTATTGATAGTCTGGCTGTAAGAAATACCTGATATGATTAACAGCACAGCAGTTAAAAAAACAGTTATGATACATTTTCTATTTGAATATGCCAGTTTCATTTAATCCAATACTGATATTTCTGATATGATAATTTGAACAAAAAATATTAAGTAATTTGTCCCTAAAAAATTTTCAATTGCCTTTTTATTATTGAAGTTGTTTGAAAATAATAATTAAAAAGTTTATATACCTTTGATATATAATAAATTATACAATAAAATATACGAAATTTTATAAGACTCATTTTATTATTAATAACATCATTTATTTAATTAAAATTTCTCTTCTTTTTGATCCGTCAAAAAGAAGCAATCCCGACGATAAATGTCGGGACGTGCGGAATTAAACTCACAAACCTTTTATCCATTATAAAGCAACAAGTTATCACGTTTTCATCCCGACGATAAATGTCGGGAACGGAAATTTTTCCTACAAGGTTTCGGTAAAATTTCCTGCATTCTCCAGCTCAGACTCCCGACGATAAATGTCGTGATCGCACAGTCCTAAGCTTGAATTTTTAAACAACTTCTTTTAAATAATAACGATCAAATTTAGTTAATTTTAATTCCTGCACTTAAAAATTTATTAAATTTACAAATATTTTTTCAAAATTTCAGGATTATGAAATACTTTTCATTGTTAACAATGCTTTTTCTCAATAGTTTTATATTGATGGGGCAGGTCCCGGGATTATTCCCTGCTTATAAAGAATGGCAACAGATCAATACTGATACTATAAGGTTAGTGTTTCCCCGGGGGCTGGAAAACAAGGCCCAGAGAATCAGCGCAATGATACACCATTTAGCGAAAGAAAACAATGCATCAATAGGCAATAAGCTTAATAAAACCGATATTTTTCTCATAAACCAGACACTGGAATCCAATGGTTTTGTCAGTTTTGCCCCTGTTCACAGCAAGTTTTTTACCACAGCTCCGCAACAACCTTTTGCAGGTACAATTGACTGGATGGATCTACTGACTATACACGAATACAGGCACGTCATGCAGGTCAATAACGGCATAAAAAAAATACCTGGATTTGTTAAGAAAATATTTGGAGACAGACTGTGGGCTAATATGCTTGTTGTGGCTGTTCCAGGCTGGTTTTGGGAAGGAGATGCAGTTGTTCAGGAGACAGCTCTTACTTATTCAGGCAGGGGAAGAATTCCGGACTTCAAGGTAAGGTTCAATACGATAAGAGACCTTGAAACTCCATTCAGCTACGAAAAAATGAGTTGCGGCTCATATCGTGACGTTGTTCCTGACCACTATTCTCTTGGTTACCAAATGGTAAATTTCGGTATCGAAAATTACGGCAATGACCTGTGGAAAAAATGTTTTGAGGATGCGGTAACATATAAAAAAGTCTTCTATCCATTTTCGCAATCATTGAAAAACAATACCGGGCTAAGTACAAAAAACTTTTATAACGAAATGATCAGCAAGGGAAAGAGCCAGCCTGCTGCCTCTATCCTGCCTGTCAGAGAACAACAGACAATTAAGGTGACAGGAAAAGACCTTGAATTCTATTCATTTCCAAAATTCAGTGACAGCATCCTTTATGCTTTGAAATATGCCTTTGATGATGCTCCTTACCTTGTGAGATTCATCAACGGATCAGAAATTGAAGAAAAAAAGATACTCCCGCTGAGTTTTGATTTCGGCAGGTACGATGTTAGTGAAAAATATATAGTATGGGATGAAATCAATATGAATACAAGATGGGAATATGTCAATTATTCAAATATTTATAAACATGACCTCAGAACAGGTAAAACAAGTGCAATTTCTGATAAAAGCAGGTTCTTCTCCCCGTCTGTTTCCCCTGACCAGCGCAGGGTGGCTGTGATCGAATCTGACAGGGAAATGCAATGCAGTATAGTGCTGCTTGATATTGAGAATGGAAATATAATAAAAAAAATTGCCAATCCGGAAAACTATTTTTTCAGAGAAGTGGATTGGATAGATGATGAGAATATTGTAACTGTCGGGGACAGGAATAATGAAAATACCCTGATGACAATAAATATAAATTCTGAGATCATCAATACGCTTGTTCCGCCAGTTGTCACTGCAATTACAAATGTATATGCTCAAGAAAACCGGATTTATTTCAGCTCATACTATCCGGATGGAAACCAAAACCAGGAGATATTTAGTTTTGGCCTGGATGACAATCTGATCAGGAAGATGATCTCCGGTCAAAAATATGGTGTTTCAATGCCTGCAGTCTCTGCCGGTGGCAAATTTGCTTTCTGCAGCAAGGATTTTAACACAACAAATCTGAATATTGAAAATGATATTTCAAATCTCAGATTTGAAATTGACAGCACATTGTTTTTCTGTTATAAGTCCAATTTTAATCCGGGCAAAATAGCTGATGCAGAGAATGGACCGGTTGTGGATAAAATAACTGAAAGGACATTTGAAGTGAAGAAGTATAACTCAAATATGCATCTGATCAATTTCCATTCAATTATTCCGCTTCCCCTGCATCCGAATTATGCTCTGCAGTTCATATCGACTGATTACCTGGAGAGGCTTGGACTTATACTTACTCCTTTTTATAATGCCAATGACCGTTCTTTCGGCATGAACACCAGTATCGAATACGGTGGCTTATATCCCGTATTTTCCGTAGGTATTAACAACAGATATAATCTCAAAAGCCTGGACGATGATAATAATGAATTCAGGCTCAACAGGCTAAGTATAAACACATCAGTTGGATTACCACTCAAAAGCAATAAACATAATTATTATACTTCATTTTTCCCACAAATCGATTTATATACCTACAGTTATTACGGCAATTCACCGTTGCTTAAGGATAAGAAAATGAGGTCAAGACTCGACCTTGCTGCAAGTTATTCGAGGTATAAACTCAGCAGTTACAGATCTATGTTTCCCTCTTACGGTATTTCAGCAAATATCAGGTTGTATGATATGACTCATATTGGAGATACTTATGCTTTTGCTGCCAATTCAACAGTTTTTTTGCCCGGGGTCATGAAGAATAACAGTTTCAGGATGAGATTTGCACTTTTATACAATACAACCACCAGTTCTGATTTTGATATTTATGATGCTTCTGCTGATTATTATTATGCACGTGGATATACATACAGGCCTGATAATAAGTTAGTAGTTGGAGCAAAACTGAATTATTCCCTGCCTATTGTTTATCCTGATATTTCATTGGGCAGGTTTGTTTTTATAAAAAGGGTTTCTGCCAATATATATTTCGATATTGACAGGATAGTGAATTCCGAGGAGGATATATCTGTCAAAAGATCAGCAGGCATAGAATTGCTGTTTGACAATGTTTATTTCCGTCAGTTTGAAATCCCATTTGGTATCGGATTTGACTATACTCCTGATGTTGAAGATGAAAAAATCCATTTAATATCAGACTGATACTGGGGTTTTAATCAATTACGAATTAATGGTTAATTGTCAATTGTTAATTGTCAATTGTTAATTCATGATGGTGATATGGTACCAAGGCGGGAAAATTCAATTATTAATAAACCTTATAAACTCCATAAACCATATAAACCTCTAAACTACTAAACCTCCTAAACTCCCTAAACCCTCTAAACCTCATAAACCTCATAAACCTCATAAACCTCATAAACCTTATAACCATTTCTTTACAAATATTCCTTGGAAATATTGACAATTACTATTATCTTTGCAATCTGAACTACGGGATGTAGCTCAGCCCGGGTTAGAGTACACGTCTGGGGGGCGTGGGGTCGCTGGTTCGAATCCAGTCATCCCGACATGATAAAGGGCAAAATATTGGTTTTTCAATATTGGCCCTTTTTATTAAATTAATACTGGTGTTCTAAATTTTTTTATAATTTTTACTTCATTAGGTAATTTTCATCTTTATTTTACTTTTTACTATCTCTAGTATTCGCCTCCCTAATTGCTTCCTCATAAAGAAATAATAACTGAAAAAATAATTTTCGATAATGACAAATTAGAAATATTAATATAATACAAATAGATATGAAATAACAAAAACAGAAACATATTTTATTTTGATGGAATATAATAATAATACCCATTAAAAGAGCTAAAAACATTGATAATATAGTTGTTCCTAAACTATGTAACATATCTGATAATTTATCAGTCATTTGTTTAATTTTTTCTAAACCTTCTACAGGAGATAAATTCCAAAATACATTAATTATAATCCAATATTCCAATTGAGTTTTATCAGTTTTTAAATTTTTATTGTCAACATCAGATTCATTTATTTTAAAAAATCCTTTATTTTTGTCTACAATTTGTTTATAATCTATGCCAAAACATTTTTTAAAATCAATGTTCCAATGGACAAAGAAATATAGATTTGAAAACAAATACCCTAATAAGCCTGAACTTATAAATAATGTTATAATGATCTTATAAAAATCTTGAGTTTCTTGGTCAGTTATAATTTTTACATCTGTAAATTCTAAAACCAAACCTATCTGAAAAATAAATATTAGCCCAGGAATAACATATCTTAAAAATCTTTTAGATTCCTCCATTGATTTAATTTTTTTATCTCAATATTAAATTTAGTAAAATTAAGAAAAATCGATTGAGAATTTACTAATTTTTTTGCTGAACTAAATAGTCATATTTAATTTTTTTGTGATTCAAAATTTGTCGTTAAATTTAGTACAATAATAAGGCACAAAAAATTGTTAAATATATTCCTCTATAACACAAATTTAATATCTTAAAATTGAAAAAATAGTAATATTGAATTTTTTTAACATTTTTTAATAAGGATATTTTTTACATTAAATTAAAAAATTTGCAGATTTATCAGGACTTACTAAATGTTTATTTACATTTTAAGTTATTAACTGTCAACCATATAAGTTAGAATATTTTAATAATCATTTTCATTTTATGGACATTCAACCAGAACTGTAAGCGAATAATTTACGTTTATTTTAATTTAAAAAATTTCAAAATGTGAAGAAACGCCTTAAAAAAATAATTTATTACCACATATATCTAATGACAGAGATTAAAAATATATTAGTCCAATCTTTTGATTTATATTGATACGAAGTGATTTGTTTAATCTATTAAGAAAATTCTTGGATAGTAAATTTTTTTAAATTAAATATATATGATTGAATAAAAATCAATAAAAGATTTAAATTTAGACAATACATTTGAACTAAAACCTCAATATCGCAGCAAGATTGTTTAACGAACTATTGTATTTATAATTCGAAAAATTTGAGCTTTTGCCGGTAAATAGTGAAAATTATTATGTTTTTACATCAGGAATTGCAAAAAAAACAATGCAAAATGTTTGCATTTGTCAAAAGTGGAGTAATTTCACATTTCCAAAGCTGAATTCAAAGTAAGAAATGATTAAAAGAACATCCAGCAAACCGTCGCATGGTTTGCCGGATGCTCTGCTCAATACCAGATGCTATCAGAATCTATAAGAGCGGACTTTCAAGTAGATATTGGAGTCCGCTTTATACTTTACACGCAGATATGATTTTATACGCTCTGAGCGCTCTTTCAATTCCAGATAGAGCCTGGCTCTGTTCTTCTTGGCATCCTGAAGTTGTCCCAGCTTCACTGCTACATCATCATTAAGTGATGTGAGATCTTGCGAAACGCGCCTCAGGTTTTCCAGTGTCAGACCATCAGTAGCGGGTTTATAGGAATTAAACCCCTCGATGGTTGTGATAAAGTCATTGAAATTTTTGGTGATAGAACCAAAATTTCTCTCAGCATGTCGTATGGATTTCTTCGGTTCTGAAGAATCCGGCACTGTAGCTTCATCGGTATTAACCGTTGGAACAGCCACTTTTGCATATTGCATCCTTTCAGAAATGGTTTTCAACAAAGCCAGTTCATAACTATTTCTGCCATATTGCATTTTCACTCCTGTTTTGAGTGCTGCCATAAGTCTGATAGCTGAATCAGGATCATTAAAAAACCTGTCTCTGCGATGTCCGGCTGCCAATCTGAAAGCCTTCATAAATGAAGTCTCGGAATTGTTAACCGCTACCAGTGAATCAATGTATGCCTGAAATCCGGCCAGGCTGTCTTCTACGTTGGGAGGATTGTAATCCTCCAGTCCCTTCAGGATAGCCGAAATATCCTGGGCTCGTCGGAGCCGGGACGCAAAACTTGAATTGCTATTTCCCATAGTTTACAAATTTTGATTGTGAAAAAATAAAAAACCACTCGATTGCAAAAATATACAGCACCTTTTTATGATCTCATTCAAACTGTAAAAGTCAGGTATGAAATACAGGGAACTGATATTATTACAATATTTCTTTGCAAAATTAATATGAATATATTTTAATTCCGGATGGTTAATCCGTTCACGAAAATAAGTTGCGCTGCTATCAGCAAAATTATATTTGGTCATCATTTTCATGTTGTAAAGTTGTGTATTTTATTTACTATTAGCATGTTATGCTTTTTTGATAAAGACATGCAAAATAAAAAATGGCTTGCTAAATTTTTTGACAAGCCTGTGTGCAAAAAACATTGGCTTGCTAAAAGTTGTAAAGGCCCTGGTTGCAGAATATAATTGCCCTCTAAATCTCTGAATGAACCATTTTTTATTGAAAAATACCTTTCTAAAAAAAAATTAGTGCTTGTTTGAATGAAAAATACCTCCCTAACAGAAATAGATGGCCTATGTATAATAAACAAGAGCTCGCTAAATTTTTTAGCAAGCCTATGTGTAAAAAACATAGGCTTGCTAAAATTTTATTTATGCTTATGTAAAAACGAAAATAGGCTGTTAATTTTTTTAGAATGCCTATGTGTATTAAAGAATAGCCTCTCATATTTTTTAGCACGCTAATACTATTGCCACAATGCTTATTTTCTGATTTATAGAAACACATTGGACGTCTTAGCCATCCTGACCTTAAATCAATCATTGAGTACTCAGGTGTAAAAATGAAGCAAAGAGATTTTAAAAATGCAGGAATTGTGAATAGGAGTGAAGAAACTTCTGCCGGCAATGCCATACTATTGTACAAATCATGAGCGGAGGCTTGGTTAGAAATGATTTCTGATACATATTCAGAAATGCTCACTTTAAAATTAATTTTTTCTTTTTTATCCAACTAATACAAATTTTTAGCAATGATACAAAGATCATTTAACTGTTCATGAAATTGTAAATACTTTGCAAATATATATGATTTTATTTTATGTTTAATTATGTGCATTATAGTATTTTGAAATTATTTTTTTCCTAAAAATATATTTTAAATTTGCAAACATTTTAACATTTATTTTTTTGTTTAAAAATAAATTATTAATTTAAAAATATTTTAATATTATTTTGCCTATTTTTAATTAGTACTATTTTTGGGGAAGCTTACGCATTTGGGTACAACCAAATACAGTAGCGCCTTGGGAATTTAGCAATTTGCAGGCATGTATTAAAGGTGTATCGCCCTTGGTGATAAGCAATAAGTACAACTCGTTTTTCAGATATACCAAGCCTGTTGACTAAAGGATTATTGCGAAAAGGTGTTCATTGAATTGTTAGTCACAATTACTATTTTTAGATTTGATTTAATTATCTTAGAATATCATAAGATTATAAATTAATTGAATTAAAAATCCAATAAAGATCATCAGATAACCAAATAACTTTTGTAAGGGATATTTTTTAATGTCGTTAATTTTGCATTTAATATCATCTATTGAATCTACTTCTACAGCCCTAAAATTAAATTCTAATTTGCAATTATTTTCAGAAGGTGCATTTCTGAGCCAAAAATAAGCAGATTTTATTTTGGAACTTGAATTTAAATAATTTTCTACCCATATTAAAAACTTGTTAAGTACAAATCCTAATTTTATGTAGTAATAATGTTTAGTTCCATCTATTTTAAAATATTCTTTGGCTTGGGAAAGTTTTCCAATAACTGGTTTATCCAACATTGGGTTTTTCCATCGCTCAATAAAATTACTTGCAAATAATTCACTAATGAAAACATAAAAAATCCCAATGACTTCAATAGTAGAAGCAAGTGTTTGAAGTAGAATTATTTTTTTGCAATAAATAATTAAAGCAGGAAGTCCTATTAGTAGCAAAGGGAGTACTAAAATTTGGAAAGAAAAGAAAATTATATAAAAGTATTTTTAACCTTTCTCTTTAATTTTTTGCCAAAATTCTCTTCATAATTCATAATTCTCCATGTTTGTAACGTTCCGCTTGGGAGGTTCAAACTGGAACCGATTATTTTCTATCAAAGATAAAATTTCGGAAATGTAAAGGTATTTACCACAAAATTCGCAATCTTGCCAAATGCTTGTTGTGCGACTGCCTTTTATTCTATTTCAAATGTTTCAATGTTTAATTTTTGTTTATTGTCAAAATTGGTCTTCCAAATTTCTCTTGTCAAAGTTCCACTTGTTATATTTCCAATAATAAAATCATTCCATTCTTCTTTGAATAAATAATCATTATGTGCTTCATCATAATGACAATATTTAGTATTGGTTTCAAATGGGTCAATATTTTCACCATCTTCTTTAGTTGGTTTAATTGAGAAAATGTATAACAAGCATTTATGGTCGTAATGATTAAAATTATTTTGATAACTTTGGTTTACCATTCACAACTGCACCTGGTTTTAACTTTGCAGGATTTATAACTTCTGTTTTTTGAACTTTATCTTTTATTAAAGTTGTTATTTTTTCATAATTTTCTATATCGTCCTCCGAAACCGAATTCCAATTTACGAATTCAATTGCTAAATCATTTCTATTTGTGTTAGCAATCTTGGTACTTGAATTAATTTCACACTAAATTCTTGAGTATTGAAAATACTTTCTTTTACATTTAGTCTATACTTTTCTATGAAATCTTTAATTTCTCTAACTTCTGTTGAAAGTAATTGTTTATTTGCTTCAATTTGCTTTGCAGTTCTCAATCGTGAAAATTGAAGTGAATAAGCTAAACTTTCATTTATTGCATATTCAGAACCGAATAGTTTAATTAGTTCATTTTCATAGTTGTAAAGTAAAGATTGACATTCTCCAAAAATCATCAATCCAATTTCATCTTTTGAAATGGTTCTATGCTCAATTTTATTCCGAAGTTTTATAAAAAATTCAAGGTTTGACTTTACAGCTTCAGAAAGTCCACCATATTTTTGAATGCAGGTTTTTAATTCCCAAGCCTTTTTTTCTCCATCAATTAATTTATATCTTCCATTAGTTTCCTTGTAAAAAAAAGTTTCTCCAATTGTATGATTGAAATAAGATTGTAAAAGTCTAGTCCAAGACATTATCATATGCGTAATGAAACTTTCAACTCTAAATGGTGCTCTTGGCTTATTGTAAATCTCAACAGCTAATAAAGCACAGTCAATTGAACTTTCTAATAATGTTTTAGTTTTTCCTTTTCTTAATTGCATCTTGTTTCAGCGGTATCTTTGTAAGGTGTCGCACAACGTTAAGTATATGGCAAGTAGGCGATTGCGGGCTTCAAACTTATCAAACCGTTACTAAGTTGAAGCGTGCTACAACCGTTGAAATTACTACTACCCCGCCTATTTGCTATATACATTGTTGAACTAAATCCCGCAAAAGCGGGATAGTACTGCAAAAATACCCGATTCTTTCTTAATATTCGGAATTAATAACAAAAAAAATTTGAATATGAGAAAGAAATCGGGCTTTACAGTTGTAGAACAGGCAATTGAGCTTGTTCCAGAGTTTAAAAACGTGGTCCACAAAATGGAACAACAAGTAACATTGCGAGGACAAAGCAAAGTACGTTAAATAATTATATTCGACGAATAGCATTAGTAGTAAATAATTTTGGCAGACTTCCTGAGCAAATTGAAGAAGAGGAGATAAATGAATACCTGGTTGGGTTGGCACGGGATCCGAGATCACCATCACGAAGCAGTTTTAAGCATATGGTATATGGATTGCGATATTATTTTCGGTTGATGGGGATGAATAAAAATGCCATTGCATTGCCTTCATTAAAAAAAGATACCAAGCTCCCTGTGATTCTTAACCAGCAAGAGTTGAAAGAACTTTTGCAGCACCGACATTACTAAAACAAAGAATATTACTTACGTTGATATACTCAGCCGGACTACGAGGGCAGGAAGTTATAAACCTGAGGATATCAGATATTGATTTTGAACGAAAAACTATACATATACGGCAGAGTAAATACAAAAGACCGGATAGTACCTCTGGCAGAAAGTATGGCTATTGGACTGAAGAAATATCTCAAAGCAGAAAATCCGCACATATGGTTATTTAATGGCAAGGAACAAGATGGGCGATACAGCGTGAGAGGACTTTCATGGGTTATGCGGGAAAATTTAAAAAGACATCAATAAGCAAAGAAGTAAACCTGCATTCACTACGGCATACGTATGCTAGCACATTTGTTGGAACAAGGTGTGAATATTGTAACGCTGAAGGAATTACTTGGGCATTCAGAAATCACGACCACGATGATCTATTTGCATATAGCTCAATGTGATTTGGTAAAAGCACATAGTCCCCTGGACAGACTTTTACAAGATCAGGAGCAATGCGGACAAAATATGAACTTGCAGATGTAGTAAAACACTTTGGAAGTAAGCTGAGGGGAAATATTACCCCATTACAAATCAAAGTGCTTGACAAAATATCACAATGCCGGACAGCCACATTAGGCGGGCATGAAGAAGTATGTGATAGATGTGGCACTGTACGCTACAGTTATAACAGTTGTGGCGACAGGCATTGCCCGAAGTGTCAGTCAGCGAAACAGGCAAACTGGATTGAAGACTTAATTCAAAGTACATTGCCGGTTAAACATTACCACATCATATTTACAGCACCACATCAATTGAACGCTATTGGTTTACATAACCAAAAAATGTATTATGATCTATTATTTTCAGCAGTATGGCAGACGCTGTTATCATTTGGGTACACACATTACGGAGTTCTGAGCGGGGCAGTTGGAGTACTCCACATGGGGTCAAAACCTTTCGCTACATCCACATACATTGTATTGTTCCGGCAGCAGGATTTACTATAACAGGAAAGTGGAAGAAAATCGGACATTCAGGCAACTATCTATATCCTGTCCATCAAATAAGTGAATCATTTAAAGGGAGGCTGCTTGATAGTCTCAAAAGAGCCTTGCGAAAACGAAAGAACTATCTGTGTTTTCTGAACAAATACAAAAAAGCTACAAAACAAAGTGGGTGGTGTATTGCGAGCCGTCGCTGGCAGGGTCAGTACACGTGGTGAAATATCTTGGGCAATACACTCATCGTGTAGCTATTACCAATCAACGTATCCTCAATATTGCCAATGGTAAAGTGACTTTCATTGCAAAAGACTATCGGGATAATGCAATGAAGAAACCGGTTACCCTTGATGGAGTTGAGTTTTTGCGAAGGTTTACACTGCATATTTTACCCCAACGCTTTATAAAAATCAGAAGATTTGGCATTTATAACCACACTACCAGACGAAAACTTGATTTGCAATATATTGAACCGGACAAAACAATAGATGCAATAATAAAAAAGGAACAGCTACCGGAAACAAATCTGCAACGACTCGAGAGGCTAACCGGAATAAATCCATGCCAGTGTCATGTGTGTAAAGTAGGCAGGATGATAGTTGTCAGGGAATTGCCCCGGATACGTTCACCTGATAGTTTGCTATATCACCAAAAAAATACTTCAAAAAACTCATAATAACTTCAAAAACCTATAAATAAGGTTATGGAAAAACTATGTCGTCAGACCAATTAAAACCTTAAAACGTGAATTATTTCGAATAAAAAAGTAGACTATTCACAAAATAAGGACATGGCAAAAAGAACAATCAAAAAAATCTATTTTTTGTTCCCAAATATCTCCCTCCGGAAAAAATAAAAACCAACATTAAGTACATAGATAATTTAGGGTTGGATGTAGTTCAACCAGGAATAATCGCTGGGTCTTGTAGACCGCTCATATTCCTATTTATTAGGCAACGTTATTCCTTCAAAATCTTTCTAAACATTTGCTCTTTGTCCGTATAAATCAAAATATTATACAATCCAGTTTTAAAATCACTTATATCAATATTGGTTTTAAGGTTATTAACTTTACCAGTCGAGTATATTAAATGACCAGCAATATCATAAATTTTAATATTCAAAATCAAATCGTTTTCAGATTCTAAGGTCAGTAAGTCAGTAGTTGGATTTGGAAATATTGTCAATCTCTTTTCAATATATATTTCTGAAATACCTGTAATCTTTGATTTTATCTTGTCCTTAATTTCCGAAATTGACAATCCACTATTTTGTCCGTCTGTAATCTTTAAATAGTAATATCCGCAAGTTCCACCCTTTAAGTAAAAAGTGTCTTTCTCGAAGTTTTCGTAATATCCATCCGATAGTGCAAGAAATAGAGTGTCTCCTGATGAGAACTTATTCAACATTTCTCCACAATTTATTCCATCTTCGCCAATAACATAAATGGTGTCACCAATCTGTGTATTGAAATCACCTATTGTATCTATGAGTACAAAATATCCTGTTTGAGAATTTAATCCACCATATGAGTAGCTATAATCATACCTATGAAAAACTGCTAAACAATTAGAAGCCACTTTTGAAACATTATTATAAAAATCATAATTATCCCAATAGTCATTGCAAAAACATGCTGAACTTTTACGTTCTAAAACATCATATATTTTAGTTTTAATTTCTGAGATAGTTAAACCAGCATATTTACCATTCGTAATCTTTTGAAAGTATTTTCCACATGCTCCTTCAAGATAAAAAGTGTCTTTTTCAAATGTTTCATAAAATCCGTTTGATAATGCCAGAAACACGGTGTCTCCACGGGAAAATCCATTTAGCATTTCTCCACAATTTAACCCGTCTTGTCCTGTAACGACAATTGTGTCGCCTATATTAGAATTAAAATTACCAATTGTATCAATTAAAATAAAAAATCCAGTTTGACCTTGAAGTCCTCCGTATTCATAACTGTAATCCATGGTGTCAAATACAGCAATACAGTTGTAAGTTGAAGTAGATATGTTTTTATAGAAATTCGGCTCATACGGATAACAAGAACAAGCAAATCCTATTTTTGCGATTATTAGCAGACCAAAAAATGTAATTATTCTTTTCATATCATAGGTAATTATTGGGTTTGCACGTTTTTTCTAATGTTGCCTAACGTCTAAATACACGCAATATCTTGTGAATGATTCCACAAAGATAATAATTTAGTAACTATTATTTACTTTTATTACCAATCAGATATTTTGAAATTTTAGAATTAATTCTTTGTTGTGCCTTTTCAGAAACAAAGTAACTGTTTATTCTGCTGAGTTCTGTTTTGGAATGTGCCATTTTATTGTACCAATTGGTTGTTTTAAGATATGGCAATTCACTTTTAAATTCATTCAGGTCATTGGTATTCAGAGGTTGAAAATGGAGTTGATCAAAAGTATTATCGACTGTTACACGCATGTATGAAATACTATCGGATATATTTTTCATAGGCAATAGAAAAACTGAACAAGTGTGATTACCCATATATTCAACATAACCTTCAAAATTCAATAATGACATTAAAGCTACAAAAGCCATTTCCCGCTCACTACACCAACCAAACGTAGAAAAAGTATCACAGTTAATTGTATAATATTTTGATGAATCACTGACCAGGTCACTAAGAAATAAAGAGGGTGTCCTATCGATTTCGGCAAATGATCTGTAACTTGAAAATTCGGCAGGGGGCTTTGTATCTTTTAAAAGTTGTCCGTTTGAAGTGAATCGGATCTTGATTCTGGGATTTGGATCTATCCAATGCCAGAAGTATGGAATATCAAGTATTTGACCTTTTGAACAATCGGAATCTGAACGACAAGTAAATAGCATGCGGAGAATCTGAAAAGTATAATAGCTCTGGAAGTTATAATTATCAGTGGGTAATAAATTATTATCATTACAAAAATCAATATAGGACATGCTATCCTTTTTATAAAAATCCTGACTGAATGTTGAAATAATGCTTTTGAAGAAAGCTGGAAATGTGATTGGATCGTTTGTTGAAATATTGGGGGATGAGGTTGGATTTTGACCCTGAAGGATGGTAAAATTGATGATAATATAAAGAATAGCTGGAATTGAATACTTGTTCGTAACCTTAAATATATCAGATATGATTTTCATAAATCCTTAATCCATATAGTTTTAAGAGGATTTTGCCCTGGTCAATTAGTTCAGCAATTCTGTACATAGGCATATTGAGAACTTCTTTTGCCAATTGCACTTCCTGGCTATCAGAATCAATATGCCATGCGAAAACATTATTGTGCTCCAGCCAATCTACTTCCCAAAAGGCATCTTGGTAGCGACAAACTATAGTAAAGTCATCAGAATATCGGAGGTCATGATCATAGTTTAAACCATTTTGAACTAATTTATCAATATCGAATTCGTCTGCATTCATTTGACCCAATGAAAAAAGCTGACCATCTTCATGATTAATCTCTGATGATTGGATAATATAGTCTTCTCTGAATCGCTCCAATCCATCAATATATTTTTCGGTAATTGCTTTCTTATTAATTATCAAATTATAAATATCCAGGTATATAGCCATAAGAAACAATTAGTTTTTAATAAGAAGAATGCTAAATGTGCAAATATATAAATTTGAATTTTTGAGTGTTTTTTAAGTATAAGATAGCTAAATAAACAGAATGATAATGAAATTGAAATAAGTGAATTTATTTACAATGCGATTTTATCTTGTCGAATCCCTCAATTTCTCCCAATTCATACGCCTTTCTGAAGTCGTTACACGCACCTGCAACATCATTTAATTTAATTTTTACATCCCCTCTACATAAGTAGTAAAAGCCTTTTTTCGAATCTAATTCTATAGTTTTGGTATAATCAGATAATGCACCTTTATAATCACTCATCTGGTTTTCTAAAAAAACGCTCTTTCCCAATAATAGTGAGTATTTTTTGGATTTAAAAAGATAGCTGTCTTAAAATCATTTAGTGCGCCCTCATAGTCGCCAATTGATCCTTTTAACTGACCTCGGGAAAAATAAGCATCATCATTCTTAGAATATAATTTGATGGCTTCATTTAAACATTTCAGGGCTTCATTTTTATTACCAGCCAAAAATTTGATTGTTCCTGTAGCACAAATTTCCCTTGATTTAATAATTATGGAGTCAGGAACATTTTGGCAAAATAAAAGAACTGGTAATAGAAGGATTACACAAATTTGTATTAAAGGTTTCATAAGCCAGGGATGTTTTTATTATTAACGCAATTAATAAAATATTTGTTCCCTGAATGGAACTTATTCAAAAAAATGATTGTTGGAAAAGTATCAAGTTTTCAGGATATATTTTCACCCACCAAAATACATGGCATGAGAAAACTTTTACTTCTTTCTGCGATTACCTTACTATATATTATTTTACAAGCACAATCTTATAATGGTTCATACTGTGCTGATGTACGGTATTACAATCCAAATACTGGGAAAGATTCAGAATACAAGTCGAAAATAGAGGTTGATAATAATATTCTGACGAGGGTGGATTTTCCTAACGGATGGCATGACCAAGATGATTTTGGCTATCAAAATTTAAAAATAAAGGTGTGGCTATCTATGAAGTTCAGGGGTCTCAGTTTACAGTCAAAATTAACAAATTAAGTGCAACACACTGCTATGATGGAGTACCTCGAGCTGTACAATGCAGGGGTATTACTAAGAATGGATATAGGTGTACAAAGGATGACGGATAATAAGAGCGGATATTGTTTTCAACATGGGGGTTAGCAAATATTCTAAAATTTTATATTAAAAAATCATTAATCAAATTTTTAAATTGATGAAACATATTTTTATTAATTGTTTAATTGTGGCAGTATTAGGATTTTTTAATTTCAGTTGTTTTAGTCAAGAAAATGAAAAGGAAAATGACAGAGAATCACTCAATTTGAAAGGAAATGTAAAATCAATTGAAGAGTGCACTTTTAAAGCAATTGAATATTTTGGGGAAGTGGAAATAGATTATTCAGATTTTGATAATTTTTGTTCTGGAAAACTTAAAAGAATTATTTTTAACTCATTCGGGAATATAATTGAAGAGAATCATTATGGACGAACGCAGATGAATAGAGAAATAAGTAATAAAAATGAAATAATTGAAAGAAAGTTCTATAATGGTAGTATGCAAAATTTTGTGCTGAGGTCAAAAACAAAAAATAAATATAACGACAGAGGTATTTGTATAGAAGTAAGTAAATTCAATCAAAATGGATCTACAAATTTTAAGAATAAATATGATGACGAGGGTAATACTACTGAAGAAATTTACTATGACCAAAAAGGGGCAATGTATAGAAAAACAAAATCAACATATGATGAAAGAGGTAAATTGATTGAAGAAATTAGATATGATGAAAATGGTGCAATAAGTAGCAAAACAAAATCCATATATGATGACAAGGGTAATACGACTGAAGAAATTTACTATGACCAAAAAGGAGCAATAAGTAGCAAAACAACATCCGCTTATGATGAAAAAGGTAAATTGATTGAAGAAATTAACTATGATGAAAAAGGGGCAATAAGTAGCAAAACAAAATTCATATATGATCAAAGAGGTAATCATATAGAAGATATTTATTACAATAAAGAAGAAGCTAAAAATGTCAAAACTAAATACATATATGATGATAGGAACAATTGTGTTGAAGTAATCGAAGTCGGTAGTGGAGATTGCATTCGGATAACAAAATCCAAATATGATGATAATGGAAATGTAGTTGAAGCACAGACAATTGATGAAAACAACAAACTTTTAGATAAAATGATTAACAAATTTGATAAAAATGGAAACTGTATAGAGGAATATGAATATGTTTCCAATGGAGGTGTGAGTTATAGTTGTTCTGGAATGGTATTATATAGGTCTGAATTTTGTGAAGGATATAAATTAGAGACTGAAGATTATACAGAGAATCAATATCAACAAATTACATATGATGAAAATGATAATTGGATAAAAAAAAAATAGAATATAATACTATTACCGAAAAGCCAATTTATATAACATTCAGACAAATAGAATATTATTGAAGAGATTATAGATGAAAAACAGAAACATTAGTGGATTTTGTTTCAGCATGAGGAATAGAGTTACTAAAGTAAAAATTTTAAAAAAGAATTGTTTACATTTTTAACCTAATTGCTGTTTAAGTAAGTTTTTTTGATATTAATTAAGTTAATTTGATAAAATAAGCCAATCAATAACAGAGCCAAAATCCAAATGAGTAGTAAATACTTTAAAATTTATATAATATGAAAACAGATTTCTACACAAAAGTTGTATTGACAATAATTGCAATTTGCTTAACAATCATTGTGCTAAAACAAGTTGACATTATTCCAAATGCTTATGCAACTGGACAAACAAGTGATTTAAAGAAGAATTTGAATTATGGATTAGTACCATTAAATGATGATGGTTCGATTGATGTTAACATTAAATCATCATCTGAATTGGATGTAAATATTGAATCCTGTTCGAGTACTGCATTCATTTATGCTGAACCGATTAAAGTCGAAATAGACAATTAAAAATTTATTATGATCAGGATCTATGATGTTATAAGGTTGGAATAGGAAGTCCAGCTCTTAAAAACTATTTTTTCTGTATTGCTAATTAAAGGTCAAAAGTAACCTAAGTATAATAATAAGACATGTGAAAATTTTGAAAAAATTATTTATATTAATTTTGATTCCTATTTTCTTTTGTTGTAGTGAAAGTAAAAAGAATTTAATCAGCGTTGAAAATGACTATCTTTCATTTTTTGATCCAAAGATTAAAATGAAAATTAATGGAAAAGAGGAAGATGTTTATAAAGTCAAAGTATTTTTCGACACAGTTCAATTAAATGAAAATGAATTATTTTATGGGAATGATTCTATGTATCAATATATCAATCTTATTTTCAATAAATTAAAATTTGACTTGAATCATTTGGCTCAAAGCATAAATGAAAATAATAATATAAAGTTAAAAATTAAGGTCTTAGACAAAAAAAATATAAATTTCTTTGATTCACTATTTGTTTTTAAAATAAATGTGCCTCCTATTACTAAAATAATATCTGTAAAAGGAAACAATCTTAAAATTTTAAATATAAATAATTTTGACAATAAAGTTTCAACACTTATAAAATTTATTGCGAATAAATCTCCTCATTTAACAGAAAATATTGATTATAATGATAATTTTCCAATACTAAAGAAAAATGATTTTATTGATTATAGGATTGAGGTAGATACATTATATGATATTATGATTGTTGAAACATATTATTCTTCAGGAAAAAATGGATCAGATAAAGAATTAATACAATATATCAAAGAAACACTAATACCTGAAAAAGAAGATTGGAGTTCAAATAGTAAAATCATAAAAGAAAATGGAAAAATATATATTTCTGGAAAAACTGAAGCATATTATGAAGGTTTAACACACTTATATTTAATTTCGGTTAAAAATGATAACTCGTTTAGTTATAATTTAGTGGGTACATTTAAAGTTGATACTCTAATTTCAGAATTTGAAAATGAAAGATATGGAACCTTCTATGGAAATTATCGAGCAAAATTGGGCGCACAAGAAGGTGAAGATTTTAGCAAATGGAATGAAGGTACAGCATATATATATAATGAATCATTTTATGGGTATTATCAGCCTTACTCAGTGCCATTCGTTTGCACAATAAATGGTGATATTCAATATGTTTATATTAATAACAAAAAAATTAATTTCAAAAGAAGAAAAGAATTTTTAGTCAGAATGCCTTTATACTTGTCACAGGGTTATAACCGAATTGAAGTTAAACTTATTGATAAAGCAGGAAATACAACGAATTCTTTTATTCCAATTACTATTGCTCCATTAGATTGATATTTATTTTAATGCTCCCGGTTACATTCAGTCCCTTGTGGGTCAATTGTATTTTGTTGTTTTAAGTACGTCGTCAATGCTAAGATAAACCCAAATATTCCAATTATTATTCCAAATATTTGAAAACTGTCGTTTGATTTCTAGATGCTGTCATGTTGTGATAGTGGTTGTCAATAGCAGCTTTTTTGCCTGACTCGGAAATCAAGTATTGATGATTTTTTTGATTTGGGTTAGAGTCTGTTTGAAATAAAATTGCATAACCGTCACTACAAATTGAAATCATTAGTTTTTCGATTTCTGATTTGTTGAGTTTAACGATGTCTGTTAATTCCAATACTGATAAACTTCTTCCTAAGTCAGTTACTTGTCTTCCAAAATTGGCTTCGTCATAACCAATTTTCCATTTGTCATACAGAGCTTTGAGGAGCTTTGCTTTTTTTGTATTATTATCTTGAAAAAGTATTGTCATTTTTGGATATCTATTTAAGTTCTGACTATCGTAAATTTTATCATTTAATATCAATCAATTACAAAATTGATTCCAATAGCAATCGGAATTATTTTAAGGTCAAATTTAGTGATTTATTTTTGAATGTGCTTAACAAAACATAATTTTTTCTTTATCATGTCGGTACATGTCGAAAAATCCATAGCTCTACAGCCCCGATTACGTTCAATCTCGATGTATTGTATCGGGAGCTTCATTGTACGTCCTGCACGCAACGAAGTCTTAGATGTTGGACATAGTATTTTATTTATTCCATATTTGTAAAATATCCTCATAATAGTCGTCAGTTAAAAAGTTTTTGTAACTGGTGTCTTTATATAAAAGGTTCTCAACACAAAATTTACAATTCGATATGTCATATTTTTCTTTAAGCATAATATTGTCCCAATCATTTTCTCCAAAACTATAAATCCATCCAATTTGAATATTTGTTTCGTTATGATAAAACCCGTCATTACTTAAAAATGGCTTATTACCGAGTATTATAAGACTATCCAAAAAATGAACATCTTGAAAATTTTGTATTAATTTTTCTTTGTTTACTATTTCATCTATAAAATCAATTTCAAACACCTTTACTAATAAAATAGTTTTTCCGTAAATTCTAAAATCAAATTTTAACTTATTTGTTGAATCTTCGATTATCTCAACTCGCATTCCGACTGACTTTAAGAAATTAAACCATTTTTCTTAAGCTCAAATAAATGTTTAGTCATGACTTCTAACTCTTTAAAGTCAATTTTAAGTATTTTTTTGTCCAGCGCTAAAACTTCCTTTTTCCCATTTATCTTTAGCAGCTTTAATTCGTTCGGGTGTTAAATTTTGAGATAATTGCTTTGTAGAATGTGCTTCATCGTGATGCATTAGACATAAAACCACGAGATTTGATTCTTCATTGCTTTTTGATACACTCCACTCCTCGATATGATGTATAATTATTGAGCGTGTCGTTTCTCTCGCCAAACACAACAAGTTCTTCTAGATTTATAAAGTAAATTATCAATAATGATATCTGGAATAGGTGGTCTGGAATCAAATATCTTATCCTTTATCTCATTTGTGACTCCTAATTCCTTAAGTTTAGTTGAAGAACAAGAACTTAAAGTAGATAAATTAAGGTCAGCATAAACTATCTTCAGGGCAATCGAATAGTCGATGCCTTTTGCTAATATTGATTTTAAAGTACTGTTCATTTTATATTATGCCTAACATCATAGTGTTTTATTCATCGTTCCATGCAAAAATAAATATAAAGGACGATAAATTATAAAAATAGCAAAAAAATTAAAGTGAATAAGTTAATGATGAATAAAACCAAGTTGGACTAAGCCGATTTCCTGGGTATTCTTTATAATGAATCCTGGGAATAAGCTATATTTTAGATACTTACTGTGTTCTAATATTTAGCAATTCCCCGGCTCAATGAGTGAAAAATTATTATAGATTTTTCAGGCTGAGCCTATTCAAAAAAAGACTATTCAAAAGTAGAAAATTCCATAGTACTTTTTTTACACGGTTATGTTCAACAAAGGTTTCATTGTCGGTGATCCAACAGCCTGCCCCGTCTAAAGCTGGGAAACCTAAAGTGTTTGTCGCATGTCACTTCAATTAAAATGGTCACTACCAAGGTATGCGCACACCTTTATGTATTAACTGTCCATGAGGAAACTGGTCACGGGCAATTGTCACGAGACTAACCACTGTACTTGCTCCCTCTCCAACTTCCATGGGGGCAAGATCCGTACCAAGATCGGTCTTTACCGAACCCGTGCTGCAGCGACTGCAATTCCTGAACTCCCAGTGTTTTGGATTGAATCTGAGTAAGCATATTTAGACCAGCCTTAGATGTTGAATATCCTATGGTCATGAACGACGAAACATACTGCCACATATTCTCAGCAGCATCAATAGAACCTAATTGGGACGAATGGTTAATTACCCTGGCGTCGTCACTAACTGAAAGTAGAGGCACTAATGCTTCTGTAATTGCATAGGGTGCGATAAGATTGACTTCTAGTGTACGTCGAATCTTTTCCGAATCGGTTGGTTTTCCGTCCCATTCTATAGCAATTCCGGCGTTATTTACCAACACGTCAAGTTTACCATAATTCTTTTCAAAGATACCTCGCAAGATTGGCTATATCGTCGGCACTGGTAACTTCGAGTGGCACAGTATGAGCATCGCAACCTGCTGCAACAAGCTCTTCAACCGCCCTTGCGCCAGCCTTTTGGTCACGCGCTGTGATTACAACTATATATCCGAGTAAACCTAGTTGACGTGCAATTTCCTTTGCCAATTCCTTTGTTTGCCCCTGTAATCAGGACTACTTTTCCATTTTTACTTTCCATAGTTTTACTCATTTAATTTATAAATATTTATTTGATTTTTTGCTTTTATCTCCTTTGCAGCTAATGATATAGTGTTTTATTCATCGTTCCAGGCAAAAATATATATAAAGACGATAAGATATCAATTTGGTAAAAAATATTAAAGTGATTTACTAATTCCTCCGCTCAAGAGTGAAAAATTCTTATGGATTTTTCAAACTGATCCTAATAAAAAAAGACTACGTGCAAAGCTTGAAAACTCCATACTGTTTTTTTACACGATTATGTTCAATAAGGGTTTCCTTTTAAAAATTGTCAACAGAACCAAATGAGCAGGAACACAATCCCATTGATTCCTCTCAATATAAATTTGTGTTGTAATACCTAATAATTCTTGCCTGGTGCATCCGCTTCGGTAAAGATATTTTCCTTAATATTGACCGGATAATGATTTTCGTCAACAATAATTTCAAAATAATCGCCTGTCTAGGTCTGATATAAGTCTCATCTGTAATAACACAAATGACATTCTAAGCCTTATTGGTAATAACTTCAAGAGGTATAGGTAGTGCAAACAATTTTTGTTTTTGAGTACAATATAATCAGGCAAGTTTCAGGTGCCTTTTCTTAAAAAGGATACCCCGATTATAAAATACAGGATTGTAAGTATGACTATTGATATAATTTCAGGTATTATACTGGATAGATGCATATCCATTATAAGGGTTTTATTCAATGCGGATATAGCATGAGTTGGTGTCATTAATCCTGGATATTAATCGAATAGCCTGCAATGGTAAACAAAGCATCGCTTTGCAGAAATGCGGCTCCAGTGAAAAACATAAAAGAAACATCGGAAAATTCCCGACTACAAGGACTTCATTTGCCGATCTGGTTATTACAGCAATTATCAGGCCAATGTTAATTATTGACAAACTCGTCAGACTTGCATATCATGATCAATACCGATAAAGACCCTTTGTAATGAAATCCAAGAATTATTGCAGTCAGCAATGTAAGAATACTGAAGCAATACCAACAATTAACTGTACAATGCTTATACCGCTTAAGAATTCAAAAACACTTAGTTTTTGAGAGTTTTAAGCGCATAATAGTCCTGTTTTCAACCTCTGATACAAAAGCTACTTGCTGTGAACATAAGCATGATCAATGAAACGATGAGTATTCCGGGTACCAGCATATCAAATTCACTTATTGATGCAGGTACTCCC
>JADJGA010000007.1 GCA_016708265.1 Saprospiraceae bacterium | reverse complement strand
TCCCCGTATCAGGCATAAGACCCAGGATGCATTTTTCAGATAATTGAAATTCAGTCATTCCAGGCACATCAAGAATTGGTAACTGCGCAATATTTGATTGTAGAAATCACGACTGATATTCTGATCTTTCACGTATAGTATTATTTCGATTTTGTTCATGATTGCTGACATTTTTATAGATTGCAAAAGTACAATTATTATTTCAGGATTTAAAAACAAGTAGGCTGCAGCACCTCCTTTAGAGCCTGTCCCGCAAAGCGGGAAGGCTGGGAGGCAGCTCTGCAAAAAACAGAGAGCAGTTGAAAACTTATAAAGTAGAAAGTTTAACTTTACAAACTTTCTATTTTATGAACTATAAAAAAAACTCATTCAAAAATAAAATTCTCTGTTTCGCAAAGATTTTCTCTGCATTCGCAAAATAATTGTATTAATGTATTTAAAAATTTTATATTTTTACCTGAAATTTTTGCTCATCGTCGAAGTTTCAACTTCGATGTAAGCTTTATAAACTTTCTGAGATCGTCGAAGTTTCAACTTCGATATTAACTTTAAAACTTAACAATAACTCACTTTATATGAAAACGAAACTCTTACTTTTATTAATCGTCATTGCATTTACCAGTCTTGCTGGGCAAAATTATTACAGAATAGTTTTTGCCGGAAATCCCGAAAACGTTTCTGTGCAAAACATCACTCAGAATAAAAGTGTTAGTTTACCTGGTACAGATACTTTACATCTGAAGTTTAAAGGTACAAGTGTTCGTGAAACCGGCCGTGAACACCAAAAACTGACGATTTATCCAAATCCTATGGATCAAACGTGCAATTTTGATTTTGATAATCAGAAGCCGGGCAGAGTATTAATCCAGGTATTCAATACCAATGGCAATCTGGTACATAAATACAGCAATAAACTGTCGCAGGGTATTCAGCATTTCCAATTGTCAGGAGTGCCTTCAGGAGTTTATGTGATCGATATAAAGACCACAACAGGGCATTATTCAGGTAATTTTGTTTCGACTGATAAGTCAAATACAGCTTTTCTTCTTATGAATAAAAGTGGGTCATCAGATAAAACAGGCAAAGATGAAATAATAAATGTATCCAATGATACTGATATTGAGAATACTCTACTGGACTATCGAAATTCAGTAGAACTGGATTTTGCTACCGGTGACCAGCTAAAGTTTATAGGCTATAAAACAGGTTTTGAAAATGATACAGTGTATGCCTCTCCAACCGGAGATCAGACCATTACATTTGCATTCTGTGCTAAACCAGCACAGCCATCTGCAATAAGCGGAAATAGTAATCCATGCACAGGCGCAACTGAAAGCTATTCGGTATCCAATGTATCAGGTACTATACATGGTCAGCCTTCAGACTGGACTATCACTGCCGGACAAAATACAAACAGCATCACTGTAACTGTTGGCACATCATCGGGCAATATCATCGTTATTCCTTCAAATGACTGTGGCTCTGGCCCTGCAAATTCATTGACTGTGACCACCAACACAGTCCCTGCCCAGCCATCAGCCATAAGCGGTATTTATAATCCATGCCAGGGTGCAACAGGAGTAATCTATTCTGTTAATAATGTAGCCGGAGTAACTTATACCTGGTCTGTTCCTTCAGACTGGACTATCACTGCCGGACAAAACACAAACAGCATCACTGTAACTGCGGGCACATCATCGGGCAATATAACTGTTATTCCTACGAATACCTGTGGGAATGGGCCTACAAATTCTTATGCAGTAACAGCACAAACAGAAGCTTTGCAACCATCAGCTATCAACGGCAAAGAAAATCCATGTCCGGGCAATTCCGAAATATATTCTGTCACGAATGTTTTTGGTATAAATTACTTATGGTCAGTACCTTCTGACTGGACTATCACTGCCGGACAAAACACAAACAACATCACTGTGACTGTTGGCACTGCATCGGGAAATATCACAGTTACACCAAACAATGGCTGTGGTAATGGCGCATCCCGCTCACTGGCAGTAACAACCCAAACAGGAGGAGCAGGGCAACCATCGGCTATCACCGGAAATAGTAATCCATGTCAGGGAAGTACAGGACTTATTTATTCTGTCATCAATGTAGCAGGTTTAATCTACACATGGACAGTGCCTGCAGGATGGACTATCACTGCAGGACAGGCAACAAACAGTATCACAGTAACAGCAGGAACCGAAGCAGGTAATATAACTGTTACTCCTTCCAACGACTGTGGCAATGGCCCAGCAAATTCAATAGCAGTGACTACGCATATAGTTCCTGCGCTGCCTTCGGAAATTACCGGGGACAACAATCCATGTGCTATGAGTGAAGGTGAATATTCAGTTGCTGAACTCCCGGGAGTGAGCTATGTCTGGACTGTTCCGACAGGTTGGACAATTACAGAAGGACAAAATACAAATACGATTTACATTATCACTGATGAAACATCGGGTACTGTAAGCGTAACTCCATCAAATGAATGTGGAAATGGTGCTGCCCGCACCTTGGAGGTGACTATAAAAGATCCACCGGTCCAGCCTTCTGAAATAAGTGGAAACACAAATCCGTGCCAGGGCTCCATAGGTCTAATTTATTCTGTTGATAACGACCTCGATGTTAACTACTATAGTTGGACGATTCCAACAGGATGGACTATAATTTCAGGACACCTTACCAATAGTATCGCAGTTACGGCTGGAACAACATCCGGAAATATTAGTGTTATTCCCGTGGGTGATTGCGGTTATGGTACATCAAGAACACTGGCTATAACGACAAAATTAATACCATCGCAACCATCATCCATAAGTGGAAACAGTGCTCCATGCGAGGAAACAACAGGACTCGTTTATTCAGTAACGAATGTTCCGGGTGTAACATACCTCTGGGCAGTTCCGACAGACTGGACTATCACTTCAGGACAAGGTACATACAGTATCACAGTCACTGCTGGATTTGACTGGGGTAATATCACTGTTACACCTTCAAATGATTGTGGCAACGGACCTTCCCGCACACTGGCAGTTTCGACTCAAGTCATCCCTGATCAGCCTTCTGCAATCAGTGGCAACGATAATCCATGTCAGGGTGCAACCGGACTTATTTATTCAGTATATGAAGAATCTTATGTGGTATATACCTGGACAGTACCTTCAGGTTGGACGATCACTGCCGGACAAAACACAAGCAGTATCACAGTTATTGTCGGTACATCATCAGGAAATATAATTGTCATTTTATCTAACGACTGCGGTGATGGCACTGCAAATTCATTAGCAGTTACAACCCAAACCGTCCCTGAACAGCCATCTACTATAACCGGAAGTACTAACCCTTGTCAGGGCACAACAGGATTAGTTTATTCTGTTACCGATGTCCCGGGTGTGATATTTAGTTGGGATGTTCCTGGTGATTGGATTATAACATCGGGAACAGAAGAAAATACTATAACTGTGACAGCAGGCACAGCATCAGGCAACATAACTGTAATACCTTTCAATGAATGTGGAGAAGGCCCTGCTCAGACATTAGCAGTTATAGTGCAATTAATTCCTGCACAGCCTTCAGCTATAACTGGAAACAATAATCCCTGTCAGGGCACTACCGGATTAAGCTATTCAGTAACCGATGTTTCAGGTGTCACATATTTCTGGACGGTTCCAACAGGATGGACGATCACAGCAGGACAAAACACAAATAGTATCACTGTAACTGCCGGTACTGCATCGGGCAATATCACGGTGACTCCTTCGAATACCTGCGGCAATGGCACTGCAAATTCATTAGCAGTAACAACCCAAACAGTCCCGGCACAACCCTCAGCTATAACCGGGAATAACAACCCATGCCAGGGTGCAACCGGACTGAATTACTCGGTTACAACGTTGCCGGAGTAACATACACCTGGACTGTACCATCTGGCTGGTCTATTACAACGGGTCAGGGTACGAACAGCATCACTGTAACTGCCGGGTCATCATCGGGCAATATTACCGTTACCCCATCCAACACCTGCGGCAACGGCACTGCAAATTCTTATGCAGTTACCACGCATACCGTCCCTGCCCAACCTTCAGGTATAAGCGGAAACAACAACCCCTGTCAAGGAACTACAGGATTAATTTACACTGTAACTAATGTATCAGGAGTTACCTACACATGGTCAGTACCATCAGGCTGGACAATTACAGCAGGTCAAGGCAGTAACAGCATCACAGCTACTGCAGGTACATCATCCGGCAATATAACAGTTACTCCTTCAAATGACTGCGGTAACGGCACTACAAATTCATTAGCAGTAAACACCCAGTCAGTTCCTGCGACACCAATAGCTGGCACTCATGTTCCGTCACAGACCCAGATCGTATGGAACTGGAACACAGCCGCAGGAGCTACAGGCTATAAGTATAACACGGTCAATAACTACGCTACAGCCATAGACAACGGAACATCCACGACCTACACACAGACAGGGCTGACATGTAACACCGCCTATACTCTCTATGTTTGGGCTTACAATGGTTGTGGTAACTCTTCAGTGCTCCAATTATCGCAAACCACTTCTGCATGTGCCTCCGGATGTGGCACAGTAACTTTCACCTACAATGGAAGTAGTGTCACCTATGGAACAGTAACTTCTGCCAACAATAGATGCTGGCTCGACCGCAATCTCGGTGCCACACAGGTAGCTACCAGCAGTACCGATGAAGATGCTTATGGTGATTTGTTCCAGTGGGGTAGATTAGATGACGGACATCAGGAGAAAACTTCACCAACAACGAGTACATTGAGTATCTCAGATGTACCCGGGCATGGTAATTTTATAACCGTACAAAACTATCCTTATGACTGGAGATCTCCCCAGAACAATAATCTTTGGCAAGGAGTCAATAGTACCAACAATCCTTGTCCTGATGGATACCGACTTCCAACATATACAGAATGGGAGTTGGAGCGTATGAGCTGGAATACCAACAATGCTGATGGGGCTTTTGCTTCACCGCTAAAGTTGACAATAGCAGGGCTCAGGAACTACTTAGCAGGCTTAGTGCTTGGTGAGGGTTCGAGCGGCTATTACTGGAGTAGTAGCGTTGTAGATATAAAAGCATGGGCAATTAACTTGGTTATAATAATGCTTTTATGAATCAGCAGGGACACCATGCTCAACGTTGCGCTATCGTTGCCTTAAGAATGCTGTTCGTTGGAAGAATGTCCTACGGGATTGACACTGAAAGCGAAGGGTTGACACTTGATATCAATTGAATTTGAACTCTGCCCCGTTGCCCCGATCCTTTGCTAAATTCAACGGGGAAACAGGAAGGAAATTTTTGAATACCGCCTTTGGCGGGCGATTTTTTCTTCTTCTTCGGAATGACAGGGAAGGAGGCAGAAGAAGAGATTCCTTCCGATTGGCGGATTGTCCAAACGGGTGAAAGGGCTTTTGGAATGAATGGGCATTGAGTGTAGGAAGATTTCTCATTTCAGTCAGACCAACTTGTTCGAAAAAGGGTGGCAGCCGTTCTTCGACCCCTCTAAAGGGGTCATTTCAAGCTCAGGAATATATTCATTGGAGGTATGTCATCCTTTAGAGTCTTTTTCCTCAATTGGGTAAAATCAATTTATTGAAGCGAGAAATCTTTTTTCAAAATTGGGGAGGTTTTTCAACCATAGGGAGAAATCCCAATGCTGCGAATTGGTAAAAAGAAATTTTACATTGTAAGAAAATAAAAATGAACAAAACAGGATTTGTCTACATAATGACAAACAAAAATAAGACAACATTATATATTGGTGTCACAAATGATTTATATGCGAACTATATGAACGAAAAAAAGCAATTTGCTGGAAAACTCATGAGGCAAGACAATCTTGAGCCTGTATTTAAAATTCAACTTATTTTATTGTCATGAAGCAAAAGGGACTGAAAGATGGATGGCAGAAGAAAAAAGATTTAATAAATAAAATGAATCCCGAATGGAAGGATTTAGTAACAGAATATGGCTTTGTAAAGGAAAAAATAACATTTACCCAACAAGTAGATGACTTAATCAAAGAGTTGCAAGAAAGCGGAATGATTTCTCCCATTTCCTGAAAAAGATTGTCAATCCGAAAAGCGAAAACCTGATTACTTCCTTCCTTGATGGATTTGTCACGATCAAATGAAGAAGGATCAGGGTTAAGGCAATGTTGCCTCCAACCCTGAATGGGAGAGGAATACACCAGGGCAAGAGAAAAGAGGTTCTACCTATAGGAAAGGAAGGCATGGTGTATTGGTTAAAAGGGAAAGATTCCTACCGGGCAGAATGACAATTCGCCAGGTATTATTAAAAAGCAGGCAGCGATCCGCCCTCAAAGATGATTGGCAGTCATTTCGAGCGACTTGATCTTTCTCAAAGGAGTGCATCTCTAAGGGTAAAAATGAGGAATCTGTTTTCCTCAATGGGATGTCCTGGAATAACGGGAAATCTTTCAGAAGGCAGCGTCATTTGAGCAGAAAAAGAAATCATAAAATTAGAACATTATCAAAAAAATAAAACACAATAAATGAAATATTTCCTGATTATTTTCCTTGTTTTTAGTTTCAGTTTTATTAATGCTCAAACTATTACAGGTTCTTTTCCTGCTCTTGCCAAACAGCAGATAAAACTCACCGGCTTTGAAGGTTTCAGAACTTATACTATTGACAGCGTTAAGGCTGATGAAAATGGAGTATTTCATCTTACTTTTGGAAAAAAAGATCACGGTATGGGATACATTGCAGCAGAAGACAACAAACCATTTTTTGTGATTCTTGCAGCAAAAGAAAATTTAAACCTTGAAGGAGCAAACTTATCCTTACCACAAAATGTAAGGTTAGCTTCTGGCAAACAGAACATTATTTTCGGGCAATATGCCGTTGAACATCCAAAAAGAGAACAAGCACTGAGTGCATGGGATTTTCTAGAAAAAATGTATAGTTCAGATTCTCTTTTTACTATTCATACAAAACCAAAAAATGCATTTGAGTCGGAAAAACATCGGATTAAAGATGAGGACAGGATGTTTTTGGAAAATCTTGATCCTGATTTTTATGTGGGATGGTATTTACCGGTTCGCAAGCTTGTTCGTTCAGTTTCGACAATAGCTCAATATCGTCCGGAAGAAATCCCTGCAACCATAAGCGCATTAAGAGATTTGGACTACTCAGATAAAAGGCTTTATAAAAGCGGAATGCTGCGCGAAGCTATTGAAGGTCATTTCTGGTTGATAGAAAATAGTGGCAAGCCCCTTGATTCGGTTTTCAAAGAAATGAATGCTTCAATAGATCTTATGATGGAAAAACTGGTAAATGATGAGCAAAAACTGAATGAAATAACTGATTATCTTTTCGGATTGCTGGAGCGTCACAGCCTTTTTGCATCTTCAGAATATCTTGCGTTGAAAGTTTTGAATCACGGAAGTTGCACTATTGACCAAAACCTTGCTGCCCAGCTTGAAAGTTATAGGGCTATGAAAACAGGAAATATAGCTCCTGATATCAATTTCGAGGGAGATGTTTTAAAAGCAGGATTGAATGATCAAACATACAGGTACTTGTCGGAGATCAAATCGGACTACAAACTAGTCATTTTTGGTGCCGGGTGGTGCCCTAAATGCGTTGACGAACTATCTCGTATTCCTGTTTTATATGAAAAATGGAAATCTGCAGGTGTTGAAGTGATATTTATCTCTCTCGATACAGAACCGGCACAATTTAAAAATTTTGTTAAATCATTTCCTTTCTTTAGCATCTGTGATTATAAGAAATGGGAAACCAGTTCTGTGAAAGATTACCATATATTTGCCACACCTACTTTATTTTTACTCGATAAAAACAAAAAAATAATATTAAGGCCTAATTCTATATCTCAGATCGATGCGTGGATAGCGGGAAAGTGAAAATCTTGCCCGTATAGGTCGAACTATTAAAACTTTTTACTTTATGAACTTTTTACCAGGAAGGGGGGAGACAGCAAAGTATATTGCCACAGCTGCCAGTGATCATAAAAAGGGTTCAACTCAATTAGGGTAAAATGTGGGTTGCGGTTCTTCCTTTAGTCTTGTCCTGACCTTCAGCGTCAGGAAAGTTAGAAGGCTGCTTGGCAAAAAAAAGGAGCATTGTGGTTGGCAATGCTGCCCCTTGATCCCCTAAAGGGGTGCAACGCTCTAAGGGCAAATTGCGGGCTGCCGTTCTTCCTTTATCCATAGCCTTTTGTATTTTCTCCACAGCCATGTGCAATCTTTCCATAGCCTTGTTTGTTTTCTCCGTAAGTATAATTATTTTCTCCATAGCTATAATTATTTTCTCCGTAAGCTAGGTTTATTTCTCATTAATAATGTTTGGTGTCTTTTTTTGCGCATTATTGATCATAGTTGCGGATCAATTAAGTCGTTTTAGTAAATAAAATAATTTTAATTTTTGTCAATTAGATTAATTTTATGATTCACAAATTTATAAGGCATGGAATTGTAATTCATTATCATAATTAAAACTGGAAATTGCATATCATTCAGATTTTGCTTATTTATTCAATTACACAATTATTAAAAAAATATTCAGGTATTTACGTCGCAAATACGACCAAACTTTTGCCCAAAAAACGACATGCTATAATATATGATAATGAGATAATTATAAATTTAAATATATAGTATATAATGAATCAAATATATATAATAGTCAGATAAGTAATACATTAGCAAAACAAGTTTTTCAATTTATGTCCTTGTGTGATGGTAATTTTTATCATTGCTTTGCATCGGTTAAAGAATCAAATCAGTGTTTTAAAAATGTTTAATATCTGATAGCCATTTTGAATGCGATATCAATTATCTGCCGGGTGAGTTTATACTTTAATTTAGCATCCTGATTTATTGTAAATAGCTTTTAAGTATGAGATGACTTCCCGAAAATGTAGGGTTAGCTGTTTTAGTTGTAGGATTGATAGATGGATCTTTTGGATTAAGTTTTTATAATGTTGGATGCCTGATTGAAAAAGTAATATCGTTTGTTCAGATATTGTGATCAGTTGTTGAGATTAAGAATCTTACTTTGAAATTGTGGGATCAAATATTTAGTTTTTTTAATTGGTCATTACTTATTATGGAAAGCCTGAATTTTTTGAAGGATTGGCAGTTTGAGTTGTGAAATGTGGAGTTCAAGTTTTGTGCATTGTAGTTTGCGGAGTAAAATCTTATGTTTTTACCTGGTTGTTATCAATTTTAAGTGAAAAACCTGAAATTTTGATACATCCAAACTGCAATTTCCGGAGGGCAAAAAATCAAAAATTAGTCAAAAAGTCTGATTTATTCTGTTCTTAATTAAAATCAATTAAAGATTATAGCATAGAAAAAAAATAATTCTATCGAAATGATCAAAATATCAGGATAATTAATGGATTATATAGAATTTTTAACTATTATATTTGCATTGTATTTTTTAACATTAATAAATTTAGTGAAATGAGATTATTATTAAAAAAACGAAAAATACCTCTATATGATGGTGTATTCGTAAAGACGGAAGAAAGTCCGGTGCAATCACCGGCAAATTTTGAAACATATTTTATAACAAAAAATTTTAACTATGAAAACGGGTAATTATTCCTATGCCAGCAGGCTAAGAAATGGCCAGGATATGCTGGCAGCAATTAAAGAGATGGTCGATTACAATCCCTCTCGTACACAAGAAAGTATTACTGGATTCTTGACACACCTGGATCAGATTGTTGATACTAATGGTGCAGAGACAAATTTGCTAAAGGAGTACAGTTTTTTAGTTGATGAAAGACAAAAAGTGTTTTTTCTAAATGATGATTCCCTGGATAAAAAAGTTTTTATCTATGAAGAATGCTGTCATATCACAGTATGGGAAAAAATCACAGGAAGTTAAAGTGTTGAAACGGATACATAACAGAATGCAATTCAATAAAGTATCCAATGCACCTGATTTAGTTCCTTCTGAAAAAGAAAATGCAGAAGAAAATGCAGGAGAGCCAGTTGAAACTGTACAGAAAAAGCCTGTGAACCATGCTGAAAAAACCTTTGGTTCTATGGCTAAGAATTTATCAGATTTTGTTACTATGATCGCAGGTTTTAATTCTTATCAACCTGGTATTGATGAATTGAAACTGGAAAATCTCCAGACATATCTGTCATATATCAAATCTCTTAATGATAGAGTTGCCGAGAAAAAAACAAAACTCACCAACATAAAGCATTTGAGAAAAGAACAATACGATGAATTAAAAGACAGAGGTGATAGAATTAAATTTTACATAAAATCAAAATATGGAGCAAACTCGAATGAGTACAAGCAAGTTCGCTCCATGCTGTTATAAACTGCGACACTAATCGGTTGACAAGCAACCTGCAAACCCTCTCACGGTTTGCAGGGAGCTTTTTAATCTTGTTTTTACCTTATTCCCGGACACAAAATTATTTTGTTTTGGTGTCTTTTCCAATTATTTCCTGATATATTTTTCATCAATATTACCAATCAATTCCCTTAGGGTGAACTAAAATTTCTATGGTTTGTTATATATTTAAGTAAGCTTAAAAAATAATTAAATGTAACTGTAATGATTTCATTTTCAAAAGAGAATTTCCTTAAGCAAATTTATTCTGGACAGGAGAATGGAGGTGATTTTACAGCTTTTTCTTTTCTTGTTGAAGAATTGAAAGTGAGTAATGCTGCCATTACAGATATGTCGCGCAAGCTGTCAGTTGAAGGCCTTGTCAACCATATCCCATACAAGGGGCTTACACTTACTCCGAAAGGGAAAAGCGAGGCTATGAAAGTAGTAAGACGTCACAGATTGTGGGAGTTGTTTTTAATACGTACATTGGGAATGAACTGGTCAGAAGTTCATGAAGAAGCCGAACGGCTTGAGCATTTCAGTTCAGAGATTCTGATTGACAAAATAGACAAATTTCTGGATTTTCCACATTTTGACCCGCACGGAGCACCAATACCTGATAAATCCGGTAAAATGCCTGAAATGCCTGAACTTATTCTTTTGACTGAAGCTCAGCCTGGGCAGGAATACAGGGTGGCAAGAGTTCTGGATCAGGATCCTCATATCATAATGTACTTCAACAGGGTGGGGCTGTTCCTGAATACAAGGCTCAGAATCATGGAAAAATTTGATTTTGATAAAAGCATAAATATTTTTTGTAACGGGAGCGAATTCCTGATAAGTGAAAAGGTCGGACAAACAATTTTTTTAGAGCAAATTTAATTATTGACAAATGATTGATACAGGTTTATTTTTTATTATTATCGTTATTACCATTGCCCTTTTTATGTTTTTTGCCGGAGAAGGATTTTACTGGAAATGGAAAATGGCTAAACAAAACAATGAGAGGGATACTATTGGAAGATGTGTTGAAGCTCCTCTTTAATTTTGAATACAGGCATATCCATTGCAGCAGTACTGACATTTCTGATAATTTAAAAATTGATGATGAAAAAACAGGAATGATCATTGAAAGGCTTGAGAAATCAGAACTTATCACTGAAAATGAGGGGTATTTATTCCTTACTGATGAGGGCAGGAAATATGCTTTGAAAATAGTGAGAATTCACAGAATCTGGGAACGCTACCTGGCTGATGAAACGGGTTTTGATTCCAAAATCTGGCACAAAGAGGCTGACAGGATTGAACATTTTATCACTGAAAATGATGCAAATAAAATGGCAGCAGCTATCGGGAATCCGGTTTTGACCCGCACGGTGACCCTATTCCATCCGAATCTGGTGACATCCCTGCATATGTTGGCAATTCACTGACAAATTTTCAAAAAGGTGACTACCTGAAAATTATTCATATCGAAGATGAACCACCCCTTGTATATTCGCAACTAACCGCAATGGGTTTATATCCGGGAATGATGCTATACATAGTAAGCAATGACGGCAATCGCATAAAATTCGTCGGAGATGGTGAAGAAGCAGTACTTGCCAGCGGACTCGCAGAGAATGTCACAGTAGTCAAGATCAATGATGATGAATATTCAGAATCAGGTAAGAGGCTTAGCAGTCTGCAGCCCGGACAAACTGCCTATGTAAGTGGCTTGTCACCCTCTTGCAGGGGACTCGAGAGAAGAAGGCTGATGGATCTAGGTATAGTTCCGGGCACAAAAGTAAGCGTAATGATGAAAAGTCCGGGAGGAGAACCGACTGCCTACAATGTGCTGGGTGCAGGCATAGCTCTCCGAAAAAAACAGGCAGATAATATTTTTATAATTGAAAACATCTGATCATTATGGAGAATAAAATAACTAAGGATTGTGTTAATTGTCCCGTGCCGAAAACTGCTCATATCAAAAAGCTTGGGGTCAATTCAGAGAATTTCGATTATGTTCTTGCTCTGGCAGGAAATCCCAATACAGGGAAAAGTACTGTGTTCAATAACCTGACAGGCTTGAGACAACATACAGGAAACTGGCCGGGAAAAACTGTCGCAAGAGCTGAAAGGTGCTTTTGGACTGAATGATAAGAAGTATAAAATGGTCGACCTCCCGGCACATATTCTTTGCTTTCGATCAGTGCTGATGAAACAGTATCAAGAGATTTTCTGCTTTCGATGATCCTGATGTCACAGTCAGTAGTTATTGATTCTACGAGGCTTGAACGTAACCTCAACCTGACACTTCAAATTCTTGAAATAACGGATAAAGTTGTAGTATGCCTCAATCTTACTGATGAGGCAGAACGTAACGGAATGGATATCGATGAAAGATATCTTTCAAAGCAACTGGGGGTACCAGTTATCAAAGCTTCGGCAAGACAGGGTGAAGGACTGCAGTCTTTGTTGCAGAATATTGAAGATGTTGCATCCGGTAAGTATATATGCAAGCCTCACAGGCTGGTTTACAATGACATACTGGAAAACGCTGTTGGCAGGCTTGTTCCTCTTATCACTGATTTATTGAATGAAGCCAAAAGCCCCAGGTGGCTGGCTTTAAGATTGCTCGAAGGGGATCAGAGCATTATTGATTATATAAGGAAAACAAATTCAGACGAGAATAAAAAAGCTGAGATCATGTCTCTGTCCAATCAGTTGAGGTGGGAACTTGGTGATAATTTCCATGATGATTTGATGAAAATAATTTTCGGAAATGCAAAAGAATAGCTGACAACTGCCTGACTGTAAATGAGGTAAAAAAGCCATTCCGGTTCGACAGGGATCTGGACAGAATAGTTACTAGCAGGATCTGGGGATTTCCGATCATGCTGGGCTTGCTTGCACTGGTATTCTGGTTGACAATCATCGGGGCAAATTATCCTTCATCTCTTTTAGCTTCTCTATTGGTGGATCAGGGACATCCTTTTTTGAAAGGATTGGCAGATAATGTAGGATTCCCTTGGTGGCTGAGTGGAATTTTAATAGATGGAGCATATCTTGCAATGGCCTGGGTTATCAGTGTAATGCTACCTCCAATGGCTATTTTCTTTCCACTGTTTACCTTGCTCGAAGATTTTGGGTATTTGCCGCGTGTAGCTTTCAATATGGATAAATTGTATCAGGTCGCAGGGGCACATGGCAAGCAGGCTCTCACTATGAGCATGGGTTTTGGCTGCAATGCTGCAGGAGTGGTAGCAACCAGAATTATCGACAGTCCAAGGGAGAGACTGATTGCGATCATTACAAACAATTTTTCATTGTGCAATGGCAGATGGCCTACACAAATATTGATTGCTACCCTGTTTATCGGGGTACTGGTCCCTGTACAATATGCTGGACTGGTAGCCGGAGTAGCTGTGATTGGTATTGCAGTTTTGGGAATTTTTCTTAGCCTGGTTGTTTCCTGGTTGTTATCGAGGACGGTACTTCAAGGCGCTAATTCTGCTTTCAGCCTTGAATTGCCACCGTACAGACCACCACGGATATGGCAGACGTTTGTCACTTCTTTTTATGACAGGACTTTGATAGTACTTTGGAGAGCAGTAGTATTTGCTGTTCCGGCAGGTGTGGTGATCTGGCTGGTTGCCAATATCAAAATGGCAGATTTGCGCCTTGCCAGTCATTTTATTAATTTTGCAGATCCGCTGGCATTATTTTTTGGATTAAATGGAATAATAATTTGGCATATATCATTGCAATTCCTGCCAATGAGATAGTGATACCTACTGTGTTGATGCTCACTGTACTGCATTTCGGCCTGACAGGAATAGGGTCTGGAGCGGAGTGATGTTCGAGACGGACTACACTGGCTACATTTCTGCCGATAGTGATGGGATTGATCGTTTGTTTTCTGATTGCACAGGTATGGTATATTGTAGTGTAAAGTGAAAAGTTAAAAGTGAAAAGACGTGTAGTTTTTCAAAGCTAACAAACCAACAACAGATTAACTGACAACTGACAACAGATTGAAAGTGTAAAGTGAAAAGATGAGAACTAATAGTGAAAAACTAAAAGTTAAGAGATGAAATTGAAAATTTGAAAGTTATAAAAGTTGGGTGTTGCATGTTGCAGGTTACTGGCTTAATCTCTTGCCAGCAGAAATAAGTTTGCAGGACTTAAGATATATATTTGACAATTAATTAAAGAAAATGATAATCGAATTCATAGACTTCGATCATCAGTAGGTAAGTTTTAATATTTCTGCGATGTCATGATTTAAACAGGATTTTATAAAGCATTTTTGTATTCAGAATAATTCTCAATAAAGGATGTATTTCGTATTGGCGACGGAAGAGATTCTACCAAAGATTTTGTGATTTTGTTAGCAAATAATAATCCTTTTCTGGTTAACACATTATTTTTTGAATATCCTGATAGTTTCAAAAAACCAATAAACAAATTCATATAAGCAGGATAGTTTTTCTTATCAGTGTAGCATTTTAAATCATTAATCATTCTTGCAAATTGTCTCCAATCATTACTCTTATTATTCTTAAGGGCAACCAAAGAATAATTAATATTATTTCTGTAGTTATTTAGATAAATATCCAATTCAGGGTTGACGATTTTCCATTTTCCATAAGTTGAACATGCTCCGGGTCCAAAGCCCACATAATCATAGATCAATTCATCTCTTGCCAAATCTGAAATTTTGTCCTCTTTTGAAAATATCCAGATACATTTCCTTTGATAATCTTTTAATAATTTGCCGGCTTCCTCCATGAGTTCAAACTGTCTTTTGTCGGACATGTCTGAAACGGCTGTTACATTTTTGAAAAATAAATAAGGATAAGTTGCTATTTGTGAAGGCTGAAACTTTAAAATCTGTTTAATATCCTCCAAAAAGTTTCTCCTGATTGTCCCGGAAGTCCAACTATAACATCTATGTTGACCCAGAAATCATTTTTTTTGCTGCTTCAACCAGCTCATAAATCTTATCGGGATTTGAATAAATTCTATTATTATTCTTTAAAATATTTTCATGCAATGATTGTATCCCAAAACTTATTCTCTTAAAACCAATACTTTTGAGATCTGAAATATAATCTGTATTTATTAATTCTGGTAAAACTTCAATTCCGATTTCAGTTAGTTTTACCTTTTCTTGTAATGTAATAATAATCTTTTTCAGATCTTCAATACTTAGAACGTTTGGTGTTCCACCACCTAAATAAATCCACGATGGTTTACCGGAAATATCTTTTTGTCGGATTTCATGTAACAATGCCTCCAAGTAATAGTTTTTTCTTTCTTTGCGAAAAATCTCTTTATAAAAGGGACAAAAGAGCATTTTTTTATACAGAAAGGTACATGAATATAAATACCATAATTCTCTTTTAATGATGCTTCGGGAGTCTTTTGAAAGCGGTATTTTGCTTTTTGAGCAGACTTAATTATCATTTTTTTACTAAAAGTAGTAATCATTTTTGCTCTTTAAGTTTCAGTAATTAAAAGTTTTTTTATCCTGTAATGCATAATAAGGTATTTTTCCCGTCAAAGTCTTTAAAAAAGCAGCTATATATTCTACATCCTTTTCAAGTAATCTGCAATTTGATTCTGCCATACTACAAATTCTGATAGCATCTTCGAGGTTAGCTACAGAACCATCGTGCATATAAGGAAAGGTTTTTTCTACATTCCTCAACTGCGGAACTTTGAAAACAAACATATCTTCATGATTTTTTGTAACATTAAATTTCCGGGGTCAGAATTTTGGATATTGGAATAATCAAAATGGTTTCCGAATATTGGGTACTTTATTGCAAAGCCGCCACCAACAAGAGCTGAACTATGACAAGATTTGCAGTTCATAACAAAACTATAGACACCAAGTTTTTCCTTTGGAGTTAATACCGAAAGATTTCCTTTTAGATACTCATCAAATCTTGAGGGTGTCAGCAATATTCTTTCAAATGCACCTATTGCCTTTTTTAAATTATTGATTGTAATACTTGATTTTGAACTGGGGAAGGCTTCATCAAATGCTTGTCTGTAATATTTATCCTCATCTAATCTGTTTAACAGTTCAATGGTATCGGGCATAGCCATTGCCCATTTGGCAAAAATTGGTCCGATAGCTTGTTCTTCAACAGTTTTAAATTTATTATCCCAGTTTTGTTCACCATATAAAAAAGTATTAAACACAGTGATAGTATTACGTGTGCCAATTTGTTGTAAATCACCAATAGGCAATGCCATGTTGTCCACACCATATTTAGAAATATCATGACATGTAGCACAGCTTACTGTGTTATTTGCAGACAATTTTTTTTCATAATACAAAGATTTTCCTAATTCAATGATTTTCTTCTCATTTTCACTAAATTTATCCAAATCCAGTTCAGGTAATGTAGTAATATAGCTTCTGGCAAGATGATAGATTGCATTATCAAATTTTGCAGAAATACTTACTTCAGGGTTTTTTGTATTTCTGCAAGCATTAAAAAGTATAAACAAAAATGTAAATGCAAGAAGAGTTTTCAAGGAATTCATTAGCTGGATTTATATTTTAAGTAATCAAACTAAAAAAACATATCGATTAATAAAAATAAAAAGTAAAACAGTGAAAGTCATCATTGAGCTTCAGATACTCTTTATTTTCGATGAGTTATTCAAATCCTATTTGATCAAAGGTTTACCTTCAAAGTTCCATTCCTCATAGCTGCCATCATAAAGTTTGACATTGGGATAGTGCAACAATTCGGTAAAAGCAAAATAAACAACTGTTGCTCTCAAGCCTATCCAGCAATATATTACATAGTTTTTTTCTTTAGTCAGGCCTTTATTTTCCAATATCTTAGAAATCTCTTCTACAGATTTGAATGAATAATTGTCATTCAATAATGATTTGTATTCAACACTGATCGCATTGGGAATATGACCTTTGTTATTATAAGCCAGTCCACCTGAATCTGTACCTGAATATTCCGAAACATCTCTGGCATCAATCAAAACGATTTCATTAATCATTTTATCAATTTCTTGTAAAGTGATAAGCATTTCATTATTGACTTTTGGAACAAATGTTTCAGGTTTAATTTTCTCAGAACTGTCTGTCATTGCAATACCGGCATACTCCCACATATTTAATTGTTTGTGCAGAAGTTTGATATTGCTTGCTCCCAAGTATTTCAGTAACCAATAAACTCTGGCAGCGGACTTGGTGGTGCCATCATCATAAATTACAATTGCATCTTTCTCACTAATTCCTGATTCTCCCAGTTTTTTTGCCATATTCTCAGGAGTTTCCATCAATCCTTTTACTTTACCGTATTTCTGGTTTAATTCTGCAAATGGAAGATTAACAGCTCCTATTATATGCGATTTTGCATAAGTTGCCGGATCACTGGCATCAATAATTTTTAATTTTTTATTTTTGGAATACTTTATGAAGTCATTTGCTGACATTATCGAATTCTGTGAATTTGAGTATGATGTAAAAAGAAATAGAATAACCACAAAAAAAATACAATTCTGCATTTTTAATATTATTTAATTATTATACAACGGTGTCCCAAATAAAAAAATAAAAGACAAAAATAAAGAAAAAAATGTGAATTAAGAGCTAATAATCATTATAATTTAAGAAAGTATCCCCTCAGATAAATTTTGATTAAAATTTTTACATATGTTAACTTAATATGGCTTGTCAATCAATTATAAAGGTCAATTTTAACAAATAGGGTTATTCTGATAAAAGCAACAAACTCAGGCAGGTGGCATCTGTATTTTGATATAACCTTGAAGAACTTTAGTATTTAAAATAGAAATCTTAGCAATCCTTACTTTTATCAAAATTGTGGTTTTTGTGGGGCCTATATAAGAATGAATGTGCAATAATAGCTTTACTTCCTGAATAATAATTATACTTGACAGAACTTTTATATATTCCAATTTTGATAGTTTGCATAACTAACGACCTGTTTTAATAAACTTGATTATATATAATTCTTCCTGTAGAACATCTGATTAAAATATACTTGGTTAAATTTTATATTTGTGTGAAGTTTTGTTTATACCGACACGGAGTTGTAGGTGGCAACTTCGGACAACATGTATTAGATTAGGTAATCATGTAATTGGTATTTATATAATTAGACAAATCTATGAGCAATTGAATGCATTAAAAATAATTTTCAATATTATTTGCCTACCTCTTATCTGATATATAGCCCTTTATCATTGACCGTTATGCTTCGGAGCTAAAAATCTGTTATAAAGCAACATCGCGATTATCGTTACAATTCCGATAAGGGTGAATATAGACCATAGCAAATCAGGTCTGTTCATCCCATCAACAAATTTCACATATAGAGTGGCTCCCAAAATGCCTCCTATGCCACTGCCAATAACTCCATAGAGGAATGAATATCCAAGATACAGTGCTTTTTTATCAGGCGGAGCGATCAGACCTACATAACTTATGAATTTCGGATGAGCTGTCATTTCTCCGATTGAAAATATCATTATACCTGCTATAAATACCCAGGCATGCATAGAAATAGCCAGAATACCCATACCAAGAGTTCCCAATGCTATTCCTGCAATCATTGTTGGCAGTGCTTTTGTGTTTTTTACGATACTCGAAACAATGAGCTGAAGTGCAATTATAGTTCCGGCATTGATCACTGTCACATGCTCGGGATCGAATTTCCAGGCAGGACTTTCAGTGAATAGCGAAAGTAAACTGTTGACAGAATTATTTACCGGTGTCATGTCTACATGTTCTGTAAGATACCATAAAACTGTGTCAAACATCTGGAAATAAAGTATCCAAAACATAGAATAGATAAGAATCATGACAACAAACCTGTAGTCTTTGAGTACCAGAACCATGCCTTTTAGAACTTCCAGTATATTTTTTGTGTTTTTCGGTTTAGCCGGTTCTTTATACACGAAAATGTTCAGGATCAACAGCCAGCCGGTACCGATTGCAGCCATTATGAAAATATATGACCATGAAATTCCCTTTAAGTATGGTACTAATATCAATGGAAAATAAATGCTCCCAGATTAATAGTCCAGTAAAAATACCAAACCCTAAAGTACTGTTGCTCTCATCTGTCTCTCTGGCAATAGTGCCTGAAATCAAGGGCTTAAAAAATCCAGCACCGGTGACCATCAGCAATAGACTTAAAAATACAAGAGTATAATCTGTGACAGTACTTGTGAGAAAATATCCCAGACTCATCACAGAGAATGCAAACATCAGTACTTTGCGATATCCAAACCTGTCTGCAATAGCACCGGAAAGTATTGGCAGCAGATAAAGCAGGGGAGTTATCGTGCTTTTTATCACACCCACACTCTCTTTTGTAAATCCAAGCCCACCTTCATTTATATTCATCACCAGGTAAACTGAAAGAACTGACATTACCCCGTAATATGAACCTCTCTCAAAAAATTCCATGATTATCACTGTCCAGAAATTTCTCGAAAATCCTTTATATCCTTTTTTTGTTTTTTTATTCTCTGTCATTATTCTTTTTTTATAAAATTCACTTTTTTTTCAGGCCACAGTCTACGGTCTACAGTCTAAGGTCTGCCAACTGCCAACTTTTCACTTTTCATTATTCATTTTTCACTTTTCACTTTCATCTTTTCACTTCCCTATGCCTGAAACATCCTGTCACATGGTCATTTACCATCCCTGTTGCCTGCATGTGTGCATATACAACTGTACTGCCAACAAATTTAAAACCTCTTTTTTTAAGATCTGCCGATATTTGATCGGACAATTCCGTTTTAGCGGGAAGTTCTGATAAGCTGGTCCAGTTATTGACTATTGGTTTGTAGTCTGTAAACTTCCAGATGTATTTTGAAAATGAACCGAATTCCTTTTGAATTAATATGAAAGCCTGTGCATTTGATATTGCAGCTTTTATTTTTAGTTTGTTTCTTATAATGCCCTGGTCATTGATGAGTTCATTGACTTTATCCTCTTCATATTCTGCAATTTTCTGATAATCAAAATTATCGAATGCTTTTCTGAAATTTTCTCTTTTTCTCAATACTGTGATCCAGCTCAAGCCTGCCTGAAATGTTTCCAGAATCAGATATTCAAAAATAGTTTTATCATCTGTCACGGGCACTCCCCATTCATCGTCATGATACTTAACATAAAGTGGGTCATTTTTAGGCCATTCACATCTTTTTAAATCCATCTTTTTTTATATTTAACAGAGTTTTTATTGCAAACAGGGAGTAAAGAAAATAAATTTTATGGAATTATGATGTTTTTCACAAATTAATAGATAAATATTTTTAATTTTTTACTAATTTGCGGTTTCAAAATTATTGGATTATGAACAAGAAATTAAGCCCCTGGACCTGGATTCCAACTTTGTACTTTACACAGGGACTTCCCTATGTAATGGTGATGTCGGTTTCAGTGATGATGTATAAAAACCTCGGAGTGTCGAATTCAGATATTGCATTTTTTACCAGTTTGCTTTATTTTCCATGGTTTTTAAAATTTGCATGGGGTCCTTTTATTGATATGTTCAAAACCAAGAGATTCTGGACCATCGCGATGCAGCTTATTATAGGTGTTACACTCTTTGGGATTGCATTTAGTGTTCAGACAGCCATATACTGGAAACTCACACTTATAGTATTTTCAATAATGGCTTTTGCCAGTGCCACTCATGATATCGCTGCTGATGGATTCTATATGCTCAGTCTCAACCAAAACCAGCAGGCAGCATTTGTAGGGGTAAGGTCCACTTTTTACAGGATTGCTACGATAGTGGGATCCGGTGCATTAGTTGTAATTGCAGGTGAACTGGCTCCGGGTTTGGGATATCAGGGGGCATGGTCAATAGTTTTTATCATCAGCGGAGTTCTGTTCTTACTTTTTTTTCTATATCACAGGTTCATTCTACCAAAACCTGTATCTGATATTGGTACACTGCAAAACAAAAAAGTTAACTGGCCGCAGATGGCCTTATTGATAGGAGGTTTTCTCATTTTTGCGATTACAGTTTACCTCCTGTTTTTGTTAATAAGTTTTTTCTTATCTTCATTTGGATTAGAATCTCCTTGGACAACAATAATCTCGACCATATTGCTGGTGCTGGTTGTTGTGATTCTATTCAGGACTTTTGTAGCAATATTTGTAAAGAAATATGAAGAATCGGAAACAAAGAATGAAGTTTTACTCCCTGTGATTGAGTTTTTGAAAGCTTTTGTCATTTTTATGCAGAAAAAGGATATTTGGAGTATTTTGGGATTTTTGCTGTTTTTCCGCTTTGCAGAAGCACAGTTAGTAAAACTTGTACAGCCTTTTCTACTTGATCCTATTGATAAAGGAGGGCTTGGATTATCAAATACTGAGGTAGGAATTGTTTATGGTACAGTTGGTATCGTTGCACTTACCATGGGTGGGCTTATAGGGGGATATGTAATTTCCAGAAAAGGTTTAAGATGGTGGTTATGGCCAATGGTTCTGATAATGCACCTTCCTGATCTGGCATTTGTATACCTTTCTCACGCACAGCCTTCTGATTTTCTGCTTATAAACATCGCTGTTGCTACTGAACAATTTGGATATGGATTTGGATTTACAGCATATATGATGTTTATGATAATGATATCACAGGGTGAGCATAAAACTGCTCATTATGCTATTTGTACCGGGATAATGGCACTTGGCATGATGCTGCCCGGGATGTATTCGGGTGCGCTACAGGAATCCATTGGATATTCACGTTTTTTCGAATGGGTTATAATATCCACTATACCCGGTTTTATTGTCGCGGCTTTAGTAAAAATTGATCCGCAATTCGGGATAAAAAAGGAGTAAAATTGTTTAATCAAATTCAATAAATTATAATTAGTGATTTCATTTTTTAACTTTCATTCTCTCGCAAAGGCGCAGAGACGCAAAGCAAAAGAGACTTTTATAACTTCAAGTCCCATACAGGCTAGTTATACAGTCAATTTTGTTATTTTTTCATTTTTCATTTTTCGCTTTTAACTTTCACTCTCACGCAAAGGCGCTGAGACGCAAAGCAAAAGAAACTTTTATAACTTCAAGCCCCTTTAAGGCTAGTTATACAATCAATTTTTTTTCATTTTTCATTTTTCACTTTTCATTTTTAACTTATATATTATGGATATTTTAAAAAAATACGCTTCACTGTTAGTAAATTATTGTGTGGAAATTAAGGAGGGAGACAATCTCTATATTAAAAGTACCACTCTTGCAGAACCTCTGATAAAGGAGGTTTACAGGGAAGCAGTGATCAGAGGGGCGAATGTGGAAGTAAACCTCGAATTCAGGGATAAGTACAATATATTTGTCAATAATGCTTCTGAAGATCAGCTGAAAAGCATTTCACCTTTCTTCCTGTCTGCAATGAGAGATTTTGATGCATACCTGTTTATAAAAGCTCCTTTCAATACAAATGAAGATAGAAATGTGGACGGTCACAAGGCAAATATTCACCGCGAGGCTCTGGCACCTGCCAATAAGTATTATTTTGAAAGAGCTGCTACCAGGGCTCTTAAACGCAATTTCAGCCTGTTCCCCACACAGGCATCAGCACAGGAGGCAGGTATGTCACTTGATGATTATGAGGATTTTGTATATGGCGCATGCAAACTCTATGATCACGATCCGTCTGAAAGCTGGAGAAATGTTGGTAGAATTCAACAAAGAATAGTTGATAAACTCAACAGCCATAAGAAATTCATTTATAAAGGACCAGATTTTGAGATAAGTTTTAATACTGAAGGAAGGCTCTGGATCAATTCCGATGGTAAAACCAATATGCCTTCGGGAGAAGTTTATACATCACCTGTAGAAGACAGTGTAAATGGTGTTATTCATTTTTCCTATCCTTGTATTTACAATGGAAATGAGGTTGAAGGTGTTACCTTGTGGGTAAAAGACGGTTTTGTGGAAAAATGGGAAGCTGCAAAAGGAAAGGATTATCTCGACAAGATATTTGAACTGAAAGGTGCCAGAAGATTTGGTGAGGCTGCTATAGGAACAAATGAAAATATCAATAAGATCACTAAAAATATACTTTTTGATGAAAAAATGGGAGGATCAATCCACATGGCAGTCGGTCAGTCTTATCTGCAGACAGGTGGTAAAAATGAATCTTCGATTCACTGGGATATGATAACGGATATGAAAAATGGCGGAGAAATCTTTGCTGATAACGAATTGATTTACAAGGACGGAAAGTTTATTTTTTAAATAAACTTTCAATTTTTGCAATTTTTGTAAAACAATTCATAAGTATAATGCGTTAATACTCTTTATTTTGTTATTTAAATAAAAATTATATATATAAAATTTCTTAATTAAACCCTGAAATTATTACACAATTTTACTTTTAATCACAAATATTGAAGCACAAATAAATATAAATTGAAATATTTATTAATGTAAATTTGTAGTATTCGAAATTTTTATATATTTGCAATCTGTATAGGATATTTTGTTTGTTTGAGCAAAGATTTTAATACTGATTGGTACTAAAATACAATCTATGACAAAAACAAAAGTATTAAAAAGAATCACTCTGATTTTTCTGATCATAAGTATGTTTTCGGCTGAATTTATTATTGCAGGCACAAGCGTAAAAGGAATACCTGGTCATGATTTTGACAATCTTGAATTGAATATTAATAAGCTTAAAGGCTTTATTGATGCTAAATATACTTCTGAAGTAGGCAACTATGTTAATTCATATACAAGTGGATCAAGATTTGTTGCGCAGGAGTTTTTAGGTAAGATACCAGTATATTTTCCATTTTTTGAGGAAAACTGAAAGCAGCTGGACTGCCTGATGAATTGAAGGTTTTGGCTATCGTTGAATCTCATCTGAAAAATAATGCTTATTCACATGCAGGAGCTGCCGGAATATGGCAGTTTGTGGCAGGAACGGCTAAAAATTACAATCTTAAGATCAACAAAGTGTATGACGGAAGGTACAATGTAGAAGAGTCTACCGAAGCAGCAATACTTCATCTGAAAGATCTTTATGCAACATTTGATAACTGGACACTTGTAATGGCTGCATATAATTGCGGGTCAGGTGCTGTGAAAAGTGCAATTAACAAGGCAGGAGGGAGTAAGGATTTTTGGTCTGTAGTGAAGTTCTTGCCAAGAGAGACAAGGAATTATGTTCCCAAATTCATAGCAATATCATATATTTTAAATCATTTCAATGACATTGGATTAAAGCCAAAACCGGTTGACGACTATTATTATGATAATGCGGAGGCCAGGTTTACAGGCATATGGATTTTAAGTACATTTCTGAAATTACCGGAGTATCGATGGATGTGATAAAAAGTCTCAATTTTGCTTACAGGCAAAATTTCATTCCGGCTAGTACTGAGGGTTATAAACTTATACTTCCCAAATCAGCACTATATGCACTGATCGAACATGAAAATTTTGAAAAAATTGAGTTTGATAAAGAATTAAACCAGAATTATACACAGTATATAATGAATTATTTTCCCAGGGATATAGCAGGATATATGCTGGGAAATGACAATGCCACCACCATAAGTGAGAGTATAAGCCATAAATTTGATAACAGTATCAGCTTGAATCAGAGTACGAGACAAATGAAAACACCTGTTTTGGCTGTGAACTCACCAGCCAATAAAGAGGATGATGACAATTTCATAATATACAAATTGAAACCAGGAGAATCACTGCTTGACGTAGCCAGGAAATTTTATAATGTTAAGATCAGTGATATTATGAAATGGAATAGTTTTTCAAGGGCTAAAGTTCCCAGACCAGGAACAAAGTGAAGATCAGGAAATAAGCACGATGTTATTTATTCCTGTTTATTATAAAATCTGAAAGTTCAAAAGGATTTTTCTTGATGGATTATCGGGAAATGTCATCAGAATTGAATTTGCTGCATCTTTAAACTCTTTCATTCTGGAGACTGCATAATCCATTCCACCTTATCTTTTATTAGCTGGATCAATGCCTTTACTTTTTATTATCTTCATTGTGATTTTAATCGTGTTTATGATCATGCTTTTTCAGATCTGTTTGAATTCTGAAGAGCATAAATCAAAGGCAATGTCATCTTCTTTTCCCTGATGTCAATTCCCCTTGGTTTGCCAATTTCATCTTCGCCATAATCAAAAAGGTCGTCTTTTATCTGGAAAGCTATACCGATATTTTCACCGTAATCGCCCAGTTTTTAACAATTTCCGGATCTCCAGTGACAGAGGCAGCTCCAATAGCACAAGCAGAACTGATAAAGGGGAAGCATTTTTTGCTTTATTATATCAAAATATACTTCTTCTGTGATATCAAGCTTTCTGGCTTTCTGTATTTGAAGCAGTTCACCTTCACTCATCATCTTTACAGCGGAAGACAGGATTTTCAAAAACTCAATCTTATCACCTTCTATTGAAAGCAATAAACCCTTGGCCAGCAGATAATCTCCTACCAGGACAGCAACTTTATTTTTCCATAATGCATTTACAGAGAAAAAACTTCTCCTCAATTTTGAATCATCAACTACATCATCATGTACCAAAGTGGCCGTATGAAGCAGTTCTATAAGTGATGCAGCAGTATACGTGTCATTGGTTATTTTGCCCAGCATCCTGGCAGTTAGCAATACCATTATGGGCCTCACCTGCTTGCCTTTTCTCTTGTAGATGTAATAGGTAATAGTGTCCAGCAATGCTACATTGCTCTTCATTGAGGCTTTGAAATACTCTTCAAATTCCCTTAACTCTTTTTCAACAGGAGTTTTTATTATGTCTAGTGAAATTCCCATCTTGCAAAACAATGCTGCAATATACGGGTATTTTGACATTTAAATATCATATTTGTATTTTTGATACAAAACTTTTTGATAATTATTCAGAAGAGGGCATATGAAATAGAGGTATATTCCAAATTTTATTATCTGGTGATTGCATTGATTATAAAAATGGGATACACCCTTAAAATGCCAGGCTGACTATAGTTTTTTATAATATGATAACAGAGTACTATAACAATAAAATTAAGGAAATTTCTGATGAAAAGATATATTGTCAGGTAGATTAAAGCTTGGCTTTTATCAGGTTGCTTTTTTTTCTCGGAGGTTTTGCAATGCTTTTTATTTTCAAAATCAGATCTATGGACATCTGTGATCGTTTTCCTTGTCACTTTTTCTGCATTTTTATTTTTTGTAATGGAATATCTAAAACTTGAGAAACTGATAGGCGAAAGCGAAAACCTGCTGAAGATATATAATAATGAATTGGAAACTGATTCCAATCTTCCAAATATTTTGGAAATGGCATTGAGTTTAGCGATCCTTTTCACCCATACTCGGGAGACCTGGATATTTTTGGCAAGTATTCCTTATTCAACAGGATAAACAGAACCATTACTTACGAAGGACAGGAAATACTTGCAAACTGGCTTGGATTTCCGGAAAAGCTTCCTGAAACTATCCTAAAAAGGCAGGCAGCGATAAAGGAATTGTCCGGAAATCAAAATTCAGGGATAAGTTTCTGTCCGTTTTTTTAATGCAAATTCATTAAGTGATGAGAATAAGGGTATTCAAGCCTGGATCAACAATTTTCTCAAATTTTATCAAACCAAAATTCCTGAAATATGGATTGATTGTCTTTTCATTCATTTTATTTTTGAGTCTTTGTATCAGTTTTGTATTTGAAGAAATATTGTCTGGGCTGTTTTTTCTTTTCATATTAAGTTTCATCATTAATTTCAGGTTCAAAAGAAAAGTTGATATTCTGCACAGCCATGCATCCAGGCAGTCGGAATTATTTGTAAAATATGCTGATCTGATGGACCTTATTGAGAAGGAAGAATTTGATACAAGAGAAATTTTGAAAGAGATAAGAATTAGTATTACAGGTGAGGAAAAATTCAGGGCAGAATTGCTGAAAATAGCTCAATTGATTAAAAACCTTGATTACCGGCTTAATATTTTTATAGGGCCTGTCCTGAATATATTTCTTTTTTGGGATATTCAACAGTGCATCAGACTCGAGAAATGGATAGAAAGAAACCATGACAAATTCCATTTCTGGCTTGATAAAATTGGAACCATCGATGCATTACTGTCATTGAGCATAGTCAGGTTTAATAATCCTGATTGGATTTTTCCTGCTTTGTCCTCAGAAAGTGAAGTTTACCTTGAGGCTCATGAATTGGCACACCCACTCATAAATAATTGCATTGCAAATGACTATTCATTGTCCGGAAATTCAAGGTTTGATATTGTCACAGGATCCAATATGGCAGGAAAAAGTACTTTTCTGAGGACTACAGGCATAAAACCTGATACTTGGAATGTCAGGAAGTCCTGTAAAAGCCAGAAGCTTTGATTTCACCTCTGGATGTTTTTTACATATATGCGGATCAGTGATTCCATCGAACTGGAGTTATCAACATTTCATGCTGAATTAGAAAGGATAAAGAATATACTGATCTATGTAGCGAATAATAAAAAATGCTTCCTGCTACTCGATGAATTGCTCAGGGGAACCAATACAATCGACAGACAGACTGGCAGTATTGCTTTCTGAAGCAACTTGTCAGGAATGGAGCATCAGGCATAGTTGCCACTCATGACCTAATTTGCCTGAAATGGAAAATATTATGCCGGATAATATTAAAAAACTACAATTTCAGTATCCAGTCTAAAGATGATCTTTTCGACTACAAACTCAATCATGGTGTCTGCAGGACTTTCAATGCTGCACTGCTTATGAAGAAGATCGGATTGAGGTGGGGGAGGGGAAATTTAAAATGAAAAATTTAAAATGAAAAATGGGAAATCATTGATTGAAAATTTTGTTTTGTTTGGATGATATGAAGGCAGGATGGTAAGATGGCGCGATGGTGGAAGGATGAAATGCACATCGAAAGCAAACTATATTTCCTCCCGGATTACCTGTAATGATATAGACAAATTCCTTTTTATTTTTATCAATTGTTTGTCCGTTATATTTCAAGGTTATTTCCTTGTAAAATGTGCAGCAATCATCTGATTGCTCTTCCACATCGTAAAATATCGTATCAATGTCAGATTCATTTATTTTCAGGTAGAATTCCTTAAATCCTGATGCACTTATAAATCCGGGATAACCGCTTATGAAAAGCGTTTTATTTTGAATTGTATCATTTTCAAATTTAAAATCAAGGTATTTAATAATATTATCTTCTTTATAAAAAAACCTCGTCGGTTTGGTATTGCTCTGTTTTTGAAAAGCATATCTGTCGAATCCTCATGATCAAGAATTTCTCATATATAATTCAGCAGGTTGAAAACACCCAGGCATTCACATCTGTAAAATACTGAAATTGAAGTAATTGTCAAAATTACTGATATAAAACCCAGGTTTTTCACTTGATAAGATTTTAGGATATTTATTAACTGATTGTTTCTGCCTTGTAGCCTATCAGGTTCAACTTATCTATAATTCTCAGAGCTGAGGACTTCAGTGCTGACAGTCAGTATTTTATCAGGGTCATCAAACATTGACTTCCCCATTTGTCAATTTCAGGAACATCGAGTACTCTTTTAGCTTTGAGCATGCAGCCATTGCAGATTGATTGTGGTCTTGAATTTTAAGATCTTCATATATTCATTTTTTACAAAGATATTATACTTTATTTGAATATTTGAAATACCTGCAGTATAAAGTATATAACAAATTTTGGCCTAATTCAG
>JADJGA010000006.1 GCA_016708265.1 Saprospiraceae bacterium | reverse complement strand
TAATGAAGCATTTGATCAAAGTGAAAATGTAGTATTCGAAATTGACATGGCACAACTTGATGACATGAATGAGATCATGTCCTTATTGCCAAAAGTGATAATGAAAGATGAATTATCGCTTAGTGATCTGATCACTACAGAAGAATATGAAAAAGTAAACCAGTTTTTCAAGGATGCAGGAATCCCTCTCATATTTCTCGAAAAAATAAAGCCACTTTTTCTTACTATGTTCGCAGACCCCGATATTAAACCGGGTTCTATTGAGACCGGCTCATACAAATCATACGAAATGGAATTTCATGATATGGCAAAAGATAAAGGGAAAAAAGTTATGGGACTCGAAACTATTGATTATCAGATCAATATTTTAGATTCTATTCCATATGAAGAACAGGCACGTATGTTGTTGAAGAGCATTGAACAGTCAGAAATGGATGGATCTGCCATGGATACCCTTGTTAAAATGTATAAAGACCAGAATATCGGAGGATTGCATAAATCCATCAAAACCGATGAAATATCAAAATACGAAAAAATATTGCTCAATGACCGAAATGAAAACTGGATTCCTGTTATGTCCCGGATAATGAAAGAAAACACCTCTTTTTTTGCTGTTGGTGCAGGACATCTTGGTGGTGAGAATGGAGTAATAAACCTGCTTAGAAAGTCAGGATTTCAAGTCACTCCTGTAATAAATAAATAAAATCATACTTCCTGAATATTATATGAGCCTTTTGGAAAAAATCGAATTACTGCTTTCTTCAGGATTACCTGGTGGGAAAGCTCATGATGAGATGTCTCCTCCATACAGGTTTGAGCTCTTAAAACATGAAACAGATTATGTTGATGCCGCAGTAGTCATACTCCTGTACAAAAAAGAAAACGAATATTTTTTCCCGGTTATAATGCGCACATCAGACAATCATAACGATAAACACCGGGGTCAGATCAGTTTGCCAGGAGGCAAACTTGATAAAACAGACCAGGATCTGTCAGAATGTGCTTTAAGAGAGTTGCATGAAGAGCTGGGTATCGAACGGGAATATGTTACACCAGTTGGTGTATTGAGCGAACTCCTGATACCTGTAAGCAATTTCAGGGTATATCCATTTATTTTCTATTCAGAAAACACTCCGGTTTTTAGTCCTCAGGTACGTGAAGTTCAATATGTACTGGAGATAAATTTAAAAGATTTAATGGATCACTCAAATATAGAAAATGGAGAAATAATGCTGGATTCCGGTTACAGGCTCGATAAAATACCGTATTTTAAGTTGAATGATCATAAAATCTGGGGTGCTACAGCCATGATTTTAAGTGAATTTAAAAATGTATGCCTGGAACTGAAAACAAAATAAAATCATTAACGTTAATTAGAAGTCATTAAAAGAATAAAAAATGCACAATACTTATAAATCGGATGTAGAAGCTATAGATGCGCTGGCAGGATCTTACAGGAAATTAAAATCAGAAATCGGAAAAATCATTGTTGGGCAGGATGAAGTGATAAAAGCAGTTATCACAGGACTTTTCAGCAATGGACACAGCCTGCTTGTCGGAGTTCCGGGGCTGGCAAAAACTTTACTGATACATACAATTGCTGAATCTCTTGATCTAGGCTTTAAAAGAATACAATTCACTCCCGACCTGATGCCAAGTGATATAACTGGTTCTGAAATTCTGGATGAATCAAGGCATTTCCGGTTCAATAAAGGGCCAGTATTTGCAAATATTGTTCTTGCTGATGAAATTAACCGTACTCCTCCAAAAACCCAGGCTGCTTTGCTGGAAGCCATGCAGGAAAAATCGGTGACTATAAGCGGAAATGCATATGAACTGCCAAAACCATTTTTTGTCCTTGCAACTCAAAACCCTATTGAACAGGAAGGCACATATCCGCTTCCTGAAGCCCAGCTTGACAGGTTTATGTTTAACATATTCCTTGATTATCCAAGCTTTGAAGAAGAAGTCGATGTTGTAAAAAATACTACAACCGACAGTTCCGTTTCAGTTTCAAAAGTATTGTCAGCAGATGATATCATATTTTTTCAGAAGATGGTCAGAAAAATACCAATTGCAGATAATGTACTGGAATATGCGGTTACTCTTACAGCTAAAACCCGACCTAATTCAATTAAAGCATCACCGGAAGCCAATAAATACCTTTCCTGGGGTGCAGGACCAAGAGCATCTCAGTACCTGGTACTTGGAGCAAAATGCAATGCAGCGATCAACGGTAAATACTCTCCTGATATTGAAGACATTCAGGCAGTAGCACTTAATGTACTGCGTCACAGGATAATAAAGAATTACAGAGCTGAAACAGAAGGAGTTACTGAAAATGATATTATTAAAAGTCTTTTCTGATCTTACTCGGTCAAAAGTTTTATCACTTCTTCCTGTCTGACCTTCTTGATGGAATCCACCATTAGAGGATATGTTTTGTTTTTGACTGAGTCACACAAGGAATCCAATACAGGCTGAATTTTAACTTCTTCCAACCTGTAAAGAGAATCTACAACTTTCGATTCTTCATCAGTAAGGCTATTGTCACCCGAGCCACAAGAAGTAATTCCTGATAAGCTGATAAATATCAATACTAAAATAAAAAATATATATATTATTCGTTTCATCAATTTCCATTTACACTTTTTCAAAATAATTAAATATTACTGCTTTATCTTTTAGCAACTTCGTCGGTTTGTTTATAATTAATTTGTGAAAGTTGTTTTAATCAATGTCTTTAATGTAAATTCTTTTTGTTCACAGCATCGCAGGATTATATGATAATCAGATTATTATATCTTTACTCAGATTCATCTATGAAAGATTTTTTTAATTCGAAATTTTTACCCAAGTACACTTTCCTGACCAGTTCATCCTCTGAAAGTTCGTCTGCAGTACCACTGCGGAGAATAGCCCCTTCAAACATCAGGTAAGCCCTGTTGGTTATTGATAGTGTTTCCCTGACATTGTGATCGGTTATTAATATACCAATATTCCTGTCTTTCAGTTTTGCAACGATGGATTGTATGTCTTCAACTGCGATAGGGTCAATACCTGCAAATGGTTCGTCCAGAAGTATGAATCCTGGATTTGAAGCGAGTGCACGTGCTATTTCTGTCCTTCTTCTTTCACCTCCCGATAATGAATCTGCAAGTGTCTTTCTTACTTTCAGCAATCCGAATTCTTCGAGCAGACTTTCGAGTTTTTCATTTTGCTCATGTTTTGTCATTTTCTGAAATTCGAGTATTGACCTTATATTTTGTTCTACAGTAAGTTTCCTGAATACTGAAGCTTCCTGCGGCAGGTAACCCACACCTTTTCTTGCCCTTTTATACATAGGGTACTTTGTCACTTCATCATCATCAATGAATACTTTTCCGCTTGTGGGCTTTATAAATCCAACTACCATATAGAATGTCGTAGTTTTGCCTGCTCCGTTTGGTCCAAGCAGACCGACTATCTCACCTCTTTCTACGTAAATCGAAACATCATCTACAACTTTCCTTTTACCATAGTATTTTACAAGATTCTCAGTTTTTAGTTTCATTTTTCTTACCGTGTTTTATGCTCAATTTTTCAAGCTGATCCCAGTTTTTCTTTAGTTCATTCAACTGGAATTTTATTGTTTTTTCAGGATGCAATTTCCTGAAATAATCTCCACCATTCCACCTGCCATTTTTATTCTCATCAATTATTACATCAGCAACATAAATCCCGGGCTCCAATCCGGGGAATTTAAGTGTTTCTTTCTCTTTGTTTTTTATTATTCTTTCATCAATGATATTATCCTTTTGCTTCAACTGTACTATATACTGAATAGTCCGATCCAGGCTATCAAACTGGCAAATAAGATTACCGAAATCACTTCTCCTGAATGTCCTGAAATTTATAAGAATACTATCATTTACCTGATAAAACAATCCCCTGAATGCTCCCGGCAAAACTGAAAGTTTATATACTGTATCATCTTTCCAGTTTCCTTTTATCCTAAACTGCCTTAAATTTGAACTATCATTTTCAACTGTAAATTTCTGCTTAATATTGCCGGTATCAGAAATTTCAATTCCTGATGTGTCAGCTAAAAATACAGGCTGATTAAAGTCTAGTAAAACAGATTTTTCAGGGTGAATATTTATAATTCCCTTAACAGTTCTGACATTAAGCTTAACCGGTTTCTCAAATTTTTTCCGCTGCTTTATATTCAAAGTGTCTGTTTTATCTTCACTTTTTAATACAAGCTGAATACTGTCAAAAGGTTCCTGAATATCGAACCAGATTAAAGTACTGTCCTTAATAATCTCTTTTTCAAGAATTTTTACAGATGAACTAATTATTCTAAGACTATCAGGTTTTCTACTGTTTGCAATGCTGATCTTTCCATAGTCAGAGATATTATTATCTTTTATCTGCAAGGGTATATCAGGCTGAAATACACTAATTTCTATTTTCCTGGTCAAAGAGTCATTTGATATTCTCATCATAGTGTCTATAAACCCTATTTTCTCCAAAACATTATCATACAAAAAATTGGCATTTGCATCTTTTAATGCAAATACCTTAAATGATCCTTCCCTGATATTTGTTATTCTGAAAGATCCGGTTTCGTCTGTATATGCAAAATAATAAGGTTTGGAATTTACCACTATTGAGTCTTCTTTCTGATCGTAAAGCATGACTAAAATATCCTTTTCAGGTTTATTATCGATTGAATTTATGACCTTTCCGGTAAATTCAAGGGAATCAATCACATCACCTGTACTGAAAACGAATGAATAATTAGGTACAGGGTTTCCCTCAGTGAAATCGGTAATTGTTTTTCCGAAGTTAATATTGTAGGTAGTATTCTCTCTAAGAGTATCCTGCTTGTCAAATTCAATACTTATGTGTTTTCCTTTTTGCTTAACTTTTGGCTTTTTTGAGAGAGGAGGTGAAACCAGAATCTGCTCCTGACCTTTAAGCACTATCCATTCATCGAAATGCAGGATCACTTTACCGGGTTTGTAACGGGTCTGAAAATTTGGAGTTGATCTTAAAGAATCCAGTTTTGGAGGCAATACATCTTTTGGCCCTCCGGAGAGAGTAGCAATACTTGCACAAGCAGTAAAAACCAATGTTGATATAAAAAAAATATAAGGTAATTCAAAAACTTCATAAAATTCAGACTATGAATATATAAAACCAAAATAATGAGATTTTATTTTTGAGTCTCAAAAATAATACAATTTACTTAAGTGAGCAGAAAAACTTGTTAACTATTCATTATTAACAAAAATTCCATTTTCATAATTCATTAATCTGCCTGATAATATTAAAACAAATTCTTTTTTGAGATCAAATATTGTAAGGGAACTTCTCATTTATAATAATTGTTATTTATAAAAATTTTGATATGATTTACACTATTATTGTTGGTGCAATTTCAGGTTATTTAGCCGGAATGCTCATCAGGGGAAAAGGATTTGGTATTTTACTAAATATCCTGATTGGTATAATAGGAGGAGTGATTGGGGGTTTGATATTCAGGATACTTGGTTTTTGGTCATATGGTATAATTGCAAAAATCATCAGTTCTGTCCTCGGGGCTTTTATATTATTCTGGTTTATAGGCTATCTGAACAATAGGAGGAAATAAAAAAAAACACCCGTAATCTTCATTACAGATGTTTTTTGGTGACATGAAATAACCCGGTGCGAGTTAAATCTTATTTATTGATTCATTTAGAATCATAGTTTTCAATTTGTGATTTGCAATTCTAAATTCGTAATTTAAAATCCTACCAGTTGCACACCTAAGCTTACATTTCCGATTCCATCTCCGGTCAGGCTTTTTCCATCCTGAAATACCGGCAGCAGGTCAAAATTTCCTATAAAAGTGATCCTGTCAATACCAAGTCTCAATGTTCCCATCAATTGATAATCATTAAGATTAAACCCGTTCTCATCATCGATTTCTCTATCGAACTCCTGTCCCTGAAATTCATATTCCTGCTCCATACCTGAGCCCATTTTATACCCTCCGATAACACCTCCAGCCAGATATAAGCCTTTTTTTGGTTTTGTGGAAGTATTGATTTCGAGCAACAACGGAACCTGTACATAGCTTGCGTGGAGTTTATTTTTGCTATAGTCAAATGTTGTCAATTGTGGTTCAATAACATCTCCGGTATATACCAGGTCAAAATCCTTTTTAAAACTGTAATTCCTGAATTCAAACCCTATACCTGTTGTAAGCAAAATATGTCTTTTTACAATACTGAGACTAAATTCAAGAAGATTTACATTCCATGTTCTGCTAGCCCATATCTTATTGTCCCAAATTTCATTTCCACCCTCGAGTGCTGAATATCCATCAATATCTCTTAGTTGATTGAATCCCAGGTTAACTCCTGCCCATCTGCTGTATTTGCCAGCTTTATACTTCTCTTTCTTAACTTTCTTTATTTTTACTTCCTTGTCAATTTTTCTATCAGCATCACCAATAATTTCAACTTCTATCTCTTCATCAGACATTTCTTCCGGTGCTTCCGGTGGTTCAGGAGCTTCTGGTGGTTCCGGTGGTTCAGGTATTTCAATTTCTTCATTATCATCTTCTATTATTACTTCTTCTTCAATTTGGACATCCTTATTGTCTTCATTTACTTTTTTGTCTTCAACAATTATAATAGTCCTGTTGCCCATTTTAATTTTTGTCGTGTCCCTTTTAGTTCCCTCTACCTGGGCTATCATTGAAGAGAAAATAAAAAGCAGTGCCAGAATAAAAAGTGATTTTTTCATTTGTATCAGATTTTAAGTTTAAAAAATAATTTGTTTTTTTGAAGTATTACGAGTGACCGTTAGAAAAGTTACAGCCAGGATCAATTATTCTCTTGTCCATTTCCTTGAGAAGCTTAATGATCCGATATTGAAAGCAAATTCCCTCGAATTGTCTGTTTCATTTTTAGAAAAATCGAGACTTGCGATTTTTGATTTGTCAACTGCTGCAGATACAACATCCATGGTATTCAAACTTGAATAATCATTATCTTCCATATTCAGTTTATTTTTGACTGTTTTTATAAAAAATTCTTTAGGTGTAAGTGCCTTGACAATTGAGCTGTTATCATTTATTGCAATGTCAGGATTTTTACCGGCAGAATAATCAATATAATGCATCATTGGTCTTTTTCCAATGGTAGTTGGTTCTGAATTAAGTGTTTTTAAATTAATAGCAATTCTGGATCCTGCAGTAATTTCATTTTGGTTTTCAGAATTGTTTTTCACGGTCCCTGATGAAATCACTATCGCTGGAGAATTTAAGTCAGAATTGCGAAGTTTATTTTGAAAAACAATTGAATTCTCCAGGTTTTTCGCAATTTCATCTTGTACAATATCGGGTTTAATCAAATCATTAGATGCCAGTGCCGAATTTGGTATTGATTTTTCATCTTTTGACTCACTTACGATTGACTTATCATTTCCATCTTCACCGGTATTAAAAATTGAAGTGAAAAAAATAATAATCAAAACAGCAGCAGCTATTGAAGCTGAATAATTATAGATCAGCCTTACAATCCCGGATCTCTTCTTCAAACTTTCTCTATGGGCAAAATTCAATTTTTCATCTGAAAAAAGCTTTGTTTTTTCGAAGGCATCCAATTCCTTCTTCCTCGAATCTGATATTTCAACAAGATGATCTAAAACTTCAATTTCATTTTGGGAAATTTCACCTTCAACCTTTTTAATTGCAAGTACTTCAAATTCATCAAGTCCCTCAACCATATCAATTGCAATAATCTTTTTTAAATTATCCTTCAGACTGAATACAGTATTTTCATTTTCCAGTTTAAATATCTCAAAAGATTCCAATTCATGCTTCAAATCGGGGTTTGAATCAAGAAAAGCAAATAATTGCTTTTTATCTTCATTGTTCAGATTTCCTTCCGAAAAATCGAGAAACCATATTTCATAATTAAGCCTGTTAATCATAGCTCTATCCTTGATTCAATTAAATAATCCTTTAAATTTTTTCGTGCTCTGTAAATATATACTTTTACCTGCGATTCACTTAGTCCTGTTATCTGCCCAATTTCTTCATATGAATAATCTTCATAATCCCTTAGCATTATAACAGTCTTCTGGATCTGAGCCAGATTGTCAAGTGCCTTGTCAAGTTGTTCTTTCAAATCGGTGTATTCATGAACATAAGAGTATTTCTCGCTGTCAATCGGATTTGAATCCATAAACTTATTTTTTCTGTACAGATCAATCATCAGGTTATTTGCAATTTTGAAAAGATAGGGCTTGGCTGTCTCAAGATTGATCTTATCAACATGTTGCCAAAGGCGCATAAATGTATCCTGTACCAGATCATTGGCTGTGTCCTCGTCCCTGACACTTTTCATTGCAAACCTGTAAACATTATCTGAATACAGATCAACACATTTATTGTACTCGTTAATGGTCATCGTTTTATCCGGGTATTCTGTTTTCAATACGAACTTAATCTAAAAAAGTTACACTTTTAAATATTTTTTTTAATTTTATTATTTTATGTGATTCAATTTCTGGAATCTATTTCAACTTTTTTTAAAAAAAGAAAATTAAAGAATTATAAATCAACTAATTAATGAGCAGATATTTATTGAGAGGGAAATCAGGCCAGTCAGAAATAATCGTTGAAGATTTCAATGCTATGCTTCACAATAGTGTAATCCCAAAAGATAGCATTTATATAACTGATAATAATTTGAATGAATTATATTCTTCATTCTTACAGGATAAAAAAGTCATATCCATACCATATGGAGAAGAAAACAAGACAATTTCAACTGTAAATACCATTTATGACCAATTGATTGAATTTAAAGCAGACAGGAAAAGCTTTATAGTTGGTTTTGGTGGTGGAATGATAACTGACATAGCCGGTTTTGTAGCCTCAACCTATATGAGAGGAACTAGGTTTGGTTTTATTCCTACTTCTTTGCTTGCTATGATTGATGCTTCTATCGGAGGAAAAAACGGTGTAAATCATTTCAATTATAAAAATATGATCGGTACTATCACTCAACCTGAATTTGTAGTAATCGATACAGTTTTTTTAAAAACTTTGCCACAGGAGGAATTCACAAACGGCCTGGCTGAATCAGTCAAGCATCTTTTGATTTCAGATCAGCAGAGGTTTAGCAATTTTGCTGAACATATCAACAATGTACTGAAAAAAGATATCTCCTTTTTAAATGACTTTATTAACCAACAGGTAAAAATCAAAATAGATATAGTAAACGAAGATGAACTTGAAACAGGTAATCGCAAAAAACTAAATTTCGGTCATACTTTCGGTCATCCTATCGAAAAAATATTAGGATTGAAACACGGTTTTGCTGTAAGCATCGGGATGATCATAGCTTCAGAGATATCAAAGAAATTCGGATATTTAAATGAGAGTGATGTCCATTTGATAAGAGATACTTTAATTAAAGCCGGACTTCCCGTTTCATGTAAAATGGACAAAAAGAAAGTCATAGAAATAATGTCAAAAGACAAAAAGAAAAATAATGATTCAATAGATTTTATTCTGCTTAAACAAATAGGAGAAGCGAAAATAGAATTAATTAAAATCGATCAGCTCGCAGAAATGTTCCTTGAAATCAAACTTCCTTAACAGTCGTTTTACTCTTCATTATTTTCATCTTCTATTTGTCCAAAATTTTTGCTTTTAAAAAACTCACTGAGTTTTGACTTTAATATTTCCAGGTTTTCGGCCGAAGATTCATTCAAGTTATCCGGTTTGGGTGGCTTTGAAAAATACAGGGTTTGTGAAGGCAAAGCAAAATGGATACCAAGATCTTCAGCCAGTTCAATCAACAGAAATGTAATATTCTCTTTCAATTTCAACTCCTCGTCGTAATTATTTGTGATAAAATAGATCCTGAATAATATATTTATTGAAGAAGTTCCAAGTCCGGAAAGATTGATATAATATTTTCCAAAAATTTTAGGATGTTCGGTAGCAATTTTCCTCAAACCGGACAGGTATGTTTCAATGCTGTTTCCTGAAGTTCCAAATGTTATGGCTATATTTGTTTCATACATCCTTAGATTTCTTTCGCCCTTATTTACCAGAGCCTGGTTGGAGATAATATTATTTGGAATGGAAATTATTGACGTATCAAGTTGCTCGATTCTGGTTGAACGGAATCCGACTTCCTTTACTGTACCACTGTATTTGTCAATTTCAATCCAATCTTCGACCTTAAATGGTTTATCCAGAAAGATCATCACAGATCCAATAAAGTTTTTAACAGTATCCTGTGAAGCCAGTGCAAGAGCGAATCCACCGATTGAAAGTCCGGCAATTATAGCCGTAACATCAACATTAAGCAGAACTAATACTTTGAAAATGACACCTATGGAAATAATCAGTTTTGCTATTTGTTGCAAAATCGGAATATACTGATCATCTAATTTGGTAGGTGTGGACTTAGCTTTTTGATCAATATATGAAATAATAATATCAAAAATCCTGTATATTAAAATACCAATTAAAACTACTATGACTATATCGATACTTGTTATGAGAAAAGATGAAAGTCCTATTGGAAGCCTTATCAATGCAAAAGCATACTTCAAAACATAAAAAATCAATATTAAACTTGTTACTTTTGCTGTTTTGGAATATTTGTGCGGAAGATGCATATGAAAATTAAAGCTTCGGTCCGCAATAAAAGAAAGCAATGGCTTGAAAATCAGCTTAAGAATAAAATAAGAAAAAAAAGCAAGGAAAATAAGAATCAGAAACGATAAGTACTGCCATAAATATACACCAAGGAATTTTCTATTATCAAATCTGGGAATATTATCGTAGAGAAGATCTGACCCAAATGGATAGACATTACTATACATTTCGTTTATATTATTATAACAGTCAGGTGAGTAATACCAGGCATTGCCAATTTTCTCAACAAAAATAGCAGGAAGTCTGTCAGGCAGAATGAAAAACTTTTGCTGGTTTGAAGTACTGTCGATGTACTCCGGATTATCAGGTATTTTATTTACAGGGATGTAGATACCCATTCCATCATAAGTAAGCTTAAGTTTATTGGCAAGATCCGCTGCATCAGTCCTGCTTAGCCCATAAAAAGATCTGGCAGCCTTATCAGGATCATAATCCTTTGCATTTGTATATTTTAGATGATGTGCAACACACTCCTGAGGATTTCTATTAATTGACTGCCCAAATACAGATAAAATAGAAATAATTAAAAACAGAATTGTTAAAAAAGATCTTTTTATCATCACATTACTTGTTTTGATTAAGCAAAATAAAATAATCAGCAAATAATAAAGCACAAATTTAAATTTTTATTTTTGCAAAACAGGATAAAAAAACAAAAACCAAACTTGGTCAAATAAAAAAAAACACTTACTTTGCAAAAAAATAAATCATTGCGTTTAATTATCCTCATATTTCTGATTTTTGTTATATTCAACAATCTAAATTCACAGGATGGTGCACAACTGTATGTTGGAACACTAAATGTGAGCTTTCCAAATGAACCAAATACTATCAGGCCGGGATTCAGTGTCGGAGGACAGGGCAAGATCGGATCGCCGGGATTTTTTATGGCACCTGGTTTGATTTTTCAAAAATTTACTGTTGATCCTTTTGATAAAAACAGATATTACAATGACCGCCCTTCCTATTCAATGATCAAACTGACAACAGATGGTGGGTATGAATATAAAATCTTGAAATTTTTAAAAGTTCGCATTTTTGCTGGTGTATCATTGAACTATGTTATTTCCATTGATGAGAACACCAGGGGAATAAATTTTAACAATCTTTACGATGCTAACTTCTCTTATGATTATGGTGCCGGAATTTCTCTGTGGTTTATCACTCTTGATTTTAAAAGAGATAATAATCTGACTGATTTTTTCAAAGATGTAGAAAAAAAAGGAATAAGCTTTAACTGCATCAATATCGGAATATCATTCTGATTGTAAATTATGGCAGAATGGTAGCAGGGTAAAATGGTTGGATGGTACCATGGAATGTGTTAATGAATTACGAAAGACGAATCACGAATTGAATTTCAATATTTAAATTTGTCTATAATTTTCATGAGACCTCAGTCTGCCGACTACTGACTTCCGACTGCTGACTGCCGACTTTAAAATTTACTACCCTTTAAGTTCTGCAAGTAAATATGCCATATTGGTCCTTTTATCCAGATAGGGTATCAATTCATCAATGCTCATTCTGACCTGTTCGAGAGAATCTCTTTCCCTTACTGTAACTGCGTTGTCTTCCAGTGACTGGAAATCGACGGTAATACAATAAGGAGTACCAATAGCATCCTGCCTTCTGTACCTTCTGCCTATTGTATCTTTATCATCATACTGTATGTTGAAAAATAGTTTAAGCTTATCAAAAATCTCCTGAGCTTTATCTGTCAATTCTTCTTTATTTTTTACCAAAGGGAGTACAGCAGCTTTTACAGGTGCTAACTGGGCAGGTATTCTCAATACCACTCTCTCTGCTTCACCTCCCGAAGCATCTGCTACCATCTCTTCATGATATGCATTGCTAAGGATCGATAAAAACATCCTGTCAACTCCGATCGATGTTTCAATTACAAATGGTATGAAATTTTCATTTGTATCATTATCAAAGTATTGAAGTTTTTTGCCACTGAGTTCCTGATGATTCTTAAGGTCAAAATCAGTCCTTGAATGAATTCCTTCCAGCTCCTTAAATCCGAATGGGAAAGCAAACTGAACATCAACAGCAGCATTCGCATAATGTGCGAGATTGTCATGATCATGAAACCTTAGTTTTTCAGGATCAGCATTGAGGGAAAGATGCCATTTCATTCTGTGTTCTTTCCAGTAATGATACCAGTTCATTTCATCTCCCGGTTTAACAAAATACTGCATCTCCATCTGCTCAAATTCTCTCATTCTAAAAATAAACTGTCTGGCGACTATTTCATTCCTGAAAGCCTTTCCTATCTGGGCTATTCCAAAAGGAATTTTTTGTCTTGTCGTCTTCTGAACATTCAGGAAATTGACAAAAATACCCTGGGCAGTTTCAGGCCGCAGGTAAAGCTTTCCTTCTTCTCCAGATATATTGCCGAGCTGTGTATTGAACATCAGGTTGAATTGCCTTACATCAGTCCAGTTTCTTGATCCAGAAACAGGGTCGACAATTCCAAGTTCTTCTATCAATGTTTTCAGATCATTTAGCTGTCCGGAAGCTATAGCAGTGTTCATCCTGGTATTTATGTCTTCTATCTGTTCAGTATATTTTAAAACCTGAGGATGTTCTGAACGGAATTTTTGTTCATCAAACTGATCACCAAAGCGTTTTTTTGCCTTGCTTACTTCCTTTTCTATCTTGGCTTCAATTCCGGATATGTGGTCTTCTATCAGAACATCAGCCCTGTATCTTTTCTTGGAGTCTTTATTGTCGATCAGCGGGTCATTGAATGCGTCTACATGTCCGGAAGCTTTCCATGTGCTTGGATGCATAAATATAGCTGCATCCAGACCTACTATGTTGTCATGAAGCTGAACCATCGATTTCCACCAGTATTCCTTTATATTATTCTTTAGCTCCACACCGTTTGGGCCATAATCATACACTGCACTCAGTCCATCATAAATTTCACTTGACTGGAATATAAATCCATATTTCTTAGTGTGAGAGATCAATTTTTTGAATAATTCTTCTGACATTTTGTTATTTATTTTTTTTGTGTTGGCAAAGTTAAAAATAATCGTGAATAGGATTAACTTAAAACTTAATATTTTTGGATAGTTAAAATTGTTTAGGTGTTGTCATGATAAAATTCAAAAATAAATCCATAATTTTAATAAAAATATCTCTACTAATTTTTTTGTTTTGCGAAATACACTAAATTTGAAACCTGTAATCAGGAGAATAATAAAATTGAAATTTTTTTTAACAATAAAACCACTTGAAAATGAGTATGTTCAGCAATAAAAAAGAAAATGAAAATATAAAAACTGTGCCGGTTAGTACCGCAATAAATAGTCTGGTTTTTGGCACATCTGTAAAAGGTGAAGTTTTTACTGAAAACGACATCAGGATAGATGGAAAACTTACAGGTAAAATTGAATGTAAAGGCAAACTGATACTCGGTGAAAAGGGACTGATAGATGGTGACATAATTTGTGAAAATGCAGTTATAGAGGGCACTTTCAAGGGCACAATAAAAGTCAGTGATCTGTTTGTCGTCAAAGAAACTGCTGTAATAGACGGAGATGTACATACCGACAAATTAAGTGTCGAATCGGGTGCTAAATTCAATGTTACTTGCATGATGGGAGGTCAGAGAATCAAACCTATCAAGGAAAATACAGCAGGATAATAGTGGCACCACTGCAGGATTACAACAAGTATGCAGGAATGGCTTTTGAGTTACTTGCCATGACCATGGTCATGGTTTTCATAGGCAAAAAGCTTGACTCCTGGCTTGAAACCGAAAAACCATATATGGTCGCGGCACTTGTTAGCCTGGGTGTTACAGCTTATATGATCAAGCTTTATTATGAAACCCAAAATAAAAAGAAAAATAAACAGGATCTATAAATATCTATTTTTTTTGTCGACATTGTCAATTCCAGGATTGATGGCATTATACTATTTATCAGAGATTGGCAGCGATATATTTTTGTCGTTTTTGGGCCTGATATTTATGCTGGTATCTTCTTTTGTTTTTTTTAAGGCAATTTACCGTTCACTGAATAGCACTAATAAAATGGCCTTTATCCAGATTGTTATGGTAAATGTCTTTTTAAAAATGGCCGGGATCCTGGCTATCGTAGTGCTGTATTGGAAAATTGCCAAACCTGAATCAAAAATGATAATCATTCCTTTTATGATTATCTACCTGGTTTTTTCAGTGGCTGAGACAATTTTTACCTATAAACTAGCTAACAAAAACTCATGACCTATGCATGATTATATTGTAAATACTTCTGAAGGTATCAGTTTTGAATTTGATGAAGATGATGTCAAAACTCTTGATTTGATTAAAAATGACAATGGAACTTATCATGTCCTCCACAAAAACAGATCATACAATATTACTATTATTAAAAGGGACTTGAATCTGAAAAAACTGGTACTAGCTGTTAATGGCCGGGAATTTGAACTGTTTATAAAAGATAAACTTGACCAAAAACTGGATAAACTAGGATTTACCGGCAAGAAAAAAGGAAGTACAGGTGAAATAAAATCACCCATGCCGGGTTTGGTGCATACAATAGATCTGGCTGAAGGACAGGCCATGGATAAAGGTGACACTTTGCTTATTCTCGAAGCTATGAAAATGGAAAATATTATCAGAGCAGAAAATCCATTGACTATCAAATCTATCTGTGTAAAAAAAGGAGATACTGTTGCTAAAAATCAGGTATTACTTGTAGTTGAGTAGAAAGATTGTCCAGTTTAAATCCTGTTATTTTAGTTTTATATTTTTCATTTTATATTTTTCATTTTATGATCCTTTACCTTATTCCTTTACCGATAAATGAAAATGATGTAAGTTTTATCCCGGAAGATGTGATAAAAACCCTTCATTCATTAAAATATTTCATTGTTGAGAAATCAAGGACAGCCAGAAGATATATTAAAAGCACCGGCTTCACCGGCAAAATTGAAGAGCTGACATTTACTGAACTGGACAAACATAATCCTGATAATATTAATAAATCAATTTTACAGCCAGCACTCGAAGGTAATCCAACAGGTCTTATGTCAGAAGCTGGAATGCCCTGTATTGCAGATCCGGGTTCCAAAATAGTTGCCCTTGCTCATGAACTTGGAATTAAAGTAGTTCCCCTGACAGGGCCATCGTCAATTTTCCTTGCACTGGCAGCCTCAGGGCTCAATGGTCAGTCTTTCAGATTTGAAGGGTATTTGCCTGTGAAGGAGCCTGCTCTCAGCAAAAAATTAATGCTGATTGAAAAAAGCCTTTTATCTGAAAATACAACTCATATTTTTATTGAAACTCCCTATCGCAACAAACAATTGCTTGATAAGATCATTAGTTCATTTCCTGATAATATCTGTCTATGCATAGCAGCTAATATTACAACTGATGAGGAATACATCAGGACAAATCAAATCGGTAAATGGAAAAAATCAGGATTACCCGATCTTAATAAAATAAATTGTGTATTTCTGCTGGGTAAATGATTTGCCACATTTACTGCTAGGCTATTGATATTCATAAAAATATTTCCCTAACTTTCTGTCTAATTTAAAACAGTTCAAAGTAAGTTGCTTTTGTTCTTCAAAAAACCATTTTATGGCCATTTATTATTTATCATTACATTTTATTATCTTAAAGTAATACAACTGCAAAGTTGTAATGTAATATGAAAATTGAACTGTGTATTTTTAACCTTGATGGTGTCATAGTCGACACGGCTCATCTGCATTACCTGACATGGAAAGAACTTGCCACGAAATTTGATTTTGAGCTTTCTCCCATTTTATACGAGAAAATTAAAGGACTGGGAAGGATTGAAACCCTCAGACAGATCATGGCCTGGGCAAAAATAAGTAAAGATGAAAAGGAAATCGAAAGTATAGCCAAATTAAAGAATGATCACTATGTTCAGATGATTCAAATGCTTCATCCCACTGAAATAAGGCCTGGAGTAAAATCTTTTTTGTCGGAACTGAAAAAATTATATATTAAAACTGCATTGTCTTCGGCAAGTAAAAATGCGAAAACTATTTTGAGTAAACTCGAACTGCTACAACAGTATGATACTATTGTAGATGGCGATCAGATAGAACATTGCATTCCTGACCCGGAAATATATCTTAAATGCAGTCAAAACCTGAATATTACTCCTTCAAATACAGTTGTGTTTGAAGACTCTGTAAATGGTATTAATGCAGCAAAATCTGCCGGTTTTTACACTATTGGAATTGGTAAAACAGGTGCGCTAAGCATTGCTGATGCTGTAATTCCTAACTTCAGAGGTTTTAACTTCAAAGAGATGCTAAATCTTTTAAAATTCAATCTGGCGTCAACAAATTGATATATTTATTTTATTAAGAGCATAGCACCTACAAAACACTGTTGTTCTTCAGAATATATTAATCAGATATAAATAGAATCACTCCGAATAATAATTTACATCAGGTCTGCGGTTAGTTTGTTTCGGATCCATATTGAAGAAAACATCATCAAAATCATTTTTCAGATCATCTGCTTTTTTCTTTACTTTCTTTCTGGTCTCAGAACCTTTGTCCGGAGCAAATAAAACTCCTAATAAAGCACCAATAGCTGCACCAAACAGCAAACCACCTATTATTTTTCCTTTTATCATTTTTTTGTTTTTTTTCTATTATTGAACAAATATTATAATTCAGTTTCAATAACAAAAATCAGGGATATTAAATTCCAGAAATAACGTATTTATCGACAAAAGAAAAATTCTATTTACTAAAATAATTTCATAAATTGACTATAAATTGATACTTTACATCTAATATCAATTCGAATTAACTATAAGATATTACCTTGAAATAATTAATCAATACATTACACTGTCCCTTATGTGACTTAAAAAGCATATAAAAATCGATGAATCATAGGCTTCACTTCTACTTTTTAATATGATTAGATTCTCCTTTTTTGCAGGATTTTCAGGGACCGGATCATAACCTGAACCACCCCAGGGATTGCAACTTACTATCCTCCTTATACCAAGCCATGATCCTTTCAATGCTCCCCATTCATTTATCGCTTCTATCGTATAATGTGAACATGTTGGGGTGTAACGACAATTTTTCCCGAGCAATGGAGATAAAAGCAACTGATAAACTCTGATTGGAAGTATTAAGATTTTTTTTAAAAGTGTATTTATTACAAAAAGCATTTTCATTTTTTCCATTTTATATTGCACCCGATACTTGGCAACTGCTTTGGTTCAATATTTGTACCCTGAACTAATGCTTCAAGAGCATTTTTTAACTCATTTCCATCACTAACAATATCGCTGTTAGGTCTGCTGCCATCAATCCTGCCCCTGTATGCAAGCCTCAAATCATTATCAAAAACAAAAAAATCAGGGGTGCAGGCTGCATCATATGCTTTTGCAACAGCTTGATTTTCATCATAAAGATAAGGAAATGGAAATCTGGACATCAGACCCACAACTTTCATTATATCAGGGTGATCGAGCGGATAGTTTTCCACATCATTCGAACTGATTGCCACAAATCCTATACCTTTGGATTTAAAATCCAAAGCAATATCAACCACTGTTTTCATTACATGTTGTACATACGGACAATGATTACAAATAAACATTACTACAGTCCCCTTTTTTCCTTTAGCTTGTTGAAGTGATACAAGATCTGAACTTAAGGTATCAAATAACTGGAAATAAGGAGCCTGAGTGCCCAGTGCCATCATAGTAGATTCTGTTGCTGCCATCATTTTTTTTTAATAATAAAACTGAAATATTCTAAAAGAGTTTAAAAATACAAGCCAATTTTAAATTTTAATTAAAATTAGATCCGTTTTGCCTCTGAACTATCAAATATGTGCATTTTTAGTAAAATATAGGAACTGTATTTTTTCACTTTGTAATTTCAGGATTCTTCTTAAATATCCTGAGAAAATTGTATCTCCTCCAAAACCTGAAGTGGGTGAACGAAAAAAATGTCATCACTTTGTTGAAAGTCTTGCTGCCAAGCAAAAAGTGGACAATTCTGTATACACCGAAAATGAAAGCTATTCCTACAACATATAAAATCAAATTATAAAAAATATCATAATGTCTGTTATAGAACTCTTCGGTCATCAAGCCTGATTTTATCATCAAATCCGGTAATACAACAGGTAAAATTACCCAGGCCGTCCACCATACAATAAAGGTATATGTGTGAGAAGTTTCGATTGCCCTGTGAGGACAAATATTCATGCACTGCATGCAGCTTTCACATTTATAGGTCCAGAAAGGCCTGTTATTAATAGATTTGATAGCGCCTACAGGACATTTTTCAATACAAAGATTACAGTTATTGCACCTGTAGTTGGCAAAAAAAGTTTTTGAAAGTCCAAATCTGCCGTAAAAATAATAGCCCAATGCAATTGGTGCAACCATTAGATCAAGCGGGAGCCAAATCAAACCATTTAATACTTTCTTTCCATTAACGATTTTTACCGAAAATCCCCTGAGGGTTTTAGTACAGTGAGCTTTAATAGACAAAATCACTTTTTCCCTTATTCCTGGATGTATGGGAATCCAGTTTGACGGCATATCCAGTGGCCTGAAACCGAAAATCCTGTATCCCTTGAGCCATAATATCAGTGCGGGCAGCCATAAAGCAATACCTCCTAAGCCGGGTGTGTGCAACTTGTACATTTTCATTCCGGCACGGGTATTCAGTATAAAAACCTTTGATTGGCCTTTGGGAAAAAAGCTCAGAAATTTAAGAACAATAGGTGGAACATTGAAACCATGTGTAGGATAACAAAACCCAAGGAGTGTATTTCTTCCAGGTTTTTCAACTTCCAATGCCTTATCCGCAATATTAAGCACCTCACATTCCAAACCTTCTGATTTCAGATTTCTGCTTATCTCTTCAGCTGCAAATCTGGCATTACCAGTTCCTGAAAAATAATAAATGACTGCATTTTGAAACAGTACTGATTGCATGATTGAAATAATTGATCATTGTAATACTAATGTAAAAGTACTAATAATGATATAAAAAATGAATTATTTATTTGATTTTACTAAAAAAAATGAAAAATCAATTAAAGGCAGTCCTCATTTACACTTAATATATAATTTTGGGTAATTCCAATTTCCCTGGCAAATTCTGAGCCTTTAAACCCTGATATGTATTCATCCTTCATATTCTCCTTTGCATATTTAAGATAAACAGATGACAGTGGCTTATATGACCAATGCCACTTTTCTTCATTGTATCCTTTTTCTCTGCCTGCAGTATAAGGCTTACAAAATCCATATTTATGTGCATTTAATCTGAGCCAGTCATAAATTTTTTTACCTTCCCCATCATCATAATAGCTGTTTTCCAATACATTCAGATCCATTTCGGTTCCCCAGTGATGACGCGATGACCCTGGCATAGAACTATAAAGAAGTATTTCCCTTACCTTTTCATTATCTGACAGGGAATCAGACAATTCTGACCACTTCAGATCCCATATTCTTTTTTGGTAATCAAAATTCCTTGTGGCTGAAATTATTACAAGTCTGAACCCCGCTTTATAAGCATCCCTGTACATTCTTAAAAAGGCTTTATATGCCTTCTTATCAAGATATATATTTGTTTTATTTGTGTATTTATCTTCAATCCTTACAAATCTTTCATGAGAGGAAGGGTCAAACTTTCCCATTATGAAATCAAGGTTGAGATAATCAGGATATTCAATTATTTCATCCGCGGTTCCTTCTTCATTCTTTTTAGTTCCGGATTGTTCAACAGTTTGTTTTATATGATGATGTAGCTTTACTCCTATCGTTTCTACATTATTCTGTGTACAAGCATAAATAGAAAAAATAAATACAGTCAATAGGTTCTTTGTTTGTTTCATTTCAAGATAACATTATATTAATATATAATGTATATAACCTTATAATTCAATTAAAGTTCATTTATAAACTTTAGTATCATTTTTTCATCCGTTGCCCATGATGTCACCAGCCTGATAACTGTTTCATCAGCATCCAGTTTTTTCCATCTGTAAAACAGGTAATTCTCTTCCATTTTCAATATCTCTTTTTCCCTGAAAACAGGAAATAGCATATTAGTCTGTGGAACAGTATAAAATCTATATCCTTTTTGTGCTATTCCCACGGCAAGCAAATCAGCCATTTTATTCGCATGTGCAGCAAGTTCAAAAAACAAACCTTTCCTGAACATCTCGGAAAACTGAAGTCCTATTACTCTGCCCTTTGCAAGTAAACCTCCTCTTTGTTTGATGGAATGACGGAAGTTCCGTTTCAAATCATTATTAACAATCACTATAGCTTCTCCAAGCAATGCACCATTTTTTGTTCCTCCTATATAAAAAGCATCCAGTAGTTCACACAGATCCGACATCTTAAGATCCTGATAGGCTGACATAATTGAAGAGCCAAGTCTTGCTCCATCCATATAAAATAACAATCCTCTGGATCTGCAAAATTCACTTAGCAGCTCAATTTCATTTTTATTATAAATATTACCGAGTTCGGTAGCATTGGAAATATACACCAGTTTAGGAATTACACAATGTTCATCCGTATGGACTTCTATTACCTCTTGAATTTTTTCTCTTGTAAGTTTCCCGTCAGGGACAAAAACTTCATTTATCTTATGTCCGCTACTTTCTATAGCACCGGCTTCGTGAATAGATATATGTCCTGTACTTGCAGCAATAACTGACTCGTAAGGCCTCAGTGATGAAGACAATACAATCAGATTTGCGTGAGTACCACCAGAAACAAAATGAACCTCAGCATCCTCATTTTCCAATAAACTCTTTATGATTTGAGCTGCCTCACCGCAGTAAAAATCATCTCCATATCCTAACTGCTGAACAAAATTAGTCCTTTCCAGGGCATGTAATATATCGGGATGTGCTCCCTCAGCATAATCATACATTAAATTGTATTTCATACATTTAATTTTTTAGCTCGAAAATGTAAAATTAAATAATTTTTTTCTTTATTCCAGCTTATCAATATAAACAAAAAGGGGCTGTTTTTGGAAACAACCCCCTAACTTTCATTATTTACGCAGGATAGCTGATAAATAAATAACTGAGTAATACCCCTGTTAAGAAAATTATCAACCAAAAACGCAAGTCTGAAAACAATCTTTCGTCTTTGCTTTGATACATGAGTTTTGGTTTTAAGTCAACAATTTATAATTTCAATTTTCAAGACAAACATATAAAAGCAAAAAGTATACCATATAAAAAACTTATAATATATTGTTTTCCTATCACTTACAAGAATTATATAATATGAAAAAACCTGCTGTTTCTATTAAAATAATTAGCTATATTTAAAGTTGCATTATATAGTAATTTTAGAGTTGCACATTTTCTTTAATTTGAAACTTTTTTTAATACAAGTAAAAAAATCAGTTCAATAAAAAAAATCAAATATTTATTTTCGTAAAGTGTTTTTCTTGTCCGGATATTGAAAATTACCAAAATCAGTACTTGTTTTTACAGTTGAAACCAAAAATCCCTCTGAATTTTTAATTGTTTTAATATATTTGCAAAAAAATAATTTGGAAAGAGTTGATTTACATATCGAAAGTTTAATATTTGCATCTGAAAAACCTGTTTCATTTGAGGAAATAAAGCTTTCCTTGGAGAATTTCTTTAATCTGACAATAGAAGATGAACTGATACAGGAAACCATTAAAAACCTGATCGAAAAATATCAAAGCGCAGAAACAAGTTTTCAGATAATTGAAATTTCGAATGGATACACGTTTACAACAAAAAAAATATTTCACGATTTAATTGGTGTTTATCTAAAATCCATTAATAAAACAAAACTTTCAAAAGCATCATTGGAAACACTTGCAATTATTGCTTATAATCAACCTGCTACAAAACCACTGGTAGAACATATCAGAGGCGTGAACAGTGATTATTCAATCCAGAAGCTGCTTGATAAAAACCTGATTGAAATTTCAGGAAGGGAAGAGGGACCGGGCAAACCTCTTTTATATGAAACAAATCAAAGATTTCTTGATTATTTTGGCATTAAAACGATTAAAGATCTCCCGGATCTCAAAGAATTCAATCAAAACACAAATACAATAGGCTCAACAGAAGAAGAATGACGAATTTTTTAAAAAGAAAATCCCAAATACGCAAAGTATTACTGATTAGTTTGCCTGTCTTAATTATTATAGTTGGAATGATGTCATTTTCAGATAAAATTGAAACAGAATTTCCAAATAATATTATAGATCCCTTGCCCCAGCTTGTAAAAACTCCCCAACTAAAAAATTACTATTCTTTCGCTGGTGAACGGATTCCAATCGAATCTTTTGATGTTTTTGAAAGACTTGACAGAGAACTTATTAATAATTCGTACAGTCATAGTCTGACAATTCAAAGCATTAAATTATCCGGTAGATATTTTCCTTTAATTTCAAAGATTTTATTGGATTATAGCATACCTGACGATTTTAAATATATGGCAGTAGCTGAAAGCGGTCTTCGTAATGTAGTATCTTCAGCTAATGCTACTGGTTACTGGCAGCTAATGAAACCCACCGCTCTTGAACTAGGATTGATCATAAATGAAGAAGTTGATGAAAGGTATGATATAGAGAAATCAACCATAGCTGCCGCAAAGTATCTGCAGAAACTAAAAAAAAGATTTGGCTCATGGATAAATGTTATTGCTGCCTATAATATCGGAATGACGAAATATAAAAATAATATGGACTCACAAATGGAAGGTGAATTCTATGATATGAATCTAAACTCAGAAACAATGAGATATTTATTCAGGCTTGTTGCCATCAAAGAGGTATTCGAAAATCCTCAGGACTTTGGTTATCATATCAGTGAAACTGAAAAGTATAGGGAATTAAATGATTATTATAATATTGTGGTAGATTCCACAGTTAATAACCTTGGACAATTTGCCCATGAAAACAATTCAACTTTCAGAATGCTAAAAATGTATAATCCATGGCTCATTTCCGATAAACTAACTGTTATCGATACATCTTTCCTGATCAAAATTCGAAAATAACTATATTTTATAACAAGGTAATTTATTATCATATGCTTTCAAATGCTTCAAAATATGCTATCAGAGCAGTTCTTTTTCTCGCTGAAAAAAGTAATAAACATAATAAATTCGGTGCAGCCCAAATTGCTGATGCTCTCGCTATACCTGCACATTTTATTGCAAAAATACTGCAACAACTGGCAAAAAAACAGATCATTACATCGACAAAAGGTCCTACAGGAGGGTTTTATCTTTCACAAAAAAATCTTGACCTCAAGGTTTGTGATATACTCGATGAAATTGAGCTTAAAAATGTATTTGAAGATTGTTTCCTTGGATTACCTGCTTGTGGTGATGATAATCCATGCCCGGTCCATCATTTGGTAAATGAGTTTAAACATAAAATTCTTTTGAAATTTGAACATCAGACCATCAGTGAATTTTCATCTGAAATCCAAAAAGAAGGTACCCATTTAACCTTAAAAGGAATTATTTAAAAAAGATAGGAACTAAGATCAATATATTTAAAATGACTCAAGATCAAAAAAGAATCTTCTTTTTTGATCTAATTTCATTATTAAACTCAAAAATTCATAATAAGACAATTCAGTATTTTATTATAAATCTGATTTGTAAGTAATTTTTACTTAGTCTAAACTAAGTTCGCAATTCACTATTCAATATGAATTTATAAATGCCTGATAAAAAATTGATATTTGCCAAAATAAAATCGTATTGTATTTATTTATCAATTCATTAGGTATTCCAACTAATTAACTTACCTTTGCATTTATATTCAAATTTATAATGAACAAATTTCAACAACTTGGGTTAAATGAACCCATTTTAAAAGCCATTGAAGATTTAGGGTTTAAAGACCCATCTGAGGTTCAGGAGAAAACAATTCCTATTTTATTACAGAAAAAGACCGATTTAGTATCCCTGGCTCAGACTGGAACAGGCAAAACAGCAGCTTTCGGTTTCCCTCTAATTCAAAAATTAGATCCGTACAATAAAAAAACTCAAGCTTTGATACTTGCTCCGACAAGGGAGCTATGTATGCAAATCACTAACGAATTAAAGCTTTATTCAAAATATATTCCCGAAATTTGTACAGTAGCAATATACGGAGGTGCCAGTATTACTGAACAGGCAAGAAGCGTTAAAAAAGGGGCCCATATCATTGTTGCTACCCCGGGACGAATGCAGGATATGCAAAACAGGAAATTAGTCAATATCAGGGAAATAGAGTATTGCATTCTTGATGAAGCTGATGAAATGCTCAATATGGGTTTTTATGAAGATATTACTTCGATTTTGTCTGAGACTCCTGAAGAAAAAAGTACCTGGTTGTTTTCCGCTACAATGCTGGAAGAAGTCGCCAGAATTGCCAGGGAATTTATGAATAATCCTTTGGAAATCACCGTGGGCAATAAAAACCAGGGACCTCAATCAGTTTCACATGAATTTTATCTTATTCAGGCAAGAGACAGGTATCTGGCTCTTAAAAGACTTGCAGATGCCAATCCTGATATTTTTTCAGTTGTTTTTTGCAGGACGAAAAAAGATACACAGGATATAGCCGACAAACTGATTGAAGATGGATATAATGCAGCAGCCCTTCATGGAGATCTATCACAGGCTCAGCGCGATGCTGTTATGAAATCCTTCAGAGGAAAACAGATCAGGATGCTTGTTGCAACCGATGTTGCTGCGCGTGGCATAGATGTTGAAGACATTACCCATGTTATCAACTATCAGTTGCCGGATGAAATTGAAATATATACTCATAGAAGCGGAAGGACAGGCAGAGCAGGCAAATCTGGCACATCAATGGTCATTATTTCCAAGAGTGAATTGAGGAAAATAAATGCAATTGAGAGGTTAATAAAGCAAAATTTTGAAGAAAAACCAATTCCATCCGGTATTGAAATTTGTGAAGTACAACTATTCCATCTGGCCAACAAAATTAAAGATGTTGAAATCGACCACGAAATAGATAGCTATCTACCGGTAATTTTTGATGTCTTTAAGAAATTATCCAAAGAAGACCTTATAAAGAAAATGGTTTCTGTTGAATTTAACCGATTTCTTACCTACTATAAAAATGCTGCTGAATTGACATCCGGGAATAAAAAAGATGGCAATTCAGGACAAGAATCATTTTCAAATGAGAGCGATGGTTCAACTAGGTATTTTATCAATGTAGGTACAAGAGATAATTTTGACTGGAAGAGACTAAAAGATTTCCTTACAGCAATGCTTGAATTGGGAAGAGATGATGTATTTAAAGTTGACGTTAAAGAAAGCTTTTCATTTTTTAATACTGAGCCTGGAAATAAAGATAAAGTTCTAAAATGTTTTGAAAACTTTAAATTTGAAGGACGCAGGGTAAGTGTCGAAATATCCAAGAACGAAAAAAGTGGTCGCAGGGAAAATAGAAGAGACCATAATGATAGAAAAAATAAAGCTAACAATTCATTCTCTACCAGGAAAAAAACTAATTCAGGGTCTTCTCAATTTTCAAAATTTGAAAAAGATAATAAAGAAAAGTTCAGGAGTAAACCTAAAAGAAAAAAATAGGACATGAAGTTTTTTAGCGCCTATTAATAATTTTTCTGGTAATATTTTTTTTAGATTAAATTTCATCCCTTAAAAATTTTAATTTTTAGCATGCTAATTCATAATATAGGTCAAAATAACAGCATTCTCAATACATTTATAACTGAAATCAGAGATGAAATAATTCAACAGGATTCTATGCGTTTCAGAAGAAATATAGAACGAATCGGAGAGATACTTGCATATGAAATGAGTAAAACGCTTGACTATTATAAAAAGAATATAAAAACTCCGCTAGGTACTAAAGAAAGTTATCTTCCACAGGAAGATCTGGTTATCTGTTCGATTTTAAGAGCAGGCATACCACTGCACCGGGGAATGCTGAATTACTTCGATAAAGCACAGAATGCTTTTATATCAGCATATAGAAAGCTCAAGGAGAACCATGATTTCGATATTCAGGTTGATTATTTTGCCTCTCCCTCTCTGGAAGACAAGACCCTTATCCTTGTTGACCCAATGCTTGCAACAGGTCAGTCTCTCGTTAAGGTATATAAATCTCTTTTATCTCATGGCATTCCGGCAAAACTTCACATTATTTCGGTTATTGCTTCCAAGCCAGGTATTGAATACTTAAGTCAGTATTTCGATGATAACATAAACTTTTGGGTGGCATCAGTTGACGATAAATTGAACAACAAAGGTTATATTGTACCCGGTCTAGGTGACGCAGGAGATTTAGCTTTTGGAAGTAAGCTATAATTATCTGAAGTCAGTACATTTATTCATTATAACATCTTTTCCTAAATTTCTATAAATATTTAGTTCATTAGTTTCTACATATAGATTGCTTATTCTAATTTAAGTCATCCTACTAAACTATCTTAATGTAAAATTTCATTGTCTTCAGGGAAAAAGCTAACTATTTCATCATCAGATATATATTGATCGGAAAGTTAAGTATAAGTTTCAGATGATAAAAGATATGGAAACAATTTAGGCGAAAAAAAAAGAGCTATGATAAGACACAGCTCTTTAATATATTTTAAAAAGAAGGCGGCGACCTACTCTCCCACCTCACGGCAGTACCATCGGCGCTGAAGGGCTTAACTTCTCTGTTCGGAATGGTAAGAGGTGTAACACCTTCGCTATAGCCACCTATAAATCTTTTTGTATCTTAAAAATTGACAATCGGGAAAAGTTTAAAAAAATATAAAGTGTATTTCTAATCTCACTCTTATAAGAATAAAAAAAAGAAGCTTTCAGGCTATTAGTACTACTCGACTCCACACATCACTGCGCTTCCATCTGTAGCCTATCTACGTGGTAATCTCCCACGGCCCTGATATGGAATACTCATCTTGAAGTTGGCTTCGCGCTTAGATGCTTTCAGCGCTTATCCATTCCGTACTTAGCTACCCAGCAATGCACCTGGCGGCACAACTGGTACACCAGCGGTACGTCCAACACGGTCCTCTCGTACTAGTGTCAGATCTCCTCAATATTCCTACGCCCACAACAGATAGAGACCGAACTGTCTTACGACGTTCTGAACCCAGCTCGCGTGCCACTTTAATGGGCGAACAGCCCAACCCTTGGGACCTTCTCCAGCCCCAGGATGTGACGAGCCGACATCGAGGTGCCAAACTTCCCCGTCGATATGAGCTCTTGGGGGAAATCAGCCTGTTATCCCCGGAGTACCTTTTATCCTTTGAGCGATGGCCCTTCCATGCGGAACCACCGGATCACTTAAGCCGACTTTCGTCCCTGATCGATCCGTCAATCTCACAGTCAAGCACCCTTATACTTATATGCTCTTCGCATGATTACCGTCCATGCTGAGGGTACCTTTGCAAGCCTCCGTTACTCTTTTGGAGGCGACCACCCCAGTCAAACTACCCACCACACAATGTCTCCCGACTTTGTCGGGATTAGAACCTAAGTATAGGAAGGGTGGTATTTCAAGGATGACTCCATGACACCTGGCGGCACCACTTCATAGTCTCCCACCTATCCTACACATCCTATACTCAGATACAATGTGAAGCTATAGTAAAGGTTCACGGGGTCTTTTCGTCCCGTTGCGGGTAACCGGCATCTTCACCGATACTTCAATTTCACCGAGCTCATGGCTGAGACAGCGCCCAGATCGTTACACCATTCGTGCAGGTCGGAACTTACCCGACAAGGAATTTCGCTACCTTAGGACCGTTATAGTTACGGCCGCCGTTTACCGGGGCTTCAGTTAAGAGCTTCGCACTTGCGCACTAACCCCCTTCCTTAACCTTCCGGCACCGGGCAGGTGTCAGACCCTATACATCATCTTTCGATTTAGCAGAGTCCTGTGTTTTTGCTAAACAGTCGCCTGGGCCTTTTAACTGCGGCTTCAATTATTAAATGAAGCGCCCCTTCTCCCGAAGTTACGAGGCCATTTTGCCTAGTTCCTTAGCCATGATTCACTCGAGCGCCTTAGGATTCTCTCCTCGACCACCTGTGTCGGTTTATGGTACGGGCTGTATATACCTGATGCTTAGAAAATTTTCTAGGAAGTCTGCTTGGGGTCATTATCGCCCTGAACCGAAGTCCCAGGCGTACTATCGTGTCTCAGCTCTCATAACGGATTTGCCTGTCATGATCATAGCCTACGCACTTCAACCCCCTATTCCGTCAGGGGGCAAACCTTACGCTCCTCCGTCCCTCCTTCGCAGTATACACAGGTACAGGAATATTAACCTGTTTTCCATCGACTTCACCTCTCGGCTACGCCTTAGGCCCCGACTAACCCTGTTCTGATTAACATAGATCCAGGAAACCTTAGTCTTTCGGCGATACAGTTTTTCACTGTATTTAACGTTACTTATGCCTACATTTTCTTTTCTGACCGCTCCACCATGTCTCACAACACAGCTTCTACGCAATCAGAATGCTCCCCTACCGCTCTGCTGTCCTAAACAGCAAAACCCAATGCTTCGGTAATGAACTTGATGCCCGATCATTCTCCGCGCAGGAACGCTCGACTAGTGAGCTGTTACGCACTCTTTAAATGAATGGCTGCTTCCAAGCCAACATCCTAGCTGTCATAGCATTCCCACATCGTTGCTTCAACTTAGCTCATATTTAGGGACCTTAGCAGTTGGTCAGGGTTCTTTCCCTCTCGGCTATGGACCTTAGCACCCACAGCCTCACTGCTGAGTATCATGTCAGGGCATTCGGAGTTCGTCAGGGGTTGGTAGGCGGTGAAGCCCCCTAGCCCTATCGGTAGCTCTACCTCCGTGACACTTCTTCTCAACGCTGCACCTAAATGCATTTCGGGGAGTACGAGATATCTCCGAGTTTGATTGGCCTTTCACCCCTACCCACAGGTCATCCGAAGACTTTTCAACGTCAACCGGTTCGGTCCTCCATTCAGAGACTATCTGAACTTCAACCTGCCCATGGGTAGATCACTCGGTTTCGCGTCTGCCTCCTATAGCTAGCGCCCTGTTAAGACTCGCTTTCGCTTCGCCTTCTCCGCCTAGCGGATTAAACTCGCTATAAAAGAACAACTCGTAGGCTCATTATGCAAAAGGCACGCCGTCATCCCGATAAATCGAGACTCCGACCGCTTGTAAGCGTATGGTTTCAGGTTCTTTTCACTCCCCTAATCGGGGTTCTTTTCACCTTTCCCTTACGGTACTAGTTCACTATCGGTCTCTCAGTAGTATTTAGCCTTACCGGATGGTGCCGGCAAATTCAGACAGAGTTTCACCTGCTCCGCCCTACTCAGGATACCCGCCTATATATCAATCTTCCAAGTACAGGTCTATCACCTTCTTCGGTAGCTCTTTCCATAGCTTTCCTTCTAGATCTCTATATATTCCGCAGGTCCTATAACCCCATATTATATCTAATATGGTTTAGGCTGTTCCGATTTCGCTCGCCACTACTCACGGAATCACTTTTGTTTTCTCTTCCTCCGGTTACTTAGATGTTTCAGTTCACCGGGTTTCCTTCCTGGCTTACGCCAGAACGTTATGTCTTCAACATAACAGGTTGCCCCATTCGGACATCCGCGGATCAATGTTCGTTTGCAACTCCCCGCAGCTTTTCGCAGCTTACCACGTCCTTCGTAGTCTCTGAGAGCCAAGGCATCCCCCATACGCCCTTCTTCGCTTCTATTCCTTTATTTATCACATCTTAACAATATAATAAATAAATATTATCCTATCTCTATTACGCTCGATTAAAATTGAAACTACCCTCTCAGGTAGCCCACTTTTCTATCTTTTCTCTCTTTTCCCATTATTGTCAATGATCTTCTTGCAATTAATTATCAAATTGATATGATAATAACCGCTATAAAATTTTAAAAACAATTTGGTAGAAACAAGTAAAAAACTGAAAATAAAAGTGAACAAGAAGAGGCAAAAACTCTTAAAAGGAGGTATTCCAGCCACACCTTCCGGTACGGCTACCTTGTTACGACTTAGCCCCAGTTACCAGTTTTACCCTAGACAGCTCCCTGTTAAGTCACCGTCTTCAGGTACCCCCGGCTCCCATGGCTTGACGGGCGGTGTGTACAAGGTCCGGGAACGTATTCACCGCGCCATGGCTGATGCGCGATTACTAGCGATTCCAACTTCATGAAGTCGAGTTTCAGACTTCAATCCGAACTGAGACCGGCTTTCTGAGATTAGCTTCACCTCACAGTGTCGCAACCCTCTGTACCGGCCATTGTAGCACGTGTGTCGCCCTGGACATAAAGGCCATGATGATTTGACGTCATCCCCACCTTCCTCTCGGCTTACGCCGGCAGTCTCGTTAGAGTCCCTTCCTGAAATCAGGAGATGGTAACTAACAATGGGGGTTGCGCTCGTTGCGGGACTTAACCCAACACCTCACGGCACGAGCTGACGACAACCATGCAGCACCTTGCTGACCGTCCCGAAGGAACTACCAGTTTCCCAGTATTGCGGTCGCATTATAGCCCAGGTAAGGTTCCTCGCGTATCATCGAATTAAACCACATGCTCCACCGCTTGTGCGGACCCCCGTCAATTCCTTTGAGTTTCATTCTTGCGAACGTACTCCCCCAGGTGGCTAACTTAACGGTTTCCCTTAGACGCACAATCTTACAACCATACATCGAGTTAGCATCGTTTAGGGCGTGGACTACCAGGGTATCTAATCCTGTTCGATCCCCACGCTTTCGTGCCTCAGCGTCAATTCAAGCCCAGTTAGCTGCCTTCGCAATCGGTGTTCTACGACATATCTATGCATTTCACCGCTACATGCCGCATTCCACTAACTTCAACCTGATTCCAGCTCAACAGTATCAAAGGCAGTGCCACAGTTAAGCTGTAGTCTTTCACCTCTGACTTATTAAGCCGCCTACGCACCCTTTAAACCCAGTGATTCCGGATAACGCTTGCACCCTCCGTATTACCGCGGCTGCTGGCACGGAGTTAGCCGGTGCTTATTCATCAGGTACCGTCAACCCTTAACAAGTCAAGGGGTTTCTTCCCTGATAAAAGCAGTTTACAACCCATAGGGCAGTCTTCCTGCACGCGGGATGGCTGGATCACCCTTGCGGGCATTGTCCAATATTCCTTACTGCTGCCTCCCGTAGGAGTCGGGTCCGTGTCTCAGTACCCGTGTGAGGGATCACGCTCTCACGCCCCTTATAGATCGTCGGCTTGGTGAGCCGTTACCTCACCAACTACCTAATCTAACGCACACCCATCCTTAAGCGCCGGAACTTTAATCCATCATATATGCATATAATGGATATTATGGGGTATTATCCCAAATTTCTCTGAGTTATCCCCCTCTTAAGGGTAGGTTGTGTACGCGTTACTCACCCGTGCGCCACTCGCCATCTAATATATTGCTATATCAATGCTGCCGTGCGACTTGCATGTATTAAGCCTCCCGCTAGCGTTCATCCTGAGCCAGGATCAAACTCTCCATAGTATTTTCTTCTATGTCTATAGTCTATCCCGCCTCTCCTTCTAAACGTTCACTTCTTTATTCTTCTTTCTTACCTTTTTCTACCAATATTGTCAAAGAACTTTCAATTTTTATTGTCTAATCTACACTAAACAATCAAACGGACTGCAAAGGTATGACTAATTAAATTACTGACAAAACATTTTTTAAAATATTTATTATTTTTTTTTATAAATATTATACTGAAATTTATATATAATTGAATTTTAGTGATTTAATGCAAATAAATAAAACATTAAGATCAAAAATATATTTTATTTGTTTAAAATATTTTTACTTTTTGCAATAAACGAATAATTATTATTCAAATTTTTCTAGGATGTAATAATGAATAGCCAACGGAATGATTATACTTTATTTATCATCGTGAAATTTATTGAAAAATTGAATATTATGTATTGATAAGTTTAAAATATTGCTTTCTGTTTTTCTATTCAATTGTTGCTAAAAAAAACAGATCAATCGAATTATTAGAATATCCATTAAAAAAAAGAGGCTGCAATTATCAATTACAGCCTCTTGCATAATCCTTAACTAATACTTTGCAGATTATAATGCTTTCAATGATTCAAGCTGACTCCATCTAGTAATAAGATCATCTTTTGCGTACTGCAGCAATAAATCACCTCTTTCTTTATCCTGATCAAGTACTCTTGAAAACCTCGCCTCTGAATACATAAAATCTTCGAGAGGTTTAACAGGTGGATTGCTATCAAGTTTGAATTTTTTACCAATCGGCTGTGACGGATCAAATCTGTATAATGGCCAGAATCCTGTTTCAATAGCCAATTCCTGATGTGCAGCTCCATCTGCCATATCATATCCATGCTCAATACAATGTGAATAAGCTATAATCAGTGATACTCCTTCATATTCTTCAGCTTCTTTTATAGCTCTTAAAGTTTGAAGATCTTTAGCTCCAATAGCAATTTGAGCTACATAAACATGCTCGTAAGATACTGCTATAAATCCTAAATCTTTCTTAGGCTGTTTTTTGCCAGCTACTGCAAATTTTGCTGCAGCACCTATTGGAGTTGATTTTGATTTTTGACCTCCTGTATTAGAATATACTTCTGTATCTAATACAAGTATATTGATGTTTTCTCCCGAAGCCAGTACATGATCAAGTCCTCCAAAGCCGATATCATATGCCCAGCCATCACCTCCTACAACCCATACTGATTTATTTCTCAGATATTCAGAAAGGAATAGCAGATCTCTTGCATTTTCACTATCTATTGATTTCAATTTTTGGTTCAGTTCTTCAATATTCTGCCATTGCAATTCCTTGTCTGCATCAGTTTTTTGAGGATTGGAAACCAGTTTGTCATAAAGATCTGCTCCAATCTGGTCTTTTAATTCAGAAAGCAGCATATAAGCCCTTTCAGTCTTTTTATTTGTTGCTAATCTTAAACCCAAACCAAATTCAGCATTATCTTCAAATAATGAATTTGCCCATGTTGGGCCTCTTCCTTTTGAGTTAACAGTGTATGGTGTTGTTGGGAGGTTACCTCCATAGATTGAAGAACAACCTGTTGCATTGGCAATTATTAACTGATCTCCATATAACTGAGTCAGCAATTTAAGATATGGTGTCTCTCCGCAACCTGCACAAGCTCCTGAAAACTCAAACAATGGTTCGAGGAACATAGCTCCCTTTATACTTGTAGTATTTAATTCTTTTCTGTCATACCATGGGAGTTTTTTGTCAAAGAATTCCCAGTTTACCTGTTCCACCTCTGATACTTCCATTTTTTCGACCATATTGATTGCTCTGTAATCCGGATTTTCTTTACTTATTGCAGGACAGACTTCCACACACAACCTGCAACCTGTGCAATCAAGCACTGAAACCTGAAGAGTATATGCTTCTGTATCTTTATTAAATGGTCTTCCCACAGGAGCAACGTGTTTTAGAGTTACAGGAGCATCTTCAAGGAGTGATTTATCATAAACTTTCGCACGGATTACACCATGAGGACAAATCGAAACACATTTATTACACTGTGTACATAATTGTGCATCCCAAACCGGAACCTGATCTGCAATATCCCGTTTCTCAAAGCGGGTTGTATTGGTTGGAAATGTTCCATCAACCGGAAATGCACTTACCGGTAATGTATCACCTCTACCGGCAATTATCTCTCCCAATACCTGTCTTACAAAATCAGGAGCATCTCCATAGATTGGAGGAAGCAGTTGCATGTTGCTTGTAACTTTTGCCGGATAGTCAACCTGGAATAAATTGGCCAAAGCAGTATCTACAGCCTTATAATTCATTTCCAGGACTTTCTCACCTTTATGTCCGTATGATTTTTTAATAGAATCCTTGATTTTCTGAATTGCTTCGTCTTTGGGCAAAATGCCGGAAATTGCAAAAAAGCAAGTCTGTAGCAGGGTATTTGTTCTTTTGCCCAGACCAAGCTGATATGCAACTTTTGTAGCATCAATTACATAGAATTTTACTTCCTTTTTCAATATTTCTTCCTGAACTGATTGAGGTAATTTATCCCAGGTTTCAGTTTTTGAATAAGGTGAGTTTAATAAAAATGTGCCGCCTTTTTTAATTTTCTGAATAATCTCATATTTTGACAGGAAATTAAACTGATGTACAGCTATGAAATCTGCATGCTTAATTAGATAAGTTGAAATGATCGGATCTTTCCCAAACCTGAGGTGTGATGTTGTCAAACCTCCTGCTTTTTTTGAATCATATACAAAATATGCCTGAGTATAATTATCGGTCGTATCTCCAATGATTTTAATGGAATTCTTATTAGCACTTACAGTTCCATCCGACCCAAGTCCATAGAAAAGACAATTTATAGTGTTTACATCAAGTGTCAGCTCATCGTCATATTCCAAAGAAGTAAATGTAACATCATCTTTTATACCAATAGTGAAATGATTTTTAGGATTTTCCTTTTTTAGTTCATCATATACACTTTTAACCATTCCCGGTGTAAATTCTTTGGAGGATAAACCATATCTTCCACCAACAATTTTCGGCATTTTCCTTCCTGATTCTATAAATGCTGTCAATACATCCATATACAGTGGCTCACCAATTGCTCCCGGTTCTTTTGTTCTGTCAAGAACAGCAATTTTTTCAACAGATTGAGGAATAGAACTTATAAAATCTGCAACAGAAAAAGGTCTGAAAAGCCTTACAACAATTGCACCAACCTTTTCATTTTTTGAATTGAGATATTCTATTGTTTCCTGAACAGCACCCTGACCTGAACCCATAAGAATTACTATCCTAGTTGCATCAGGGGCTCCGAAATAATCAAAAAGTTTATAGCTTCTGCCAGTTAACTCTTTAAATTTACCCATTGATTCCTTAACATACCCTGCAACTTTATCATAATAAATATTTGAAGCCTCACGAGCCTGGAAATACACATCAGGATTTTGAGCAGTTCCTCTGATAACAGGCCTATCAGGAGTCATTCTGTGTTCCTTAAATGCCAAAATGGAGCTTTTAGAAAGCATTTGCTTCATAATCTCATCATCAATCTCATCTATTTTATTGATTTCATGGGAAGTTCTGAATCCATCGAATGCATTTATAAAAGGAATTTTGGATTTCAATGTTGATGCCTGAGATATCAAGGCCATATCGTGAGCTTCCTGAACACTACCACCAAAAAGCATAGCCCAACCTGTCGATCTTGTGGACATAACATCAGAATGGTCCCCAAAAATTGAAAGTGCATGAGTAGCAACAGTCCTCGCTGAAACATGGAATACTGCTGGCAGCAATTCTCCTGCAATTTTAAACATATTAGGAATCATTAATAATAATCCTTGCGAAGCAGTGAAAGTAGTAGTCAATGCTCCTCCCTGGAGTGATCCGTGAACTGTACCGGCTGCACCTGCTTCACTCTGCAATTCCATTACTTCAACAACATTTCCCCAAAGATTTTTAATACCTTTTGCAGAATAAGCATCAGCATGCTCACCCATCGGGGAAGATGGTGTGATCGGGTAAATCGCAGCAATTTCATTGGTCTTATAGGCAACTTTAGCAACTGCTTCGTTACCATCAAGAATCAATTTTCTAAATTTTTTATCCATTTTTTACTATTTTAATTAAATATTGTATTTTGAATTTTTAAAAACCTGCAAATTTCGTAATAAATTACCATATGTGCAATAAAAAATAATTTAAATTGGGCATTTGTATTAAAACGATACAAATTTAAACTTCATATAAACAACAAGAATATCAAGTATAAATTCAGAAGTTAAATTTTGATTTATGAAATCAGTTTGATTTAAAAAAATATTCTCCGGGTTTTATAACGTGAATTAAACCCGAAGAATATTTATATAACTATATATTGTAGAAAAAAATTTTAAAAACCGGAAATTGTTCTATTTCTTTCTCCTGTTTTTAAATGTAGAAGCAAAATCCTGGATCTGATGTGAAATATTATTTATTTCTTCATCCAGAGATCTGGCTATGGTATTAATGTCTATAGGCTCACCTCTCATCGCTTTAAAGTCAGCTTCAGTCTTTGCTTTTGGCATTAATACCATTAGTACCAAATAAAGGATTACCGACATTCCTGAAAGCGTAAGCAATACAAAGAATAATCTTATCCAAATAGGATCCTGAATCCCAAAATAACTTGATAATCCTGAGCAGACTCCTGAAACAACTTTATCTTCCGGATTTCTGTACAACTTTTTCCCCACTTTGTACTCATTCTTTCCTCTGAAATTTTGACTTCCCGAACCTGACTTTTCAAAATTAAAATCCTCAGTTTCCAAATTGTCTTTTGAAATATCTTCAGGTGTTCCCAGGATTTTAATTACCTCGTCAATATCTTTGATAGACACAATAGCAGAAATACCTATATTCTCTTTAAAAAGTTCTGCCATTCTGACTTCAATATCAAAAATTATTTCATGAGGATTTTCATATTCTTTGAAATACCTTTCCAATGAACCAAAATAAGATTCCATCTTTTCATATGCATCTACATCAATCGTAAACGGATATCCACCTAAGTTAATATTTATGATTTTTTTCATTTTAACAAGATTTTTTTATTAAGCTAATTGTTCGTTTTTATTTTTGTTCAATTTGAAGTGAGTCATCAGAAATTGACTTCACAACATTATTCAATGATCGCCAGTCATCAAGAAGTTCATTCAGAAAATTCCTTCCCTCATCAGTAATATAATAATATTTCCTTGGTGGACCTGACAGTGATTCCTGCCAGTTGTATCCCAGATAATTTGCATTTTTCATGCGCGTAAGTAATGGATACATTGTACCCTCAACAACAATAAGATGGTTTTCCTTGAGAGTTTTCAATATATCAGAAGGATAAGCTTCCTTTCCGGAAATAATCAGTAAAGTAATCATTTCCAGAAATCCTTTCCTCATTTGAGCTTTTGCATTTTCTATATTCATAATAATAAATTTTATGATGCAAATATATATCAAAAAATAGAACTATGCAATACATAGTATAATGTTTTAGACAGTATTTCGACAAACATAGTATTTTAAACGATAAAAATATGATTTGTATTAAAAACACTATATTAATTATTAAGCCGGAATTCTATTTTTCTATTTCACTTTAAGTTTTTCAGTTTCGTCATTTTAAATACTTTTGCATTTCTTTCTATAATAATAATTAAAAAACAGCCAAAATGGAAAAAATGATTGAAACCATTAAAACAAATTTTCTCGAAAAATTCATATCTGCATTAATTGAATGGGGTCCGAATTTACTCCTTGCAATCATTACATTAGTTGCAGGTCTGTGGCTGGTAAGGATCTTAATGCGGAGTTTTGAAAAATTCATGGAAATCAGATCTGTTGATAGCACTCTGAAGCCATTTATTGTAACTCTTTTAACATTTTTTTTGAAGCTAATGCTTTTCTTAGCTGTTGCAAGTCAGGTCGGAATTAAAACAACTTCCTTTATAGCTGTGCTGGGAGCAGCAGGCTTAGCCATCGGCCTTGCGATGCAGGGAGCACTGGGAAATTTTGCTGCCGGAGTATTGATCCTGATTTTTCGTCCTTTCAAAGTCGGAGATATTATTGAATCGCAGGGAATAATGGGTAGGGTAAAGGAGGTCTCTGTATTTGTGACAATACTGGAAACCCAGGATTTAAAAACTGTGATACTACCAAACGGACCTTTGCTTGGCGGCAATATTTCGAATTATACACAAAACGGAAATCTCAGAATTGATATAAAGTTCCTTATAAGATATGGTGATGATATAGACAAAGCTAAGAAATTAATATCAGAAACAATTAAAAGACCGGAATACATCCTTAAAAAACCTGATCCGAAAGTTGTTGTGTCAGATCTGACAAGCAATAATATAGAATGCACTGCAATGGTTTATGTATTGCCGGATCATTACTGGGAATCGCAATGGGTTATAAAAGCTGAGATCGTAAAATCTCTTGAAGAAGCAGGATTCAGGCACCCACAGGAAGAAACAAGTACAGGCAGAAATTAACAATGCAATATTTTTGGTGAAACAGATTCGCTAAAAAAAGGAAAGTCCATTGATAACTTAAATTATAGACAGATATCAGGATTATATTTATTTAATAAAAGGTTTAATTATAATTATATAATGTATTTTCCTTAGTAAAAGGCAAATGCTCTTTGATTTAGTCACTTATCTTATTGAGGGGATAGAGCAGATTTTCGTGTTTCTGGAGTATTACTTTTACAGTACCTATTGCAAGGGGAGATTCAATGGACAAGGGTACTTTAGCATTATCATCAGAAATCCAAATGGTCATCCTCTCCTCCTGATCGAAAACCCTGCCTTTGATAACAGCAGGAGAAATTTTAAATGTTTTGAAAACTCCCATACCATTAATTTTTTTTGCAGAATCTTTGCCAAGGTACTCGAAGTTAAGGTCGTAAATCTCATCATCAAGCATCATTGAAAAAACTACTTTATCCTTAATTTTTAAGGATTTTGTATCGAGGTTGCGCAATTTATATACCAGCGATAAAATATCCATCATACAGGTTTCAAATTCTTTTTTTAAAGTTTGAGGTTCCTTTTTATTAACTTTAAGATAGGAAAAAGCTTTACCCGCTTTCTGGTCAAAATTAATTTCATTAAGTATTTTAAAACCACCTTCATCAATATCCCTTTTAGCATAGCTCGGGAGAAGATTTACCTTATCAACATGGCTGTAAAAATAGTCTTCGACTTCATAGAACCAATTGTAAGTGTTGTAAGTTTTACCCACAGCCTTTAAAATATACTGATCTCCTTTCTCTTTTACTGTAAAAGTTACATTACCCGCTGGCATCCACAAAAGACCCCAGTTGTAATAGATCTTGTAAGTCAGCTTTTCCCCAGCTTTGAATGTAGTGTTTGTAAGCCTGCAAATATCTTCATTGCTGTATTTCTCAGGCACATTCATATCCTTATGTTTATAAGGTACCGATAAAACAAGCAAAACTGAAATCAAAAATTTAACCATCATAGCCCAATTTTTTAACAATATTCATCCTGATCAATAAACTCATTCCAATAATTGATGGAATAACTAAATTAATTATCCAGAGGCTAAACGTTGATGACAAAATCATTATTTCATTTGATGTGATTTGTTCAAATACTAATATAGCTAATTCCCCCCTTGCTAGAAAATTTACCACAGGAGGAAGCGGTATTCCGGTTTGCAAAAGAAAAATTCCTGATATCCCTGAAAATAGCGATAACACGTTATTATCAAGGCCAAAAAAAATGAGAAGTAGATAAAATTGAGTAGTGAAAATAAAATACCTTAAACATGAGATTATTAACACTTTGTTAAGCAATTTCAATTTATGTTCGGGATGAGATTTATTATCAGTTATTTTTGAAACAAACTTTGAAAGGCCAAACTTTGAAGCGATCTTCAGTGTATATCCGATATTGAAATATATCAACAGCAGAACAAGCACCCCTGCCAGGCCAAGGGAAAATGAAGGGTACAAAATATGATCATCGACATTGTAATGATTCTTCAATAAGAAAAGCAAACCAAATATCCCGAAGAACAGTGTCGAAATATTCTGGGCAATACTTCCTATGAATGTAGCCCAGAAAGATTTCCAGTTGTGGGAAGGGTCAACTGCAACAATTCTTCCAAAATACTCTCCCAGTTGCATCGGAGTGATAATCCCTCCTGCAATTCCCAAAAATATGGTTTTTAATGAATGCTTAAACGAGTAGACAAAATAAGGAGACATCAGCAATTTCCACTTAGCCGCTTCCAGGCTCCAGTTGGCAAAAGCAAGGATAAAAGCAAAAACAAATAAGTAAAGATTTGCAGATCTTATTGACAATACAAATTCATCGACCAGAAGTGCCGGGTCATTTTTAATGAAAATCTGCCAATATAGCAAAACTGAAAAAAAAGAAAACAATAATAGCTTGATGGAGAAATTGATTATTTTATTTCTTTTTTTTATTTTCATTCAAAAAAGCAGTTATGACAGCAAAGCTTTATGAGCATCATTCAGTGTTTCTCTCACTTTTGCTTTATTCTCTGCCTGGCAATATACCCTGAAAACCGGTTCTGTTCCTGATGGCCTGACCATAACCCAGGTATCTTCATTCAGATAATATTTCCAGCCATCGATAGTTTCCGTTTTTATTATGGGTCTTCCCCCAATTTCTTTCAGATTATCGCATTTATCAAGAACCTGCTGCATTTTGCTATCATCGAGATGCATATCGTCCCTGTCGAACTTAAATGCTCCAACTTTTTCATAAATAACCTTTATCAGTTCCTTCAATGATTTACCAGTTTTTGCCATCAACTCCATTATGATAAGTCCCATCCATACTCCGTCTCTTTCGGGGATATGCCCTGCGACAGAAATTCCTCCTGATTCTTCACCGCCTACAAGTACGGTTTCATTGATCATGATCTCCGCAATATATTTAAATCCTATACCTGTGACCTGGTAATCAAGACCATATTGTTTTGCAAGTTTCTCTACCTTATTGGATACTGAAAACGAAACTGCAACCTTGCCTTTTTCCTTTTTGAATTCATACATATAGTACAGGGCAAGAAGCAGAATATGATGGGAATCAACAAATTCACCATCTTCATCGAAAAGACCTATTCTGTCGGCATCACCATCGTTTGCCAGACCAAGGTTTATGCTTTTATCCGATTTGACCAGATCAGCCAGTTCTGTCAGATTTCTTTCTATAGGTTCGGGAGCCTGACCAAGAAATGAGGGGTTGTAATCGCAATGCAACAGGTGGGCATTGGGGAACAGTCTTCTGATAACATTTTGTCCGGCACCGAACATGCCGTCATAAGCAAGATTTACATTTTTATTCATCGATTCAATATCGAAATAAGACAAAACATGGTCCATATACATTTGTTCCATGTCGATGAAATGTATCATTCCTTTATCGACGAAATGTTTGAAATCCGTTATGTGTTCGGGTATAAAATCCGGAATAAGTGCTTCTACTTCAGCAATTTCCTTAGGAATTGTGGGCCCGCCGAATCCGGATTTAAGTTTGTAGCCGTTGTATGAAGGAGGATTGTGGCTCGCGGTAATAACTATACCGAGGTCTGCTTTCATCTTCACAACTGCGAGTGACACCATCGGGGTGCTTGAAAAGTTCCTGTCAAAAAACACTTCAATGCCCGAATCTGCGAAAACACTGGCAGCATACTCACTGAACATTCTTCCTCCGAATCTGCAGTCAAATCCAACAACTACACGTTTATATTTCCTTTCCTTCATCCACATCGCAGCTGCGGAACTTACTCTTATAACATTGTCAACTGTATATTCTTTAGCGATAATCGCTCTCCATCCGTCAGTGCCAAATTTTATATTTATCATAGTTTTAATTTTTTGCAAATATCGTGAAAAAACATCAAATCCAATAATTTGACGGTAAATATATGATTAATACAGACATGAAATTTTAAATAGCGCCGACGCTGACACTTTGTTCAGTATTTAACCAATTAAAGGATTATATAATAAATGGAATAATATTACTTTTTTCTATCTGGATATAATAATTTTCTTAACAATTTTTGTTTCCTTTGTTATGATAGTGAGGAAATACATTCCAGGCTGAATGCCAGAAATATTTATTTGCTCGGAATTTTTAATACTTTTAACTATTCTGCCTAAATTGTCCTTCAATTCCAATTCAATAATTGAAAAATCAGACATTTCAACATTTATAATATCGGACGCAGGATTTGGGAAAATTTTGATTTTTTCTGTTAAATCATCAATAACTGCTGAAGTAACATTCAATGTAGCATTGGCAGAAGTGACCGAACCACAAGGACCAGTAATCACACAATTGAACGAGCCTTTATCTGCTTCATTTACATTTACTATCTTTAATTCAGAAGTTGTAGTTCCTGAATATTTTAAACCATTAGTTAATTTAACTCCATCCTTGAACCACTGATAAGTTTCTATCGTTCCAGTTGCAGTAACAGAAAACTTTGCATCAGCCCCTTTTGCTGCATTTTGTGAAACTGGTTGAACTGATATTTCTGGCTTCACATTAACTGTCAACAATGCGGCATTACTGATCAGGTCTCCTCCAGCCCCTGATACAGAACAAGTGTAGGATCCGGAATCTGACGTCTTTACAGTTGTAATTTTATAAGTATTCTGATTTGCACCAGCTAATGTCACTTCATCCTTTTTCCACTGGTATTTAAGATTGTCTCCTTCTGCCAGTATAGTAAAGGTAGCTGTTTCTCCAGCACAAATTTTAAGAGGTGAAGGTTGACTAACAATTTTTGTAGGTAGAACTATTTTCAACTCTAAAGTATCAGAATTTAATTCATTACATATACCAGTTATGTGACAATAATAATTGCCGGTATCACTTTTTTCGGCATTTTCGATTTTCAAAACTGCCGTTTTTGTACCACTGATATTCAAAGTATCTTTTAAAGGGACACTGTTTTTATACCATTGAAAAATATTGTTGTTGCCGGTAGCTGTAAGTTGAATCAGGATAGTTTCACCTTTTGTCTTGACAATCTGTGCCGGTAACGGTGTAACGGAAACGGATTTTCTACAGAAATATTTATAATATTACTCACCGCATTTCCATTATTACCATTGACAATACATTTATACTCACCTGCATCAGATATACTCGCAGAAGTTATGTTTAACACTGACGAAGTTTCACCTGAAATATCAACAGAATTTTTTTGCCATTGATAACTTATTTCAGCTCCGTAAGCCTCTACGAATAAGTTTGTAGGCTGTCCTACACAAGCTACTTGTGTGAGGGATTGGGATCTGATCTGAGTAGGAAAATTTCCATTCAAAGATGGATCAAAAACAAACAATTCACGACCATAATCAGGAGATATCCCGGTAAAAAAAACTTTATTTCCTACTACTTTCATATTCAATTGCTCATATGAATAATCATCAGTCGAAATATTTGTAAGTTCTGTAATAGTTCCATTCTGAATATTGTATCTATAAATATCTGAATTATTGTATTCTTCTTTCCATCCTACAAATAATAAATCCCCGTTATATACTGCCATCGCAGTTGAATAAGCTCCATAACCAGAAAACAAATCTTCTACATCTGATTGCGTTCCCCCTGTTCTTAACCATACAGGATTCCAAAATGAATTTAAACCATTGAAATATAATTTATTATTGTGAACGAACATGAATTTAGGTTTCATATTGCTGGTACCATAATATAATTTTGTTCCGGCAACAGTACCATCAGAAACATATAAAGCATCACCATTGGAGGTTGAATTTGCCCTGTAATATAACTTTCCATTATATGGACAGATACTACGATCTACTTCCATATTTTCGAATTGTATTTCCTTATGCTCCTTTAATTTTAAGGTTCCTGCAGCGGTACCATCGGTCACCCAAAGACGATATACATCTCCACCCGCTTTGTACCAGAAAAACACTTTATTTGCTATAGGAGTCATATATATGTATCTGTTGAATTCACTACCGGTACTTAGTAAGTAATACTCGATAGTACCTGCGGTAGTACCATCAGAAGTGAATAGTGCTCTTCCGTCTTTAGTATCACCTATAATAAATAATTTGTCGGCAGTAGCAGTGAAATCCATAATTCCTGCAAACCAATAAAACTCATATACAAGGCTAATTCCTGAAGTTTTGTTATATTTTATCAATTTATTATCTTCTGAAAAATACAGACTTCCTTTGAAGACAGTTAATTCACCAAGTTCATCATTTGATTCATATAACTTCTCGATACTATTATCAGGATGGACGACCATCAATTGGTGTTTGATGTCATCATAAGCAAAAAAATAAAGATCACCATCCAGTTCATTAAATGAGTCATAATAAAGCCAGGTCGTTTCAAAAAGTTTAGTTGTTGATAAAGTGTTGGCATCGGTGAGCCAGAGTTTATTGGGAGGACTGTAAGAATTTGCTGTAAATACTTTATTTCCTATTATCTTAACTACACCTTCATCTTCTGCGGTTTCTTCATCCTGAAATGTACTTTCCATGCCCGGTGTAAGGTCTGATACAATATGCACTCCCTGGGCAATAATGAAATTCCAAGAAACAATAAGTAACAATATTGTTTGTGCTAATTTTTTTGTAATCTTTTTCTCATGATCCATGATTTTATAAAAGTGTAAATAAATTTTGTTGAATGCAAACTTACTATTTTTCTGATAATTTTAAAAAAATTCACTTCTTTTCCGGCTTATTCACCCAAATTTCCCTGCATTTGGTCTGGGTAGTATTGCTGAAAAATATATGATGTACATACGGGATGATATCCGTGTTTTTTACTATCAGTTCATCTGTTGACCAGTCGAGATTGAGTATCTTTTCATCCAGTTTCACCTTGCGCAATTCATCGAAAACCCGATAATATATTATGCCATCGATGATCTGGATGATCTCGGAGTCACCATTTTTTGGTTTCCATTCTATAAATTTTTTAGAAGGGATATGATATAAAAACAAAGAGTTATCTCTTAACCATGTATCATCCATTACTCCATTGTAATATGTTTTTTTTAGCAAGGGGATAATTCTTTCATCATCTGATGATGTTATTGTTCTTCCCATATTCGTACCATATATCCAGTCATTCCACAAGCGGCCTAATGTATTTTCCCCTTTTATCGCTAATGTATCCCATGAATTTGTTTTCTTCTTATAAATCAATAATTTCTCAGACCCATATACATAATTGTGTGCACCTCTTCCTAAAATTCCTATCATATATTTTTTACTATTTGCTTCAACAAACAAGTTTGGATTTGAATAGTCTATTAAATGCTTTGGCAACTGAAATTTCGAATCAGGCATTTTTGTATAATCACGTTCCCATTTTATTTTAAGTTTTGTGAAACCATTAAAAGGATATTTATAAGAGAAAAACAATTGCTCTTGATAACCTGAAGCACCGAATGCATAAATATTGTGAGCATCATTGTAGTTTACCTCTGATAGATTAAAGTTCCGATCGAAAGCATATCTTCGAATTCTGTCCTGTTGAAGATCAAACTCCCACTGATTGCAGACATAGATATCATTATTCCTGACAAAACTGAATGGATCATAAGAAAAGTTTTTAAAAAAAGATGAGTCGGTTGAGTTAATCCTTCGTATAATGAGACTATCCAAGTCGTAATCAAAAAATGAAATATTAAATTTCCTGGTCTGTTCAAAATTCTTATATTCTTCTTCGACAAAATAGACTAAATTCTGGTCTGGGAACAGAACAAAATCTCTTAAATAAAAGCCAGGTTCGGAATTCAAGGTGTCTATTGGAATTAAACTATCATATTCTACTTTGAATAAAATTTTTGGCCATATTTTAATTGGAATCTTGTCAACGATTGGGTAAGTACTTTCTGATTCATTATCAATTTTTAATAAGTAAAAATTACTAATAATACTATTATTAACCTTGAGATCATTTTCACAATTAATAAAAATTATAGTTGTAAAAAATAAAATCAATATATTACTACATCTATTCATAAATTTGATTAATTCATTTTACTATTTTATCTTCTTAACATTTATTGTCCTAACCAATTCTATTCTTTTTTGTGTTTCACAGATACTAATTAAATTTTCATTTTTTATATATTGAAACCTAAATTCTATTGAGTCAAATCTTATAGCTTTTATAGCTGTAAATGCTTCTAATAGAATATTCTCATCTGGCTTTTTACCATATTGTTTTTTATATGTATGATTTAGCCCGCAAGCAAAGTACAATCCATGAGTGGCATAATAATGATAGTACATTTTCATAATTCCAATTGAATTCCAATTATTATTATTATAATTTAAATATTTAAAATATTCTGAGTCTAAAAAATCACTATTTGCAATAATCCTATCACTTTTAAAAATTTCAATTTTCATGTAATTACTTGAATCTTTACAGACAATTATTTCCTCAACATTTATAAAATTTTTTGTATTAATTATTTCATTTTTAAATAGTTTCTTTGGTATTTTAATCTCATATAGCTCATCATTAATTTTATAAATATAATTCTTGTTATTTGAAAATAAATCCAAATGGAAATAGTGTACTAACCATGTAAAACAAAAAGTAATAACACAGATTAGTATAAGTAAATTTATAAATTCAACTTTAATTTGTAACTTCAATTATTTCTATTTTTTTTAAGTTCTCAACATATTCAAAAATTTCCTTTTTATTGTTATTTCTTAAATCAAAAATACCCTTTACATAGAATAGGTACTCACTTACTTTTATGATCATATTAACACTAACAATACTAAAGTTTCTATTCAAATCAGATTCGAAATTATTACACCTATCTTTATATAATTCAGTATAAGCTACTATTGTCTTGATTTCAAAATTATTAGTAATGTAATCGTACATTATTATCTTTGATTTCTTGCTATTTCGTGAGAAAATAGGAAAATTATTCATTTCCGGATAAATACATCCATTTTCATAAAGTAAAAGATCAACTTTCCTAGGTTCAATAATTATATTATTTATCTTACATCTATCATAACCAAAACTTTGGTATTCTTCAATGAAGTTAGATTCAATTTCAGGTTTGAAGATAGGAATTTTAACAATAAAATCACGATTAAGGTAATTATAATAGATAACTTTAAATTTATCTTCTAAATTTGATTTATTGGCAGTTTGTAGTTTACATGAACTAAAACCAATTGATAACATCATGATAAATATTATAAAAAAACTAATATTTACTTTTAATTGAATCATATAGATCTTTATTTTCTTTAACCCCGTTAGGCGTAGGCTCTGCCCTACCGTTTACACATATCTTTACCAACGACAAAGCCTAGATAAGCCAGTTCAAATCTTTCCAATCCTTTTTTAAATGTTATTGTTCCTGGCGGTCTTTGACTTTCATAACCTGTCCAGCCTCCTAATCTCGCTATTATCCATGAGGCAAATGACAGACTATTCTTACTATTAGGATTTTTTAATCTTTCCGTATCTCCTTGAAGATAATCATTTATTTGTTCTAAAAGTTCTATTTCATCTTCTGTGAAATAATCAATTATCTTCTCTTTACTATTGACTGCTCTTGCAGATTTAAGTTGCATTATTTTTACTGATGCTTCCATTGCTATTAATAATAATTTACGTATACCGGTTCCACTTTCTAACTCAGTTGATTCTAAATCAAATCCTTCTGTTTTAAGCAAGCGAAATGCTTCCTCTATATACCATCTTGTAGTGTAACATTCTAATAATTCTATTGCTTCATCAAAATATTCTATATGCTCGCTTGTCCATAGACGCCATATTATCGGCTCTTCTCCCAAAGGTACAGTTTCCGCATGTTCTTTAACTTGGATTACCTGCATTATCAATTCCTTTGGATATTTTGATTTATCTATTATAAAATTAGAACGGCTAATATAATATGATGAAATTTTAACTTCTAATTTCGCTATCCTTTTTTTCTTCTTTTTGTCTTCGCCTGCTATTTTTATTTTTACTATTCCTATTGTTGGTTGTTCCTCTATGTCTTCGTAAAGCTTAACTGATTTACCATCAAGGGTTTTTAATCTTCTGTTTTGTTGTATGCGAATTAACACATCTGATGTGTTTGCTTTTGGTAATAATGACATCACCTCATATATATCTGCCTCCCTATCCATTACAAACAAAGAATGCTCTGCTTGTTCTAATACTCTATCTCTACTTTGCAATGATGGCCCTAACCATTTAAATGACTCCTTACCTTCAATTGATGTATTTGATCTATATGATCTTACATGCTTTTCAGGACTGTCTCTATAGTAAAAGTAAGAACCTGCCCATCCATAACACTTTGCTTTTTCTTCTCTATCATGAACTAATAGTCCTTGATGCATAAATCCTGTTGTAGTATTATCTCCAGACCATCCTAAACCTCGCATATCCTTTATTCGATTTCTATGACTATTCAAATTATAGTCTGTCGTATCACACAATACTAATACTTTCTTGCCTTTTATCCTATGTTTACAGCACATAGTGAGATTCTCCATTAAGTATGTCTCTGTTACTTTTCCGTTCTTTAAATAACGATATGCTGCCACACAATCTTTCCTCTTTTTAAATGTTGAATGAACCGAACTTATAAAATTCTCTTCTATGCCTTTAACTATAGACAGCCCCTTTTTTTAAGCCTCTTATCCAAATTGATCTGCTTTGTTGTAGTTTCCATATTTTACCTTTTGCCCACAAAGTTAATATTATATTATATATTTTCATAATATTTGTGTGTAAACGGTAGGCTCTGCCTACGTCCTTCTATAATTATCTGCATATCAAATTATTACACATCAACTAAATCTATCTCCAATATTGATTCTAACCCACTATAATTCCTTTGGCTACTATATATCCAATTCTTTTATCTTTTCTGCAATAATCCAAACTATCAATAATGATTTCTCTATATTCTTTCCTTGTAAATACATCTACCCATTCAACTATCTGAAATGTAAAATAATACGTCTTTGTTTGATCATAAACCTGATAGCCGGTACTCATCTATCACTTTTCCAAAATTCAGGTTCAAATATATCTATTATTCTTTATTCAGTGTACTATATGTTTGGTTTTTATGATCGACATAGGCCGAACGGGGGAGTATAATGATAAAGAAAATTTGGACAAAAGTCAAATTCATTATCCCATGTTATAAAGCCATCTTTTACCTGAACATTTTTAAAATATTCTATATCAGACAAAGCAGCTGACACCCCTTGTTTTATGAATGGTTTAATATCCAACTTTTTTTGAGTACCGTCATTAAATTTTATTATAAGCATAAAATCTTCCAAAGGAATTGCTTCTACTATACTATAAATTTTCATTTTTTATTATTATACTAATGGTTCTATTGGTTTTGGTTTTTTATCATCTCGCATCAGCTCCCAATCAGCATTTAGTTCATGACGATGATCGATTGCCCATTCAATCACAATATTTCTTACTTTTTTTGGCAGAGAACCAGCAATGATTTCCAAAGTATTAATATCAATCTCTGCCTGATGTTAATTGTAATAAGCATGAAAATGCGGAGGATCGTGTTCATTATAAAACATCCTAATAATAATACCTAAGAACCTGCTTATTTCGGGCATATCTGAAAAAATTTAATAGTACAAAGATATATAAATTTATCCTGTAAAATTAACTTTTATTAAAAAAATTAATACATATCCGTATGCAAACCGAAATCTCCTGAGCTAAATATGCACTGTCAACTTCGCATCGGGCTGTTTGTTTTTTATCTTTTTCATAATATTTTGAATTATAAATCTGACCACATTCTGAGGGATTCATATTTTAATATATCGCAGTAACAAATTTAAGAAGCCACAGGCATTAACTCGACAATCCAGGAGGCAAATCATTTCTGATATAGCTTTTTTTATAATATCAGGTTTTCTCTGTTGTAACTACTAAAGTACTATGTACTTTTGAGTCTTTGCGCCTTTGCGTCTCTGCGTGATATATAAATCTGAGTGACTACCCGGGTATTTATAACTCAACTTATAAACCTTATAAACCATTTAAACTGCAAAATATAAAATGTAAAACCGCAAAATGTAAAACTTCATAAACCTTATAAACCTCATATACTTTACAAGTAATCATTTATTTAACGTAAATCAAATGGAAAGCATAAACAAAATTTCATACATGCTGAGTAGTTACTCTCTGCTTTATTGCTCAACAAATTATTATATTTTTCCTCACACAAATTCTTATCTCACAAACAAACTCAAAATTAAAGTGTTATATTACAATAACATTAAATTACACAAAAATGAATAATTTTTCAGCATACTGTTTAATCTGTGTGCTTTCTTGTTGTAAAGAAAGACGAGGGTGATTTATTATTCTGAAATTAAAATAAATTTAAACCCTCAACTAGTATTGAGGGTTTTTTTTTGAATAAACACAAGACTTTTATGGACGAACTGATCGCTAAAATTTATGAGAGGAATTCAAATTCTGATCCGCACATTCCTGACAGATATATAGCAGAGGAGTTTATAAACAAGCTTTTCTATGCGCTTTTCGGAAACCTGTCGAACAAAATCAACAATAAGGCTGAACTGGAATCGGAATTCAAACAACTTGAAGTCATTTTCAGCAAACTTATTTTTTCTGAAAAGCACTGCAATTCAGATAACAATTTTTTGTGGAGCCATTTTGAAAAGGAATTATCTCAAATTTATGAGAGCAGTTTACTTGATGCAACTGCCATCCTCGAAACAGATCCGGCAGCAGAATCACTGGAAGAAGTCATACTTGCTTATCCGGGTTTCTATGCCATTGCAATACACCGGGTTTCACATTTTTTCTACAACGAAAAAGAAACACTTCTGGCAAGGATATTTTCTGAACTGATTCACAGCAAAACAGGTATAGACATTCATCCGGGAGCCAGGATAGGACAATCTTTTGCGATCGATCACGGTACAGGGATAGTGATCGGGGAGACTACAGTGATAGGTGACAGAGTTAAGATATATCAGGGTGTAACACTTGGTGCCCTCAGTGTGTATAAAAAACAGGCAAGTGATAAAAGACATCCTACAATTGAAGATAATGTTATTATTTATGGAAATGCAACTATTCTCGGTGGGAGTACTGTCATTGGAAAAGACAGCATAATAGGAGGTAACGTTTGGCTGACTGAAAGTGTAGCTCCAAATTCAAAAGTTTTTCAAAAAAGTGAAGTTAAAATAAAAAATAATGATAACAGGAGTACGGATCGTTTAATGGTGACAAGGTAAAATGGTAGCAAGGTAATATGGTGATAAGGTGATATGGTGAAAGTGCATTGAATAAAAAAAGTTGAATAAAAAATATAAATTAGATAATTATGAAATATGAATCAATACTCGAGACTATAGGTAATACTCCTCATGTAAGAATAAACAGATTATTCGGAGACAACCATGAGGTATGGATCAAACTGGAAAGAGCAAATCCGGGAAACAGCATTAAGGACAGAATTGCACTGGCAATGATAGAAGATGCTGAAAGGAAAGGTATCCTGAATAAAAATTCGGTCATCATCGAACCTACATCGGGTAATACAGGGATAGGTTTAGCACTTGTAGCGGCAGTGAAAGGATACAAAATTATACTTGTGATGCCGGAGTCAATGTCAGTGGAAAGAAGAAAACTCATGGAGTGTTATGGTGCCACATTTGTACTTACCCCACGGGAAAAAGGCATGAAGGGGGCAATTGAAAAAGCAAAGGAAATCGCTGCTGAAACAGCCGGATCATGGATGCCTATGCAATTTGAAAACGAGGCAAATATCGGGGTCCACAGAAAAACAACTGCTATCGAGATACTGAAAGATTTTCCAAAAGGCCTGGATTATATCATAACAGGAGTTGGCACAGGCGGACATATTTCAGGTGTAGCTGAAGTTTTAAAGGACATATACCCAAAAACCAAAGTTTTTGCAGTCGAACCTTCATTATCACCTGTGATAAGTGGTGGTTCTCCGGGTCCTCATCCTATACAGGGTATTGGAGCGGGATTTATCCCCCCGATCCTGAATACCGGAATACTTGACGGAATAATAACAGTAGAAAAAGATGAAGCATATGATTACACAAGAAGGATGGTGAAAGAAGAAGGAATATTTGTTGGTATATCAACCGGTGCATCCCTGGCAGCAGTTGCAAAAAAACTGCCTGAAATAAAAGAAGGAAGCAGGATATTGACTTTCAATTATGATACCGGAGAAAGATACCTGTCTGTTGAGGGTTTGTTCTGATCTTAAAATCAGAGTTTATTTACCGAATATTAGATATTACTGAGAAATGATAAATTTTTATTTTTATTTATTGATGTATATCAATAATGTAGATATATAGAATTTTTAATATATTGAAAAAAAACAGTAAAACTCTTGTTTATAAATACAAAACAGATTATTTTTGTATTGCAGTACTGGGAAACTGTATGCAAAGTTGTCAGAGAAAGCGTATTTACAACCAATCTTATGAGATGTCAATATAGTTAGAACCTTATTGATTTCGACGCTGAGTATGATAAAGAACCTGTTGATTACTCATCAATTTCTTCTGATGGCTTTGCTCTTTTTATCAGAGCGTTTTTCCTTGATTCATCATATTCCATTCTATTTCTGGTGATATTGACAGCAGTGAAAATTGCATTCAAAAATGACTCATGACTGGCAATATTCTTTCCTACAATATCATAACCGGTTCCGTGATCCGGAGAAGTTCTGACAAAAGGCAATCCACCTGTAAAATTAACACCATCGACAAATGCAAGCAATTTGAAAGGAATCAATGCCTGATCGTGATACATTGCCAGTACAACGTCATATTTTTTGAATTCAAGGGTACCCCAGAAACTATCAGACGGGAAAGGGCCATTGACAAAAATACCTTTTTTCTTTGCTTCTTCTATGGCCGGTAAAATGATTTCAACTTCCTCATTACCAATCACACCTTCATCACCGGCATGTGGATTTAAGCCAAGAATTGCAATCAGGGGCCTTTCCTTATCAAAGTCTCTGATAAGAATCTGATTCAGCGATTCAATAGACTCAAGGATTTTTTCTTTAGTTATACTTTTCGATACTTCACTAAGTGGAATATGGTGTGTCTGAAGCGCAACTTTAAGGTCTTCATTTATCATTATCATGAGTGACCCGGGACTATTTGTAAATGATGATATATAATCTGTATGACCTTTATACCCAAAATCAATTAATGACATTGCCTTTTTGTTGATAGGAGCGGTAACCAGGGCATCAATTTTTCCTTCTTTCAAATCAAAAAGAGCACTATCGAGACTTATTTTTGCATATTTTCCCCCTTCCATGGTTGCAGTCCCGATATTTATCGATACATTTTCTGTCCAGCAATTTATAAGATTGATCTTGCCCTCCACTATCCTGTCACCGGAGGATGCAGTATTATACAGAAAATTATCAACTTTTGCTATATTTCGATGGTATGATATAACTTTTGCGGAAGCGTAAATCACAGGTGTGCAAATATCAGTAATCCTGGGATCAGATACAGCTTTTATAAGTATTTCAGGCCCTATACCATTTACATCACCAATTGTTATTCCTAATCTTATCTTCATTTACTTACTTTTAAAATTCGAGGAAGGCAAACAGTATTTCGAAAAAATATTATCAAATAATCAAATGATGCCATTACATGATGATCTTTATTAAATAAACAACTTTTCCTGAATACCTCTACTTTTATACCAAAATTAATTAATTTTACAAATTTATAAATAATTATGATATTGTTTTAGAAATACTGGAAATTAAATCATTTACATAGGATAATTAGAGAATTAAAAAATTTGAAAATTAGCAAATTAGGGAATTAGCAAATAGGGGAATTAGCAAATTGAGTAAGTAGTTGATGAGGTTGGGAGAGTTTAGAAAGTTTAGAAAGTTTAGAAGGTTTAGAAGTAAAATGAGGTTTATGAAAATTTAAGGGTTTTATGAAATTCTACTTATAGAAATCCTGTAATCCTTTAAGCCGATAATCCCGATTAGTCGGGAAGTTCAGACAGTTTAGAGGGTTTAGAATTATCGCATTAGCTCATTTTCAAATTAGCTAATTAGCACATTAATAAATTCCCGGTTCAGTAAAAATGAATATAAGAGCAAAAAAATCATACGGACAGCATTTTCTGATCAATGAAAGTCTTGCACAAAGCATTGCAAGTGAAGCAATTGACTTAAGCAGCATGTATCCTGTCCTGGAGATAGGGCCTGGCAAGGGTGTGTTGACAAAATATCTTTTTGAAAAAATGATAAGATTCAATTCAGTGGAATCAGATATTGATATGATTGAATATTTGCATGCACATTACCCGGGAATTGACATTCATCTCATATACAAGGATTTTTTAAAACTCAGTTTTAACGATATTTTTCCGGAAGAGCAGTTCGTTTTATTCGGCAATTTCCCTTACAATATTTCATCGCAGATAATATTTAAAATGATTGAGAACTATAAAAGGGTTCCGGTTTTGATCGGGATGTTTCAGAAAGAAGTAGCCGAAAGGATAGTGGCTCAGCCTGGAAATAAGGATTATGGCATATTGAGTGTGTTGACGCAGGCTCATTATGATGGAAAGATAATATACAAAGTCAAACCGGGTTCTTTCAGTCCACCACCAAAAGTAGATTCTTCAGTGATCAGGCTTGAAAGGAAAGAAAATCCTGAGATAGGCTGCAATGGAAAGCTTTTTAAAAGTATAGTCAAAATCACTTTTAATCAGAGAAGAAAAATGATAAGGAATACGATCAAAGGCATGGTTAATGACAGTGAATTTTTGCAAAATGAGTTTTTTAATCTGCGTCCGGAACAATTATCTGTAGAAGATTTCGTATATTTAACAAATATTATTGAACAAAAAACATATAAAAATGAACCTGGAAGATAAAATCAATAACGACATCAAGGAAGCTATGAAAGCTAAAGATCAGGCACGTCTGCGAGGAGTCAGGGCCATAAAATCTGCAATCCTGTTGCTTAAAACAGATGGTACCGGTAATGTGATAGACGAAAGTGCAGAGATCAAAATGCTGCAGAAACTGATCAAACAACGTCAGGATTCCTACGACATCTACGTAAAGCAAAACAGGGCTGATCTTGCCACCACTGAGAAAGAAGAAATGGATGTGATAATGCAGTACCTGCCACAGCAAATGTCGGCAGAGGAACTCGAAGCAAAGATCAAAACTATGATAGCTGAAATGGGTGCATCAGGAATTAAGGATATGGGCAGGGTGATGGGAGCTGCATCTAAGGCATTTGAAGGGAAAGCCGATGGTAAGACAATATCAGGGATTGTGAAAACGCTGTTATCATAGAATATGGATGAAGAACAGATTGGCACAACTGAGAAATTGCTGTTGCTCAAGGAGCAGCTTACACCTTATCTGGAAATTGCAGGTAAGATTGCTGATCAGATTACAAGTGAAAACATTAGCAGGTACCCGATCCTAGTCATGCACCAGGATGAAATAGAAATAGGTATTCCTGTAATAAAACGCAACAACTATGAAAGTATATGGTCAGTCAATGCTTCAACACTTGAGCAGTTTTACACCAAAAAACTCGTAGCTGACAATAAACTCGAAGAATTCAAAACTCTATACAAATCGCATGGAGATGATCTGTGTTTTTTTGTATTGAGTGAACTCGGGGGTCAGTTTTTGTTTATTAAGAGGAAGTGAAGGTAGTATTCAGATGGTAGTCTTCAGTCAACAGTTGGCAGTAGGGAGTCGGCAGTCTTCAGTCGGCAGCAGACTGTATATTGTAATCAATCAAAGCTTAATAATGGACTTTTGGTATTTATTAATTCAATTAAGGGTTAAATAGTTAAGCTATTAAAATACAAAAACAATTCACAAAATGTAAATATTTATTTTCAGATGAAAATGATATAAAGTTATGAAATCTAAAGTTATATTAACAATTCATCAATTGATAGTTTTTTCCTATTGATTATTTTTTCGAAAATATTGTGGAATATGATTTTCCATCTTTTGATATCCTGAATAAATATAATCCACCGGGTACATCCCTTAATAAGAAATCCAGAGTATTAAATCCTGTTGCCATTTCCTTTTTGTCACTTAAAACAAGAATTCCTGTTGAATTATAAACTTTGAAATCATAATATCCGCCTTCAGGGATTTCGAGTTCCAAACTAAATTCACCATTATTTGGATTTGGGAAGAAATTAAATTTTTGTAAAACAAGATCAGAGGTTTTTACCATATTTACCACCAATGTTTTTTCTGAAATTTCTTTTCCACAATCATTGGTAGCAATTAATTTGACAATATATACTCCTTTGTTGGCATAAATATGCACAGGATTTGATTCATTGCTGAAAGTACCGTCTCCAAAATCCCATTCATAACTATTTCCGTTCTGGGTATTATTTGTAAAACTTACTTTATTAGAATTTATAGTATAGACGAAATTCACAACCGGAGTTGTCGATATCTGAACCACATTTTTCAATTCTAAAGAATTTGTATATAAGGAGTTCGATGCAGTAAGTTTTACATTAAACGAACCAGTTTCATAATAAATTACCACAGGATTCAGATCAGATGAACTTGCAGGAATACCACCCTGAAATTCCCAAAACCTGTTTTTTGTATTGTTGCTTGAAGCATCAAAAAACTGAATAGAGGAAGGTTTGCAAAAATCAGTCTGATTAAAGGTGAAACTGGCAACAGTAGGACTTGCTATTTCAATTTCTGTTGAATAAATGTCATCAGACGGGCAGTTATCATTATATGTGTACAACGTTACAGTGTAGCTTCCCTCAGTATTATAAGTATGAACAGGTAGTGAATCAAAACTATATGCACCATCACCAAAATCCCAGAAATAGGAGCTTGCAAATTTAGATTTATTATTAAACTCTACCTTATGATTTGCATCAACAGTATATGTAAAAAAGGGACTATCCTTGCCGTTCACAATGATATAGGATTTTTTGGACAGAGAATCGGAACCCAGTATATTTGAACATTTTAATGTCACTTCAAAAACTCCTGCACCATAATAGGTGATTTCCGGGTTTCTTTCAGTCGAAGTAGCCGGATCACCTCCGGGAAAACTCCATTGCCATGTTTTAGGACTTAAAGTTGAAAGGTCTGTAAAACTACCGTTTCATCTTCACATATTTCTGGTGAATTTGCTTCGAATTCAGCCTTGGGAGCTCCCAGTCCCTCGCATGCTGTCAAACACGCTGCATTATTATATCTGCTCCTGATTAAATTTCCCGGCTGCGGGCCAAAACCAAGAGCAAGATTGATGCCAACCGAATTCAAATGACAATAACTCATTATTGTTCCTCCATTTTGCGGTATTTTTGGATTAGCAGGGTCATAGCAAGGTGCACTCGCTCCCACATTACCACAATCATCAATCTGGGTATTATTACCATTCCAACTACAGTCATGAGTATGAGGAGAACCAAAATTATGACCCCACTCATGAGCACAAACCATTACATCCCAACTATAGACAGGCACATTGTTAAAACTGCCATTTATTCCGCAAAATGAATAAGGGATACTACTATTACATAAAACATCAAGCCATGCTAAACCCCCTTCACCGCTTCCGCCATGTGACAGCAGACTAGCCAGATCACCGTTAAAACTTATATTATTTGTCTTCAATATATCTAAATCAGCACTTGCATTATTAGTATAATTATCAGGTATATCCCACACCATGATCTCAGATATTCCAATAGTAATATTTTCATTGGCATATAGCTCAGCTATTTCTGCAAATAATATAATGATATAATTTACGGTTTCATTTACTCCTCCTTTGGACTGAAAAAGCTCATAATCACCTTCCAGATAAAATGATACACAATTGTCAATGCGTGGTTGAACCGCATTATTTTCGTTTCTGTTTTGATCAAAAGTATTTAATGTTTTACAAATAAAAGTTCTTGGAGTTTTAATATTTGAATCATTATATACAATATATTGATTTTCAGTATCGGTCAGCTTCCCTATATTGAAATTTCCTGATCCTTCAATACTGACAATACCGCTAATGTCATTATTAAATATGCACAATGTTACAAATCCTTTCTTACCTGCTATTTTTCCTTTATAAACATTTCCGGGTTTATAATCAATAATAGTATCTCCACTTGCTGTACGAAGAATAAAATTTTCATTCATAACCTGAAATCTTTCGAGTTCCAAAGTAATGTTTTCTTCTTCAGAAACAGGGAGGATCATACTGATCCTATAAGGTGCTTCTTCATAAGTTTGCTTCAGGAAATCAGCATTTAAATCCAGAAAAAACGGATCGCGGACAAATTCGACAGCCCTGATATTACTGGAACTTGATTTGGAAAAAATTCTTGATACATCTTTAGAAATCTGTCCAAATATTGCCACTTTCAGGGAAAGTATCAAAACTAATAAAAGAAATTTCCTGAACATATTATAAGATTTAGTTTTTAAACACCTATTTATTAATTCACTGAATTATTCAATAATTACAACTTTTTTAGATTCCGTAAAATCACTTCCCGTGAAGAATAAATAATAAACTCCCGGTACAAGATCAGAGACATCAAGAGTTTGCTTTTCAGCAGAAGCTGCTATTTTTTTCAATAAATTGCCTGAAATGTCAAATATACTGATGTAATCAAAAGCACGATCATGATATGAAATCGAAATTACTTTCTTTGACGGGTTCGGATATATTTCGACAGATGAATTCCCGTTTTCATATGTACCGGCTATACCCGAAAAAAGATGGAAATCACTAAGGTATCTGGGTACAATACGGTAAGATTCAAGATATGGTTTTTGTGTATCGAATTGTGAGCCAAATCCCCGTAAAGTGAAAATTCCTCCTGATGGTAGTGGACTTTTAGCCAACTCAGTATTGCTATCTATCGTTACAGTGAAGATGCCAATATTATTTTTCATGCTAATATTAAAACTGGTGCCATTACCTTTCCAATCTGCAGGATTTACCCATGTGACATTTCTGATTTCTATAAGCTGGGATTCAGTACTTTCATTGAGTACTGTAGTTGTAGTAGGCAAATTTAAATTGTTGTCTGGCGAAATAATTTCAATTTTATCAGGTATCATTTTTATCAAACCATTATACTGATCTACTTTTCCCTTGACTCTGATTTCATCCCCCTCTAATACTGTATAACCCAAATTCTTGTTCTGTAAATAAATATTGATCCCATCATTATAGCTATCTATAAGGGTAAAGCTCAAACCGTTTGGATTGAAGTTAATACCATAAACTATTCCTTCGATTTCACATTTTATTCCAAGAGAATCCGCAACTCCCTGAGAATTTGTTGTAGTGATCAAACCAACAGGATATCTGTTATATTTCCCCGAAATATATGGGTCAATATCAGCCACATATCTGGGGCAAAGTTGATAACCATCTAAAAGGGGTGAAATAGTATCGTGTTGACTGCCAATGCCGGTGATGTTAAAAGTTCCTTCCGGAAATTTTAGATTAAACAAATCCACGTCATCATCAATTCTAATGATAAAATTTTTAACCCCGTTACTTACTTCCACATTAAATCCTGAACTGCCCTCTCCCCAATCGGCAGGATTAACAAGTGAAACATTTTTTATAGTTACTATTTGAGATTCTGTACCTTCATTCAATTCCTCAACTACAGCAGGTGTTGCAATTTGCCCCGTTAAAGGTGTATATATAATTTCATCCAAATCTATTCGTGCAAGGCCATTGACCTGATTTGTCCTTCCGATTGCAGTCAGTTTGTTTCCCTCTTTTACAACATATCCAAAATTGTCAGATAAGCTGTAAGCAGATATTCCATCTTTTTTATCATCGATAATTGTAAATTCCAGACCTCCCTTATTTAAATTTACTCCATGAATTGTGCCATAGACTTTTACCCCAAGGTCATCATAAACCAGGGTGCCATCAGCATTGATTTTATTGATATCCTGGATATCATATTTGCAATAGTTCGGCTTACCAGGATTGGCATAAATTGTCTTTCCTTCCACTTTGAAACCAGCACTAATCGGTGACTCCTGCCAGTTTGCGGCAACGTTATTATCTAAATCAGGTCTGCACAAATTAATAGATTTGCCGTAACCTGCTGCCTGAATTGGCCATGGAGAATTATACCAATAATCTACTTTATCGATGATTTGTCCGAAAAAATTTTTTAAGGTCAAATTGTCTAAATTTTTAAGCGATCCGGCACCCCAGGCAATGGCATCTATTCCGAAATACTTTTTAATTGCATCGGGATATCTCGCGAGTATCAGCGTTTCATTGTTATTTAGCAAATAATTAGGAAACATATAATTGATTTCCTTTGACTGGAATGCAAAATAATTCAGATTTAGCGGTTTTTCACCAACATTTACAATTTCTACAAATTCAAGGCTGTCCATTGAACCAGGATCATCGTACATGATTTCGGTTATTACCAGATTGGTTTTGATTTTTGGCAAGACTTCAATAGTTCCTTTCGTTCCTACATTCTCGTACAATTCACTATCATACCTGTAAAAGCCCGGGATGTTGAATCTGTATGTAAACACCCAATTTTCAGTGCTTGGTGGTCCCGGAATAAAAGCTTTCGGGATTGCTGGCATACTTCTCTTTAGTACCAACGATATTGTGATTTTTACCCGTTTTGTTGGGTCCACCTGACTGACTCACCCTCATTGATAACCAGGGTTTTGGGAACAAATGAAAAAGACTGCAAATCTACAATATGATCAGCCGGATTGTCGCAACTGATCTCATTTTGTATACCCGGACTTGCATACAATATCTTGTTTTCAATCACCCTGCCCGTTGATGTTCTGCTTTCCTGCCAATACTGATATTTATTATTGTTCTTTTTCGGATCACAGAGTTCAAGTGAATAGCCGTATCCATTTGCCCTGGAGGGCCATGGATGGGAATTGCCATATATTACTATATCAACGATATTTCCCTGTGGATTGCGCAGAATAAGTTTTCCGTCAACATCACTCAGACTGCCATTATCCCATTCCAACGCTTCGAATCCATAATGATCTGCGAAGGCTTCTTTGTCTTTTGTGATGACTAAATAAGCTCCACTCTTAATAATGGTATCACTGAAATTCATTTGAATACCGGACGTAAAAGAAAAACCGGATAGTGAAATATTGGCCTTTGTGATATTCATAATTTCAATGAATTCGGTTTTATCCTCTCCAGATTCAGGCGGGTTGTACATTATTTCATTGATGACAAGCTGAGCTGAAGAAATATAACACGATAACAGGATGAAAAAAAGCGGGATAAATTTTTTTATCATTTTCAATAATCTATTGTTAACAAAAAAATAAAAAATCAGAATAAAAAAATATTTGTGCGTTTTGGAATAAATCCAAATACAGTAGTTCACTTATCTTGTCCTTGTATAAAAAAACTGCAGACCTATTTCCCAGGGGAAAACTTCCTTAGGCACAATTTTAAAAAAAATAAATAGAATTACAAAATGTCAGAATGCTTATTTTCAAATATTTTACTGTCTACAATTATGAAGTTAGCACAAAAGGGTCATTTTAAATCATATCAATAATGAAATTGGAAAGATTGAAAAACAGAACTCTGTGAATTTTGAAATTATTTATTCGTTATCGTTGAAGTGATTTTCGATGCTATTAAAAAGCACAGTTTAACGAACACTCCCATAATGAATCTGTTGTGTGCTAAATTGAATCTGTTGTGTGAGAAATTGAATCTATTGAGTGCTAAAATGAATCTATTGAGTGCTAAAATGAATCTATTAAGTACTAAATTGAATCTCTTGAGTGAGAAATTGAATCTGTTGTGTACTAAATTGAATCTATTGAGTACTTAATTGAATCTGTTGAATACTAAATTGAATCTGTTGAGTGAGAAATCGAATCTGATGAGTGCTTCAATATTTTGACTCCAAATGTGAATAGTAAGCCTGTATTACCATGTCCATTTTGATAGTGCCGGGAAAAAATGTTTTATAAAAAAGCAAGGGTCCTTTTTCTTTTTTCCTTTAAGTATTTAAATTGAATTATGTATTCAGCACCTGTTGAAATCCCTAAAGTTTTAATCTTCGTATTTTGAATTTTTTCAAGTATTTCATCATTACCTAAAATGTAATTATAGAATGGTGCAATTTTTAAAACAAACCTATCAGAGATATTTTGTTTCAACCCTAATTCTACTATTAAACCAAGATTATATTTTCTATTGTGCTCAATTGAAATATCATTAAATGAATGTGTTCCGATTATTCCATTATCTAAGAGGAAATCAATATTTTGATGTTTTGTTAATATAGCTTCAGTTACCAGTCCGACTGAAGAAAAAATTGAAAAATTCTTTATCTTATAATTATATTCCAGATTTATTGGTATTACAATGGATTTCAGATTGACATATCTTGTTGAATTGATAATACTTTTTGCGCCATAATACTCTGGTTCACAAGACCAAAAACCAAATCCATCTGTTTGTGTCATTTTAAATTTTTTAAAACCAATGCCGATTAGCAATGCAAATTTTTTATCCAAAGCAATGCCATATTGCATATTGTAGGTTGCAATAGAACCTTTTTCCCATTTTGAAGAGCCAATTTCTTGGAATTTATAAAATACCAATTCAGATTGACCTAAACCAAAATCAAAGTTGATAAATTTAGAAGGGTAAGAAGGTTTATTTGCTTTATTCCGCTGGGAAAACAACAAAAAAGGAATAGAAATAAATACCAATATAAATCCCAAATTTTTCATAGTAAACTATTTTATTAGATAATTAATTGTGAAATAGTATTTATATTTACTCACCTTATTGGCAGTAGGATACATAAGTTCCTTATCAAAAAAATATTCAATGCCCGGTGTAATACCAAATCTCTTATATTTCAAAGATACTTCAAAGGACGTAGATAAACCTTTTTTTAAAAAATCTCCTTTTTCAATTTTTTCATCTTTATGCGTATTTGTTTGATAATTGTCAAAAATAATTTCGCTTTTTATATTATTGTAAAAATAACTATTGTAAATATAATTATTTGAAAAAGATAAATATTTAAAAAACTTAAGTTCATATCCGATCAAAACTCCTATTGATTGTTCTTTAAAATCAGATGTAATCGTCCCGTGATCAAAAAGTAAAGGTTCGTCAGGCATTACTAAGTCCTTTAAAATATATGAATAACTGCAATTATTATAATTTAATCCTGACTTAAAATCAAAAAATTTTGAAAGTTCATATTTTGCAATTATTCTCCCCATCAGACCATCACCACTTTGCAAATAATGAAGTTGATCAAGTTCTAAATTATCTCTATCAGTTTTGAATTTTAAAATGTTAATACCACATCCAATTTCAAGACTAAATTTATTTTGACAATAAGTATAAGGGGTAAAACAGCAAACAATATGGAAAAGGATAAAAAAATTTCTAATCATTTCTAATCATTTATAATTATTTATTATTAACAAAAAAAATCAGAAAAAAAAATATATATGGATTTTGGGATAAATCCAAATACAGTAGTTCACTTATCTTGTCCTTGCAGATAAAAACTGCTGACCTATTTTGACGGGGAAAACTTCCTTAGGCACAATTTTAAAAAAAATAAATAGAATTGCAAAATGTCAGAATGGTTATTTTCAAATATTTTCCTGTCTCCAATCATGAAGTTAGCACAAAAAGTGTCAATTTATATCATATCAATGATGAAATTAGAAAGATTGGAAAACAGGATTGAGTGAATTTTGAAATTATTTATTTATTATCATTGAAGTGATTTTCGATGCAATAAAAAAGCACAGTTTATTGAACACTCCCCTCCCATTTTATTTTTTTGAATACATCCAGATATACTAGTGAGATAATGAATCTATTAAGTACTAAATTGAATCTCTTGTGTACTAAAATGAATCTCTTGAGTACTTAATTGAATCTGTTGAGTACTTAATTGAATCTGTTGAGTGAGAAATTGAATCTGTTGAGTGAGAAATTGAATCTGTTTAGTGACTTGTTGACTTGTCCTGAAATAGTTTGACAGATTAATTATCTGTTTATTAGAATAGAATACAAATATAAATCTTTTACTTTTATGATTTTTTATTTCTCAATGAATCAAATATGAAATAGATTAGCACAAGTTCCGCTTTATATTTTGACTCCAAATTTGAATAGTAAGCCTGTATTACCATATCCATTTTGATAGCGCCGGGAAAAAATGTTTATACCTGCAATCAGTCTTTTTGAAATTACATACATGTACTCAATATTAAAATTAATCCCAAACGAATCACCGTTATAGATTTTATATACGTCTTTTATATAAGTATCTTTATAAACTACCCGGTATGTCAACTGAAACTCAGAATAGTTAATATATGAAATACCTCCGCTAAACTTTAATAAATGCCTCCGAATATTAAATGGCGATACACCGATATCAATGTTCCCTTTAAAGAAAGAAATAGTACCATCTTTGCATTTCCCACTTCCTACAGATATTGAATTTGAAAAAAATGGACTGTATTTATATTCAATTTCACTTTCAATACTAACCGGATACCAGGTTTTTTCATTAATTGAACTAAAACCACCACCCAATTTCAGATATAACTTTTTAGAAAAATTTGTATCGCTGAATTCTTCAATTTTATTAGGTACAGAATAATCCAAAGTGTCATCGGCAGCATTATAATCCTGGCAATATATGTGAATTGTGAGGATCATAATACAAACTAAAAAATAAAATTTCATATTTTACTAAAAAATAAGTTTGAGTTATATAATATATTCAAATAATACAAAGTACCGATAACGATACCCCATGAAATGAAATTCATCACTATATTTTTTTTGTTGGGAAAAATTCCATTTTATTTGTAGTAAAACTTCTCAAATATTATTTAATGCTGATGAAAAAGATCTTTTAAGTCGTTAAATACTATTTTTATTCACAACATGGAGACAAATTGTATAATTGCATTACTTCTGAGGATGATAGTTCATGGTTAAGAATGATAATATCATCAATTTTGCCAGTGAAGTTATTGCCAATATATAAATTTTCCATTATCGTCAGAAAGTCTGGTTTACGTCAAAAACCATCACCAAGGTAGACATCATTCAACTCTCCATTGATATAAATTTCAATTAACTATTTAAAAATGTATTGAATTAGGAAATAATAACGGTATTTATTGCCATTTATTGAATCTGGGAAAAAGAATTCTTTTTTAATATAATAATCATAACCCAATGTCAAATAAAATTTTTGATTGAGATAATAACTTGCTTCAAAACCTATTGCGAAAATATCTTTAATATTAGTTTTAAAAGTTTTCTCTTCAACATAGTCGGGAGAATGTACAATATTTGTTCTTGAGTATTTTTGAATTTTATTAAATCCTTTTTGATAGGAACCAACAAAAGAGGTAGAAATTTTTTTATGAATTATAAACTCAAATCCTATTGTAATTCCAATATCATTGGCCGAATTATCAATTCTGACCTTCCATTCGGATGAATCAACCAAAAAATCATTATCAGTTCTTAAATCATCAAATTTATAAACAAATTTAGTTAAGTTAAAATTTATATTAGATTTGAATTCTATTAATTTAGTTAACTTATATTTAATTCCAAGTTTGAAATCAGGTCCAACTTTTCTCTCTATTGAAAAAGTTTGATCTTCAGCTAATTTGACATCATTTAATAAAAATGAACAACTATTTATTCCAAGACCTAATTCTAAATAAAATTTATTTTGACCATTAATAATATTTAAAACAAAAAGGGGGGTTAAAGCATATATTAGAATTTTCAATAGTCTATGCATAATAAATATTTTATAAAATCAAAAAGCAATACAAAAATATAAAAATTCGGTTTTGAATCAAATAAAATTATTGAAAATCACAGATCAAGATGAAATATGATTTTCAATAATATATAATAGAAACGTTATTATCTTTTAAGTCTGGCTTTAATTTCCCTGTAAACTTTTTTTGTCCGGTAGTTCCTTTATAAAAGATTTTTTATCCTCTTTCTTGTCAAAAAATTGATTCTTAAGGAGCGACTAAAAGCATTTTGCAAAAAATTGTAAAAGGTTTCTAATTATATGCGGGCATGGCAGCATTTTTAAAATTTATATTATTTCTATTTCACTTCAAATAAAAATCATTAATTTTACTTTTTTAAAATAATAACACCTTAAGCTATGAAAGGAATAGTACTGGCCGGGGGCATGGGTACAAGACTTTATCCGCTTACTATTGCTGTCAGCAAGCAGTTGATGCCGATCTATGACAAACCGATGATATACTACCCTATCAGCACACTTATGTGGGCCGGGATCAAAGATATACTGATAATTTCCACTCCCCAGGATCTGCCAAACTTCAGAAAACTCCTGGGTGACGGTCATGAGATTGGATGCAATTTCAGCTATATTGAACAACATGTCCCGAATGGGCTTGCTCAGGCCTTTGTGCTTGGAGAATCTTTTATAGGTGATGATCCTGTAGCTTTGGTATTGGGTGATAATATTTTTTACGGCTCCGGAATGACAAAACAATTGGCTGAGAGTTCAAATCCGGATGGTGGGATAGTGTTTGCATACAGGGTCAATAACCCTATGGACTATGGAGTAGTTGAATTTGATAATCAGTTCAATGCTTTGTCAATTGAAGAAAAACCTAAGCAGCCAAAGTCAAACTACGCAGTTCCGGGTTTATATTTTTATGATAATCAGGTTATAGATATTGCAAAAAACCTTAAACCCAGTGCACGTGGGGAATATGAGATAACCGATGTAAACAGGCATTACCTCGAAATGCGTAAATTGAAAGTCAATGTTCTGGACCGTGGTACCGCATGGCTCGATACAGGTTCATTTTCTTCATTGATGGCTGCCAGTCAGTTCATCGAGGTAATCGAACAGAGGCAGGGGCTGAAAGTTGGGTGCATAGAAGAAGTAGCTTATCTGAATGGTTTTATCAATGAAGATCAGATGCAGTTTCTTGCCGATAAATATGCAAAGAGTGGTTACGGGGACTACCTCGCTGATTTGCTGATAAACAAATAAGCAATTTTGATTATGGTATCCGACAAAATATATTTTGCATCAGATCTTGCTGAAATGAAAAAAGTAGCTGAAGAGATTTTGTTCGCATCCCCGGATATCAGAGTTTTTTTTATGAAAGGTAATCTTGGAGCAGGTAAAACAACCCTGATACAGTTTTTCAGCAAGTTTCTTGGATCGAAGGAACAGGTTGTCAGTCCGAGTTTTGCATTGGTAAACATTTACAATTCGGATAAAGGAGAAATTTACCATCTCGATCTTTACAGGCTAAATAAACAGGAAGAAGCTGTTGATCTTGGCATTGAAGATTACCTGTACAGTGGCAGCTACTGTTTTATAGAATGGCCGGAATTAATTGAGGATATTTACGCAACTCCATTAATTGAAATTAGTATTAAAATTGATGAAAATCAGGTCAGGAAAATTACTGTTGCTGAGAAATAAAGTAGTGGTGCTTGTCTTCTCCAACCCTGTCTGGGGATTATTGGATCTTCAGAAGGCAGTCTTATATTAGAAATTGACAGAAAGAGATTTTTTTGAATTAAGAAATATCAATTCAATATCATTATTACAATATTTGCAAATCATAAAATTCAGAAATAAACAAATAGAAAGATCATGAACAAACCTGAAGGAATTTTCATAAATGTTTTCTCAAAAGAACACTTGCTTGTCAAAGAAAGTCCATTGACGATAACATCAGGCAAAAAGAATTATGTTATCGGAATTCCTAAAGAAGTTCAGCCCCAGGAAAACAGGGTGGCTTTAGTCCCTAATTCAGTACACAATCTGGTTCTGCATGGCCACAAGGTGAAAATTGAGTCGGGGGCTGGAGAAAAATCATTCTATTATGATCATGAATACAGTGAAGCAGGTGCAATCATAAGTTCAAGTAAAAAAGATGTTTTTGATTCAGATATAATATTGAAAATCGCTCCACCTACAATTGACGAAATCGATTTTTTTCGTCAGGGACAACTTTTGATATCTCCTTTGCAATTGCCATTGACAAGCAAGGAATATCTTCAAAGGTTACTTGAAAAAAGAGTTATTTCAGTTGCTATGGAATACCTTCAGTCGGAAGACAAATCATTTCCTGTAGTGAAAATCATGAGTGAGATCACAGGTACTGTAGCTGTTCTTACCGCTGCAGAATACCTGTCAGACAACAGCAAAGGGAAAAGAGTTTTGCTTGGCAGCATATCTGGAGTACCCCCAGTTAAAGTGGTAATCATAGGGGCAGGTATGGTGGGAGAACACGCAACCAGGACTGCACTCGCCCTGGGGGCGTCTGTCAGGGTTTTTGATGACGACATATACAGGATCATGCAATTGAAATCCAGGATAGGATCTTATCTTCACACATCTGTACTGGACCCTGTTTACCTGCAATATCAGCTTCTGAGTGCCGATGTGCTAATTACCGCAGTGCATTCCGATACAGGCAGGGCCCCCATGCTGGTCACTGAAGATATGGTAATGAAAATGAAAAAAGGTTCTGTAATTATCGATTGCAGTATTGATCAGGGAGGCAGTGTTGAGACTTCAGAACTGACTACTCATGATAGCCCAATTTTTGTAAAACATGGTGTAATACATTATTGCGTTCCAAATATACCTTCAAAAGTTTCAAAGACTGCATCTATGGCATTCTCAAATATTCTGACTCCGCTGTTACTGAGAACTGCAATGTCAAATACGTTTGAATCATTTCTTTACGAAAATCCGGGTTTTCTGAACGGAGTATATACTTACAAGGGAAATCTTACAAATCAGTTCCTTGCCAATCATTTTGAGATGAAATTTACATCACTGGACCTGTTGCTGACTTCAGGGTTTTAAAAAAAAATGGTGACATTAAGCCACCATTCCTATATGTTTTAATTGAATTTAACCAATCATATGCCAAGTTTGGTTCTTACAAGTTGCAAAACATTGTCTGCTGTATTTGCAAAAAGCAGCCCGCCGGTACCTGAATCAAAAATAAATGTATAATTATTTTCCTTTCCAATTGCGTTGATTGCATTCTGAATGTTATCAAGTATCGGTTTGTAAAGCTCTTCTCTTTTTTGCAATACTTTTTTTTGCATTTCAGTCTCGTAATCCCTTATTTTGTTTTGTTCAAGTCCAAGCTGATTTTCTCTTTCCTGCATCTGAATTTTTGAAAGGTTGCCGGAATTTGCTTCTTTGACATATTCTTCATAGCTTTTCTGGAAACTATCTACCAGTTTCTGACCTTCAGACATCAATTGATTCTGATAAAGCACAAGTATTGAATCTGCTCCTTTCACATATGGATGAACTGACAATAATTCAGTTGAATTAAGATATCCGAATTTTTGTGCAGACATATATTCACCTGATAAGAAAATAACAAGTATTGCCAATAATATTTTGATTTTCATTTCTTTTGAGTTTATATAAAATTTGTTTCTAAATATGTTACAAACATTAATTATTCAGAAATCTCTTCTCTTTTAACCTTTTCAGGTTCTTTAATTTCGATTTTAGGTTTTTCCAACTCTCTCATTTCGCTCTTGATCTCTGACTGTATATTATTTTTTAGCATCATTGAATTCTCTGATTCCTTTGCCAAGTCCCCGCATCAATTCGGGTATTTTTCGTCCACCAAATAACAACAGGACAACCAATGCTATTAACAGAATTTCCTGTCCACCGAGATTAAATAATAAAACTAAGTTCATTTTTTATATTTTTTAATGAGCTGCAAAATTATATTTATTTCCTGATTTATTCATAATTTGAACAATCTTATTTATAATGCTATATTTTTATAAATATTTTCTTTTTAAACAATATTAACAAAATTAAATAAAAAAGATGATATGAGTAACAGCAAATAGCAAAGATCCATTATGATCACCAGCAAGTTTTTGAAAAATATTGTGGTACAACCATCCGTAAGCATTTGCAGTTTCATCTTCAGAAAGTTTCCATCTGATAATCCCGCTAATTATCTTTACCCAGATAACATGCAATGCAAAAGCAAATAATGGATTTACTCCAAAAACCTTGAAAAAAGTAAAGAATTTCCTGGAATTAAGCACATCTATCAACCAATAAAGCAAGGATAATACCAGGATTGCCAGTCCTCCGGTATAAAGTACATAGGAACTTGTCCACAATGGTTTATTGATAGGAAATGCAAAATCCCAAATCATCCCGATTATAATAAAATATGCTCCTGCCAGCAAAAATTTAAATAACCAGCCTGGATTTGATCCTTTATTTTCGATAATGAACCTGCCACTGAGAAATCCAATCAGTACTGTACCAATTGAGGGAAGTGTTGATACTATTCCTTCAGGATCGAAAGGAATACCTTTACCCATCCATAAATGATTTTCACCCAAAAGCCATATATCTATTTTCCTTCCCACATTGCCCTCCAGGCTATAAGGATCATTACCCCCGAAATACCACATTATAAACCAGTATATCAAAAGTATAAAGACAGTTATGAAAGGAATATACTTTTTTCTAAAGGCCAAAATTATAATTGCACCAAAACCATAAGCCAGGGCAATTCTCTGCAGCACACCCATTATCCTTATCGCGGAATAATCCTTGTTATAAAATTCAAAGTTATAAAGTAATGCAGGCAAAAAGAATAAAAACAAAAACGAAAGTATAAGACCAGAAAACAATAATGCCTTCAGTAAAGTGTCTTTTTGACCGAGTATAATGCCTTCAGAAAGAGAAAAAACCTTTTTTATGATCCAGATGAAGCCAAGAAACGGTATTAATCCAAGAACTATCCTGAGTGTGATCTGAAAACCATTTTCCAATGAATTTAATCCTGTAAGTTCTTTGCTGAAAAAAGGAAAGTTATTCAACATAAAACCAACAGTAAAAATAAGAAAAGTCCTTTCAACGATTTTAAATATTGATTCAGAAGTCAGGACATAATTGAATTTGAAAAATGAAAATGCAGTCGATACCCCGACAATAAAAAGAAAAAAGGAAATACCAGATCAGTGGGAGTACAACCATGCCATTCCGCATGTTCAAGCGGTGAATATATAAATTCCCAGGATCCGGGGATATTTACAGTGATCATCAATGCAATAGTCAGCCCTCTGAAAACATCAAGGGAGAATAGTCTGGGTGTTTCTGTTCTCATTTTAGATAATTGATCAATATAATATTCCTTTCTCTATCATTCTTGACATCACGATTTGCTGTATTTCAGATGTTCCTTCATAAATCTGAGTTATTTTTGCATCCCTCATCATTCGTTCGACATGATATTCTGATACATATCCATATCCTCCGTGTATCTGAACTGCTTCAACAGTGTGTTTCATTGCCATCTCGGCAGCAAAATATTTTGCCATAGCACTTGCCATAATAAAATCCTGTTTTTGGTCTTTCAGCCATGCAGCCCTGTGAATCAACAATCGTGCAGCCTGAATATCAGTTGCCATATCTGCCAGTTTAAATGCTATTGCCTGATGCTGGGCTATCGGCTTGCCAAAAGTTTCCCTTTCATGAGAATACTGAACAGCAAGTTCATATGCTCCCTGTGCAATTCCAAGTGCCTGAGCTGCAATGCCAATCCTGCCACCATTCCAAAATTGAATCCAAATCCATCATCTCCTATTCGATTCTCCTTTGGTACTTTTACATTATTATACATGATGGATGTCGTATCTGAACCACGGATGCCCATTTTATCTTCCTTTTTACCAATAACAACTCCTTCCCATCCTGACTCAACAATCAACACATTAATTCCTTTGTGTTTCAATTCAGGATTTGTCTGAGCTATTACCAGATGTAGTGAGGAACTGTTCCCGTTAGTAATCCAGTTCTTGGTACCATTAAGAAGATAATGATCGCCTTTGTCTTCAGCTGTTGTTCTCTGGTGGGTTGCATCACTTCCTGCTTCAGGTTCAGAAAGGCAAAAAGCCCCTATTATCTCACCTGTAGCAAGTTTGGTAAGGTACTTTTGTTTCTGATATTCATTTCCATACTTTTCCAGTCCGAAACATACCAGGCTATTATTAACAGACATAATTACAGCAGCAGAAGCATCAACTTTGGCAATTTCTTCCATTGCCAGAACATAGGATATAGTATCCATTCCATTTCCGCCATATTCAGGAGATACCATCATTCCCAGAAACCCCATTTCTGCCATTTGTTTTACCTCATCTTTCGGGGAATTGTGAATTTCTGTCCCGTTCAATAACTCCGGGTTTAAGTATCTGTTGTGCAAAATCCCTGGCAGCATCTCTTACTGCCATTTGTTCTTCAGTTAAATTAAAATCCATAAGAAAATTTTATTAATAAAAAATTTGCTTAAAAGTAAAACAAATATTTAAGCTGGGATAAATAATCTCACGGTTTTTTGATAAAATGGAATAATTTGAAATGGTTCTTATTCAGGATATCAATCCAATATTTATTGTAACTGATTAATAATTAATAAAACTTACGATGTCAGAGATACAATGTACAATGTACAATTTACTAAGTAACGAGGTACGATTTGCGATTAAAGTAACAGACTAAGATTTGCCTGATTATTCATTTCAAAATATTAATAATCAAACCGGGCAGTTATAATCAAGTATTGACAATAAATCAAAAACCATCCTGCAATTTTTCAAACTTCCATAGGCATGCAATGGTGACTTAATCATACTTCGCAAATCGAAAATCGTAAAATTTGACTATAGTTATTTCAGACTATAAAATATCATTTATTAGTAGATTAAGTACTTCCTGATTTTATGTTTGAAATCGTCAATATCCTTATTCATAATATTTTTGATATCAGCATAGTTATAATTCTCAAAAAACTTTTCCCTTATTTGAGATGTTCCGCAAACTTTATCAAACATACTTATCCTGCCTTCTGAAAGTTTAAGAATATCGATATCCGGATATAATTTATGATGTTCCTGGAGAAACAGAAACTGAATTGACATCAGATTGACTTTTTCGGGTTCCGTCAAAAAAAACTGTACTCCACCCAGTAATTTATTTGCCTGCCTTGAATAATATGGTTTATAATACAAAGGCCTGAAAATCAATCCTTTTAAATTCAGTGCATTCATGGCATCCGCCATTTTTTGTGCATCTATCCATTCAGCTCCGAATAACTGAAATGGCAATGTATAACCAATTCCGATGTTTATAGGTATCAGTTCCCCCAAAATACCCGAAGCAACATAGAAAAAAGCAGTTTCATAATAAGGCACATGAGGTGATGTCTGTACCCATTTCAACCCTGTATCGCTGTACGTCATCGATCTTTTCCATCCTTCCATTGGTACAACAGTCAGTTTGCATTTGCCTTTTAACAGATTCTCACCGTTTAAAAAACCTGCCAGTTCTCCGGCTGTCATTCCATAAACATAAGGAACCGGGAATGCTCCAACCATCGAGAAAAGTTTTTCTTCAGCTACCGGTCCCTCAATTTTTTTTCCGCCAAGCGGATTGGGACGATCAAGAACAATGAACTCGATATTGTTTTCTGCTGCAGCTTCCATAGCTTTACCCATTGTGCTGATATATGTATATGATCTGCACCCAATATCCTGTATGTCATAAACCAAAACATCAATTCCTTCAAGCATTTCCCTGGTTGGTTTATGTGTAGCACCATAAAGGCTGTAAACAGGCAATCCTGTTACAGGATCTTTTGCGGACTCTATTTTTTCTCCTGCATACACATCACCACGAACCCCGTGTTCCGGGCCAAATAATGCCACTAATTTTACCCCTTTTGCTTCAAAAAGAATATCAATTGTGGATTTTAACTGAGAGTCAACACCTGTAGGATTTGTTATCAAGCCTATATTTTTGCCTTTCAGAATGCTGAAACCATCTGACCGGAGGACTTCAATTCCGGTTTTGACAATTTTCTGATACTGAGCTTGCAAAGATGATGAGAATAACAAGAACACAGAAATTAATGCTGGCAGTAAATATTTGGGTTTCATTTTTAGAAATTATTAAAAAAGTTAATTGTTTTTTATTTCAAGCAAAGAAGCAAAAAGTTATATATTGAATTTTTATCGATATAGTCAAGTTTTAAAATTTGTAAATCTCAAATTGTAAATTTTTCATTTTTAATTTTCCTTTTCACTTTTCATTATTCATTTTTCACTATTCACTACTCATTTTTCACTTTTCATTTTTCACTTTCCCTTCGCCTCATCCCCGGCCCTTCTCCATAATAAAATTCAAAAATAAAAAACATTTCTGATGGAGACGGGAGTTAAATTCGCTTAAAGTTTTTCATTTTTCATTTTTCACTTTTCACTTTTCACTTTCACTTTTCACTCTTCACTTTCAATACTCAACCCCATACCCTTCATCAAGATACCATTTTGCATAATTTTTATAATTTTCAGGAGTTTGTTTAAAAAATTCCCTCATTTTTGCTTCATCCAGTTTCTTTAAGATTTTAGCCGGAGAACCTCCATAAATATATCCTGTCTCACAAACCATATTCGATGGGACAAGGGCTCCTGCTGCAATTAGGCATCCTGACTGAAGAACTGCATTATCCATAACGATTGCACCCATACCGACAAGTACTTCATCATGAATGATGCATCCGTGAATAATAGCTCCATGGCCAATACTGACACTGTTTCCTATCTGCACACTTGAAATATCATTGGTGCTGTGCAGTATTGCTCCATCCTGAATGTTGCAGTCATTGCCGATAACTATTGGCCCGACATCACCCCTTAATATTGTACCGTACCAGATACTGCAGTTGTCTCCGACATTCACTTCCCCAATTATGATAGCAGTATGTGCCACGAAACAGTTTTTTCCTAAAACCGGAATTTTCCCCTGTAAAGGGAGTATATTTTTATTCATGATTTATAATTATTTGTAACAAATATCTGTGTTTTCAAAAACTTGGTAAAGTTATAATTTTTTCATTAAACTAAATATGTTTTTCCAAGGCATTAATAATTTAAGTTCATCGATAAAAACAAGAGTTAAGCAGAAATTAATCTGATTTTAACTGTCAATCAAAAAACAAATAGTATTTTTGCAGATTATTTCAATCACCTGAGAAGATATGGACAAAAAACAACTTATAGGATTTGTATTGATATTTGGTTTGCTGATGGCTATTAACTTCATCAATAAACCTTCAAAAGAAGAAATAGAAAGAAATAATGTACAGGATTCTCTGGCATTAGTCCAAAAAAAAACTCCTGTCAGGGATACAGAATCTGCAAAAACCTTATCTGATGCAAAAACAATAGCTGCAGCTGCCGATGATACTTTGGCTGATGCCAAAAGTCAATTGTTATTTGGTTCATTAGCCTCATTTTCAAAAGGACAGGAGAAAGAATTCAAACTTGAAAACGAGGACATTGAAGTTACATTTTCAAACAAAGGGGGCAGAATAAAAAATGTAAGGCTCAAAAAATATGAAAGCTGGCTGGAAGATAAAGACCATAAAAAATTGGTAAATCCAATTGAACTTCTGAATTACCCCGCTGATAAATTTGAATATATCCTTCCTGTTTCAGGTGCCCAGAATAATAATGTTAATTCATCTGAACTTTTTTTCGAAGTATCAGAAAGCAATAATGAAATAAACTTCAGGGTAGACAGCAAAACAGGAGTGGTCTTTTCACAGACCTACAAATTAGATCCCAAAGGTTATAAAATAGACTATCAGATCAACCAAAGTGGCCTGAATCTTTCAAAAGATGACAAACTTACTCTTAAATGGGAAGTATATTTAAAGGGCCTGGAAAAAGCTCTTCAGTATGAAAAAACATATACCACTCTTTATTATAAGGATGCAAAAGATGTTGATCATCTTTCATTTTCAAGCAATGATGAAGAAAAGGAAGCTATTAGCCAAATAGAATGGGTTTCGAATGTAAATCAGTTTTTCAACAGCACACTGATGAAAACCGATCAGCAATTTCAAAACGCAAAATTCGAAGTTGCAGTGCCGGGTGAAGATGAAGTAACTGATTATATAAAAATATGCAAAACCAGGCTTGAATTCCCCGAAACCGAGAATTTTAAAATGCAGTTCTATGTTGGCCCAAATGAATTTAAAGCTTTAAAAGCTTTTGAAAATGATCTTGAAATGGTCGTTTCCTTTGGTTGGAATATTTTTGGTGCTATAAACCGATGGGTGATCAGGCCAATGTTTTTGTTCTTGTTTGACATTGTTGGGTCAATGGGATTGGCGATCATCATACTCATTTTTATTATCAAGGGATTGCTGTCTCCATTAAATCACAAGATGCTTTTATCGAGCTCAAAAATGCAGGCTCTGAAACCTGAAATTGATAAATTAAAAGAAAAACACAAGGATGATGCTCAGCAAATACAGCTTAAAACAATGGAGCTGTATCGAAAATATGGTGTTAGTCCTTTTGGTGGGTGCCTCCCGATGTTATTGCAGATGCCGATTTGGATTGCATTATTCAGGTTTTTCCCTGCAGCAATTGAATTCAGACAGGTACCATTTTTATGGGCGCCTGACCTTAGTTCATATGAATCTATTGCTTATCTTCCGTTTAATATTCCAATGTATGGCTCTCACGTGAGTTTATTTGCTTTATTGTGGGGTATCTCTTCAGTTATTTATGCTCATTACAATATGAAAAATATGGACATGGGCACTTCCCAGAATCAGGCAATGAAATACATGCAATATATCATGCCTGTATTTTTCATAGTATTTTTTAACAGCTATGCTTCGGGATTGAACGTTTATATGTTTTTCAGTAATTTGTTTACAATATTACAGACAACCATCACAAAGAGATTTTTTATTGATGAAGAAAAAATAAGAGCTAAACTTGAGCTGCAAAAAGAAAAACCAAAAAAGAAAAGCAAATTCACTCAAAGACTTGAAGATGCAATGAAACAGCAACAGGAACTTGCAGAAAAGAAGAAAAAGGGGAAGTGATCAGAAGTAAGTGATAAACTAAAAGTGAAAATCTAAAAGTGAAAAGTTGGCAGTTTGCAGTATGTAGACTGATAAAATGGCAACCGTTTAACAAGCGTCAACTATACAACGGACAACAGTATAATTTGCAGGGAAAAAAATGTACAGGAAAGTAGGAGTAATAGGAATGGGTAGTTTTGGAGTTGCAATTGCAAACCTGCTTTCAAATAATACTGATGTCCTGTTATACAGCAGAAGTCAGGAAAAAATCAATAAATTCAACAGCGATCACTTATTCAAAGGTATCACCTTTAAATCAAATGTAACAGGGACTGCAAGTCTTCATGACATAGCAGACAATTGTGATCTTATTTTTATTCTAATTCCTTCGGCTAATCTCCGGTCATTGATGAAAGAACTGGGACCCATGCTGAATCCCGCAAAAATAATCATTCATGGTATCAAAGGATTAGATCTTGAATCAATAGACCTTGATGAACCGACCTGGACAAATTTGACAAAAGAATGATCAAGACTATGAGTAAGGTGATTCTTGAAGAGAGTTCCATAGTTAGAGTAGGTGCATTATCAGGGCCAAATCTGGCAAGGGAAATTTTGGCAGGCCAACCCACAGCAACAGTTTTAGCAAGTCAGTTTGATGAAGTAATTAAGATAGGACAGGAAAAGCTTTCCGGTGATAAATTCTATGTCTTTGGATCAAAAGATGTTTATGGTGCTGAATTCGCAGGGGTTTTCAAGAATATAATTGCTATAGGTACAGGTATATTAGCTGGCAAAGGGCTTGGGAAAAATATCCAGGCTATGCTGATCACGAGAGGCTTACGGGAAATGATAATTCTGGGCAAACTACTGAATGCTAAAAAAAGGGCTTTCCTTGGAACAGCAGGTATTGGTGATCTTATAGCAACAGCCACTTCTGATCTGAGCCGGAATTTTACATTTGGAAAAAGGCTGGGACAGGGTGAATCTATTGATGAAATCCTTAAATCAATTGATGAAGTCGTAGAAGGTGTAAGAACATTGAAAATTGCATTTTTGCTCAGCAGAAAATACAACCTGTCTACTCCAATTACCTACATACTTTACAAAGTGGTATTTGACAAATTCAGTATCGATCATGCTCTTTCTTATCTGATGCGATATCCTTATGCTGATGATGTGGATTTTATTTAGCAGACTGTTGGAAATTAGCAGCCCAAAATTGGTAGTAAGAGGTGAGTAACTATTGGCAATTAACATGTTTATATCAACAGTTTGACTTAAAAAGATTAATTTTAAAAGCAGTTATTGAACAAAACCGAGTTAAAATTAGTTATCTTAAAAAAAATTATGAATATACGTGTCATAAATCTTATTTCTGTTATAATACCACTTACTGTAATACTTTTACTGCAAATTGATTTGCCAGGGGACTTTTATTATTTGCCGCACATTTATGCACCTATCAATGGAATTGTATTTATACTTTTGCTCTCAGCTCTGATCGCAATCAGGAATAAAAAAGTCTACCTGCACAAGACACTGATCAGGATATCGATATTGCTTTCAATTATTTTCCTTGTTATGTATATTTTATATCATGGTACTACTACTGAGACAAGATATCCCGGTACCGGATTTATTTTATATCTTTATTACTTTATATTAAGCACTCATATACTTATTTCGGTTGTGGCAATTCCTTTTGTCCTCAGAGCATATTATTATGGTTCAATAAATGATGTCGTGCGACACAAAAAACTTGCAAAATATGCATTTTCACTATGGCTCTATGTTGCAGCAACCGGTGTTCTGGTTTATATTTTCATTTCTCCTTACTATCAATAGAATTGTCGGCAAAAGACAATATTATTTATTTTTAGTCTAAATATAACTAATAGTATTTCTTAAAAATTACATTTGCCCGGAATATAAAAATTGTTTTGTGCAAATACTGAAAGATTTCGGAAATCTAATAAAATTTAAGGTCAATATTGTTGTGGTTTTTACCTCAATTCTCGGCTATTTTATCGCAAGCAAGGGTCAAAATGTACAGGTATCTGAATTGATTGGGCTTAGCTTTGGTGGTTTTTTTACAACAGGTGCAGCACATGCTATCAATCAGATCATTGAGCGCAATTACGATGCTTTGATGGACCGTACTAAAGACCGCCCCTTACCATCGAAAAGGATGTCAACGGTCGAAGTTGCAATTTATGCTATGCTTATGACTTTAGCCGGATATATTTCGTTCAGCATTTTCAATAATGGGCTTACTTTGTTTCTTGGAATGATATCAATGCTGATATATTCTTTCTTGTATACTCCTATGAAAAGAATTAGTCCTTTGGCAGTTGCAGTTGGTGCAATACCCGGAGCTCTTCCTCCGGCAATTGGCTATGTAGCTTATACTGGCGAGCTGGACAAAATGGCTATACTATTATTCATGATCCAGTTTGTCTGGCAATTTCCTCATTTCTGGTCAATCGCATGGTTGTATTTCGATGATTATTCAAAAGGTGGATATGAATTGATGCCATCTAAGACCGGAAAATCAGAAATAAACGCATTTTTTACATTTTTATCTTCTTTAGCGCTTATACCATTTATAATTATGTTGTACACATTGAATCTGATAAATGTTTACTGGATTTTACCGATGATTTTCATTACATTTTTCTTTGTTTACAAAGCATTCAGGTTTTACAAAAGGCCTGACAGATTTATGGCACGTAATTTAATGCTGAGTTCAATCATTTATTTACCTTTTTTGTTAATATTACTAATTCTTTCAATGTGGAATTCTTTATAAAATATGATTTTAAAATATAAAAAATGAAAATATTTCCTGAAAATATAAGTGACATTGGACTTGAAATTGACAATCTGTTCTGGATAATCACAGGAGTTGTAGCATTAGCCAGCATAATTACCCTGTTTTTATTTTTATATCCGATACTAACCAGAAAAAGGAACCGGACAAAGTCTGAAATGTTTATGACCGGCAATTCACACAAAAAGAGAATGTGGGTATATGTTGGTATGTTTTTATTACTTGTCGGAGACCTTTACATTTTGATGTCTGAACATTCCATATGGCACAGAGTAGAACAAACACTTCCTGAAGCGGATTTTAAAGTAGCAATTGTGGGGAAACAATGGATGTGGACCATTTTTTATCCCGGACCTGATGGCAAACTATATACTGCCGATGATGTTATGGCCGTAAATGAACTGCATCTGCCAAAAGATAAGGTAGTACACATGGATCTGAAAGCTATGGATGTGATACACAGCGTATTTATGCCTCAGGCAAGGTTCAAGCAGGATGTGCTTCCCGGGAGAACAATTACCAGGTGGGTAAAGCTCAACAAGGAAGGCAAATTTGATATTAGCTGTACTGAAATCTGCGGTATAGGACATTCAATTATGAGAGGTGATCTTTTTGTTGAAAATGAGGCAAATTGGCAGCTATCAATGAATAAGATCTACGGTATTACAAAATAAACTAATCAGATAAAACAGATAAAATGACAGAACATAAAAAAATGGGATTTTGGAGCAAATTTCTTTTTTCGCTTGATCATAAAGACATTGGTTTTCAATATTTTCTTACGGCTATGTTTATGGCTGCTTTCGGGGGTTTTTTTGTTTATGTATTCAGATACAATCTGGCCTTCGGTCCTGATGACATACCCTTATATGGTTCTTTGACTGCCAAATCATATAATCAACTTGTGACAAATCACGGAGCAATAATGATTTTTTGGGTTGGCATGCCGATGCTTTTATCGGTGTTAGGCAATTATTTAATTCCCATTATGATCGGGACTGACGATATGGCATTTCCGTTATTGAATAAAATTTCATACTGGACATTCCTGCTGAGCTGCATTGTGCTGCTTTGTGGATTTTTAATGCCAACCGGTGCATTCGGAGGGGGATGGACAATGTACCCTCCACTTTCTGTATCAGATTTTGGGTATAATAATCCCAATACTACTTTTAAGGCAAATTTCTTTACCGGAAATACATTTTTCCTCCTGGCTGTTGCCCTGGAATTTATTTCAATGCTGATGGGAGGAATCAATTTTTTGGTTACTACACTTAACAAAAGAGCTAAAGGCTTGTCATTGTTAAGACTACCCATTTCTGTGTGGATGATAAATATAGCTAACCTGCTGTTTACTTTATCAGTCGGTCCATTGGTAGCAGGAGCCTTTATGCTTCTGATGGACATACTTATTGGAACAGGATTTTTTGATGCATACAGAGGTGGAGATCCTATACTCTGGCAGCATTTATTCTGGTTTTTTGGCCATCCTGAAGTGTATGTACTTTTATTGCCAGCACTTGGAGTTGTAGGGGAAATACTTCCTGTATTTTCAAGAAAACCATTTTTTGGTTACCGTTTTGTAATTGTTCTGGTGCTTATTTCAGCTGTTTTATCACTTGTAGTCTGGGCACATCACCAGTTTATTTCTGGCATTGATCCCGGAGCAGCGAGTATTTTCAGTTTGCTTACAATAATCATTTCTATACCTTTTGCCGGCATGGTCCTCTCATTTTTAGCTACACTGTGGAGGGGAAAAATACGCTTTAAATTACCGATGATGTGGGCATTATCGATGCTTGCAACATTTACATTTTTTGGTGGGTTTACAGGCTTGCATCTTGGTTCAAATGTTTTCGATATTTATGCTCATGATACATATTTTGTTATTGCGCATTTCCACTATACACTGTTTCCGACCGTATTTTTAGGAGGATTTTCAGCAATTTATTTTTGGTTCCCCAAGTTTTCAGGCAGGCACATGAACAGGATTTTAGGCTTGATCCATTTCTGGGGAACATTTATTTTCTTCAATACAACCTTTATACCTCTGTTCTGGTTAGGATTGCAGGGAGAACACAGGAGGATTTTTGATTATACCAGCTGGTCAAATCTTTTGATGCAACCAGAGCATATCCTGGCAAGGCAAATAGCAACAATCAGTGCAATTATATTAATAGTTACTCAATTCGCTTTTCTTTACAATTTTTTCATGTCAATTTATAAAGGCAGGAAAGCTGAAAAAAATCCTTGGGAAAGCAATACTCTTGAATGGCAGGCAGATTCACCTCCGGGTCATGGAAATTTTCATCAATATCCGGTTGTATCCCGATGGCCATATGATTATAATAATCCCGAAAGTGATCTTGATTTTACTCCTCAAAATACAAAATGAGCATTATGAGCAATACTACACACATTAAACCTGATTTAAAGGATATCCCGCAGGGAAGACTAGGAATGTGGATTCTGATACTGGGAGAGTTTGTGATATTCGGAGGCTTGATAGTAGCATATCTTTTGTACAGGTTCAGATATGAAGAATGGGCTGAAATGGCTGCTCAGACCAATATTGTATTAGGGGCTACAAATACATTTGTGTTATTGACAAGCAGTTATTTTGTGGTTAAAGCCCATGCAGCGGCAGTCAGAAAAGATACCAGGAAAATGACCCTGTATATTTCATTTACAATTTTATGTGCTTTGATATTCCTGGTTGTGAAGATCACAGAGTATTCTCAGAAACTGCATCACGGATACACTTTTAGCGGCAAGGCATTGGTAGAACAGGGAAAGGCCGTTGAAAGCACCTATTGGGGATTCTATTTTCTTATGACGGGCTTGCATGCATTTCATGTTATTGTGGGAGCAGTTGTTTTGCTGATTGTAATGCTCGGAGCACGAAAGGGGAATAATACTCACAGAATAGAAATAGCAGGACTGTACTGGCATATGGTAGATCTTATCTGGATATTTTTATTTCCTTTATTGTATATTGCAAATTAAAAAAAATAATAATGAATACTGAATTACATACTGATGGCTTAGCTCATGAAGTTGTTCTCCCTAAAGAAAATGACTATCACGGACATCCAAATTATCTAAAGGTATATTTTGCTTTGTTACTCTTATTTGGAGTGAGTTTAGTTGCGTCATATCTGGATAATTTCCTTCTGATGGTAGCAATTGTTTTTGTGGTATCAACATTGAAAGCTCTTCTGGTCCTAAATAATTTCATGCATTTAAGATGGGAACCAATTCCACTGCAGGTTATTATTTATATGGCATTGTTTGCATTGGCTGCTCTCATAATCGGTGTATATTTTGACGTAACTGCTGTGCCAAGGGACGTCTATCAGGGATAATTAAAAAAAATGAATAAAGAAAAAAACAAAATTCCCGGGATCACTATTGCATTTTACATTATCATCATAACTGAGATGATGTTTTTTGCAGGATTGGTGAGTGCCTATATCATTGCAGCGTCAAAGGCAATGGACTGGCCTCCTGCAGAACAACCGAGATTACCGCTATGGCTATCTTTAACAAATATGTCTATACTGCTCTTAAGCGGTGTGTTCATGTACAGTTTTGTAAGGAAAGCATCAAAAGAAAGATTTAACAGGCTATTGCTGTCAGCTACCATATTGCTAGGAGTAATTTTTTTAATAATTCAGGGCTTTGAATGGACAAATCTCGTTAATTTTGGCATACAAAACAGCACAGGACTGTATGCTTCTTATTTTTATACCCTGATCGCATTGCATGGCGTCCATGTTTTTGTTGCCATCATTATGATTTTAAGCCTGAATTTCTATTTGAACCGATCAGATAAGGCTGATTTTAAAATACCGTTAATAAGGTCTTTTGGTTTGTTCTGGTATTTTGTCGTACTTCTCTGGCCTGTTTTATATTTTCTCCTGTATTTATACTGATGAAAATGAAAGTCAGATTTATAGCCATTATCGTTTTAATCCTTAATCTGCAATATACATTTGCATGTGCTGTATGCCTGGGAAATATTACAGATGATGAAATTATAGCTTACACTTTCTCGGTTATTTTCCTGATAGCTTTAATAGGTTTAATCCTGTATTTAATTTTTAAAAAGGTAATACAAAACTATGATTTAGATATATGAAGAATTTAATAATGCTTATTATTTTAATTTCTGCTATTACATTAATTTCATGTAAAAACAATGATTATAAACTTCCATATCTGGGAATTCATGGATTTAAAAACAATGATACTGTTTATTATACACTGCCTGAATTTAAGTTTTCAGATCAGAACGGCAAGGATTTCGGTTCTCGGGAACTTAAGTCAAAACCTTATATAGCCTATTTTTTCTTTACATCCTGCCCTTCTATCTGTCCAAGAATGACTCAATCTGCCGGCAGAATACAGAAATCACTTGAAAAATTTAAAAATGATTTTAATATTGTTGCATTTTCAATTGATCCGGACAGGGATACGTTTGAAAAACTAAGGGAATTTGCCGGAAGATACCAGGCAGATCCGGTTAACTGGCATTTTTTGAGAGGAGAAGAAAAAAAAATCAATGAATTGGGAATAAAAGGATTCTACGTAGGAATATCAAAAGACAAACTGGAACCCGGAGGATTTATGCATTCAGAAAAGATGGTACTTGTCGACAGAGATGGCCATTTAAGGGGTTATTATACAGGTAGCGATTCAGAAGAAATAAAACAACTTATAGTGGATATGCAGGAAATGATAGCTGAAAATTAAAAGTGATGACAGGCAAAAACCTTAAACCTGTAATAATATGGCTTTACCTTGGAGTATTCCTGATAGTCCTGATGGTTTTAGTGGGAGGAGCTGTGAGGCTGACAGACTCCGGGCTATCAATAGTTAAGTGGGATCCAATCACAGGAATTATACCACCTCTGAATGAATCAGAATGGCAAAAGGAATTCAATGATTACAAAAACATACCTGAATTTCAGATTGAAAACAAGAATTTCAGCCTGAGTGATTTCAAAAAAATATACCTATGGGAATACTTTCACCGTCTGATTGCAAGACTTATAGGTTTTATATTTCTGATCCCATTCCTGTTTTTCTGGATAAAAGGATATTTAAACCAAAAAAAACTTCTTTTAAAAACCATAGTCATTTTTTTACTTGCCTCATTTCAGGCCTGGCTTGGATGGTACATGGTTAAAAGTGGTTTTTCTGGCCGGAATGATGTGAGTCATTACAGGCTTGCTATACATCTTGTATCTGCAACATTATTGGCATCATATGTACTGTGGCTGGCACTAAGCCTGACTTTCGAAAAAAAGGATATTCCTCCAGACAGAGGATTCGCTAAATGGACAGTTGCAAGCCTGATCATTTTATCCTTTCAATTGGTGTACGGGGCTTTTACTGCGGGACTGAATGCAGGGTACTATTATACTCAATATCCTAAAATGGGTGGAGAATGGATTCCTTCCATGTCAATAAAGGCTTTCAATGAATACGGATTTGTGAGTTTGATAAGTGACCCGGGCATGGTTCATTTTATACACAGGTGGTTTGCCATCGTGGTTTTGATATTTGTAACGATATTTTATTTCAGATTTAGAAAAACAGTTAATAAATCCCTGATCGGATTACTTTTAAAGCTGACACTGTACACTGTATTGTTGCAGGTACTATTAGGGATATTTACAGTTTTAACAAAAATAAACATTGTCATTGCTTTATTGCACCAGGTAAATGGTATACTGATTTTCTTGTGTTTTGTGTCTTTATTGTTTTTTAGTTTCAATACAAAAAAATAAATTTGATAGCATAATTAAAATCTCATCACAAAACTTTATTTTTTTAAAAAAAGCAAGTTTATGCTAATTTAAGAATTATGTAACTTTTGGGAATAACACTGTTATAAAAAATCAATATCTTCCCCCTCCATCACCCCAATCCCAAACAGTGCAAAGTCATATTTCACAGGATCATCTTTATCATATAGTCTGAGATTAGCAGTGAGCTCTTCAACTGCCGACCAGTCTCTTTGTTTGCGTTCCAGCAAACCGAATTTCCGGGCATATCGTTCAACATGTACATCGATAGGGATCATTAGGTCGGCAGGACTGATATTTTTCCACAATCCAAAATCGACACCTTTATCATCACTCCTCACCATCCAACGGAGGAACATATTTAAACGTTTGCATGTGGATTTTCTGACAGGTGTAGGTATGTGTTTTTTAGTCCTGTGAGGAGCTGATTCCAGTGAAAAGAAAAGATCGTGGAATCCCTCAAGTGAAAGTTTCATATCAAAGCCATCTATGCTCTTACCTGATAGAAAAGCCGATTCCAGTGTGTCATTAGTTTGGTAATACCACTGTAGCAATTCAAGGAAATATAAAGTATCAGTGACCTGAAAAGTCCGGTGTTTAAAATCCATAAACTTTTTCCTGTCATGCTCCTGATGTTTAACTATAAAATCATAGGGGGAATTATCCATCAGTTCCATAAGTCGTGATGCATTATTTATTATCATAGACCTTCTGCCCCAGGCTATAACTGATGTTAGAAATCCGGCAATTTCTATATCCTGCCTTTTGGAAAATCTGTGAGGAATGGATATGGGATCTCCCTCAATGAAATCCCGGCTATTGTATTTGTCGTGGTAATATTCGAGTTTCTTCTTTATTTTTGGGTTGTACAGCATAATAAATTACGAATTAAAAATCACGAATTACGAATTTAATAATAGCATATACTACTATTTGTCAAAGATGAAAAACTATTGGTAATAATTACCTTTCCCAAATTTTATACTAAGAACAAAGAATTTTTCTTTAACTTATAAATTGCTGTATTAGATTAACCTACAGGTTCAAAATGTGCAGTAAAGTGTCTCAGGAACTCCGGTTCCCATGTGACCTTATATCCTTTTGCCAGATGTTTTTGTTTGATCAGCTCCTCAAAAACTTCGACCACATAGTCAATATGGCTTTGAGTATATACTCTTCTTGGAATAGCCAGTCTGACTAGTTCCATCTTTGCAGGAACAAAATTGCCTTGTTCATCTCTGGAACCAAACATCACAGAGCCAATCTCAACTGCCCTGATCCCTCCTGTTTTGTATAATTCCACTGCAAGTGACTGACCGGGGAACTGATGAACCGGAATATTGGGATAAAAAGCTTTTGCATCAATATAAACTGCGTGCCCGCCAATAGGGGAAATCACTGATATTCCCATTTTTTGAAGTTTTTCTCCCAGATAAGTTGTGCTTCTGATCCTGTAATGCAGGTAATCATGTTCGAATACCTCTTCCAGTCCAATAGCTATTGCCTCCATATCTCTTCCGGATAATCCTCCATACGTAGCAAATCCTTCAGTTATGATAAGTGTTGTGAGCAATTGATTAAAAATGCTTTCATCATTCAATGCCAGAAATCCACCCATATTTACGAGGGCATCCTTTTTAGCACTCATGATAGTTCCATCTGCCAGAGAAAACATTTTCAATGCAATTTCCTTGTATGTCATGTCTTTGCATTGCTCTTCACGATGTTTGACAAAATATGCATTTTCTGCAATCCTGCAGGAGTCAATTATATAGAGTATTTTATTTTTCCTGCAAATATCGGAAACATCCTTTACATTCTGAAGACTTACAGGCTGGCCTCCCCCACTGTTGTTGGTTATGGTGATTATTACAGCAGCAATATTTTCACTCCCATATTTTTCTATAGTGCTTTTAAGTGCTTCTGTATCCATATTACCTTTGAAAGGATGATACATTTCCGGGATCAGTCCTTCAGGAATAGGAATGTCAATGGCTTTCGCCCCTGAATATTCGATATTAGCCCTTGTGGTATCAAAATGTGTATTTGAAATAAAAATCTTACCCTTTCCTCCAATTTTATTGTATAAAAGATGTTCTGCAGCTCTCCCCTGGTGTGTGGGAATTATAAACTCAAACCCTGTAACGTCCTGGACAGCTTTTTTCATTTTATACCAGCTACGTGCTCCTGCATAGCTTTCGTCGCCTTTCAGTATACCTGCCCACTGGTCGGCACTCATGGCTGAAGTGCCACTATCGGTGAGGAGATCAATTATAACATCTTCTGCTGTCAGCAAAAAAGTATTATAATGCGCATTTTTTATTAATTCTTTTCTTTCTTCTTCGGTGGTCATTTTGATTTTTTCCACTGTTTTTATTCTGAAGGGCTCGATAATTACTTTATGATTCATAATAATATTTTAAACATTCAAATAAAATGTGAAAGTAGAAAAATGAATCGAAAATGCATTACAATCTGGCTAAACATTTGTAATCTAAAAATGATTTAAATAAAAATATTTATTCTATTAAGTACTGAATTAGTTTATTTTTACTTATTTTCGCGCTGTGAAAAGATTTGTAAATTAAAAACTTATTAATAATGAAAACAATTTTAAAAACCTTCGTATTTTTATTGGTAGGTACTATGTTTTTATCTTCATGTGTTTCTTCAAAAAAGTATAAAGACCTTTTGGCAGAAAAAGATGCTTTAGGACAGAGTTTTGAAAAGCAGATGATGGATCTTAAGAAAAACTATGGTGCCAAAGAAACTGAATTGAACGGCAAGATCACCAGCCTGACAAATGATGCTAACACATCAAAATCAGAGATGCTGAAATACAAGAATTTGTCAGATGAAAAAGCTATGGCTTTGGCTAAGCTTGAAAAGGATATCAAAGAAGCTTTTGCAGGTTTTGATAATCCGGATCTGAAGATCATCCAAAAGTATGACAAAATGTATATTTCCCTTCCAAACCGCATCCTTTTCAATAAAGGAAGTGATAAACTGAGCAAAGATGGAAATAAGGTGCTTGATATTCTTGGTGGTATTTTCAAGAAAAATCAAAAGATGGACATCCTTGTTGAAGGACATACTGACGCAGAACCTGTAAAAAAGACAAGATACAAATTCCAGGACAACTGGGGACTCAGTTCAGCCAGATCTCTTAATGCTTTGAGATATCTTATCAAACAGGGAGTTCCTGAAAAACAAATGTCTGCTGCAGGCAGAGCTGATCAGGTAACTACCGGTGAACTGATGGATGGTAAAGATAAAAATGCATATGACAGAAGAATTGAATTCGTGATCACTCCTGATGTTCACAAATTATATTCAATAAAAGAAAGTATTAAATAACAAATTGGTTATATAAAAAAAAGAGCGGTCTGTGATCGCTCTTTTTTTTATATTTTGAATCTTTCTTCAACTGCTCACTTATTATAATTATCAGCTTAATTTAATAAACTTAAGAAGTATATTAATTCAGGACAAATTCAGGAACAACCAATCCTTTTCCTGTTTCAATTGCTTTCTCGTTGTCAGGTATAAGTTTATGGTGTCTGGCAGGAAGCGATTTTTCAAGTCCCTTGTGAATGTATTCCATACTAAGTATAGGCTTTATTTTGAGAAATCCACCGAGTACTATCATATTGAAAACCTTTGCCAAGCCAAGTTTGCCGGCAGTTTCAGCAGCATTGATGGTATAAATATTGATATCCCTCCTTTCCGGAGGATGTACTATGCCATTTGGGTCATAAATCAGTATTCCTCCCGGTTTTACGGTGTTTTCAAATTTATCCATTGACTGCTGATTTAAAATAATAGCAGTATCATACGCATTCAGAATGGGAGAACTGATCCTGTCATCACTTAGTATGACTGTGACATTGGCTGTTCCACCTCTCATCTCCGGTCCGTACGAAGGCATCCAGCTTACTTCCATATTTTGCATTACACCTGAATAGGCCAGTATTTTACCCATAGATAAGACTCCTTGTCCTCCAAAACCTGCAATTATTATTTCTTCTGTCATTTTTTTTCTTTTATAAGTTATCGGTTGTCTGTTATCGGTTGTCTGTTTTTCGGTTGTCAGTTGTCGGTTTATCGGTTTTCAGTCTGAGTGCTGATTACTGCCAACTGCTGACTTTTCATTTTTCATTTAACTTAATGTCTCCAATCGGATAGAACGGGAACATATTTTCTACCATCCATTCATTAGACTGATTTGGTGTCATTTTCCATCCTGAATTGCAATTTGAAACTATCTCCACAAATGACAATCCCTTATTAAGTTTTTGGTTTTCAAACGCTTTGCGAATAGCCTTTTTTGCTTTTCTTACGGCTCCAGGAGTATGAACAGACTGTCGTGTTACAAAAATAGTACCTGGAAGTTGTGCAACCAGCTCCGTAATTTTAAGCGGGTTTCCCATAGTATGAATATCTCTTCCGAAAGGAGAGGTGCTGCTTTTCATTCCCGGCAGAGTAGTCGGAGCCATCTGTCCGCCAGTCATCCCATAAATTCCGTTATTGATAAAAAATATAGCAATATTCTCACCCCTGTTGCAAGCATGAAGTGTTTCGGCAGTACCGATAGCAGCCAGGTCACCGTCACCCTGATACGTAAAAACAAATTTTTCAGGTAGCAAGCGTTTTATTGCCGTTGCCAGAGCAGGTGCACGGCCATGTGCTGCCTGTTGCATATCTATGTTCATAAAGTCGTAAGCAAGTACAGAACATCCAACAGGTGCTATGCCTATAGTTTCAGATTGTATTCCCATTTCCTCAATAACCTCCATGATCAGTCTGTGCGCTGTCCCGTGACCACAGCCCGGGCAATAGCTAAGAGCTTTTTCCGTCATCAGTTCAGTACGCTTATAAACGAGATTTTCAGCCTGCAGTATTTCGGGGTTTGATATAAATTCTGACATATTCTATGCTTCGATTATTTGTTTTTTTAATGCTTCAACTATTTCATCGGGAGTGTGAATTATTCCTCCCATACGTCCAAAATGTTCTACTTTGATTTTGCCATCAACCGTAAGCCTGACGTCCTCAACCATCTGACCTGCACTCATCTCAACACAAAGTATACCTTTCACTTTATCGAGCATTTCCCTGATCTGTTTTTTAGGAAATGGAAATAAACTTATAAGTCTGAGAATACCAACCTTAATTCCTTCTTTTCTTGCCAGTTGAATGGCTTTCTGACAAATCCTGGCACTTGTACCATAAGCTACCAAAGCATATTCAGCATCTTCACATCCTATCTTTTCGTAAATCACTTCATTTTCTTCGATGACCTTGTATTTTTCCTGAAGTTTCTTATTATGGCTTTCCATTTTAAGAGATTCCAGATTAAGAGAGGTGACTATATTTCTTTCCCTGTCTGCAGTTTTTCCGGTCGTAGCCCAGGGAGTGTTCTTTCTTATTTCCTCAATCGTCAACCTGGGTCTCTGCTCATCCAGCAGTACTTTTTCCATCATCTGTCCTATTGCTCCATCTGAAAGAATTATTACGGGAATTCTGTATTTAAATGCGAGATCAAAACCGAGACCTGCAAAATCTGCCATTTCCTGTACTGATGCAGGAGCCAGAACTATTGACCTGTAATCACCATGACCACCTCCTTTTACTGCCTGAAAATAATCTGCCTGTGAAGGCTGGATTGTACCCAATCCCGGTCCGCCCCTTACAACATTGAGGATAACACAGGGCAATTCTGCACTGGCAATATATGAAATGCCTTCCTGTTTGAGACTGATACCCGGACTTGAGGATGAGGTAAGAACTTTTTTTCCGCATGCTGCCCCTCCATAAACCATATTAATAGCAGCAATTTCACTTTCTGCCTGCAGGGTGACCATTCCCGTTCTAAGTTCAGTTTGCTCAGCCATCAGGTATTCGAGGACTTCTGACTGTGGTGTAATGGGGTAACCAAAATAGCCATCTGCTCCAGCCCTGATAGCTGCTTCGGCAAAAGCCTCGTTTCCTTTCATCAACCGTAATTCTTTCATCAAATCACTTTTATTTAATTAATTAAGTTTTTTTCTGTAAACAGTAATAGCACCGTCAGGGCAAACTATTGCACAATTGGTGCATCCGGTACAATCATCATTATCCGGCATAGCAAATCTGTAACCTTTCCTGTTTACCTGTTTCGACATTACAATGACATCTTCGGGGCATGCCGGAATACATACTTCGCATCCCTTGCACCTCTCGATATCTACTACAATTTCTCCTTTAACTTTTGCCATAATGTTATTATATTTCAGTAAAATACTTCACAAAGGTAAAGAATTATTTTGCATAAACTGTAAGCTTATCAATCCAACATGGAGAACTGAATATTTATTTATATTACATTTAAATTGGGTCTGCTATCTGAGTTGTAAGTTTTGAACTGATTAAGACAAAAAAATGTTAAGCTTAAATAATCATTAATATTTTTATTAATCTAATTTTATGGAAAATCATCATTCTTTAAATGACAGACATACATTCAAATCCACCCTCGCGTGGGTAAGCATAATTTTATCAGTTGTTGCTATATTGGTGTTGATCCTTAACCTGATCAGTAGTATAGTATTTAATAGTTTTGATCTGCCCAAAGAAATGCCCGAAGGGCTTAGTACACTGCCTGAAAATCATCAAATGCCCGGTTTGGTGATTCTTGCAATGATTATCGCTATCTTATTTTTTACAGGCTTTTTGATAAGTGGCTTCGGATTATTAAAAATAAAAAAATGGGCAAATGAAATGATGTCTGTTTATCTGTGGTTTTTTACTATCATCATCCCTTTAACTTATTTTCTTTATTGGGTAGGTCAGAAAATGGAATTAGCGAGCATGAAGGCTGATTTGATCAAAAATCCGGAAATCACCCAGTTTTACAATGCGCGGAATCTTGCCTTGAATATCCATCTGATCATTCTGGGAATTATAGTCATTGCTTCATTGATATTGATAGTCAGAGTGAATTTGAAAATGAAAAATGAAAAATGAAAAATGAAAAATTGCAATGCGACAAAGTAGGATGTGATATCTATTAAAATGAGAAGTAGTCAATAAGCAATTAACACATTGAAAACATAAATCAAGAAATACATGAGTTCTCTAAATATATAGCACCAGTTAGCTTTAAATCTGGCATTTACAAATTAGCTAATTTTCAAATTAACAAATTCTCAAATTTTCAAATTTTATACTATCCCAATAAATCCCATAAATGCCAGCGACAATAATCCTGCTATCAATAAAGAGATCGGTACTCCCTGCATCCCTTTGGGTATATTTGCCAGCTCAAGTTGTTCACGGATACTTGAAAATATTATAATAGCAAGCCCAAATCCAAGGGAAATACCAAAAGCAAATACAACTGCCTTTATTAAATTAGCTTCAGGTAATCCTATAGCCAAAAGTGCAACCCCCAATACAGCACAGTTAGTTGTGATAAGTGGCAGGAAAACACCCAGTGCCTGATATAAGGCCGGGCTTATCTTTTTCAGTATAATCTCAACCATCTGAACCAATGTAGCAATTACCAGAATGAACATAATTGTTTTCAGGTATCCAAGGTTTAGTGGCACCAATAAATATTGATAAAGGAGGTATGTAACCAGTGTTGCAAGAGTTATAACAAAAATTACTGCGCCTGACATCCCTGCTGCTGTTGATACCTTTTTAGAAACACCTATAAATGGGCAGATACCAAGGAATTGACTTAATACAACGTTATTTACAAAAACTGCCGATATGATTATTATTACGTATTCCATTTTATCTTATATTATTTTTTTAAAACAAATTTATTATACAATGCTGAAAGATAAGCCAGTGCTATGAAAGCTCCGGGAGGCAGTATAAACAACAAGATTGTATTCGCATTGTCACCAAAGATTGGATAATTAAATATCGATCCGTTTCCAAGTATCTCTCGAATACTACCCAAAACAGTCAGAGACACAGTAAAACCAAGACCCATTCCTATACCATCAATAATTGAATCATAAACCGAATTTTTTTGTGCAAAAGCTTCAGCTCTTCCAAGTATTATACAGTTCACAACTATCAGAGGTATAAAAATCCCCAACTGAGTATATAATGTAGGAACATAAGCCTCAAGTACCATATCAATAATGGTAACGAAAGACGCAATCACAACAATAAAAGCCGGAATCCTGACTTTATCCGGAATAAGGTTCTTTATCAGTGCAATAACCAGATTGGACATAATGAGAACAAAAGTTGTGGATATTCCCATCCCCATTCCATTTGTTCCCGAGGTAGTGACAGCTAATGTAGGACACATACCAAGTATCATGACAAAAGTGGGGTTCTCCTTTATTATTCCATTCAGAAGAATTGATAATGTCGATTTCATATCAAATCATTGATTTATTTAATTAAATTTCCTTTTTCTTTTTTATAAACATCATAAGCTTTCTGAACTGCATCATTAAAAGCCCTGGAAGAAATAGTAGCTCCTGTAATTGCATCAGTTTCACCTCCATCCTTTTTCACTTTCAATTTCCATTTCCCCGGATCTTTACCTCTGTACTGTTCCAAAAATTTCTCAGTATTGATTTTTGTACCCAGACCAGGAGTTTCTTTTTGTTCCAGAACGGCTATATTTTTAATAATACCCAGCGTATCCAATCCAACCATCAGTTTTATCAAACCGTTGTAGCCCTGATCAGTAAAAGTGGAAATTGCTATGCTATTAATTTTATTATCAGATTTCCCCGGGAAAATATCAAAACTGTCAGTCAGACCTGTTAATGCAACAGCCATTTTTTCACTGTAAGGATCATTTGTGACTTTTGGCAATACAGCTTTGATAGCATTAATTTTTTTGGCTTTTCTTGATTCATTAATTGGACCCATAGTCACTTCATTCATATAAGCCAACGAAAATCCTGCTACCACTGAGATCAGGGTCAGAGAAATGAGCATATTTTTAAAACTTGAACTTAATTTTTTCATCTTTCAATCTATTTAATGTCCGAATTTTCTTTGCTTAACATATTTATCGAGCAAAGGAACAAAAGCATTCATGATCAGAATTGCAAATGACACACCTTCCGGATATGCTCCGAAATACCTGATAAGCATAGTCAGGATACCTATCCCGAATCCGAAAATCAATTTTCCTTTATTGCTCATGGGGCTGGTCACAAGATCTGTAGCCATATAAAATGCACCCAACATAATACCACCGGTTATCAACTGAAATACCGGATCGGCATATCTTTCCGGATTTATGCCCCACATAATGCCTGAAAACATTGCAATAGTTGCAATCATGGAAACAGGAATATGCCAGGTTATTACTTTTTTCCAAAGCAGATAAATACCACCGATCAAAAGAGCAAGAGCTGAAATCTCCCCTATAGATCCACCTATGAGCCCTAAAAACATATCCTTGTATTCGGGCAGTTTATCTACGAGATCACTGATCTTTACATTTTCATCCCTTAATGCTTCCTTTAAAAATCCAAGCGGAGTGGCACCAGTAGTAGCATCAACTATTTTCAGCCTGTTCTCAAATGGATTTGGCCACATTGTCATCTGAACAGGGAACGAAATCAACAGGAAAACCCGGGCTACCAGTGCCGGATTAAAAATATTATAACCAAGTCCTCCGAAAGAAAGCTTAGCTACACCGATTGCAACCAGGCTACCAATCAAAAGCATCCATATTGGAAATCCGGCCGGCACATTCAATGCCAGAAGTAAACCCGTAAGGGCTGCTGAACCATCACTGATAGTTGTCGGTACTTTCATCATGTATTTCTGAATAATAAATTCAAATAGTACACAAGAGCCGATTGCGATCAAAGTAACGAGGAAAGCAGAAATACCGAACACAAAAAATGACAGCAAAGTAGCTGGTATCAGTGCTATGATCACATGATACATTTCTGTTTTAATTGTTCGTTCGGTCTGAATATGAGGTGAGCCTGATATAATTATCTTATCCATAGTCTTAGTTTTGTTTTGTTTTCATTTTTCTAACCGCTGTCTTTCCCCATCTGATATAATCGAGTAGTGGCCTTCCTGACGGACAGATATAACTGCATGATCCGCATTCAATGCAATCATTAACTGCTTCATGCTCCAGCCTTTCAAAGAACAGTTTTTCTGTAAGGTTCATCAGCAGGAATGGTTCCAGTCCCATCGGACATACATCAATACATTTGCTGCATCTGATACAGGGCTTTGATTCCTTTTTGTAGGAGCAATCATGCTGAAGAATAAGTATTCCAGATGTTCCTTTTGTTACAGGGACCGTAAAGTCTTTAACAGCTTTTCCCATCATTGGGCCCCCGTTGATTATTTTACCGGTATCATCAGGTATTCCTCCAACCTGATCAAGCAGGTGCTGTATTGGTGTTCCAATCCTTACCCAGAAATTCGAAGGCCTTTCAAGAGATTTTCCTGTTACAGTTACAACACGTTGAATGAGAGGTTTATTCTTCTGGACTGCTTCATAAATAGCATAAACTGTACCTACATTATATACTATATCACCAATATCAAGTGGGAATTTTCCACTGGGAACCTCCCTGCCTGTCGCAGCTTTTATGAGTTGTTTTTCTCCTCCCTGAGGATATTTAACCTGCAATGCGATCACTTCTATGTAGCTGTAAGGTTTTGCAGCCTTGCGCATGATCTCAATAGCATCTCTTTTATTGTTCTCAATTCCGATATATGCTTTTTTTATTCCAAGGGCTTTTTGCAAAATATTTATACCCACGATGATCTGATCTGATTTTTCAAGCATAAGCCTGTGGTCAGCTGTAAGGTATGGCTCACATTCTACACCATTTATCAGCAGTAATTCAGGTTTTCTGCTGTCATTCTTGGCACCAAGCTTGGCATGAGCCGGGAAAGTAGCACCTCCAAGACCTACAATTCCATACTCCTTTATCCTTTCCAGTATTTCTTCTCTTTCAAGCTTGATATCTGTATCCAGGGATTCGTCAAGATTTGCGGTTTCAATCCAGTTATCCTGCTCAGTTTTTATAACGATTGAAGGTTTTTTATATCCTGATGTATCGAGAAATTTATCAAGTTTCAAAACCATTCCAGTCACTGGTGAATGAATATTGGCTGATACTGGTCCTGTTGATTTAGCTATAAGCTGGCCCGTCCTAACCTTATCACCTTTTTTTACTACCGGTTCTGAAGGAGAACCTATATGCTGCGCAAAAGGAACATGAACTTCTTTTGGCAATGGAATATACTTGATGGCTTCTTTATCTGACAACTTATTGTCGGGGACATGAAGTCCACCCATCTTAAATGTCCTGAGGTCAGATTTAAATAATAGATTTATCATATTTTATATTATCTCTACTTTTGTTTCTTTAATTTCAGTTTTCTCTTTTCTGGGCGGAAAGCCTGTTTCGATAATTGCATTTGTCGGACAGACCGGAGCACATTTTCTGCATAATGTACACAATTCTGCATGAATGTATGCAAGGTTGTTTTCAATAGTGATAGCATCCTTAGGACAAACATCAAAACATTTTGAGCATGCAATACAAGCCACTTCGCAGGCTTTAAGTGCAATACCTCCCTTTTCCTCACTTTTGCATGCAACATATATCTTGAGTCCTTTTTTTACTTTTGGCCTGAGCTCCAGCAAATTTTTAGGACATTCCAGGACGCATGCATTACAAGCTGTGCATTTGTCCACATCAACTACTGGCAGGTTTAATTCCGTATCCATATGAATAGCATCGAATTCACAAACCCGTGTGCAATCGCCGAATCCATCGCAGCCATAATCGCAGGCAGAATCACTTGCAAAAAAGATATCTGCTATTTTACATGATTTAGGCCCGTCATACTCCACTATCCTGTTGCGGGCTTCTTTGGAACCATTGCAAAGCAGGACAGCTACCATGGGTGGTTTTTCAGCCACTGCCTTTCCAAGAAAGTTAGAAATTGTCTTCATGGTTTCATTACCTCCAACAGGACAATGCAAAGCTGTAATGTCAGGAGTTTCAACTAATAATGTAGCAAAATTCCTGCATCCCGGAACTCCGCAACCACCACAATTTGCCCCCGGAAGCAAAGCTTCGGTTTCATCAATCCTGGGGTCTTCATATACATTGAATTTCTTGGCAACAAAAAACAAAAGAAATGAAGCTGAAACCCCTAAACCTGACAATGATAATACTGTATATATAATTGAATCACTCATCAGAACTATGTTTTAATTTTAATTTAAATCTTTTATCAAAATATCTTTTATTAATATATATCAACAAATAGTATACTGTCAGCAATCCAAATGAAAATAATCCTGCCAGCACTTCATCCAAAAAAAACGAAAAAATAATTAATGATAATATCATCACAAAAAATGGAAAAACATATGCCCAGATAACTGCATTCAGGGCTGAATTCTGAGAAAGAATTACCTGCACTTTGTCACCTGAATTAAAATTTTGTCCGGTTGTATCAATGTAAAAGGTATTGTCTTTTTTCCCACCGGACATGCATGCATTTTGAACACCACAACCCTCACACCTGATATTGTCAGTTATAAGCACTTCTGCCATTCCATTCCGGATCTCAGAAATAATTCCATTATGATTTATATCATCCATGTTATTTTAATGTACTTTAATAAAATTATCTTTTCTCCAATAAACAAACATGCGAAATTAATCAAAAAAATTACATTAATTATTCTGTACTTTCAACTAAATAGCTTATTTCTAATAATTTTAAATAAGAAAAAAGGGCATTTAAAAAATATTATTTGGAATCTCCGGAAAAAAAATACAAATCATTCAGAAATATAGTTATCGTATTTTGTAACTACTTTCATATCAAAATGATTATAAACATTTTAAATGTTTTGATTTAAAACTACTGGTATCAATTTATTTAATAAAGTACATATTAAATTTTAAAACTAAAAATTCAATTTTTGAAGTGATACGTTAATGTTTTAAAGGATTGAAAAATATTTAATCTGATATTGAATAAATATTTAATAAAAATGAGCTATATTTGTTGATAATATTGGGGTTTTTATTCATCTGGAAAATGTATAATGATGTTAAAAGATAGTTTTACACCATCAATTAGAATATTTTATATTTTAATTTTAATATTAATATGTACTAATATATTCAATGCCCAGGTATTGATAACAGAAGAAACTTTCAATGAAGCAGACGGGGCTATTTCTGGAACTATGTCAAATGGTGAACCATGGGAAGCTAATTTATTTGGTAATTGCGATGCAAATCTGGGAATATGGGGAGTTCAGGCAGGAGATTTTGTTTGCAATGATATCGAAGGTTTTAATTGTTGTCAATGTGGTGGAGGACCAGGTCCCGGAGGCTGTGGTGACAATAAAAACGAAATCAATTTTGGCCCTATCAATATCTCTGCATTTCAGGGAGTTAGTCTTGAATTCTCAGTAGATGGAACAAGTGACATGGAATGTGGTTCTTCCAATGGACCTTGTCCTGGAACTCCATATGACGGATGCTTTGGTGGAAATGACCAGATTGTGTTTTACTATAGCATTGATGGAGGTCCACTCCAGGTTTTTGAGTACTATTGCGGAAGTCAGTTATGCTTTCAAAATATACCCCAGGTATGCAATCTTCAGGGAACAAATTTATCTATTAAACTTCAGTTGGGAAATCAGGCTACGAGTGAGTATTATTATCTGCATAGTTTAAGTGTATACGGTTATACACAATCACCTGCAAATGCAATCGCAACACCATCATCTGTATGTTCCGGTCAAAATGTTCAGCTTGATGAAATAGCCGGGAATGCAGTTAGTTGGTCCTGGTCTGGTCCCGGAGGATTTACTTCTACAATTAAGAATCCGGTATTAAATAATGTAACACTTGCAAATGCAGGCACTTACACAGTCACAATCACTGATGCAAACGGATGCACTTCAACTGATCAGGTAGATATCACAATTTCCCCTTCCCCTACTGCTTCATTGTCTGGATTATTAGAATTTTGTCCCGGAGATTGCCATCAGATCAATACAATTATATCCGGAGGTTCACAACCATATGAAGCAAGTTTCACATTACAGTTTGGGCCTTTTAATATTCCTTTTACTGTACCAGGTTATGATGTTAACAATCAGCTCACTATTTGTTATTCGGGTTCAAGTCCATTTCCTGGCTACGACTTAGGGACAAATACTCTTACGATTCCTTTATTATTGACTGGTACAAGTTCTTTGACCTTAAATAATATAATCAGTGCTGATGGTTGTTCTGCCTCAGTTATTGACCCTGATAATATGACTCTGACTTTCAGGGAGAAACTTGATATTTCAACTGCAGGACCATTAAACGCATGTGATGTTGATCATGACGGTCTGGCTGTATTTGATCTTACATCCTTGGATGCGACTTTAATAAACGGACAAAACAATGTATCAACAGAGTGGTATGAAGATGCTAACTGTACAATTTCTATTTCAAGTCCCGGATCATTTTCAACTTCAACAACTACAGTTTATGTTTATCTGTCGCATAATAACGCGGAAAAATGCAATTCAGATACTATACCAATTCAGCTTGTAGTAATTGATATTCCAAACCCGGGAGAAAGCGCAAGTTTAAGCACTTGTAATACTGTAGATTGTGTAAATTTTTGGATTTATTTAGGTTCGGATGCAGACCAGGGTGGGAACTGGACTGACAATGACGGAACAGGTGTGGATCTGACTTTTCCTCATTGTGTAGAATTTTTTAATGTTTCTCCTGGTATATATACATTTACCTACTCAGTACAGGACCCTGCCGGTTTATGCCCGGAGGCATTAGCGGTTTTGACTATTGAAGTTGCTGACCCGGGGAATCCGGGAACTGACAACAATGCAGTTTTTTGTGGTGCACCAACTACTCCCGTCAATTTAGAAGATCTTCTTAACAATGATTTTGATCCGGGTGGTTCTTGGTCTACAAACAGTTCATTCAATATATCAAACCCCTCCAATGTAGACATGTCTGCTGCTACTGTCGGTATTTATTATTTTTATTATGAAATAGAAAATAGTCCGTGTGATGCAGTTTATTCGACCATTACAATTCAGATCATAGAAGAACCAAATCCGGGAACTGACAACAACGTTACAGTCTGTAATAATGGAGGGAGTACAGTAATTGATCTGGAATCTGCTTTAGGACTACATGATGTAAATGGTGAATGGATAGACAATGACGGGTCAGGAGTAGATCTATCCAACCCAAATTATGTAGATTTTGACGGAATTGATTCAGGTGTTTATCATTATACTTATATTATTTATCCAAATGGTACCTGCCCGCAGGTACAGGCAGTAATTACTGTGACAGCCGGGGCTGGTGCAAATGCAGGATCGGACGGGTCAGATGCTATTTGCCAGGGATCTGTGCTCCCTGTAGATCTTTATTTGTATTTAGGTTCATCTTATGATCCCGGAGGCAACTGGACACAACTAAGTGGGAATTCTGTATCCCTGAGTGATCCGCACAATGTATCATTTTCAGGCAGCCCCCAGGGTAGTTACAATTTTCAATACGCAGTGACTGGTTCTTGTGGCACAGATATCGCTTTAGTTACGATCATAATTAATTCTTCTTTTAATGCTGGCAATGACTATATTCTCAGTCTTTGCCAGAACGATTTAATAAATCTGTTCGATTCACTCAAAAATTATAACCTTGGTGGGTTCTGGATAGACGAAAACAATAATTTAGTTCTTAATCCAACAAGTGTGAATCTTGATCAGGTCAAGACTTACACTTTTAAATATATTTTCTCAGGCTCTAATGGTTGTCCAAATGATACAGCTATGGCAACAATAACCACAACTGCTGCTGTAAGTGCAGGCACGGACGGTTCATTTTTATTATGTGGGGGATCACCAGGTTTAATAAATCTTTATTCATATATCGGACAAGTGTATACCACAGGTGGATCATGGTGGAATATCAATAACGGTACGGTCACTGCCAGCTCTAGTACTGTAAATTTTGCATCTTCCCCTACAGGCCTTGACACTTTTATATATATAGTTAATGGCACATGTGGCATTGATACGGCTTTTTTAATCGCAAATATCACTACTTCACCTAGTGCTGGTGATGATTACATTATCAGCATTTGTCAGAATTCAATAATCAATCTTTTCTCTGCTCTTAAAAACTTTTCCTTTGGAGGTGACTGGTATGATCAGGATGGAAATAAAATAGCTGACCCTGCAAAAGTACTTCTAAATGAACTTAAAACTTACACGTTTAAGTATAAAATACCTCAGTCCGGAACATGCCTTGCAGATTCAGCCAAGGCTGAGATCACAACTTTGGCTGCACCTTTTGCAGGAACGGCAAATGACTTTTCAATTTGTCGTGGTTCACAGACACTAATTAATTTTTTCGATCACCTTTCCGGAAATTATACTACAGGGGGTATATGGAAATTTAATGTAACTTTTACCGTTCCTAACCCTGCAAACTACAACATGTCGACATTACCTCCAGGAGATTATAATTTTAGTTATATAGTTACAGGGAATGGCAATTGTCCGGGAGATACAGCATCTTTGAAGGTGACAATAATAAAGGAATCAAATCCCGGAAATGATGCGACAGCAAATGTTTGCAACAGTAATTCAAATAATATTATAGATCTTGACAATCTAATAGGCATTCATGATAACATTGGACTCTGGAGTAAACTTCCGGGTAATCCAATAAATATAAGTAATCCAAAAAATGTAAATTTCAACAACATTCCTGCCGGAACATACAGTTTTACATATAAAATAAACAGCAATGGTACCTGCCCTGCAGATTCTGCGGTTGTTACAGTTCAGGTATTTAAAAAGCTCAATGCAGGAAATGATAAAACACTTTCGTTCTGTGACAGTGACAACAACAAAATAAAAATTATAGACCAACTTCAACCTGATCTGAATATAGAATATGTAGTAGAAGACGTTCAGCAATCGCAATCAATAAATATCCAAACCCTGGAAATTGATCTATCCAAGTTAAATGTTGGTACTTACACATTTATTCTGACAGTAGGACAGACACATATCTGCGGGCCGGATTCATCTATACTGACATTAAACATATTAAAAGCTCCACTGGCAGGAACCAGCAACAATATCACAGTTTGCAATGATGATGAAAATGTCAACATCGACAATCTGCTTGGAACTCATGACCCTGATGGAATATGGACGGATCTGGACAATTCCGGTATTCAGATACAAGCATCAAACGGCAAAAATGTTTCATTCAAAAACATATCGAAAGGAACTTACAGATTCAGATACAGGCTTGCAGCTGTTGGATCTTGTCTGGAATCGACTGCTGTTATAACTGTTTATGTCAACCCTGTAACTCAGTTCAATCTCTCAAAGGATATATGTTCCGGTGAAAATATAACTGTCAACGGAAAAATATATAACCTGTCTAATCCAACGGGTACAGAACGACTCACAAACTTTTTTGGTTGCGACAGTATAGTCAATATTAAGCTAAGCCCTAAAGCAGTCAGTGCTGTCACTCACAAGGAAGATGAAAACTGTTTCGGATTTGGCAGGTTTTATGTCGATAATTTATCCGGAACTTCTTTACCAGCCACTTTGACTATTGATGGAATTGGCAATTATCAAATCTCAAGCATTCCATATACAGTAATAAATATGCCTGCAGGAAATTATACTTATGATATCACAGATCAAAATGGATGCAATGTTCTGGATAAAAATTTTGAAATAAAGGACTTCATTCCTTTTGAAATTGAAACTGATGTGAATCAACTTGAAGATTCTTATAAACTTACAGTGAATACCGACATGACTCCCGATAAGATCATCTGGTCTCCAACAGAAGGATTGACATGTAGTAATTGCCTGATAACTTATGCCAGACCTCTAAATGATCAGCAGTATATTGTTGAAATTACCGACAAGGAAGGTTGTATTGTGAGGGATACTGTTGAACTACGAAGGATAATCAACCTTGAAATTGATATTCCCAACATATTTTCACCAGATGGTGACGGTATGAATGACAGGTTTTATGCTAAGTGTAATGACTGCAATTACATATACACCATGCACATTTTTGACCGTTGGGGTGAGAAAGTTTTTTATGCGGAAAATATTAAATTCAATGATAATTCTGCTGGCTGGGATGGAAGATTCCGTGAGAAAAAGATAAACCCCGGTGTTTTTGTTTATCTCATCGAAATAGATAATGGAAATGGAGAAAAAGAAGTTATGGCAGGCGATGTGTTGCTGATAAAATAATTGGCTAATTGATAGTGCTTAATTGTTAAGCACAAATGCAGTTTATTGCACGCAGATAACACTAATTGGACAGATATTCACAAATCAGATTATCCCTACCGGTTGTTATCGGTATCCGAATCATCAGTGTGGTTTTTATATAAGTTTTATAGCACGCAGATAAAACAATTGCAAAACCATTCTTCCTTTCCTTCCCTTTTTTTTCCCCCCCCCCCTCCTTTTCCCTTTCCTTTTTTTTTTTTCCCCCCCCACCCCCCTCCTATCCCTCATTAGCTTGATATTCATAGAAGTTTTAACAGAATACAAATAATAATAATGCGGATGGATATAGGCTCTCGTATTTGCTTTTATTGCATTATTAAATTTTAAAAACAATGAATTTTCAAATTGCTAACTGACATTACTACCCTTCCCATTTTAAAAATTCCTGTCGTTTTTCTTCGTCCATTTTTTCGATGGCATAACGAAGTGCTGTACGTGGGATCCTTGAATAATTGTCAATAATAAAGCTTTCAACAAGCTTAGGATCGACTTTCCATGCTTCCCTAAGCATCCAGCCTACAGCCTTATGCATGAGATCTTCCCTGTTGTCAAGCAACTTTCCTGCAAGAGCAAGAGTCGGATAAATATCCCCGTGTTTAATGAATGTATAGGTAGATACCATAGCTATCCTTCTGTCCCATAGAGAATCAGAGGAACTAAGGCGTTCAAGAATTTGCATGTCATAAACCCCTGCCTGAATTGTATTCCCAAGAATACTGTACGATGAGAGATCGACCAGGTCCCAGTTATTTACTGCCTTCCTGTTTTCCAGATAAAAATCCGCAATTATTTTCAGGGACTTATTATCTTTCTTTCTGAAGGCTTTCTTTGCATTTTCCGTAAGGATGATGAGTCCTGCAAACCTGATCTCATGAATTGGACTTCCAAGGAGTTTTTTTATTTCCTGAAAATCCATTCCAAGGTATTTAGATGTTGTTCCTCTCACATCGGGATTGCTCAATCCTATAAAAATGTCACCTTCTCCATATTCTCCTTTACCTGTCTTGAAAAACCATTCATTTGTTTTTTTTCTCTCAGGACTTGACTTTAGCATTAATTCTTTTTCAAGGTCAGAAGCTAAAATAGCATTACTGTTCATTTTTTATCTTTTTTGCAGTTTTGAATATTTGATTTTTCTATAGTATCAGTAAATTTTCATCATCCATTTTACTAAAGCATAAATACAAACACTATTTTTTCTTCTTGAATTTCCACCATGGATCTTTCTTTGACTTTTTCTTCTTTGAAAATCTGTCTTTCAGGTTTTCCTTCCATTCAGATTTGCGCTTTATTATAACATATTTGGCCGATATGACCTGACCCATATTAAACCTGAAATCCGACCTGTCAGAATAAAACAATGGTTCAAGAGCTCCGGATATTGAAACTCTGCCAACAGTAAATTCAAGACCTGTCTGAAGACCAATTGCAAGTGTATTTTTTGACGGAAAATTGTTCTTTTCCTTTAGATTCAGTATTCCGGCACCCCCGCCATAAAACCAGTTGAACCTGTTTGTGAGCAATCGTTTATGATGTCTTGCCATTAATAATACAGAATAGTTGAATTTTTCATCTTCAGCATTTAAATTTTGCTCCAGTGTAATATTGTTAACGATCCTCTCAGATAATGTAAAACCAAAGTTTCCACCCCATCTCAGCCCGCCAGCAAAATCATATTTCTGCCCTGATAATCCGGAATTAAAGAAAATCATAAACAGAAAAATAAAAAACCACATCAAATTTTTCATTATTAAATCATTTATTACACCATAAAACGAAAAACAATGGTTTTCTTGTTTAAAATTTGGAAAAAATACCTTTATTTTGGAATATTTAACATTTTGACCGGTTTTTAACGGGGTTTTTTCAGATGATAAATCATCCAATATGAGAGCATTAATTCAAAGATGTAAAAAAGTAGAACTCACCATCAACAGCTCAGTTTTCTCCTCAATAAATGAGGGATTACTGATACTGCTTGGAATAGGGTACAATGATAATGAAAAAGATATAGAATGGCTGAGCGGAAAAATTTCCAGGTTGAGGATATTCAATGATGATGAAGGAAAAATGAATCTTTCCGTTCAGGACATCTCAGGGGAAATAATGGTGGTTAGCCAGTTCACTCTTTATGCTTCAACAAAAAAAGGTAACAGGCCTTCATACATTGAATCAGCACCTCCTGAAACTGCAATCCCCCTATATGAATCTTTTATAAAAAAAATAAAGGAAGATTCAGGAGTGAAAATAACTACGGGAGAATTCGGGGCAGATATGAAGATCTCTCTTGTAAATGATGGCCCGGTAACGATTATAATTGATAGTAAGGCGAGGGAATAGCTTTTATGGTTTATATGGTTTATAAAGTTTAGGAGGTTTATTAAGTTTATATTGAGTTACAGAATTAGCTGATTAGCACATTTTCAAATTAGCAAATTAAAAATATGGAATTGAAAGAATTACAAGTATCAGTAGACAAATGGATTAAGGAATATGGAGTCAGATATTTCGATGAAAAAACAAATACTCTTTTGTTGATGGAGGAAGTTGGTGAATTTTCGCGGCTTATAGCTAGAAAATATGGAGAGCAAAGTTTTAAAACAAGTATGTCAGATGATGAAATCAAAAATGCAATTGGTGATGAACTGGGAGATGTCATATTTGTATTAATTTGTCTTGCCAATCAAATGGAATTAAATATTGAAGATATCATGAAAAAAAATATTGATAAAAAAACTTTGAGGGATAATCACAGGCATTTATTAAATCCCAAACTTAAATAATCAGCATTTTACGGTATTTAATCCTGCAATAAAAATAATAATTCAATTTTTTTTCACTATTTTTGCAATTGTCATTATAAACTTTTCTCTTATGAAAACCACCAAAAGCAGTAAAATTCCATCAAAAAAGAAAATGGATAAAGAAGTTTATGAAAAAGAACTGAGTAAACTTCAGATCGAACTGGTTAAACTACAGGAATGGATAAAACATGAAGGATTGAGGGTCGTAGTTATTTTTGAAGGACGTGATGCAGCCGGTAAGGGAGGAACGATCAAGAGAATCACTCAGTCACTCAACCCCCGTAATTGCAGGGTGGCAGCCCTGACATCTCCTACAGAAAGAGAAAAAACCCAATGGTATTTTCAAAGATATGTCTCTCAGCTACCTGCTGCCGGAGATATGGTACTTTTTGACAGGAGCTGGTACAATCGTGCCGGGGTAGAGCGAGTTATGGGATTCTGCAACGATGAAGAATACTGGGATTTTCTAAGGGCATGCCCCAAATTTGAAAATATGCTGATACATGCAGGGATAATTCTTATAAAGTACTGGTTTTCAGTAAGTGAGGAGGAGCAGGAAAGAAGGTTTAAAAACAGGATAAACGATCCCACCAAAGTATGGAAACTCAGTCCGATGGACCTTGAATCCAGGGATAAGTGGGTGGAATACAGCAAAGCTAAAGATGAAATGTTCACATATACAGATACTAAAATTTCACCATGGTATGTTGTGGATGCAGATGACAAGGAACGCGCAAGATTGAATTGTATCTCTCACCTTTTGAGCATGATACCTTACAAGGAACTAGATTATGGGATAAAAGAATTGCCCCCCAGAAAATACAGCAAGGGCTATGTCAGAACACCAAAGGATGTACAGACTTTTGTGCCGGAAAAGTATTGAGTTAAATGCTAAGTAAAGATGTTATAATTAAAAAAGAAAGCATAGTTTAAGGAAATTTTTTTATTACTTTTTCGTTTTAAATGGAATGAAATAATTCCCATGAATAAGACATTTTTAAGCTTTCTCATTATCCCGTTTTTTATTACAGTAAATTGTTTACAATCACAAAATACTATAGCAGGTTTAAGTATTGCTGCCAATCAAAATAATTTTCTGATCAACGAACATGAGAAACTTATTGACTCATATATTGGTAAAGGATCGTACGACATTGGAATTTTTTTCCAAAAAGAACTCAAAGGAAATCTTTCGCTGCATACAGGATTGAATTATTCTGAAAACAGCTTGGAAGGATATTTTAATGTCAACGAAGTTAAATATGAATTCCATAATAAAATCAAATATTACTCAATACCTTTTCTACTTCATTACGATTTCACCAATTTATTCTTTATCAGATCGGGAATTACTATTGATTACGAGATAGAAAAATCCAGATCAATTAATGAATCACAATCCGGATTAGGAGCATTGTTATCATTAGGAATACAATATACCAAAAACCATTTTTACTGTTCAATTTCTCCACAAATAAAAATAAACACATTAGTCAGATTTAAAGAAGTGCTTAATGACTACAATCTTTGGAATTATGGAATCCATTTGGCAGGTGGTTACAGGTTTTGAAAGATTTCGCTTATCCTTTTATTGTTTATTTTTCTTTATCAAAGAATTTTATCTGATCTATGAGATTGATAATATTATATGATTATTCGATTTTAGTAATATGTTAAATTCCTCCATTCCAATTATCAATTAACAACTGAGCATTAACAATTATAAGTTTATCATTCTACCACGATCTCATCTGCAAATATCCATGAAGGATTACCTGCTCCCAGATGCCATTCAGGAATAGTACCAAATTTTGAAGCTTTGATCTTTATATATCTGGCTTTGAAAGAAATGATAATTTCAAAATCCTTAACAACAGATCCATTTTCTTCAGCCGGGACAGTGTTTTCAACTATTCCAAGGTGTTTAAACACCTTGCCATCGTCAGAATACTCAAAAGATACGTTTTTAGGCATCCAGATCCAGCTTCCGATATCCTGCAGAAATCCCATACTGATTTTATTTATATTCCTCATTTCACCCAAATCAAGTATTGCTTCAAAGTCAGTATCATTATATCCCTGCCATTCACCAAGACGGAAATTGTCAGTTCCCCTCAACTGATTTATCAGCGCATTATCACCACCTCCTGTGTACTGTGAATTGTAGGCAGTCAGCAGTTGTATTTTCATTTTTTCATTAGTCCTGACAAATTTACTATCTGTGATATAACTGTATCCCATTACCGGATGATAAGAAACAGATTTAATGACTGCAGTTTCCTTCAAAACTATGGGAAATGAGTATTTCATACTGTTGTTATCCGGATTTGTGCCATCCAAAGTATAATAGATATCTGCCTTATCGACTGAATGCAAATCCACAGCGATAGAATCCCTGAAAGTTTTTGCTGCCTGATCAGTAAACGGAACAATTGCCATTTGGAAAGTGTCAACCGAAGTTTTAGGAATATCATCATCTGATGTTCCCCAGTTCAGATTTGGGACCGAATCCATTTTAATTTCAAGGGTTCCTCCATTCATAATATCATTGTAATCCAGAAATGATTTGTTATATTTCCTGCCATTCAGATAGGCATATTGAATGTAGATATTTTTATCATTTCTGTTGATTGTCTTAACTGTAAACGTCTTACCATTTTCAAGTTGAATTTTTGCTTCTTTAAATAAAGGGCAACCAATGGCAAACTGAGTATTTCCCGGGCATACCTGATAAAATCCTATGGAACTGAGAACATACCATGCAGACATCTGACCGCAATCTTCATTACCGCTCAAACCATCAGGAGCATTGTGGTACATGGTTTTCAGGATTGATGCAACCTTCTCCTGGGTTTTAAAGGGGACATTTAGATAGTTGTATAAATAGGCCATGTGGTGGCTCGGTTCATTTCCATGAGCGTATTGCCCGATCAAACCCGTGATATCGGATTGAATTCTGCCTGTAAGTCCCTGACTTGTAGTAAACAATTCATCTAACTTTTTTTGAAGATTTAATTTCCCCCCATGCAGCTTGATCAGGCCTGAAATATCGTGAGGTACAGCAAAACTGTATTGCCATGAATTTGCTTCAGTGAAATTGAAAGTCACTTCAGCAGGGTCAAAAGGAGTTTGCCATGCTCCATTGAATTTTGGACGCATAAATCCTGTCTTAGAATCGAAGATATTCTTATAGAATTGTGCTCTAATGATATACTCCTTGTAAGCGGCTTCATCATTATTCATTTTTGCCATCATAGCAATGCACCAGTCATCATAGGCATATTCAAGGGTCTTTGATACTGATTCATGTTCGAGATCTCCGGGTAAATATCCATATTTTCTTAGGTATTTAAGCCCGTGATGGTCTTTTTCAGCGCTGTTTTTCATCGCCTGCAATGCCTGAGCTGCATCATAATTTCTTATATTCTTTGCAAAAGCATCAAAAATTACAGGAACAGAGTGATAACCGATCATGCAGAATGTCTCATTTGATGATAGTTCCCAGACAGGCAACAGACCTCCCTGCTGATATTGGCTGATAAAAGTATTTATGAAATCGTTTGTCCTTTTCTGATCTATAAGAGTTAAAAGCGGATGTTCCGCACGGTAGGTATCCCACAGTGAGAACACAGTGTGATAATCGAAGCCAGGATCATCATGTTTTTTGAAATCCCTGCCCAGGTACGATCTGTCAGCATTATTATAAATCACAGGATTGATCATGGTGTGATACAAGGCTGTATAAAAAACAGTCATATCGTCTTTATTATCGCTCACTACCTTAATCTTCGAAAGCTCACTATTCCAGCTCGCTGTTGCATTTTTTAATACCTCCTCAAAGCTGTATTTCTCACATTCTGATTTTAAGTTCATCGATGCATCTTCCTTTGATGTAGGACTGACCCCAGTTTTTACGATGATCTCTTTAGCTTTTCCAAAGGAAAAAACTGCTATCAGGTTCTTACCGGCAGTTAATTTCTTTGGATTACTGATAAGCTTACCGTCCTGATACAATTCAAATGATCTGAAGGGAACCGAGAATTGTATTTCAAAGCAGACCTGTTGATTTTCAGCCCATGCCTTTGAATTACGTATTCCCCTGATGGTTTTTTTATTTACAATCTCAATTTCAGAAGCAAGTACCATATCCCTGTGTTTGAGATCCAGAACAATTTGATTATTAGAAGCAGATTTATATGAGTATTTATGCACTCCAGTCCTCTGTGTGGCAGTGAGTTCGACATTTATTCCCGATTTGTCGAGCAATACCTGGTAATACCCTGGTTTTGCCTTTTCATTTTTATGTGAAAATCCGGATGCATACCCGTAATTCCTGATGTTTACTTTTCCCGAAACAGGCATCAGCAAAATATCGCAATAATCGGGAACCCCAGTACCATTGAGATGCGTATGAGAAAAACCATAAATTATGGTATCACTGTAATGATACCCTGAACATCCATCCCAGCCTGTAAGTCTGGTGTCGGGACTTAGCTGTACCATACCGAACGGGACCTGTGCTCCCGGGTAGGTATGTCCGTGGCCACCGGTACCTATGAATGGATTGACGTATTTGGAATAATTTGTAATCTGGCTAAAAAGATTTATTGAAAAAATGGCAAGTATCAGGAATAAAACAGTTCTCATAAAAATGGATTTAATATTTGACTGGTAAAATTAAGATTTTTATTCATTTTATGACATTTAAAGTCATTAAAGCTTTTATATCAATTAATTTAGAAATGAAATTAATTTGAAGCTTTTTGCTTCGTATCAGGTTTTGTGGAGACAGACAGTTTTGTGCTTCAAAATCGTCACCTTCGGGTATGTGCAAACCGTTATACGTAATTAAGACACTTCGACAATATTATCACTACATAATAATGATGTTTTGAAAAATTGTTTAGTTCAATTTGATTGTGCATCATTATACTGGTACAATTCTCACAATTATGATTATTTATTAATACTACATCACTTGCGTACCACTATACTGATATATTTCCAACAATTATTCTCTTTTTAAATATTTTGTCGTATAAATACCATTATGGTGATATAAATTTGACAATTTTGAATAAAATGAATATATTTGCATAATATTACCAATATGAAGAGCTATGGAAATAGAAGAATTAGGAAAAATAATAAAACGTAGAAGGCAAATATTGGGTCTAACCATTCGAGATTTAGCCGACCTTGCTGGTATGTCAAAGACTACCATTTCCCAAATCGAAAGAGGTATCAGTAATCCGACATTTGAGGTACTGCAAAACATTTTTGAATATCTCAATTTGGAAATAAAAGTAGAAGTCAAAAAGCACATATAATAGAATATGAGAATAGGAAATAAATTGGAAGTCATTTATAAAGGAGATATTAAAGCAGGAATACTTTGGGTTGATGATGATGGTTTTCATTTTGAGTATTACGATGCATTTATTGAAGATGATACAATGCGTCCAATTTCGGTTAATATGTCTAAGACAAAAAAAACTTATCATTCCAAAGAGTTATTTCACTATTTCAAATCCATTCTTAGCGAGGGCGAGAATCGTGAACAAATTTGTAAAGCATTACGTATTGATCCTAGCGATGATTGGAGCCTATTGGCATTAACCTGTCAGTATGATACAATAGGTGCGATAACAGTAAAAAACATATAATATGGCACATTGTAACGGCTGTCTTAAGGATAATACAAAAGGATTTTGTTCATCCTGTGAGACCATTTTATTTAACCGCTCTAAGGTAAGTCCTCAACTCAAATTCAATTGGGAAGATATTTCAAAAAGAATTGATGGTCATCCGATGGGATTTAGTATCTCAGGAGTTCAACGCAAAGGATTTATTGGAAAACCCAGGGGAATAGAGTTAGTTCCAAAAATGGTTGTAGATGAAAAATCTCAGTATATTATAAAACCAATGTTATCTAGGTTTAATTTGCCAGACCAATCACCTGCAAATGAGCATCTAACCATGCAAATAGCCAAACAGCTTTTTAGTATCAAAATAGCCGAATGTGCATTTATGAACTTTGAAAATGGAACTCCGGCATATGTCACTAGACGATTTGATTATAATGAGAAGGGCGAAAAATTAAATCAGGAAGATTTCGTGTCGGTTCTTAAAGCAGCTGATAAATATAAATCAAAAACCTATCAAGATGTTGGGGAATGGCTTAGCCCTTTAAACAGAGTTGATTTTCTTCGTGTTCTGATATTCAATTTCCTTACAGGTAATGGTGATGTTCATTTAAAAAATATTTCGCTGTTGGAAACTGCAGATGGTGATATGATGTTATCACCCTCGTATGATTTAATGAATACAAAGATTCATCTTACTGATAATTTATTAGCGTTGAATCTATTTAAAGAACTAGAACAAACTAGTTTGCCATTAGGAGAAAAATATAATTATAAAAATGCGGATTTTATTGAATTTGGAAAGCGTTTGAAAATTAAAGAAACTATTATCACGAAAATTATTGATTTATTTAACAAAAAAGAAAGTGAGATATTTGATATGGTTGACAAGTCATTTTTATCTGACGAAGCCAAGAAATTGTATAAAAATAATGTAATTGAAAATTATAAATTGTTTAAGCAATCATCTACTGTTGAGAGCTAATGAAAAACTCAAAAAAAGTTAGGAAAAGTAAAAATACGGATAACATCCAAGGCTTTGTAGAGACCGCAGGACAACTTGTCACGTTGAAGCTTTGAAGCCATTGTTGAAAGTAATGGGTGCCTGAAAGCTATGGATTTTTCGACTTGTGGGGATTTTCTTTTTATTAGTTTGATAGCACCAAAAATTTAAAAAATGATATATTTCATGAGTTGTTATTCCTTTTTAGGCTGGTTTTATTCAAAAAGTACTTCAAAGTGAATTTAATTTACTTCAATGCTAAGGAACTATCTATTGAGCATGTTGTCAAATATTCCACATTTATCAAAATTTTTAAAAATATTACTTCTACTTTTTCGCTTTTTTACCTTATTTTTGAGCCTTAAAAGTACAGGTTTTTAAACGAGCTGCCGTTCTCAGTAACAAAAAAAATCAAAATACTTATGAAAACTTTTAATTTCTTGATAATATTAGGAATTGTTATAATATTAAAACAGATCGGATTTGCACAACATTTTTCATTCAATGCAATTCCATATCTTTCAAATAATCAATATGGTTTATCAGATATATATGGAAATTTAATTATTGAACCACAATATCAAGATGCTCAATTATTCCCTGAATTTGGAGTAATTGCATGCAAAAAAGATAGTTTATGGACCCTTTATAATTATAATGGAATAAAAATTTTCACACAAATTATTGAAAATGGAAAAAACTCAATTCCAAATTCTTGGTTAGATATTATAAGAGATGATAAAGGAAATGAATTAGATTATCCTGACTTATATCAATTTAAAAATGAAGATACGAGAAAAAAAATATACTTTAATCCACACAAGATTCTTAAAAATTATAAAGAACTTGAATTTGAAAGTAAAGATTTTAAACCAAGACAACATTTAATAGAAGGTGATTATAAACCCCATTCAGAAATATTTAGAATATATGTTGGAAATATGATGAATTTTGTTGATTCAACCGGACAAGTATTATTTAATGAAAACTTGTATAATGCTGAAGTATGTTCTAAAGACCTGTTAGTTTTACAAAACAAAGATTTTCACTATGCCTTTTATTCAAAATCAGGTGAGCAACTAACTGATTATTTTTATTCAAGTGATTATATTTGGACTACTAGTTCCCCCGAACATTTTATAGTGCAAAGACTGAATAAACAAGGTGATACTCGCGAATATGTATTATTAAACAATAAAGGAGAAGATATATTAGTGGGTAGTAATGAACGGTTCAAATTTATTAATATCGACAGGATTGTATTAAATAAAAAAATTAAAACAAATTATAAAACTGAATATAATGCTTATATTTTGAACTACACAGGAGATACTATCAAAGCATTTAAAAATAGAAAAATAAATGTTTTAAATGAAAATGAATTTTCAATAATGGATAATGAACAATGTTGTCTTATTAATAGTCATTTTGACACACTTTTTTGCCTCGATTCAATATCAATTTTGAGTATTAGGTATTTCCTTAAAAAGGATAGTACGAAAATTAAAACTTATATTTTTCATAATAATTCAAGAACATACCAAAAGGGAATTTTAGATAGTCTTGGAAATGTTAAAGTTGATCCAATATTTGAAAGTTCATTAAGTATTACGTCAGATGGATATATAAAATTTCAAACAGATGATAAATTTGGAGTGGTGAATTTCGAGGGTGACACTTTAATTCCATTACAAAAAAATCAAATTGTAATAGAAAATGACCTAATTAAAGTATTTGAAGACAATGGTAGATTTGATATATATTCTAAAGGCAAAAAGTTGACTAATTACGTGAGTATTAAAACTAAAACAACAGATAATCCATGGAAAGTATTCTTTGTAAATATCGATGGAGATCCTCTTTGCAAACCAATTTATAGGTGGATTCATGATAAACAATGTAATTCTAAATTGCTTTATTTTGCTGCATTAGATACAACCTTAGTCGATAAAACTGTATTTGATATCTACAACGAAAATGCAAAAAAAATTAACCCTGAAGGATATGTCTATTATCCTGATGATGATGCTTTTGGATATCCATGTCCTGACCCAATATTGAAACTAATCAATTTTGATGACCTTGTAACTATACAAAAATATAAAGGTCAAGATTACCTACCTTTAGGTATTCAAATTCCAAAAGTTGGTGTTATTGATATAAACGGAAACTGGATTCTGCATCCTTCGGATAAAATAACAGAAAATAAACTTGACTTTTTTGTCCAAAGTGACACTTCTCAATTGTTTTTTGATGTTTTTAATTTAGATGGGAAGAAAATAAATAAGATTTCTTATAATTACTTATATAATTCATATTTAAAATCCAAAATGGTAATAGTAGCTAGATTATCCAATCCAGATATTTTAGAAAAATTACCAAAATCAATATTTCAAAAAAGAAGGAAATTATATACAAGTAGATATTGGGATCATAATCAAATTTTTTTACAAAATGGTATTTATCAGTTTGGATTCCTTAATGAGTTTGGAATGGAAGTAGTAAAATTAAAATACGACAAAGTTAATGATTACTTCTATACTTTTACTACAGCCTCAAAAAAGGATAAACATGATAAAACAACATCTTATGTCATTGACAAAAAAGGAAATGAATTATTAAAAACTAATTATGAATCATTGGAAATATTTTATGAAGATTCAACTAAATTAAAGACTGAACTAAATGGAAAATATGGAATGATTGATTTAAGTGGAAATGTAATTCTTGAACCAAAATATATTAAAATAGAAACAATCGATGGATCTCTCGGATTTTATTTATTATATGATACTTTGAAATATTATATTTCAGATTCAAAAGGAAATTGTAGAATAATTGATGAATGTAATCACAAGGCAAACAATTCTAAAGAAAATAGTAACATTTCGTTAAATAAAATACAAATCACTGCGCTAAAAGAAAGTTACTTTATATTTGATTTTAAATCAGGAGGGTATAAAATATATGATAAAAATTTAAAAGAACTTTTTTCCTTTTGTGAATTTTATAAAATAGGCTTTTATGGAGAATCAGATAGACGATTAAGAAATGAATTAGTAGTTCCTAAGGGTTATTTATCACTTCAAAAATCAAAAGATAATAGACAATATCTTTTTAATTTAAAGTCTGGATTTGAATATAAATCAGAAAATTGAAATTAACAAAAAATTATTAAAAGTATTCTGATGAAAACAATGCGCAGCCAATCAAAGCCACCTAACGTCAGGCTATGCTGACTGCACCAGCCGTTGATTAAAAAATAAACTGTGCTTTACCAACCTTTTTGTCGATTCTTTAGCCCATGATAAGATCAATATATTTATTCTTTTTGTATTATAATATATTTGGGTATTTAACAGAATATCAAGGATATAGATAAATGTTGTTTATATGTTTAATTAGCTTTTTAGTATTAAAGAAAATCCATTTCGTCGATCAGTTTTTAAAAACTTAGATTTTAATAAAATCTCTGCTTATTTTTGTCATCTGACTTTTGTAAAAACTAAGAGCAATATAAAAATAATTTTAAAAAATTCATTAAAATGAAAAAACAGATCAAACTTTACTTTCTGCTGATTTTAGTTGCATTCAGCTATAATATTCATTCTCAGGGAAAAATTAAACCTTTAAATGAAAATGATTCCTGGCAAAAACCCCCTAAGGAAGTTCTGGATGTATTTAATGCCCCTGTGTTACCTTCGGTATGGACATCACCTGCCGGAAAACACATGATTATGGCAGATCCGGTACTTTACCCTCCTCTGGAAGATTTTGCAGCAGAAATGCATAAACTTGCCGGCATAAGAGTTAACCCAAAAAACAATGGGACTTATGGTAGCTATGGCAGCACTTCTCCAAGACTGTTCAGTATCAGGGATAAACTGACAATTCAATTCAACTTGCCGGAACAGGCTGAATTGATGAGTGTACAATGGACCGTTGACGGACAGCGCTTTGCTCTTACAATCGGCCTCAAGGATCGTATAGGACTCTGGATCGGAGATGTCAAGGGAAATCTAAAAGAAGTCAAAGGTCTTGCTTTGAATGGACTCCTTGGTAATGCCGTATCATGGCATCCTGACCAGAAAAGATTGATGTTACTTCGCATCCCAGGGAGAGCTGATCCACCTGCTGCCCCGGCTATTCCAAAAGGACCCGAAATCAAAGAAGCCGCAGGTGCTGCTGCGAGATCAACCTATGAATCCAGGAATTTACTTGAAACAGCTCATGATGATGCTTTATTTGATTATTATGCAACATCAGAACCGGTGATTTACGATACAGAGACCGGCGCTTTTCAGATATTGGGAATTCCGGCACATTATACAAAGGCAGAATTTTCACCAGGTGGAGATTATATATTAATAGAAAGACTGGTTGGCCCATGGTCGCATGAAGTAGCTTACTGGAGATTTGCGAGTGAGATAGAGGTTTGGGATAAAATGGGACAAAAAATTGCAACTATCGCTTCTCTGCCAGTGGCTGATGCTGTACCGGTCCAAGGTGTTCCTGAAGGTCCCCGTTCTGTTGCATGGAGGGCAACAGCTCCCAATACTCTTTTCTGGGTAGAAGCCCTTGATGGTGGAAATCCGGTTGCTGAAGCTACCCATCGCGACAAACTTATGAGTCTGGATGCTCCATTTACTGGAATATCCAGGGAAATTTTCCGAGCCGAACACCGCATCACCGGAAGCAATGCCTGGGGAGAAAAGGACGGAATGCTGATGCTTACACAGTGGGAGAGGAAAAAAAGATGGGTATATGTATGGCTTCTCGATGTTGACAAAGGTACATCCCGTCTTTGGTATGATCTGAATCAAAGCGATAGTTACAATAATCCGGGAGAGCCGCTTTTTAAGCAATTGCCTGATGGAGAATATGTAATGCACGAAAAAAATAATGCGATATATTTCTCAGGCAGTGGTGCCTCTGATCAGGGCAACAGGCCTTTTCTTGATCTTCGGGAGATAGCATCAGGAAAAACTGAGAGATTATTCAGATGTGACAGCACCAGGTATGAGTATTTTGTCGGTTTTGCTGAAGATGACAATAATTTTATTTTTCGCTCAGAGTCAGTTGCAGATGTTCCAAACTATTATTTAGGTTCCTTTGGAAAGAAAATAAAAGCGAAAAAAGGAGAAGGAGAGAGAGAAATAAAAAGAGTGCCGGTTACAAATTTCAATGATCCTTCACCTCAGCTCAGAAAAATCAAAAAAAGAATAGTGCGTTATGAACGTGAAGATGGCGTGCAGCTTAGTTTTCAGTTAAACCTGCCTCCTGATTATGTGGAAGGAAAACCTCTGCCAACTGTATTATATGCATATCCGCTGGAATATTCAGGAGCAAATGTTGCAGGACAGGTAAGCGGCTCTGATAAGAGATTCATGCGGATTCAGGGAGCATCTCATCTATTTTTCCTGCTGAATGGTTATGCAGTGCTGGATCAGACTGCAATGCCGATGATCGGAGACCCTGAAACCACATATAATACTTTCGTACCTCAGTTGGTTGCAGATGCCGAAGCTGCTGTAAAAAAAGCAGTTGAAATGGGAGTTGCCGATCCAAAACGCATTGGTGTTATAGGCCATAGTCACGGAGCTTTGATGGTAGCAAATCTTTTAGCCCATACTGATCTTTTCAAAGCAGGTATTGCGAGAAGCGGTTCATATAACAAAACCAATCAACCGTTTGGATTCCAGTCAGAACGCAGGTCATTATTCGAGGCAAGGGATGTTTATATAGACTTGTCACCTACCTTTTTCGCTGACAAGATCAAGGAACCAATACTGATTATACATGGTAACGATGATTCAAATCCCGGGACTTTGACTTATCAGTCTGAGGTTTTTTATGAGGCAGTACGTAGTTCGGGTGGTACGGCCAGACTCGTACTATTGCCTTTTGAAGATCATGGCTACAGGGCAAAAGAAAGCATAGAACATGTGCTCTGGGAGCAGTTGAGGTGGTTTGATAAATACCTGAAGGAGGATAAATAGTTGAAATTGTTTTATTAAGAAATTCAAGTTTTAAATGCTTAAAGAATGAAAACAAATCTGATAATTATTCTTTGTCTATTTAATTTTGCAAAAGGAGGTGCAGAAGATATTAATGCTATTGTCAAAGCTAATGTAATCAAAGGCGAAAGCATGACCACTCTTAATATTAAGGCTTCTGAAATTGAGCAAATTTTCATAGCTGCACTCTCTACAAAAGGGATAAAGTCAAATGATGAACAAGCAAAGAAAAACCTTTATATAGATATTTTTTTATTTCAGTTCCCGGGTGATTTTATTACAGTTTCAGTTACAGTCAGGACAAAAAAGGGTATCCATTTTGTAGATTGGGAGAGAACACTATTTTCTTTTAAAGCTCATAAAGAATACTTCAAATTGGCTAAAAAATTAGCTGAAAGGTTACCAAATATATTTGATCAAAGCTTTAAATATAGTTTAAGTACAGATAATATAATTTCCCGGAATCAAAGTATAAATTTAACACAAATTACAACCAATGCGATACTTGAGTCTTACAGGAAAAACTATAACAATATTTTGGAATGGAATGAAAATAGTCCAATACCTTTTATTGTAAATGATTTTGATCAATATCTAAGTTATTGTATTAATTATGAAGGTTTTAGAAAAAAAGTAAAAAACTTAGGAAGTATAACTTTACACTTAAAAATTGATAATGATGGACATACAATCATAGAAAGAATTGATGCACCTTTTGAGTTAAATGATAAAGAAAGGATGAGATTAGAAAAACAGTTTCTGCCTTCCCAATTTGGATAACTGATGAGGTGATTACAGGTATTGAATTGATAATTGGATTAAAATAAGTTTTGTCTGATTAAATTTTAAACATTGTTAAATACTTATTTTTACAAATAAGACTTTATTTATGAAGAGTATTTCTATGATTTTTTGTTAATTTTTTGCCACAAGGACACAATTTCATTAGCCATCGGAACGAAGATTCACAAAGACTATGTTCTTGAAATATAAGCTTTTGCGTAACTTGGTGGCTTTCTGACTTCGTGGCAAATTTCATTTTTCACATTTTCAGAGTGGCTGGGTAGTGCTTGGAACAGGGGAATTATTAGCTTAGATTGAATTTATGAAAGATTCATTGTTTTGATCTTTGAGGAAAAATTCATTAATAATTTATATTTTGTTAATTAGGTTGAAGGCTGTTTACTGGGACTTCAGACTACCTCAATTTCTCCTGTACTTGATACAAAGAAGTGATCCGTATTTTTTTTCTTATTGATTCCGGATCTTCTGAGGTCTTTATCAAAACAGGATAGTCTGTTCCCGGCTCCATATCAAAAAAGTTATCTGAGTATTCAATTTTTATCAGATCATCATCTTTAAGGCTGATCCTCACATTTTTGGCAAAGCTTTTTGACCTTAAAGTGATCAATTTTCCCTCTAAGCTTTCTTTTACAGTAAATTTTATTTCAGGATTTTTAAGCTTGAAATCTTTTGGCAATGAAGAACTTATAGAGCTTGCTATTACAGGCATATTCTCAGGGTAAATCCTGATAGCTGCAAAAAACTGTTTATCGCTGTTGAAAAGGTTTTCAACTTTACTATTTAATTCTTTACTGAAAGTTAAGTCTTTCTTATCTCCAATTATTTCATCATCATCAGAATAACTATAAATATGGTCACCCTTTTCATCGTACAGGCTTATGATCATTTTGTATCTTAACAATTTTCCGGTCTCATTTATTAACTTAACAATCAGTTTATTGTCATTTATTTCCGGCACAATAATTACAGATTTAAATGCTTTTTTTACAAAATATTGCAACGCTTTGGGTTTGTGATAATAATCCAGCCCGGACCAGGAAACCACAGGCCAGCAGTCGTTGAACTGCCAGTAAAGAGTGCCCATATTGTAAGGCATGGCACTTCTGTGAGCTTCTATGGCTGTTTTTATACCATAAGCCTGAACAAGCTGGCTGATGTAGATATAATCTTCAAGGTTTACGGGTACAGGCCATTCTCTCTTCATATATTCTTCAATTGTCTCAAATCCGCGTGGATGTTTCTGATGACATTTCAGTACTTTTGAACCCAGATAAAGGCTATCATCAGGAGCTATTTTTTTTAAGGTACTTAACTCCGGAAATCCCTGAAATCCATACTCACTGCTGAACCGGGGCACTTTCTCTTTATACACTGAAAATGGTTCCATGCCCCACCATACTCCCCAGTAATGAGAATCCCCGCGAGTAAGGCTTTTAGCTCTGCCCCAGCCGTATTTTGGTGAAGAAGGCCAGTATGACCTTGAAAGGTCTTCTTTCTCCAATACTTCAGGGATCAGTTCATGAAACAGTTTTTTATAATCTGAATATATCCTTGTACTGTCATCTGCACTATAGTTGTATTGTTTTTGCCAGCCCCAGTTGTGCCATCCTTCATCGATTTCATTGTTTCCGCACCATAATGCTATCGACGGATGCTCTCTTAATCTTATGACCTGTTCTGTAACTTCCTGTCTAACATTATTGAAGAAATCTTCATCTCCCGGGTACATAGCGCAGGCAAACATGAAATCCTGCCAGATAAGGATGCCGAGAGAATCACATAGGTCATAGAAAATATCATTTTCATAGATTCCGCCACCCCATACTCTGAGCATATTCATATTGCTCCATTTTGCTTTTTCCAGAAGATCCCTGTATGTGCTATTAGAAACACGGGATGGAAAAACATCCTGAGGTATATAATTTGCCCCTTTAATGTAAATCGGCTTATCGTTCAACTTAAAATAAAATGATTCTCCGATACTGTCCTTTTCGTTTATCAGTTCTAGGGTTCGCAGACCTGTTTTTTTTCGAAATTCGTGGATTTTCTCACCATCTCTTTTGAAAATGATCCTGAAATCATACAGATGAGGATTGCCTTTATCGTAGGTCCACCAATAGATCGGATCATCTATCGTAAATTTATAACTCAGTTCATTAGGTCCTACTCCAATAGGAAATACTATGTTGCCGTATTTTTTTTCTGTTTCATTGTCAATAATCTCTATTTCAATGTTATCTGAGATATCAGAATTAAACCCGGCTTTTAATGTGAGCCTGGCATTTTCTTTATTTAATGAATTTTGAATCAACTGTACATTTTCAATATTCAGGTCATTCCATGCCCTGATATAAGCAGGTTTCCATATACCGCAGCCTGCCATTCTCGGACCCCAGTCCCATCCAAAATGATACTGTGCTTTTCTGATAAAAACCCTTTCACCTTCAGGAAGTGTATAATTAAGTTTTCCTGCGAGCTCTTTTCCTTTTTTTGTTGCAGACTGAAATCTGACTGACAAGGTATTCTCTCCGGGTTTTATCAGTCCTTTAATGTCAATCTTCCATTTCCTGAACATATTGTCTGCTTCGAGAACAGAACTTCCGTTTAATACCACCTCTGCATAAGTATCCAAACCCACAAATATAAGTTCAATATGATTATTTTTGAGAAATGCTTCATCAACAGTAAAGGTGTTTTCATATATCCAGTCTTCATTCTCGATCCATTTCAGATTTTCAGAATTGCAGGTATAGTAAGGGTCTTCTATTATTTTATTATTAAAAAGATCTGTGAAAATGTTTCCGGGAACAGTAGCATTATGTTTTTCAGCTTTGTCAGCCTGATAAAAATGCCAGGCGTTGTTCAACTGAAAAACATGTTGGTTCTGAGAAAATAAATTATTGATAAATACGAGAAAACCTATAAAAAACAAACATCTCCTTAATTTATCTGATAACATATTCCACCGATTTAATATACTAATGCAAAGCTCAATTCTAATAGAATATTATTATTACTTTGATATTCACCAATTGCGCTGCAAAAATTTGTTAAATATTTTTACCGTATTCTTTCCACACCATCGAAGCTGCACCCAGTACAGCAGCATCATTTTCCTTAACACCTGAAGGCAATATCTTTATCTTGTTGCGATAAATTGGAAGGAGATTTTTCTCGAAACTCTTTTTGATCGGATCGAAGATCATGTCACCTGAATTTGTGATTCCTCCAAAGAGGAAAATAGCCTCAGGACTCAAATGTGCAACACTGTTTGTGAGAGCCATGCCGAGAATTTTTCCTGTTTTCTTGTATGTCTTCAGTGCATATAGATCTTTCTGCACTGCTTTGTCATAAATAAACTTCGGAGTGACTTCCTCAGCAGGAATTTCAGGTTTTAAATCATTCTTCTTGAGGTAATTCAGATACGTTTTCACTATCCCTTTTGCAGAGCAGTAAGCTTCGAGACATCCTTTTTTGCCGCATCCGCACATTCTGCCACCCGGATAAACGGTTGTATGACCCACTTCACCTGCAAACCCATCATGACCATATACCATTTCACCATTTACGACCAAACCACTACCGACTCCGGTACCAAGTGTTATTACTATAAAATCCTTCATTCCTTTCGCATTGCCATAAACCATTTCACCTATTGCTGCAGCATTGGCATCATTTGTAAGCACAACCGGCAGGTTCAGTTCTTTTGAGAACATGTCTGCCAGTGGAATTATCCCTTTCCACCTCAGATTCGGAGCAAACTCAATGGTGCCCTTATAATAATTGCCGTTTGGTGCACCTATTCCGACACCTATTAGTTCTGAATCAGGTATGGATGTGAATAATTTCCTGATCTCATCGCTCAGTATTTTTACATAATCGTCCACATGTTCAAATTCGGCAGTCTTAATGCTTGATTTTGCATGAACATGACCTACATCATCTACAAATCCAAAAACAGAATTTGTTCCTCCGATATCGATTCCTACAGCTAGTTTTTTCATAAAACTTTATGTTTATCTTCTAATTTATTTTAATAAAATTTAATTTAAGAATAAATTATTTAAATCTATCCATATACTTTTTAAATGCATCCTTATGAACGGTGATATTCATCATTTTAAGCTTTGCATAATCGTCTCTGAAAAAATAATAACCGAAGCGCTTGTCAGCTTCTCCCACATTTCTTGATCCTGAGCTGCTGTCTTTTACGAAGTACCACATTTTACCGTCTTTTGCCTTGTAATATCCTACGCAATGCATACCATGATCATCGGTAGTGGTATTGTTTGAAAACCTGAATTGCCGCGCGCTTTCGTTGATATATGCATAAGGTATATCGAAGTCGGGAATCATGGCACAATTTGTGTTTCTGTTCAGCCCCGCTTCAGATACATCACCCCCGATTGCCATAGTATATCCGTTTTCGATAGCATTGTTCCACACTTCCATAAATACGTCGAGAGGGACGTTGTAATAATCTGAGCTATGCCACCAGTTGTCAGGTACTTTGTACTCGGCGTTTTGCCAGTATGGTTGTTCCATCAGTGACATTATATCGATATAATCATCCAGGTTCAATTCCATATAGTTTTTTAAAAACGATTCAGGTGTATATGTCTTACCTTCAAACTGAAATTCTGAAGGAGGTTCACCCATATAGTGATTCATTATTGATTTTATAGTGCTGAGTGCAGATTCTTCATTCCAGTTGTTGTTTGTTTTCAGACCCTGAAGAAATGAGTTCATCTCATTGAACATTGCTTCATGAGAATGGTATTTACGTCCACCAATCAGTCCTGTATACACTGTATTCGGTACAGCACCATACATCTCCCACATCCTTTTAACAGCATTGGCTTCTGAACCTTCAGCGAAATTGCTGTTTCCTCTTTCCTGAATAAATCTTCGGGCTTTTTCAATGTATTCACAGTATACAGTATACATTTCCGAAATTTTAACATTTTTGCCTTTTAATCTGTAAATTTCAGATTCAAACATCGAGGTAGTGCTGTAATTCCAGCACGTCCCGGTATTGCCCTGTGAAACTACAGGAGTATGCCAGTAAGTCTTATACAATGTCGGATCATTGGCAAGTTCCTGTTTTGTCTGATCCATGATCAGTATTTTTCTAAGAGCTTTTTTTTCTGTTTTTTCCTTAACTTCAGAAATATCTTTTAATATAAAATTCTGGTAAAAACCCGGCTCTACTTCCTTGAAGAAAGCTTTATCATTTTGTGCAAATAAAACGCTGCACATCAAAATTAGAATTGACAGGGAAAATATTTTTTTCATGTTAATTTGATTTTTTAATTAAAATAAGCTCAAAGTTATGAAATTAATTTTGCTTTGAGTAAATGAAATTGATAATTGTCGTATAAATATGACAATTTTTCAATTGTTTTAATTATTATATAAAACAAATTGATCCCTTTACAAATATGACTGTTAGACCATTTGATTATTACTTTAAATCACTATTTAATTATAAAATTTATGAGTATCTTATTTTAAAAATATTTTCATTAAAATAATAGTAAGTCATGAAAATTTTATAATATTTATTACCTTTGTTAATAATTTATTATAAATATAAAAAAATTGCATTTAAAATAATTCTATATGAATCAAGTGAGAGTAAGATTTGCACCGAGTCCCACCGGACCTCTACATATTGGCGGTGTGAGAACAGCATTATACAATTATCTTTTTGCCAAAAAAAACAACGGGACTTTTATTCTGAGGATAGAAGATACTGATCAGGTAAGGTATGTGCCTGGTGCTGAAGAATATATCAAAGAATCATTGAAATGGCTCGGCCTGGAACTCGATGAAGGTCCTGAGGAAGGAGGTCATTATGGCCCTTACAAGCAAAGTGACAGACGAAATATTTATACAGGATATGCACTTAAGTTAGTTGAAAAAGGGTATGCCTATTACGCATTCGACACTCCTGAAGAACTGGATGCAATGCGTGAAGAAGAAACGAAAAATGGTGTTCTGGCTCCGAAATATGACCATACTGTCAGAATGAAAATGAAAAACAGCCTAACTCTTTCTGATTCTGAGGTAAAAGAAATGTTAAATTCAGGTGTTCCTTATGTTATCAGAATTAAAGCACCGGCTAATGAGACCATAAGTTTCAGTGATCTCGTAAGAGGGGATGTAAGTTTCAACAGTGATGATCTTGACGACAAGGTCATGCTTAAGGCTGATGGAATGCCTACTTATCACATGGCCAATATCGTTGATGATTACCTGATGAAGATAACACATGTGATCCGCGGTGAAGAATGGTTGTCGAGCACTGCTCATCATGTTCTGTTGTACAGGTATCTTGGATGGGAAAAATCGATGCCTAAGTTCACTCACCTTCCTTTGATACTGAAACCAACTGGTAAAGGTAAATTGAGTAAAAGAGATGGGGCAAATTTTGGCTTTCCTGTATTTCCACTTAGCTGGGTAGGTGAAACAGAAGAAGAAAGCTTTGCAGGATTCAGAGAATTCGGCTTTTTACCGGAAGCTACTTTGAATTTCCTGGCATTAGTAGGGTGGAATCCCGGTACAGAACAGGAAATGTTTGATATGCCAGATCTTATAAATTCCTTTTCTATCGAAAAGATTGTGAAGTCAGGTGCCAGATTTAATATAGACAAAGCAAAATGGTTCAATCAGCAATATATTCTTCATAAAACGGATAAAGAAATAGCAACACTGGTGAAACCATTTGTTGAAAAAGCAGGGTACAATACAGAGCCAATATTTCTTGAAAAGGTATGTAAACTAATGAAAACCAGAATCGAACTGCTCACAGAATTTCCTGAGAAAGCAAAATTTTTCTTCACCAGTGAATATGATTATGATGAAAAAACCATTGCAAAAAAATGGAAGGAAGAAAATATTGAAAATGTAAAATCACTGGTGTCCTGGATAAGTGAGCTGAGTGATTTCAGCAAAGAAAACATTGAGGTGACTATTAAATCCTTTATTGAAAGCAAAAATCTGAGTTTTGGAAATATATTTCCGGTTCTCCGGATTGCAGTAACAGGAACACTGCAAGGTCCGGATCTGTTTGAAACTATGGAAATCTTAGGGAAAAATGATATTTTATCGAGGTTTACTGAAGCGTTTAAGTACTTTGATAGTATCTTAAAGTAAATTAGGTATTATTACATTTTAAGGTCCCTTGAATAAAATAGATTACAATTATCATAAAAAATATTGTAAAATGATTAACAAATTGTTGAAATTCATTTTAGTATTGTTGTTTTTTGTGTCATTTAACCAGTTAAATGCCCAGTTTCAGTTTCAGTACAATGGTCCTGATACACTTTATCTTGACAATAATTGCAATGTGGTTCTGGAATGGGGTCATCCTAATACGCCAACTGTCACATCAACGATAGGCAATACTATAAGTTCTTTCGATATTTTCAGCATTAGCGACGGATATACTATGGGAGGCACCATTTCACAGGAAACAACTGTTACAATCACTTATAAAGTAATCGACAGTCAATTGAATTCGGCTTTTTTTTCTTTTAATATTGTTATTGAGGATAATATAAAACCGATAATAACTACGTTACCTTCAGATAAGTCATTCACGTGTGAAACTGCCGAAAACATAATAATTGCAGAACTATATCAGTGGTACAACAGCCATGCAGGAATGCTTGCAAATGATAATTGCGGATCCATACAGTATATTGCAGATAAAACCCTTCAGGAAACCGAAACTGCTTTCAACCAGTCTATAAATGATAATTGCGGAAATACGAGATCGGTAACCGTAATTTTTTCAGCAAAAGACCAGTATGAAAATATTTCAGCGAACTCGTACGCAGCTACTTTTTTTACTTTCGACACAAAAAAACCTGCTGTTATTCAAAATCCTATCCCCTTAAATATTCTATGTAATGAATTCTCAGATTCAGTTTTTGAGGCATGGATAGATAACAAAGGGGGAGCAAGAGTTTTGGATAATTGTTCAGATTCAGCCTCAATAAAATGGCTTTTTGTTTGGAATGACAATATAGGCGGTAGCGATTACGAAGAAGTTGGAGATAAACCTTATGCATTGAAAAACAAAAAGACCTGTAACTATTCAGGAAATATTAATTTTATTGCACGAGATGAATGTGGAAATCAGCATGCTGCTTTTTTTACAACATTTACAATAACTGATGAGTCTGTTCCGGTTTTTTCATCTTTACCTCAGGACACTACTATTGATTGCTCATCGGTAATTCCAAGACCGGTTATAACTGCTTATGATTCCTGCAAAGGCAACCTGGCAGTAAATTATTTTGAAACAAGTAACAGATCAGGTAATCCGGATTCGTGTACATATTATAGCTATCTTATTGTTCAAAAATGGACTGCAAATGACGAATGCGGTCATCCAATAAGTCATTCCAGAAAAATTACCGTTATTGATACCTTAGCTCCAACATATGAAGCTCCTGGAAATTTGTTCATCGGATGTACTGAATATCAAAATCTGGATTTAACAGGCAGACCTTTGAATGTTAAGGATAATTGCGATTCAGATCCACTTATAATTTACAATGATGAAAAAATAGGTGACGGATGTCAGTATCATATATTCAGAACCTGGAGAATTTCGGATGTCTGTAATAATACAACTCAGAAAATTCAGGATCTGACTATTATAGATACTATTTATCCTGTTGTTATTAAAGAACCCCGCGATGTTATTATCAAATGCGACAGCAATGTAGTTTTCAAAGAATCATTCAATAACTGGCTCTCTAAAAAAGGATTTGGAGAAATAAGTGACAATTGCAATAAGGTCTTCTCCTTTGCAGCAAAACCAGGTTCGTATATTCCAGGAAAACCTGCTACTTATCCCGGAATTCCGGTTACTTTTGATATGACTGATACTTTATCATGTTCTGTTGATACACTTCTATATTTCAAAGATGTTGATTTTGTTTTTTATGACCGATGTTTCAATACCTTAAGTTTCACCAAAAGATTTGCAATATTGGATACTGTGGATCCTGAGTTAACAAACTGCCCAAAAGACACCAGCTATGTAATCACTCCGGGGATATGTGAAAGGACAGTAGAACTGATTATGCCCGAGGTTAGTGATAATTGCACCGGGGGAAAAATTGAAATTAAAAAAATCATCTCAAAGCAGATAAAATCAAATTTTGAGGGAAGTTATGAAATACCTATCAATCCTGTAACCTTAGATATAGGGCCATTTACCAGCCTGGAAAAAATTCCGGAAGAAATCCTCAGTTTTAACCTCCATTTTGAAAATATTGATGCAGATGACCCTAATGAATATTTTTATATTGTTAATGAAAATGGAGATACTATTGGCACCACTCCAATAGTCGAAAATCAATGTGAAGATTTTGATATTGAACTAAAAGATCTTTTCACAATTGAAGAACTAAAAATCTGGCTAAATGACGGGTATCTTACAATCCGTCTGCTTCCGAATATCCCCCCTGGTGACGGTATTTTTGCTATTAATGATATCTGCCAGGGTACCAGTGTTGCAGCTAAATTGAATTATGTCAGGGAAAACCCGAATAAACTTGATTATTTTATCAAAATTGATGATGGAGAATATACTTTGGCCGGAAATGGACAAGCTGTCGATACTTTGCTTTCAATAGGTACACATATCGTAAATTACAAGGTAACTGATTGTGGGAAAAATGAGATCATTTGTCATAATACAATAATAATTGAGGATAAGGAAAAACCGGATATTCAATGCCCTGCTGACATTTCAGTTGTTCTTCCGACGGATTCGTGTTCAACATTCGTACAATTGCCGGTTGATATAATAATTACAGATAACTGCAGTAATACTTTCAATAACTTTATAAGAGTCCCAGCCGATACCACCAAATCACTGATAACATTCAATTTCAATAATGAATTTAACGAATATGCTGCAAACTCCAAGATATTTGTTTATGAAAACATCGGCTCTGAACTTCTTCTTTTAAATCCTAGCCTGCTCATAAAAATTACCGGAGACATAGATGAAAACAATGAATATTTTGAAATACTGAATGAAAATGGCCAGATAGTAGGGACAACATCAAATTCCAATGTGTATACTACTCCGGGGGATTGTTATAATCCTTCTTATACAAACCTGAATATCAATATTAATGATTTTAGTCTGTGGGCTCAGGATGGTAATGTTACATTTACTGCGAGACCTGCAAATACAATCAACAGGATCAATCCCTGCAATCCTGTTACATCTGACGGTGGATCTGATAATTTAAGTAAAATTTTAATGACTCTTGAATTCAAGAAAGTTGATTTAAGTTTTACCAGTGAAGGGATAACTACAATTGGAAAAACGAAATTAAATCATGCTTCAAGATTTGAACATAAATTTAACTCCGGGATTTCTGATATTCTTTATATTATTGATGACGGCTCCGGCAACAAAGACTCATGTAACTTTCAAATACAATTAATTGACGATCAGCCACCAATAGCCCGATGCAAAAATTTCTATGTTTTGTTTGTGAATCCAAGTGGCACCGAAAACAGCATACTCGATCCAAATGTTTTAAACGATAACAGTACAGATAATTGCGGTATTACTGATTTATCTGTTTTTCCAAATACTTTTGATTGTATTTCAGACAATACAAATCAGGAGGTTCAGCTGAAAGTATGGGATAAAGCCGGGAATTCAGATTCTTGCAAAACAAATATTCTTGTCAAAGTAGCACCTCTTGAGCCTAGCTATTCGTCAGGTGTTTGCGTACATGATTCGTTGCAACTGTTTTCGAATTTGCCGAATGCACCTTCCAATGTGTGGACAATAGAATGGACAGGACCTAATGGTTTTATGTCAAATCAGGAAAATCCGGTGAGACCAAATGCAAATGCCACATACTCCGGCACTTATGTTTTGACTGTGACGGGATTCAACGGCTGCAGATCGTCAGGAACAGTTGAAGTGATAATTGAGGATTTGAGCAGACCGGTCATAATAGCCAATAAAACCAGAATATGCAGCGGAGAAAAATTATTACTGGAATCTACAAGTTATTCAAACGATGTAAAATATCACTGGTATACAGGATCTTATCCAATAGGAACATTCATTGATTCTACCAATACTCCATTTATTTCTGTAACTCCAGGAATAGGAAACAATTTCTACTATGTGATAGCAAAAAGCGGCAAATGTTTGTCGCTTGCTTCCTTTTCAACATCTGTTGAAGTAGTTTCAAGGCCGGTGGCAGTAATTCAAAATCCATTTATATCTTTGTGTGAAGGCGATGTGTTTTCTCCAAAGACAAATTCAAGCGGTAGTGGTTTTTCATATAAATGGTGGGGACCAAACGGATATAATTCAAATGTTCAGAATCCGGTTGCTTTAAACAATATTTCAATCGTTAATCAGGGAACCTATTATCTTGAAGTTAATAATACAGTTTGCAGCGATACTGCAAAACTCGAACTTGTGGTTTTTGATAAGCCAACAACTCCAAAAATCGAAAGTGATACTGTTTACTGCAGGAATAAACCCATAATTTTAAGAATTTCAAATATTCAAAATGCTGATAATTATATATGGTATCTGAATGACAAACTATATATCAATCAATCTTCAAATTCTCTGATAATATCTGAGGCAAAACCACAATTTGAAGGCAAATGGCAGGCTGTAGTAAAAAATGGCAATTGCTATTCGGATACTTCTGAAACAATTGTAATAAGAATTGAAGAGGAATATGAAATAAATGCAAACAATAACGGACCGGTATGCGAAGGAGACCTGATTAAACTATTTGCTCCTCTTGTTACAAATGCATATTACAAATGGACAGGACCGGATGGGTTTTCTTCAGATCTGCAAAATCCTTTAGTTAATACCAACAAAAGCGGAGAATACCTGCTTGCAGTCACAACACAGGCAGGGTGCAAGTATTCTTCATCTACTTTTGTTGAGGTAAAACCTAAACCCAGAATAACTGCTCTGAGCAGCAATGTGCCCGAATGCCTGTCAGGAACAGATTGTGTTAGTTTTGTACCTACTGTTTATCCATTCGAAAGTCAGTTTACATATAAATGGTCTGGTCCCAATAGTTTTAATTCCAATGCATTAAATCCTAAAATATGCGATTTCGATATCACAGAAAATGGCATTTATTCATTGATTGTTTCAGATGGCTTCTGCAGTTCAGATACGGTATCTATTGAAATCAAAGCAAAGCAACAACCTGCTTTACCTTTACTTGGTAGCAATAAAAAAATATGCGAAGGTGATTCAATAATCCTGTCAATTATTAATAATGCCTATCCTGAGGGTACTCTTTATCACTGGACTGTGTCTCCAGGAAGTTCACAGGTCACAACTACAAAACCAAACTTTATAATTCCCGTTTCTACCACAGCCAATACTGGTATATATAATGTGTTTGCTGAAAAGGAAGGTTGTTTTTCAAAAGTCTCTGATGATGTAGTTATCACGGTGATAAAACAACCAAATCAGCCCTTCATCACCGGAACTGCTAAATTGTGCGAAGGAGAGACAATTGAATTAAAGACGTCGTACGTTGAAAACGGAACATACTTATGGACTGGTCCGGGTAATTTCACCTCAAATGTACAGAACCCAAAAATTTTTCCTGCAGGTTCATTTAATTCCGGCATTTATACCTTGTCTGTCTCGATAGAATCCTGTCAATCTGTTGTCTCAGAAGGATTTAAAGTTGACGTTATCACACTACCTGAGGATCCTGAGATTGTTTCTGTTGACAGCTCTTATTGTGTTCGAAAAAATATTTCGTCTATTTCTTTATGCCTGAAAAGCACTGAAGCTAATACAAAATACACCTGGTATCATAATACTCTTCCTGCTAAAGTGATTTCAGAATCGTTATCACCGTGCATTGATGTGAAGGATTTCACACAATTTAATGATGGGCTGAACAATATTTTTGTGGTTGCGTCAAGAGAAGGATGCAAATCGGGTTACAGCTCCGTCGAAAGTTTTATCGTGAATAAAGTTCCTGAAAGAACTGCAGATGCAGGTGAAGATGTATATGCCTGCAGTCCTGATAAAATTCCTATTTCTGCAATTCCTGATCCTGAAGGATCCTGGAAGACACTCAATACCACGGCATTTATCAGCAATCCAAATAAACCGGTCACCGATGTTTATGATCTGGAATTTGGAAATAATGAATTTATATGGTCGCTTTCCCATGGAGTATGCAAAAATTTCTCAAGTGATACAACATCAGTATACCTTGAATACATTCCGGAAGCTAAAGATGATGAGTATTCAACTCCTTACAATACATCAATTGCCTTTGATCCCACAGAAAATGATTTGAATAGTGATGGCACTGTCATCACAGTTATTCCTGATAGCAATACAAGAGGAAAAATTGAAATAAACACTGATGGAACTATTAATTACATACCGGAACCAGGATTTATAGGCAAGGCTATGTTTTTATACAAAATCACAAAGCAAGATTGTATTGATAATTATGACAGTGGAATAATAATCATTAATGTTGGTGATGAAAATGATTGCTTTGGAGTAAATGTAATAACTCCAAATGGTGATGGTATAAATGACAACCTTATTTTTCCTTGTCTTGAATCTGATAAATACCCGCAAAATGAAATAATAGTTTTCAATCAGTGGGGTGACCAGGTTTATACAGTATACAATTATAAGAATGACTGGCAGGGCACCTACAATGGAAAAGACCTGCCTGTAGGAACATATTTTTATATTTTGTTTCTGGATTCAAACAGAAAAAATACTATTAACGGATTTTTTGTAATAGAAAGATAAAACAAGTATTATGATCAGAATAAATTTTTTAGTGGCTTTTTTATATCTGCTGATCTCAAATACAGTATTGGCCCAACAGGATGTTTTAAGCACCCAGTTCATGTTTAATAAATTAGCAGTAAATCCAGCTTTTGCAGGCAATTCTGAAGCTGCAAGCATCACGGCAATAGTCAGAGATCAGTGGACAGGTCTGAATGGAGCACCTAAAAGCCAGGCATTAAGTGTTAACTTTCCTAAATTGGGAAAGGTTGGCATTGGGATTAACATAAATAGACAAACTGTTGGTGTAAGTGAGAAATTAACATTTGACGGTATTTATGCGTATAGGTTCAAGGTCAATAACGGAATTTTGAGCATGGGTATGTCATTCTCAGGCAGATATTTCAAGCAGGATTTCTCTGATCCGAAGCTGGTTTTGATTCATCCCTATAACGAAGATAGCGCTATCGAAGGAGCATTGTATTCTACCAAGGTTTTCAATGTGGGATTTGGTATCTATTATTCCAACAACAGATTTTACCTGGGTGCTTCTGTCCCCCGGCTTATCAGGGCTGATATCGACTACAAACCTGGTACAAAAAAAAGCTATGAAGTCAGACATGTATACTTCATGACCGGAGGTGCTATGGATATAACCAACAAGATTGTTATTATGCCTCAACTACTTGGAAGATGGGCTGAAAACTCACCTTATAATCTTGATCTGAACCTTGGATTTTTATTCTATGATCGGTTTTATATAGCATCAACTCTACGAACAGGAGGTACTTCTGAGGACTGGTTTGAATCAGCAGACTTCATAATGGGATTTCATCTTACAAGAAATATTTTCTTTGCAACTTCCTACGATGTCACTATGACACCCCTCAGGAAATATGAGAATGGAAGCCTGGAACTATTACTACAATACAACTTTGGCAAATCAGTAAAACCAATTGAAATCATCAATCCGAGATTTTTCTGATAAATATATTAATAATGAATGATTTTTATAAAACAAACAAAGAAAAAACTTTTCAAAATGAAAACAATCTACCTGGTTAATTTAGTTTGTTTATTCATTCTAACTGTACTGACAGGATCTTCACAATCCGGCTATCATCAGATCATAGATACAGCCGAATTATCAAGTGCTGAACTGATTAACCTGAATGGAATTAATACAGAATACCTTGAATTGTCTCCTGCTATTTATGGTTCAGGAATCGTTTATATGTCAAGTTTACCGGTATCCAAAAATAAAAAGTTCGATAAAGAAAATGATCAGTATTGTTTCTCTTTAATTTATGCACAATTATCTGATTCAGGCATGGTAAGCAGCAATAAAGGGTACCTGTCTGATCTGAAAATCAGAGATCATGAAGGCCCATGTGCATTTACAATGGATTACAACACAATGTTCCTCAGTTTAAATAGCAGAAATACAATAGAAAGGAAAAACGAAGTATCCGATATTGCTCCGTTTGGAATATATATCTATAAAAATCAGAATGGATACTGGGTTTATGACAGTGAACTTCCGGTTAATTCATATGGCTATAAGGTATTCCATCCAACATGGGATGAAGTCGGGCAAAGACTTATATTTGCTTCCGATATGCCTGGTGGTTTCGGGGAAACAGATCTTTATTCGATTAGAAAAACAGAAAATGGATGGACCGATCTTAAAAACCTGGGGCCAGAGATCAATACCAAATACAAAGAAGCTTTTCCTATCATTTACCGGTCTCATTTCCTTATGTTTGCATCTGATAAACCAGGTGGCTCCGGAGCTTACGATATATATTTTTCATCTGAAACATCACAACAATTTCAACAGTCTATAAACCTGGGCAAGAAATTCAATACCGAATATGATGATTTCGGATTGGTGATGCCTGAAAATACGGGAATATGCTATTTTTCCTCAAACAGACCCGGTGGTAAAGGAAAGGACGATTTATATATGTTAAAATCTGTTGGACCTGTATTCAGAATATTCAATGATTATTATACATTACTTGCCAAAGATTCAAAAAATGGAGAATCATTAAATGATGTGAAAATCAGCTTTTCCCAATATGAACTTAAGAAAAATGATAAACCGCGTCTCTCAAAATTCAGAGGAACAGACAAAGAGATAATTTATACTATTGATACATCCTCTATCAAAGTGAGTAAAGCTTTTTTTACTGATAAAACAGGTAAATACAATCTTGTTTTACCCGAAGGAAAATATATTATCAGTGCTCAAAAACCCGGATATCTGGCATATTCAGGCCTTTTTGAGACAAACCAGAACAATAAACTCATTCAAATTGATCTGTCAACAGAGATTCTTGACACTTTCAATTTCAGCTTTCTAAACGGTGAAAGTAATGAGACAATCAGCGAAGTAAGCTTTGAGATAATTGAGGGCAAAGCTGCTGAAATAGGAAAAAGCAACGACAATATATATTTCATAAGTGTCACAAGAGGAAATACAGTAAAGCTGAGAACTAACGAAAAAGAATATCTTACCAAAGAAATTCAGATAGATAAAGCCATAACCCCATCAGTATTTGATATTGTATTGAATAAAAAACCGAATTATGTCAAAACCCTTCCAACTTCTGAAGGCGAGACTTTTATCCTGAGGGACATACTTTACGATTATAATTCGTTTGCCCTCAATGACAATTCAAGAAAAGAACTGTACAAACTGGTAATGCATCTGAAAAAAAATCCTGAAATGAAAATTGAACTCAGTTCACATACTGATAGTCGCGGCAATGATCAGTTCAATACAACATTATCAGTGAAAAGATCTGAAACTGCAAAAAATTACCTGATCTCAGCAGGAATTGATAAAAAGCAAATAATAGCAGTTGGCTTTGGTGAAAAAAAACTCAAAAATCATTGTACCGATTCTGTTAAATGCAGTGAAACAGACCATGCCGAAAACAGGAGAACGGAGATTAAAGTCATAAAATAATACTATGCAAAAAGAATATAACAATCAGCTCGTTATCGGCAGAAATCCAGTCCTGGAACTCTTAAAAAGTGAAAGGCAAATAGAAAAGATATACATTCAGCAGGGGATGAAAGGAGACTTTGAAATAGAATTAAGAAATTTGCTCAAAGGCAAAAATATACCTGTCAGCCATGTACATCCGGCAAAACTTAACGGGATAACCAGTCAGAACCACCAGGGAGTCATCGCTGTGACATCGCTTATTGAATATACAGCACTGGAAGACCTTATTGATAAAATTTATTTCGAAGGTGAGGTGCCTTGTTTGCTTTTCCTTGATTCAATTACCGATATCAGGAATGTGGGTAGTATAATCCGTTCTGCCGAAGTTCTTGGTGCCCATGGTATCATTCTTGGCAGTAAAAATACGGCAATCATCAATCACATAGCTATTAAAGTTTCAGCAGGGGCAGCATTTAACCTGCCGATAGTGAAAGTACATAGCGCCAACAATGCCATAGAAACCCTCAAAAATTCAGGCATCTCCATTTATGCAAGCACTTTGGACTGCAGAAAAAATCTGAGTGAGATCAATTTCAATAATCCTTTCTGTGTGATACTTGGCTCAGAGGATGAGGGAATAACTCCCCACATGCTGAAAATATCAGATGATGAATTCAAAATCCCCCAGTTTGGAAAGACAGAATCCCTCAATGTAGCAGTATCGGCAGGTATAATATTATATGAGGCTGTGAGGCAGAGGAGGTAATTAATTAATGTGTTAATTCGCTAATGTGCTAATTTGAAAATGTAAATTGCATTTTCCATTTTCAATTCTCCATTTTCAATTTTCAATTATTAACCTCATTAACAAATTTGCTAATTTGCTAATTGGCTAATGCTCCATGCCATTTTGACAGTTAATTCCTGATGGTATGTATTTTGCATTTTATAGACTTTAAAACAAAAAACTTATGAAAAAAGAAAAAATAATGCATAAAACAGGACAAATTGGCGTAAGCGCTGAGGATATTTTTCCTCTTATCAAAAAATTTCTTTATACAGACCAGGAAATTTTTCTCCGTGAACTGATAGCAAATGCAATAGATGCAACAACAAAACTGAATGCACTGGCTACCAAAGGTGAAATTAAAGAAGAACTTGGTGACCTTACTATAGATGTCATTCTCGATGAAAATGAAAAAACCATAACCATCAGGGACAATGGGATAGGAATGACAGAAGAAGAAGTCATTAAGTATCTCAACCAGCTTGCATTCTCATCAGCTAAGGATTTCCTTGAAAAATACTCTGGTGAAAATCTTATCGGACATTTTGGACTAGGATTTTATTCCTCATTCATGGTTTCAGAAAAAGTCGAAGTGAAGACAAGATCATACCAGGAAAATGCAGTTCCGGTAAAATGGGAATGTGACGGCACTCCTGAATACAATCTTGACCAGATTGAAAAGGAAACAAGGGGCACAGATATTGTTCTCCATGTAAATGAAGATGGCAAAGACTATCTGAAAAAAGAAAGAATACAGGAACTCCTGGACAAATACTGCAAATTCATGCCTGTGCCGATCAGATTCGGAACTAAAAAAACCTATGAAACCGAAGGTGAAGGTGAAGATGCCAAATCAACGGAGAAAGAAGTTGACAACATTATCAACAACTCTGATCCATTGTGGAAAAAATCACCCTCCGATATAAAAGATGAAGAGTACAAGGATTTCTACCACGATCTTTTCCCGGGTTATTTCAATGATCCTGTATTCTGGATACACCTCAAAATGGACTATCCATTCAATCTGAACGGTATACTGTACTTCCCAAAACTGACAAATAATTTCGATGCACAGAAAAGTAAAATCCACCTTTACAGCAACCAGGTATTTGTAACTGATGATGTGAGGGCAATTGTACCTGAATTTCTTATGTTGCTACATGGTGTGATAGATTCTCAGGATATTCCGTTGAATGTATCAAGGAGCCAATTGCAGAATGACCATAATGTAAGAAAGATAACTTCATACATCACTAAAAAAGTTGCTGAAAAACTTTCCGATCTTTTCAAGAAAGACAGGGCTGAATATGAGAAAAAATGGGATGATATAAGTGTATTTGTGAAATATGGTATGCTGACAGATAATAGTTTCTACGAAAAAGCAAACAACGTCAGCCTTTACAAAAATATTGATGGCCAGTATTTTACATTTGAAGAATTGAAGGAAAAAATAAAAGATAAACAAACCGATAAGCACAAAAAACTCATCTGCATTTATTCTACTGATAAAAAAGGACAGCACAGTTATATCCAGTCAGCAAAAGATAATGGGTTTGAGGTACTTCTAATGGACAATCCATTCATAGATGTTCATTTTATGCAATTCATGGAACAGAAGGAAACCGACATTACTTTTGTGCGTGTAGATTCTGACACTGCTGACAACCTGGTTCAGACTGAGGACAAAAAAGAATCAGTACTTTCTGAAAAGCAGCAGGAAAAAGTAAAAACTCTGTTCACTGAAATGCTGAAAGATGAGAAAAATAATATCGAACTTAAGGCTTTGAGCCCTGAGGATATGCCGGTGATTATTACAAAACCGGAATTCATGCGAAGGTTCAAGGATATGCAGCAATTTCAGAATATCGGAGGTGGAGAAATGCCTGAATTCTATAATATTGTTATAAATTCAAACAATCCGCTCATCACCGACAAACTTCTGAATATGAAGAGCGAGGAGAAAAAGGAAAGATTTGCCAACTACCTGTATAAACTGGCAAAACTCAATCAGAATATGCTGACCGGAGAAGAACTGACTGACTTCGTGAAGACAAGTGTGGAATTTCTCAAGTAATGAATTTAATAGAAATCATTGAAAAGACTAAATTCGATATTATTACGTTGTAATTCTTTAATTTTTAAACATTTAATTCAAAATTATGGCAGTAGTAAAAGTAATTGAAGTAATAGCTTCTTCAGAAAAAAGCATAGAGGATGCTATCCAAAATGCAGTAAACGAAGTATCAAAAACGGTTAGAAATATCGACTCTGTATTTGTAAAAGATATTAAAGCTCACGTAAAAGATGGTAAAGTCACAACTTATGGGGTGATATGTAAAATCTCTTTCAGGGTAGATATTGTTTAGTCATTAGGCTGAAAAAAAGAAGAGACCCATTTTTATAATAGAATAATAGAAATGGGTTTTTTTTATAATAAACGGTTCTAATTTCCTAACCCTGTCCATGAAACCTAAATGAAAAAAAAACAATAAAAATCAACAATGTAATAAAATACCGGATTGCTTTATTTATTATTAATTTTTTTATTTGTTCTGGTATTTATATTTTGTAGAAAAAATGAAAATTTAAACTTCAAATATACAGATTTAGGAAAATAATTCAATTTACAGATTTTAATAAAACTTAATATATGAAAAAACTGGTTTTTGGTCTTGTAATACTTACATTTATATTTGTCATAACTGATGTTAACGGACAATACTACAAACACAAAAATGATGATAGAAGACATAAAAATATCAGGGTTGAATTTTTTGGTAACCATCTTTTTGGTGGAATTAATTATGATATGAGATTTTTACCGGGACGTTTAGATGGTTTCGGAGCCAGTATAGGAACGGGATTTTTATATCTTTCTGCAAACAGGATCAGCAACGGAAATAACAGTATTTATATTCAGGATTTCCCATTGGAAATAAATTATCTCGCAGGTAAAAATTCCCATTCTTTTGTTGCAGGAGCAGGAATAATACCGATGTATTTGAGACTCAATTATGATTTAAATGTCGATGTCAAGATCTTATGGTGGGAATTTAATGAATTGAAAGACAATCCAAAGTATTTCGGCATACCTGCTGGTTTTGCAAGATTGGGTTACAGATATCAGCCTGAAGAAAATGGTTTTATGTGTGAGTTTTCATTAGTACCGATAATTGTAAAGGGAGTTTTTATTCCAAGCTTTGGATTTTCCTTTGGTTATGGATTTAAATAAGAAAGTAAATCTTCCGGTTATATAATTATTATTTTAAAATGCTTACTTTTGTGACATTATTTAATTTAAAAAATGAAACCCGTGAAAAAGATATTTTTTTTAAGTTTTATCGCAATATTGCTTATTGCTTGTAAGAAAGATGATAAAAAAGCAAAAGAAAATTCAGGCTCAAAAACTGATACATCTGCTGTCAGCACCACAGATACAGCTTCTGTTGATGTAGATTCGACGGCACCGATAAAAGACATTTTTCCAATTGAAGGTGTTCCCGAAGGAACAAAAATTGTATTCGTCAACCTTGACACCATGCAGGAGAAATATCAGTATTTTGTTGATGAAAATAAGGCAAATACTGCCAGATTGAAACAACTTGAAAATGTGATGATCGGAAAGGAAAAAACCATACTGGCTGCACAGAACGCTCTCCAGCAAAGATTTCAGGAACTGCAGGCAAAATCACAGACAATGTCACCAAATGAAATGAAGGCAGCTGAAATTGAACTGCAGGGTAAAGAACAAAACCTTTTAAAAATGCAGGAAGATTATCAGAAATTCAAGGAATCCAAACAAGAAGAACTACTTAAAAAGCAGGAACAACTCAATAAAAAGATCCGAAAACGTATTGATGCTTACCTGTCTAAGGTTGCCGAAGCAAAGGGATATGATTATATACTTACTTATTCTGATATAACAAATCCAATACTTTACGGAAATAAAAAACTTGACATCACAAATCAGTTGCTCAAAGGTCTGAATGAGGATTACAAGGCCATAAAGAAATAAAATAAAAAAAACCGGTGGAATTATCAACCGGTTTTTTTTATTCAAATCTTCATCAGTCAAAACCAATTCTTTCCGGCAACCCAGCCGATAAATGCCCCAATCAGTGCTGTGTAAACTGTGTTGAGTAAAATATCAATGACCATTGAGTTGAAAGTAAGCAGATTGGTCATGCTGAACATACTTGAATCAAAAGCTGCCATCATCAAAAAGCCAAGAATGGCACCGCCTTTCAGCCCTGAAAACCATGTGGTTATATTTGCCCAATGAATAAAAATAAATGCAAAAAACCATCCCCACAGCAGGTTTGATAATATCATCGCCCACCATACCATCTCAGTTTCACCTCTCCACACACCTTCCATCTGAAATGCCATTACATCTTTAAAAATAATGCCAAAAAATAACCATCCGAAGAAAAATGCAAATACTCCTCCGATTAAGCCGACAATTGTAATTTTTTTCAAATTCATAATACAAAAATTTAGAATGTTAAGAAATAAAATTCTGCAGTGAAAATAAAACAACAAATAAAGGGTTAAATAATTGGATATGTAAGGATAATAAATGCAAATATACTCAGTATTCTGAATAAATAAACTTTTTCGTGTATTTTTATAAATTGTTAATGCTTACCCTAAAAATCCTTCCTCTCCGATATCCTGACTATTGCCCATGCCGGCAATATCACCCAAAAAGTCAGAGATATAAATGACAGAAAAATACCAAGTTGAGTGCCAAAATATTTTTCGAAAACAGCACCTGTATACCCCAGAAGAGCAGAAATGTCGAGTTTGAGCAAAATCAGGATCCTTGACAGATCGATAGGATTGAATAATGTGGCAAACAAAGAAAAATTATCGAGAGGATAATCATTAAAAACAAGTAAAAATATCAGAAACAGACCATCATAGATTATTGCGAGAAATAACCACAAAACTATCGCGAATCCAAATCCCTTTATCTTATTTTCATTTTTTAATGCAATAATAAAAGACAATGCAACAAATATGAAAGAAAGGATTGTACCTATTAACAACAGGGAAAAAAAATTGAAAATTATTGACGATTGTATTACTCCATAAATTAAAAATGGAATTCCCAATCCCAGAACGAGACTAAGAGAAAGTGATATCGAAAGGCCAAGATATTGCCCCAAAAAAATTGTGGAGCGTTTTATAGGCTGAGCAAGCAATAATTCTGTAAATTCCCTGGAATTGTAATAGTACATCACACCGAAAATAGTACCGATGAGGGGAGTAAGCACAATTATTATGTTCATCAGGGTTATAATTGCCTTGGAAACATCATTATTGAGGAAAAGCAGAACAAATCCCAGCAACAGATAAAAAATAAAATACACGTAGCTCCACCGGCTACGCATAAGATCATAAAAACTGTACTTTATTATTTTAAACATATTCTTCTTTTAAGATTTCTGCAATAGCATGTTCCAGATCTTTCTTTCCTGTTTGCAGTTTAAGTTCACTTACAGTCCCTTTGAAATAAATCTTTCCGTCCAGCAAAAAAACAATTTCATCCGACATTTCCTCAACAAAATTCATTATATGCGAAGTGATAAGAATAGTTTTTCCTTTAGCCTTTTCTTCTCTTATAATTTTTTTCAGTTGTATCATTGACACGGGATCAAGACCCGATGTAGGCTCATCCAGAAATAAAACAGGACTGTCAAACATAAAAGCAAGCACAAGATTGACTTTTTGCCTTGTTCCTCCTGACAGATTGCTGAGTTTTTTATCAACAAATTCATTTAAACCAAATATTTCGATCAGTTCCGCCTCCCTGGTGATTTTATTTCTAAAATCTTTGACCATGCTTATCAGTTCATTAACTGTCAGATTGTTGGGAAAATTTGCAATTTGTGGTAAATAATCAATATCGTTTCTGTAACTGAATTTCTTCAAAATACTTTCACCATTGATTGAAATACTTCCCGAATCAGGAATAACCAGTCCGAGAATACTCTTTATCAGTGTTGTTTTCCCTGATCCGTTAGGTCCCAGCACAGCAAAAATCCCTCCTGACCTGATTTCAAGATCGAGTTCTTTAAGGACTTTTACTTTACCATAATTCTTTATAAGTTGCTTTATTTCTATCATTTACGTAGCTTCATTAATGGTTTCTCATCAGTCAGGTCGTCAGGTGTGAAAACCGGACTGACTTTTTCAGAAAAATTGATAATATCAACAAAAAGACTCCTTAATAATACGATAGTCTCCGGTGTTTGGTTGACAATATATGAGAACAACTTAACAGGCCTGAAAGGTACATCTCCTATTCCATCTTTATTCAGATCGTATCCTGTATATGAACTCCAGTAATTACCTTCAAATTTGTTCTCATTTATCTTGCTGTTATATGAAACGTCAAATGAGTTATGAAGGAAATTATTCTCCTTAAATACATTTGAATATGAAGACCCGACTACTTTAACTGCCCAGCCGTTTTTTATGAAATTATTCCTTTCATATGTTACTCTGGTACTGCCTTCGAGATAAATTCCTGTGGTATTTTCCTGAAAAATATTTTCGATGATTTTCGCATCATAAATTTCCTTTAGTAGTATACCATAAGAAGACGGACCCCAGTTATTGTAAAATTTATTATGGGTCATGTTGATGAATTTGGAAAACATCACAGCTACCCCGGCACCATTGTGGTTGAAAGTATTATAGTGGTATTCGTCATTGTTGGAAAACATAAAATGCAGACCATATCTTATGTTATTCTCACTATTATTGTTGATGATCCTGCTATCAGATGCAAATTCCAGGTAGATACCGTCTCTCATTCCAGATATTTTATTGTTTTCAACTAAGATATCTGAACAACTCCATAAATGTACACCATTTCCTGAACCAGCTTCATCTTTCCCTTCCCCTCGTATCGTATTTCCTTTTATAATTCCTTTTTTTGACTTCTCAACCAAAATTCCAAAAAAGACCTTATCAAGAGTATTGTTGAGTATTTTAAAGTTGTTAGCCTTAAATAATAAAACTGCAGCAAACTCCTTTGTATAACTTTGTGCTACATTGATTAGTTTCAATCCCTGAATTGTAACATTGTCACTATATATCTGAAATATATTTCCTTTAAAATCAGAATCGATCACTGCATTTTCAGTACTGACAATTGTAACAGGCTTTTTTATTTCAAGATTATACTCCTTATATATACCTTTGCTTATTATCAGCACATCATTTGCAGATGCTGCAAGAATACCGGCTCTGATGGTTTTAACAGGACATGACTTACATACCTGAATAGTTTTTGCTTCAGCTTTATTTAATAAAACCAACAAACAACAGACTATAATATATCTGATCATTTGCTATTCTGTCAAAACTTTAATGAGTGGCTTCCAGGTATAGATTTCACCTCCCTTTTCTTTGATTATACCTTTTGCAGTTTTAACATCTGCCACTGCCGACAGATTTGCTCCCATCGGACTTTTTATTTTAGGTGAAATAATGTAACAGGCAGTCTCTGCCTTCAACATTGTACCTGGATTATTGTAATCAGCTACAAGTAAAACACTTTTATGTGCAAACTTAGGATCTTTATGTACATTTCGGGCCATACATTCAATTGCATCAAATTTATACTGCTTTCCTTTTTTGGTTACAAGTTGCGCTGAATGTGCTTTGTCAACTATTGTCATTTTACAAAAACTGCATTCATCTTGTCCATAATTTATTGGTTCAGGCTGAGCAGAACAAGCAAAAAACATATTCAAACCTGTAAAAAGTAAAATATAGAAGCTATACTTATTTTTCATTATCAAATATTTATAAGTAAATAAAAGAATTAAATTCTAAAATTGTTTTTGAACTGATTCCTTTTTCCCGAAATAAAATGCTACCAAAGATAAAAGCATACCCAAAAACATCAATATCGCTCCTATCCTTGGATATGAATGTGCTGTAAAATTTAACATCGTTTTAGTCCCTATCAGTGGAGGTTGATATGTCATTAGTGTTCCGTCTGGGTTAGTGAATTTTATAGCTGCATGTTCACTTAAATTATGACCGTAGTCATATTCCCAAAGATAAAAATCATACATACCTGCAATACCTAAAACTACCATCAATATAAACCAGGCTAAAAACCACTTATGATTTGCTTTAAAACCAAGAAAAATCCCAAGTATTACCATAAAGATAACTACATAAGGGAAAATCTCAAATTCCTTCAGATGATCCGGAATGCTTTTCATCCCCACATAATGATTCATTAAATTTATATTCTGCAGATCACCCATATTTACATCGGTAAGTTTATTGATATGGATATCCATTCCAAGCGGAGTGGGATATTGAGGTGCTTCAAGAGTTATATTCCACAGCGGAAATACAAATAATGACATCAGCAAAAGAGCCCCTGTTATCATTACAATTTTGGATTTTTTCATAATTTCGTAATTAAAAGAAGGTGTCCAAAAATTATATAAAAACAATTATAATTATCATACAATTTTCAGACACCTATAGAGAAATCAATTTATTAAATCATTTCAGTGTCTCTCCGTCTAAGGTCCAGGTCAATGGTGTGTTTGCCGTCTTTGCAGATACCCTGACATATCCCTGCATTTCCTGATGCAGAGCAGAACAGAAATCTGTGCAATAAAATGGCCAAACTCCTACCTGTTTTGGTTCCCATGTAAAAGTTTCTGTCTGGCCAGGCATGATCAAAAGTTCTGATGTATTAGCTCCGATCATTGCAATTCCGTGAGGAACATCATAATCCTGCTCAAGGTTGGTAACATGAAAATATACTTTGTCTCCTACTTTGATTCCTTCAATATTATCTGGTGCAAAATGGCTTCTTATCATTGTCATATAGATATGAACTTCGTTGCCTTTTCTGATAACTTTTGCATCCTTTTCTGCTTTGATAGAATATGGATGTTTGTTTTCTTCGAGTTTATAGAATTTTTTTGATTTTGGTTCGAGTAATGAAGCAGGACAACCGGCTGCATAGTGAGGCTCTCCTATTGTTGGAAAATCAAGCAATAATTCCATCTTATCACCTGAAATATCATAAAGCTGAGCTGACTGGGTAACTTCTGGTCCTGTTGGCAAATACCTGTCTTTTGTTATTTTATTCATCGCCACCAGATATTTTCCAAATGGTTTCCTTGAATTACCACCGGGTATCATCAGGTGTCCTACTGAATAATATGTTGGTTTTCTGTCAATCACTTCCCATGTTCCAAGTTTCCATTTCACTACTTCCGATGAAATAAAGAATGTAGTATATGCATATCCTTTACCATCAAATTCGGTATGTAGCGGACCTAAACCAGGTTGCTTAACTTCACCTGCAAGTGTTTTATCATACTTTAAAATAGGAATACCATAAGCTTCACCATCATATAGTTTGCCTTCAATAGCTTTCTGCATGTTACTGAATGAATGCACTGTAAGTGCAGCAGCAAGTTTTCCGCTTCCGACTATGTATTCTCCTGTAGGATCCACATCGCATCCGTGAGGTGATTTTGGTGTTGGCATAAAATACACCAGTCCTGGACATTCTGCCGGATTCAAGACTTTAACTTCCTTTTTCATCACAGATGTTGCAGAATGGGTAGCTTCATCATAAACGTTATGAGCATAATTAGCAGGTACAGTTTTGAATTTCCCTGCTTTAATATATTCTTCAGCTTTTTTCCAGTTTATGGCTGCTATAAAGTCCTTATCATTTTGTGATGCATTTACTTCAAGCAAAGAATTGGCTTCTTCAGTATTGTATGTAGTAAAAAATACCCATCCATGAGATTTTCCTCTGCCGGGATGTGCAAGATCATAATTAAAGCCAGGCATCAAAACCTGAAATTCAATGTTCATATCTCCCTTTTTGGGATCTACTTTGATAAATGAGATAGCACCTTTGAAATTGCTCTTGTAGTCCTTTATCGGCATATCTTTCTGAGGTATAGGAACAGAAAATCTTGTTCCGGCAACTACATATTCAGTATTCTCAGTTACAAATGATGAACTGTGGTTTCCTGCGCTATTAGGTATCTCCAGGATTTCTTCGGTTTCATAAGTTTCCAGGCTGATCCTTGCTATCCTTGGGGTATTGTTTCCATTGATAAAGCACCATCTGCCATCTATTTCTCCGTTTGTTTGAGAGAGATCCGGGTGATGAGAATCATCCCATGGAATAAAACCGTGTGATGTATTAAGCATTGGTTTTGTTTCTTCATTAAAACCATAAGCTTTTTCAGGATCAACAGAAAAAACAGGGATCACTTTGAATAATCTGCCTGAAGGAAGACCGTAAACAGCCAACTGTCCGCTGAATCCTCCAGAAAGGAATGCATAAAACTCGTCATGTTCGCCAGGTTTAACATATACTCTTTCAGCAGCATCACCTGATAAAGCTCCTGTATTGCTGCCACCATTCTTCTTACCACATCCGGCAAAAGCCAGTGCAATAACAAGAATTGCAAATAAAAATTTAGTGTTTGTTTTCATATTAATAATTTTTAGAGTTTGTTTAAAATCAATTATTATTTCAATGTCCTGAAATATTCCAATACTGCCCTTGCTTCATCCTGAGTCAGGTTTTGGTTAGCCATCACAGCACCGTTATTTTCTGCGATCATTTGTTTAACAATTGCATTTTCTGCGATCATTTTTTCCGGATTTAAAATCATATTCATTACAAATTCAGGAGATCGCCTGTCCAATATTCCTTTAGGGGCTGGTCCGATATATTTTTTATCAGGTTTATGACATGCTGTGCATTTTGCTTTATAAATTTCTTCACCCTGTTTTACCATTGCATCATTTATCTTTTCGTCGAGTGTGATACTTGTAACAGGTCCAACACCTTTGTCTGATTTAGGATCGTTAGGATTTACCTCCTCCGTTTTAGCATCATTAGCTTTTTCCTTATTCCCACAGCTATAGGATCCAAAAAAAGCACAGTCAATAATAAAATTAAGATTCTTTTCATGTTTTGTGTTTTATTTAAAATAAGATTTTTCTGATTTTTTATCTATTAAAGAAGTAAGTTTATTCTGCCGGAACCAGTACATCACCTATCACATGTATCCAACCATTGCTTACTTTGACAGTTTTAAGTATTTTTGTTCCTCCAACATATATTCCATCTGCAGTTTTCTTCACTTCCAGGTATTTACCGGACGCCATATAAAGTTTTCTGCCTTTATCAGCTTCTTTTGATAACTGAACATCAGGATAATTTGCCGGTGCCACGTGATTTGTCAGAATAAAAGACAGTTTAGACTTGTTTTCTGGTTTCAGCAAATCTTCTACTGTTCCTTTTGGGAGTTTTTCAAATGCTGCATTTGTAGGTGCAAAAACTGTTAACGGACCTGCATTGACTACTGCATCTTCTACACCAGCTGCTGTTATTGCTGCAACAAGGGTTGAAAAATCAGGAAGTGATTTGGCTACTCCAAGAGCATTTGCAGCAGATACAGTATCCTGTACTGAAGCCTGACCGTTATGAGCATTAGCACTTTCTGTAGCAGATTGCTGTGAATTGTTGCATGAAATGAATGCAAACGACAACAATATACAAAGTGAAATAAAAAATTTCATCATAGTGATTGTTTTTATGTGTTATAATAAAAGACAAATATATATTATACTATATTATCTTTTATTAAAAATAATGCACAAAATAAGACTATTTTATCTTTTTTGTTTTAATTTATAAACGGTCTAAATAACAATTTTATCAATACGCTGTTTATCAGCCTATTGTAATTTGTTAATATTACTATAATTAAAAAATAAATAGCTATTTGGTATGCAATTAAATAGTATACTTTCAGATAAATTAGTTATTATTTGAAAATGAAAGGTTACAATATAAAAAATCCAATACTCTGATTATAATAAAATGGTTTTACATTTTCCAAAAGATAAAGAAAATCAATTTATTTTTATTATCTGGAATTTTATTATTTGCTCATTTGCAACAAATCAATACCAGGAGGATATTTGTATTGATAAATATCATTTTAATACACTAACTATAGAGAAAATGTAATCATTGAATTACATAGCTGAGATATTTAAGCCAAGTTGGTTTAGTTTATCAGAACGGCCAGAAATTATTATCGTTCCATATGTTTTCCTTCAGTTCTTCATTGAGATCGTGGAGCATTTTCTGGTGTCCGACCTCCCATTTTGCAAGGATCCTGTATAGTTCTTTTTCATTCGGATCAGTAGCGGCCTTAGCCCTGTCAGAATACAATTTCACAGCCCTCGTTTCAAAATCAATAGCTGAAGAAATAGCTGCTGCCTCAAAACTCGCAGCATTTATTTCTTTTTTCAATTGTTCAGTCAGTACTTTCAATGTGACTGCTTCTTCGGGATCCTCTTTTGGAGCATCCGGTTTCAGAAATGCATAGGTCTTGGTGTAATTTGCAAATTGAGAAGTCAGGAATTTCACATGCTCGTCTTCTTCTTCAGCCATCATCCCGAATATCTTTTTTGCTGCCGGACTGTCCGACTTTTCTGCAACATTTTTATAAAATGCTTTACCTCTCATTTCGAGGAGTATAGCTTCCTTCAGTATATCTTCTGCTGTACGTGCCATGTTCTTTAAAATTTTTAATTTTCACAAAGGTACAAACAAAAGGCTCCTGAAAATATCTTTTTCATCATTTTGAAGAAATTTAGATTGAAAATATATAGAGATACCTAAGATTTTCTGTTCATTGATAAACATATTACATGGTTGTAAAATATGGATAATAAATCATAGTATTGGCTGCATTTGCTATTTTGTCAGAAACCTGAACCTCTTAATAATTTTTATTCAAAAATATATTTATAAATGATATATTTGTATGCAGTTTTTTGATCTTTTTACAACAGAGCAGTCTTGAAACTACTTACAAAGTAAGAATTTGTTAAATATTTTGCGATAAATTACTATTCGTTCTTTTAAAGATCAGTTAATAAAAGCTTTTTCAGTAAATGATATCATGTCTTTTAAGACCGAAAAGATTGATACGATGACGGTTTCTATTGTTCCGGATTAAGTAGACTAGCTTTTCCGAAAAAAAGCCAAAATATATCATGAAAACAAAATTACTGTACTTATTCTTACTTTTATCTTTAATATTTACATTTTGTAAATATGAAAAAACAGATTCTCAAAAATTTAGCAATTTCTTCAATTCAGTAGAAATTACGGAATTAAATAAGATCCTGAATTATTTTGATGAAAAAGCTAAAAACAAATGTTCATCGGCATTAAAGAATGTTACAGAGAATTTTGCGAAAGCATTCTAAAAGATTTTAAAAACGGGAATGCATCTTTTGATACCATTGGCATAAGCACGGTTATTTCTTCAAGATTTTCACAAAATATCTGGTCTACTAATAAGGGAATTAAAAGAGATATATCCGGAAATATCACGAAAACTATATTGGATTTAATTTCCACGGAAAGTATATGGAGTTTTTAAAATATATTCTGAAAAAAATGATCTTTTAAAAATTACTTGACACAATCATTCAGTCGAGGAATGCCCCTTTACCTTTGTTGAACTGTAAATCGATTTTGGTGATGAAAATATCAGGTTAATATATGCAATACACTGTATTTCATATAGTTGCAACTATCTTTAGAATATTTCCTTACAAGCTTTTGGAAAGTTTGAAACTTTCCAAAAGTTAATCAACCAACCCAACTTTCCAAAAACTAAATAATCTTTTTTATCAACTCCTCATCTGCCTCAACTGGAATAGTGATCTTCAGTTTCTGATTCTCACTCATGGCTCTTTTTGCGGTGAAAATTGCCTCCTTATTCCTTGCCCAGCTTCTGCGTGCAATGCCGTTGTTCACATCCCAGTACAGCATTGATTCCAGCCTTCTTTCGGCATCTGATGAACCATCAAGCACCATGCCGAAACCACCATTTATGACTTCACCCCATCCTACTCCTCCTCCATTGTGAATGCTGACCCATGTAGCTCCGCGGAAAGAGTCTCCTATGACATTTTGTATTGCCATGTCGGCAGTGAAACGGCTACCGTCATAAATATTTGATGTCTCCCGGTAAGGAGAATCCGTTCCGGAAACATCATGATGATCCCGCCCAAGAACTATAGGAGCTGAAATTTCACCATTTTTAATAGCCTTGTTAAAAGCTTTTGCTATTTCAATTCTGCCCCAGGCATCTGAATATAAAATCCTGGATTTTGAACCAACCACCGGTATATTCTCCTCTGCTGCATCAATCCAGTTAATGTTGTCCTTTATCTGACCCTTCACCTCATCAGGAGCTTCTTCCAATAATTTTTTCATCACTGCAGATGCAATTTTGTCCGATTTTTGCAGATCTTCCATTTTTCCTGAAGTACAAACCCACCTGAATGGTCCGAATCCATAATCGAATACCATAGGGCCCATGATCTCTTCAACGTATGACTTATACTTATAATCTCCGTTAACTTCATTTTTCCAGATATCAGCTCCAGCCCTTCCTGCTTCCAGCAGAAATGCATTGCCATAGTCCCAGAAATACATCCCCTTTTCAACCAGTCTGTTGATGGCATTAACATGTCTTTTCAAGGAAATCCTGACAGCTTCCATGAATTTGTTTTTGTCAATCTGCAGCAATTCCTTTGCCTCACTGAAAGTATATCCCACAGGACAATATCCCAGATCATCGATATTATGCAGTGAAGTCTGATCTGATCCAAGCTCTACTGCAATATCCGAGACAGCGAGATTTTCAAGCAATTCTACTATATTTCCTGAATATATTAAGGCAACTGGTTTTTTGGTTTCTTTGCATTTCCTGATTTCGTCAAATAATATATGCAGATCCTTGAAAACACATTCTTTATCCACATATCCATCGGAAATTCTCTGTGCAATAGCATCAGGATCCACTTCTGCGATTACACCGACAGCACCTGTTATGATGGAAGCTTTGGTCTGAGCTCCTGACATTCCACCAAGACCTGATGTCACAAATAATTTTCCATCCAATTGTGATTCTCCGAAATTTTTCAATCTTCCTGCATTAAGAAGTGTGATCGTAGTACCGTGAACTATGCCCTGTGGTCCTATATACATAAAAGAACCTGCCGTCATCTGACCATATGATGTTACGCCTAAAGCATTATACTTATTCCAGTCTTCCTTTTTTGAATAGTTAGGTATCATCATGCCATTGGTCACCACTACTCTCGGTGCATCTTTATGAGAAGGGAATAATCCCATTGGATGACCAGAATACATTACCAGGGTCTGATCTTCCTCCATTTCTGATAAGTATTTCATTGTCAACCTGTACTGAATCCAGTTTTGAAATACAGCACCATTACCTCCATATGTGATCAGCTCTTCAGGATATTTTGCCACCTTAGGATCAAGGTTGTTTTGTATCATCAGCATAATGGCTGCTGCCTGACCGCATTTAGCCGGATATTCATAGATAGGTCTGGCATGCATATCATGATCAGGCATAAATCTGTACATATAAATTCTTCCATATTCTTTCAGTTCATGAAAAAATTCTTTTGCCAGAATTTCATGCCACTCTTCAGGAAAATACCTTAAGGCATTTTTTACTGCCAGGACTTTTTCTTCAAAACTCAAAACACCGCTTATCTGACGTTTCGGAGCATGAGCATATGAGTTGTTCCTGAATTTGATTTCCGGTAAAGTACCGCTAATTCCTTCCGATATGGATTTTTTAAAATCAATCATCTTTGTAAATGTAAGAAATATTAATAAAATGTAAAATTAGAAAATATTCACCTGAATAAAAAAATTTCCGGGCTAATAGAAATAATTTCGAAGTTTACTATGCTGTTTAAAAAGAATCAGTTATTCATAATCAGCTTAACCACTTCCGTGAGTAAGAGAGATTTTCATTGCCATCCCGATAGGCTCAGGTATCAAAAGTCATTGAAAATCATACTTAATACACTCTTTAAAATTCCTTAATTCTATCTGTTCAAAACAATAACTTTCCGGGTTACAATCAGTATTTAGTTTAAATTATACAAATAATAAATAATAAGCATTCTTACAATTTACAAAATTATATTTGTATATTTGCATTGATAAATAGCAACAGGCAAACAAGATTTTGTTTTCTACCTAAAACTCATTTTCTTTTTAAACCGATTTTTAAAATTTATTTATATGAATCCGTTTTCAAGCAGAGTAAAAAATGCTGATGAAGCAGTAAAAATAATAAAATCAGGTGACAAAGTATTTATTCATTCTGCCGCTGCAGCTCCTGCAAGGTTAATTCAGGCAATGACCAACAGGGCAGAACGATTAAGAAATGTGGAGATATATACAATTCATACTGAAGGTCCGGTTCCATATGCAGATGAAAAATATGCAGAAAGTTTTATAATACAGGCCTTTTTTGTAGGGCCCAATATAAGAAAATATGTTCAGTCCGGAAGAGCAAATTATATCCCTATGTTTCTTAGCGAGGTCCCTGCATTGTTCAGAAAAGGTATCATCCCCCTGGACGTTGCTTTAGTGACTGTATCACCTCCCAATTCAAAAGGATTTTGTTCTCTGGGGGTCTCGGTCGATATATCCAATTGCGCGATTGATCATGCAAGATATGTAATCGCTCAGGTAAACCCTAATATGCCTAAGGTTTATGGCAACGGAGTCATCCATATGGACAGAATTCATGCATTTGTTGACGTTGATGACCCATTGTATGAAATTGAAATACCTGAACCTAATGATCAGGAACGTGCAATAGGAGAATACATCACTGAACTGGTAGATGATGGTGCAACTCTGCAACTTGGGATCGGAGGAGTGCCAAATGCAGTTTTAAAAAGCATGCAACACCACAAAAATCTGGGTATTCATACTGAGATGGTATCAGATGGTATTGTGGATTTAGTTGAAAAAGGAGTGATCACCGGATTAAATAAGGGAATAGACCGAGGTAAGATAATTTCAGGTTTTGCCCTTGGAACCAGAAAAATATATGATTTTATCGATGATAACCCGATAGTCAATTTAAGGGATTCGGAATACACCAATGATACTGATATAATAAGGAGAAATCCTAAAGTGACTGCCATTAACAGTGCAATAGAAATCGATCTTTTCGGACAAGTTTGTGCTGATACTATTGGAACCAGACAATATTCAGGTGTAGGTGGACAAATAGATTTTATAAGGGGTGCATCCCTGTCGGAAGGAGGTAAACCTATTATTGCATTACCTTCAATCACAAACAGTGGTATTTCCAGAATTGTTCCAATGATCAGTGAGGGTGCCTCTATTGCCACTACCAGAGCCCACGTACATTATATAGTAACAGAATATGGTGTAGCATATATGTACGGAAAAAATCTTAAAGAAAGAGCAAAAGCTATGATCAATATTGCGCATCCATCAAAAAGAGAAGAACTCGAAATGGCTGCCTGGGAATTGCTAAAAGGACAGTGATAGTTCAACTTGACAAAAAAAAAGAAAAGTCAATACTTTATTGATTAAACTATCTGTTTAATAAGGGTATTATTTGCATTTAGATTCGTTTATTAACAATTGTTGATTGAAAATTTGAACAATTGTGTTTACCTTTGCATTTCAATTAAAAGAAAAGTAGTTATGATCAACATAAAATTTCCTGACGGAAATATAAAACAATATAAATCAGGTGTAACAGCACTTGATATTGCATACGAAATTAGCGAAGGATTGGCAAGAAATGTCCTTTCAGCTAAAGTTAACGGGAAAGTACAGGATGCAATGATTCCATTGACACAAGATTCGGAACTGCAATTACTTACCTGGAATGACCCGGAAGGTAAATCAACATACTGGCATTCCTCAGCTCACCTGATGGCCGAAGCATTAGAGATTCTATATCCGGGTATAAAATTTGGAATTGGTCCTGATATTGAAAATGGATTTTATTACGACGTTGACTTTGGTAACAATGAGTTTTCTAAAGAAGATCTTAAAAGAGTAGAAGATAAGATCATAGAACTTGCAAAACTAAGGCAGCAATTTATAAGATCTGAAGTGTCTAAGACTGAAGCCCTGAAATACTTTACAGACAAAGGTGATGAATATAAGATTGAATTGATACAGGATCTTAATGATGGGGAGATCACTTTCTATCAGACAGGTGATTTTATTGATCTGTGCCGGGGTCCTCATCTACCAGATACCCGTCATATTGGTTCCATAAAACTTTTAAATATCGCAGGAGCTTACTGGAGAGGAGATGAAAACAGAAAAATGATGACCAGGATATACGGAATTACTTTTCCGAAAAAGAGCGAATTAACTGAGTATCTCGCTATGCTGGAAGAGGCAAAAAAAAGAGACCACAGGAAATTAGGTGCAGAACTTGAATTGTTTATGTTTTCCGAAAAAGTTGGTGCAGGTTTCCCAATCTGGTTGCCTAAAGGAACCGCCTTGAGAAAAAAACTGGAAGAATTCCTGATCAGGGAACAAGAAGCAGCAGGATATCAGCAGGTCATTACACCGCATCTGGGGAAAAAGGATCTGTATATCACTTCAGGTCACTATGAAAAATATGGTAAAGATAGTTTCCAGCCAATTCATACTCCCAGAGAAGGAGAAGAATTTCTGTTAAAGCCAATGAATTGCCCGCATCATTGTGAAATATTCAATTATAAGCCTCACAGCTATAAAGAGTTACCAATCAGAATTGCTGAATTCGGTACTGTTTACAGGTATGAGCAAAGTGGTGAGCTACATGGTCTTACAAGGGTCAGGGGCTTTACTCAGGATGATGCCCATATTTTTTGCACCTCTGATCAGTTAAAAGATGAGTTTCTGGCAGTTCTTGAACTTACAAAAAAAGTACTGAGTAAACTGGGCTTTAATAATTATACCGCACAGATCTCACTCAGAGATCCGGAAGACAAACAGAAATACATAGGAAGTGATGAAAACTGGGAGAAAGCAGAGAAAGCCATAATTGATGCTACTAAAGAAGTAGGTCTTAACACTGTGACAGTAATGGGTGAAGCTGCTTTTTATGGACCAAAACTGGACTTCATGGTGAAGGATGCTATTGGAAGAAGCTGGCAATTAGGTACAATTCAGGTCGATTATAATCTTCCCGAGAGATTTGAACTTGAATATACAGGCTCAGACAACCAGAAATACAGACCTGTTATGATACACAGGGCACCTTTTGGCTCTATGGAAAGGTTCGTTGGAGTCCTGATCGAGCATACTGAAGGACGATTTCCGTTGTGGGTAACACCTGAACAGTTCAGGATTTTACCTGTCAGTGATCAGTACAATGAATATGCAGACTCTGTCCTGAAAAAATTGATTTCAAATGGATTGCGAGGTTCAATTGATGACAGAACTGAATCAATCGGCAGAAAAATAAGGGATACTGAGATAAAAAAAATACCCTTTATGCTTATTGTCGGGGAAAAAGAAGTGGAGTCTAAATCTGTATCAGTGAGAAAGCAGGGTGAAGGAGATAAAGGATCTATGAGCCTCATAGATTTCACAGAATTCATCATAAGGCAATTATAATATTCTAAATGGACTTGATCATATCAGGGATCCAGTATGATATTTTCTGGGAGGATAAAGATAATAATATTTCTAAAATTGAAATATTATTAAAATCTATTCCTGTCGGAACAGATATAATTTTGCTTCCGGAAATGTTTACTACCGGATTTAGCATGAATGCCCAAAAACTTTCAGAAACAATGGAAGGCTATACTGTCCAATGGATGAAAAAAGTATCTTTTCAATTCAATGCCATTGTAGCAGGAAGTTTAATAATCAGGGAAAATACAATTTTCAGGAACAGATTTCTTTGGGTTGATCCAAAAGGCAATATTAGCTTTTACGATAAAAGACATTCTTTTGGATTAGCAAAAGAGAATCAGTTTTATGTCAATGGAAATAAAAGAGAAATATTTACTTATAAAGGATGGAATTTCCTGCCAAGTATTTGCTATGATCTGCGATTTCCTGCCTGGCTGAAAAACAATCTCAACTATCATGTGATTCTGAATGTAGCCAACTGGCCCGCTAAAAGAGCAAAACACTGGAATACTTTCCTTGTTTCAAGAGCGATAGAAAATCAGGCATATCTGGTTGGAGTAAACCGTATCGGAAAAGATGGTGAAGAGAGGAATTATTGCGGAGATTCCGCTATCATAGATTTTGACGGAAACGTTTTGAACAAACTAGGAGAAACAGAAGGAATTATCACTTCAACTATTTCATTCGAAAATTTACAGAACTATAGACGTAAATATCCTTTTCTGAAAGATCAGGACATATTTTCATTCAATTATTAAAGCCTTTTAAACTCTTTGCCAATCTTTGCTGCTGTTTCTTCAAATTCTTTTTCTGTAAAATTTAGTTTGGGATTTGCAAAATTAAGGTCATGAACTTCATGAAGTGGAACAAGGTGAATATGAGCATGTGGTACTTCAAGTCCTATTACTGCCATTCCCACTTTAACACAGGGTATAGTATTCCTGATAGCTACTGACAGCTTTTTTGCAAACAAAATATATTCCTTAACCAACTCATCATCGATATCAAAAAAATAGTCAATTTCCTTTTTTGGAACTACAAGAGTGTGACCTCTCTTCAAAGGAAAGATATCAAGAAATGCATAAAAGTTTTCTGATTCCGCCACTTTATAGGAAGGAATATCACCATTAATGATCTTTGAAAATATTGAAGCCATAATATAAAATATTTATAAAGATGATACAATAAACCCAATCAAAACTAAATATTATACTCTTAACATTCAAGCTGTAATATCTAAAATCTTAAATTCCATTTCACCGGCAGGAGTATTAATTTTAGCAATATCTCCGGGCTTTTTCCCGAGCAAACCTTTACCCATCGGAGAACTTACAGATATCTTTTTTTGTTTAAGATCAGCTTCCGATTCTGAAACTATTTTATAGGTAAAGTCAAATCCGGTTTTGAGATTTTTTATTGTTACACTTGTTAAGATTGAAACAACTGATGTATTGATCTTATCCGCATCCAATACCCTGGCATTAGCCATCATTTTCTCCAGCTCATTAATCTTCATTTCAAGCATACCCTGTGCATCTTTGGCTGCATCATATTCAGCATTCTCAGAAAGATCGCCTTTCTCCCTTGCTTCGGCAATAGCCTGAGCAGCTTTTTTCCTGCCATCCCCCTTTAATTCATCAAGTTGACTTACCAACTTATCAAATCCTTCCTTAGACATATAATTAAACTCTGCCATACTTACTTTCAATTTTTAATAAAAAAAACTTAACGTTTCCAGGTAACAAAGCCAGGAAACGTTAAGTTCAAAATAACCTTAAAATTAAAAAACTATATCTCTATCCTCACACAAAAGTTATGTGATCCTTTAAATCTATGAGTAGCTCTGTAAGAATAATCAATTGCAACTTTATTGCTGTTTTTCTTTGACAAAGGTACATTCACTGTAAATCCCCCGGCCAATCCGGAATAAATATTTTTCTCTTCAATTGTAGCTTCTCCAATCTCAAACATATATGCACCCCTGAAAACTACCAGGTCTCTAAAGTTGAATTCAAGGCCTCCTCCAGCCTGATCTAATGAAAATGCATTTGAAGTGAAATTACCAACACCTCTGATATACATTTTCTGTGCCAGATAAAAATCATATGATAAACCCAAATTTAAAACTGAGGGCAATTCAAAACCCTGAGCCCTGTGTTGAAATGTCAATTGATAACTCGAATTGCCTTCAGGATTTGGTCCTCTGAAATTCAAACCGGTTCCCCCAAATTTCATTGGTGTTCCTATATTTCTTAGTGAAATACCAAGTTTGAAATTTTCCTGAGGCCCTGAAACGTATTGCACTCCTGCATCAATAGCTGCTCCAAATGCTGAAACATCTGCAGTTGATTCTCCAATAAGCCTTAATAAAGCTCCTACAGAAATTTTATTCTCATAAGTATAAGAGTATCCAATTCCCATATGAAAAAATGAGGGTGAATAAAAGGCTCCCGTACCTTCAGGTGCATTTTCAAAAGTAATCGGGATATCTCCAAAATCAACAGTAGCAAGTGAAATTCCAAGAGCACCTGTTTTTCCCATTTTTAATACAATACCTAGAGCATTGAATTGAAGATCAGAACCTTCATACAACCGTGAATTACTCAGACCTATCATAGCCCTATCATAACCTCTGCTGATACCGGCAACGTTCAATCTCATAGCAGCAATACCATTTACAGAAGATGTATTCATGCCATGCAATCCTGAACTCGTCGGCCACGGATTGAAGAGCAATTCACTTGCTCCAGCTTCACCTTGCCTGTCCGGATTTCCAGCAAAACTTAAAGTATAGCAAGTAAGCATTGCCAGAAAAGTCATTAATAAATTTATATTTTTCATTTGTCTATTTTTAAAATTTTATAAACTATAAATTTTACAATCCGGTCGGGTCAAATTCCCTGTTAATTCCAAACCATTTAATTGTTCGTTCAGCTTTTACTTCATCAGATGCTATATGAATCAGATAAACACCACTTGCAACAGGAATTCCCTTATGGTTTTCAAGATCCCAAATAAGATCAGGATATATCTGACCTTTACTTATAGCCGGATTTGTCCTGCCCTGAACCCTGTAATCTATACCACGCTCATCCCTTTTAAATTGCTTAATAAACTTACCATCAATAGAATAGATGGTAACTGTGCACTTTCCGGGCAGATTTGTGATCTTGACCTGTTTACCAAATTGTGATGTTTCGTATGATGAATATGCATAATAAGGATTTGGTACAACATTAACTTTATCCAAAGGATTTTCCTTCTCAAGAGCAGTATAATCTTCAGGTGATTTACCTTTAAAATTAAATAAATAAGTACCGTATCCCTTTCTTTCTGCTTTCAGATATTCTGCATCAGGTACCTGATATGGATTATTTACTCTCAACTGAACAGTTGCAGTATTCGGAATCAGACCATCTTTGTAAGATTTCAATCTGTTAAGTGTATCTGAAGGACTAATCATGACCGGAGCTGCCCATGTTATTGTCTCAAGTCCCGGCCTGACTACTGAATACTTATCTCCTTTAAAATAATCTCTTAACTTTGAACAAGCGTCATATCTGGTATTAGTAACATAAACCATGTGCAAACCTCCAAATGTCCAGTTCCATGGATTAATTTCATTTACCTCAATATTACCAGGAAATCCAATATATGCATCTTCAGTTGGATTGAACATCATATCTCTGCCTGCTCCTTTTTTACCGGTAAATAATGTATCGACTGCTTCTGTACCTCCATAAGTTGAAGCTTCGCCAAAGAAAATATTCAGCCTCTCACCTGTTTCAACATCTATAGCATAACCTGGAAACCAACCCATTCCGGTACCATCTCCATCAGGATCTGCCAGACCATCTCCATTAGCATCCTCCTTCCCAACAGATTGGCCACCTCTAAGCTGAAACTGAACAGAATTCCCCTCTGGCTTAAGAACTCCATCAACTCCTTCAACTACTTTATCATAAAGTGAATTATATGATGTTTCTATAACAACACATCTGCTCCATTTTGATTTATCTGCTGTGAATACAATATCAACATTGTTCAGCTTATTCAGACAGTTTTTGTTGTTGGCAAAGCATGAATTTGTTCTCAATGTACTCATGTAATTTCTTGCTGACGGAGAAATATACATCTCTGTCGTACTCGGTGCAAATTCCGAAAGGATAAAAGGTGCAAAAGGTGCTTCTTTCATTTTCTTATTGAATGCTTTATTAGGGTCACGGGTTTCATCTCTTTCACCTTTAGCTGTTCTGATATAATTTGTAATATCCCATGTTTTAACTTCACCACTTTCAAATCTGTTCAATGTAATTCCCAGATCATCTCCAACTATTGCAAGCCATTGAGGTCCTTCAGAATCCCCATAAATTAATTTACTACCTATGACTCCATTGTCAGGATCAGCCAGAGTAGCAACATCAACAGCCTGATCTATTGAAACTGTAAAACCTTCACCCAAAATAAGCTGCTGATAAGGCTCTTTTATTTTCTTGTGTGAATAATAAACTTTCCCGTTGCTGACATCAGTCAATTTCCAGTATGCCGATGTATCAAGAACTGCATCACTCATTTTACTGTCAAATAACTCAAGTTTATATTCCTTATCTTTGATATCAAACGGATTGAAAACCTCAACTTTAAAAGGTCCATATCCTTCTTTGTAAACCAGGTCTTTAAGGAAATTATCCTTAAGAATCTGATCAATTGATTTTTCAGAGATATTTACATAAGAAGCTCCTATTCCTGTGCCTTCTATTCTCGTTATTTCAGGTCCTTCAAATGGATTTATGTTTAATTTGGAATACTCAATAGGACGCGGAACTCCCTTATAAATTTTTACATTTCTTCTTCCCGGAAAAAATGGCTCTCTTTGACCTTCTCCCGACTTGGGATCAAATTCTTTCCAGTTATTGTGTTCATAAGCCACAACCATAAAGTAATATGTCTTGTGATTTATCAATTCTTTATTTTCCTGTGCAAACTGGTCTTCAACAACATTAAATACATGCTTCAATCCTTTATTAACGGCACTTACCTTTTTCTGAGGTATAAATATCTTTTCACCACCACCATTAATGCTTGGATTTTGAATAGCTCTCCAGTTGTATAAAGTACTGACATCATTTTTAATATCACACTGATAAACCAATCTTGCTTTTTCGAAATCATCAAGTTGCTGTCCTGATACATCCCCGTTGTACAATTGATAGATCTGGTAACCTTCAAAATGATATTCAATGTTGTCAGTATTTGCCCTGTCAATCTTAATACCTACTTCAGAATAATCTTCATATTTGTTATTTGATGTAATTGTATCATTTGAAAGAACTAATATCAATTGCTGGTCCAATTCAACTATATCAATATCCGGTGCATCCGGTCCGTCCTGCAATTCAAAACAGTTGTCAAACAGTGCCTGTGCCAGTTCATCAGCAACCAATAACTCATCAAGTGCTGGCGCGGGGTGAGCCTGATTAGGCACCCATGGTACACCAATAATAAGCTCGTTTACATCGCCAGGTTTCAAAACAAAAGGTCCTGTTGCCTGTACTGTTCTTCTGTCTGCTGATGGTAAATTTTCAGAAAAACAACTCCATCCGTTTGGATCATTTGGTGCATCAGGAAACACATACTTTGCTGTATCATTACTTCCAAGATTATATCCGCTTCCTCCTTTGGTAATAGGTGTTCCATCTTTCCAGTAACCTGTAAGATAACGGTAATATTCTGTTGCATTACTAGGGTCTTTCATTCCTGCAGATCCTTCTCCGTCACCAATAAAATAAATAAAAGATGTCATTCCCAGCTCAATTGTGGTGTCCCCGTCCTCATTTATAGCAATTGGCACAAAAACCGTATCAATTCCAATAAATAGAGAATCTGAATTGAAAAGAGAATCATATCTCAAATTAAAATGCCCTAAAGGTCCTCTGAAATAATCGACTCCAATTATGGGTATCCTGTCACAATAGGTATTAACCCCTCTATCGCAGGAACAACCATCTTTTCCATCCAAAGCATCAATATTATAACAATACATAAGATTGACTGGAGGGGGAATACAACCTACATAGTCATCAATATAACATCCCAGATCAGGGTCAACCCACCAGGCAAAATAACAATCCTTTATGTCAGAAATTGCTTTGTTTATAAGCTTATAACGCTGAAAGGTCATATCATTGATCTCATCATTGGTAGCCCATGCAAAAGCCTGAACCTGAATTTCCATCTGGATCGGAGTGCCCTGTGTTTTTCTGTGTGGTCCACCAGCATCATTATATACCCAGAAAAATATTTCATCTGCATAAATTCCGGATGGGCACTCGCCTCTTGCTGCTGGGGCTTGTATATGAATTACAGGATAATCACCGTCGCATGGGTCATACTGGTCATCTTCATTCTGATCGTAAAATGGTGCCAGGTCAGCAAATGCCGGCAATTTGAATTTATACTTTTCATAAAAAAATGGATTACCTTTTGCAGGCCAGAATTTTACTCCATCGGGAATAGAATCACAGTCCATTTTCTCATTAGCAGCTTTTGCCCTGGCATAACTAACAAGGTGTTGATCTATTTCTGCTCCAAGTACTTTGAAGTGAGTATCCCACTTGTCGCATACCTCTTTATCCGTTGCTCCATTCTGATCAAGAGGACCTGCATAGAAATCATATTCACTTGAATTTCTGTAATCAGAAGCAGCAAGCTTAAGATTGCCAGCAGCATCCCTGCCGCCAATCCATACCGCACCTGAATACAGTGATGATGCTTCGTCCTCAGCATTCTCCCTGAGAGGAACTATATATTTGCCTTTTGAATTCTCTGTCCAGACATCACCACCATTTGTTAAAATAGCCCTGACATTGTTGATGTTCTGGTACCATTTATCAGTCGGCTGGTCGCAGGTTTCTCTTAAAGAGATCTCTGACTGAACTTCTTTTTTCTTTTTCTTTTTATTCTCTGGCTCATAGATGTGGGCAAAACCAATCTGCCATATCATCAATATTGCTAAGCTAAAAATTAATTTCTTCAAATAAGATGTTTTCATTTTTATTTCTTTTTTTGACTTTGTATTAATTATTTCTTTCTAAAATATTTAAATACCATTTAAACTTTCAAATAAAAATTTAAAATTATAAATTGAACATTATACCAAAATAAATTCTTCTTGGCCTGGAGTAATTTCCACTATTTTGAACATACCAGCTATACATATCATAAAATCCCTCAATAGGTTTACCTTGTTCAATAATTTTTGCCACTCTATTTTTACCGTACTGAGAAAGCAAATATCCGTCATCATCAGGGTCTCCGGTATAACTGTATACATTGACCACATTTTTTGTGTTTAAAAGATTTTCCACTCTCAGATAAACATTTGCTTCAAGCCTGTTAAACAGCGTTACAGTTTTATCAATTTTCATCCCTACCTCAAAATACCAGGGTTTTCTCGAACCATTGATGGCCCCTATATAACCAGTACCATAAAATGCTTCCGGTTGTGAATTTTGAGTATAAGGCCTACCTGATACGGCATTTATCTGTATATTAGCTCCTGCATTTTCAAGTATATTCATCCCAAATAAAACAGGACCATTATATAATTTTCCTTCAAAATATCTGTAATCTACAACTGCAGACAACCTGTGTCTTTCATCAAAATTGGTTGCATAGAGGTTCCTGATAATTCCTCTGTTTGATAATCCAGACGCCGAATTGGCATCTGAACCTGTACCATTAGCAAATTGCAATGTGTAGGCAACCTGAAATTCAAGATTTGTTTTTCTGCGGAAATCATAAGAAAATGAAAATCCCTTAACAGTCCCATAATCAAGATTCCCATAAGAATAATACTGCGAAACTGTAGGAACAAAAAAGTATGGTCTCTGTCTTATCATATCCCTCTGTTCCCTGTAATAAGTCTGAATTTTCAAAGCTGAATTGTTTGATAGTTTCTGCTGGAATCCAACTTCATAATCTATAGTTTTTTCAGGTTTCAGGTTTGGATTATTGTAAGTGGCACTTCCACTGGATTCAAAATAATAATAATCCATTGGAGTCATGATCACTTCACCTGCACCAGGTCGTTGTACAAGTACATCATAGTGAGCAAAGAAGCCTGCATCATCTGAAATCGGGAATGAAAATGCAATACGAGGCATGAAATTAACCTGAGGCTTATAATCTTCAAATGAAATATTAGGATTATAATCCTTGCCCTGAATATTTCTCAATAGTACATCCCTTTCTTTATAATATGGATAAACCAAACCTCCTTTGAAGATCAGGCTACCGTCAGTTGCAGTACCATTAGGCAAAAACCATTGATCATCTTTTCTGAATCCTATGACTTTTGAACTTTCAGCATCAGAAACATAAACTTTATAATCGTCTTCAATGGATTCCGGTCTGACATAATCTTTATTTACAACATAAAAATCTTTCGCATTTTCAATTTCATAAAGTGCATAAGGATCTTTTAAAACCTTCGTATTTGCATCAAAATAATCAATTCTTGCACCAACTCTCATAATAATATCCTTAAATGAGAATTTGTCCTGGATATAAACACCTCCGTAAAGTGGGTTATAGGCAGGTGACCAGAAATCCTTTCTGCCCTCACCAGTAAAGAAATCTGTGAACTTAACATCTGTACCCAATTTATTTCCCAGATAGTCATATCCATAGTAACCTACAACCCTTTTATCATTGAGTTCTTTACCTGAGAACATATCAAGTCGCAACTGATCAGGTGTTACTTCGTCATCCACACTTACATAGTCGTGTTCTCCCTTCCCCAATAAAGTCCTGATCTCTTTATAAAACTTTGAATCTTCGTTCCTGTTGAGTTTAGTATTGTACCTTTGCCAGGTTCTGTCAATCCCATTAATTTGCTGTGTAAATGTTCCTTTTATGTCAGTTGTGTCGACTCCAACGATCCACAGATTTTCCTGTTCATGAGCAAGTTCCCATAATGACAAAGGATTTAATCCCCATGATCTGTCTATTCTCATTTCTCCGATAACACCTAGTTCAATACTGTGTCTTCCTTTCTTACTTCCACTCGGAAGGAAGTCAAAACCGGCATTCAGACTGAAATTATATCGTTCGGATTCGCTTTTGGCTACACTATTGTATACCTGTCCAACATTCAGGTACATATCATCCCACAATCTGTTGAAATTGTTATCAAGATTTCCGTTTATCGCATTAAATTTTGCTAAAACAGGATTAATTTCATCATTGGCAACAAATTCACCAAATCTTCGGTTGTAACCTACAAAATCCCACCAATTGCCTCCGATCAACTGAGCTCCCGGACCTTTCCATGTGTCCGGATCAATAATTGTTACCACTTCCACCAATGACATATCCTGGCTTCCGTAATATCCATAATTGAACAGGTTTTGCTTGTGCCTGAAATCTTCAGATTTGGAATCAGCTTTTTCATAAGCCGCATTCAAGGTATAATATGCATTTCTGATCATTGAACCTGATGACTTCTGGGCACCATCCTGCGAAACATCAATACCCTGCTTTCCTATCCTGTGCCTGAGTCTGAAATTGACTCTGTAAGAATTGGAATATGCATAAGGATTGTTATGATAATTCAGCAAGCTCCATGCCTTGCTGGGTGTAAATCTGTTAACATTGTCATTGTAAGAACCCGTGATTGCAATATCAAGATTCTTTAGAAGCCTGGCATCAAGTTTTACATTTATGTCAGAACCAGAACTTTGTTCGTTTGGTGCAGCATTCAATTTCTCACCCACATCAGAATCTGTCAGAAAAATACCTTTGGCAACTCTGGTTCCTTTATAGTCAATAACGGGTTTTTCTTCAAGAGTTTTTATAACAGACTCCGGCATCCGGTAATCGCCAATAGCTGATGGTCCATCATCTTTCACACCATTATACTGGTATGAAATTCTGTACCCTAAAATTGATTGTCCTTTCTTTTTTAAAATTGGTCCGGAAACGTATGCTGAAGCAAGATTATATCCATAAGGATCCAGATATTGTGAAGTTTCAATTTCGACCCCGAAAGATGTGACCTGAGAAGGACCTTTTGTAGTAAGTGAAATCAAACCTCCGGTAGCATCTCCATACCTTGCTTCAAGTCCGCCGGTGATGACCTGCATCTGTTCTATCTCAGATTGCGGTATCAATCCCATCACTCTCACTCCATCAACATAATAAGCTGTGGCATTGGTTCTTCCTCCCCTGATATTGATAGCACCTCCATCAACTGAAGCTACTCCTGCAGTTGTTGCAGCAATTGCATTTACACTTTTTGTAGGGAGATTCTGGATTTTCTCGGCAGTTACAGTTTGTCCGGTAGTGGTATTATCAACATCAATAAGCGGTGCTTTATATTCTGAAATTGTTACAACACCAAGCTCTACCCCTTCAACAACCAATTTAAAGTTTACTCTCGATACTTTTCCGGAACCAAGTACAACCCCGGTTTTCCTTTCCGCAGTATAACCAAGATAACTCGCTTCAACGTCGTAAGTGCCATTATCAATATTGGTAATGACATAATTACCATCTCCATCAGTCTGGGTACCGGTTATCATATTATTGCCCTTAAACAATTTTACATATGCATAATCAAGAGGCAAACCCGTGTCTTTATCTGAGATTACTCCCTCTAATGTAGCCTGGGCATTTACGATAATCGTAGTTACAATCAATAAGATTAAAAATGTAAATAGTTTCTTCATTTGTATATTATTTAATCTAACAAAATTAAATATTGATATTAAGTAAAAGTTTAAAATATATATTAATAAATAAATTTCAATTTAAAACGCAATCAAAACTTACTGTTTCAAAAAGACACAATATTAAGGCTTTTTTTATTAAAAAACAGATTTAAACCCATAAAAAAAATGCAATAAATTGCCTGATTTAAATATTTATTGTTTTTATAAATTATAAAATACTATTTTTAAATATCATATGAAAAAATTAAACACCTGAATACTTAATTATACTTTTATATGTCAGTTCTGCAATTTTTTCCCTTGACTCTGCAGTCCATCCTGCTATATGTGGTGTTACAATTACATTTTCTAATGAAAACAGGTCTTTGTACATCAGTTTTTCTAACTCTGAATAATCAAGAGGGTTTTCATTCTCCAAAACATCAAGGGCTGCTCCTTTTATCTTGCCTGATCTCAATGCCTTGATCAGATCGTTAGTATTCAGGATCTTGCCCCGTGAAGTGTTGATCAAAAAAATATCTTTTCTGAATTTTTCAAAAAAATTCATATCACCCATATAAACGGTTTCTTCAGTCAAAGGAATGTGAAAACTTATTATATCACATTTTTCAAAGATTTCCTTCATATCCGTTTCAATAACATTACGAAAATTATCAGCAAAACGCTGCTTATATTTATCATAAGCAAGTACTTTAATATCAAACCCTGACAATATCCTGGCAAAACAGCTTCCTGTATTGCCAAAACCAATGATTCCCAGTGTTTTTCCATTCAGTTCATATCCCCTGTTTTCTTCTCTTTTCCTAATAAAATCCTTGATTTCATTATTACTTTTTACTATATTATTCAAAAGTGCAAGCAACAGACCCAGTGCATGTTCGGCAACTGATTGTCTGTTGCCTTCAGGTGTATTTTTTACAATGATCCCTTTTTCGTTTGCATAATCCAAATCAATAATTTCAAGTCCGGAACCAAGCCTGACAATCAGTTTTAAAGCATTTGCCTCATCTATCATTGTTTTATCGAATGGAGTTTTTGTATTAATCACTGCTACTGTATAGCAATGAATAATCGATCTGACCTGATTTAAATTGATTTCAGGTAAATAATCAACATCAAATCCTGAATTTTTCAATCTATCAATCAGAAATTCATGAACATAATCTGTTATCAGAACTTTCATTAAAATCAAATCATCTTGCTTTAATATAAAACTATTTTTCATTAAACAAAAACCTGCTGTATTCTTATCAGGCTAATATACTTTTTTTATTAACCATCGTAAGAAGACGGACAAGCTTAAGTTCATGCTGGTCCACACTAAGATTTCACTAAGGATCAGCCTGAATACTGACCATTATATAACAACTTCCTTTCTACAAGTCAATATCCATGATCACCGGACAATGATCTGAAAACATTGTGTCTGTAAAAAAACTTACATCTCTCACTTTGTCCTTTAGGTTTTCCGAAACGCTTATATAATCTATTCTCCACCCGAGATTTTTTTTAAATGACCCTGCACGATAACTCCACCAACTAAACTGCTTTTTATCCGGGTAAATCAATCTGAATGCATCATAAAAACCGTTTTGGAACCACTGGTCAAGCCATTTCCTCTCATCATGCCTATAACCCGATGGATTATCTTTACGGTCAGGATTATGAATATCGATTCCCTGATGAACAATATTATAATCTCCAAGCACTATCAGGTTTTCATTTTCTTTTTTAATACTTTCAATATAATCCTGAAAATCCGGCAAAAATTTCATTTTAAAATCATGCCTGTGTTCTCCGCTGCTACCTGAGGGGATATAAACATTGACCAGAATAAAATTTTCAAAATCAGTTCTCAATACTCTGCCCTCAATATCGTATACCTCAATATTCATTCCCTTAAGGACTGATTTAGGTTCAAACCCTGAAAAAGTAGCTACTCCGCTATACCCTTCTTTTTGTGCTGAGAACCAATTATCATGAAGGTGTAAAAAATCGAACTGGGTCGAATTAACAAGTCTTTCATGAATTTTTGTCTCCTGCAATCCAAGTATATCAATTTTATTGCCTAATACCCATTTCCATAAATCTTTTCCAGAAGCCGAGCGAATTCCATTGGCATTTAAAGTAGCAATCTTCATTATCTAATATTTATCAGAATTATTGTTCAACACTGTAATTTGGAGATTCTTTTGTGATTGCTACATCGTGAGGATGGCTTTCAATTATACCTGAATTTGTTATCCTGACAAATTTTGCCTTTTTCAAATCTTCAATAGTTGCTGAACCGGTATACCCCATTCCTGATCTAAGGCCTCCAACATACTGTATCATTACTTCTGATAAGGTTCCCTTAAATGGAATTCTGCCTTCTATGCCTTCGGGTACCAGTTTTTTGACATCATTTTCCACTTCCTGGAAATATCTGTCTTTTGAACCCAGTTCCATGGCACCTATCGAACCCATACCTCTGTAAATCTTAAATTTCCTGCCTTTAAAAATTATGGTTTCACCCGGAGCCTCTTCCACGCCTGCAAAAAGTGATCCTGCCATGATAGAACTTGCTCCTGCTGCTATTGCCTTAGCAATATCTCCTGTAAATCTTATCCCACCATCACCTATGATCGGAACCCCTGTTTTTTTAAGGGCATACGCCGAATCTATGATTGCTGATAATTGAGGGATACCAACACCAGCAATGATTCTTGTAGTGCATATACTACCTGGTCCAACTCCAACTTTTACTGCATCCACACCTGCTTTGACAAGTTCAAGAGCACCTTCACCAGTGGCTACATTGCCTCCTATTATATCAATTCCTTTAAATTTTGATTTGATTTTCTTTATCGTTTCCACTACCCCAAATGAATGACCATGTGCTGTATCAACTACAATTGCATCAACTCCGACACTGACCAGTGCTTCAACTCTTTCAATCGTATTTGGCGATGTTCCCACGGCTGCTCCTACCAATAATCTGCCCAGATTATCCTTTGCTGAATTTGGATAATTTTTTACCTTAAGAATATCCTTATAAGTAATTAATCCAACCAGTTTGTTATATGGATCTATCACAGGGAGTTTTTCGATCCTGTGCTTTTGAAGAATTTTTTTTGCATCATTCAGATCTGTACCTATGGGTGCAGTCACCAAATTTTCTTTAGTCATTACATCTGTAATTGGTTTACCGTGATCATCCTGAAAGCGCAAATCCCTGTTGGTGAGTATTCCGACAAGTTTTCCTGAATTATCAACTATAGGTATGCCTCCAATTGAATGCAGTTTCATAAGTTCAAGAGCTTCTCCTATGGTAGCATAAACCCCTAATGTTACCGGATCGATGATCATGCCACTTTCTGATCGTTTGACTTTTCGCACCTGATCGGCCTGCTCCTCCACAGTCATATTCTTATGGATGATCCCGATACCTCCTTCCTTTGCTAGGGCAATGGCAAGCTTGTACTCGGTCACAGTATCCATAGCTGCGGATACTATCGGAATATTCAGCCTTATATTTCTTGTGAAATTTGTTGAAGTGTCAACTTCCCTTGGAAGTACTTCAGAATAAGAGGGAACCAACAAAACATCGTCAAAAGTCAGTTTCTCTTCTATCGATATTATTTTATTATTCTTTTCCATACGCAAAGATAAAGAGGAATTTTGAATCTTAAATAATTATCAATCTTAATTTTGCATTTTAAAATTGAACTAATAGCACATACCACAAAATATTTTCTTTTATTTGCCATAAAAATTTTAAGGATAAAAAACTAAAGCATGATTTTAGCAGACTATTTTATGAAAGAAGCTTTGAAAGAAGCAGAAAAAGCTTTTGAAGAAGGAGAAGTTCCTGTAGGAGCCGTTATTGTTTCCGGCAATACAATAATAGCAAAAGCACACAATCAGGTAGAAATCCTTACCGACCCAACTGCTCATGCTGAAATGCTTGCAATAACTTCTGCTACAAACTACCTGGGAGCAAAATACCTTGAAGATTGTACCTTATACGTAACTTTGGAACCTTGTCCGATGTGTGCTTCAGCCCTTAACTTGGCTAAAATAGGAAAGATTGTATATGCTGCTGAAGATGAAAAAAACGGATTTATGCGCTACGGAACAAAAATGCTGCATCCAAAAACAAAAATCGATTTTGGACTGATGAACACAGAAAGCATAAGTCTGATGCAAAATTTTTTCAGGGATAAAAGGTAGGACAATCTTCAGTTAGCGGTCAATAGTAACTTGCGACCAAAACACACAAGTATTTTTCATTTATCATTTTTCATTCTCAATTTTCCATTCTCAATTCTTTACTCCCATCCTTCCGGATTACCATACCTGTAAATAATATCCAGCTTATCTGATTTTGATATACTACCGGGGTTAATACCAGGATTTCCTTCCGGAATAGATGTATTCAGGGTATCAAAATATTTTTTCCATGACGGAAAAACCTGTCCTGTTTTGCTGTCTTTGAAAGTCATAGGATTAAGCTGAAAAAGATAATTGTCGTTCTTGTCGGTATAGATGAAATAAACCAGTTCAGAACAATAATATTTGTCATCGTCAATATCATAAATATCGTCATAGGTTTTGCCAAGGTATTTATCAATCTTGTTTAATGCAATATCGGTGATCATATTATCCCTAATTCTTCCTACAACTACTTTTGGCCTACCTAAAACATCATGATAACGTGAAATAAATTCATCAAAATCTGTTAACCTGACATTTTCACCAATTGCTTCAGCTATCCTAAGTTTTCCTGTAGCATCATGAACAACAATCGCTACATGAGAAAAATGTGCATCCTTATATCCTCTGGTCACAGATTCTATTGCATCACATAAAGGCCCGCAGTCAAGATCTTGAAATAAAAGGTCTCCTGCCTTCAATAATCCGATACCTTCTATAAGAGGAATTTTCTCAGACCTTGAATTAACTCTTTCAACTTTACTTTTCTGTAGTATTGAAATTTCAGGGTCTGCTATCAATTTCATATTATCGGAATTAAAACCGGGATTTAAAGGCAATGCATAAGTTTCTTCAGTATTTTTTATCTTTAATACAAAACTTTCTTTAACATTTTTACTTTCTATTCTGACTGGAAGGTCGAAGGTAAAAACTTCTCCCTTTTGTGAAATCCCAACATAAAGGATATTGTTTTCAACTGACCATTTTATTAATAGCTCAGGTACTCCCTTTTTGTATAACCAATGATCAAAAAAGCTGCTGTAATCCGATTTTGTAATTTCATTTACGATCCTGACGAAATCTGAACTTTCAGCATTACTATTTCTAAATTCTCTGTAAAAAGTCCGGAGAATTCTATAAAAATCCCTGTCCCCGGTCTTTTTTCTAAGCATATGGAGTATCCACGCTGCTTTCTGATATGTATTTGGGTTCAAAAGCTGATTAAGGTCAATGATTCCATAGTCAACTACAGCTCCTGGTTTATACAAATTATACGAAACAACAGTTTCCCTTTCATTTATCATCCTTTCAAGAAATGTTTCTGCTCCGTATTTATGCTCAAAATACATTGAAGTAAGATAAGTTGCAATTCCCTCACTTAACCATATATGAGGCCAGTCTTTTTCTGTAACTGCATCTCCGAACCATTGATGTGCTATTTCGTGGGCAATAAGATCTTCATAGTTTTTTTTCCCATCTACTGAGTTTTCAAAGTAAAAGATATTGCCTGCATTTTCCATTCCTCCATATATTGTATTAGACTGTACATTTACTAGTTTTTCAAATGGATATTCTCCAATTGAATCAATATAAAATCTGAGTACCTCCATAGAATACCTGTAATCGTCAAGTCCGCTGTCAGGTGCTGAAGCGAAAATCATAGAGCTAACCGGAACAGAGTCAATTTCACCATAATGCCTGTAATCAAAATCAGCAACTCCTATAACTATTACTTTTGTAGGCAAAGGAATATCTGTGACGTAATGGTATCTGTCAATTTGATCATTCACCCTGATCTTTTCCTTTAAAACACCACTGGCTATGACATCAAAAGCAACAGGGACTTCAACGACAAACTCAACGACAGCCTTATCAGACGGATGGTCAATCACAGGTAACCAGTTATGAGCCCTGTTTGGCCAGTTATCTCCAAAAAAAGTTTTCGCTCCATATTTGTTCTTAGAAATTATAAGTCCATCAGAAGGAGTTCCACTGTATTTTATATCAATTCTGGCAATATCAGCTTTTTTCCATTTATTATTAAAAATATAAAGCTTATCATTTTCATGCTTAAACTGAAGTCTGTCATTTCCTGAAAAAACACTTTTTACATTCATACCTTTGTTTCCTTTTTTAGCATTCAGATCTAGGTAAAACTGTGATGTGCTTTTTAGAAAAAGAATTTCTATAGTTGCATTTGCTTCAAGTAAATCTGTGGTATCACTTAGTTTTAATTCAAACCTGTATCTAAGCACGTCGATTAAATCTAGTTGCGGGTTTTGTGAACTTAACTGAGCTGATAGCGTAAAACAAGTAAAGAATGTGACAATAAAAAAAAATCTTTTCATTTTAAGTATTAGATTTAAAAAGATAGTATCATTTAACAATCTCAAATTCAGTCCTGCGGTTTTTCTGCCGCCCTTCTTCTGTTGCATTTGAGGCAACAGGTTTAGTTTCACCAAATCCCTTAAAGCTGATCCTTTTCTCCTGGATATTATTTATTATGAGATAATTATAAACTGCTCTAGCTCTTGACTCAGACAATTTCATATTGTAATCTTCTGTACCGGAATCATCGGAATGTCCGTTTATCCTTATGCAAAGATCGGGATTTTTTTCCAATAATTTTAATAGGTTTTTGAGTTCCGGTCCTGATTTTACTGTATCAAGTACCGAAGAATTGGATTCAAAAAATATATTATTCAGGATAACAGGTTGTGATTTTATAGTGTCTATTGCAATTTTCTGCAACCCGATTTTAACATAAAAAGGTTTGAACCTTGATAAATTTTCAGGAAGTACAAATCTTTCAGAGTGAAAAATATAATTTTCCTTTTGTATAGTAAAATTATAATCAACTCCTCCCTGCAAAGCAATCAGGAAACTATCTTTATCCGATTTTATTGTATTTACCAATACTGAACTGTTATTGTCATAAATATTGATTTCAGCATCAAGAATTTCACCAGAAAGTAAATCAAAAACAAATCCCTTTACAAAACTTACTGGTTCAGGCTTGATACTTGGAGGTACATCAAAATAATAAATGTCCAGGTTTTTATCGGTCTTTTGATATCTGTCTGTACAAAAATAAGCAGTTTTACCATCAAGGGTTATAAATATTCCTCCTTCGTGGTCTTCTGTATTTATCGGATAGCCCAGATTTACAGCTTTAGACCATTTATCGTTCACCTTTTTTGACATGAAAAGATCGCTGTCGCCCAATCCCTGATGTCCGGTCGATGTGAAATATAATGTCTGATTGTCAGCATGGATAAAAGGGGTAAAATCATCAGCTGAAGTATTAATACTTGTATCGAGGCATTCTGGTTTAGTCCAATTCCCTTTGTCTGACAGATGGCTTACCCATATATCTTTTCCTCCATATCCACCGGGCCTGTCACTTGAAAAATAAAGTATCCTACCGTCATGAGACAATGAAGGATGTGAATCCCAGGATTCTGAATTGATCACATCACCCATATTTTTTATTTGAGACCATATGCCATTTTGTTTTTTACAAATAAACAAATCGCAACTTCCATATGTCCTTCTCCTGTCGCAAATGGTAAAAATCATCGTTTTTCCATCTACTGCTATAGTATTTGCACCTTCATTGCCAGATGTATTAATATCTGATACAGGTGCCACATTGGTCCATTGCCCATTGATATAATCAGATTCGTAAAAGTCTTCCTGGTTATCTGTTCTACGTGTAAATATCATTTTTTCGTTGTCACCTGTCAATACCGGGAAATACTCATTGTACAGAGTATTAATATTCCTGTTGAGCGGTATTGGATTGAATGATACAGGTTCCCGGGTGATCCTGTTTCTGAATTCAATCTGCCGGGAATTAGATTTTGCTTTACGTATCAATCCGGGATTATTGGAAGGGTTTAGCAGGAACTTTTTATAATACAAAAGTGATTCATCAAACTTATTTTCTTTCTCAAGAACGATTGCAAGAGAAAAATATATTTCTACATTGAAAGAAGAATCTATTGCAAGTGCCTTTTTGTAATACCGCTCACAATTGTGATAATCAAAAGTCTCATAATATAATGTAGCCAGATAAAGGTAAGGTCGTATGTAGTCAGGTTTTAACTGGATTGTTCTCTCAAAGTTAACTTTTGCTTTGGGAAAATTTCTTTTATTGAAATACTCCAAAGCTTTTTTATAATACTTCTCCGGTTTTGTTCCTTTTAACAGAACATCTGAATTTTGAGACCATAATGCATTCACCAGAAAAAAAACAACAAGTACTGAAATTGAAATACTCTTTTGCATCAGGATCCTTAATTTAATTATTTTAAGCCAGTTGTTTAAATGCCATTTTTATCAAGGTCTCAACGTCATTAATATCATGATTTGCCTTCATTGTATTGATTATCACAGATTCTGCTTTAGCACGGTTAATTCCAAGTGCTATGAGAGCAGATAAAGCTTCGTTCCTTATATCAGAAGGAATACCAGAACCAGACACTGATTGATCCAGAACCGCAATTTTTGATAATTTATCTTTAAGGTCAAGAATGATTCTTTTAGCTGTTTTTACTCCTATTCCTTTAACATTTTTAAACACTAACTCATTTTCACTTACAATTGCATTAATAATCTCAGCCGGACTCATAGAAGATAAGATTATCTGAGCTGTGGTAGCACCAATACCGGAAACTGATAATAGTTTTTCGAACAACTGCTTTTCATTTTCATCATAAAACCCGTATAAACTCAAGGAATCTTCCCTCACTAAAAGATATGTAAACAACTTTACTTCATTTTGCCCTTCCATTTTGGTATAAGTGTTCAGGCTGATATTAATATGATATGCTATGCCATTATTCTCAAGATAAACATAAGTGGGAGTTTTATATGCTATTTTCCCTTTTATATATGCGTACATTTTTTATCTGTATTTCTATAATTAACCAATAAAAATGTAAATTTATTTTGTTTGAGAGATTTAAGCTCATTAAAAGCAATTAAACAAATAAATATTTATGCCTATTATAGCTTATTTAAGCAAATTTGTATACTTTTATATTTTCTATTACAACAATACTTACTAATAAAACAATAAATATGACACTGACATTTGATGATATTGACAAGGCTATGGAATATTTTGAACAAAAGAACTTTTCTGAAGCTTCGGAAAAGGATTTTTTGTCGAAATACCCTAATTTTACCAGCTTCCTGACTTCCAATCAGTTTGATGCACTCACTGAAGATGAATTCCTGATCTTGATGTTTGATTCCCTGATAGTCATAAAGGCCTATACGGATAAACTTGGCTCCGGAATTGATGCTGAACAAGACCTGATCGAGTCAATTGAAACTGAAAACTGGGATAAATATGAGGAGCTCGGCAATATGTCATTTTCAGAAAAAGTGGAAATCATGATGGGTAAAGATCAAAATGAATTATCAGATTTCATAATATCATCATTTGAAATGGAAGAGGAGGATAATGATGAAAATCCTGATCCCGAGATCAGTCTTCCTGCTAAAGAGATCATATTTATCACAGTGAAAACTATTTCAGATTCCATAAACTCTGTAAATAAATAATCAAATTTTTACTTCCGCAGTTATTGGATAATGATCCGAATATTTCCTGGAATCGGTGTTAAATTCAAGTATTTTTATTTCCTTTGAAACAAAAAGATAATCGATCCTGAGAAAGGGGATCACTCCCTGGTATGAAATGCCAAAACCGAGACCTTTTTCCTTGAAAGCATCCTGGAGAAAATCATTGAATTCCCTGTATGTATATGAAACAGGCGGATCATTGAAATCCCCTCCTATAATAACCGGATATGGTGATTTTAATATGTGTTCTTTAACTTGTTTTACCTGCTCTGCTCTTATCTTAACATTATTCTTATAATTTCTTAATATGCCTCTGATATTCTTTGATTCAATTTTATTCTCCTTTTCTATAACTGCAACTATATCCTCTGCCTGTTTTGAAATTTGGTTTGATTTAAAATGCACACTATAGATTCTGACTGTATCACTACCAATTTTGAAATCTCCCCAAATACATGAATTTGTGGCCATGATAAAATCAATATGCCCCTTTCTGACATAAGGGTATTTTGAATAAATACTGGTGCCGATATCCGGAATCTTCAATTTATATCCAAAAGCTTTGAGTCCCTTGATCTCATCCTGTATATATGCAGTGTTGACTTCCTGCAAGAGACATATATCCGGGTCATCATCAATGAGATAATTTTCGAGTTCTCCCTGAGGAATTTTCTTTTCATAAAGGTAATAACCCTGATTTAAATTATAGCTAATAATTTTTATTCCCTTTTCAATATCTATATCAGGCTTTTTCCACACAAATAATTCACCTACATAATGAAACCCCAACAATATCACAATTACAGACAAAAAAGCATTCTTGCTTCCTCTGAACATCCAAAGTATAATAAACAAAAGATTAATCAGCAAAAAATAAGGATATGCAAGTCCAAAAAAAGACAAAACCCAGGTTTTATTTGGATCAACAAATGGAGCTAAATAGGAAATCAATGTAAATATACAAATTACAATATTGACAAAAAATACTATCTTTTTAATAAACTTCATTTATCCCCTGCCTGATTTGAATAAAAATTGCTTTTCACTTTCTGAAAGATTGTCATAGCCTACCGTACGGATTTTATCAAGAATTCTGTTCAGTTCATTTTGGTCCACTTTCTTTTCGTCTTCCTTTCCGGTAAAAACAGAAGCATCCTTATGTTTAATTTTAAGATTACCTTTTCTTCCGTCAAAAAAACTACCGATAAAACCATATGTACCATTTATAGCTTTATTAATTGGAACATTCAAACCATTCCCTGCTCTGATTCCCAGAATATAATACCATCCTGCCAGAATTGCTCCCGGAAAGGCTAAATACTGATAGCGTGAACTGGAATACAAAAAAAGTAAATCTATGACAATGATAGCCAGGACAATAAATTTGATCCGGATCTTCCCGAATAAAATAAGATTTAAATTATAATCCGGAACCAGAACCGCAGAACTGACCATTATCCCAATAACAGAACTTTCCAATCCACTTAAATAGAAATAGTCAACTTTAAGAATATTTGTCAGCAACAGAAAAAATACTGAACCTAAAATTCCTGAGAACAGATAAACCGGAAGAATTTTATCATCTCCAATAATATCACCTAAAATCGAACCAAACCAGTAAAGCAAAAGCAAAAGCCATATCATCTCATAAAGTGACCTCGCAATAAATAAATGTGTTATCAGGACCCACGGATGTTTTAACAAATCCATCAGATCTGAGCCCACAAAAAGATAATCATTGATATTGAAATTGTATTCAAATCCTTTCAATATCGAACTGACTAAAAAATACAAAACTGACGCTCCTAAAATCACTAAAATGAGCTTATTTACCATGTGGGTGGTATTGAACATCTGCTTTATATCATTTTTTAAACTCTGATTCATCATATATTGAATTTATACCTGAATCTGGTTAAAACAAATCCCGTAATGGCTCCCCCGATATGAGCAAAGTGAGCAACACCGGTATCACCTCCTCCCAATCCCAGAAATAATTCGAGAATTATTATTATTGGTATTAAAATCCTTGCTTCAACTGGTATTGGTGGTATAAGGAGCATAAGCTTTCTTCTAGGAAATTGTGTAGCAAATCCTGTTAAAATACCGAAAACAGCACCCGAAGCACCTACTGCAGGTACATTCACCATCATATTTATGCGGCCAAGGATTCCTACATAATTTTTCCCCTCAACAATTATACTTCTGCCCTCTGCTAACATCCTTTGATAATCATCAGGATTTATACCTGTACCATAGTATTGAATGACAATATACTTAACTAAATAGTGGAAAAAAATAGCCCCGAATCCACTGGCAAGATAGACAAAAAGAAAGTATTTACTCCCCCAATAATACTCCATACTGGTACCGAACATATATAGCATAAACATATTGAAAAACAAATGCGGAATTAATGTACCATGCATGAACATATGTGTTATTACCTGTATTGGTTTGAAAGAAGCAGAGGCAGGGTAATATGCCTGAAAGTATTCCATCCAGCCTGGAAATAGCATTGAAACACTAACAAAGACAATAATATTTATTATTATAAGATTTTTTACAACAGGTGTTATCGATATCATTTTTTATATTTATTTCAGGAATTGATCAGTTTACTGAATTCCTGATCTCCAATTTCAATAAAAATTTTTTCTCCTCCCGGACCAAAGGCAGAATTTTTTGTGCTCAGCAGGTTCTTTAACAAATATACCTTTTCCTGATCGTCCAGCCTTCCAGTATCAACTTTTCTTGCAGATGATGCCTTGATAGCAAATTTCTCTATAAATGCATATCTGAAATCAATATCTGAAATATAACTATTCAGACATGTTTCTACCAGCTCCTTCAAATTGTCATCATCCACATATTCAGGAACAGCTTTTACAAGCAATTTGTTTGTAATTATTTCACAATCAAATCCGTAATTGCGCAATTCTTTAACAAATTCATCATTCAAAATATTATTATTTTCCTGCAATTTAATTGTAATCGGAAATACCAGCTGCTTTTTACTTTGAGCTATACTTTTTTCAAGAGTGGAATAAATCCTTTCATAATTTATCCTTGCAACAGCTGCCTTTATATTAATTACGACTAATTTCTGATTTTGTTCATACAAGAGATAATTATTAAATACCTGCAATATTTTTCCCGGATCATTCAACTTGTTTTCTCTCAAGTATTCTTCTTCCTGATTAGAGTGTGTCAACTCTATTCCCAATGCAGGATCAGGTATTCCAGTAAAAGTATCTCGTTTCGATTTAACCAGTTCATACACTTTTTCCCAATCCTGAGATTTTCCGGAAGAGAAGACTTTTTCATTGAGCTTTGAACCAAAATTAACTGCTGTACCTTTAGATTCTGAATTTCCTGATTGCATTTTTTTGAAGGTTAAATCTTCTTGAAACTCAATTTTAGGTACAAATATATTTTTTCCAATAACATGTTTAATAGCAACCTTCAGATAATTATAAACAAGTTTTTCCTCTTCAAATTTTATCTCCTGCTTGGTAGGATGCACATTTATGTCAATCAGGGAAGGGTTTATATCAATATAAAGCACATAAAATGGAAACTCCCCATACATATTGAACTCCCCGTAAGCCGAAGTGATAGCGTGATTAAGGTAGTTGCTTTTAATAAAACGCTTGTTGACAAACAGATACTGATTGTTTCTGGTCTTCTGCAGCAAATCCATATTACCAATAAAACCCCTCACTTTGAAAAGTTCCATTTCCTCATCAAGCGGCAATATTTTAGAATCAAGACCCTTGCCGGCTATACTCAGGACTCTATGCCTTACATTTGATTTTGGTAACTGGTATATTGTGTTTCCATTATGATGCAGATTAAAACTTACTTCAGGATGAGCCAAAGCCACTCTGATAAATTCTTCTGTGATATGCTTCCACTCCACTGCTTCAGTCTTCAGAAACTTTCTTCTTGCGGGGATATTAAAAAATAGATTTTTAACAGAAATCCTGGTGCCAGTTTCGCTCTGAATCATTTCCTGCTTTTTGACAACAGATCCATCTATAAGTATTCGGGTGCCCAAATCTCTGCCATCATCCCGGGTGATCATCTCGACCTGCGAAATAGCAGCAATTGAAGCCAGTGCTTCACCTCTAAAACCCTTGGTTGATATTTTGAAAATATCCTGAACGGTGCTGATCTTTGACGTTGCATGCCTTTCAAAGCACATTCTTGCATCGGTATCAGACATACCTGTACCGTTATCACTGACCTGAATAAGTGTTTTACCCGAATCCTTCAATACGAGAGTAATCTCATCAGCTTTGGCATCAACAGAATTCTCAAGCAATTCCTTAACAACAGATGCCGGACGCTGAATAACTTCTCCTGCAGCTATCTGGCTGGCAATTGAATCTGGTAATAGTTTAATAAGATCACTCATAATTATAGAAACCTACTAATAAATAAAAACTAAATATATCAGCAAAATCATTATGAATAAAATTATAACCAGTCTCAAATTTGAACTTTTGATACTACGTTTATAACTACCGGAGAATCTACCACTTCCGGCACTACTACCCTGAAAATTATTTTTTACCTTATATTTAATTCGTTCAACTTTTGCCTTTTCACTATCTTCCTGTTTGCGCATCAACAGATCGATTGCTTCCTTCTGAGGATCATAAAATCTTGGAACTGGTTCAAATTTCCTCGGTTTTGAGGTTTTAAAAAAACTCATACGTAAAAAACTAGGCATAATTATTCAGAATTAAAATTTATAATACATTCCAACAATTAACAAAAGTACGCAATTTTAAGAATATTATTATAACAAAGCCTGTTTTTGAATAACAGGCCATATATATAAAAAAAGGGCTTCCCGTTTGGGAAGCCCTCCATATTACTCACTCAATCGATTATACACTACTCAGATTATTTCAAGTTAACCATTTTCTTAGTAGCTGTGAAATCGTCTGATTCTAATCTGTATGTCAAAACACCGGTAGCGCTGATTCCATCTATAGTTACACTGTTGTAACCAGCTACTCCTTTGCTATTCAATACTTTCAATTCTCTTCCAGTCACATCAAATACTGTCAATGTATAATTAGCAGCAGTTGGTAACTCGAATCCTATTGTAGTTGTTGTTACAAATGGGTTCGGTTCGTTCTGATATAATGCATATGTTACATCTACATTCCTGTATCCTATCTCTATGCTGTTGATATCCAAATCTTTACCTGTGTAAATCTCTGATCTCAATACATTGTCATTGATATTCAATACATTGCTGATGTTACCATCTACATCCGATCTAACTTTCAATGTGAACAGTACACTTCCGTCTGCTACATCAAGTCCTTTTGCATCATTAAAGCTTACTATCAAATTACCATTTACTACATTGTAGTTGCTCTCATTGATATCAAGTCCGCCTGATACTAATTCCTCTAATGTGCCTGATAGATTCATCGTGAATTGTGCTCCGTATACTCCTGTAAAGTCTTCTGCATAGAATGGTATCTCTACTATCTGTCCAGCTTTTACATTCGCATCATCAAGCATCAACCTTACACTGTTTGAACTTCTGCTCTCAAGTGCATTCGCTGTCTTGTTCATATCTCCTATCTTAACTACATCAAAATTGATTCCGCTTACATTTGTCGTTCCAACTGTAACCGCTCTCTCTCTTGAATTTGTCTGTGGATCTACTGCAATCCATGAATTGTTTGTGAATCTCTCTTTTGTGCCAAGAATAACTTTCCTTGCTTCCAGTAAGTCTGCCGCTGTTACCTCTCCGTTATTGTTGATGTCTGCTGCAAGTAGCAACTTACCATCTGTAATGCTCTTCAAGCCTAACAGGTATTTCTGAATGATTACAAGGTCTAATGTTGTTACTCCGTTCAGGAAGTCTGTATCTTTAGTTCCTGATACTTTGTATGCCTCATTAGCGTTTACTCCTACACTGTATGCTCCGTCCTTTGTCAACGTTGTGAAGAATCCTTCATCATATGTTGCTTTCATTGTCATATTCTCCAATGGAACATTTCCTGCTACCAATGGCTTAGGATCTGATCCGCAATGGTTGAAGTTTACTATCACGTTAGCAAAATCATAGTTCTTATCATCACAATCTGCATCCAATGCAAACTGATCCCATACATATATCTGTACTGTCTTGTAGTAGTTTGATTCCGCTACATAATCACACAACCATACTCTGCTTGATGACCTGCTCTGTGGATACCATGCATGTGCTGTTCCAAGTAAGAACTTAGCCTCTGTGCTGATTGCTCCTGTAGTTGGATCAAAGAAGTTCCTTCCGTACTGTGCAAACTGATTTGCCCATTTTGTAGATTCTACCCATAAGTTCGGTATCATAGGTGTAAATGTGAAGTACAATTCTGTCTGATCTGAACAATTGTCAAATGATGAGATACATCCGTCTCCGCATCCGCCTTTGTCAAACCATCTTGCTTTCAATTCTACCATGCCATTCTCCATTACCGCTGTTGCTATGTCTACCATTACCGGTGTCGGTGCTTTCTTGTCTGCTATTGTAAAATACTGCTCTTTCGTAGTTGCATTTCCGCAGCCGTCTCCTACTGTCCATGTGACTTTGTAGTGTCCTGCTATCGCCGGATTCAACAATACTAATTTCGCTTCTTTTACTTTGTCTAATTTGTCAAGACTTCTCTTGCCTACTGCTGCTCCTGTTGGTTTTGGCAAATAGTTGTATGATACCTGTATCGGCTCACATACACAATCCAAATTCTCAACTTTATATTTCCACCAGTATTCTTCATTTGTATTACATGTATCTGATGCAGTTGCCTTCATCTCTACATTGTATGCATAACAATCTGTAGTTCCTACACACTGATCTTCTACCGCAATCGTCGGTGGTATCAAGTCTACTACCTTCAATATCTGTGTATATCTGTAGTATCCGTCTTTTACCAATGTGTTGCAGTTGAATTTCCTTGCACTTGTTACTGGATCTAAATTATCTTCAGCTCCGGTATTTGGCTTGTATACACACCAGTCTATAACTGCCCACTCTCTAATTATCTTATAACATGCACCATCTACAAATTTGAATGTGTCTTCGTTGATGATCTCTGATGTTATTACATTACATGGATTCTCATCCCATGTTGGTTTTCCTCCGTCTGGTAAATCCGCTGTGCAATGTGTCTGCTTATCACTTGGGAATACTATCGTACATGGATCAAATGGTGTTGTTCCAATAACTTTAATAGTCTGTTTGCATGTTGTGGTCTTATCACATCCCGTAGCTGTCCATGTCCTTGTTATGTTTGCTCCGCATGTGCTGTTGTCCCTGCTGTCTTTGTATTCTAATTCTACTCCGCACAGGCTTACAACTCCAGGCCATAATTTAGCATTATCATTAGGATCTAAGCTCTCTTCACATGTGATTGTGATTTCAGGGCATGTCAATACCGGTGGTATCTTACACTCAATAAGTGTCATGTTCCAGCAATCATTGTAATGTCCGTAAAGGTCTCCTCCAGGTAACATTCTACTTGGATTTACAGGTCCTACTCCAGGATTCTTGTCAAATACCCTCATCGATACCATAACTTGTTTTCCTACATCTTCGCAGCAGAAATATACTTCGTCATCATACCATACATCATTAGTAGCTGTCTTTGGATTGTCGTCTCCATTCAAATCAGGACATCCTCCGTCATATACCAAGTCAGCATTTACTCTCAATACCTTGAACCATACAGGGTTGCAATTGTCAAATGAACCTGAATCATATGCATCAGCATATACTTTTGCATGTCCGTAACCTGTCAGTGATACTTGCTTGAACTGCTCACATACAGGTATCGGTGGTACTCCGTCGATTACTGTCATTGTTACACATTTTGTAGCTTCGTTGCCACAGTTGTCTATTGCATGATAACATAAACTGTATTGTCCCACTGGTACTCCTACTACATACCATGTCTCATTCCAGTCAACATATCCATTAAGGTTTTTGTCGCCTACCAATTTTCCAGCATTAGTAGTTACCCACCATTTTGGAAATGCATCACAATTATCTTTCAAACAATTTATTGCAGGTACTGCTATGTCTGATTCGCAGATATATGCTTTTGTCCTTGCTTCTATGTTCTCAGGATCACAGAATGTTGGTTTTGTAGTATCTGTTATCCTTATCACCTGTGTGTGTGTTACAACTAATCCTGTACAATCATTTACAACTGTCCAGTCTCTCAATATCTTTGTTCCACATGTTAATGGATATACCCTGTCATTGTAGAAAATTTCAAGTGTTCCGCAAAAATCATTACCATCTGTTGGCCATCCTGTTATGTGTGGTCCAGGATATTCTCCTCCACATTCCAACATCGGCTCATTCTGTGGCAATCCATCATAATTCACCGGCCAATAGAATGTTGACCAGTCTGGTAAATTTATATTAATCGTTTGTACACATGAAGTTGAATTTCCTGATGCATCAGTCGCTGTCCAGGTTCTTGCTATAACTATTAGCTGGTGACTCACAGTAAATTATCATATTATCAACATATGTTAATGTTTGGTCTCCACATGCATCGAAAGGAACTACCTGTGGTAGATTTACCTATACTTCAAGTCCTATTTTGAAGTAGTTCCATCATCAACACCTGCATTATCATCATATAGTAACTTCCATTCACCCCTTGCATCAACTCCTTCAAATGCAGCAACAAGGCTAAAGGGTTAAAACTGCCAGGATTAATATGACAAACTAGTGCATTACCATTCTGATCGAGATCATTACAGTCAACACCTGCATCCTTCATCATCAAATTTACAATTGATTGGCCAATCCTCCGGCAACCACCAATTGCATAACTTGCTGTTGTTCCATCTGGTGCTATTAAATTAACAATAAGGTCAGGTAAGTAAGCATGATCTGTATGTACAATCTAGTTTACATCCTCTGCAGGTCAATAGTCTGATAACCTACAACTTCCGGTGCAGGCTCATAAGGAATTTCTTCATCACAACTAACTGTTATATCACGACACTCCATAACAGGAGGCAATTTATCAACTACTGTGATATGTCCCCAGCAGTTATTTCCTGTCGCATCATAAATACCTACCCAGTAACTACCAAGACCTACAGGATTATCAACATCACCTGTAGCATTCCATGTATTTGCAGGCATTGATGTAAATATTTCTACTCTGTAATCATCATAACATGAATATGGTCCTCCTTCAAGGATCATATCTGCATTAATATCCGCATTACATTCTTCATCTACTGTAATTATTACTTCATCATTACAAGCTAATGTATTAGTTGGATTCGGATAATTGTTAACTGTTACATTAAAGCAACATGAACCTTCGTTTCCGGCAGCATCCTCAGTTGAGAAACAGTTTGTAGTTGTTCCTATTGGGAATTCTGATCCTGAAGGCAAACCTGATGTCTGAACAACATCTCCACCACCACCATAATGGCTTGTACATTAATGTTTGGATAACTTATTTGTCCAGTTTGGAACATAGTGTTAAACAAGTCATAAGCGATTGAGCCTGCTGTCAAAGTCCAAGGACCATTTGTCAGAGGAGCCATCGATCCACCAAAGGCCCAATTGAAGATTGGACATGCTGTCGCACCATAAATAAAAAATCCACGGGTTTGTCCAGGAGCAATGGCAACCTGAGATGTCAAGTTAACCTGTGAAAGAGTACCTGTACCTGTAGCAAAATAAGGTGCTATAGTAGTAAGTACAACAGGACCTAAACTAGTCCATGCACCTGCATTTGTTTCATTGCCAACATATGTAGGAGCTGAGAAAACCTGCATTGTCTGTGGCGGATTAACTCCACCATAAGCCGGATTTCCAAAACGAACTCCAAAGGCAGTTACATTCATTACATTACCAGAGTTGTTTGTAAGGTTAAAAAACAAACCACCCGGTGCTGTATTACCAGATAAGCTGAAAACTGTTCCATTACCGTGATTTTCGAAAGATGCAGGAAACTGCACAGTCGGAGCCACCGTTAAGAACGGACAGTTGTCTGAAACTTCAACATTATAGTTCAAAACCCTGGAACATAATCCCGGATCAAGAGTAACTTCTATATCTTCCGGACATGTAACTACAGGATCTACTATATCATTAACTGTTATAGTAAATGTTTTCGTCTCAAAGCCTGACTTTACTGTTACTGTAGTTGTTCCTGCAGGAAAAACACTTCCTGAAGCAGGAGTTACTGTAACAGGTCCACAGTTATCACTAGCAGAAACTGTAAAATTTACAACTGCTCCACATATATCTGGATCCATTGCCACGTTCATATTGGCAGGTACCGTTAAAACACATGGCGGAGGAGGTGCAAATTCAATACATAAACCATCATTCAAACCAGCTGTATTGCATGACCATGTATTATACGGACGTGGTGATATTGAAGAAGACCTTCGATACCTACAACGGCATCAACTCCGTTATCATAAAAATTCTGAGTTCCCCCAAAACAACATCCTGATATTTAAACCTTATAATATTGGATGTTTCATACAACCTAACCTGCAAAGTAGCATATTGTCCGGATGTACCAGAATAGTGACCCGTACGATAATATTCTATAGTAAAAATCCTGTTTGGAGCCGTACCATCTGTACGTGTATAAATACCCGAATTAGGATCAACTGATGTACCTTGATACAAATCTTGCTGAAATGGGAAAAGAGTACCTAATGTATATGTTGAAGGTAAGGGACAAATACCATAACTATGGTATTGTGTACCACCAAGTGTTACATAACCGTTGGTCCCAACTCCAGCAGTAGTTACATTACCAAAATAATTAAAGGTAAAAGGTAAAGTGATCGCATAATCACTATCATCACCCGCACCAACATATGTTGTTCCAGTCTGGCCATATGCCTGAACATAAGGTTCTTGGCATGTGGTCATTGTATATTGGCCAAAAACAGAAGTGCCAATAAATAATACCAAAATCAGTACTGTCAATTTCGAAAGTATCGATCCCGGCAATTTCGTAAAATTCATTTTTTTCATGTGATTGAGTTTTGGTTTAAAATAATTAATCTAAACATCGTTACAAGATAAAGCATTACAGCTAATCAAACTTTAAGCAAATTGATAGCAGCTTGTTTAAATGTTGCCAGCTGTTGACTATCAATACTGATATTCTTCGCATTATCTGTGTAAAACAAAGTCATCGCCCATACAATTGCAACATTAACTTGCTGCCCTTTTTGCAGGTTGCTAATAATGCCTCTATAGTAACTGATTTGGCTTTCTGCCAAATTTTGCATATTCACATTTCCGTTTTGCGAATATGCTTGAGCTTTAATTGTAGTAATTGACTGATTCAGCAATTGAATTGCAGTATTCGAGGGTACGAAATGTTGCGTAGGCAAACTGTACATCCCCTTGCCACCAAATGGTAGCTCAGAAGCACTTGTTTGCGCTGTACTTTGTGCATTTGCGCTAACCCCAAAAAAACAAATGTTAAAATAATTGCCATAAATGTCAACACATTCTTGAAATTCATTTTTTTCATGAGATTGAGTTTTGGTTTAAAAAATAAAATTTTAATTAATTTTTTATCACGCCTTTGCGCGATCGATTTTCGTCTATATACAATTATAACTATACCTACAACAATATAGATATAGATGAATAATTCAACTATTGTTTTACGACCTTACTTTTTTTGATTTCGATTTCGTCTTTCGAAACAAGTTAGCATAGTCATATTCTATTGTCTATCTTACTATTAGATACACCTCTATCTATTAAGAGTGTAATCGTAAATGCGAAGATATATCTTTTTCCGAAACTAAAAAAGAAAAATGCTATTTTTTAGATTTATTTTTAAAGAAAGATGGTTTAATTTTCGGATTAAAATTACTTATATCTGTAATTAACTCTAAGTAAATATTTATCATATCATTTCGGGAAAGCAAACTTTTATCGAAAGTTGAGTTATGAAAATTGAATGTGATGTGAGTGTTAAATTTGTTTTCTTCAATGAATTGGTAAAGTTTATTTCTGAAACAATCATTGTCATTCTTACAATATATATAAAGCAGTGCACTGTCCATAATAATTAGAGGTAATTCTTTGATTGTGGATTGCTTTTCATTTACAAAATCATACAGAAAATAACTAAAACCTGTTCCGCACCGGAAACCAATGTTATCAGGATGCCCCAGGCTTGAATCAACAGCAATAATATTATTTGCTGAAATATTAAATGTTGCGTTAAAATCCAGTCGCAGAAAATGGGTTCTGATACTGGTGATTTTTTCAGGGCTTGCTTTTCTCAATAATTGCAATTCCATATTGAACATGTTAAAATCATCATATGCATTGTAGCTGGGATGATAGGCTATTTCATATCCTTTTTTCAAAGCTTTATCAATCACCACCGGAAGCCATTTACTATAGTTTTTATTAAACAGGTCAAATTTGGTTTTTCCACCTGCCACAAAGAAAATTATTTTATCAGTAAATATATCATCTGAAACCAGCATAGAATCAAAAACATAATATGGATCATTATCCTTATTTAGCATAGCCTTGAAATACCACCTGACAATTTGAAAAACTCCTGAAATGCCGAGTCCCATTAATAAAACTCTCAGAATGGATTTTGGCAGTTTGAGAGCAGAATTGAATTTGTGAATTGCATCTATATCGTGGGTCATTGAAAAAGTGGTACCTGAATCCGGTATACTGAATCCCAGAGCCCTGTAAAAAGCCAACACAAGTTGGTCTACCACCGGAATATGATGCAAATTGTTTCTGACAAGCAGCTGATAATGTGTCTTCATCCTTAGATGCTCATCTTTCATTGAGTTTCCTGAAAATACTTCCTCAAACCTTGAAATATGACAGAAAACCGTTTCGAAAATATCAAAACTGAATTTTCTGTTGCCGAAGAAGATCCCATGTTCTGACTTTTCTTTCTCTACTGAAAAAACTGGATCCCCATTAAAATCATATTTATTTGCATTCAATTTATTGAAATCTAGTGTTCCTGAACCAAAAAAAAGATTTTGGACAGGAATAAAGAGATTTTTTGATATTTCATATGAATAATCAATTACAAGGCTGTTTTCGGTCTCAGTATTTAATTTTAACAATACATTTTGTGGCTTAAGAGGATGAGAGTTTAAAAAATCTATTGTATATTTTAGCCGTTCAATGTTTAAGATCTCTTTACATTTAATATTTATTATTCTATACTCCATTTATTCGGGTTGACAAAAATTTACATCCACGGCAAATTCTCCATTAGCAAATCAAATAATGATAATCAAAATATCTGACAATGATCATGATTCAGAATTTGCTTTTTTGAAAGATTCATAAATCACTGACTGTATCTTTGGACGATAATTCAAGGTGCTGAGTTTATTGTTTTCCATAGTGGGGAATGTCCTGTTCGACAAAAAAATATAGATGAGTTCATTTTCAGGATCAATCCAAATGCCTGTTCCTGTGAATCCGTAATGTCCATAAGTCGAAGGTGATGCCAGATCTGACATATTGCATTCTTTATTTTTATCGAGTTCTTTCATATCCCATCCTATTCCTCTTCGTGTTGAAATATAGAATCTGGTGGTAAATGTATAAACTGTAGGATAATTGAAAAATCGTTTATTTCCATAAATACCACCATTTATCATCATCTGACCCAGACGAGCCATATCCCGCGAATTTGAGAATAGACCGGCATGTCCGCTCACTCCTCCAAGCATATCTGCATACATATCGTGAACATAGCCCTGAACGACCTGCTTTCTCCAGTAAGTATCATTTTCTGAAGGAACGATGACATTTTTAGGAAATCTATCCAGAGGTCTGTAAGTAGTATGCTTCAGTCCCAATGGCTTGTAAATATTAATATCAACATACTCATTTAATGTCTGACCGGTAATTTTTTCAAGCATTTCCTTTATCATTATAAGTCCAAGGTCACTGTATTTATATTTACCCCTGGGATTTAATGAACTGCCAAGCAATTTTGACCACATAGTATTGATGAAATCCTTTCTCATAAACATATCGTCACCGACCTGAATATTGTACAGGTCATCAGTAGTATTTCTGTAAAACTGTTTTGAGGGGACAGGAATTCCATTGATGGTGTCAAATGTTGTTTTATAAACAGGTAACCATGGAGCAAGGCCGGAGTGATGGCTTAATGCATCAATGATCATTATATCCTTTTTATCGGAATTTCTTAAACCTTTATCTAAGTAATCTGAGATTTTATTGAAAATGGAAAGTCGCTGCTCATCGTGCAGTTTCATAACTGCCAGATTGGTGGAAAGAACCTTGGTGACAGATGCAAGGTCGTAAATGTCGTCAGGCCTGACTATCCGGGAACTATCATAGGTAAAGTATCCATAACACTTTTCGAAAATAATATTTCCCTTTTTAGCTACAAGAATCTGACATCCGGGGGCAGCTGAAGAATCTATCATTTCCCGGGCAAGCCTGTCAATATTCTGATTGAGGAATTCACCATTCATATCAACATATTCCGGCAAAGAATAACCTATGACTTTAGCCCAGCCTATTTCTTCACCGGAACCAGCTGAATATGATCCGGGAATGCTGACCGGAAGTTTCCCGTTGATTTCAAAAGCACCCAAAATAGCCTGTGCAGCCATATCCTGTGCAAAATCATCATTTTCATATGCCTGGACAGTACAGATATCATCTCTGAACAACTGTAGCGAATAGGGGGTGCCAAATACAGAAAGGTAGACAGTTGTTTTTTTATTTAATTCATTTATGAGTTCAACGACATTCTGCGAAATACCGAAATTGTCGCTTTTGCGTTTTTTGAAGTCATGCAATCCTATAATTACCCTGTCAAATTTTTCAAGTTCAGACAATAATTCTTCTGACCTGCTATTTGATAATTGTAAAGATGCATTGAAATTAACCGCACTGAAATATGTGCTGAATCTTTTCTGAAAGACAGTAGTATCAGATGAGCCAATACTTAAAACTGCAATTTTACTGTTATAGTCTTCGGGAAGTAATGGCAGGTGTGAAGATTTATTTCCAAGAGCCGTGACGGATTTTCTGTAAAGATTTTCTTTAAGAGCATAGGCTTCGGGAGTATTTATTTCTTTTACAATATTTTCTGTACTGACAGGTTTATACAGGTGATAGCCCTGATCGTATTTTGCCAGCAGGATCCTCATCAGGGATTTTTCGAGCCTCTCTCTTGATATCTTACCTTTCTGAACAGCTTTCTTTACAGCTTCAAAGGCCTTGTGGAAATTTTCAGGCAGTTCAAGGATATCATTACCGGCAAGAAATGCTTCAACCGCTGCATCTCCTGAATTGTAATAAGCTGCAACTCCTTTCATAGCCAGAGCATCTGTAAGTATAAGTCCTTCATAGTTGAAAGAATCCCTGAGAATTCCATTTACTATTTTTTTTGAAAGGGAAGAAGGTCTGTGCTTACGATTATCAAATGCCGGAATATGAAGATGAGCAGTCATTATGCTCTTTACATCATTTTTAATCAAAGTCCTGAATGGCATCAATTCAATATCCCTAAACCTTTCTTTACTCAGATCAAGAACCGGCAGATCAAGGTGTGAGTCAACATCAGCATATCCGTGACCCGGGAAATGCTTTGCACAGGCTATTATTCCTGCTGCCTGAAGGCCATTCATATAAGCTAATGTTTTTTCGCTTACATTAAATTTGTTTTCTCCGAATGAGCGGTCATTAATAACAGGATTGTCCGGATTGTTATTGATATCTGCTACCGGAGCATAGTTAATATTAACTCCCATCCTTTTAAGTTGCCGACCAATTTCAAGACCCATCCTGTAAATCAGCTCATTATCGGAAATAGCTCCAAGGGTAAGCTGTTTCGGAAAACTGATGCCGTCTTTAAGTCTCATTCCCAAGCCCCATTCAGCATCAATAGCTATAAACATAGGTACCTTTACTGAATTCTGAAATTCGTTTGTAATATTGACCTGTTCTGTAATTGTACCCTGAAAAAAAGCGATACCCCCGATCTGGTATTTCTTTATATCTTTTTCAATAAAATCAAGATCCTTATTGCTCCAGTCAGAATGAACCCTGAGAATAAAAAGTTGCCCCACTTTTTCTTCCAGCGACATCTGTTTCATTTTATTGTAAGCCCACGTTTCACGTTCGTTTGGTAAAGGAAGATCCATTACATTGGCTGTCACAAAAACAAAAACAAGTATTGTTGTCAGATAGGACTTCATATGTTTACTGAATTTATAATAAAATACTCCTGGTCGATGCATATACTGATCAATTATTGTATTAACGAAATTTTCCCAAGGTGTGATACTTCAAAATCATTTAACGCTTATTTTTCATTATTTCCGGGTCCAGTTTAATTGCTATATCATGATACTTTTTGCCGTTTATTGGGTCACCTAAATTATAATATGCATTGCCAAGATTCAGGTAGGCTCCTGCATTTTCAGGATTCCTTTCGACTCCCTTTTTAAAAAAATACAGAGCCTGATTTAAGTTTCCTGAAATGGCATTAGCAATACCGGTCAAGCGTATTGTTTCATAATCGGCAGAGTCCAAATGATATGATTGTGACAGATAATCCAATGATCTTTTCAGGTCATTTTTTTGTTCTCCATAATATTTTCCGGCTTCCCGCAAAATAACAGGAAAATTCCTTTTCGCATCTTCAAACCCTGGATTTGTTCTCAGAAGCTGTCTGTATGAAAATATGGCTTCTTCATAATTTCCAAGGAAATAATCAGCGTTACCATAAATAAGCAATGCATTTGCATACCCCGGATGAATTTTCAATGCTTTGGAAAGATGTTCTTTGGCCTGTATCAACATTCCCTTTCTCTTTGCAGAATCTTTTTCTTTGAATGCAGCATCCACGAGGCTACCCCCTGCGGCATTAAGGGCTTTTGCGCTATTGGCAGAAACATTAACATCGGTAGTATAGAGCGTAAAATCATCTTTCCATACTGTATTCCTTGAAATTGTCTTTATGCTAAACAAAACAAGGGTTGCAGAAATTGCAGTTATTGTAATTGTTTTGTGTTTTTCAAATAAGCTGTAAAACACATATCCTGCAATAAGGGAAAATCCAACAGAAGGCATAAATAAAAACCGTTCAGACATATTTGTCCCGACAGGAAAAATAATATTCGATACAATAGATAATGATATTAAGAAAAATAAAATACCAAAAGATATGATTTTATTCTTTTTCAGCATTCTGAATGACATATAAATAATAAAAACATAAAATACGATACTCACCAATACCTGCCAGTTGCCCGGACCCATCACCGGTATTTGCCTAGGGTAATAATCGTTGGTCAATGGATGTGGGAAAATGAGCAAAACAACATATTTTCCCAATGTATAAAAGATTGTCGGGAATTTTTCAGACAGAGAAAACTCAACCCAGCTATTTCCGGTAAATTTCAGGAATGGATTGTTCATAAGCTCTGTGCTGGAATTGCCGAAATCAAAACCAAGAATAGCTGTTCTTACTCCAAGAAATAACAGAGTTGAAAGCACATAAGGCAAGAGCAAATAAATATATGAAAATGACTTTTTAGGATAAAAGAACCATACAATCAATGGAGCTATCAAAACAAGGGTGATAGAATTTTCTTTTGAGAACAATGCAAATAAAAAAGAACAGAAGGCAAAAATCTGGAATTTTAAATTCCGTGAATTTAACCATTCAAGCGTAAAATAGAGAGCTAAAATTCCAAAAAACAGAGAAAATATCTCGTCCCTGCCTTTTATATTTGCCACTACTTCAGTATGCACAGGGTGAGAAAGAAAGATCAGGGCAGTGATAAAGGCAATTCCGACATTATACTTCCTGTTCAGATTATTCTTAAACAGCAATAGAAGAAATCTGAAAAGCAACATTCCCAGCAATCCATAGAGAATGATATTTATAAGGTGACTTATCAATGGATTAAGTCCAAACAACTGGTATTCAACTGCAAATGAAATTGGTGAAAGAGGTCTGTATCTGCCGCCGGAAACAAGTTTATCCTTACCGGATTTCTTGAAAAACCCATAGAAAGTATCATGGCTGAGCAGCCCCGGAATGCCTTTGAGACCTTGTTTTGTAAACATATTTTCAGTAATGACTATAGCATCATCCTGGGCATATTTATTAAATAAGGTATTGGCATAAATAATAAACGAATAAACAAATAAAACCAGAGCTAACAAATTTGTATTGCTGAACAGGCTTTCCCTGATATCAGGTTTTGTTGCTTGACTGCGTATTTGTCTTTTTTTCTTCATGTTGAAATAAAAAAATGCTATTCAGGTCAAAATTAATAATAATAAAAATTTTCAAACCAATTTAACATCAATAATATTTAAAAAAAACATTTGTAGCTCCTCCATCATTTGAAGGAATAAAATAATTCAGTTCTTTATAATTTTTCAGCAGATGCTCTATCTCCATTTTCAGTGATCCCAATCCTTTACCATGAATTAAAATTATTGAATGTTGTTTTCTTTTTATCGCTTCCTCTATCAAATTTTTAGCATTTTTTAGCTGAAAAGCCAGGATCATTTCGGGAATTTCTTTTGCCATTGCCGGATTCAATTTTTCAATATGCAAATCCAGTGTATTTTGGAACAAACGCTTTTTTGACTTTTCCGGGAACTTATTTTTGACAGGAGTTTCATTTTTTTCGATGGGTATCAGTTCTTCCGGTATCAATTCGAGATTATACAAAGAAGTAACAACATGTTTGTCTGCAACTTTAACTTTAGCCTTTCCTCCTGCTAAACCTTCATATTTACCTGTTTTTCCAGAGGATATTATTTTTACCCAGTCACCAATCCAAAGATCTTTCATTTTCAAAATATAGAATTAACTGCAAAAATAGCATAAAATACTAAATGAAAAATGTAAAATGTAAAATGTAAAATGTAAAATACGGTCTCTTGTGTTTACCGTTATAAATTAAGCAGACAACAATATTACCAAATATCAGAATAATTAACCATAAAAGTTAACTTTGCAGAAATAATTTGTTCAAAATGATCCTGTCAATTTCTGAATTTTTCGAAGCAAGGAAATATTATCCGGTAATAGATGTAAGAACTCCTGCAGAATTTCAGAACGGTCATATACCCGGAGCTCTTAATATTCCCTTGCTAAGTAATGAAGAAAGGGTGGAAGTTGGGACTTTGTATAAAAACAGGGGTAAAGAAACTGCATTTTTAAGAGCACTTGAACTTACCGGGCCAAAAATGGCAGATTATGTAAGGCAATTGCAGACGATCATGAAGGGCAGAAGTAATGGAAAAATCATCGTGCACTGCTGGAGAGGCGGTATGAGAAGTGCAAGTATGGCATGGCTTTTCAACACCGCCGGTTTTGAAGCAGACACGCTCGAAAAAGGATATAAGGCATACAGGAATCACGTACTTTCATTATTTGACGATGCAAATAAGATCATCGTCCTGGGTGGTTATACCGGAAGCGGGAAAACCGAAATTTTAAAATATATAAATCAACGATTTCAGACTTCCGATCTTGAGAAATTCGCACACCACAAAGGCTCTGCATTTGGATTTATCGGAGAATCTTCGCAACCGTCAACAGAACAATTCGAAAATGATCTTGGTGATGAATGGATTGGCTTTGATACTGAACAGCCTGTCTGGGTCGAAGATGAAAGCAGGACTATAGGAAAGGTATATCTGCCGGATAACCTGTATTCCAGGATGAGGAATTCACCTGTTCTGTTCATCGATGTGCCAAAGGAAATAAGGATTAAAAGGCTGGTACAGGATTATGCCGGATATGACAAGTCATTGCTGAAAATAGCAATTGACAAGATCCTGGTCAGGCTCGGAGGGCAAAATCATAAAGCAGCAATCGAAGCCCTGGATAGAGATGATTTTGAGTCTGTTGCAGATATCACCCTCAGCTACTATGACAAAGCATACCTGCATGGACTAAGCAAAAGAGATCAGTCAAAAGTCCATAGGATCAGCGTTGATTCAGGTGATGCTGAGGAAAATGCGAAGGTGGTGATGGAGAATTACCTAAAAATGTCAAAATGATCATGCCAGATACCTACCCACAATCGGCATTCTCCTTCCCACTCCGAATGCTTTTTCGCTCACTCTAAGAATCGGTGCGGTCTGGTGACGTTTGAATTCATTGACATTTACCATTTTTAGTATTCTTGCCACCAGGGCAGGATCAAATCCTTTGTTTATCAAATCCTTAGGTCCCTGCCTTTTTTCGATGTACTGATACAATATTTCATCAAGCACTTCATAGGGAGGAAGACTATCGGTATCGAACTGATTGGGACGAAGTTCTGCTGAAGGCTTTTTATCGATTATATTTTGCGGAATTATTTCCCTTTCCCTGTTTATATAACGGGCAAGCTCAAACACTTCGGTTTTATACAGATCTCCAATAACAGAAAGCCCTCCGGCAAGGTCACCATATAATGTGCCATATCCTACTGCCATTTCTGATTTGTTGGTGGTATTCAACAATATATTGCCGAATTTATTTGAAACTGCCATCACAAGCAGACCCCTGATCCTGGCCTGAATATTTTCTTCAGTGACATTGAAGGGCAGATCACCAAAAATCGGCTTTAATTTTTCTTCAATGATATTATAGATTTCCTCTATTTTAATGATCTCATAACTGATACCAAGATTGCCTGCCAACTCAATTGAATCGGTCACAGAATGATCTGATGAGAACTGTGAAGGCATCAATACAGCAATTACATTTTCCGCTCCCAGTGCTTCAGCGGCAAGAACTGTAGTTAGGGCTGAATCAAGTCCACCGGACAAACCAATTACAGCTTTTGTGAGACCTAGTTTGCCGAAATAGTCTTTAATACCGAGGTTAAGAGCCTGATGAATGAGAGTCATTTTATCAGGTTTCTGTTCTGCAGTCTTTTCTCCCTTCTCCACTTCATCCAGATCAAAAACTTTTATTTCTTCCCTGAAATATGGCATTTCCTCATATATCTTTCCATTCGGAGACCATACCATTGACCCACCATCAAAAATAAGTTCAGTCTGTGCCCCGATATGATTTACATAGAATAAAGGTATTTTATATCTTTCCACATTTGCCTTTAGAACAGCTTTTCTTGATTTTGCCTGGTTGTAATGAAATGGAGAAGCAGATATATTGATAATAAAATCAGGACTATATGGAAGTACTTCATCCATTGGGTTTATTGTATACAGAGGATTTTCATTGCCAAGATTCCAAAGGTCTTCACATACATTTATTGCAATTTTTTTTCCTTTGAATTCAACTATTCCGAATTCTTTGGCAGGTTCAAAATACCTGTATTCATCAAATATATCATAAGTAGGCAATAGTGCCTTGTGTTGTCTGAGTACTTCCCTGCCTTTATAGATAAAATAAACACTATTGTAAAGGTCCTTGCCCTCAATTTCAGGGTTACGACTTGGGCTGCCTATGACCACAGCTATATTTTGTGTGTGTTCCTTAATCTTTTCAATGCTATCTTCTCCTCTTTTTATAAAATCGCTGAATTCGAGGAAATCCCTTGGAGGATAGCCGGTTACAGACAATTCGGCAAATGCAATGACATCCGCTTTCATAAATTCAGCTTCATGAATGGCACTGATTATTTTTTTTGTATTTCCCTCGAAATCTCCGATTATATAGTTTAGCTGTGCGATTGCAATTTTCATTTTATCAAATTTATTAGCGAAAATAACATATTTTTATATCTCATATGGTGTAAAAACACAAAAACGATCAAGTAAAATATTTAAGATTGAAATATTAATGCTAATTTTGTGCCATGAAAATAAAATCAGGATTAATTTTATTCATTATCAGCTACTTAATGGCTGGTCAAATATGTATTGCCCAAAATACTAATCCCTTTGATATTAAATCCAGATTAAACAGCAAGGTATTAAAAAAGAATAATGATTCACTGGTTGCCAAAGATACAACAATCAGTCAAATCACTTCTTACAATGACAGTTTTGCTTTGAACACTTCAAACCCATTTGATATAGACAGGAATAAAATAGACAGTTTAAGTGAATATCATTCAGGACAAAGTGAGTCTGTATCATACAGAATACCTGTAGACACAAAATCTTTGAAAAAGGCTTTTTCCGGCAATTCATCAAATTTCCTCCTTTGGGTTTTTATGTTCATCTTAATCATTGTAGCTATCCTTACCGGTATGAACAGGGAAGTTGTGATTAAAATAATTGAATCTTCGTGGTTCAATAATCTTATGAATTTGCTCCACAGGAATTTCGGGAACAAGGATGTGCTTTTGTATTCATTATTATATGTGAGTTTTGCGATGAATATTGCAATATTTTTTTACCTGCTGATCGGTAATAAATTTAATTACAATGGATTTTTGTTATTTATTTATCTATTGCTAACTGTTGTTTTCATTTATGTTATAAAACACTTAGCTATTGTACTTTTTGAAAGAGTTTTCCCTTCATTAAAAGGTATCAGGATCTATAATTTTTCAATTATGATCTTCAATATAATACTTGGGATAGCACTGATACCTGTAAATGCATTTGCAGCTTTCAGTACACCCGTGCTCGCATCGGTTTTTATCAGTACTGGTTTGGTTTTAATCGCTATTTTTTATGTTTTCAGGCTTTTAAGAGGCTTACTAAGCACATATAATTATTTTGTTATTAGTATTTTTCATTTTTTTATTTACCTTTGCGCTTTCGAAATTTTACCCCTGCTTATTATATATAAATTGGTATTAAATTTTTAAGCAGGTGAATTAATTATATTTAAAAAAATGGTATTATATGGCTACAGAAAAAAAAGCAGCCAAAAACAGATACAGACCAGTTAATTCAATACTTATTTCACAACCTGACCCACAATCTATCAGGTCACCATTTTATGAACTAGCCAAAAAATGGAACATCAAAACCGACTGGAGGTCTTTCATTGAAGTTGTTAGTCTTGAAAATAAGGAATTTCGGAAGTATAAAGTTAATCTTGAAGAGTTTTCAGCGATAGTTTTTTCCAGTAAAAATGCAGTCGATTTTTATTTCAAAAAATGCGAGGAACTAAAGATCAACATGCCAAACAGTACAAAGTATTTTTGTTCTTCCTCTACAATTGCAAATTATCTCCAGAAATATATAGTTTACAGAAAGAGGAAAATATTTTATGGAGAGAAACAACTCGATGACATTTTGCCAATGTTCATGAAATTCAAGGATACTGAGAAATTTTTATTGCCGACATCAAATCTTGGCAGCAAGAACATAGTTGATTTTTTGAATAAGAATGAAATTGAATGTACTGAGTTAATGATGTTCAAGACAGTATCGTCTGATCTTTCGGATCTCGAAAACATTTTTTATGATATGCTTGTATTTTTCAATCCTCTTGGAATAGTCTCATTATTCGAGAATTTCCCCGGATTTAAACAAAACAACACCAGAATAGCAGTTTTTGGAGAACCAACAAAACTTGAGGCAGAGGCAAATAAACTGATAATTGATGTGGTGGCTCCAAACCCAGATACAACTTCGATTGTCACTGCGATAGAGAATTACCTGGAGATTTCAAATAAAAAATAAACAAAATGTCTGATACAGGATTTGAAAAGGCAAGAAAACTTCTGGAAGAAATCAAAAGTTATGTGATTGACAATGAACAAGCTCTTGAATCATTCCGTATTGAATTTGTAGGGGCTAAAAGCTCTATAAAAAGCCTGTTTGGAGAAATAAAAAATATCCCCGATGATAAAAAAAAGGAGTTCGGACAATTTCTCAACGAGATAAAAAATGAAGCCGAACGCAGATTTGAGGAAGAGAAATCTAAATTTGCAAGTTCATCTTCCAAGTCAAAATCAGATGAAATTGACCTTTCAAGACCTGCTGATAAGGTTAAACTCGGGGCAAGACATCCGATTTCAATCGTCAGTAACAGAATAATCGAGATTTTTACAAAACTTGGATTTGCAGTTGCCGAAGACAGGGAAATTGAAGATGACTGGCACAACTTCACCTCCATGAATACTCCCGAAGATCATCCTGCGAGAGATATGCAGGACACTTTTTATCTTAAAGATTCAGTTGACAGGCTGTTGAGGACTCACACATCTTCGGTTCAATCCAGGGTGATGACTTCTGTTAAACCGCCTATAAGAATAATAGCACCGGGTAGAGTTTACAGAAATGAAACAATTTCTTCAAGATCTCATGCACAGTTCCATCAGGTAGAAGGCTTATACATAGATGAAGGTGTTTCGTTTGCAGACCTTAAGCAAACTCTTCTTTACTTCGCACAGGAAATGTATGGTAAGGATACAAAAATAAGGCTTAGACCAAGTTATTTTCCCTTTACAGAACCAAGTGCTGAAATGGATGTATACTGGGGTCTGAAAGATGAAATCGATTACAGGATAACCAAAGGTACAGGATGGCTGGAAATACTCGGTTGTGGAATGGTTGACCCCAATGTGCTTAAAAACTGTGATATTGATCCTGAAAAGTATTCAGGTTTTGCTTTTGGTATGGGAATTGAAAGGCAATGCATGCTCAAATACAGGATCGACGATATCAGGTCATTCTTTGAAAATGATATCCGATTCCTGGAGCAATTCAAACCAGTTTTTTAAGCCTGATTTTAGAATCAAAACAAATTACTGATTCTTTTTACTTTTATTTTCAAAAAAAGATAATCTGAGTGGTAACTTAGTGTATTATTAAATTAACCCCAAACTTTATTGTAAGGTGTTATTAATTTTATAACTATTTGGAAAGCAAAATATCAAAGTTATTGCAGCATGACAAATTTTAAAATAATACTATCATAATCAATTTTTTTAATGTAAAATGCTTTATGAAACCATCAATACCAAAAGGAACACGGGATTTTTTACCTGAACAGGTGATAAAAAGAAACTATTTATTCAAAGTGATCAAATCAGTGTTTGAGAATTTTGCATATGTTCCGATTGAAACACCAAGTTTTGAATCTTTATCAACCCTGACAGGGAAATATGGTGAAGAAGGAGACAGATTATTGTTCAAAATATTGAATAATGGAGATTTCCTCGCTGATAGTGACGAACAGGTATTGAAAGACAAAGACTCAAGAAAATTGCTTCCATCTATATCCAAAAGGGGCCTCAGATATGATCTTACCGTACCATTTGCAAGGTTTGTTGTGATGCACGAAAACGAGATCAGTTTTCCGTTTAAAAGATATCAGATTCAGCCTGTATGGAGAGCTGACAGGCCTCAGAAGGGCAGATATCAGGAATTTTATCAGTGCGATGCCGATGCCATAGGTTCTGATTCACTTATGTATGAGGCTGAATTGATTTGTATTTATGATCAGGTCTTTTCAAAGATAAAAATTCCTGTTGAAATAAGGGTAAATAACCGAAAGATTCTGGAGGAAATGATAGACTCTATTGGTGAAAAAGAAAAATTTGTCGCAATAACTGTTATAATTGACAAACTGGATAAAATAGGCTGGCAGGGAGTTGAAAATGAACTAATTTCTGCAAAAATCAATAACGAAGCCATTAAATCCCTAAAGGAGTATCTGGATCTTGAAGATATTTCATCACTCAGGGACTACTTCTCAGAGAGAAATATTAATTCTTACGGATTGAAGGAAATAGAAGAAGTATTTTCATTTTTATCAAAAGAGAAATTCATAAATAAGGTAAAATTTGATCCTACACTAGCTCGTGGCTTGAATTATTACACCGGTACAATATTTGAAGTCAAAGCGACAGATGCCAATATGGGAAGCCTTGGTGGTGGGGGTCGTTATGCTGAACTGACTGAAGTTTTTGACAGGAAAGGAATGTCAGGAGTAGGCATTAGTTTCGGAGCAGAAAGGATCTATGATGTTATGCTGGAGAAAGGTCTGTTTCCGGAAAAACTGTTTGATCCCGTTGATGTATTGTTTATAACACTCGATGAAAGATCGCATCATGCAGGATTCAGCCTGGTTTCAAAGCTCCGGAACAACAACATCAGGTCAGATATCTATCCTGCACCAGGCAATATGAAAAAGCAGATGAAATATGCAAATGCAATCCGTGTGCCCTATGCAGCCATCATCGGGAGCAATGAGCTTGAAAATAATATACTGATACTCAAGGATATGGAGTCCGGTGAACAGGAAGAGATAATGCTCACCAATTTTGTAATAAGATTTACTGAGAAGCTGATTGGGTAAAGGATTATAAGTTAATAAAATCGGTCATTAGGAAAAGGTTAAAAGTCAGATAATTTTTTCATTCATATGATTTATCTAAATTAAAAATAAAAGTTTTTTGAAAAAATCATGAATATGTTGGTTCATCGACCTAACTTTTTTATATATTTGCGTACCTTTTATAAGATTTTTCTAAACTTAACAATTCATATATTTTATAAAAATCAAATCTTAAGATCATGAAAAAAATTTCAATATCCTTATTTCTAATTATATTTTACGTTATAACTGGACTAACACAATCAGTATTAACATTGCAGCCTGATCCTTCTTCGGGAAAAGATGCAATTATCCATGGATTAGCAAGTCAAAGAAATTTAAACTTTGGAACAAATCAACAGTTTGTCGCTAATGCGTGGACCTTTAGCGGAGAGGAAGCTCAAATTAGAAGTGTTATAGACTTTGATATATCTTCAATACCTGTTACTTCAACTATTCTTTCTGCTTACTTACAGTTGTATGCCTGGGATTCAAATTCAGGAATGGGACAACATTCTACAGAAGATGGAGAAAATACTTGTGTTTTACAAAGAATTACTTCTGATTGGAATGAGCAAACTATAACATGGAATAATCAACCTACCACTACGGTAACTAATCAGGTGGAAATCCCTTATTCTTATTATCCGACTCAGAATTTCATTTTAGATGTGACAAAACTTATCGCAGATAAAAAAAATAATCCAAATCAGAGTTTCGGATTTATGATAAAGTTAAAAAATGAAATATAATTTTACTGAACCACTGAATTTAGGTAATCTTCCAAAAGGCCTATATGTATTAATCATCAAAGACGATACCAATGTAGTAAATATAAAATTGATTTTAGAATAAATTATAATTTGTATTCAAAAATAAACAAACCAAATGATGAAAAGAAAAGGTTTGCTAAGTAATAAATTATTGTTCTGCTATATCATTTTTACGTTACTCTTTTATGCATTAGATTTAAGAAGCGAGATTCCTGTTAAACAAATAGCTGGTCTGAAATCAATTACTTTTTATGAGATGACAGGTAGTTTATTTTCGTATACATATTCTCTAAATTCTTTTGAATTAAATCATCGATTCAGTAACCATATGAATTCTTCAGAAAGAGATTTTGAAGGTTGGATCGGTGTAGAGTTTTTTGATGTGTTTTATTCAAACTCAAATGGTGATTTCAATACAAATGGAGAATTTATTTCTGTGGAAGCAACTTTTGACGTTCCATTTGGAGGTGGGGGCTTGAATATTGCAGAAGTAGAATTAAATTTCAATGACGGACATTCTCAATTTGGATCTTTTATTTCAAGTTTTCAGTCTTTAGGCTCTACTTATATGGCAGGTTCGGAAAAGAAAGGTGCAGATTGTGATTTAAAAACATTTACTACAATGGGATTTACAACTTCTTCTAATCCTGAAAAGCTTCGAATTACGGTAGGGTTTAAGAAAATTGAACATTTTATAAATTATATAGGATGTCAAAATGATGGATATTCAGTTGTAGTTAATGGAAAGATATATGATGTTAATAATCCAACAGGAACTGAATATATTCAATCAAAAAATGGTTGTGACTCAATAGTTTATGTTAATCTTTTTTATTCACCATCTTCAATACAAAATATATATTATGATGGTTGTGAGGGAGATAATTATTCTGTGCAAGTAAATGGTACAATTTACAATGAAAGTAATCCGTTTGGGACAGAAATGATGACCACTTCAAAAGGATGTGATTCAATTGTTTACATAAATCTGAAATATTCTAAATCATATTCTAAAATTATTGAATACAAAGGTTGCAAAGGTGATGATTATTCAATTAAAATTAATGATAATATCTATAGCGAACAAAATCCAATTGGTATTGAAATTATGGAATCCATAAATGGTTGTGATTCTATAATTTATGTTGATCTGACATTTTCCGATATATATATTTCAAACATTACTTACCGTGGTTGTGAAAATGACGGTTACCACATTAAAGTTAATGGAAATACTTATAATCAAAACAATCCCAAAGGCACTGAAATTATTCTATCTGATAATAGCTGTGATACTTTATTAAACATCGATCTTTTTTATGGTTCCATTGATACTAGTTTTATAAATTATGATGGATGTCAGGGAGATGGTTTTACTATTGAAGTTAACGGGAAAAAATATAGTGAAAATATAAATAAGGGAACTGAGTATTTGACCAATTATTTTGGATGTGATTCAATTGTGAAAGTTGATCTGAAGTTCAAAGATTGTGAAAAAATCCATAATGAGTTATGCAAATTATTCATTCCTAATATTTTCTCCCCAGATCAAGATGGTTGGAATGACAATTTTCTTGTAAAGTTTAATGAATACTGCGAAATTATGGAATTTCAAATTGCCATTTTTGACAGGTGGGGCAATAAGTTGTTTTATTCGACTGATAAAGAATTCCTTTGGGATGGAAGAACAAAAGGAAATAAATTAGTTTTGCCAGGTGTATATACCTATTTAATACGCTATGTTACAATATTTAAAAAAGAAAAAATTATCAGCGGTGATATTACTGTAATTCGTTAGTTTTATCAATAAAATTATTGTTTTATTCCTTCGAAAAAGTAGGAAAATGTGAAATACAAGAAGATTTCAATTTATTCTAAAGCAGGGCTTAGTTCAATCATGTAAATGCATAAGAAATCATTCATTTCAATAGTAAAATTAATTTTTATTATTTATGAGATCAGTTCAAATATTTTTTTTGCCTGAATTTCTCTGTTAAATAATTCAACATTTTTGTGCCGTTTGTCGGACATTTTATTGCTTTTGTTAAATTGATAAATATAAGCAATAAAACTCATAATTTCAGATAATTCATTTCTTTCAAAAGTCACTCCGGCATGACATAATTCAATTATTTTGGATGCATCTCCAAGTTTCGGACCTAAACACAGTATTTTATTACCTGTTGCAAGATATTCAAATATTTTACCCGTCAAAATTACTTCAGAATTATCAACTTCAGGTATTACCAGCAATAATAAGTGGCTATTTATCTGGTATCCAATAATTTCAGCATGAGGAACATTAGGGATAAAATTTACATATTCACTTAATCTTGAATTTAATATGTATGACTTAATATCTTTAGAAATACTCCCTACTATATTAACTACAAACTTTTTTATTAATCCTTGTTCTGTTAATTGAATTAATGCATCAAATAAAACATTTGGTTTATAAGATGAGGACATCGTCCCAGTATAAGTAATGGTAAATTCATCATAAGTATTCACTACACTTATATCGTTAAAATCTTGGGGATCAAAACCATTAGGAATAACATAAAATTTATGCTTATTTATTTTGGAATCCTTTAAAAGAAATAAGTTTCTAAGACTTTCACTTACTGTAAAAATACTATCGGCATTTTTGAGAATTTTCATTTCATAATATCTATCAATTCTTTTTGATAAAAAACTATGATTCAATAGCGAATAATAATAAATATCAGTCCATGGATCTCTCAGATCTGCTATCCAGTTTAAATTATACTTTTTCTTAAGTTTTAATCCTAATAATTGTGAAGAATGCGGGGGGGAAGTGGTAATTACATTAGTTATTGAAAACTTTTCAATTACTTCACATGCTTTTTTATATGCATATCTATTCCAGCATCTTCTTGGATCGGGAATAAACAAATTACTCCTAATAAAATTAATAATTCTTTGTTTTACAGTTGAATTATCAACATTTGAAAATCCTGCAGTAGGTATATTTTTTTTACCAACAATTTTGCCATATAAGTTAATTGGTTCAAAAGATTTAGTTCTAAAAACATTTACATTTTCTGAAATATCCTTCTGTAAACTCTCATCCAAAACCATATAACTTGCATACTTTTCATCAACTGTAATAACAAAAATTTCGATATCCAATTTTGCCAGATATTTTGTCAATTTCACCCAACGCTGCACCCCAGCACCACCGCTTGGTGGCCAGTAATAGGTGATGATGAGGACTTTCTTCATTGAAAAACTATGGTTTAGCAAATACTATTCATTATCGGGAACCGCCAAATCCGGATTATACTGTCTTTCACCTCGTTTTTGTTGCATCAGCTTACCTAATGCATCATAGGAAATGTTATATTTTTTTACTACTTTATTCTGTGCCTTGTTGAAATTACATCTTTTTTCCCAGAAATGAAAAACTTTCGGATCTGATTTAATATTTTCATTATTAAGTAGATTGCATTGATCTTTTTGCATCTCCTTCCATAGGCTGTTTTTATCCATGAAAGAATTTACATAATTAAGTTCTTCAGTAGTACTTTCATCTGATAGGGTAAAAACTGCATCCATAAACGCCTTGAATTCAGGTGATGCAAATATTACTTCATTGGAAGCTTTCGGTTTTTTAGTTATTTCAGTGTTTTTTTGAATTTTTTCCTGAGTATTTTCGATCACGTTTCCTGATATCTGATTGATTGGAGGCTCAATATTAGTCACTATGTCAGTATCACTTTTTGTTACTGGTTCATTTTGTAACAAATTGCTTTGAGAAGTATCATTTTCTGTCTTTTGATTAGTCATAGTGCTATCCCTCTTACAGGATGAAATGCCTAAACCAATCATAACAATGACCAAAAATATAGTTAAAAATCTGCCTATTCTCATAATTAATATTTTAAAAAAATGCAAAAATAAACTTTATCCTTGTTTTTGAATGTTTTGAGGTGGCAATTTTGAATTTTCTATCTCAAGTTTCCATCCATAACTGTTCATCAATACTTTTAAAACTTGCAAATGGGAATCAAGCTGACTTTTCGAATTCTCCATCAATCTGCTTTTTAAAGCAACATTCTTTATATATGCTTTTGCCTGAACATTCATTCTGTTATAATCTTCGGTTGTAAAAGAATTGAAGATACCTTCAGTAATGTCATAATAATCAAGGTCGTGTTCTATTGATATGATCTGAGGGTCAGGTATATTGCTTATCGTTACTGTTCTGGCTTTCTCATCAACATTTATTTTTATCGATTCAAGGTCAAAACCTGCAAGAATTTTAGCCTTTACCCTTATAAGTGCCTTTTTTGTAAAAAAACTCAACTCCGGACCAAAATGCTCTTTATAATCATATACTTCAGAGAAATACCCTTCTACAGTACCTAATTTGATTACATTTTTTATCTGTTCCAATACCACTTCCTGCGACAGAGAGGTTTTACTCTCAAATAATGAAGATTTGAATCCGGTGTACCACGCAAAAAACAATGCCCCAATAAGCACTAAACTGATAAATATGTATTTGAATGTCCTGAACATTTTAAAATTTTTATATTAATTCAAATATTCTATAAACACCATAAAAGTAAAATAAATTCTAATTTATAAAAAAAATCCAACTAAACTGACTGATTTATACGTCTATAATATTATTGAATTCAGAAAATCGTTAATTATTAAAATAACTAAAATGAAAAATTTAACATTTTTTCTCCTTTTTTGCCTGATTTTGTCTTGTGAAAAAACCATAACAAATGAAAATATTGGTTTCCAATGCAGTGACAATGCGAAGGTTTGCGATCTGGCTTACAACAACAATGATTTCGGTTTCGGCATTTTCAGTATTCTTCACGATAAATCAAAAGAAGAGAATCTGTTCATATCTCCCTTCTCCATTTCAACAGCCTTATCGATGACACTGAATGGAGCTGTAGATGATACAAAACAAGAAATGCTGAACTCTTTGAAATACTTTAACTGGAATCCTGACAGCCTTAATTCAGCCTACAGGGATTTGATTAATCTTTTACCGGTATTGGACAAAGAAGTAAAAATGAACAATGCCAATTCAATCTGGTACAGAGATGGATTCAGTGTATTGCCAGAATTTCTGATTGTCAATAATAAATATTTCAGTGCTGAAATTAAAAATAAGGATTTTTCAAAAGGTTCGACTATAACGGAGATCAATACCTGGGTTGAAAACAAGACAGAAGGTAAAATAAAAGATATTATCAACTCAATTGATCCTTCATCAGTAATGTTCCTTATAAATGCAATTTACTTTAAAGGACAATGGAAGTACAAATTTGATAAAAAAAATACTACAAATGAACATTTCTATCTTGAGAATGGAAATACAACCGAGGTTGAAATGATGCATGGCAGTGAAATGAACTTACCCTATTTTCGAAATGAAAAATTCAGCATGGTAGACATTCCATATGGGGATTCTGTTTTCTCTATGACTTTAATCCTTCCGGAATATAATTATAAAGTGGATGATGTGATCAAAGAACTCAATATAAATAGCTGGGAGAACATTAAGAGCAAAATGTCAACGACAAAAATTGATATTGGGATACCAAAATTCAAAATGGAATATAAGGAGTATTTAAAGCCATTTCTTAAAAAGCTTGGAATCCTGAAAGCGTTTCAACCCGGTATTGCAGATTTTTCAAAGATAAACGGATACCATGACCTTTATATTGACGAGGTAATACATCAGTCCTATGTGGAGATTGACGAAGCCGGTACTGAAGCTTCTGCTGCTACAGTTGTAGTTATAAATGTCACTTCGGCAGGTAATTCATTTATAGCCAACAGACCATTTATATTCCTGATCAGGGAAAATAAAACTAATAGCATATTGTTTATAGGCAAGGTGATGAATCCGAATAATTTAAATTGAATTGTGGGGAATATTGCACTTGGCTAAAATTTTTCATTCTTTCTTAAACATTTTAACAGGTAAATAATGTTTACTGTTGATTGACTAATTAAATTAATAAAAAATGAAAAAAGCTACGGTAAATTTCTCATTGCTATTATTGTTTTTCTTCATTCTAACAATTGCATCCTGCAAGAAAGAAGAAGATCCGAATTCACCAAATGGTAAATATGAACAAAGAGTGCTATTTGAGGAATTCAGGGCTGAATGGTGTGGAATTTGTACCAAGGCAGCTCCCAAATTCAATGAGATTGTGGAAAAATATGGTAATCAGGTTATGTGTGTAGGGATGCATTATACTGATAATCATGAAGTTAAGTTTCCTCCAACAACAAAATATTTCTTTGACTTTTTTGATCTGAATGGAGTGCCAAGTGTGCTTGTCAATAAAAAACAAGACGAAACTAAAGAATGGATTGTTCAGGTTGAGAAAAAAATGGGCTATAAATCAACTGCCGGAATAAAATTAAATACGAAAATTACTGATAACATACTCGACATTGAAGTTATATCGGATTCAGAAATAAATCTTGATAATGTTTTACTGACGGTTTACCTCGTTGAAGACAATGTTCCTGAATCAAGTCCGGGAGCTCAATCGGGAGGTGGCGGAAAATTCATTCACCGAAATCTGTTAAGAGAAGTGCTTACTTCGAAAGCAGGTGACCCCATCAGCATCAAAATCGACAACAATCATATTGCCAAATTCAAGGTTGAAAACATTTCAAAATATAAGAAATCAGACCTTTATGTCATGGCATTTCTACATGAAAGCAGCACAAAATATCATGAATACCTGAATGGCAATTTTGTAAAAGCAGGACAGGATTCTGGCTGGTGATCTTTCGATTTTTAATTTACGAATTCCGATTTGAGATTTAAGGGCATATAGGTTTCATCCTTCGATGATCTTCAATACCTAATATGGTTTATAATCAGTATTTTTTTAACCATCTAAGAAATTTAAGGTCATATAAAAGAACTGCCCTTTAATGATCTTTAATGCCCTTTATTGTCAAAGAATCAGGTGTCTCAATGCACCATTGGGTCAGGGTCAACTACTTCATTCATTCCAGGTAATATATTGGCCAATTGACCAGAATTATGTATCAACACAGGCACATGCTGCGAACAAATATGGTAAGCTGTATCTTTGAATAAAAACTGGATCAAAGGCATTTCATTAGAAGTCACATTACAAATTATACATTTTGGCATTTTATAAGTTTTATATTTTTTTTAATCTATATTTTACCTTCGTCGGCAAAACTGTAATATTCTGAACCGGCAAAGATAACATGATCCAGCAAATTCATATCGAAAAGTAAAGCAGCATTTTTAACTTTATTGGTTATATTAACATCCATGTCACTTGGCTGACGATTTTCAGACGGGTGATTATGAACAAGTATCAATCCTGAGGCAAGAAATTCAAGTGCATATTTGAAAATTATCTTAGTGTCAACTACAGTACTGCTCACCCCACCCTTGCTTATGTTTTTCCGGTCAATTATCGTATTTTTTCTATCTAAATATAGAACCCAGAATTCTTCCTGCAGATTACCTGATAACTGTGAGAACATTTCTTCGTAAACATCTTTACTTCCTGAAATTTTTCTGAATGCCACCTTTTCAAATTTCTTTCTGTTTACCAGTTCCATTGCTGCAGCAATTCCTATAGCTTTTGCCTCACCTATACCTTTGTATTTTATTAGTTCCTGAATGCTTTTCTTTGAAAGGATATTCAGATCGTTATTCATATCATTCAGTATCCTCCGGCTTAGGTCAACCGCTGATTCCGTTCTCGAACCTGAATGTATCAATATGGCAATCAATTCAGCATCAGTCAAAGATTTGGGTCCCAATTTCAGCATTTTTTCTCTTGGTCTGTCGTCTTCAGCCCAATGTTTTATTGAATTAAGCTTTTGATTATCCATGATTATTAAATTCACTTTGGAAAATGTGTCAAAAATAATATTATCAGGTATTTTATAAAAAGAAAGCAGGAATTAATTCAAATCCCTGCTTTATGTATTTTACTTTAAAGAATATTTTGCTGTGACAGTTCCCCTGTAATTAGTGGTTGGGTAGGAGTTGTTCACATATGGCACTGTTTTATCATAACTGAAATCCAGTTGCATTGAGAAATTATCAGAAATATTGTACTCCATAGACGGGGCAAGAGATATCCTGTAATTTCCGTGAGTTGCTTTACCATTTCTTCCTGTATCAAACAGATACTCTTTAGTCTCATTATCTCTTATTGAAAAGTCTACATTGATCCTGAGATCGCGCAGATTATTTTTGGCACCCTTGGGCTTTTTATCATCAGTACTCCTTTGATCTTCCTGATTCTCTCCTTTCTTGGATTTTTTCTCCTTTTTAGCCTTTTTTGACATAAAAGGAAGATTGACATTCTTGATGACATACCCTAAATTGAAAACCATTTCCTCTGCCCTGTTTTCCTGGAGAGATTTCTGGCTAAGAAGCATTCCTCTTGACTTCTTATAGTCAATTCTTATACTCAGATCCGATTTTGTCTTAATATCAACTCCTATTACAGGGTCAAATCTCTCTTCCAATACGACAGACGGAATTATATACTCAAGATAGTAATTGAGTTCATTGTTTTCAATTTCATTCATTTTTGTAGCAAAATTTAAGTCTGTCTGATATTGACTCACTTTGAGCATGGATTTATAACCGTTAGTGATCTTGAATGATGAAAAAATATCCTTCATAAATCCATACCGGCTGAGATTGTATTCTGCTGACCAGTTAGGTCGTGGTATAAAGTCCAGCTGACCAATATCTTCAAAAATATCAAGTGACACATTTTCGGCTTTCTCCCCTGTATATGCAGCCATAAATGCAGGGATCAGGACTGCCTGACTCTGAGGTCCGAAACCTTCAGCATAATCTGCATTTAAAGGATGGGGAATAACTGTAGTTGTACTATTTCTGATTTTATATTGTCGTGCTGAAATTGTTTTCCTGAAATCGGAAAATTTATCAAACAATGTTTCATAATTTTTCGTAAATATCGTATTTATACCCATATAAGTGACTTCGAAAGATCCCCTGTCCATTACAGAGAGTGATTGAAATAAAGGGCTTCCCTCATTTGTATTCTTGAATTCCCTTGAATTGTCCTGAATGAAAGATTTTTTGAAGTCAACGTCGATTTTTAAATTATTAATTGGTTCAAGGATTATTTTTGCTCCGAAATTTTGACGCTTATTATTATAAAACTGGTTGTTAAAGAATCTGTTTTCAACTATCCAGCCTTTTGTAGCGGCATTATCGAGCCATGTGTCAAAGTTTGCCGGTTGCCATCCAGCAATAAAATCAAGACCTGGGGATTTTAAATTGTCAACTGAACCAAGGAATTCTGTCCTCTTGGTATATCCTGGTACTGTTGTCTGGAAATCTTCCTTGTAGGTGAGTTTTATATCTCTCAACACTAGGAAAGGCCGGAATACTATTTTCTCAAAAGGAGTCACTATCCTTTCTTTCTTTTTGTCGGTTTTATCCTTAGTTTTTTTGGAATCTCTTCTTTCTTTCTTATCAGCTTTTTTACTAAATCCTTCGTCAATAGTTTTGAGATACTTCACGCTCTTGTACAGCTTTTCAAAATCAAAACGGGTGTTAACTGATCTGGTCTGCTGATTCTGGATAAGGTTACCATAATCATCTTCTTTAAATGGAGAAGTTCCCGTCCAGGTATAGGTGGCATTGTACTTCGCATTTATATCTACCCAGCTCAGGATCTTTATATTCTTCAGAGGCACATTATAGGATAGGTCAATATTGTGATTATAGCTTTTTGGTCTACCGAATCTTTTCAGGCTTTCCATCAGGTACTCACTTGAAGTTTTATCTGTTATGAGCAAACCTTTTTCATTTCTGTATTCATCTGTAATACCCCACTTCTGAAGCTGATCTACAATAGCCAGATTAGTAGCGTTGAAATTCAGTTTCAGATCCTTGGTGAAGCTCCACTGAAGATTGTAATTTCTGTCCCAGTTGAATCTTCTTTCTTCAAAAGTATAATCTATATCTTTTGGTTCGCGGTAGGTTCTTGTATTATCGTATTTTCTTAACTGAGTGTTGAAGGAGAACGAACTTGGTAAAAGTCCAAAATGTATATCTTTGATCACCTTGGCTTTTATCCAGCCAACCTTGGCAAATGGCTTTAAAAATTTATTTCCAAGGTTGAATCCATAATCAAGTGTAAGCTTCTGATCTGTTTCACTCTCTTTTCGTATTATTGGATTTTTAGCTTCAAGACCTGTATAGTAATAACCCACTTTCACATTGCTTGGTGACCATGGATATTTTGCATTTCCAACATTTACACTCACTCCTGCCAGATTCATTGATCTCACTGTCACAACATCGAGTGACCTGTCTTTGGTTTCCTGCTTTTCTTCTTCGGTTTTTGCATTGTCAATATTTTCTTTTACCGTTAGGTCAAGATCATAGGAATCATATTTGGGTATTTTAATAGTCTGACCATACTGCAGGTACAGGGGCAGGTTCACTTTCCATTTGGTAGGAAAAAACTTACCAATCTGAAGGGAAGTTGAAAGGTCATAATCTATCACTTCGTCCATACTTCTCTGGGCGAGTTTCTGGTCAAGAGCTCCAAATCCGATACTCATGTAATTGAAAGATCCGCTAAGTGAGCCCAGATCTGCAAGTTTCACATCGAGATTTGCGGTTGCTGCGACACCTCCTTTCTCTTCAAGTCCATTGACCCTGAGTTCGTTGATCCAAATTTCACCCTTAAGTTTTCTGGTTTTTTGAAATGTAGTCACTCCTATCTGAATTCCCCGTATATAACCAAGGCTCGGATTGCCTTTTATCTTTAAAAGTGCTCCCTCATTCCTTATATTATTTATATCTTTTTTTGAATATACCTGGTCCAAAGGCCAGTCTATGTTATTTCTTTCCAGTTTAAGATCTGTAAAATCTTTCAAAACAATATCCAGGAAATTTTCATCAAGCCAAATATTCTCAACGGACTGCCCGTTTGCTTTGTCTGAAAGCTTCAATGGAATATCGTATTCATAGTAATTATTGACAAAATCCTTGCCTATTCTCATTATCAGGTGGAGATCTCCATCCTCCATATCCATATCGCTTTCGGCATGGGCAAATAATTGCAGACGCTGGAATAATCTTGCATCAAAAGAAGTTAGCTTGTAAACGGTAAGTTCACAGGAGTCTTTCAGGTTTTCAAATTTCAGAGCAAGAGATTTTTCATCCTGACGAATATTGTCATAATTTGCAAGCAGCCTTTCCCGCTTTACATTTGGAGGTGATTCATACCCAAATGGCAATTTCTTTTCATTCTCTTCAAGTCCTACGACATCGACATCAAATTTTACAACCTGGTCACTTATACAATTTGCATCTTTTCTCCACTGATTTCTTACAATTCCGAATTCGGCCAGTCTGAATGTTTTTGGCTTTTCAAAATTGGAGAAATACATTCTCATGAATTGAATTGATCTCAAACCATCAATTCCTCCAACAGGCACACCGCTTGAAATCGGGATCCTGAACCTGTACCACAATTCTTCATCCCCATTTTCAGGAGTAACTTTTTTTATATCTGTAATTAATTCTCTCAGAAAAATATTATTAGTATCAAGTACCATTCCATCATTTGTATTTACTGCTGCCATCGGAATTTGATAATTGTAGTATGCTTCAGTAATATCAAGTGATTTATTATCGTTCAATTCTTCCTTATCAGGTCTAAGTCTGCCCCTTCTTTCCTCCTTTTCTATATCCGGGAAGTTGCCTTGTGGATTATTATATTTTTTGTACCTGTCATTAAGTGGTTCTGAAGCCAATTCAGGAGATCCGAAATACAACCAGTTGTCATTTGAAACATCAGATAATTGAGCAGTAGGAAATTTTGATATTATTTTCTGGAGATAATCTGAATGAAATGCCAGTTCGTTTTCGTCATCCATACCATCCAGACCCAAATCCATTAGCTTGATCTTTGCTTTATCATTTGGAAAAGCATCATCCAGTGGAGTATCGAGAGGTATTTTTCCCCATATTGTTTCTTTTATCGGAACAACTTCACCTGGCAGAGGAAGCGAGTTTTCGTAGAACTGCAGACCATCTTTAAGTACATCTTCCGAAACATTTCCCAGATTGATAGTCATCATACCATTCATATCATTTACTGATTCCCTGCTTTCAGTTGTCATAAATGGGTTAAGCATCCAGAATTCAATATATTCCACATTAAGGGCTTCAAAATCGCTGTAACGCAGGTATCTGGTCATACCTCCCCATCTTGACTTTGGATCTTTGAGGAGTATTTTCTGATTTTCCTCATTCCAGAGAATACCTTTTGACAGATTGTTTGGATAGCCATCAGGTATATCAAAATTATATGGTCCTCTTTCAGAGGGATAGAAGTTAATGTCAAAAGTCCTCATATCCGGTAATGATCCAATCGGTATATCACGGTCAAACAGATCCTGCTGATATACCAAACGGGAATAAGGATCACTTTTATCATTGCTGTTTCTCAATCCGCTTTCAGCAACATACCAACTCAGTAAAGCCCTGTTTGCTCCGTAAGCAAGGGTATTGTCGTTGCTTTCCGGTAAAGTAGATGGTGTACTTGCGAGTGTCCAGTCATTCTCATTATTCAGATAAAGCTTAATAGATGATCCTTCAAAATCATCAAGAATGATATTTCCGCCTTTATCTTCTCCCTGATCGATTTCACTGCTGTGCCCTGGTTTCAAAGCTGCCACCTCTGTTTTGAAACTAATGGATGAGGGAGCTTTAGTACTTATCAAAGGTAATTTATCAACAGCGCGTGTAAGCCAGTCTGCATTGGTACTGAAATCCATATCAAGTCCAAAGATCCTGTTATTGATAGGGTCATCTCCATAGCTGACTTTTTCAGTGTACGGCCTCTCAAAAAGGTGAAGATAAGATGCACCAATATTAAAATTTTTCCTTACTTCATAATCTGCTCTCAGCCCAAGCATATTCTTCTGAGTCAGATTAAAAAGGCTGTTATCCTCAAATCTGACATTAATAGGCCTTCCGGACTGAAGAACTGCGGGATTTATTATTCTGATCTTGCCTGCTCCCCTGTCAATATCATAATCAACTCCTTCAGTCAGAGTTATTCCTCCTGAAGTTACAATAGGATTACCCTGCAAATTCCATGTTCCCAATGATATTTCAGATGATTCCTTAGACTTATACTCTCCTTTAAGTACAAATCTGTTTTTTTCAAGTTTTTTCTTAGCTTCAACTATGGAACTAGTGTAAAGATCGTCAAACCGGTATTTATCTGCCAATAACTTATTTTTCAGAAGACTGTCAAGGGAATTATCAAATGGTTCCAGCACAGGAAATATGATACTTCCTATTCGTGGTAAAATTGTAACTCCGTTGATAAAGTCAAAAATACCATCGGGCTGGATATCACCATTTACATTTATAGTATCGACACGGAATACCTGTAATAAAGGCCTTTTTTGAAATCCTGGTTCAGGCAGAAACCTTTTATTTGAGCCATCTATATCCTTGAAAAATATATCGAGTTTAAAGCTTTCCCTGTCAATTTCTGAAGTGCCGATGAAATAAACATTTTTCATCATCAGATCCCATTCCGGCGTTCCGGGTTTCTGAGTTTTACTTTTCAGCATTTTCACATACATCACTTTTCCAAGTGTATCAGATAATTCACTGAATTCACCTACTCTGTATATGTTACCTGCCCTTAATGCATTTGCATCATTAAATGAGTATGTATATTCATAAGATACACCCAAAACATCTTCTGGTTGAAGAGGCCTGTTAAGAGAGAGGAAACCCAGTTCGGCATTATATGTATATTCAGATTCATTTAGTTTCCTGGCTTTGAACATTTCATAATCTCTTCCCGACTCAAGTCCATATATTGATCTCAAATTTGAAGAAGTATTGATTTTAAGTCTTGTTAGGCTGTCAGAACGAAGATAATCCTCGTAATAAGTACTTACCCAGTTGTCAGGGAGGACATTGTTTGCTGTATAGTCTTTATAAATATTATCTACCCTTGGATCACTGGAAGGTGTAGTGTCAGTATAAAACTTCAAATCTCCTTCACCAATATCAGCAAGTGCACAAATATCCCTGAGGTCATGAGTTTCATTTCTTTCAGGAATTACCCACACCTCAAGTCTTGTCAGTCTGAAGGGAGTTTTGATATTGGGAAGATCAGATAATGCATCTTCATATGTTTCCCTGTTAAAATGTGAAACGAAAAAGTGCCTGTTTTCATCATACTGTTCAGGAGTGATCTCAAATTCCTGCTTGACAGCTCCTTTGTCAATCTGAACGTTTTTCTGTTCTGATCTCTGCTGTGATGCAATGGCTGTCAGCCGCAGGTGGCCGAACTGCAGTTCGGTTTTAATACCGAAAAGGTTCTGAGCACCCTGTATAAGATTACCTCTGAGCGGAAGGCTAACATTTCCTGCTTCTATTTTCTTGAGGATAGCGTCCTCGTTGAATTTTTCACTGTCGTATTTCAGTTTGATCTTATTGTCAAAATCAAAACTTGCTTTAGTATTATAATTAAAATTCAGTTTCATTTTATCACCGATACCACCTTCAACATTTACCTGAATACCCTCGTCGAAAATCGGATTCCATACCCTCTGTGCCCTCAGTTCAAAACCAGGATTGTCCATTATCTGCCTTGCAAGTCCAAGTGTCAGATGAATGCTACCCTGCGGTTTTATAGTTATCTCATTACCTCCAAAAATCCTTTCTACAAGATCTTTTTTTACATCTACCAAAGCTGCCGGATCTACAATACCGGAAGAACTCAAACCTGATTGGCCCGAACCTGACAATTTGCCGAAATATTCCATTCTCTGCTGCTGTTCCTTCCATTTGAGATACTCCTGCATTGTCATATAAGTAGGAGCGCGGAAATATTCATTACCAATCTTTTCAGTGATTATATAATTTCCGGATACAGGATCATATTCAACAGTTTTTTCAACTGAAGGGGGATCTTTAAGATCGAATGGATTCTTCAGGCTGTCATTTAAAAAATCATCAAAGCGTGGTTTTAGAGTGTCTTCTTTAATGATGATTTTTTCTTTTGAATTATTTTCAAAAGGACCTGTTTTCCCGTTAATACTTAGCAGAGTTGTTATTATAGTAAGAGATAAAATAATACCTAGAGCATTCTTAATAACTGTCATCCTTTATTTTTTCTTCAATAATAATTAAGTGAAAGATTAATATTGTTTTAAAGAGCATAACTAAAAAAACAATATGTTAAAAATCAATTACTTTTTTAATAAATGTAAACTCAATGATAAACGACAATAAAAAACATTGAGTATTTTAAAGATGAAATTTTTTACCCGACTATGTAATTTATGTTAAAATCTTGTTAATTCTCCGGAATTTTATAACTTCGCGCAACGGATTTTAGTCATAATTAAAATTTTATAAAATGAAAATTGTTCAACTGCTTGTTATTGCTATTTCGTTTCTGTTTATATCTTCAGGTGTTCCCGAAAAGAAGTTTCCATCTGCTGAATTGAAAGACCTGAACGGAAAAACAGTTTTGACTGATGATTTAATTAAAAAACACAAAATAACTGTTGTCAGCTTTTGGGCAACCTGGTGTGTGCCATGTCAGAGGGAACTGGATATTTACAGTGAACTCTATGATGAATGGAGGGAAAAATACGATATGGAAATAATTGCAATCACTATTGACAATACAAGACAACTTGCCAAGGTAAAACCTCTGGTAGCACAGAAACAATGGGAATTCACAGTATTGAGTGATGTAAATCAGGATCTGATGAAAGCACTCAATTTCACATTTGTTCCTCAGACATTTATACTTGATATCGATGGCAATATCGTTTTCGATCACAGCGGATTCAAACCCGGGGATGAGATCGAGATGGAAGAGGTTTTCGAGAAATTGCAGAATAAGTAGTACTGCCAGACGGTCCTAGGTCAGAAAAAAATTGAATATTTCCAATTGAGGCTGTTTAAAAATAATAATCGTTTAAAGTAATACAGTATTTGAGTAAATATTTGTTGTCATTTCGATTCCTTAATCCAGATATTAGTAATTTCACCAATATACATTGTGTGGAAATCCTTTTTTGGGTAATTTCTGGATCTTACTTTAGGATCAACAAAATCCTCTTCTTTTATGCTGCTTGCAAATAGTTTTTTGCATTCAATGATCAGATAAGCTTCCTCAAAAGCAATTGATCCATTTTCAGTTAAAAGGGGATGAAGTCCCTCATAGTTTATTTTATCAAAATCACGTCCGGATACGTCTCCCATTAATTCAAGTACTTCCCGATATTCCTCCATGAAGAAAGTAAGTGTGTAATAATCCTCCCTTTCAGTAAAATCATGAGTATAGCGGTGCGGACGTACGAAAATGGTTGAAACGGGCTTGCCCCAAAGCCAGCCAAGTGTACCCCAGTTAGCAGTCATCATATTATAATTACCAGGTTTGCCTGCTGCCACAAGCATCCAGTTTTCAATCAAGCTGACAGCATTTTCACTGATATCTTTCCATATAATTTTTTTAAATCCTTCCATTTCGTTTATTTTTTTTATCGACTTCAGATTAAGGGAGCTTGAATCAGCATTATTTTCCTATACTTCAGTTTTCACCTGTGCATTTAAGGCAAAACTCGAAAATATCAAATATATTATAAAATGTTTCATGGTCATACTTTAATATGTATTTTCAATCTGTCCTATGCAATAAGCACCATTCCCTGAATATGTGAAGCATTTTTGCAATTTAAAATATTACTTTTCATACTATTATATAAAAAGACCCCTAATCTATAATTTTATCCTGTCTGTTATTTCATCCGCAATTGCTAAAGAAGCTGTTGCTGCAGGTGATGGGGCATTTACAACATTAATTATATTTTCCTTTTCAAAGATCAGAAAATCATCAACCAGTGTTCCGTCATTCTTGCAAACCTGTGCTCTAATGCCGGCTCCACCAGCCACAAGATCAGATTTTCGTACTGAAGGTATTAGCCTTTGCAGAGCTTTAGTAAAAGCAGTTTTAGAGTAAGATCTGTACATCTCATACAATCCATAACTCCAGAATTTCCATGCAACCCTGAAAAATCCTTTATACAAGAGAACTTCAAACAGCTCCTTAAGGTTAATTCTGGTTTTTGTATATCCTTCCCTTGCATATGCCAATACTGCATTTGGACCAGCTTCAACACCTCCTCCTCCTTTGATCATCCTTGTGAAATGTACACCAAGGAATGGAAACTGAGGATTCGGAACAGGATATATCAGATTTTTTACAAGATTATACTTTTCTTTTTTAAGTTTATAGTATTCTCCTCTGAAAGGAATGATCCTGTAAGGGATATCCATAGTCATTTTGGTGATCTTATCGGAATAAAGACCTGCACAGTTAATTAGAAAATCAGCAGTATACGTATTTGATTCAGTTCTAACCTCAATTTTTTTCCCATTTTTGACTGAAATGACTTTCTCATTGAAAAATATCCTGCCATTTTTATTTATGACCTGCTCAAGCAATTTTGCCGATACTTCCAGATAATCAATTACTCCTGTCTGGGGCACAAAAATCCCTTTGATCCCTTCAACAAAAGGTTCTATTTCTTTGATTTCATCAGGGCTTAAAAACCTGAGACCTGATAATCCATTTTCTATTCCCCGGCTATATAGCTTGTCGAGTTGTATAAGTTCTTCTTCCTTTGTTGCCACAATTAGTTTGCCACATATTTCATACTTTATGTTGTGACTATCACAAAAATCAAGCAATTGTCTGTAGCCATTTATACAATTCAAGGCTTTAAGACTTCCGGGCTGATAATAAATACCTGAATGAATGACTCCGCTATTATTGCCGGTCTGGTGAGCGGCAATTTTGCTTTCTTTTTCTAAAATAATAATGTTTGAATCCGGAAATTTCAATGATGCTTTATAAGCAGTTGCCAGGCCAACTATTCCTGCACCTATTATTGTAATATTATAAGACATAAATAAAGAATTTAAATTTCAAACTTCACCAATTCATAAAACTGCCTCACTCTCGACTGTATCATTTCGTAATCGAGTTTTTTTAGGTTTGAGAGCCCGAATTCCTCTACGCAGAATGAAGCCATTGCTGATCCGTATATAATTGCTCTTTTCATGTTGTCAAATGAAATATCGTTTGTATAAGCCAGGTATCCCATAAGTCCTCCAGCAAAAGTATCACCTGCACCTGTCGGGTCTTTAACTTCTTCCAGAGGCAGACCGGGAGCGAAGAACATCTGTTTTTCGAAGAATAAAAAAGCTCCGTGTTCTCCTCTTTTGATGATAAGGTACTTGGGTCCGAGCTTGTGAATTTTCTGAGCAGCATTGATCAGCGAAAATTCTCCGCTAAGTTGTCTTGCCTCTTCATCATTTATAATAAGTGCATCAACCTGAGATATCACTTTCAAAAGCTCATCCATTGCCAGATCCATCCAGAAATTCATAGTGTCAAGAGCTACAAAAGGCTTTTTCGCGTCATCCAGTTGATCAAGTACCTGCTGCTGAATCGCTGGGGTCAGATTTCCAAGCATAACAAATTCAGAACTTTTGTATGTATCAGGCAAAATAGGGTTGAAATCATCAAGAACATTCAGATCTGTAGTGAGAGTATCCCTTGAGATCATGTTATAATGATATTTCCCTGCCCAGAAAAAAGTTCTTGCATTCTCCTTTATTTCCAGACCCGTCAAATCAACTCCCCTGTTACTCAATTGATTGAGTTCATCATCAGGAAAATCATCCCCAACAATTGAAACCAGATTTATCTTATCAGTAAAATATGAAGCCGCCCAGCTTATGTATGTACATGCTCCTCCAACTATTTTTTCAGCTTTACCAAATGGGGTTTCTATGGAATCAAATGCCATTGTTCCAACTGTCATTAAACTCATAAATATTTATTTATATAACGTCCAGAGCTTTTACAAGAAATGTGCCTACAAATGGAAGCATAGCCCAAAACCATTCAGGATGATACACTAATAACCATACCATTATGGCTGTAGAAACAATAAACCCTATCCAATAAAGTAACTTTGACATGTTATCTGCTTTAAATTGCCTGCAAATATAGATAAAATAAATTTAAACTTAATATTATCTAATCTCTAAAATAAAAAAACCTTGTCGAAATAAGCATCCCGACAAGGCAACGAAATAACAGACACCCTATGACTAAAATAATGGACAAAGGTAATAATTTTTCCTATTAAAAAAAAATTATATATAATTTATTTATAATAAATGGAAGGAAAAAATAAAGCCCTGAGAGAATCAGGGCTTTATTTACGCTTAAACCTAATCTTGTAAGTCAACAAAGTTTCTCTTTGAAATGACCTTCTACTTTCTTGCCGGATTATCTCTTCTTTCTTTCATTTTCTCGAGCAACTTTTCTTTGAATTTTCTTTCTGCAAAATGGAGCTTGACAACCTTGGTGGCAGGCAATATCGCTTTGAATTTCTGATAATAATTCTTCATCAGATTCAAGCGCTTCTCTTCATTTTCAAAGAACCGGTTTATAATGTCGTTTGCTTCTGCCTCTGTAACTGATTCAGGTCTGCCTTTGAATTCTGGTCTGAGATCCTTTTCTTTTGCACTGTACTCATTATAGATAGGCCAGAATTTTTGCGATTCTTCAGGTGTAAGATTCAATTCATTTGTAATAAATGCAATTTTGTGAGCTTCAACTTTTTCTGTGATCCTTTCCCTTCCGGGTTTTTGACCAGACAGAAAATTGAAGCCAGTTAACAATACTAAAAGTGATAATAAATACTTCATTTTTATTGAGTTTAATTTTTTAAAATAATGTTTCTATGTCTAAATCTTCATAATTTTCAGGATTTTCTTCCAGGTAAGCTTCAATTGATGAATTATCAGGAAATGATTCATCCTCCAGAACAAGTTGAGATTCTTCAATATATTGAATCAATGTACTTTCATCGATTTTGTCAATATTCTCATTCAGATACTGATAGGCATCAACCTGAGCTATTTCATCCGTTAAATTATTTTTATTATTGATCAATGCAAAAGCAGAGATTAATATAAGAACAGAAGCAGCAATTCCAGAAACTCTGATCGAATTCAATTTAAAAATTGTTCTTTTCTGTTTATGTTCATTCATTTTTACAAAGACCTCAGTCTGCATTTTGTCAAAATAATCATTACCGGGTTCATAAATCCTGATATTCTCATTCCTTACAAGAGAAGAATTGAGATCATATAATTCGTTTTGTATTTCCTTTTTCATAACTAAATTTCGTTTGCAGAAATTATCCTTAAATAATTTTCAATTTTTTTTACTGCATGATGATATGAAGCCTTAAGGGCTCCATTTGTGACACCTAAAACACCTGACATATCATTGTAACTCATCTCTTCAAAATATCTGAGACTGAATATAGTTTTTTGCTGTTGAGGCAATTCATTAATTGCTTTATCCAGTATTGATCTTATAAAATCACCGGTCAAATTTGAATTTCCTGAAACATCCTGAATATTTTCATGGCTTTCAATACTATCAACAATCCATTGTTTTTTCTTATGATTTTCAATATATGTTATTGATTCATTGGTTGCAATTTTAAAAAGCCAGGTAAATAAAGAAGACCTTTCTTCAAATTTATCAATATTCCTGAATGCCTTGATAAATGTATTCTGTAGCACATCATCTGCATCGTCATGTTTACCAACTATAGTTCTGATATGGTGGTACAATTTTGACTGATAATTGTCCATCAACATCTTAAATCCTATGTTGACTGTTTTTCCATCCTTCATCAATTTCAGAATCTGATCATCAGTATACTTCATTCTTATCTCTTATCATCTTTTTGACAGTTTTTAGTTCAAAAGGTTTAACGGGAATTAGTTTTTTAATAAAAGTTTTCTTCAAAATAATGTCAGCAGCAAGTTTAAAAACATTTTGGTTATATTTGCCATCTACTTATAAATATTTACAATGTACAGCAAAGATAAAGAAAATTACTATTTCGAACTGACACAAACCCTGGTAAACAAAGAAATTGAAATAGATCAGGTAGAACTGCTCAGAGATATTATAAGGTATCATGAATGGAAATATTATATTCAGTACAATCCTGTGATTTCTGATTTAGATTATGATATTCTTTTCAAAAAATTGAAAATCCTTGAGGAACAAAATCCAAAGTTAACACCTTCGGAGTATTCTCCGACAAGAAGGGTTTCAAGCGACCTGATAAGTGAATTTTCAACTATTCAACATTATACACCTATGTTGTCCCTTGAAAATTCATACAATGAAAATGATTTGAGAGATTTCGATGATCAGATAAGAAAACTGGCTAATCTTGATCCGGATAAAATTACAGAATACACTGTTGAGCCAAAATATGACGGAAGCACTATCACACTTGTATATGAAAATGACCTGCTTATCAGAAGTGCTACCAGGGGCAACGGAATAGAAGGAGATGATATTACAGCAAATGCAAAAATGATAATGTCTGTACCATTAAAAGCTCATTTTTCTAAAAAAGGAATTTTCAGGGCAGAATTAAGGGGTGAGTGCATACTTATGAAGCAGAGTTTCCTCGAAATAAATAATCAAAGAATGAATGAAGGGCTGGCACTTTTTGCAAATGCCCGAAATGCAGCGTCCGGTTCATTACGGATGAAAGATCCGGCAGAAGTAAAAAAAAGAAATCTGACAGTGATAGTTTTTCAGATGAGTTATTGTATTGATCATGAAGGAAATGACATCCTCAAATCCTTTGAATCTCAGGCACAAACCATTGAAATGCTCAATAGTCTTGGATTTAAGACACCCGGAAGTTCAATGAACTTATGCAAAGGGATTGATCGGGTCATCACATTTTGTCAGAAAATGGAATCTACGAGACAGAGTTTAGCATTTGATATTGACGGCATGGTGATCAAAGTCAATGATTTTTCGATTCAGGATAAATGCGGATATACAGGCCATCATCCCAGATGGGCGCTGGCATACAAATTTCAGGCTCAACAGGCTGTATCTGTCCTGGAAAGAGTGGAATTTCAGGTAGGTAAATTTGGTACTATCACTCCCGTTGCCAAAATTACTCCCGTACAGCTTGCTGGTGTCCAGATACAGTCAATTTCTCTTCATAATGAGGAATTTATCAATAAAAAAGATCTTCGGATAGGAGATAAAGTACTGGTGGAAAGAGCAGGCGAAGTAATACCATATATTGTTAAGTCAATGCCTGAGCTGAGAACAGGGGGAGAAAAACCTGTGAGTTTCCCGGAATTCTGTCCTCTGAACACTTCCGGCTCAAAAGTAAAACTTATAAAAGCTGAGGATGAAGCTGCCTGGTATTGCTCTGAATGTGCCTGTGGTCAGGTTGGACTGCAGAAAATGATTTTTCATGTTTCAAAGGAGGGAATGAATATAGATGGTTTTGGAGAATCTATTGTAAAAAAGTTCTGGGAACTAGGTTGGCTGAAAGATATTTCAGACATCTATAATCTAGATTTTGACAAAATTTCAAATCTGGAAGGATTTAGGGAGAAATCGGCTGAAAATCTTAGAAATTCAATTGAAAAAGCAAAATCCAATCCTATCTGGAGACTTCTTCATAGTGTGACAATAAAGCATATCGGTAAAAAAGCATCAAAACTGCTTGTGCAAAGAATTGATAATATCCGGGATCTTGAAAAATGGACCGAAAATGATTTTCTCCACATCAAAGATATTGGACCAAGTGTTGCAAAATCGGTAACTGACTGGTTTAGAAATACAGAAAACATTAACATTCTTAAAAAAATGGAAGAGAGTGGAGTAAACATGCAGCAAACTGAAGAAGACAAACCAGTAGTAGCAGTCGAAAATGCTGTATTCCAGGGTAAGACAATATTATTTACTGGCACTTTGCAGTTTATGAACCGGAAAGTAGCCCAGGAGCTTGCAGAAAAAGCAGGAGCCCAAAATATAAGTGCTGTTTCTAAAAATCTCAATATCCTTGTGGTCGGAGAAAATGCAGGGTCAAAACTTACAAAAGCGCGCGAAATTGGCTCTGTAAAGGTATTTACTGAAGAAGAATTTATTAATGAACTTAAGGATGCGGGGCTGTATTGAAAAACTCCAATAATGTTTATTAACAGAGCTATTAATAATTAACAGGATCATAGTATTTGCCGGTCGATTTATCAATTGGAAGATTCTTGCTTTTACCCGGATTACAACGGGTCAACCGGTCAAAACCATTTAAAAGGCCAAACACAACTCCTTTTTTCTTAATACTTTCAATGGCATAGACTGAACACGAAGGGGTCATCACACAAGCTTCAATATCCTGGTTTGATAAAACTTCTTTATAAAATACAAATAATACGGAAAAGATCATATTTATTTCGTTTTCATTGTTTTTCAATTGATCTGCCCAGTTATGCTTATGTGGTTTGATTTCAAAAAAGTTTTTAAAATCATTCAGTTCCTGATTTGACTGGGCAGACAAAAAACAGGAAAACGCAAGAAATAAAACAAATAAAAACAATTTATGCGTTAATTCTGACCTGCTATTTACCATAAAGAAATATTTAGATTTTCAATTAAAAGTGTTGCTTTTTATTAAACGTAAAAAATGTTGTTTTTGAGTAGTTTTTAGATTTATGTTATTATTAATATTTTCAGTTATTTGAATTTTCAATTTCTTTGCTTCATTTGCTTTTTTCTGAGCATTTAAAATATTCAGTTTTTCAACATTGAAAACAATGTTTTTGGGGTACAATTCAATTAATGTATTGATTTTTTTATCGGCTTTTATAATATCGTGTTCCAGCGAAAAATAGATTTTATATAAGAAATAATTTGCTTCGGTTCTGACAATCTCATTTTTTGACAATGAACATTTCTCTAAATATTCCAAACCCATTTTTTTATTACCATCGGATATTGAAAGTAAAAAAGGATTAATAAAAAAATACTCAGATTTTAAATAACAAATTAAATACAAATACAAACCCATCATAAGATTTATTTTTTCATCTTTGACTTTGCTTTTATTGATTTTCCTTATATACTTAATTGAGTTATAAAACTGAGTTACTGAACTGATTTTATTTCCTGAATAATTATCTACTCTGGCTTTTAAGGAATAAGCGATTATGAGATTTAATTGTGTGTTTATATCATTTTGATTTCCACTTTTTAATAATCTGATCGATTCGTCATTACAAAAATTGAAAGTCCTAATATTTTTCTTTTTGTCATCTCCGCTTAATAATTTCCACCATGCCAGATATGATTTCATCGAATATAGCAGTACCTTATCTTCACAAGTCAAATTGAAAAAATTCATTATTGAATCTGCTTTGTGAAATGAAAATTCATAGATACTTCTCATAAATGAACCTACCTCTTCATTTTCATTTGATAATAAAACTGTTTGTCCGAGAACTACATGACTTCCAAAACCAAAAACAACAAAAGCCATAATTAAGATTTGTTGAAAATATCGATGCAATTTTTTTAATGAAATATAAAATATCATAAATTTATTTATCTGAAAAATCATTTTCAATCAGGACAATGATCTTATTGTAAATTTCATTTCTGTTATTTTGTCTTTTTTGAACTGCCATTGCTTCGGCTCTCGTATAACCTCCGGTAAAATACCTTTGATACCATGGCAAGACTGATACAATTGCATATAAAGGATCATAAACCAATGCACTGTTTATGCCTATAGCGATGAGGCTGGCAGAAAGCAGGAATGAATTAACACCATCTTTAAAATAACCTGAATAAAACTGCCCGAATCCAGGTATAATCAAACTTAGTATTCTTGCTTTTTTGGGAGAAGGGCTATACAGGTTTTTTTTACTGAATAACTTTTCAAGTTTTAATTTTGATTCCGGGGAAACACATAACCCGAAATGTTGCTTTGATTGATCAAAATCCTCCATACCGAAATAGCAGGTTCCAAGATAAAAATTAAGTCTTTTCTCGAATATTTTATTTTGATCATTAATTGAGAGCAGGTCAATTGTTGCATAATGATAGTTTTTGCTGCGCATCTGGCAAAATGCTTTTTTTAACAAAAGCTCATTTTTAAGACTATCATTGTCTGTAAGGTTGTAAGCAAGCCCAAAATTTGTTTGCGCCAATTCAAGATTATTCCCAATTATCGCAATTTCAGCAGCTTTTAAATATAATGGAAATATTTCTGTGGCTTCGCTGAAAAAAATTAATCTTTGATAAGCCTTTAAAGCCAGATCATAATTACCCTCGGAAAACTGCTTTTCGGCAAACTGAAGAGTTTCCTTATAAGTCTGCGCATTGTTTTGGCTTATTGCCAGTAAATTAATAAGAATAATTGTACAAAAAATTATATATCTGATTCTTTGTTTCATTTACTTTCATTTTATTATATCTTTTTGCTGCTTTGGCCGAACCATATATATTACCAACATAAAATCCAAGTGAAATTCCTCCAAATATCCAGCCTGATACACTTTCAATTCCATTTCTGCTAAAGCCTTTATAAGACTGCCAGGTATTGCCGGCAACAAAGAGGAGTGAGATAAGTCCATCTACATAATTTCCAGTATAAGCCTTTCCTGTTCCTGGCACAATTGCAGATAAGCCGGCAGCGATTAGCGGGCTTTTAAATCGTATTTTTTCGGAATGTGCTGAAATAAATGATAATTCTCCAGGAAAATCATGAATGTTTTCATTAGCATATTTCACATAAGAATTTGCTTCGCGAAAATTTTCTGCCAGAAAGAGATTGCAAGTTTTAAATACAGATTTATTCAAATTGCTTAAAGTCAGATTATCTTTCAAGAAAACATCAGCTTCGATTATTTTGCCTGTATTTAAAAGCAAATAAAGATACTCAACAGAAAGATTTTGAGGCATTGTACTAAATTGCCCTCTGCTAAGATCTTTTAGTCGACTTATACCTGTTTCGTTTTCACCTGATTTGCGGTAAGCATATATTAATTTGTACTTAAGGTCAGAATCAGTCGAGTCCATAAAGACTAACCTCTCAAATTCTTCTGAAGCAAATTTAAATTGACTCGAAGAAAGCAAAAATTCAGCATATTTTTTACTATTATCAAAACTATATATATCCTGACCCAGCAAATCATTGTTGAAAATTAAAAAATTCAGGAAAAATAAAACTTGTAAAAATCTCAAGCTATTTACCTTTAGGAATTTTATAGTCATATTTATTGGATGAATAATCATTTACAATTACATTACTAAAAGTGGTGATCTCATAAATTCTTTTACCATTTATATAATTTTCTTTTATTAATTCCATCGGGAAAGACAGCCCTTTAATCCTGACATAATTCCTGAAAAACTGTTTGCTTACTACTTCGTCTTTAATATTCTTGAAGACAATCCCGGTAAGTTGTTGATTTTCATTCATCATCAAAATATCACCAATCACCTTTTTAAATTCTGAAGGAGGTTCCCATGTTGAAATAATACTCTTTTCAACTTTTTCTACCTTTTTTAACTTAAAATTAGTATTTTTTAAACCATAATCAGCCAATTTACCATTCAAAACAAGGTGATAAATTGTAAATTCTACCATATTGGGAATATTTTGTTTACTTACAATTTTTGAATTGACTATTTTAAATAAGGTAGTATCTTTCTGAACCCAAATTTCCTTTTCCGGAAAACTGATGTCATACACAATTTGCTTTATGTTTTTGTCATAATATATTTTTCCAACTGTTAGTTGTTGCTGACCAGTCGGAGTTTTAGCCTTTATTGTGAAATCAGTTTTAATTCTGAAAAAATTCTGGGAAAACAGGGGAAAGCAAAATGAAAATATAAAAAATAATAAAAATACTCTGTTCACAATCAACTAAAGTTTTGAAATTGTCATCACTACATATAAATTAGTGAATATTATATACTAAATAATACTCTTTTGATAAAAAACAATCAAAAAGCATCTTTTTAAGTTGTAAATTATACTTAATAATTTTATTATACTAATTTAACCATGGTAATGCAAATAGACCCGCTAATGATAATATATTAGGTACACAAAATAATATAATTCCATTTGCTAAACATCCATAAAATGCTTTTTTTGTTTCCTCTTTATCTTGCTCTGTGGAAATATAAACAACTAATAAACCTGCCACACTAAATACACAGCCCCATAAAAACGATGGGATACCTAAAACCTGATTTCCAGAACCCATTGGAAGTGCAGATTCCGGAGCAAGATTGATAGATGTAACCAAATTACCATTGGTCTCAACTAAAGAACTGTATGTTATTTCTGGATTTGAAGCTACCATATCACCTAACTGATTCAACTCAGTGAATTCTGTCTGAACAGCATTATAATCAAGTTTAAACAGGTCTGCATCAGAGGCAAAAGCATTAAATCCTAAACTAAATAACAATAATAAAGTAAAAAATAAATTTTTCATAGGTCAAATAAGTTTAATGAAAAAAAAAGTAAACACTATAATAATCCAACTTTTAGAATTACTACTTTACAAACATAAAGATATTTTTTTTTCTTTCAAATTTTTTCACAGTTTATTTTGAAATTTAATAAAATTAAATATTAACCCTCCAGGCTATGTATTACCAGTCCGCTACGCAATTTTGGTTCAAACCAGGTAGTTTTGGGTGGCATTATATTACCTGAATCTGCTATATCTATCAATTGTTTCATCGAAACAGGATATAGTGCAAATGCGACTGCCCATTCACCGCTGTCAACCCTTTTTTTCAATTCTCCCAATCCCCTTATACCACCAATGAAATCAATTCTCTTTGATCTCCTCAGATCCTGAATATCAAGTATTGGCTCAAGAACATTATTGGTCAAGACAGTAACATCAAGGATTTCTATCGGATCATTGTCGTTGAAAGTTCCATTTTTTGCATTCATAAGATACCATTCACCGTCCAAATAGACACTGAACTGATGAAGTTTTCCGGGTTTTAAAATATCTTTGCTCTTATTGACAATTTCAAATTTATCTTCAATCCGTTTTAAAAACTGCTGTTTGTCCAGCCCGTTAAGGTCTTTTACTACCCTGTTATAGTCCATGATGGCAAGCTGATCATCAGGAAAATGAACTGCCAGGAAATAATTGAATTCCTCCTCTCCAGTAAAATCCGGATTCTCAGATCTTTTTTCAATTCCGATCCTTGCAGCAGCTGCAGTTCTGTGATGACCATCAGCTACATAAGTGAAAGGTATTTCTTTTTCAAATATCTCTGTGATTGAATTGATTGTATTTACATCATTAATCACCCAAAAGTGATGGCCGATATTATCCCCGGCAACAAAATTATAATCAGCCTTCTTATTTTTGATAGTATCATTCATTATCAAATCAAGTGAAGGATTTTTCGGGAAGGCAAAAAATACAGGTTCTATATTTGCATTATTGTACCTTATATTTATCATCCTGTCTTCCTCTTTATCGGGTCTTGTCAGCTCATGCTTTTTTATTATTCCGTTGAGGTAATCATCGACATTAGCTACAGCAACCAGCCCATACTGTGTCCTGCCTTCCATGGTCTGACCATATATATAATAACACTCATCTTTATCCTGAAGCAATACTTCTTCTCTTTGGAATTTTATGAAATTTTCCCTTGATCTGCTGTAAACTTCTTCGCTATGCTCATCAAACCCGGCCGGAAAATCAATTTCTGCCTTGGTTATATGCAAAAGTGAGTATGGATTTCCTTCTGCCATTTTTCTGGCTTCTTCAGAGTTCATTACATCGTAAGGAAGACAAGCTACTTTTTCTATTAAATCTGACGGGGGTCGTATCCCTTTAAATGGTTTGATCTTTGCCATAAATTCTGTATAAGTTAATGATTTGTAATAAAATAAAAACAAGTCTGCAATATTAGGAATAAATCTTAATTTTTCAGAATAATTTCCAATTTGAAAACTTTATTTATCTTTATGTTAAATATGATAACTTTGATTTTGTAAAAACGGAATACAAACACATAAACATGTTACCTGTAAGATTAACAATTCAGGGTGTGAATTCATACCAAAATATCCAAACCATTGATTTTGAAAATCTGATCACAGCTAAAACATTTGGCATTTTCGGAAGTGTAGGAAGTGGAAAATCAACTATTCCCGAGGCTATTTCATTTGCACTTTATGGAAAAATGGAAAGGCTGAATAAATCTGATGGGGTGAGTTACAATTTGATGAACCTCAGATCCAATACCCTTCTGATAGATTTTGAATTTGAAGCAGAGAATAATGAAAGATATAGATTTGTGGTAAAAGGAAAAAGAAATTCAAAAAATTTTGATGATGTCAGTCTTGATAAATCAAGATACAAATGGATAAGCGGTGTATGGATGCCTGATGAAAATCTGGATGCTGAAATAATATTAGGCTTAAGTTACGACAATTTCAAAAGAACAATAATAATACCACAGAATAAATTCATGGAATTCATTCATCTGGGAGATGCTGACAGGACAAGAATGCTAAAGGAAATTTTCAACCTGGAAAAATACGATCTGCTGGGAAAAGTAAAACTGCTTGAAAATCAAACCGAACTGGAGATGTCAAACCTGAATGGCAAACTTGAAGGACTAATTGAGATCAATCAGGATTCAATCGTAGAAAGAAAAAAAGAAGCAGAGACAATTATAAATATCAAAACTGGCCTCGAAACAGAATTGATCTCTCTTAACAAAGAATTCCTGATTTTTAATGAAACGAGAACTTTGCTTGAAGAACTGAAAAAAACTGAAGAAAAATTCAATGAACTACTTATCAGCAAACCGAAAATGGAATCCCTTGAAAATGAACTCAAATCATTCAGGACTTGCCACCTTAATTTTAAATCATCAATTGAGGAAAAATCAAAGACCTCGCATAAAATTGATATATCAACAAATGAACTGAAAGAACTCAATGTGAGTCATTTGAAAAATATTGAAATAAAAAAAAAACTGAAAATATCCCTCGAAGAACAAAGAAAAGATCATGACAATATTGATGCCCTGAAAACTCAAAGTGAAGAACTGGGAAAAATTGCATCAGTCAATAAAATAAACTTTGCTTTAATTGAAGCTGAATCCGGATTGAAACTTAATGAAACTTCACTGAGCCAAATAAGATCTGACATTGAAAACACCGAAAAAACAATCTCAGAACTCAGGGAAACAATTTCAGCTAAAGAATTGGAAATCCCAGACATATCTGTACTGTCGCAAATAAAGGAATGGTTCCTGCAAACGGAATTCAAAAAAAATATTATAGCCGAGCTCCAAAACAATCTTAAGGGAAAAAATGAAAATCTTTTGATTCTGCATGACCAAAAAAGTAATGAGCTTAGGTCTGAGGAACTGAAAGATCTTAAAATTCCTGATGATCCGGACTTAAATTCCATAATTCAATATCTGGATTCCAAAGTGATAATGTTTTCCGAAGGGCTCAAACAATTATCGGTTGAAAAGGAAAACCTGGCAGTAAAACTTAAACTCAGGGAATTTTCCAGTGACCTGACTGAAGGTAAACCTTGCCCTGTTTGTGGTTCGCTCTCTCATCCTCATCCCCTTAAAAACGAAAATGTAGAAACTGAAATCAACCAATTGCTTACAAGGATAAACAAAGGTGAGGAAATCATCAAAAATATCGGTTCTAAAACGAATACTCTTAAATCAATAAATTCTGATATCAGCAACCAACTTAAAAATATTGAAGATCTTTCAAATTCATTGAAAGAAAAGCAAACAGAACTTTCATTGCATTTAAATCAGTTCAGATGGCAAAACTTTTCTCCTGAAAACAAAAAAGCTGTTATGGAAGAATTTGATAATGCCAGTTTTAAAAATTCCGAGGTAAAGAAGTTCAGAGCCGAACAGGAAAAATTAATAAAACTGAAAGATGAAAAATTAATTGAAAAAGACTCTTTACAAAAATCTCAATATTCCCTAAAAAACGAAATTCATGGTTTGACATCACAAAAAAACACATTATTGAATCAGGTAAAAATAATGAATTACACTGACTACATTAAATTTACGGTTACAGATATAGTAGAAAAACAAGAAAAACTTACTAACAGGATTTCTGAAATAATCACACAATTTGCTCACACTGAATCAGAATTAAAAGCAAATGAAATAACTGAAACTGCGATCAGGACAAAAATTACAGAAACAGAAAAAACTGCCGCACAATTAAACAGGGAAATTGATCAACTGGATAAAAAAATCAAAGACGATCTGTTAAAATACGGTTTTAGTTCTGAGGCAGAGGTAATATCCATTCTTGATAAAAAATTAGATATCACAAAAACTGAATCAGAGATAAATAATTTTAAAATCAATTTTGAAATTCTTAAAAGTCAAAAGGAAATACTTGAGAAAAAAACTGTAGGTAAAATATTTGATCTGATAGCATTTGAAGATACAAAAAATAAAATTGATTTAAAAAAAACTGAAATTGAAGATCTGCAGCACAAGTTAGGAGGACTACAAAAAACAATTGAAGACTGGACTGCAAAACTCATCGTGAAAATCGATCTCACAAAACAATTGTACGAAAAGGAATTGAGGCTCGACGATCTCAAAACCATGAGGGCATTATTTACCGGCAGTGGATTTGTCAATTACATTTCCACCGTCAGACTACAGGAACTTGTCAATTACGCAAATTCAAGGTTCCACAGGCTGACACGGGGAAGATTAAGCCTTGTACTTAATCAGAATAACTCGTTCAGCATCATCGATTATCTGAATGACGGGAAAAAAAGGATAGTGAAAACACTCTCGGGAGGTCAGCAATTTCAGGTTTCCTTGTCTCTTGCCCTTGCTCTTGCCGGTGTGGTGCAGAAACAAAATAAAAGTTCACAGAATTTTTTCTTTCTGGATGAAGGCTTTGGTACTCAGGATGAAGAATCACTGAATCTCGTATTTGATACCATAACTTCACTCAGAAAGGAGAACAGGATTGTAGGTCTTATCTCTCATGTAACTGAGTTGAAAGAAGGTATAAATGCATACCTTGAAATAGTAAATGACGAAAAAACCGGAAGTATAATAAACAAAAGCTGGGAGAAAATATAACTCATTTGTGAACATTTAAAATTGCATCACCTCTCAAAATTACCTGCGAGTTATTTCCAACTGTTATTTTTTTGCATTCTCCTAAGATGCCTGGCAGAATCATACATGTTTTATTTTCAGGAACTATAACAGTATCATTTGCATCAGGTACTCCTCCGCAATCCCAGTTATCGCTATTATGCCAAATATTATCATTCGCCGCTCCTGTCCATACTAATAATCTTTCATTATTGAAATTTACTTTTGTAGTAGTATTCTTTGCACAAAGCCATTTGTCAGGATCGAAAGTAGCAGTTGTCGGAACAAAATCAAGCTGCTCAACAAAACTTACATCACCGGGTGAATTTTGATGAAACACTTTTGTAACATTTTGTGATCCATTTGAGAATTTAATAGGTACTGGCATTTCGAAAAAAGTACCCAGACCCGCTGAGTGTGTCTGATTGATAGTAACATATATTTTTTGACAAGTATTATCTACAGACCATTGAACATTGTAATTGGGCCACCCTTGCCCGTAAAGCCAATCGTTCAAGTATTCTGTAAGGTTTGTCCCACTCACAGCCTCCATATGCTCTTTAAAATCTGAAGTAACTGCATAATCATATGCCAGTTCAGGGTCGGTGATATAATTAAGCATACCTTCAAAAAAATCTTCATCTCCGAATTTCCATCTAAGCATATGCAGAATCATAGCTCCCTTATTATACACAAGTCTCTGATTAAAAATATTCGAAACACTACTAATATCATATACATAGGTAGATCCATAGTTATTGCTGGTCACATTATTGATTTTCCCTGATTTCCAGTTAATCCAAGTCTGGTCTCCTAAGCCCTGTTCGCAGGTAAGTCCTTCGAGATAAGTAGCGAATCCCTCATTCAGCCATATGTCATTCCAAGTACCACAGGTGATCTTATCCCCAAACCACTGATGTGCGAGTTCATGACCCATCAGCATTTTACTGAACCCACCCATAAAACTCATAGTAGAATGTTCCATTCCTCCTCCAAAACCACATTGTGCATGACCATATTTTTCATCTTCGTATGGATAAGGACCAAATTTCTCGATAAAATACTGAAACATCGGAGTCATTAACGGTGTTTGACCCTGTGCATTAGCCAAATTACATGGATAAATATAATTCAAAACATTGATTGTATCTCCGGGACTGCCGGGAACAGGTACTTTGTCTGTATAAACCGAATAATCAGCAACAGCAAAGGCTACAAGATAAGCAGGAATCGCATACCGGTGCTTCCAGAAATAAGTGACCTTTCCGTTTGCTGTTGTCTCTGATATAAGCAATCCGTTGCTTCCAACCCTGTATGGTGATGGACAGGTAACGATCATATCGAGAGAATCAGCCTTATCGTCAAGTGTCTCTTTGCATGGCCACCAGGTCTTTGACCCAAATGGTTCTGATAAAGTCCACATAACATTTCTATAATTGCTTTGAGTACACGGTGTTAGACCGGTAGCGAATGAACCAAAACCGTCATAAACAGGTTCTCCCTTATAATAGATCTTGATTGAGTCTAAAATACCAACAGGCAAAATGGATGGAAAATCTATCTTTAGTGAAATTGAAGAATTAAAAGTATGAGCAAGAAGATTTTCATTATAAACTACAGAATCAACAGTCATGTTGCTCCTGAAATCAAAGTAAATAGTATTGAATCCTGGAGAAAGTGGCTTGAAATAGGTACATACCATACCTTTGTTTATTTCCCTGATAGCAGGATCGACAGTTAATTCCAGACGGTGATAATTAATGTCGTAATTTGAGGTCAATGCATCTGTTGATCTCAACTCCGTAAATGAAGCATGTTCCTTTTGAAGCAATCTGACATCTTTTTCAATTTCCTGAGAATAAATAAAAGAGTTGATTGTAAATAGGAGAAACAAACAAGCCAGATTACTTATCAAATTAAAATTTTTGTTCACAAAAAATCTTTCCATACCTAAAAATAAGAAATCAAAATTAAGAAAAAAATGCGAATAAAAAACTATTGCCGAAAATTTTGAATTCTGGAAACTACTATGGCACTAGCTCCACAGGAGCTAAATATTGGTAAGAGAGTGTTTAAAAAGCACATAATATTTATCAAATCGATATAAAAGAAATGCATATTAGTTTAATTTGCTGAACTTTGCGTCTTTGCGTGAAACTTGATAAATTGGACTTTTTTAACATCCTCAAATATGTCAACAAATGCTTGTTTCGGAATCATTTTTGCCATTTCATGCAAAAATCATGACAAAACAATATGTCATTTTTATTAGAAACTGAGTAATTACCTTTACTTTTGTTTTAGCAAAAAATGCAAACTAATGCCGATATAGGATGATCAGAAAACTTGATGTAAAGAATATGGACACTGCAAAACAGGTTTTGGATTTGCAAATGGCTTCGTATATAATAGAAGCTAAACTCATTGATTTTTATGATATTCCCCCTTTAAAGGATGATGTTGAAAATCTAAGAGTCTGCGATGAAATCTTTTTTGGATATTTTGAAGCTGGTGAAATTATCGGGCTTATATCCTTAAAACACATAAATAATATTATTGATATCCACAGAGTTGCAGTTTATCCGGAACATTTCCGGAAAGGAATAGCTCAAAATCTGCTTACTTTTATAGAAAATCTTGATATTTCTAAACAAAAAATAATTGTCAGTACTGGTAAAAACAATTTTCCTGCAGTTAATCTTTACTTAAAAAATGGATACGAGATAACAGGTGAAACTGAGATTGCAAAAGGTATTTTTATTTTAAATTTTGAAAAGGAAATAAACAGAAATCCTGCTTTGTAATTATTGACATTAATTTTTGCAATTACATATATTATAGAAATATTCACGTATATTTGTGAGAATGATTTTGACTTAAATTCAAAATCCCCTATTAGGTTGTTTATTAAGGTATTTTTTTAAACTTTTTAATATGAAACCTGGTTTTTTTATATTTTGCTTTTTCATAGTTTTAAATTCCTACTCTCAGGACAGACTGTATATATCATCAAAAAATGACAACTCCATAAAAAGATATGATATTGATACAAAAATATTGTACAACGTCATTTCAATGGAGAACATTGCTGATTCGGATTTTGATGAAAATAGACAATATTTATTCTGGCTTGACAAGGCAAATAATAAGATTGTAAAGTATGATCTTATCGCAAAGGAGAAAGTGAACCTTCTAACTAATCTCATCGATCCACAAGGCATTTATCTTGATAAAGCAGGAGAAAGAGTATATTTTTCAGAAGGGACAGGTGAAATAGGAAGTATTGATTATAATGGAACTATCCGCAAGTCTTTCCTGAATGATCTCGGGGGAATTACACAGTTTGCAATTGATTTCTCTGAAAACATTATTGTTTATTGCAAACAAAGTCAAAATGTATTATTGAAAACAGATTTTTCCGGTAAAAATCCTGTTGTTCTGAATAACAAAGCCTATGGGGTGACTCAGATACTAACAGATGAAAAGAATAAGAAAGTTTACTGGAGTCAGAAAAATAGCTCAAGTGGTATTTCAGGTCTGAAATGTGTCGGCTATTCGGGAGGATCAGCAACCGGAGTAATTGATGGATTATTCGGATATTTCTCGATTGATTTCACTAACAATAAAATTTATGCAACACTGATATATGGTGATATTTATTCCTATAACATTGACGGAACAGGAAAAACATTGGTTTTTGAGGGTAATTTGTCGTATCTCAATTACAATTCAAAGGACACCAGCATTCTTGTCTTTGATTACAAGGCTGAAGAATTGCTTTACGAGTACTCAATTGCAGATAATAAAACTAAAATTCTGCTCTCCAGGGAATGCAGGCAACCTGCAGGTTTAAGGCTGGATACTCTCACAAAAAAAATCTTCTTCATCAACAGATCAGAGGGTCTTGACAATGTGGATGAGGGTTCAATAGTACGATCTGAGATCAACGGAAAAGAATTAAATCATCTTATAATAAATGATGCTGCATGGATACGTGATCCAATCAACTTTGAGATTTACAGCCCTGACAACAAAATTTACTGGCTTGATAAAAAATTGAAGTCTATTTTTTATGCTGATCTGGACGGGAAAAATCAAAAAAAGATCTATAATACTGCCTTTTTCTGGCCTAATGCAATTAAAATAGATAAGACTAACCTCAATATTTACTGGTCAGATTATTATAAAGGAATAAACAGGTGCAATCTTTTGGGCATCAATGTAATAAATGTGTATAAACCTGTAGTTTCTGAACATATAAAATCTATTGAAGTTATAGGTAACTATTTATACTGGATAGAAACCATAAAATTCAGTCTAAAACGAAGCGATCTGGATGGAAAAAATGTTGAAGAACTGATAGATCAAAGTGGTTTTATCAGCGAACCATCCGGCATTGCAAAACTGGACAGCAACAACATATTAATTGCAATACCAGGCGTTGATAAGATTATTAAATATGATATTCTGACAGATTCAACTGAAGATTTTATTGTATTTGAAAACGGATTCAGTCCAATGGAAATACAGCTTGTAAACTCACATGATTTCCCTACAGATAATGACGGAGACGGATTTTTTATAACTTCAGACTGCGATGATAATGATTATAACATAAACCCTGATGCTGAAGATATTTTGTTCAATGAAATAGATGAAAACTGTGATGGGACTTTTGACCCTTATCTTGACTTTGACAATGACGGATATTTGACAAATGTGGATTGTGATGATAATAATGAATTGGTCAATCCCGGAGCAGTTGAAATTCCTTATGATGGATTCGACAATGACTGCGACACTCTTACCCTCGATGATGATCTCGATCAGGATGGATTCAACATCGATACGGACTGCAATGACAATGATCCTGAAATATATCCCGGTGCTCCTGAAATACTGGATAACGGCATAGACGAAGATTGCAACGGAAAAGATCAGAAAACCTCTACTTTTGAAATCAACAGCATAAAAGTATCAGTTTTCCCCAACCCTGCTTCTGATCGGATCTATATTGAAACAGATCTCAATTATATAGCATCACTTTACTCAATCGAAGGGTATAAATTGATACATGAACACAACCCAAAGATTTTCTCTCTTGACAAAATACCCTCAGGTATTTATTTTCTTGAGATCACTGATCTGCAGACAAATCAGAGGGTGGTGGAGAAGGTAAGGGTGGAGAGGTGATGGGATTTGGGATTTGAGTTTTTTCGATAGCTGAATAGAATTAATGTGCTTACAAGAGCTAAAGTCTACATTGATTAGCATTTTCCTTGTTAAAGTATTATTTTTTGTGCAAATAAAAAAAGAGTCATGAAAAAAGACTATATGAATGTATAATTATCATGCCTGGATGGCTGGATTCAATACTGACATTACGGTCAGTAAAGCAACTTCTGCCATTATTGTCACACTGGCTAGTACAGACAACTTCACTGATCATTTGTAATATATTGCCGACTGAAATATAAGCAATTATAATTATAAATTTGATATATGTTAACAGATAATGTCAGTACTATTTAGCTTTTCATGCCAGTATTACTTTTCGGAGTGGACTCACATTTTTTCCCAAAAACAACTTATAAAACAAAAACTTATAAAACAAAGAGGCTTCAATGAAGCCTCTTTGTTTTGTTTATTTATAATTTAACTTTATTTGTAGTAGATCATTTTCCTAGTTGCAGCATTTTCGCCGCTTTCAAGTCTGTAGTAATAAATTCCGCTCGTATTTATCACTTCTTTACCTATTGTTACTGCATTATAGCCGGCTTTTCCTTTTGATCTTGTCAAATAGATCTCTTGTCCGTTTACGTCATAGATACGTAATATGTACTCTTCTTCTTTTGGAAGTTCAAATCCAATCATAGTCTCCTTGGAATATGGATTAGGCTCATTCTGATACAGGATAAATTCATGTGTCCTGTAGTCCAGCTTCACATTCAATATTTCCAGGTCTATTCCTCTGTATGATTCTGACCGCAGTATCCTGTCATTGATCTTCAGATTATCACTCAGCATGCCTCCTTCTTTAGGTTCAACAACCATTGTAAATAATACCTTACCGTCTTCTACAGTTTTGCTTTCTGCCCCATTCCAGCTGAATAACAGCGCGTCTCTGTTTACATTGTAATTGCTGCTGCTCACCTCCAATACTCCTCCCTTTATTTCCCTAAGTGCCACCTGACCCAATTCCATAGTATACTGGAAGCCTGATATCTCTGTGAAGTTCTCAGCATATACCGGTATCTCTATCAATCTGCCTTTTTCAAGCTTCATGTCTTCTGTTATAAACTTCAGACTCATCCCACTCCTGCCTTCAATATGCTGGTAACTCTTATTTAAATCACCAATTTTAACAACTTTAAAGTCGAGATTATCAAGTCTTTGATTTCTATCAATTGCAACTTTAATTTCTCTGGCAGCTAAAGATTCCTCATTAGCTTTTTCCGGATTGTTGAATACATAATCAGAATAAACTCCTATCCATGAATTATTTGTAAATTTACCGGTTATTCCTAACAGAGTTTTTCTCAGTTCTAAAATATCAGTAGCAGTAATTTTATCATTCATGTTTACATCAGCAGCCAATAACAATAATGGATCATTAATCTGTTTCAATCCCAGTATGTATTTTTGAATCAGCAAAATATCAAGTGTTGAAATACCAGCAAGATAATTATTGTCACTGGAGCTCTTGATTTTATAATCACCCGGATAAACATCAAACTCATACTTTCCGTCTTGTTCTGTTATTTTTGTAAATGACTCTTCATCATTTGAACAAGTAACTGTGATGCCTTTAAATCCTTCCTGTCCAAATTTGGTCTGTCCTGATAAAACCGAGGATCTGCAATTGTTGAAATTGACGAATAAATTAACAAAATCATAGTTGTTGTAGTCGTATGAATTATCTAATGCAAACTGATCCCACACATAGATCTGTACTGTTGAATAGTTATAGATTTCTTTGATGTAAGTACATAAAAATACTCTTGATGAAGATCTGCTTTCAGGATACCAGGCATGTGCCGATCCTGTCAGGAATTTATCCTCTGTGCTTATGGCTCCATTATTTGGATCAAAGAAGTATCTTCCATACTGTTCAAACTGATTTGCCCATTTTACTGGTTCTACCCATAAATTCGGTATCATCGGAGTATATGTAAAGTATAAGTCAGAGTTTTCTGTGCAATTATCAAATGATGAATTACAACCCTCTCCGCATCCGCCTTTGTCGAACCATCTTGCTTTTAATTCTACTATATCGTTCTCCATTACAACTGTATACATATCTTCCATTACAGGAGTTGGTGCTTTATTGTCTGCAACTGTGAAGTATTGCTCTTTTGATGTAGCATTGCCGCATCCGTCTCCAACTATCCAGGTAACCTTATAATGACCGGGTGCCAGAGGATCTAGTATCAATAATTTAGCTTCTGTAACTTTATCTAAATTATCAAGACTCCTTTTGCCTATTGCGACTCCAGTAGGTTTGGGCTCCCAGTTATATGATACCTGGACTGGATCACATACACAATTCAAATCTTCAACTTTGTATTTCCACCAATATTCTTCATTTGTGTTACATGAGTCTGAAGCTGTCGCTTTCATTTCTACATTATATGCAAAGCAACCAGATGTGGCCACATAATTATCTTCTGCTTCAATCTTTGGTGGTATCAGATCTACAACCTTTAATACCTGAGTATATCTGTAGTACCCGTCTTTAACCAAATTATTGCAATTTAATTTCCTTCCTTGTACTGCATCTATGTTTGATTCGGCACCTGTATTCTTCTCATATCTGCACCAGTCTATTACTGCCCACTCTCTAAGTATCTTATAGCATGCATCTTCTACAAAGGTGAATGTATCTTCTCTTATGATCTCTGCTGTCACTATATTGCACGGATTTTCATCCCAGGTAGGTTTTCCTCCATCCGTAAGTTCATTTGTGCAATGTACCTGTTTGTCACCAGGGAATACGATTGTACAAGGATCAAAAGGTGTTGTTCCTATTATCTTGATCGTCTGTTTGCATGTAGAACTCTTATTACATCCTTTCGCAGTCCATATCCTGGTTATGTTTGCTTCACACACGCTGTTGTCCCTGCTGTCTTTAAATTCCAGTTCTACTCCACAAACACTTACGACTTCCGGCCATAAACGAGGATTCTCATTTGGATCAAGGCTTTCCTCACAAGTGATTGTAACTGGCATACAAGTCAAAGCAGGAGGTACCTTGCATTCTATATGAGTGATATTCCAGCAATCGTTGTAATGTCCATAAAGATCTCCACCTATAGCCATTCTTGACGGATCCACAGGTCCCTCTCCGGGATCTTTGTCAAACACTCTCAGGTTTACCATAACATCTGATCCTATGTCTTCACAACAGAAGAACACGTTATCATCATACCATACATCTATAGTTGCTGTTTTAGGTTTGTCATCACCGTTTAATTCAGGGCAACCTCCATCATATTCCAACTGGTCATTTACCCGCAGTACTTTAAACCATACAGGGTTGCAGTTATCAAATGAGCCCGAATCAAAATCACTGGCATCAATCATAGCTGTACCGATTGAAGTCATACTAACAGTTTTGTACTGCTCGCAAGCCGGAATTGGTCCTGAATTGTCAATTACTTTGATATTGAATTCACATGAGGTTTCATTTCCACAAGCATCTTCATAAAAATATCTGACAATAGTATTAGCATCTTTATCTAATTTTGTTGCATAAATTTTAAGGCTACCATCATAAATATTTCCTGAGATTGCAATAAATCCATTTCCATATATTTCAGCATCAAAAACTACTGAAGAGCAATTATCGTGAATAGTTGGTATAGGCAAGAATACCTCTCCCTCACATGTATAAGCCTGAGCACCAATTATCATATTCTCAGGGCAATGAATAATTTCAGGAGCTTTTTTGTCCAATACCTCGATAAGTTGAGTATATCTCACAGGATTTTGATTTGAGACCGGAGCACATCTGTTACGGACAACCCATGTTCTTAAAATCTCATAACTTCCCTCACAAATCTGTAGTTTCATATCTTCATAAGAATATGAAAGGTCGCACAACTCCTCCCAGTTAGTTATCAATTCACCGTTCTGATATTTTGGATATCCCGTATTTTGCGGTAACAGCAAATTTGGATTTTCATCTACAGGTTTACATTCCAATTTTATATCTTTAGGAAATACCAATTGATCCAGTGTGAATGGGGCAATATTTATTTTTTGATTACAACTAACCTTCTGTCCATCTTCATCAATAAGTGTAAATTTCCTTACAATTTCTGCAATTGGATTGGAACAGTCAGGATTCTCCTTATATTTATCTTCAAAATTGATTTCATAGTCCAGCTCACAACTCAAAAGACTAAGGTATCCCGTTGCCAATTGACCATTTTCATACCTTAAGGGATCAATATTACATTGAATTGTTGTATCCTTAGGACATTGAATTTCAGGTTCTATTTTTTTCAAAACAATAATAATACCCATGCATTCATTATTATGATCTCCATCATGTACTGTGTACCTCAGCGTATCACTCAGATTCACAGCGGTTACAAAAGGTGGAGTATCGAAAGTATCACCATTGAGGTACATGAGTGTAACAACATAATCTTCGTAAGATCTGTAGTTATTTCCCTCAAACAACATATCCGGTAAAATTTCAGCTATACATGTCGCATCTAATGATATACTTATTTCATCATTACAAGCCAGATCTGCATGCTCAACTATATTTTCATGAATAATTACGTCAAAATCACAAATTGCACCGTTTCCGGCCGGATCATAAATTGTAATATAAACTTTTGTGTCACCTATTTCGAAGAAAGTGCAAGGCTGTATTGAGTAAACCGTATCAACAACTTCGCAATTATCAGTTGCTGATAAAGGTTCATAGCAAACTACTTTTCTGCACTCTCCTCCATCAAGATAGACATGAATATCACCAGGACATACTACTACAGGTTTTTCAGTATCCAATATAGTTACATTGAATTCACAGCTATCAACATTGCCTGAACCATCCGTCAATATATACCTTACAGTAGTAGTGCCAACCTCAAAAAATCTTGTCATTTCTGTAGCCGGTTCGATTTCTCCAGGTGTGTCGGGAACATTTATATCATCTTCAGTAACAAATTTCAATTTAATAGTTCCTGCTTTGCAATTATCGATCAGTCTTGGATGGACCCACGTAAATTCAGCACCACATAATCCTGCTTCATTTGCATAGGTCGTATCTGTCTGCGAATATGGTGCAATTTCATACAATACCAGTTGCCAGCTGTTCAATTGACCGCTGTTAGATGCAAGTGAATCACAAATAATCAAAGTCCACTTTCCTGCTGACATTTTACCGTAAAATCCGAATGTAACTGCACTGATGTCATTTTCGGTAGAATAAAATCCTCCTTGTCCCAGTGGAGAGCATGGTGCGGTATTTATACGGGGCATAGTGTCATTGGCAATATTGAAATTGAAATTTGGTTGACCCGGGCATAATCCTTTAAAAAGATTGACTGCCTGCCCATTAGGACCAACAAGTTTGAAATGCAATTCTGACATGTCAGGATGATTCCCCTTAACATTTCGAAGTGCCAGTTCACCAATTTTGAAATTATCGGGTACGTTAATCACTGATTCATAAATAACTCCACCTGATATGCTATTCTGAATGCCAAGATTTGTGGCACCGGAATAGATATGTTCGTGGAATTCACCACAATACGGAAGTTCCTGATCTACTACCACTACTTCAAAATCGCATTCTATCACATGTGGAGGAATGGATTGGAAAGCAGATGTAGTTCCGTTGTCAGGTATGATATCTATTTCAGGATTAACTTTTCCTATGGTAACAGGATCACAGGTATGTGCAACTATCCAGTCGATTGATGAATTATTGTCGTAAGAAAATCTTCTGTACGCTCCGCCTTTGTTTAAAATACTTTCCATGGAGCCTTTCCAATCAGCAGCAGTTGCAATAGCCAATGATCCTTCACCAACAGGGTCAAAACCGTTTAAGGAAACGAGATCCAAAACTCTTCCTTTGAAACTCATGATATATGCTGAAGGAACGCCTGTGCCCCAATCCTGAGCACAAGGAACATTGAAAAACAGGTTTGACACATCATCGGTACCGTTACCGAAATGAATCACCATGGTCTTACCTACCGGCATTATAGTATTGTCCGGTACAGTAAATATATCAGATTCAGTACCTGATATCCTTTCAATCTGGAGTCCGCTCAGATTCATAGTGACCGGTCCGATATTGGCAATCTCGAGGTAATCATCATTTGTGATCACGGTATAAGGTGACGGATGCATTCCACCATTGGTGGTATCGATAGCATGTGTTACTTCAGTGATCAGCACCAGGGGCTGGTCTGCAAGCCTGTAAGTAACAGTGCTGGTGTCTTTATAAAACATCTCGCCACTGGCATTTACTACTCCGCCATTCACTATTTCACCTGATCCTGAAGGCCATTCGGTTTGCCAGACCACCGAAACATTATCTGTACAATTATCTGAAATCAGAGTAGGCCCTATTTGAAATACTTTTGCTCCACATTTGCCGGGATCTGTATTTTCCAGCACATCACCAGGGCAGTCAAAATGAGGCAACTGAGTGTCATTGACTATTATACGCAAGGAGCAAACCGAAATATTATTGGAGGGATCCTTAGCTTCAAATTCAAGTATTGAAAGTCCAACGGGAAATACGTTTCCACTAATCAGGCCTGTTGAGTCTGTTTTAGTGACTGTCACTTCGTTGCAGTTATCCACAGCAATAGGTTGTGAGAAAGTAATGTAAGCACCGCAAATACCAGGTTGTGCATCCTGCACATAATCAAGTGTAGGACAATTAATGAAATGAGGTTTTTCTATATCCAATACATCGATTATTACCACACATGTATCAGAATTTCCGGCCTGATCATACGCTATCCAGGTGACAAAATTCTCTCCTAGCTGGAATTCAGATCCCTGAAGAGTATTGTCAAAAGGACCAAAAATAAAGTCGTGTCTGATATAAGGGTCACTGCAATTATCGTTAAATGGAGGATCAAAATCTGTACCATTCATAATATATGAGCATGAAACAGGGTCAGCAACTACCTGCAATCTGTTATATTCCGTTCCTATATCATTACCGATAATCTCAATTTCGATACTATCAATTGATCCACATGAACCGGCAGTATTATTTATTACTGTAAATGTCCATAATCCATGGCTGTTCTCACCATTAAAAGCAGATAAAACTTCCTGTGGAATAAATATTCCCCCATTACCTAAAGGAGAACATGGAGCTAAGGATACATTATCACTCACCTCATCATCAAATGCTATATCAAAATCTTCCGTTCCCGGGCATAAGCCATCAAATAATACTATCTCAGTACCCGCTGGACTGGTTAGTGTGATTTTTAAAGCCCCCATCGAATGATGAGTTCCTTCCAGATTTAAAACATTAAAATCTGTAATAGTCATAGATGGAATTACATTGATCACTGCGATGGATGTATCAAGAGGCTTTATTGTTAATGGATCTTCGAGTTGATATGTATTGGTAGCAAATACCTGATCACAGTAGATCACAGGCGGCTCGTCGTCTATCACAGCAACAGTCCAAGTACAATCAACAAAATTACCAGCTTCATCTTCTGCGTGATACATAATACTCGTTGTTCCCAGACCAAAAATATGACTGGTAGCTGCTCCGGCACTTCCTAAAATATCAATAGGACCCTCAGAACTGCCATCAGGATAATTGAATGTAATAGTATAAATAGAAACACCACAATTGTCACTGGGGTCTGGATGATTCCAGGTAAACTCAGTCTGGCAATCACCTACTCCACCCAAACTGGTTCCAATCAGGACATCAGCAGGACAAGTTATTATTGGATTTTCAGTATCGATGACTGTTATAAGCACTTCACATGACGCTGATCTGTTACCATCAGGATTTGATAATTCTGAAATGGTATAAGTCAGAGTTGTAGTTCCTATTGGAAAAACTGTACCACTGGCATCGTCTGATCCACTGGAAGGAGCTGCTCCATTTGCAGCCCAACTAACAGAAAGATTGCAATTATCAAAAGCAAATTCAGGAGCAATATTATCTACTGCTGCTTCACATACCCCAGGATCTGTATCTACCCAAACATCCTGAGGACAATTGATATAAGGTAATTGAGTGTCATGAACTATGATATTAAAAGAACAAAAGGCAGAATTACCATTCATATCTTCTGCTACATAAGTAACTGTATAGGTTCCTTGAGGGACTTCAGATCCTTGTTGTGGACCTGAAACATGTGAAACAGTAACTGCGCAATTATCAACTGCAACAGGAATAGACCAATTTACATAAGCAGAACAATTATCAGGATCAGTGCTAAATTCATATGGATTTGTTGGGCAATTTAAAAACACTGGATCTTCATCATCATCATTATTTCCTGGACAATCTCCACCTAAACTGGCCGATGTATCATTAGATCCACCTCCTGTTCCATCTGTACATCCTAGGGTTACAACAGTTAAAACATCGCTCCAATCAGAAAATGTACCATCTTCACACACTGCAGCTACCCTAAAATCATAACCGGTACAAGGAGATGCATCAAGCCATTCCATAGTATTATTAAAATAGTTAATTGGATTTAACCAGTTTTCTGAATTTGTGTATTTAACCTGAAATCTATAATGTGACATCCCATTTATTGGAGTCAAGTTTAGAATAATATCAGTTTCCGTTGGCAAAGTCGCAATATCTATTTGAGGAACATCTCCACAAAACTGATTATTACAGTTTTCATCTATTGAAAAACTAAAACTACTAAGTGCTTTATTTACTGTATTATCTGGGTCATAAATCTTTAGAAAATATTCTCCTGGTTCATTTGGGATATTATTCCAAGTATATATAAAACTATTTTTTAATAAACTTGTGTTTTCCATACTTACTTCATCGATAAACTTGCAATCAGTAATATCATCAGCATTACAATACTCAATAAAGTATCGAGTTGCTGTACTTACTTCTGTAAATGATAAATCAAAACTAGTTCCTGGTGTCATACATTGACCTTGAGAACTAAATGAATTTATTTCAACATCATAAGCATTACAATCGAAATTAAATTCCTGCGCAAATTCATTGGGTGGGTCAATAGGATCATCACAATCAACATCAGGAGGTATAATTGAATTTTCTAAACAATAAAGCAATGTATTACCGTTCGAAGTAATTTGATCCAAATTTTTGTACATTGTAACATGAGCATGAGCTCCATAGGAATTGCCTGAATTTCCAATTTGACCTAAAAGAGTACCAGGGAATACTGCATCTCCTTCATTTACAAAAATATCATTCAAATGAGCTATTCTAAAAGCATGATTTGTATAGTAAGATTTTATTACAATTTGGTTGCCAAAAGGATGATTTCCTATACCACAGCCACCATTTGAAGTACAATCTTCAGATACAGCACAGGAATTATAAACATCAATGACAGTACCAGTTAATGGGGAGTAAAAAAATTCATTACATATTCCTCCGGTTTTTATATAATCTAAAGAGTAATAATCTGATCCTTGGTGACAATATACTCCATGAGTATTGGTTGTTCCAAAGTCCCCAGTATTATTTCCAGCATTAAAAGGCCAAAATAAGTGATAAATACCATTACCATCTATTCCACAACTGTTACCTGTATTACCAACATTTGTACATATGCTAATATCAACATTTATACTTTCACTACAGACTTCAATGTTATCTTTAAACTCCTTAACTGAAACAACAACTGAAGGTTGTGTAATGTAAGCAAAATCTAATTTAGTTTTTAAATTCGAAACTGTACTAGTAACAAATTCGTTATTTAAATAAATATTAAATTCATGCCCTGATTGCCCAGAAAAAAATATTTCAAATGTCCCATCTTCACAATCTAATGAATTCTCTACATAATGCAGATCATTAACTGTACAATCCCCAACATAATTATCACAATCAGAAATTTTAAAAATATCATTTGTCGAACATTGCGTTAAAAGATCTGTGACTGTTAATAAAACATCATCATCTATCATTAATTCAATTGGAAAACTAAAAGTTACCTCATGCCCCTCAGCCATATTTTCAAATAGTAATTGCTGGGTGGGATCCGAGACATATGATAATGTTGCTGAATAAGAGTGGCCAGTAACAGCTTTATATTTAAATGTTGTATATGCAGTTTCATTACCAATTGAACAATCAACCTCATAGCTTACGAAACTCTGCTCTTGAGGCAAAACATGAAATTTATAAGGATTTTTCCATGCTGTCAAAGCTTGTGTAGTTGAATGTAAATTATGCGAAATTCTTATATAGTATTTTCCTGAATTTAAAGCACAAGTGTTTATTTCAATTATTCCTTCACTGTTTTTTATATTTGATGAAATATTTGAATAATCATTTGAAAAAAGATCAACTTCAGTACTATTAAAAAAATCCACACGTGCTTCAATTCCAGTTGAAGGTTTCAATTGAATTTTTAAATTGTCGTAATTCTTATCCAGTTCAAAGTAATACCAATCTCCATCAACTTTCCTATCGTTTGTTGTTATCCCTCCACTATACATTATTACATTACTATTTTCAGCTACGATATCAGCTCTAATTTGTGGAACTCCGGCATACCATTTTGTAGGTTCTATTTCGTAAGCAAAATATGGAAAGTCGGGTTCGTCTATTCCTTTAACTACAAAATTATAATCATCAATCTCTTTAGGTGACTTTTGTGAATGTATAACTAAATTCTCACTTGTCAGTCTATCTGCTAAAAAATAATCTCTCTCAAGGAATGGCCTAGGTTTGCTATTCCCATCGAGAAAATCACAAGTATTACCATTTCCTCCGACATATAGCCATTGATTTTGATCATCCACTACACCATCTCCACCAGATCCATAAGTAACATTGCATGCTAATAGCGGTATGTGATTAGTATTGCCAACATAATAAGTATATTTGATATCATTAGGAAGGGGAATAGTTTGATTATCTTGTGTGCCAGGAAATCTGTAACTTGAGTTTGGTGGGAACCATTCAAAAGCAAATCCTGGATAAATATCATTTAATAATGTATTGAGACTATTATTTATTCCATCAATAAAGTTATTTTCAGTTCCATCACAATTTACATCATAATTGTAAAATGAGAATATCCCCCCATCAAAAAGTTCTATATTGGTTTCAAAACCCGAAAATAGATAAGGATTTTTTAAATAATCTATATATAGCGGAGGTATTCCTTTAGTATAATATGTTCTCAAATCTCTTACTGCTTCAGAATGTAAATCAAGTCCCACATTTATGTTATCTATACCTTGACCAAGATTTGACCCTAAATGCGGAGTACCTACTGTTAGAACACGTGCCACTCTATGCCCAGTATTTTGTTCATTTGGGAATGCCCACCAAATATGTTCTTCACTTTCTTTTCGTTGCAAATATTCTCTTATACATATACCACCCATTGAATGTCCTACCAAAATAACCTTTTCTTTACCTGTAACTTGGATAACTTTTTTTATCATTTTACCTAAAGCATAACCTTGTTTATATGGTGAGGATTGGTTACTATCACTATCATCACTATAATTTTGTACGTTAAAATTAATGGCATAAATACATTTATCTTGTAACGTTATATTGAAAGGATTTTGATAATGAAGTTTCACATCATCATCAACATAATTAACAGTTTCAAATTCATTATTTTGTCCACGAACTTTTGTATAATCCTCAATTACATTAAGGTTTGCTTCAAATATTCCTCCAGATGATATATTATCACCCCAAATTGATTTAAGTTGATCGGAAAAGTTATACCAAGTTGCCCCATCACCACCCCAACCATGTACAAAAATAATTGGATAAGGACAATCACAAGTACCATTAGGTATCTGAGAGACTCCTTTGTTTGATGCTAATAATGAATATATTACGAAGAAAACGCTATAGAATGAATATTTCCATTTCATGTCTCAAAGTTTTGGTTAATCAAAAAAATCCATAACCAAAACCATGACATCATGAAAGATGAGAATTCACAGGTTTGGTTATTTGTTAAATTCTAAAATAAGTTGTTAGTATTCTGAAATACTATGTTGTTAATAATCACCCTAATTCAACTAACAAAGGTATTTAATTAATTCAACTTCCAAGAATATATTATTAAATTTTCTAATTCATTTCAATATTTTTATTGGTTGACTTTTCGAATTAATGGCTGTTTTACTTTTATTTGGATATATATTTTTCTTCAATATAAAAATCATATCATTCAGAAGTTGTCGAATTCTTCTGAAAAAGTACCGAATCAGATAAAATTTCCTTCAATTTTTTTGCTCCCCTTCTCGATACCGACAGAACTACGCCATTTGTCATCTTGATTTCCATATCGACATTATTGAATTCGGATAAATAACTGAGATTGAAAAGCAGACTTCGGTTTATTGAGAAAAAATGGTGATCATTTTCCAGGATTGACGTATATTTATTCAAGGGCAGTGTTGAAATCAACTTTTCACCGTCTTTCATAAATACGTAACATACATTTTCATCAGCCTGAAAATAAATAATTTCTTCAATATCCCGAATGGCTATATTTCCTTTAAGTAATTGTATGGCTATTCTGGTCATATAAGTTGTTGGGATAGTTTAATGATAATGCAATGAAATTTAGATCATATTGACAAATCATCCTTTAATATTAAGATGTAGAAAATTATTGATATTTTGAAAATAAAACTAATACTCAATAAGCTAATACTATTCACTATAGATAATTGACTCACTATCTATATTCGAAATTAGTGAATTTACTGCCATGCTTTTACTATTTCCACTCCCCTTGCAATCTCTAATAATACAAATTGACCTTTTGAATAATTTAGTACGCGTTTGGGATTCGGTTTTAACAGTTTGAGGTTTATACAACATATTATTACCCTGCAGAAAAGATAAAAAACCAATAAAAGTTTGATTTCCATCTGGAAAAGGGTTAACTGGCACTGCTGAAATGTTTTCATTTACTATTTTGGCAGAATCAATAGTAACAGCGTACACTACTATATTTGCTTCAATAGTCCATATATTATCAATTCCGGTAATTAATTGTTCACTTTTTACATTTATTCCAACATCAAACTGTTCATTCTGATTCATTTCAATTTCCCAAAAATCCAAATAGCTTAATACTTCAGCTTTTTGGATATCTGAAAGCTGATAATCTTCCTGTGACAACATGATATTTGAAAAAAATAAAAGAAGTATAAAATTTAAAATTGTTTTCATTGTTATAGCTTTACTTGATTGTCAAATGAACGTTATTTCCAACTATATTCGATTTCATTTCACTTACTACAGTGCTCAATTTCTCTTTAAACTCTCTAACAAACTGTTTTGAATTATATCTTTTTCCATCTTTATATAATGGTATTCTGACATCATCACAACTATATCTTTTGGGTATTAAAACCGGACAATTGAAATAGTTTTTATATGACAGTTCATAGATTACATCTTCCAACTTTTCAGATATATCATCCATGGTCAGGACTGATTTACTGCTGATCTCTATATTTAGTCTGATTGGTCTGCCATTTTTTTTGATATCTTCAAATTGCTCTTGTAATGTATTTAAAAAATTATCGCCACAATTTGCCAAAGCACTTTTTATATAGAGTGCAAGATCATCAAAGTTGCCTGTTTCAGATTTGCTTTCTGCTGAAGACATAACCTGTGCCGTATATGAATCAACAGCTTTTAAATATAAATCAGCATACCTATCATCCTTGTCCCTGACGTAAGCTATATCAAAATAAACTATAATATCTGCATTATTATTCATTGCGATATTTTGTTCAATTGAAACAGGTGAACCTTCTGCCAGCATCTTGTCTTGTACCACAAGTTGATATTTCGACACAAAATCAATTGTCCTGAAATTTCTTGAAAGAAAATATTCATCAATTTTAGCAATAGCCACTCTGTAATTTCTGTTATTCTCGATTTCTGTAATAAATTTCTGATCTTGCTTTTTAAAAGGAACAACCATAATTGTTGGTTGGATATTAGTTAAATTTTCCTGTGAAAAGGATTCAAAACTTATCAGAAAAATCGCTATAAATATAATGTATCTCATAAGCCAAAATTATTTATAAATTTGTTATATTCTAAATCCTTTCTTAGAAGATTTAAATTTACGGCAATAAAATTGTTTTTATCAAATTGGGGATTTCTATACCTTGAATAACCATTTTGAAGTTCCTTATAAAACTTTGAAACTAAAAAATCATTCTGCTTCTCAACCGGAATTACCGGATCTGATTGTTTGGTGCCGGGAAATCCTGTCATCAAAAGTGCTTTAATTGCATCAAATTCGCTATTTACCACAGGTATATGGATTATTTCATCCGGGATATTAAAACCTGTCACTAAATAGTTTGAATTTTTACCATTATCAATTCCAGTATTATGGGTATTTTTTGAAGAAACACAAGAATTGAGAATTAAAATAATAAATAAAAACAGATATAGATTTTTCATATTCTTTTACTTTATCTCTTGTTTAGCCATTATTGGCAAACCCTTGTCATAATGCTCCTTCACTACATCTCCGCCTTTCACAATTTCACAAACTGAGAAATTCTCGTCTTCAATGCGTTCAACTTTCATGTCTCCCAAATACTTTTTCCTTGTTTCCTTTTTGCCATTCACTATTGTTTCAGTAGGAGTAAATATCTCCAATTTTGTACCTTTCTTTAATCCGGATCCTGATCCTGCAGAAATTAATACTTTTTCAATTTTTATTCCTTTTTGGGCTATTATTTCAATTACTTTTATATCTGTTGCTCCAAAACTTTTATAAATAAATTTTTCTATCTTATCTTCTATTTTTTTCAATGCTGCATCAACAGCAGCTCCAGGTGTTGAAGATGCAGCACTCAATGCACTGAACATCCCCCTTCCCACAGAAGAACTTATTTGTTCAGTTGCAATTAACACATTAGTTTCAGGATCTATCACTTTAATTAAAAATGAAAATCCAGCACCATAAGTGACAATACCTTCACCAGAAGTAGTTTTTTCTAAATCAATCCTGTCAACTTCTCCGGTTACAAGATATCTTGCCCCCATTTTTTTACCATCTTTTACTGCTTTATTCAAAAAATAATCTGCACCTTTTGTTAATTCAGATTCTTTAATTAAAGCTTCTTTACTAGATCTATTCAAAATAGTAAACTTATTACTTTTTTGAAATGCTGAAGTTACAAATTGTTTAATAGAGGGTAAATATTCCCGATAAGCCAGATCAGCATTATAAGTAAAATCATATATTGCTACAGGAGGCTTAACTTTTTGAGAATAAACATTTGAAGAAATTATAATTGAAATTAATAATAAAATTACATTCTTACTTTTAATAAATAGACTAATGTTTTTCATAACTACGATATTAAATTGTTTAATAAATATTTTTGTAAAACTATGTATTATTCCAATGCGCTCTCACAACTTTTTTACGAAGCAAGGGAAAAACTTTCTGAAGCAGGAGATTTTTTTAGTGAATGAGATTTAATACATTTTTTAAACTTTACTGATTTTAACTAAAACTGATCTTTATCAGAATATCGAAAAAAAACTAAACTGCTCCATCAGATTTTATGGTGAAGTTAAGAATTGAAGTGATCCGAAAAAGTGACAAAATTGCGGAATTGGTCTCCGGGAGTGTCAGGCAGCATTTTTGGGGTGTGAAATATGGGGGATTGGGGTGTGAAAAAATTTTGAAGGTGGAAGGGATGGAGGGTAGAATGGTAGGAGGGTTGGAAGGTTGGAAGGTGGTAGGGTCTAATTACGAATTGGAAATTACGAATTACGAAAATGGTAGAAAGGTTGAAGGGTAACAGGGTGAAAAAATGATCAATTACGAATTACGAAAAAGGGTGAAAGGTTGAAGGGTTGAAAGGTTGAAAGGTGGGAAGGGTTGAAAGGTTACAGGGCGAAAAAGATCTGTGATAATCTATACGATCCGTAATACAAATGTAAAATGAAATCAGGAATCTTAAATCATATATCTTTAATGGTTAATTGTCAATTGTTAATGGTAAATTATTAATGTTAAATGACCAATTATTAGAATATGATTACAAGGTTACACGGTGAAAAAATAGGTGATAATTTATTCGATTCGTAATCCAAATTTAAATTAAAAAAAATTCCAATTCAAAGTCCATTTTTAAAATATCAAATTTTTATTTCACATACGGAAAAACCCCATTCGCAAAAAAAATCACTGCATTCACATAAATTTAGTGAAAGAATAGGAATTTATTGTATATTTTTACGGTATGAATTCCTGTTACCGACATATTATTTTAGTGCTGTTATTCAATGCTCTTTGGTTCAGTATTCCAATGCTGAACTCTCAATGCTTAACAGCACGTAAATATGGTTTCGAAGACGGGCTCGAAAACATCTATTGCCATAGTACTGTGATGATGCCTGATACAAATTTCTTTGTCATAGCTGGAAGTGGCAATGTATATATTTTTGACGGCTATAGGTTTACAAGATATGTCAATGACTCAGTACAATTTGCTTCAACAAGTTGTTATTATAGGTTCAAGGATATGGTTTATATTCAGATGAACAGGAACTGTTATGTATATAGTAGGGGAAAATTTCACAAAGTAAATTCATCTTTCCAAATCAACCGGGAATTTACTACGTACCAGTCAGATACAATTTGGACCTTGGATTATCAAGGAAATGAATATTATCTGGATGACAGGAATTTTAATTTTGTATTTTACCGAAAATTGAATAACAGGCTGATAAAAAAATTAAATTCTAATAATACTAAATATTTTTATCGAAAAGGGAGTAATGGTTTTTATTCAATTTATTATATGCCACTTATCACATTTTACTCAATTGCTGGTAATGAAAATAAAATATATCAAAAAAAATTCGATAATGCATTTTCTCAATTTTCATTCTTTAAAAAATCAGGAATTGTGGGCAATGGATCCACTGTTGAATCCACCAGATTCGAAATAAGTTTTGCAAGCAATTTTGGAAAACAATGGTATTTCTATGAAGCAGACAATTCAGTTAAATTATACAATAGAAAAATTCATGTCAATTCCCGTCCTAATATTTATAATATTAATGACACTTATGCATTTGGTGCTACCCCTGAAGGACTATACAGGTTCAACCGCAACATTTTGTTTTATCAGTCAGGAACCAATATTGTGAGTAGTCCCATGACCGTAGCCGAAGATAATAAAGGCAAAATTTGGATAGGAGGCTATGGTTCCGGTTTTTCAGTAGTTGATAAAGAAAAAATCATTAGAAGATTTGATAAAAGAAATTATGATATACTACATGGAGCATATAAAACTACATCAGGCGAAATCCTCTTTTTCACTGAAATGAATCCACATCCATTTTGGAAAATTAAAAATGATGTATTTATAAATTTAAAAATCTTCAGAGATAATATCAGAGTTACAGGTTTTTTTATAAACAATATTGATTGCATTAAAAAACTGTCTTTCGGCTCTTATCAATTTGGCTTGGGCGTAATAGATACTATAGTCCATAATGAAATCAAAGCTCATTATATCGATAGCAAGAAAGGTCTGAAACTAGACAATGTACTCACTTTTGCAGAAGACAATAATTGCAGGATATGGTGCGGAAGAGCCAGCCAGGGCATAGCAGTATATGATGTGAAAAAAGATACAGCTTTCACCTGGCTTGTAAATTCAACTGACAGAAGGTCATTCGGAGTGATGAGCATGAAGACCGACAATCGTGGCAATCTCTGGCTGGGTACAACAAAAGGATTAAAATTTCTGAGATCTCCGGGCACTTTTGATATCCGTAGGTCAAGTCCGTTTCGCATTGCTCAAAGCATAAAACTGCCTGATGGGGACTCATCGACAGTAGCTTTCATGACACAAGTCGATAATTTCATAGTTGCAGGCAGTCAGAAATCAGTAAGCTTCATCGATCTCAACAGCTTCTACTCCGGCACCGGTCATCCGCTGATCTATCAACTCATCTATGGTGAAGATCTTGAAGGAAAAGGCAGTGCTCAGAATACTGTATTGTTCGATAGCCAGAGGAGGCTTTGGATTGGCAGCCTGGAAGGTGTGTCGATGATAGACTGGGATAATTTCAGTTTCGACACTACTAAAAACAAGATCAGGGTCTTTGATATTTTTGCAGGTTCTAAAAAGATTGAATTTCAGGGTGATAAGCTGATCATACCTGTTGACAACAGGAACCTGAATATCAGTTTCGGCCCGGCAAAAAATCCATCCATGTTGAAAAATATTTTTTTTAGCTATTATCTGATTAAAAATAAAAGTGATACTCTGATATCAAAAGAACACGATCAGAAAGGAGAATTTAATGCCGAATACCTGCCACCCGGCAATTATAATCTAATAATCAAGGCATTCAAACATGGACAACTGATGGACACCATGTCAATTGCTATCAAATCACCTTATGCCCTGGGTGAAAATCCCTGGTTCTGGACTTTGTTATCAGGTATTTTCGTTTTAGGAATAGGAGGTTATCTTTACAATCGTAATCTTCAGAAAAGAAAAGATATGCAGAAAGACCTGGAATTTTCAAATCTGAGAAATGAAAGAAACCTGCTACAGATACAATCGATAATTTCGACTTTTAATCCTCATTTTATCAATAATTCCCTCCACTGGGTACAGTCAAAATACCGCAAGGATCCGGAGACAGTTATATTGATAGGCAGGTTATCTGAAAATATTGCCTATATCTTCAGAGCAACAAAAGAGGGAAAAGCTTTCCATACCTTGGGTGAAGAGTTGGGCATTGTAAAAAACTATCTCGAAATACAAAAGATAAGGTTCAAAGAATCACTTAATGTTATTGTTCCCGGTGATGAATCTATAGAAAAGTACAGAAATGTGCCTATCATCATTCTTCAATTACAGATACACTTAGAGAATGCTATTGAACATGGGTTGAGGAACAATGAAACCGGAGGTTATGTGAAATTGCAGATAAACGAGGACGAAAATAATATTATCTACATAATCGAAGACAATGGTGTTGGTAGAAAAAAAGCTGCCAACATAGGTTCTCAGGGTACACAATCAGGAATAGAAATGTTGAAAAAATTACACATGATCTTCAATCAGGCAAATACAAACAAAATAACTCAAATTTATGAAGATGAATTTGTGGAAGGTCCGGGAAATGAAAGATGCGGAACCCGTGTGACTATAATGGTGCCAAAGGATTATTCTTATAGTCTGGAATAAAAAACATTAACGCTTTGCGTCTTTGCGCCTCTGCGTGAAAAAAAGAATATAGACTTTATGAACACCTTTTCGCGAGAAAATGAGTAAATTGGTAATTTGGTAGTATGATATTATGGTTTTGTGGTGATTTGGTTTTGTGGTGATTTGGTATTATGGTAATATGGTTTTTTGGGAATTTGGTTTTTTGGTTTAGGTAATAAGCTTGGTAATATCTAGTAAACCTGATCATGAAAACCTTATTAGCTAATTAAAATTTAAAGTAATATACTCAATGCTTAACCAAAAGAAAATGAAAATAAATTTAAGCTATGATAAATAACAAATTCCGTGTGATAGTCATCGATGATGAAGAAGATATACGCAATATCCTCGAAGAATCGATAAGTGAATCTATGAGTATGAAACTGATCGGTGCAGCAGATTCCGTAAAGACAGGATTTCAACTTATCACCGAAGAAGAACCCGACATAGTTTTCCTGGATATAAAACTGAAAGGTGGTGATGCATTTCAACTGCTGAATTTACTCAAATCAAGTAATGTCGCAATTCCTGCTGTGATCCTTAACACCGGGTTTGCAGATTTCGAACTAGCACAGCGCACCATAAACGAATTCAGGGATGATGTACTTATGATCCTGAAAAAACCCTTCTGGGAAAACTGGATTGAAAAAGAAAGCCTGATCATTAGCAAAACCATAGAAAGAATAAGAAAAAATCCTAATGACAAACCTGATCACGAGATCAATGCAGACAAGATAACTATTAAATCCGAAAATATGACCTATATAGTCTGGTTGTCAGAACTTATATTGATTGAAACCGATCCGAATTCAAAAGGTAAAAACAAGGCAAACCTGTATCTCTATAACAGGGATTACTGCATCAACTCATCGCTTTCAAAATTAGAAACACAGCTAAACAACGATTTCATTCGCATAAGCCGGTATTCCATAGTAAACAAACATTTCATAAGACAATACAATCATACCGACCAGACACTCACACTAAAAAATCTCGAAAACAAAGTCATCTATACCGGCAGCAAATACAGGGACGAGCTCTATGATTTTCTTGAATTGAAATGAAATCGATTATAAAGCGGCTCTGCAAATCGGTTCTGCAAATTCATTTGCATTTGACTATATTTTTTCTCCTGCAAATAAATTTGCAATGCCACATCGGCTCTGCAAATTCATTTCAGGTAGGTAACGTGAGGATCAGTAGGAAAGTATTAAACGATTTGACAGATCCTCACGCCCTGGGAAGTGCTGACTTCAATTATAGTCATCTTATATAGACCTTTTTAGTGCTGATACCATCTGATACGAGATAAATCCCTGATTGTGGAACCGGAATTTCGGTATCATAGGTATCAGCAACAATACGTCCGATGGAATTATAAACAAAATAGTGGATATTGCTGCGATTATTATTTATTATGCTGATAGCCTTGTCTGAACCATAAACTTCAAAATCGACACCACCCTCTCCAAAATACACCGACCTGACAGGTGAATACTCAAAATTGCCATCCAGATCATTCATACTGAGCCGGTAGTAGTTAGTGCCTTTTAGAGGCTGATCGTCGATGAAACTGTAAGAATTAGGTCCATTAGCTTCACCTTTTGCTTCTATTTTTCCAATATACTCCCAATCGATAGCTTCAGGTGAGCGGTAGATAGAGAAGGTGGAAACAAGATTTTCATTTTGTGTTTCCCACGATATTTTGCTAATATTATTTGGTTGTTTCTGAACACTAAAATCTAAAAGCGAAAGAGGAAGTGTTACTACGCAACTGCTATTGTAGGAGTCACCAGATATAGTCCACCCTTTATTATTGACTAGATAATTTCGGGCAGAAACGGCTGCTGGACCATATACTCTTCCTGTTGCTCCTAAAGAAAGATTAGAAGGAGTTAATGAATTATTTGCCCACCCCATCAATGTTAAACTATAATTATTACAAGACATTCCACAAATAACTAGCATATAAGTAACGTCTACTGTATTGGTTAATGTCCAATTTCCCAAATTTTGATCAAATGAATTGGCACCAGAAAACATTTGTGACATATTAATCACATTTGATACATTCCAATTTGACAAGGTTTGATTGAATAAATCAGCATCGTAGAACATCCATGCCATGGATGTAACATTTGAGACATTCCAGTTTTCTATTGGCTTATTAAACTTTTTAGCCCCATAAAACATATGAGTCATATCTGTGACTGAAGAAACATCCCAGTCACTCAAAGGTTGATTAAAATTAATTGCACTACTAAACATAAATCTCATTGATGTGACATTCGATACTTCCCAACTTCCAATTGGCTGATTAAAACTTGGACTTGCCCAAAACATATAACTCATATCAGTAACATTAGCTACATTCCAATTACCTATAGGTTGGTTAAAATTTCCTGCTGAATAAAACATCGAAGAAAAATTTGAAACATTTGACACATTCCAATTTGAAATAGATTGATTGTAAGAATCATTGCTTGCAAACATCCCCTCCATATTATTTACATTTGAAACATTCCAGTTATTAATGTTTTGGTTAAATGGTGTATCATTAAACATATATGACATATTCGTTACAGCTGAAACATTCCAATTATTTAAAGGCTGATTAAATTGCGTGTTTGAAAACAACCCATTCATATCTGTAACATTTGAAACATTCCAGTTCGATAATGGTTGGTTGAAAGATGATACAGCAAACATACCTGTCATTTTTGAAATATTTGAAACATCCCAATTATTTACATTAGCATTAAAACTGCTGCAATAACAAAACATATAACTCAAATCAGTAACATTATTCAAAAGAGGAACATCAGAAGCAGTAACATTCATACTACTACATGCATAAAAAGCCAATTCAAAGCTGGACCAATTAATTGTACCCCATTGGTTTACAGATAATAACTTAAGATTATCTGTGGTATTATTATTAGGTTCATCATAGCTATCAAAAAAATAAATCCTTGGAAAAGTCCCTGTAATTCTGATAGTTTTAGTTCCTGTTGTGCCAAAGTCATGCGTCACATCTCCGGTAATGCCGGTCTGGTCATACACACCATCATTGTTCCAGTCAACGCTATAGTTGTATGTTTCCCCTGGATAGGTCGGGATTGTAATACATGTATTGCATGATACTCCCGGGTTATCAGTTTTCCAGGTAGTGATAAACGGAGCCTGAGAGTATAAAAAATATGAAAAAGTGATTATTAAAAAAGTAAAAACTGGTTTACAATATCTTCTCATAGTTCTCTGGTTTTAAAATAATATTAAAAATCTTTTCTGCCTCGTAAAATTAAGTACAATAAGAACACCATCTCCCATCTTTTTTACGAAGCAAGGGAAAAACTTTCTGAAGCAGGTGATTTTCTTTGTGAATGAGATTTTTGCTCTTTTTGAATTTGGTCAAAAAACCGGTTTTGCTTCATAGATTGTCTTTCACCCAATAAAAAACATAGTGTAAAAATACTTGAAATCGTGGTTCAGTTTTGAGTTGATTTTATAAATATATGGTTTCAGTATGTGAAAACAGAGAGATTTAGGTGCGAAATGTGGGTTTTGGGAGTGTGAAAAAATTACGAATGATCAATTACGAATTACGAAATAATTGTCAATTGTTAATGGTTAATTGTTAATGTTCAATTATTTTCAAGGTGGAAAGGTCACAAGCTGACAAGCTTTGAAGGGGAACAATCGACAATAGAAAAACCGACAACCGAAAACAATTCTCCATTTTCAATTTTCAATTTTCAATTATATCTATTTCCTCCTCCGTCAATCCATACAACTCATAAACCATGCGGTCGATCTCGGCTTCAAGGCCGGCTGTGTCTTCACCATTTTCCTTCCTGATCAATAACTCATCAACTAATGTGATGAAAGGCTTTTGATCTTCATCTGAAAGAGGTGGAATTGGAATATTTTCAAAAAATATTTTGCTTAGTTCTCTTGTTCCTCCCTGCAATTCTGGACAATTTTGACGTATCCATCGATGAGAAATTTTCGAATTGAAAAATCCAACTAAAAATTTTAAACTTACAGTGTTTGATGTCAATATAAAACATTTCTGATTTGTAAATATTGACTTATCATCATAAATAAAAGGCAAGAATAATGTCATATTTGGATAAACTATCTTTTCCTTTTCAAATTCATGATAATAACCTATCTGATCCTGAGTTTCGAACCACTTATTTCCAGTTTTCTTTCTGGTTTTTAATGTTTGTCCATTTTCATCAATATATTCTTCACCTGTCTGATAAAGCCTTTTCCCAAAACTATGTAAATATGCCTTTACAGCAGGATAATCATCAATCTCGATTTTTAATGCAGGGAAAGTTCCTATCAACCACAAATCTGCGAACTCGGCTTTATATCTTTTTATATCCCTGCCGCGCAGTATGGGTTTGATTATCTCTGAACTACGGGAATCCTGGGCTATCAATTCATCCTTTGTCTTGCCATCGAGTATAAAGGCTTCGTTGTATCCGGTCAAAATACCCCTGTAAATACTAATGTCCCATTCTTTGAGTGGTTTGCCTGTTCGTTCTATTTTGGCTTTGATGCTTTGCTCCAGATCATTTGAGATTGTCCAGCCTTCATCTTTTTCAGGACTTATGCTAAGCATCTTTGCTTCGAAAGCATCAAGATCATGAATATTTTTCTCCTTGCTGACATCAAGAGCTGCAAAAGGTTTGCGGTATTCCTGTTTTTTGAAAATTAAAATATTTGAATCCACTGTTGCTTCCTCAAATACACCACTGCCCAGATCGATTAGCAATTGAGGCTGAGTATGTGTTAAGAAATAATTTCGTGTAGATCTTCCATAACCGGCACGCATCCATTTATTTGAACTGATATATGCTAAATATCCCTGATCCTTCAGTATGGTATTTCCCTTTTCATAAAACAGTGAATAAATATCTCCTGTCTTTTCGAAGGTCTGATATTCAAATCTCTTCAATTGCTCAGATATCTCTTTGATGGATTGCAGTTGAATATAGGGTGGATTACCGATCACAACATCAAACCCTATGAAATTTCCTTCTCCATCGAGCACCTCTGGAAATTCAAATCTCCATTCGAATGCATTTTCGTATATCCTGTTGTTTTTGATCTCTTCTATTTCTGCTTCTATTTTACTCAATTCAATACCAAGCTTCTTCACCTTATTATCCCAGTCGCTTTTTTCCTTTTCGGTTTGTTCAAATAACTTAGGCTGGCTGGTTAGCATCATCAGTTCTCCCGACAGTTTGCGGTATTTTTCCATCATCGGGTCATTTCTCGATATTTCACTCCGAAAATCCGATTTTATCTCTGCTATCAGCCGCTCCATGCTCCTTTTTTGCTCCTTGTTGTGAGCATTCCTGTAGGAATCCACTGCCACCCTGTAGCTGTCTATTGTGTAGTTTTTGCTTTTTAGTGACTTACTCAGATCAGCATTGAGCTGGAAACGGCTTATAAGTGAATTGCCACATTTAATATTGATGTCGATATTGGGCAGGGTCTCGAGTTCTGTCTCATTTTTATAGTAAGCGTTTTTCAGCAGTTCTATCCACAGCCTGAGCCTGCATATCTTGACCGAATTGGGATTGATGTCCACTCCGAACAGACAATTCTCGATGATAGTCTGTTTTTCGTGGAATAGTGCCTCCTGTATGCGCTGGCTCTCCTTATTGGTAGGATTATATTCATACAGTTCCCCATCCTCATCGGTGATGATAAGTTCATCATTGGCTACTTCAAAATGATATTCCTTGAGTCTTTTGCCTGATCTGTCCTGAAGTATTTTCAAATCGCTTTTGATGGCTATAATTTCATTTAATGCTGAAACAAGAAAATGGCCGGATCCAACTGCCGTATCACAGATCTTCAGGCTGTTTACTATGTCATTTGCTTCATTTATATCATCTATCCTGTTGTATATTTCTGTCAGGTCATTGCAGTTCCAACCCTTGTGTTCGTTGAATTTCTGAACCACTGCCCTGCGTATTGTCTCCCGGCACATATACATAGTGATAAAACCCGGAGTGAAGAACGATCCATCCTTGTAGCCGTTTATTTTCTCAAATATCAGTCCGAGCACCGAGGCATTTATCAGGGTCTTGTTTTCTTCCTGTATCTCTTCGCTACCTTCGCTGGAAAAATCATAGGCATCCAGAAATGCAAACAGGTAATCCAGAGTCCTGATCCTGCCTGTCAGCCTCCTGCCTTTCTCATCTTTGAGCACTGACTGAGCATAGTAAGGCATAGTTTTGTCATCGCGCAACTGACTGATAAATAATGTAGAATGCTCAATATCTGTAGGCTCAAAAAGTGAACTGTTGAGGTATGGGACATTGGCAAAAGCCCTTTTCATATCACCGTTTCTTTCATCATGCCTGCGAGCCAGCACCTCGAAGAACAAACTGTTGAGGTCATCGTAATCCTTTATTTTGCTTAAATTGAGAAATTGATATGACTTATCACCCTTGCGGTAGCTTATCAGTTGAGCTTCCAGAAGTTTAAGGAAAAGTACGCGGTTAATCCATGTGATACACAATTCCAGGCCTATATTGAAAAGCCTTTCGCGGTGATCAGTACCGAAGTGGCCGGGATTATCAAGCCTCGGTATTTTGTCGAGGCTGTCGAGCTGGATTATGGCACTTTCCAGCAGAGAACCGTCGTTTCGTTCTCCATCCTTGTTTCGTTCGATTAATTTCCTGCCTTTCTCCTTAGTTTCAGTCAATCCGATGATATGGAGCAGCTCTCCATAGAATCGTTTGTCGAGGCTGTTGCTGTCATTGGCAAATGGCAATTTCAGCAGATGCTCAGGAGAAAGCAATTTGTAAAGGGCAATGAGTTTGTTGTCGTCCTTCCTGTCGGCATTGCGAAGAGGTTTTTCATACTCCCTGATATCGAAATATGTGTAGCCTATGTGCTGCCTGATGCCAGCAATAAAAGGCCCTGCGATATTTTTATAGAAAAAATCTGTTCTGGTGTCTGCCAGTCTTGCACTTTCAAAGTCAGTAAACTGCCTGACGAGATTTTTATTTTGTGCAAACAGCCGGTCGAAAAGTGTGGCATCGAATATAAACCACTCATAAATATTTGTGGCTATGAGGTATTTAACTTCAATATTCCTGTGAGTGATCCTCTCCCTGAGGTAATACAGCAACAATTCCTGCAAGGCTTTTACATTGAGTTTGGAGAGTATTTGTTCAGATGTATCGTCCTGTGCAGATACTCTGAGCATTTCTGCCTTATTGACCGGCTTTTTTGCTTCGATGATGACTCCTACTGTACTTGCAGCTTTGTCACCATTGTGGATCACCAGGTCGTTTCTTCCCTTGGTATTGATGAAATGGCCTGGATCATACCATGTTTTTTTGAGAAAATCGATAACGAGGTTTTTGTGGAATTCCTCTGATTCATCATCGTCTATACTGTCAAGTAGATGAGTAAGGTTGTCCTTGAATTTTTCTATATCGGTCCTGTTGGGCTTTACTTTAAGAAAGGCCTTATTGAGTGCCTTGCGGGGATTAAGTATGTATTGTTGCTCACGCATATATGGAAGTCATTAGTGATTGTGATACAAAGCCGATATTCACTGATGCAGGTTGTAAACTTTACCACGCACAAATATAAGACTTTATCACAAAAAGTTAATTTTAATTGGTATGTATAACAAATTGCACAATAAAATTAAATACCCGATAAGAGGTGAGGACACCTTTATCAGGGGTTACACCTTAGTAAAGGTCTCCTGACCTCTTGCTAAAATATTAAATTTTATTTGGTTTTTAAGATAGTACCTTCGACGATCAAGGGTAGAATTACGAATTGGGTTGGAAGATAGGAAGGTAGGAAGGTAACAGCGTAACACGGTTAATATAATGGTTAATTGTTAATTGTTAATTGTCAATGGTTAATTATTTTTAAGGTGGAAAAGTGACAAGATTATAAGGTTTGAGGTTTAAAAACCGATAACCGACAACAGTCTAACAGACAACTGACAACAGAAAAAACGACAACTGACATCAATTCTCCATTCTCAATTTTCAATTTTCAATTTTCAATTTTTTCCACTGCTGCCCCTGACCTCTGAAAGGGAAGCCAAAGCTTTTTATAGAAATTATAACATCTGTCTGATATCAACTCTCAGGTAGGTCTTAAAAGAAATTATATTAAAAAAAATGTTAAATTATTTTGCTGTGTAAAATATATTTTTAGCAAGAAAAATAATTAAAAAAAATTTTTTCAATTTTTCACATCATAAAAATTTATATGTATTTTTGCAATATTAATCCTTGAATAATTTATGATCGAATGATTGTAATATCTAAAAAATTATTGACCAACCTTCCACAATGTGGAAACATGCCAGGCTCAGGATTGAGTTATAAGGCTAAGATAATTTTCAGAATAACATTAAGATTGTAAATTTAGGATTGATGGTTTTTGTCTGCATAAAAGTATGACAGGCTTTTAACATATTCTTTTTGACTGTACTTATTCAGCAAATAAATCGAACATAGTAATTGTATTATGGTAAAGCTAATATTTTTGTCAGCTGTATTTTTTTACTATCGTTTGTTTTGAATAAATGTTTGCGATATTTAATTTATTATAGCTTACTTTTTTTGTGAAGTTCGCGATATTAAACTTTCTATAGCTTGCATTTTTTAAAAGTTCGTGATATTAGATTTACTGTAGCATAACTTTATTCAAAGTTTAAGATTTTAAGTTTTCTACAGCTTAGTTTAATTGAAAGTTTGCGATATTAAGTTTTCTATTGCAAAGTTTACAACTTAGCAATAGACTAATTTGCTGGTACAGGAGGTTTTTCAAATGCTGATTTTATGGTATTTGGCCACTGTTTCACCAACAGGATTTTTTTGTTGGTGAAAACACCAACAAAGGCAAAGCTAACAACAGCCTGGGGGAACATCAAAACAATAGATTCATTTGCAGGTGCCGGTGGACTTGTGTTTGATTTAACCCTACTTTAAATTGTATTGGAAAGTAAAAAAGGATATATTTGAAATTATTGGAAGGAGATAGTAAGTTATTTCGCTTACGAGGGATTTTTACTCTTCGAATGCGAATAAATTGTATATGGATTGATCAGTTTAGAATTCAGGATTGAAATCTTTGAAGCCTTAATTGATCCTATAAAATAAATGTTTTTGCAATCAGAAGGATCATTCTAATGGGAACCTTAACAAATCAAATTAATAAAAAAATGATCGAAAGATGGCTTATGAAGCTTGAGGTAGACAACGATGAAAGTTCTAATGTCAATATTAATTTTGGCATTTGTGTTTGTAACGTTTTTTTTAATCTTTAAATGATTTTGTATGATTGCACTTTCATTTGCATCCCGGCTCAGGAGGGGCCAGGACGTATTAGCGATCCTCAGGGAACTTGAGGGTTTCAATCCTCCAAGGCAAGAGGAAAGCCTTGAATATTTTCAAAATTTCCTCGATGCACTGGTAGATACCAATAATACCGAAACTCAGCTTATGGATGAGTACAGGTCTTTGGTTGCCGAGAGAAAGTCCCTTTTTACAAGGGGCCGGATTCGATCACCCGTTTGTTTTCCGGATTGAAATATGCAGCAGCATGGCAATACGGACATGAATCGATTGAATTCAAACTGCTGGATACTATTTGGGGGAGGATGATAAACTCCACAACGGTATCTGTACCTACAAGCGATGAGGCAACTTCTGAAGAGAAGAAGCCGAGAAGAAATTCCGAAAAATCTTATGCAGCAATGACTAAGAATTTTACGGATTACGTAACGATAATTTCGGGATTTCAGAATTATAGTCCCGGCCCTGAAAAATTCAAACTTGAGAGTTTGAATGCTAAACTTGCAGCAATCAATTCTATTAATAATGCAATTGCGACAAAGAAATCACAATTGATATCTATTAAGAAGGAAAGATTGGCTAAGTACAGGGAGTTGAAAGATCGTACTAACAGAATTAAGCAACATATTTCTTCAAAATATGGAGCAGATTCTGACTTGTACAATCAAATCTACTCCATGAAGTTTTAATCTGTGATTTTTTTCGTAAACGCCCCGCATATCCTTCCGAGATTTGCGGGGTATTTTTATATGATCATTTAGTGAAGTGGTATTTTTATAATACAAAAATATATTAAGTATATAAATAAATGTACATTTTTATTACTTTTTTTTCTAAATATATTTAATAAATATATGATTCCCACTCCGAAGGCATACATTTTACATTTTCACACACTTTTTTTAACAATTTATAATTTGGCAAGTACGTCTTTCCAGCTTTCTATAAAGCTAATAACCGAATAAAACCTGTCTTAATATTTGATTAATATCTTATATTATTTGTCTTAACCTTATTAACCTAAGTTCGATGAATTATTCATATGATTTTGTAATGATTTTTGCTTTTTGCCTTTTACAATTCCAGCATTCAGGACATTGATCCCGATAGTATCAGGACGCATCACACTGATTTTCACTGATGAACCGATAACCGAATAACCGACTGGCAGTCATCTGTCAGCAGTCAATAGTTAGAATTTTTTTAAATATAAAAACTGACAACTGTTAAACCGACAACTGACAACAGTTTAAAATTTTCCATTTTCAATTCTCCATTTTCAATTGTTTCCACTGCTGCCCCTGACCCCTGAAGGGGAAACCAACTCTTTTACAGAGGAGTTTAAACCACTTACAATTAACCTTCCTACCCTCCAACCATTCTACCATAATTCTCCATTTTCAATTGTCAATTCTCAATTTTCAATTGTTATACGACCACCACATACCTGTCTCCCAATTGCTTTCTCAGCAGGTCTATGAGTTTGATCCCGAGCGATGTTTCTTTGATATTATCACCCATAGTTTTTGAGATTCCGGGACCGTTGTCGCTGTAATTTAGTGTAAGTTTTCCTTCGGAATTTATATTTGTCCTGATAGTGATCTTAGGATTTTCTATGTCTGTGAATGCATGTTTCACACTGTTGGTTATCAGTTCATTGACTATCAGACCGAGTCTCATGGCATCTTCGGCATTTATTGTGTAATCACAAAACTCTGTCACGATATTCAATTCTTTATCAGGTATGGAGAAGATTCCAAGCAAGTGCTCTTTGATCTCTTCAAGATAATTCTTTAAATTCACCTCGGTATCGGTATCACTCCTGAACAACTGACTGTGCACCAGTGCAAGTGCTTTCAGTCTGCTTTCACTTTCTATCAGTGCCTGTTTTGTTTCAGCAGATTCTGTTCTTCTGCCCTGCATTTCGAGCAGTGAGGTCATGAATGCCAGATTGTTTTTTACCCTGTGATTGAGTTCGCGGTTGAGAAGCTGGATTTTGTCCTTTTGCTGACTAAGTGTTTCGTTCATCAATTTTCGCTTATGGCTTTGCCTGTAGAGCAATAGGGACAACAGGGAAATAATTCCAAGTCCTATTCCACCTCCCAGCAGCATTTTATTTTGGGATGAGATTTGGGCTTTTTGGAGGGTTTGTTTAGCTTTGAGGGTTTGGTTTTCGGCTTCTTTTTGCTTGTTTTGGAATTTTGCTTCCATCTGCATCATATCCCTTACCTTATTTTGATTGAATACAGAATCCTGGTAAATATTTGATCTCTCAAGATAATAAAATGCTTTATCGATTTTATTTAGTCCTTTATAAGCCAATGAGAGTTCCCTGTTGATATCTCTCAATTCTTTTGAATTACCGGTTAGGTTATATACTTTTTCCGCTTCAACAAATTTCTCAATTGCCTCTTTGTATTTTCTTTTCGCAAGATAAATATTTCCTATCTTTTCATTAACCTGGGCTTTCATATATGGGTCGTCGGCATCAAATAATTCCATGAATTTATTGTAATGCATTAAAGCATTTTCAAATTTCCCTGTTTTAGCCTCCACATCACCTAAAGCTGCCAGTGCATATAATGTCCCGAAATGATTCTTCATTGATTTTGTTATCTGCAATGCATCCTCAGCATATTTTTTAGCTTCAGGCCTGTCTCCTTTTTCAAGTAAAAATGATGAAATACAAACATAATTCATGCTTTCACTGTATTTATTCTTAAGCCTTTTGTTCAAATCTATTGCTTTATACTGATAATCAATAGCTTCTGTTAAATTGCCCAGATTGTAGTGAATTATAGATATATTATTGTAAGCATCGGAGAGATTTACATAGTCTTTATTATGCAGAAAGCCTTCAATTGCCTTGAAATACAGGTCAACTGCTTTGAGATAATCACCTTTATAATCGGCAACAATACCAAGTCCGTTGTGTAATAAGGGTATTCCAATGGTGTCATTTATTTTCTTTTTTATCAGAAGAGACCTGTTATAATAATCATTTGCCTTATCCAGGTCACCGGTTTGAATATAAAGATTTCCCAATTCCTGATAACTAATTGAAATACCTCGCTGATCATTGTATTTTTTATAATAAGAAATTGATACCTGCAATAGCGAATCAGCCAATTCAGCTTTCCCTGAGAGGCGTTGCAATACTCCTAAAATATGAAAATAATAACCACGTTCTTTATCAATATTGTGTTTCCTGATGAGTTGGTCCCCTTTCTTTACTAGAATAAAAGAAGAATCCAGATTGCTATTTCTGATTTCAAAAGCATCATGTATGTAAATATGCGCTTGCTGTTGAAGTGAAACATCTTTTTGTGAAAATAAAAAAGTTGATGACAAATACAAAAGTGACATTACCAAACAAATTTTCTTCATAACAACTTCTTTTATTTTTTTCAATATTTAACCGACAACTGTTAAAATTTTCAATTCTGCATTTTCCATTTTCAATTAACCTTCCTACCCTTCAACCATACAACCAGTCTACCTGAATTTTCCATTTTCAATTCTCCATTTTCAATTCTCATACGACCACCACATACCTGTCTCCCAGCTGCTTTCTCAGCAGGTCTATGAGTTTGATCCCGAGCGATGTTTCTTTGATATTATCACCCATAGTTTTTGAGATTCCGGGTCCGTTGTCGCTGTACTTTAGTGTAAGTTTTCCTTCGGAATTTATATTTGTTCCGATAGTGATCTGAGGATTTTCTATGTCTGTGAAAGCATGTTTCACGCTGTTGGTCACCAATTCGTTTACTATCAGACCGAGTCGCATGGCATCCTCGGCATTTATCGTGTAATCGCAGAAATCGGTCCCTATGTTCAGTTCTTTATCCGGTATTGAAAAAATACCCAAAAGATGCTCTTTTATCTCTTCGAGGTAATTTTTGAGGTTTACCTCTGTATCGGTATCACTTCTGAACAACTGGCTGTGAACCAAAGCAAGTGCCTTCAGTCTGCTTTCACTTTCTATAAGTGCCTGTTTTGTTTCAGCAGATTCTGTTCTTCTGCCCTGCATTTCAAGCAGTGAGGTCATAAATGCGAGATTGTTTTTTACCCTGTGGTTTAGTTCGCGGTTGAGAAGCTGGATTTTGTCCTTTTGCTGACTAAGTGTTTCGTTCTTCAATTTTCGCTTATGGCTTTGCCTGTAGAGCAATAGGGACAACAGGGAAATAATTCCAAGTCCTATTCCACCTCCTATCAGCATTTTATTTTGGGATGAGATTTGGGTTTTTTGGAGAGATTGTTCAGTTTTGAGGGTTTGGTTTTCGGCTTCTTTTTGCTTGTTTAAAAGATTAGTTTCATTTAAGGATATTTGGTCTAATTTTTTCTGATTTAGTAATTCAATATTTTGTTTTTCCTTTGCAAGATTTTCAATTGAAATGTTTTTCAATCTAATTTGATCATCCAAGAATTTATTCTTTAAATTTTCAATTTCAATTTGTTTTTGACTTAGTTTAAATTTCCTTTCTAATTCCAATGCTTGACTTGACATCTTATTTATTTTGATTGAATCTTGCCATTTTTTTACTTTTTCAATTTCTAAAAACAATTTCAAACTTGGATCCGATATTATACTTTCTTTTAAATTATTAAAAAATTCTAATTCGTCTTCACTCAATTTTTTGAAATCTAAGAAATTGAAATAGTATTTTACAGAGTCAATTTCATTAAATGCTACATGAATTTTTATTAAATTTGAATACAAAGCATTATCTTTTATATTATTTTTAAAATATTCTTTCTCAACTTCATTTAAAATTTTTTTTGCCTCATTTAATTCATTATTCATCCTCAAATATGCTCCCAAATTCAGCTTTGAAGTCATTATATATCTTTGTTTATTTGATTTCAATGCATATTCAAGGGCAATTTTAGAATAATAAATACTTTTATCAAATTCAGTTTTACGTGATTTTAAATATTCCAAATTAGCCAAACTATTATTTATTACTACAAGCCCATTAACATCATCTAACAGTAATGCATAGCCTTCTGATTTCTTTAAATATGTCAGCGCGTTTTCAAAATCGCCTAAATCAAGTAAATTTTGAGCTATATTATTGCAAATAGTTATAGTGATCTTTTTATCTTTTTCTTGAAAATAATTATAAGACTTTATATAATATTTCATTGCTAAATCGTATTTGAATCTTTTTTGTGCTAATACACCCAATGAAAAAATTGTTTTTTGTAGCTCATATTCATTTAAATTATACTTTTTAAATAGATTTAGTGATTTATTATAGTAAATTTCTGATGAATCAATTTGTCCTGCATTCGTAAATTCTCTTCCAATTTCTCTTAAAATTAAAGCTCTAATACCTATGTCATCATTCAATTTGTATTCTTCCTGTAATAAATCAATACTTTTATAATAGTCTCCCTTTTTTTCTGGTTTTACAATTCTTTTAAAAATAATATCATATTTCTTTAGGGTTGATGAATCTATTTTCTGACAAATTACATCTGGAAAAAATGAATAAAAAGTAATAAATGTCAGAACAAAAAGTCTTATAACTTTCATGAGAAATAATTTTATTATTTTCTTAAATCTTCGGCAAATAATTTAACACTTCCTCCTTAAAATGCATACCTATAGGGATATTTTCAATGTATTTAGAGAATGTTACATACAGATTGTCCTGATCGAATGACTGGATATGGTGGAGATTTACGGCATAGGACCGGTGGCAGCGGATAAATTCCTTGGTATTGACTATCTCAAGCAATTTATTCAGATTCACGGAAACCTTCACATTTTTCATGTCCAGAAATATCTCTGTGTAGGCACTGTCGGCTTTGAAGTATCTTATATCTTTGAAAAAATATTTTTCATATTTCTTATTCGTTTTCAGGAAAATAAATCCCTTAGCAGAAAACAGGGGACAGGAATTCGAAACACCATTTTCCTTTGTGTGATAAAAATTACTCAATGCCAGGTCGATAGTTATATCTATCTGGTTCTTTCCTGCAGGTTTTACCAGGTAAGCAGCAGGCTGGGTTCTTTTTGCCTTATCGAGGATTTCAGGATCGGATGCAGAGGTTAAATATACTACCGGCACACGCTCAATTTTATTGATCTTTTTAACAGTCTCTATTCCGTCCAGTTCACTGTGCTTGAGTGTAATGTCCACAAGGCAAAGGTCATGTCTTTTATCCTGGAAAAATTTTATCGCAGAAGTGCTGTCAGGGGCAATATCAAAATTCTGATAGCCCATTTCCATGAGGTTTTCTTTAAGGTTTTCAGCAATGATCAGTTCATCTTCAATGATCAGAATCGAAAGTTGGTCTTTGTTCATTGGTAATGATAATAGTACAGCCAAAGATAAAAATGAAATCTGTAATTTCCAAATAATTTAATACCTAATATTTGAAAAAAAACGAAATCAAAATTCAGGCAAAAAATCGATTTTTTTGTGAAACAGCGTTTTTTCTTTGTGAACAGGTATTTTTTCTTAGCGAAACAGCCAAATCACTCTAAAAATGCCTATTGAGAGGCTTTTTAAATATCATATATTGCAATTAAAAAACAAAAGCCTTATAAATTTCATCAAATCTATAAGGCTCAGACAAAGTTCATAAGATCATCTTAATTATCTATGAAAGCTAATTTCAGACTGTAAAAATAATTCTTTTCACAATACGATTTTCAACAACTTTACGAAGCAGGGGAAAAACTTTGCGAAGCAGGGGATTTTCTTTGTGAATGCGAATTCAATTACGAATGATCAATTACGAATTACGAAATAATTGTCAATGGCCAATTGTTAATGGTCAATTATTTTCAAGGTGGAAATGTGACAAGATTACAAGGTTTGAAGTTGAAAAACTGACAACTGTTAAACTGACAACTGTTAAACTGACAACCAAAAACAATTCTCCATTATATTACTATATAATAGCTCTTTGCATGAAATAAATGGCTTTTTTAAACAGCCTCACGATATTTTGAAATACAGGCTTGCCAGGATTAGAATAACTTACTTCACATTGAGCAATCCGGTCAGTTCTTTGACATCCCTGACGGTCTGCTGTGCAATCTTTCTGATCTCTGAAGATGATTGTTTTATGATCTCCTTTACTTCCTTTTTGTTCAAAAGTAATTCCTGCTTTTTTTGTTTAAATTGATTTGATAATTCTACAAGTGCATTTGCCACACTTTCCTTAAGGGCAACATACTTAAGATTACCTGAATTATAATCGCTCATCAGGTTACTATAATCTTCACTTTTACCGCATGCCTTTATTATTTCAAAAAGGTTTTCCACTCCGGGACTCATTTTCCCTTCAGCTACTTCTCCCGCATCTGTTACTGCTGATCTTACCTGCTTTCTGATGATGTTCTCATCGGCAAAAACGCTGATATAATGTTTTTCACCGGCACTTTTACTCATTTTGATTTCAGGGTTTGCTGTGGATTTTATTTTAGGTGTTTCAGTAAACAGTATTTCAGGAAGTCTGAAATATTCCTTTCCGACTGAATTGTTGAATTTAAGGGCAATGTTTCTTGTCAGTTCAAGGTGTTGTTCCTGATCTTTTCCTATCGGAACAAATTTTGGTCTGTAAATAAGTATGTCTGCAGCCTGAAGTATCGGGTAACTTAGCAAACCGGCAGAAATAAACGAATCACTTGTCTCTTCCTTGCTTTTATTGCTTTTATCCTTGAACTGCGTCATCCTTGTAAGTTGGCCGTATGACGTAAAACAACTCAGTATCCATGCCAGTTCTGTATGCTCAGGAATCAGTGACTGTATGAACAGATTTTCCGGTTTTACCCCTACTGCCAACAGATTGAATACCAACTCCCATGTATTATTCCTGAGTTTTTCATAATTTATGGGCATAGTGATGGCATGGTAATCTACTACACCATATACACAATCATACTTCTCCTGCAGAAGGCACCAATTCTGTACTGCCCCGAAATAATTCCCAAAATGCATTTCCCCGGTTGGCTGAATAGCCGATAATACATCTTTCATCTTAACCCAAAAGTTTAATTAATTTAAAAAATAAAATTGCTTACTGCTTATATCACTGTCATTTTATCTTGAAACCAGTCGGCAGTTGGCAGTCAACAGTCGGCAGTTAAAAATTACAATTAATTCGACTTTTGCCACTTCTTCACTTACTGCCGCTTTACCTTTTGTTGAATTCGTAATTACTAATTCGTAATTTAACCTTTCATCTTCCTACCCTTCTACCTTGCTACCCTTTTACCCTTCTACCTTTTAAAAAACAACAGCTATAGCTGAAATTTCAATATTTACATTCTTTGGCAGCATCACAACCTGAACCAGTTCCCTTGCAGGAGCGTTTTCAGCCGGGAAATATTTAGCATATACTTCATTTATCCTGCTGAACATTCCCATATCAGTAACAAAAACAGTACATTTAACTATATTGGCCATAGTCAAACCCGCTTCTGCTAATATATTCTTTATGTTTTCCAGGACCTGAACGGTTTCATTTTCGATCGTATCTGAAACAATTTCTCCTGTGGCTGGATTTATCGGTATCTGACCTGATATATAAAGAGTCGTTCCTGTAAGTACAGACTGGTTGTATGGACCAACCGGTGCAGGAGCATTGGAAGTGTTGATAATTTTTTTCATTTTTTATTTCTTTTATTTTATAAGTAATATTAAGATATTTTTCCATCAAATAATTTAAGAATAAGGATTAACTATTTGAATTTATATACAAAAGCCCTGCTTCATAATTACAGAATGCAGGGCTGATATATTTCAACTTATTAAAATAAGTAATGCTATTAATACTTAATTCAAATACAATAACATTAAAAATTTACCGTAATTGCTTTTTATTAAATCTCTTTCAGACTCTGATCTTCAATTACCTTCATGCCTCTGTAATATAAATCTCCGTTGTGATAATATGCATGATGGTACAAATGCGGTTCATTTGTCACTTTGCAAATATGAATTTGCTGTGGCTGTACTTTTTTATGAGTTCTCCTTTTTCTTTTTCTCTGCTTGGAAACTCTACTCTTAGGATGTGCCATTTCTGTTTTATTTAGTTTTTAATAATATCTCTTAGTGAATCCCAGATGGGATTTTTACTGTTATTTCCTTCGGAATTTTCCTCTGCTTCGTTTTCAAATTTTGAAAGCAATGCAAAATCGCATTTTGGTTCAGGGTCATTTTCGCAGTCATATCTGTTCGATAATGGCATTGACAATACTATCAACTGATACAAAAGACCAGATATATTGAATCTGCTTTCTTTTTCATCGATATAGATCACATCTTCTTCAAGGTCTTCGGAGATTATTTCGTCTCCGGTCATGCCTTCCTTAACAAACACACTGTAATCAATCACACTCGGCACATCTATCTGAACCAGGCATCTGTCGCACGGAGCTGAATATGTACCTTTAATTTCAAAATCCAAAACAAACATGTTTTCTTTTTTTTCGCAATTTACTTTTGCGACATATTTCCCTTCACTTATGAGAGAATTTTCAATATGACTAAAAAACTCACTATCAATATCATAAAAATACTCATGTATCCCTAAATTCATCCCTTTTACAGGAATAGAATATTGATCCAAATATTTCATATTGAATGAGCTTTTTAAATCGAAGCGCAAAAGTATAACTTTTTTTTAAAACTTGTCTTTGTTTTAATAAAAATTTTAATATCCAATTTCAAAAATTAAAGACGAAGTAATTTTCAAAGTAGCTTTAATGTTTTATTTGAAGTTAAAAATAATGAATATCGATGATTTTAAAAAAAGGTGTTTCAAAAGAATTCTTTCTTACAGTTTCCAAAATTCATTCTGAAACACCTTCAAATTTTATTCACTATATCATTTCACCAGTCTCTCATTGATGAACTTTTCCCAATTCTGGGCAATTTCCAGTTCATTTGTCAGTTGCATATTGACGGCTGAATTGAAAAAGGGAAATGACGAAACTTTACCGGTTTCGTTTTCAAAAACAAGGTCAAGCTTATCAAGTACGGAATAACTGCTACCACTTGATTTAACAGTTCTCCCATTTTTTTCTATCCTGCACTTTTTAATGCCTTCAAGTTTTTGTTCAAGTTCAGTTATATCCTCATTGTGTTTTGAAAAGAAAAACAAGTGTTTTTTTCCTTCATCCATTCCGATACCTGAATCTTTCCAGAGATCATGTTTTGTAATTGTTGCATTATTTTTGAAGGCTATGTTTTTCAAAATATCCAATAATGCATTCTTTTTCTTTTGTCCATTTATATAAATTAATGCGAAAGGTAATATACATACGCCAATCAGTACGATTGCTATGATAATTGTTCTTAAATCCATAATAATTCAATTTAAAAATAATAATAAAATTTGAAATAAATAACTCTTAACAGATCAGGGTGATCTGCTTTTAGAAAAAACCATTTATCAAGAACTACCAGAAATTGTGAAAAGGAAAGATCATATCCTTCTTCCGCAAAAGAATAATAACCTTCGAAAAGTCAGTAATGTATTTTGTTATAAAATTCTTTATGAACTGGCTATCTAAATTCCAGGGTATTCTGGAATGAATGACTGAACTTGAAGGAACTTCTGAACCAGATACGGTTTTTTGCCCTTTTGAATCCGCTGATTTCCATGGCAAACAAAACAAATTATTGGAAACTAAAGTGAAAAAAAATTGATTATTTTCACTTTTGTTTTGAAATGAAAAAAATGCACCTGCTGATTGGGAAATACTACTAATTGCCTCAACCTGATAAAGCAAAAAAGTTATCAATAATATTAAAGTGCAGAAAATTCGTTTCATGCCGCAAATGTAGGTGTTTTCTTTATAAAAAGAAAAAATATTGTTTTATAAATAACTTTATGGGAATTACTTATTCAACTTCGAAATTGTGTTTGACATTGAAAAAATCAATCCAGATATATAATTTTTCTCAGAAATCTTAATCCAAAAGTCACTTCGACAGTTGTATTTTTAATTCTCCGTCTTTCAAGTGTAATCGTATTGGAAGGATGATAAGGATCAATAACACTTCCAATCTCAGGCTGATCATACTGATTGGAAAGATCAGGATTTATAGTGATTTCAAATAAACCCTCAATTAGCTCTGAAAACAAAAACTCCAAACCACCACCTACCTGTGCACCATAAGTAAATTTGTTTACAAAATTATTGTCCGGATAATAATAATACGAAAAAGCAGTATTTGCTCCTGTGTAAAGATCAAGATTAGTTTTTAGAGTATATTCCCCCCTTAAACCAAATGAATAAAACGATTTCAATTTATTTGTCAATTCCTGTTTTCTCTTTGCTCCCAATGCAAGACTTAAATTGCTAAATACAAAATTCTTAGTCGGCAATCTATAATAAACATTATCCCATGAATAACCACCTGCTCCTCTCAAAGCACTGCCCCTGTTATGAAATCCAATTTGTGCAAATAATGCATTCAAAGGACTGTCTTCAGAGTAAGATTCGATGAATGTAGAAACATGAAAACTGACCAAAGGACTTTGATTGAAAGTCTCCCATTTTTGATATCCGATTGAGGGACCTCCCTTCAAACCAAAATAATAACTCTGGCTCATGCCAAAATTGACTATTAACCCAAAAATCAGGATGAAAACTGCCTTTTTATTCATTATAACTATGTTTGAAAGGCAAAATTAATCAATTTTTTGGAGTCAAAGGAGCTTCAAATAAAAATCTTGAATCTGAACCATTATTTACAACCCAGTTTTCATCATCAACTGATTTTCCTGTATCAGTTAATTTAATAGACTGCCCTTTGTTCAATGACCTTGACTTGCTTATATTATTCAGCTTGGAAAGATACTTCAGGTCTATACCAAATTTCTGGGACACATCTTCAAGGGTTTCTCCTTCCTCTGCTAAATAATTATCTTCATTACCCTTATATTTTTTATTTTTCTTTTCCAGGTATACTAAATCTCCTTCGTCAAAAATCTGATACTTCCTCTTAATATTGTCATTATATTTTAAAATATCTTCAGCCAGTATTCCAATTGACTTTGATATAGAGACAGGTGAATCTCCCCTTTTTGCTATTACAACTTTACTTCCGTTTATGTATGTTATGCTGTAGTTCTTTTCATTGACCTGAGTATTGATCGCTTTGGCTAAAGATCTGCTTAATGGCATATATTTAATATCATACTCGTATAAACCATATTTTTCAATTATCTGGATCAGTTTCTGTGAATAATTAGGATCAGTAGCATATCCTGCATCCTGCAATCCCTTTGACCATGACTGGTAATCAGTGATATCATAAGAAAATAAAGTCTGATACCTTGATTTAGATGTTATAAATTGTGAATGATCATAAAAAGACTCTTCAGCATAGCCATACGACCGGAAACAACTTTCAACAAGCTGATTGTTTTCATATTCGTCATCTGCCCAGTGCATTGTGTTACCTGTCCAGTTATTTCCGCACTTTATTCCGAAATGATTATTTGCCTTTATTGATAATTCACTTCTCCCCCAGTTTGATTCAAGCATTCCCTGCGCAAGAGTTATACTGGCGGGTATTCCTGTCTTGTTCATTTCTTCAATTGAAATATCCTTGTATTTATCAATATAATACTTTACAAAATCCTGGGCATTTAATGTGGAAATCACCACAACTCCAATTATTACAAAAAATTTCTTCATTTCACATTAATTTATTAAATTTCAACAATATACATATTGCTATCAAAAATAATGCCAATTTTTAAAAAAATATTTTAGCTCATATTGAACTTATTGATTATTAAAATCATTATATTCGTATAAAATTTTTCACATCACAGTTAAAATAATCAAAAATGACAAATTTATTGGATTTATTCAAGGAACAGATGGGAGGTGGCCTCTTGGAGCAGTTAGGTTCACAGGTTGGTATAAATGAACCTGAAAAAGCTGAAAATGCTGCTACCGGTGCATTCTCAGTATTGATGGGAGCTCTTCAGAAAAATGCTTCCCAAAGCGGTGGAGCTAGTATTCTAAGCAGCGTTTTAGACAGGGATCATGATGGCAGTATACTTGATGATGTAATGGGATATTTCACAGGCAATACACAGGTTTCCAATACAAAAACTACAGACGGAGCTGGTATTTTAGGGCACTTACTTGGAGACAAACAGGATTTAATATTTGATCAGGTTGCTTCAATGGCAGGAATTGATAAAACTTCAAGTGCAGGATTACTCGCAAAATTAGCCCCAATAGCTATGGGAATGCTTGGAAAAATGAAAAAAGATAATAATCTTGACGAAAACGGATTGCAGGATGTTCTAACTCAGACAGTAGAACCTGCAAAAAAGGACAGTATGCTTGGAGGTCTTCTTACATCTTTCCTTGATAAGGATGGTGACGGAAATGTTATGGATGATCTGGGACAGATGGGATTGGATGCGGTCCTAAAGGGATTTTTAGGAAAAAAATAGTTCTTTTACTTAAAAAATAAAAAAGAGAGTCTTTGCAAGACTCTCTTTTTTTTACTTTTATATAAATTTAGCCAAAAATATAACATTCCCTGTGTTTTTTTCTATGAAATCAATTTTGGCTAATTAATCCCGGTATTTTCTTCTTTCTTCTCATCCTTTTTGGATGCAGTAAAGAATTTCCTGTTAAATAAAAGCAAAGATACCACCCCAATAGTTATAGATGAATCAGCAACATTGAAGACAGGCTGAAAAAAAACAAATCGCTCACCCCCCCATATTGGAACCCATTCAGGCAAATAGGTGTTTATCATAGGAAAATAAAACATATCCACAACCTTGCCATGAAGAAAACTGGAATAACCTTCTCCGAATGGAACCAATCTTGCTATTTCACCATGAAATTCTGGAGTTTCAGAAAAAATCAGGCCATAAAATGCACTATCTATTATATTGCCTAACGCACCTGCCATAATTAAAGAAAAACTTATGAGGAGGCTCATTTTTTCACCTGACCTGATAAACCTGTAGATCAAAACACCCAGAAATCCAACCATTACAATCCTGAACAGGCTTAAAATAAGTTTGCCGTACTGGCCTCCGATTTTCATACCATAGGCCATCCCCTCATTTTCAACAAAATATATTCTGGCCCAGTTAAAACCCAGTATTTTGAATCCTTCTCCGTATCCCATATGGGTTTTAATATATATTTTTAATACCTGATCAATGATAATCACTCCCATTACTATAAGCATTATCCATATACTTTTCTTCATTGCTTTTATTTTTATTTATTCTTTAACATTCATTCAATTATTTCTCCTGTATTAAGTTTTATACTTAGAAAAACATAAAACTATATCTATTTATTATTCTTATTATGAAGTATCCTTTAGATATCTTATTTTATCACTTCTTCATAAAGATCTTTTATAGTTTTTAAATGAAATTCTTTTTCTATATCAGGTAAAAATGATGATACAAAAGAATTTTCGGCCAGTTTTCTGATATCAGATATTGAAAGTTGCAATTCACTTGCAACTGCCTGATAATTTTCATTCACATAACCCCCAAAATATGAAGGATCATCAGAATTCACACTCACCAACAATCCCAGGTCAAGTTTTTTCTTCAGTGTGTGATCTTTCAGTTTAGCAACATTCTTAAGGGCAATATTTGATAACGGACATAATGTAAGAGGTATTTGTCTGTCAATAAGTTCCTGAATCAGCTCAAGATCATCCATTGCTTTATTCCCATGATCAATTCTGTCAACTTTGAGTATATCAATGCTTCCCTTTACATATGATGCCGGACCCTCTTCTCCTGCATGTGCAGTTGTCCTGAATCCTTCATTTCTGGCTGCTTCAAATACTTCTGCAAATAATTCAGGTGGATATCCTATTTCAGTTGCAGCTATTCCAATTCCTATAATATCTTCTTTAAATTTAAGAGCATTCATAAAAGTCTTAAGGGCTGCCTCTGCTCCCAACTGTCTAAGAAAAGCAAGTATAAGATAACAGGTGATGCCTGTTTTTTTATTAGCATCCGCAATTGCTGCTTTGATTCCGCTCAATATTATTTCGGGTTTTATATCCCTTTTTTCATATGTCTGAAAATCAATAAACATCTCGACATGTTTTACGCTCTGAGTTGAGACTTTATTCAGATATTCAAGTGTGATTTCATAAAAATCCAATTCAGTCCTGAGTATTTTTGTGCCCTGATTATAAATATTCAAAAAGTCCTTTAGATCGTCAAATCTATATGCTTTTTTAACTTCCTCAACTGAATTATACTTAAGATTAATTTTGTTTCTTTCTGCAATTCTCATTAGAGTTTCAGGCTCTATTGATCCCTCAAGGTGGATGTGAAGTTCTGCCTTAGGAACTTTTTGAATGAACTCAGTGACTTTGTTTTTAATACTCAAATTAGACTCAATATACATAATTAAAAAATGGTGATATACATTAAACCCAAAGTTACATTGTTTGTTTTGTTATTGGATTATTTTAAATTGATTATTAATTTTGTTTCACTTAAAACTTTTAAAAATGAAAAACTTATTATTGATTTTTGTTGCAATCACTCTTTTGAATGCCTGCAAATCTGATATAAAAACCGTTCCGGAAAATACTACTCCTGTCTTAACAGAACTTCAGACTAAAGCTAAAACAATTTTTGGCACTCTTCCTTTGATAGCAGAAAGCAGTACAAACCCTGTTACACCTGAAAAGGTATTATTGGGTAAAACCCTTTATTTTGATAATATTTTATCTCTTCACAAAACTCAAAGCTGCAATTCATGCCACAATCTTAACACTTACGGTGTAGACAATTTGCCAACATCCCCCGGAGATGGTAAAGGTACAGCCGGAACACGTAATTCTCCTACCACATTAAACGCTGCACTTCATTTTGCTCAGTTCTGGGATGGCAGGGAACCTGATGTTGAAGCACAGGCAGGAGGCCCGATTCTTAATAAAGTTGAAATGGGAATGCCGGAAGAAAAAGTTGTAATTGAAAGACTTGTTAAAGAGCAAAAATATAAGGAATTGTTTGCAAAAGCATTTCCTGATCAGAAAGATCCTGTTAATTATGACAACCTAAAAAAAGCTATCGGTGCATTTGAAAGGAAACTGATTACCCCGTCAAGGTTTGATAAATATCTGGAAGGTGATGATTCAGCTTTCAATGATAATGAGAAAAATGGTCTCAAATTGTTCATAGATAAAGGATGCACAACGTGTCATAGTGGCAATGTTCTGGGAGGTAATATATATCAGAAATTCGGATTATTTGGTAATTACTGGGATTATACCAAGAGTAAAAAAATAGATAAGGGCAGAATAGAAGTTACAAAAAACGAAGCTGACCTTTATGTATTTAAGGCTCCATCACTGAGAAATATTGAAAAAACAGGGCCATATTTCCACGATGGAAGCATCACTGATCTGAAACAAGCTGTAAAGATAATGGCAAAACTCCAGCTCAATCTCGATCTTACTGATGCTGAAACAGACAGTATTATTAACTTTCTAAATTCATTGACAGGTGAGGTACCTGCGGAATACAAACTATAGAGTTTTTTTCTTATTTGTGGCTTTTTAAATTTATTTCGTCATATATGTACTTTTACAAGTATTCTCGAAAATATATTTTAACAACCAATAATAAAATCAACTCATGAAAAAAATTATTCTTATTTTAAGTATTGCAGTTTTGTTTCTGATCAATAGTTCATTAACTGCACAAAACAGCGATTACAAATGGGCTTTCAGCTATCAGGTGGGTAGTTTTCAGTATATCGGTGACTACGGAAATGAAATGTTTGACTTTGCTCCGTTCAGACTGTTTCAGAGATTTGGAATTAGCAGGTATATCAATCCTAATTTCGATGTGGAACTTATCAGCAAATGGGGACACACCGGTTTTTATGATGATAAACTTGACAAAAATCTGTTTCATGTGGGAGTTAAAGGATTGAACGGATTGGTTTCTTATAAATTTTTGGGAGACAAGAATTTCAGGCCCTTTGTAAAAGCCGGGCTTGGACTGATAAAGTATAATGTTTATGAAAATGAAGCAGGAGTCGATGCTACAAATTTTTCGGTTCCTGTAGGTCTTGGTTTTGACTATGAGATTTCGAGAGTGGCAAGTCTTGGCCTTCAGGCTATTTATGGCTTCAATTTTGGTGATGCATACGATAAAAACACCACTAAAGACGGAAATGACAATTATTTCAATCCATCAATTGGATTAAAAGTTCATTTCGGCGCTCCAAAAGATACTGATAAAGACGGAATACCAGACAAGTATGATGCTTGCCCTCAAATCCCGGGTCTGGCTCAGTTTAATGGATGCCCTGATACCGATGGTGACGGAGTGATGGATAGTGAAGATTCATGTCCGGCTGTTGCAGGATTGGCATCTTTAAAAGGTTGTCCGGATGCTGACGGAGATGGTATAACTGACAGTGATGATGAATGTCCTGTTATAAAAGGAATGACAAAATTCAAAGGATGCCCTGACAGCGATAATGACGGAGTACCTGATAAATCAGATAAATGCCCCAATGAAGCCGGCAATCTGGCAGGATGTCCTGACAGTGACAATGATGGTATCGCTGATAAAGATGATAAATGCCCTAAAGTAGCAGGATTGCCAAAATTTAAAGGTTGCCCTGACACTGATGGTGATGGTATCGTTGACAGTGAAGATGAATGTCCTGAACTAGCTGGAAATATTAAAGGTTGTCCGGATTCAGACGGAGATGGTATTGTTGATCCGAAAGATAAATGTCCTAAATTGTTTGGAGTAACTGCAAATAACGGATGCCCTGAAATCAAAAAGGAAGTAAAGGAAGTTCTGACCAAAGCTATGGAAGGAGTTTATTTTGATACGAATTTGGCAAAAATCAAAAAAGAATCATTTAAAGTTCTTGACAATGTGGTTACAGTGATGAAAAACAATCCGGATTACAAACTTCAGATTGATGGTCATACTGATAATATAGGTGATGACACAAAGAATCTTCAGCTTTCAAAAGACAGAGCAAAAGCAGTAAAAGATTATCTTGTTTCCAAAAAAACAGATGCAAGCAGACTTTTCTCTGAAGGTTATGGTGAAACAAAACCAAAAACATCAAATGACACTAAAGAAGGCAGAGCAAAAAACAGAAGAGTTGAATTCACTATTATTTTCTAAGATCTTATTATTGGAAAAATAACTTTTTTTCACATTCAAAGCCGGGATTTGCTGCAATTTCCGGCTTTTTTTTGTCATTTTCCCGATTCATAAATCCGCGGTTACAGAAATATTTCTTATTTTGCATAAAAAATTGAATTGATTTGAATTAATGAAAAAATTATTCCTGGTTTTAGCTTGTGTCAGTCTGTTCTTAGTATTAAATTCTCAGGATCTTGAGACAGACATAAACTTTGGCAATAATGGTATAGTTAAAGTATTAACCCCAAATTCATATAGTGTTGGTTATAAAGTTGTTCCACTGAATGACAGGTCTTATATATCGGCTAACCTGATAGAAAATGTGACTACCGGCGAATCAGGTTTTTCTTTAGTTAAGTTGCTCAGTGATGGCAATATCGACAGTTCATTTGGAATGAACGGACATTTCAATATTGTTACTGACCACACAGAATATCCTGCTGATTTAGTAATATTACCTGATAAAAAAATTGCTTTTGCTATCTCAGATAATGAAGGTAAAATTGAACTGGTTATCATCAATGAAAACGGTTCTCTTTTCAAAAAATTCAACTTATCACCATTTCCTAATAATTACCTTATCCCAATCAGGATACTATTCAGGGACAATCATTTATATATTGGGGGAATCTATAACAGCCAAAACCTTGACCTGGAACTGATGTTCGTGATTAAAATTGATTTAGAAGGAAATTTTGATAAGACGTTCGCTGAAAACGGAGTTTTTATAAGCGAAAAAATTATTGAGCTCAATGCTAAATTCAGGGATATGGCTTTCCAAAATGATGATATAATTATTTTTTCTTCAGGAAATAGCGATGATCTATCAGACTATTTATTTATGTTCCGGATAAATCAGAACGGTGTAGGAGATTTAAATTTTTCTGAAGGTGGGATACTTTTTATTAAAAATGAAGCTTCTGAAAATTTTGGTACAATAAAAACAGATATGTCAGGGAGTATTTACATGACACTTTTCGATTACCCTGAAATCCTGAAAATAAATACTGATGGTTTTCCTGATCCCGGTTATGGTATAAAAGGCCATGCTATTGATAATTATTACCTTGATAATTTAAAAAATTCCTTTTTTTCAATTCTCATGAAGGATAATTCTGCACTGATTTTTGGTACCGCATTAAAGGGTTCTTCCGATCAATATGATGTTCCGGCTATCGCTAAATATGATAAAGAAGGAAAAAGGGATATAGCGTTTGGAAATAAAGGAATATTTGCGGTTCCGGCAGATTTTAATGCGACTTTCATCAATGGATGTATCGATAATGACAATAACCTGGTTGCAATCGGAACCTGTGAGGGCACTTCAGGGAATCTTAATTCTCAGACTTTTCTTACCAGGTATAATATTAAAACTGCCACGACAAATGACGACATTCAGACGGAGCAGATATTATTATATCCAAATCCTGTTGATACAGACTATTTCTATATAAATTGTGCAAATAAAAAAAATATTACATCTACCTATTCAATATTTGACAACCTGGGAAGAAAAGTTTTAACTGGTCAATTCCAAAAAGAACACTTAGAAAACGATAAAATTGATTTGCCGGATAATCTTAGAAATGGTCTCTATTTTCTATATCTTCAAAGCGACCCGAATTCAAAAATGATAAAATTTGTGGTAAAACATTAAGCATGATTGAGGAACTGCACAAAAATTTATTCATGGTACAATTAACAAAAAAAGAGCCAACAGTATACTGAAGGCTCCATTTTGATATAATTTCATTTATTAATGTTTAGCCAGATAATCTGCCACACCATCATGAGTAGCTTTCATTGACGCTGCTCCCGGTTTCCAGTTTGCAGGACAAACCTCACCGTGTTTTTCATAAAACTGCCATGCATCAACAACTCTGAGCACCTCTTCAACATTTCTGCCGATAGGCATATCGTTAACAGTCTCGTGACGTACAATTCCTTCAAGGTCGATCAGGAATAATCCCCTGTAGGCAACCATTTCACCCTGTGAGATCAATTCACCGTCATCGTTGTAATCCCAGTTTCCTGCAAGTACCCCGTAATTATACGAAATGGTTTTGTTTGTATCGGCAATGACAGGATATTTAACTCCCTTAATTCCTCCGGCATTTTTATCCATGTTCAACCAGCCCCAGTGAGACTGTTCTGTATCTGTACTGCAGGCAATTACCTGTACATTTCTCTTCTCGAATTCTTCAAATTTTTCCTGAAAAGCAAATAATTCTGTCGGACATACAAAAGTAAAATCCTTTGGATAAAAGAAAATAACTACATATTTTCTCCCGATATAATCACTGATCGTAAAATCAGGAACGATTTCCATCCCGTTCAATACTGCCTGAGTTTCAAATAATGGTGCTTTTTTTCCTACTAATGACATAATTAAGTTTTTTAATATTTATAAAGTTTTAATCAGCTTTTATATATTCTAATTTTGCAATTGACATTTTCTGTTAGCTCAATTTGCTCATTTTCAATTCTATCTGCAATAAAAATATTGTCAGCTAAAGTTTCTGATTTTATGTATTCTCCATACTGAACAATGGCATTAACAAGTTGTTCATTTTTTTCAATCTCAATTATTATCCTGTCAGTGACATTAAAATCGCTGCCCTTACGAAGGTTTTGTATCCTGTTGACCAACTCTCGGGCTAATCCTTCTGAAACCAGGTTTTCATCAAGGCTTATATCAAGAGCAACAGTCATTTCTCCTTCCGTTGCTACCAGCCAGCCCGGGATATCCTCTGCTGTAATTATAAAGTCTTCTGATACCAGCTCGAAAACCTCTCCTCCGATCTGAATCTGATATTTTCCGGTACTTTCAATGTGGGAAATATCCTTTTGTGAAAACTTATTAATTGCAGTTGCAGCATCTTTCATATGTTTTCCGAGCCTGCTTCCCAGTGTCTTAAAATTGGGTTTGATACCCTTATGTATAATACCGGATGTATCTGTTATATACTCAATTTCCTTTACATTCAATTCATGTAAAATCAGGTCTTTTACTTTTTCAATCTGGTCTATGAATTTCTCACTAAGAATCGGCAGAATTATCTTTTTCAGAGGTTGCCTTACTCTCAGTCTTTCTTTCTTACGCAATGAAAGTACCATCGAAGATATCTGCTGAGCATATTCCATTCTCTGCTCAAGATCCTTGTCTATATAAGATTCATTTATATCCGGATACAGGCATAAGTGAACAGAATCGTGTGATTCTTTACCTGTGACTTCATTTAGATTCCTGAACATCCATTCAGACATAAAAGGGGCAGTAGGTGCCATAAGTTTTGATATTGTCATCAATACCTCATACAATGTCTGATATGCAGCAATTTTATCTTCTGAAATCTCTCCTTTCCAGAATCTTCTCCTGTTCAGACGCACATACCAGTTGCTTAGATGATCGTATACAAAATTCTGTATTTTCCTCAGTGCTGGTGTAAGGTCAAAATTGTCAAGATGTTCCTTTACTTCAATTTTTAAAGTGTTAAGCAATGAAATGATCCATCTGTCAATTTCTGCACGTTTTTCAAGCGGTATATCTTTTTCCGAATAAGTAAATTTATCGAGGTTTGCATACAAAGCAAAAAATGAATAGGTATTGTAGAGCGTGAGAAAAAATTTCCTGGTTGTCTCTTCAATTCCTGAGAGATCAAATTTAAGATTATCCCACGGAGGGCTGCTTGAGATCATATACCACCTTGTCGGATCAGCACCGTATTTTTCGATAGTCTCAAAAGGGTCGACAACATTGCCTTTTCTTTTAGACATTTTTTCTCCATTTTTATCCAAAACCAAACCAGTAGAAATTACATTTTTAAAAGCTACGCTTTCAAATACCAGGGTAGCAACAGCGTGTAATGTAAAAAACCAGCCCCGTGTCTGATCTACACCTTCAGAAATGAAATCTGCAGGAAAATGGGTTTTAAATTTATCAGCATTATTGAATGGATAATGCAACTGAGCTGCAGGCATTGAACCACTGTCAAACCAGACATCGATAAGGTCTGATTCCCTGTACATTGGTTTTCCGCTGGCTGACACAAGAACAACATTGTCAATATATGGCCGGTGAAGATCAAATTCATGATATTCTCCTGCGAAATTGCGCTCTTTCATGAATCCTGCTTCAATTGACCTTTCAATTTCTGAAATGAGCTTTTCAACAGAATCAATGAATACTTCCTCGTCACCTTCTTCTGTTCTCCATATCGGTAAAGGTATTCCCCAGTATCTTGATCTCGAAAGATTCCAGTCCTGAAGATTTTCCAGCCATTTTCCAAATCTTCCTGTACCGGTATGATCCGGTTTCCAGTTGATGGTCTTGTTAAGTTCTATCAGCTTTTCCTGCATTGCAGTTGTTCTCACAAACCAGCTGTCAAGAGGATAATATAGAATCGGCTTATCAGTTCTCCAGCAATGCGGATAATTGTGTACATATTTTTTAATACTGAATGCTTTATTATCATTTTTAAGCATAACTGCGATATCAACATCTACATCTTCCCATTTAGGATCATCTTTATAGTTCTTCACATATCTTCCCGATAATTCCCCTACATCATCAATAAATTTCCCTTGCTTGTCAACAAGGGTTAAAGAACCTATTCCATTTGCTTTAGCCACAAACATATCATCAGCTCCAAATGAAGGAGCTATATGTACAATACCTGTACCATCTTCTGTAGATACAAAATCTCCCAGTAAAACCTTAAATGCGTCACCGTCAGAAGGTTGCTGATAAGGCATCAATTGTTCATAATCCATGAATTCAAAATCTTTACCTTTAAACTCTCCTGTAATTCTATAGGGAATATTCTTATCTTTTTCAGGGTCGTGTTCAACTTTATCATGAACTTCATTTTCCAGATTGAACCAGTTAGCAAGCAATGCTTTTGCAAGGATAAGATTGACAGGTTTTTTAGTATATGGATTGAATGTGAATACTCTGACATAATCAATATTCTTCCCTACAGCCAGAGCTGTATTTGAAGGTAAAGTCCAGGGGGTTGTAGTCCAGGCAAGGAAAAAAACATCACTATTTTCAATACCATCGAAAAGGAACTCTGATCTCTTGTTTCGTTTAGCTTTGAACTGCGCAACAATAGTTGTATCCTTCACGTCCTTGTAGCAGCCAGGCAGATTTAGCTCATGGGAACTAAGTCCGGTACCGGCTCCGGGACTATATGGTTGTATTGTATAACCTTTATAAAGCAATCCTTTATTGTACATTTGACCTAATAACCACCAAACAGATTCTATGTAATCGTTTGTAAATGTGATATATGGTTTGTCAAGATCTACCCAGTAACCCATCTTACGGGTGATATCATTCCACTGGTCAACATATTCCATTACCGTGACCCTGCACTTTTCGTTGTAATCTTCAATGGAAATTGTTTTCCCTATATCTTCCTTAGTTATACCCAGACCTTCTTCAACTTTTAACTCAACAGGTAGCCCATGAGCATCCCAACCACCTTTGCGCTCCACCCTTTTTACCTGACATAGTCTGATACCGGCAAACCATATCCTTTATTGCTCTCCCGAATACATGATGTATTCCAGGTTTGCCATTAGCCGAAGGAGGACCTTCATAAAAAATAAACTGATTTTCTTCCGGCCGTTCTGAAATACTTCTTTCAAAAATCTTACCCTTTTCCCAGAACTCCAGAATCTCTTTATCTATCTGATTGAAATCTAATGATTTATATTCACTATACTTTTTCATGTAAAATATGAATTTATAATAAAGTGCAAAGATAATAAATTCAGGTAAAGTTCATTAAACAATTAACTGAGAATAATAAGTTGAATGCAGCGCTAAAAATATATTAACTTTTAGAATGGAGTACAAAATAAAATAAAAAGAGGACACAAAATTGTGTCCTCTTTAAATTTTAAAATTTTTCTTTTATTTAAATTTATCGCCCACAAGCTTTCTTGCTGAATAATTCACTTTAAGCTGGTTATATTTTCTTAACTCAAGTTTAACATCAGTAACTATACCCATAGTCATACTTTTGTCAATTTTCAGTGAAGAAATAATTGCAGAACGTTGATTTTCAGGCACCTTTAACTTGTGTTTCTCTAAAAATAAAGGTATTTCTCCAATTGAAGAAAACTTATCTCCAAGCTGTACCTGAGGACTTGTGCCTCTTTGTGCCTGATGAGCTAACATTGGTACTCCGATATAAATAAAATTAACCAAAGATTTTTTCTCAAGTTTTGTCAATTCCGTTGCGTCAGGTATACTAACATTAACCTTTAATTCACTATTCCTTAAAACTGTAACAGTCATAAAGAAAAATAAAAGCATAAATATAATATCGGGCAGTGATGCAGTAGATATTGCAGGTGATGCTTTTCCGCGTTTTTTTTCAAATGTAGCCATTTTCTACTTTTTTATTGGGTTATTTGTTTTCTTCTCCAAAGCTCGTAGCTTCTGCTTCTGACAATACTAATGGTATCATATTTCTTATCTCTTCCTGTTTGGCTTCCGGCAAATCCTCTAATATTTTTCCATATCTTCTTTTTGCTTCCTCATCTCTCAATTCATTATAAGCCGCTTTAAGTTCATTATAAACATGAATATATTTGTCATAATGAGTACCGCGGTCATTCTTAAGAGATATGATTGCCCTATTTGGAGCATCTGCCATCTTTGGATCTTTATTCGGATTAGAAATAAAATCCTTGGTTTTTTTTCTTAGCATATTTATATCCACCGCTTCTCCTCTAACCAATAACTCATCATTAGCATTTACCAAAACTGTGAATAAATTCCTTTGATTTACCCTTACATCTTCAGGTTTAACATCCGGAGACCATGGAGGAAGCCTGACCAAAAGACCTTTATCCTGATCCATTGTTGTTGTTACCAGGAAAAAAATCAACAAAAGAAATGCTATGTCGGCCATTGAACCGGCATTGATTTCATTGGTCACTTTGTCTTTTCCGCTCTTTTTTGCCATAATTGATTATTTAAACATACTGAAAATTTCACTCCCAATAAAAGCCACAATAGAAACAACAAATAAAGTAACAGTTGTCCATATGCCTGCTGAAATGTGTTTTGATGAAGTTGCGGTCAAATTATAAACCGGATCAGCCATCAACTCTGCCATTCTACCTCCTTCATTTGTATTAGCTGTAAAATAAAAAATTAAATAAACAATAATAACTACAGCAAAACTGATCAATGACTTATAAGAACCTTTTACATTTTTAAAAAGATTAAAAGCTTCAACTAAAAACCAAACGAACAAAGCAAAAAAGATTAAAAAAACAGCGAAATAAAGAGTAAAGTTGAAAAAGTCAACTTTATCTTTAACTGGAACCAGATCTGTACCGACATCCATTCCTTTGGCATTCAAGCCTATAGTAAAATCAATTACGAATTTTATTACTACAAGTACAGCTAATAGCAAAGCTACTAAATTGCCATACTTCATCAAAAATTTGTATAATGATGTCATGATTATTAATTTTTTCAATTATTATTTAAATACTCCTCTTTCAATAAGCATATCGAGGAAAGTTATAGTTCCTTCTTCCATTTTTATAATGATACCGTCAATTTTGGTAACGATATAGTTATAGAACAATTGAAGAATAATTGCAACTATAAGACCAAATACTGTTGTTAAAAGTGCAACTTTAATACCCCCAGCAACAATGGTAGGAGAAATATCACCAACCTGCTGTATCTTATCGAAGGCCTGGATCATACCAATAACTGTCCCAAGGAATCCAAGCATAGGCGCAACTGCAATGAAAAGGGAAATCCATACGAGACCTTTCTCAAGCAGTCCCATCTGAACTGATCCAAAAGCTACAATCGATTTTTCAACTGCCTCAGGGCCGTATTTAGCATTTTTCAATCCCTCAAAAATTACAGCAGCAGCAGGACCGGGAGTAGATTTACATACCTCTTTTGCACCTTCCAAATCACCCTCTGCCAATTTATCATCAACTTTTTTCAAAAGTTTATCTACATTGACTGAAGCAAGATTTAAAGTAACAACTCTTTCAATACTCAAAGCAAGACCCAAAATCAATGAGATCAGAATAGTACTCATAAATCTCCAGTCTCCTTCAATAAATTTTTCTTTTAACATCTGAAATGATGATCCATTATCAGCAGCCATTAGATTAATAGCATTTACATATGCTGTAATGACAAAAACCCCTAAAAATACAATTAATTTTCGCATAATTTTCTTGTTTTCTATTAATGAATATTTAAACGATTTAATTTGAAATATAAAAGTAACTAAATATTTTAAAATGAACTATTTTTTAAAAAAAAAATTCAAATTTTTCACAAATATAACTTTTTATATATGCTTTGCGGAGAGTAAGGGATTCGAACCCTTGATACCCTTTTGGAGTATACACACTTTCCAGGCGTGCGCCATAGACCAACTCGGCCAACTCTCCATGCACGTTTATTTGAAAACGCAAAATTTAAAAAAAATGAGAGTTTTTCCTAATTTTTTTTTCAGCAATTATAGTAATTTATTAAATTTAAATATTTTTTATACGTAATAAGCTGTAATTCCATGCTGTTAACAAAACAAGATTGTTGAGCGTGTCCATAGGGTTTATATGTTAAGGGAAAACGAAGGAATATTGGAATTTTGGAATGATGTGAGGAAATACGATTTTGACTTTAAACTTTTGATTTTATATTTATATGTAAAACTAAAAATGCAAAACTGAAACCTATACAAATTTATGTACTAAAAATGCTGGAAGGTTCGATGGTTAGAAACTAACTTTTTAACAATTTAAATAAATATTTTAATTTCGCATTTTTAAAAAAATAAAATTTATGTTGACAGATACACATGCTCATTTATATCTGGAGCATTTTGAGAACGATATTGAAACAGTGATACAAAATGCAAAAAACAACAGTATTGGCAAAGTCTATTTGCCCAATATAGATAACTCCACTATTGAAAAAATGCTGTATCTGGAATCAATTGATCAGGATTTTTTCCGCTCCATGATCGGTTTACATCCCGGTTCGGTAAATGAAAATTTCAGAGCAGAGCTGGATACCATGCAATCCATGATAGATAATCATAGGTTTTGCGGTATTGGTGAGACAGGAACTGATCTTTACTGGGACAGGACTTTTATCAATGAACAAATTGAGGCTTTTGAGACTCAGATTGACTGGGCACAGAAATATCAATTGCCTGTAATAATTCATGCCAGGGATTCAATGGATCTGACAATTGATATTGTAAAAAATAAGCAAGACGGAAGTCTGAAAGGTATATTTCATTGTTTTTCAGGAAATATTGAACAGGCAAAAAAAATAATAGATCTGGGATTTTATCTTGGAATCGGTGGAGTACTCACATACAAAAACAATGAACTTGCAGTTATAGTTAAAGAACTGCCATTAGACTATTTTGTACTGGAAACTGATGCGCCTTATCTTACCCCTGTTCCTTTCAGAGGAAAAAGAAATGAAAGCTCGTATTTAAAATATGTTGCTCAAAAAATGTCTGAAATAAAAAAACTGCAGGTCGATGAGTTAGAAAACATAACAAGTAAAAATGCAGAAAATATATTTAGCTTTTAAATTTATTTCCATCTAAATATCCTTACACCTTAATGGCCATGAAATGCATCTTATAAAATAAGAATAAGTTTGTATCTTCTCAATTAATTAATACTTTTGCGTTATGTTAAATTTAAAATATCTGTTAGTTTGCCTTTTTCTGTGTACAGGTTTCTATTCCTGCTTCAATAATAATGGTTCAGGAATGAATAAACCCCTGGCAATCTCAAAGACAAATGACCTGATCCTGGTTGCCGGTAAAAATCTTTGGGAGGGAATTACCGGAGATACATTCCGATATTATTTTGAATCTCCTTTTCCAATCACACCCAACCCTGAACCAATTTTCAATATCCGGTATTTTACATTTGAGCAAATAGATGCCGAACCTCTGCGACGGCAATTGAGAACTTACCTGATACTCATTAATCTTTCAGATACGAGTACTGGTGAATATAAAATGTTCAGGAGCGACCTGGGGGAACAAAAATATTCAGAAATGATAAAATCCGGGGTAAACCTGATGTACGGAAGGGATAAATGGGCAAGGGATCAGTTGATTGTTTATTTGACTGGTAATAACATTGAGGACTTGAATAAAAGCATAAGTTCAAATTTCTCCAGAATCACAGAAAAAATCTATGCACATGATGAATCTCAATTGCAGGCAGCAACTTTTTATTCAGGAGAAAATGCTGATCTTCAAAATAAGATAAGCCGTGATTTAGGTATTAGTGTAAAAATCCCTAAAGAATATTTGCAGGCTCTGTATCTTGAAAATGAAAATATGATCTGGCTCAGAAGAGATTCCAAAAAATCAATAATTAATTTTATAGTCAGCAAAATAGAAAATAAAGATGTTTTGACTGATAAAATGCAATTAGTATTACAAAACATCAACAAATTCGGCAAACTTGTTAATGCAGACACTAAAGGATCAGTACTGGTTGCTAATGTTAAGGATATGCCGGTCCTGGAATTTACAAGATCGATTAATGGCAATGAAGCTAATGAATTCAGGGGAATATGGGAAATGACAAATGATTTTATGGGTGGACCATATATTGCATATCTGATAGAAAATAAAATTACAGGCGATAATATTTTCTTTTTTGGATTTACATATGGCCCGGGAGAAGATAAAAAGTTCTATTTGCAGCAATTAATGGCAATTGCAAAAACTATTGATTTCACAAAATAATTTAATATGAGGGTTGCCGTTAATGTAAGGTTTTTGTTAAAAAACAGGATGGAGGGAATTGCAAGATTTAATTATGAGACCTTAAAACGAATTGTAACAAAACACCCTCAAGATGAGTTTTATTTTTTCTTCGACAGGCCATATGACAAATCATTTATTTTTGGAGAAAATGTTAAACCTATTGTTCTCTATCCACCTACAAGACACCCGCTTTTGATAGCCTACTGGCTTGAAATGCGTATAAAAACCCAGTTAAAAAAGATAAAACCTGATATTTTTCTGTCGGGAGATACTTATATGCCTTTAAATCCTGGTGTTAAAACTGTTATTGTCAGTCATGACCTCGCATTTTTACACTTTCCCGAACATATGATGTTTTTTGACAAAAAATTTTACGATTATTTTTTTCCTAAATATCATAAAAAAGCAGACAAAATAATAGCAGTATCTCAATTTACGAAGAATGATATTATCGATAAATATAAAATAGAACCTGAAAAAATTGATGTTGTTCATAATGCAGCAAACGGACATTTTTATCCAATTGAAGATGATAATAAAATAGAGTTCAGGAAAAAGTTTACAGATGGAAAGCCATATTTTGCCTATTTGGGTTCAATACATCCGAGAAAAAATATTGTAAATCTCATCAAGGCTTTTGAGATATTTAAAGAAAATACCGGCAATGAGCATTTCCTGGCAATAATTGGCAGGCCCGCATGGAAAACAAAGGATTTTTTCGAAGCATTAAAAAATTCCAAATACCGGGATTGTATTATCACCAGACAAATAGACAGAGATCAGCTACCTGATTATATTGGAAGCGCTGAGGCTTTGTTCTATGTTTCATTATTTGAAGGATTTGGTATTCCAATTCTGGAAGGATTCGAAGCCGGTATTCCTGTAGTGACTTCCCTGAGTTCATCGATGCCGGAAGTAGCAGGTGATGCCGCTCTGCTTGTAGACCCTCATTCTCCTGAAGCTATAGCAAATGCTATGGAACAACTTGTAGAAAAACCCGAACTTGGGTATTCATTGATCGAAAAAGGAAAAGCAAGACTAAATACTTTTTCCTGGGATGATTCAGCTGATAAAATCTATAAAATCCTAAAAGATACTGTCAATAATTCAAACTTAAAATAATCATTCATAGACAATCAGTTTACGGTTTGCAATCAGTTTCCCTCCCTTTAAGTTTATCATATATGAGCCCGGAATCAGATCAGCAGGAATTTTAAACGTTTTTTGTTCCTTAGTGATATTATCAGTCAGCAGTAATTTACCATTAGAGTCAAATAATCTTAAAACATAGTCTTCATCTCCGTTAAAAACAGTGATTCTTTCTCCTGCCTTTACCGGGTTGGGAAAAACTGAGACATTATCTTTATGAATATTGTCAACAGAAAGAGGCTTTCCCCCTATTGCAATATTGTCAATATACAGGTTATTGCCCCAATGCCCGTGATTTCGGAAAGCTAAAACTACTTCAGTGCTATCCGGGAAATCAGTCAAACTAAGAGTATCCGTCCTCCAGTCCACATCTCCGGGAATAAATGCCTGATCGGTATTAACATGGGTAGCAAGATCCTGACCACCTTTGATATAAAGTGAAGAAAATGTTTTGCCACAATCTTCGGAAATGAGAATTTCGAGTGTGTCGGTATAAGGATATCCGTATTCTGCATAAGCCACATCGAAAGTCAGTTTTGATTTTGAATTTCCTTTCACTGATGTTTTTACCCTGAGGTCACTATATCCCCCAAGAGCATCATAATCATAATTCCTGAAGACCGAACTGAATCCTGATTTCCCATATCCTCCTTTATCAGCAATTGTCCATGTACCTCCATTCTCACCTGAAAAATAATACCAGCCTTGCGGAATAATTGCCTGCTCAAATCCTTCGCTTAGTTCCTTATCTGTTTTAAAATACTGAACATTTATCTTTAATGTATCTTTATATTCGTTTCCATTTTTATCAGTTAGAGTCATATAAACATTATGTTCTCCTTCATTTTCGAATAAAACAGCAGGATTTCTTTTATCAGAAACCGAAGGTGAACCACCTTCAAAAACCCAGTTCCATTTTGTTCCATCATGTGATACTATCGAATAATCATCAAAATAGAAAGAGTCGATTTCGCAAATATAGTTAGCCTCCAATTTGTCGGCCATGATCTGAGGAATTACGAAAGCAGGATTCTCTTCCAATTGAGCCTCCCAGATCCCTTTGCCATATGATGCTATTCTTATTTTGTTATCTCTGTAAAAAGGCCGGGCTATATTGGAATTGAAAAAAGCTGGCAATCCGTTTGCCGAAATCTTCCAGTCTGTCATTTCTTCATTGCGGTAATATACTGAAGTGTTGGTACAGTAATAGATGCCACCTTTTGTTCCGGCAATATGAATTATACTGTGACATTCCTGATCATTAAGTGCTTCTGTCGAAAGATTGAACCAGGTTTGTCCACCATCAAATGATCGGTAGATTTTTTCATTGTTACCTCCTGAAGGATAAGCAAGCCATAATTTGTTTTCATTAAGAGCGTCAAGAGCAATAAGCATTCTGTGACTGTATCCGGAAGGCAGACTTGTATTTGTCCAGTGAATTCCTCCGTCAGTTGTTTTCCATAATATTCCGCTTGATCCGTCGTTCATCTGCTGATTACAGTAAATGATATTCGGATTACTCCTGCTTAATTCGATATAGTTGATCCTGTCAAACACATTTTTACCAAAATCTGATATTAAAACAAAATTGCTGCCACCGTCAGTAGTTTTCCACAATTTGTTTTCATTTCCAAGATATGCAATATTATAGCATGAGGGTTGAAACTCCATTTCACTGCTTGATGCTGACCAGTAGCTTTCATTTGGACCTTTCCCATAACTGAATGATGAAACAGGATCTGTTATATTTATTGGTATGATTTTTCCCCCTATATCAGAAAAATATGCTTTGCGGTTGTTGCCAGGGTTAATATATCCTGTAGGAGCTTCTCCACCTCCTAATGCAAGAAATTCACCATATTTGTATTTTTCATAACTTGCCAGATTACCATTATGGTACAGCCCCCCAACAAGAACATCTTCGTTCCATCCGCTTCCAAAACCCCAATAATCAGCTCCATGTATTCCCTTCATCATAAATTCAGGCTGCTCAGTAAAAAAATCTGTTGAGAAATATATTCCTCCATCGGTTGTTACCCAATATTCATTACCGGAAGCCCTCATATCCTGAACATCAACATGCATTCTAAGGGGACCGCCTCTGTATCCTGCGTGAGGAGACCATGTAGTACCACCATCAAGAGATTTCCAGAGGTTTAGTCCACCAACAAGAATGTGATTTTCATCCGTATTGCTTACCATTACTGCACAATTATAAAATCCCTGATGATAATCCCAGCCCGGCCATCCTATTGCCAGATTCGGGTGTTCATCTGAAAATGGACCTCCCGGAGTTCCAGTCGCACATTTCCAGCTTAATCCTGTATCACTGCTCTTATATAGGCCTATAAATCCTAAATCTCCACCTTTAGCTTCTCCTATCAGATAAACATAAACAACTGAAGGATTAGCTTCGGTAACTGCGATTCTGGCTCCGCCATCATATCTTGCCGGATCTGCAGAATCAAACCAACCCTGATTCTGAACATTCCATGTCAGACCTCCATCAGTGGATCTGAAAAATTCGCAAATCCCCTTTACCGGATTATTCTTTACAATGTATACAGTATCAGGATTTTGTGGATGGCATTTGATATCATAAGTTTTTTCAGAGAATATCCGGTTCCAATTTTTACCCTGATCTGAAGAAATGTATAATCCGTCATCAGTACAGGCAAAAACCCGGTTGAACTGTGTAGGATGCGCAAGGATCTCTGCTATATTTTTATAGTTCAATCCAAGGGTCAGTTCCCAGCTATTGCCTCCATCTTCAGACCTGAATACTCCTAATCCGCCACCTGCAAAAACTATGTCATGATTATTCTGTACGGATTCAACTGCATTGACACCTCCTCCGAAATTCTGTTCAAGGGATTTATTTATCCAGGTTTGTCCCCTGTCATCTGATCTGTAGACTTCTCCGGGCTCAGTGCCGCAATATAATACATCCGGATCTACCGCTGACTGATCTACTGAATATACATTTGTCTGCTCGTGACCTGGATCTCCTTCGCTGTTAAAGACCTGAACAGGTCCCAAAAGTGACCAACTATCAGAGCGGTCAATATTTTTCAGTCTTATTTTTTGCTTCAGTATTTGTTCGGTTCTTTCCCTGAGTTCCGGCAATTGATATGAACCATTACTATTAACATAAGGCTCAACAAGCTTTTTCCATTTTTTGTAATACTGGGTATGATATGTTTTAACAAACTCATGCTTTGAATAGTAATCAGTATATTGCTGAACAACTCTGAAAAAATCAGGATTTTCACTGTACATTTCTTTAGCCCATTCCGGAGAATTTGAAATTTCATAAGGAGAGGGCTTGTACATGTACTGAGCAAAAATACCTGCATAAGAAAATGAAAACAATAATATCAATAAAATTTTATTAATGAAGTGCATACCTTAAATTTTTTGTAAAAGTAAAATTTAAAAATTAATGTTTTTATATACTTATCAGATTATTCTCTTAATTAAATTGAAATACTTAAATGGTACGTAACGCAATGGCAGATCTATCCAGGTGGGAGTACTGACTACAGATCTTGAATTGCTGAAAGCCAAAAAACTGGCCCTGCCATGGTATTTACCGGTACCACTGTTTCCAACTCCTCCAAATGGTAAATTATGATTAACAATATGCATTATTATGTCATTAATACATCCACCACCAGATGAGGTTTTTTCAAATATCGGTTTTGCTTTGCTTTTGTTTCCAAAATAATAGAAAGCCAGTGGCTTTTCTGACGTATTTATGGAATTTATGGCTTCATCAATATGTGCATATGTTAAAACCGGCAAAACAGGTCCAAAAATTTCCTGGTTCATAACCGGGTAATCCGGCAAAACATCATCAATGATAGTAGGTGAAATATATAGTTCTTTACTGTCTGTGAAACCACCGTATCTTATTGTTCCTTTCTGAAATAAACCGACAATACGGTCAAAAGCCTGCTGATTTACTATTCTGGGGAAAAATTTGCTATGCTGTATGTCTTTCCCATACATCTTTTCAATGTTCTCTGCAATTTTAACTATAAGTTCCTCTTTAATATTTTTATGTGCATATACATAGTCCGGAGCTATGCATGTCTGTCCTGCATTAATGGTTTTTCCCCATGCTATCCTTTTAGCCGCAATATCAAGATCAGCAGTTTCATCAACTATACAGGGACTTTTTCCCCCAAGTTCAAGAACAACAGGAGTCAGATGCTCTGCTGCTGCTTTCATCACGACTTTTCCGACTCCCGGACTGCCGGTATAGAATATAAGATCAAAACGCTCACTAAGAAGTAATTCATTGACTTTTCTGCTACCCTGAACAATACCTATATACTTCTGATCAAATGTTTCGGTTATCATTTCTTTCATGACTTCAGCTACAGTAGGAGTATACGGAGATGGTTTTAAAACTGCAGTACATCCTGATGAAATTGCCCCGACAAGAGGATTCATCAGCAACTGGAAGGGATAGTTCCACGGTGCGATTATAAGTGAAACTCCGAGAGGTTCATATATTATCTTACTGGATGATGGAAATAAAACTATTGGAGTGCTGATTTTTTCAGGCTTAGCCCACTGCTTCAGATTTTTGATATGATAGTCTATTTCTGAGAGAACTATATATATCTCAGTCAGATATGCTTCTTCATAAGATTTGTGAAGATCTTTCCACAAAGCATCTGATATTTTTTTCTCATATTTAAGAATAGCTGAACGGAATTTCTTCAGGTTTTCAATCCTGAATTTTATATCTTTTGTTTTTTGGGAGGCAAAATAAGTTCGCTGTTTAAGTAAAATTTCCTTTATAAGGTCAATTGAGGAATCTTCCATGTTCTTTATATTTCAATATTAAATGTTTTTCAAAAATACATCATTTAATTCAATAAAGTTTAAAAATGAAAATAAAATATTAATCTGAAATGAATAAAAACTGACGATTTTTTCAAAAGATCAATTTATTTCACAAATGCTTTTCTGCATGATATGACGATCTTACAAGAGGTCCGCTTTCTACATATTCAAAACCTTTCTCAAGGCCTGCTTTTTTATACATGGCAAAGATATCCGGGTGAACAAATTCCTTAACAGGATAGTGGTCTTTAGAAGGCTGAAGGTATTGTCCTATGGTAAGGATCTGGCAACCCACCGCTATCAGATCATCCATAAGGCTTAATACCTGCTCCTGTGTTTCTCCAAGCCCGACCATGATACCTGATTTTGTCTTTTTTCCAAAAGCTCTGATCCTTCTCAGCTGTTCAAGACTGAGAGCATAATTGGATTGAGGCTGAATAATCCGGTAAAGCTCCTTGACTGTTTCGAGGTTATGGGATACTATATCCTGTCCGGCACTTATCATTAGTGTCAGAGCATCCCAGTCGTTCCTGGTTTCGGGTATCAGGGTTTCAATTGTTGTATTTGGATTCAGTTTTTTTATTTCGACCACGGTTTCGTGCCAGATACTTGCTCCCTTATCAGCGAGTTCATCTCGGTTAACAGAGGTAATTACCGCATGCTTTACACCCATTAATTTAATTGCCTCTGCTACTCTTTTAGGTTCTTCAATATCGTATTCGGTCGGTTTACCTGTCTGGACTGCACAGAACTTACAAGCCCTGGTGCAAATATTGCCAAGTATCATAAAAGTAGCAGTTCCTGCTGACCAGCATTCTCCCATATTCGGACAGCTACCGCTCTGACAGATTGTATGTAATTTGTAATGATCGACTGTATGTTTGACATGAGTAAACTTTTCTCCTGTATGAAGTTTAACTTTTAGCCATTCCGGTCTTCTTTCTCTTTTTGTTATTTCTACTATATTCATATATATTTAATAAATTATACTTCAATTCCACCTTTTCCCAAACTGAACATTTACAAAAACATTGATAAAAATGCTGCTGTTATTAAACCGGTCAGTTTCAACCATAACAGGTACTTTCTTCATAAATGCATCGAACATTATGCCTGTTTCAAACGCATAAACTGATTTTTCAAATGCCTTTAACCCATAATGAACTGCTGCATTGAAATGAATTCCGGGCAAAAACTTTGATTCTCCAATACCTGTAAAAAAAGGAGCCTTGTCGTAAATCAAATTCTCATTGATAAAATCTTCCTTACTCTTTTCATCATATTTCCTGAGAACCAATATCGCTTCATTGTCACTGTTTGTACTTTTTACCCATAAATAATATGGTTTCAGTACACCCAGAGTAAATCCTCCTTCAAGTGAGTAGCCGATTGCCAAACCTCTCTGAGATTCTTTTTCAGAAAGATATACTTTAATTCCTTTTCCAGCCCTCAGAGGAAAAAAATAATTGGCCTTACCATATATATAGGTGTTGTAGATATTTAATCCGGTGGTGATAAGATTGCCTTTTTTCTCTTTCGCGGATTTTAAAAATCCAATATCGAAATGATAAAAACTGGTTTTATAATATGTTGACTGTTTACCTTTGTTAAATCCTGCCGACATCCCAAATGTATGCATTTTAAATTCAACCGAGTATTCATTTTTATAAATTATGCCTTTCAATTCACTATTCCCACCCTCAGGATCAATACGTACCTGAGCGATTGAAATAAAGGGAATAAGGTATAATATGAAAAACAAATATTTCATTTATTGCATTCTAAAGATCATCATTTGCATATTTATACATCAGGGCAGTAACGACCTGACCGGTTCTCCTAAGTGTATTTACATCAATAATATTTATATTATCATCATGTGTGTGATGGTAGGGGCCAAATCCTCCGCTCGGATCAGGCATATTAATAATATTGACCATTGGAATGCCTGCATCACGGTTCACATAAAGATGATCATCGTTGACACTTCCCCGTTCAATATCGGCAAAGAGATCACCATAACCCATATTTGCAGCCAGATTCCAGATCGTAGCCTGCAGGTCTGCAGCATACATTTTTGAAACATATTCTTTGGTAAAAACTGCACCCTTTGCACCTACCAAATCAAGCAATACACCAAAATCAGCTTTGTAACCATCGCTTTTAGCATTTTTTGACCAGTACTGCGAACCAAGACACCAGCTTTCATCATTGGTTTCATTGCCATTGTCTTCAGCGTCGAACAATACAAAATCAATACTAAGGTCAAGCGGATTGTTTTTCAATATCCTGGCAAGTTCAAAAATGACACCTACACCGCTTGCCCCGTCATCAGCACCATCAATAGGCAGGTTTTTCTTATTCGGATCAGGGTCCTTTTCTGCTATCTTGCGGCTGTCATAATGAGCTGCAATCAGTATTTTTTTACTTTTTCCCGGATTGAATTTTGCTATGATATTGGATGATTTGGCACTGAATCCCAGAACAAAATTCGCATCAAATTTCTGGACTTCCACTTCAGCTCCGTATGACCTGAATTTCTCAACAAACCATTGCTGAGCCTTTTTATGAGCCTCAGTGCCTGGAACTCTGGGACCAAAGTCGACCTGCTTCTTTACAAAAACAAAAGCTGAATCACCATTGAAAGCTGGAATATTGTACTGCTTTTTCTGCTGTCCGGATGAGCTTTGATCTTCTTTTTTATCTTTTTTGCAAGCAACGACAATCATAACTATACTCAGGATAAATGTAGAAATAAAAAATATTCTTTTCATCTATTTAAATTTAAAGTTAAACCTTAAGATTTTGACCATGAAGTTCCTTCCTTTGAATCCTTCAACTGAATCCCAAGATCAAGGAGTTTATCTCTTATAAGATCAGAAGTAGCCCAGTCTTTATTGTTTCTTGCTCCGTTGCGAATGGTGATCAGCAATTCAACCATTCCTGAAAACTGGCTGTTGTCCTGTCCGGCACTTTCATCGCAGAACCCAAATATATCATATACAAAAGTCAGAAATGTGGTTTTCATTTTTTCAAATGTGCTTTTCGATATTTCATCGAAAGTCATATGCTTGTCCTTCAATTTGTTGATATAATTGACAAGTTCAAATGAATCGGCAATTGCCTTAGGAGTGTTGAAATCATCATTCATGTCCTCCACCATCGAATCAAGAATGTCATTTATATTTTTATCATGTTCAGTGATACTTTCATTTCCGGTATATTCCATTTTCTTTAATTCTGATGCCGCCTCCATCAGCTTCTTAAAACCCTTTTCGGCTCCCTGCATTGCCAGATCGGTAAGATCAAGGGTACTTCTGTAATGTGACTGAAGCATAAAAAATCTTATTGCCATCGGAGTATATCCTTTTGATACATGAGGGCTGTCACCGCTGAAAAGCTCATATGGGGAGATTGTATTCCCATCGCTTTTTGACATTTTCCTGCCGTTCATAAGCAACATATTGGCATGAAGCCAGTACTTTGCAGGTTCAACTCCCCTGGCTCCGACATTCTGAGCTATTTCATTTTCATGGTGAGGAAATTTCAGGTCATTACCACCTCCGTGTATGTCAAATGTCTCTCCAAGGTATTTTGTACTCATAACAGAGCACTCAAGATGCCAACCCGGAAAACCTACTGACCAGGGTGAATTCCATTTCATGATATGCTCATCATTGGCTTTCATCCATATGGCAAAATCAGATGCATGTCTTTTCTCTTCCTGATTTTTCAGATCTTCACGTGTTTCAGTAAACAATTCCTCAATTTTTCTACCGGAAAGCTTACCGTAATTTTTGTATTTTTCATTGTATTTAAGGGTATCAAAATACACTGATCCATTTTGTTCATAAGCAAATCCATTGTCACAGATCTCCTGCACCATTTCTATTTGTTCTATCAGATGGCCTGTAGCTCTTGGTTCAACATCCGGACTCTGATTATTGAAAATATTCATCATTTCATGGAACATATTTGAATACTTCTGCACCAGTTCCATCGGCTCCAACTGTTCCAGTTTGGCTCTTTTCAGGATCTTGTCTTCTTCTGTATCGTCAGTGAGGTGACCAACGTCTGTTATATTCCTGACATACCGCACTTTGTAACCAAGATATTTCAGATACCTGAAAATCACATCAAAACTTACAAAAGTCCTGACATTCCCCAGGTGAACTTCATTATATACAGTAGGCCCGCACACATACATGCCTGCATGGCCCGGATTTATAGGTTCAAATACTTCCTTTTTCCTGCTTTTACTGTTATATACTGTTAGTTTATTGTCCATTTATAATAAGTTAACTTAAAAATATTATATAATTTGACTGAAATACAATTTAAACGCATAAAATAAAGATAAGTTGGAATAAAGCAAATTCATAAGAAAAAAAGAGGGCTAAATATTTTAAGCCCTCTTCAGATTTTATTCTTTTTGATCGTTTATATTCAATGTCCCGCAGAATGAACATCATCAACATCAATACCCTGTTTATTAAGAATGCCTTTCACCATAAAAGCAAATAATGCGAGGTATGCAAACCCGATTACCGGAACCCAATAGGACACATTTATATCAAACATATCTGCTATCTTGCCCTGCAAAGGTGGAAGAAATGCTCCTCCAAGTATCATCATTATCAGAAATGCCGAACCCTGAGAAGTATATTTTCCCAAACCCTGGGTGGAGAGTGAGAAAATACTCGGCCACATTACTGAACAAAACAGACCACCGCTCACAAAAGCAAAAACTGCTACTTCACCTGTTGTGTACATTCCCGTTATCATAGCCAAAACTCCGAGAATTCCGAAAATAAGCAATGTTTTTGCAGGTTTTTCCTGTCCGAAATAAAAACCTATTATCTGAATTACAATTACTGCTGCATATGGCAATATGGGATATATATTCTCTACCGGAAATTTATTCTCCACTGAAATACCACCAATAACATTTACTAACAAAATTACAAGAAATGCAATATAAGGCACTATTATAAATGCCATTTTTTTAGCTTTGGAAGTCATATTGAAAACAGAAATAGCCCCTGCCCATCTCCCTATCATCAGGCTTCCCCAATACAAAGAAACCAGCATAGGTGTCATTGAAGCCCAATGACCTGTCACAGTCTGTGCCTTTAGCATGTCGTTAAATTCCTTGTATGTGGTACCGGGAGCATCTGCTGAAAATATACTGAAATCCAGATGTTTCAGATATTCCCCAAAATTGCTCTGGATGGTAACCTCTGTGCCAACGTACACGAATATTCCTATCATTCCGAGGACCAGTTGAGGGTACTTAAATGCACCCCAGCCTGCAGGATTCTTTTTTGAATCAAAATTGGCATATAATAGTCCAATTACAAGGGCCAGAATACCTGTGATCAGTAGATATAAGCTCTGATTGCTTGCATGGTCAATATTAGTACCGGTATATTTTGCAAATATCATGGCAATGACTATAACAAGCACAACGCTAATTACAGTCATGAGTACAGTAGCTTTATTCTCATTTTCTATCGTGGCATCCAGTTTTGCATCCGGAAGTTTTTTTGAAAATTTAAAAAGCAAACCGGCAAATAAAAATGCCAGTCCAATAATGACATACAAAATTTCTACTGTTGAAAGACTCAATTGTTTAATCAGGCTTTCATCCAGTTTTGTAGTTCCCAGCAATGCAAGTGCAAAAATAACAGGTCCAATGGTTGTTCCAAACGAATTTATTCCACCTGCCAAATTTAATCTGTGCGCTCCTGTTTTTTCATCACCAAGTGAAATCGCAAAGGGCTGTGCAGCTGTCTGCTGAAGAGAAAATCCGAGAGCAATAATGAATAAAGCCCCGAGAATAAACGCAAAACTGTTGGATGCCAGTGCAGGAAACATCAGGAAAGCTCCGACAACCGACATCATCAATCCATACACTATACCATTTTTAAATCCCCAGGCATTCAGAATATCTTTTTTTCCGATAACCGAAAACAGGAAAAGCAGAAAGGCTCCAATATAATAAGCAAAATAAAATGAAGAATCAATCAACTGGCTCTGAAACTGAGACAGTTCAAATTTTGATTTACAAAATGGAATAAAAACTCCATTTGATGCAGCAATAAAACCCCAAAAGAAAAATACACCTATCAGAGTATAAAGAGCTGAGTAATTTGTTGGTTTTTTTGTACTCATTACAATATTTTTAATGTTACAGTAAATAACTTAATAATTAGTGGGTAAAATTAGAAATAATTAACAGAACATAATAATTTTCTGCTCTTAATTGAATGCATTGCAAAATTATTTTGATTTATCATAAAGGTAAAATATTTACAGCTGCTCCACCTCCGGGTGCCAGTTGCAATTTTAATATTGAACCTGAATCCAGATTCATTTTTTTTATCTCATAATTGATCGGGTCTTTTTCCCAGTGAGCATTTCTGCCATCCTGATAAATTGTCGCCATGTATTTTTGCCCGGACTCAGAAAATCGCATTTTATTACAGTTTCTCTGGGGTTTTCATCGGTAATTGATCCTAAAAACCATCTCTCTCCATTTTTCTCTTTTCGTGCCACGGTTATATAATCTCCCGGTTCAGCTTCGAGGTATATGCTTTTTTGCCAATCCAGGGCTACATCCTTTATAAATTGAAATGCATCGGGATACTTTTCATAATTCTGTGGAAGATCTGCTGCCATCTGCAATGGAGAATACATGGTGACATACAGTGCCAGTTGTTTTGCAAGGGTAGTATGCACCTGCTCTTTTTTTTGAGGATTATAAATATTCATTTTAATCTCAAAAATACCGGGAGTATAATCCATTGGTCCTCCCAACAGCCTTGTGAATGGCAAAATGGTCTCATGCATGGGAGGATTACCATTGCTCCAGGCATTGAATTCATTGCCACGGGCAGCTTCGGCAGCAATGTAGTTGGGATAAGTCCTGTGAAAACCGGTTGGCCGGCTGCTCTCATGAGAATTTACCATCAGTTTGTAATCTGCAGCTCTTCGCGCAACAAAATTGAAATGATTGACCATACTCTGCCCGTCGTGATATTCTCCCCTCGGTATGATCCGTCCCACATAACCTGATTTTACAGCAGGATAATCATATTTTTTCATCAGATTAAATGCCCGGTCGAGATGACGCTCGTAATTTCCGACTGAACCCGATGTCTCATGGTGCATTATCATTTTTACTTCTTTCAGCTTTGCATATCTGTTAACTTCTTCAAGATCAAAATCAGGATATGGGGTCAGGAAATCAAAAACATCATCCTTCCAGTTACCATACCAGTCTTCCCAACCTGTATTCCAGCCTTCTATCAATACTCCGTCAAATCCGTGTTTTGCCGCAAAATCAATATATCTTTTGGCATTTTCAGTCGTTGCTCCATGTCTGCCATGTGGTTTCAGTACCGGATTATTGTCACCGCTCTGAGTTCCTGCATAATCCCAGGATGATTTTCCAACATGCATTTCCCACCAGATACCTACATATTTCATTGGTTTTATGAACGACACATCTGCTATTTTGCATGGTTCATTGAGATTTAGAATCATTTTTGAAGATACTATATCACGTGCATCATCACTGATCATTATAGTCCTCCATGGGGTTTCACCCGGTGTGCGGAGATAGGCTTTATTGCCCAATGCATCCGGTACAAGATTTGAAGTTAAACTGAAGTTTTTTACATCGACATCAAGATGCATTACCGGATAATTATCGACCGCTGCTTCAAAAATATTCAGATACAATCCATCCCCGGTTTTCATCATCAATGGTGATTGTACTCTGTGTTGGGATTTAATCGTTTTTAAGGATATTCCATTTTCCATTTCAAGTTTAGAAATGTCAATTTCAGAGATTTTTGTTTCATTGTAGACATATTCCTGGCTATCATAATCTCCCGGTATCCAAAACGCTTTATGGTCACCTGACAGATTAAATTCAGAGTTTTCGTCGGAGATAATAAAATATTCAACAGATTTATCGAAAGGAAATTCATAGCGGAATGCTATTCCTTCGTCAAATACCCTGAAAACAATATTAAGTTTTTTTGATGTCTTTTTGTTAATCAAATAAAAAGTAATCTCATTGCAATGGTTTTCAATAACAGATTGCTCCCCAAGAACAGGTGACCAGGACTCTTTAATTTCCCTTTTTTCAAAACTATTAATTTGAAAATCAAAAACAAGTGATTCTTTATCCTTAAGGTATACACCAAGTTCACTGGGTTTTATAACTAATCTCCCTTTATAGGTCACAGAATATGATGGATACCCTTTTTTATCAAGCGAAAATAGCAGTTCAATATTACCATTGGGAGATGTCACAACTTGCGACAATAAATTAGCACTAAAAAAAATAATGAGAAACAGAAGCAAAATATTTTTCATAATTGATTTTTTAAAACATGTAAATTTATTTAAATTTTTCAGTCAGTATTGAGGACTTGAAGAATCAACCTAATTAATTGCAAAATTAAAAAATAATAAGGAGATTTTTTTGGAAAAGAAGAAGGATTATGCGAGGCATAATTATTTTTAAATCGCCATGTATCTTTTAGTCAAAAAACTATTTGCCATTTTTTTATGAATATTTCAATATGCCTGTCATGAACGGAGTGTCAAGAGAAAACTTCAAACTACGAAAATTTTTACTGGTCAAAACAACAACACCAGATGAAATCATGAAAATCCTGTAATCCTTTTAATCCTGATTCAGACGTCATTGGAATTGTTACAAGTGAAAACACCAACAGTAACGGCAGAATAATCTATAACATCACCTCAATCTCATTTTTCCCGGCTATTAAACCCAAAATAAAATCTTGCATTTTTAACTCTGCTCCTCCATCCCTGTATTTTTGTTGCTCTATTTCAAACTTAACAGGAATCCCATTTATCAGTATCGATTTTGGACTATATGATCCGGTTTTAATATTAAATCTGAATTCGAGTTCAAAACCTCTGAAATTGTAAGTTGCATTCAAACCATCCATAGAAAAAGGAATAACAGGATCTATGACTACAATATCCTTTTCCGGTCTGAACCCGATCAAACGGTTTATTATCAGACTGATAAATATACCCGGTCCACTTGAATAAACCCTCCATCCTCCCTTTACCCTTCGTTTACCTGACAGTATTTCATCGTATTTCTCGTCGGCTTCATACCGGGATTCAAAAATAGCATCGGAACTCGTGTAGTAACAGTTAGACTGCCTGAGATCACTGTTTGGTACTATTTGCCTGTAATCAACGGGGATTGCCTGCCGGAGTGCTTTGATAAAATCATCTGCATTGCCTAGTATTGCCTGTGATTCTGCATATCTTATGTGCTCATGGATGTACATGAGCCCTATTTCCCTGCCGAAATATGTGCTGCTCTCTGCACGCTGGAAAATCTCCTGAATTCCTCCCTTATACTTTAAAGGTTTATCCATCAGTCTTGCCCCATCCGGACCTTTAAGATTTTCGCTGATAACTTTTTGATGTGCTGATGCCTGTTCTCCTGAGAAGATACCACTGATTATTCCCCTGTTCATGGGTAGCAAACTATAACTGATCCCTGTTTTTATATCTTTTGGATGCAATAAAACATCAATAGTTCCATCTTCCTGAACCAAACCGTACCCTGCTACTTTTCCGTCTTTGATAAGATATTTGTTAAAGTCAGATTTGATGTTTTCACAAATATTTTCCAGTTCAATTGCTTTATCATGATCACCAATCATTGAATAAACAAGCTTGTACTGATCAAATGCCTGGTAGTTCATTTCGACTGTCCAGCTTGATATCAGCCTTGAAGCAAGCTCCTTACTGACAGGTTGCAGTGAATCATTCCAGTCCCCTCCACCAAATGGTACAAAATGAGTTCCGGGCAAATATGAGTCTGTGATCATTTTTATCAGACGGGAAATATGCTCTGAAACCGGATATGTATCGTTGCTAACTCCGAAATATGGTGTTTTTTCCTGCAAGATTGTCAAATCACCTGTGATCCTGATATAATTTGCCAGTGCAATTATAACCCAGTAATAGACATCCCCGTGACAATCTCCTGCCCTGATATGACTGAAGGAATCAAACATCCACCACTGCGGCCAGTCTCCAAGGGGATTCTGATTGGTAAACACAGTAAGAAGAACTTCTCTTGCTTCATCAAATTTCCCGGTGTTAAGCAACAGTTCGATCGGTCCCTGCGAAACATCCCTTGTGCCCCAGGCTGCACCGCTGAATTGTTCAAGACCGTAAGGTGTCAGGTAATGAGTGAGTGCATTGAAACCATACCAGGGCAAAATCTGATTGATTGCAGAAGCATCTCTATTTCCTCTCAATGTCAAACCACAGGAAAGATCATTCCACAATTTTTTACCTTCTGTAATGTCAAAATTATACTGTTCATCAGCTATTAAATTACAGGAATCTGATCTTTTCCCGGTTATCTCTCCTGTAAAACTCATAAAGAATTCCCTGCATGATCCTGTTTCTATTACAAATAAATCAGAGTCATTAAATAAGCTGTGATTGTTAGTGGCAAAGAAATCTTTAGTCTCATTATTTATATTTATCCTGAATCTGCTGTTGGGAAATTTCAAAGCAATAATTGATTTTTTATCGGGAATAGCTATGTATTCATATTCTGAATTACCTGATTTTATTTTCCAATTGTTCAGCCTGTCAAAATCATGAGTTATTATCAGTTTTACCTCTTCTCCTTTCAGTACTGTAAAATCAAAATATATTTTTGGAGAAGAAATAGCAGTCCAGGTACGTAATTGTACAACGTGATTGTCGAATTTATATATCCAGCGACAATGATTGAAACCCATTTCAAAAGCAGAAGGTATACCCAATAAATAATATTTACCCTCAATTTCGACAAAAACACGCTGACCAGATTCAATGTTGAGATTAAACTGACTTGTATTCACCGATAATAATACATTGAAATTGGTATTTCCCTGTGAAATGTGCGAATTGAAAACTCCGGTTGCAAAACATGTTGTTGAGATTATGCTTTCATCGGGTTTGAACCGGGTATTTGCCTGCATTATATGTCCATGTGGCCTGTCAACAAGTATTTCTTTTGCTTTTAATACAACATGTGATCCTTCATTCCTGAAAAATGATAGTTTCTTATCATCTTGTTTCTCAATATTCTGTAATCCAGTACCAAATAATTCTTTTATCTCCATTTCATCAAGCTCTTCGGTTTTTAAAAAAGAAGCCGTATTGAAAATGTTTTTATCCGTAATTTGCCAGTCTAAATCATCCGAAACAGGATTGAAAGGCGGAAAATCTTTAATTAAACTTGTAACCTGTGCTACATCATCCGTCGAACTCGGTAAATGATGATCAGCTAAGTAAACACCTATAAAGCTGCAATTTTGAGTATCTCCCTTTTTTAATATAAATGGTTTTTCCTGCAAAGCTACAACAGGTGATTCACCTGCATAATTTCCCCCTAGGTTCTTTTGCAGCAATCCTTCAGATATTCCTGTTTCCCTGTATGAATTTCCAAAAAACTGCATCCCATCAGTACTTCCGGAGTTGGCTCTGCCGGCACTTGCAATCATTAACCATGGATGCATGGAATCCTCTGCCATATTCTGCCGGCAACAGATCACCTTTCCATATTTTTTATGATCAAAAATGATCCTTTCAATATACTGACCAACATAATATTCATTAACCAGGCTGTCACTGATAGCTTTCAATCCCACATCCTGGACATAGATCAGGTCCAGTTCTACATCTTCTTTTGATATATTATTGACCGATATATTCCATTTCCAGGAGGTTAAATTATCAGCTAACTGCAAGAAACAGTTGTATTCAAGTCCTTCCCAGTTGCCTTTCACGATGTAAGAATTGTTGAGGAATGCAAAAAGGCTATTGCTTTCGGGACCTGTCAAGGGAGTGAACTTTACCGGTTCATTGTGTTTACGTAGATAAATATTAGTCAGTGGCTTAGAAAATAATGTTCCGTTTTTCAGGTTTATCATTATTTTTCCGTCATCAACCGACCTGACAGCACCATTTTTTAAAAATTCAAAAGTCAGCCCTGAATCATTTTTAATCTTCATTCAACAAAATTTTTAAAATTGATGTGGAATTGTGTTTATGCTTATAATTGACAATTGTCCTGTTGCCTTTTTCAATGATATCCGGTTTAAACCCGTCAAACAACAGAGAAACGATTTCTGATTGTTCCCTAAATTCAAATACAATTTCACCTGTCAAATCCCTGTCACCCGACAAAGTTATCTCAAGCTCTGATTCCTTTTTAATAATATCAAGAATATCCGATGTAGTATGCAAAATTTTCAGTCCATTTGTTAATTGCAAATTAAGCGGAGATAAAATCCCGTATAAAGCAGGGAAATTCATTAAACTTTCAGAGTATGGTATAGAAATAGTCTCTTCTGTTTCGGGATTAGTATAATTGATTTTGCCGGTATGTTCCTGATTATAATAATTGCCTATAAAAAGTAATCCGCTTCCATCCGGCGCAAATCTTTCCCTGGCAATAATGAATTCATTGTCACTTTCAGTATTGCGAATTTTTGCATCAGATAATTTCAGTAAGGCTTCATAAACGGGTTTATGACCCTCAGTATCAAATCCTAACCATGTGCCGAGATGAGTAATTTTTCCAATTCCATGGGATTTTGAAAATCCACATACTTTGAATTGAGATTTATTGCTATGATCTCTGACTCTTTAAAAATGTTTTCATTGTAAACAATCTGAGGATTGGCACATTTGATATCTTTGTATCCAATTATATCTATCAGGGGCGAATCTATAAAATCTGTTCCTCCCGGTTCAATTTTCAATCCATCTCGGATAATGCCGCATTTTTGACCCGACATTTCACGATCGGGAAGGTTAGGGTAAATTATCAAATTTCCTCCCTGTTCAACATAATCTAACAGCTTTATCTGGTCTTTTCGGTCCATTTCATCTGTAGCAAATGCCCAGATCTGTTTATATTTGTTCAGTTCAGCGGGATCACAATTATAAAGATCTGCCATATCGTAATCTATATTCAGCACCTGAAGCACCTTGAGTAATCCGTCAAAATATGCTGGTCTGCGTATAGAAGAATAATTGAATATCAGTCCACATCCCGGATCGACAGGCCGTTCAAGTTCAGTAGCATAATATGGGGGATAGAAAAGTACGCAGACTTCAGCTTTACGTTTTGCTTCGACAATTATTTTTTCAGAAGTTTTTATGATCCGGCTCATCTTAGACACCAGTGGGTAAACTTCTGTTTTTTCTCCTTCGGGTGTCAGCGGATTGAACCAGTAAAAAGTAGAACCTGAATAGCCTTTTCTTTCCGGATTTATGCCCTGAGAAAACATATAATAATTCCATCCTGTAAGTGCATTGGCAATGCTGGCTTTATAAAACAATTCCAGTTCCCTGGGGTTCGTAACCACATGATATTCACGTGATCCGCACTGAAATTCTGCTGCAAAAAGCGGTTTATTGCCCTGCATAGCCCGGGTTATATCGTTAATTATCCTGTCGTCATGAAGATTGCGATATGACATAAATTCAGGAATATGATCAACTCCAAATATTATTTCACTCTTTTCACGGTATAGATCTTCATACATAGTAATATTGACGGGGAATTCAAAACCATTTCCATAGATCCATCCGGGCAGATTGTGATACAGCGGAACATCGATTCCTCTTTCTCTTATCATGTTGGTCAGCATCCGGAGGTAATCTCCATAGTATCTCCTCCAGAAATTATGCCATTCATGATCTATACCTCTTTCCTCTCGGGATAAATACGGAACAAGTCCGTCAGGAGGAAGCTCAATATCGTTGAAATCCGAATATTTTTTATTCCATAAATTATTAATAATTTCAATATCCTTATATTTCTCCGATAAAAACCCGATAAAATGTGCTTTAACCCGATAATTATAATCTGCCTGATGAGCAAGCCAGGAGAAAACCCCGATCTCATTACAAACCTGCATCATAATCACAGGACCACCATTTGAAATCTGATAGTCTGCTATCAATGGCATTATCCTATCATACCAGACATGTACTTTTTCAAGATATGCCGGATGAAACAAACTGACTCCATCACTGTTAACTTTTTCACCTTTTGAATTATGCATTTTGATTTCATCTCCGTATTTTTCGAAAAACCAATCTGGAAGTCCTGCACCCCGATATTCTGCAAGGATGAATGGTCCCGGTTTTAATATGCTTTTCAGTCCTAACTTTGAACAAAGCCTGAGCCATGATTCAATATCACGCTCAGGACAAGTGGAACCATTAAAATCGAACTCACCTTCCTTAGGTTCATGCCATGCCCAGGGAACATAAGTGCTTATGGTAGTCAAACCGGCATCTTTTGCTGCGATCAGATGTTTTTCCCAAAGTTCTTTTTTTATCCTGAAATAATGGATCTCTCCTGAGTTTAAGAAAACCTTTTCCCCATTCAGAATAAAATTTTCGCCTTCTGTTTTAAAAGTCATAATTGTGTTTATAAAATTTTAAATCAATTTTCTTTAGTTTACAAATACCTAAAAAACAATTTACAAATCAGTTAA
>JADJGA010000005.1 GCA_016708265.1 Saprospiraceae bacterium | reverse complement strand
AGGGCAGAAACTTCCTTATGGCAGAGTTTTTTGGAAGGTGATATTTTATATTTTACCAATAATGATGGTTCAGGAATTATTCATTCTAAAGCTGAAGTAAAAAGTGTTGTTAATTCTGAAAAACTGACTGTTGAAGAATCTTATGAACTTATCGAAAAAAAAAGAACAGCTACAAACCGACAAATCCATTTTGAATAGATTTGGTGGTAAAAGGTATTTAGTACTGATTTCAATTAAAAATTTTGGAAATGATTGAAAACTTTACTTTTGACAGATCGACATTTTAAATATGGATGACTGGCTTGGTCGAAAAAAAAATTGGAAATCTTAATGTTTAAATTTCATCAGAAATTTTCGTTTTTTACTGAAAAAATAATGAATATTTTAAATACAGAATTGAAAACAAACATTTTACTATACTTAAAATTTTTATCATGGAAGTTAAATCCAAATTTAATTAAAGAAATCAAATATAATGATATAACTTTGTAAAAGTTTTATTTAAGAAAATAATAAAAATTTAATACAAATCAAAGTTTATTTACCGGTTCCGGTTTAAGGAAGGTACTTTTACATCCTTGTTTGTAATTATTCTAATAATCGCAGGATTCTGTTTACTATAACTATTTTTTCACTTATAGTGAAGGTTATCGTGCAGGGCTTGCAGAAATTTTCCTATGATTTACCAATTTTTTAAGACTTACGAAGGAGAAATGATATTGAGTAGTGTTCAAAGCAATAAGAATGTGCCAGTATAGCTTCTGAAAATTCATTTTTCAGTAGCTAAAAAGGAGGTTGCTCAGGGACTTGATACTCTTCAGGGCAGAAATGTGATCCTGCATTACGAAGCAAAGACGGAACATTACCATGGCGGGGGAATTCGTTATATATAGTTGATAGTGCCAAAGTTATAAAATCACTTTGTTTTTTAATACAACACCATCTTTAATGGCAGAAAATTATACACATTAATAACCGGGGCCAGTTCCGGGATAGGCAGGCATGTGCCTTTGCTCTTGCCAGGGAAGGAAAACCTTTTACTTGTTGCAAGGAGAGAAGACAGGCTGGAAGAAATTAAAAAAGATTTATCTTCGAAGTTCAGTTTAGATATAAAAGTATTTGGAACGGTCTGAGCATCGTCGAAAACACAAATTCCCTGTTTGAAAAAACTAAAAGGTCTTGATATTGACATACTGATAAACAATGCCGGCTTGCTTTGGGCAAATCATCAATAGAAGACTATGACTGGAGACGACTTCAACCAGATGATTGATGTAAATGTCAGGGCATTTACAAGAGTTGCCAGCTTGCTATTCCTTTATCAAAAAACAAAAGGACACATAATAAATATCAGTTCTATAGCGCGGTCTTGAAGCTTGTGAAGGAGGATCGGTTTATTGCAGTACCAAGGCTTATGTGAAAATGATGAGCAAATCGATGCGTATCGACCTCGCAGGGACAGGTGAGAGTTACTGGACAAGCTCGGTCGCTGCTGATACTGAGTTTTCGCTTGTCAGTTCTGAGGAGATAAGGAGTCGCGATGCTGTGTAAAAACTTTGTTCCTCTATATGCTGAAGATATAGCTGAAACCATAGTCTTTGCTCTAAACAGGCCTCAATCAGTCAATCTGGAATAGATTGTAATTATGCCCACTGCACAGGCCGGCTGCAACAAGGATACACAGAGAATTGAGAATGGAGAATTGGAGAAGAAAAATTGATAGTTGAGAATTGATAGCTGAGAATTGAAAACAATCTAAAAGACAACAGAATATAAGTGAAAAATGGATTATTGGAATGATGTAATGGTTCATTTTGGAATCGTGGATTATGGGAATATTGGAATGATGGATTATTGGATAAATGGTAAGTGAATTTTATTACGGACTAAACCACAACCGAATAACGACAACTGACAACGGGCTAAAGTGGAATATTGGAGTTGGAAATCATTACCCTGCTTCTCTGTAACCATATGTTGACTTTTTGCCAATAACAATTAACCATTGACAATTAATTCATAAATCATCATTCTTAAATCGTACCTCGTAATTGTAAATCAATATGCCTTATAAAAATATTATTTTTGACTTTGGAGGGTTTTAGTCGACTGGAACCCAAGATATGTTTACAGGATTATTTCGACACCGAAAGTGAAATGGAGCACTTTCCTTAAAATATTTGTACTGGGACGAATGGAATCTTGAACAGGATAGAGGCAGGTCAATGGCAGAAGGCACAGCTTTGCTTCAGCAGCAATTTCCGGAATACCAAGTGCTGATTCAGGTTTTTATGATAAATGGGAATTTATGCTCAAAAGTGATATTCCTGCAAATGTGGAATTGCTCTACAAACTAAAAGAAGTTTTGGATCTTTATGGCCTCACCAACTGGTCAGCAGAAACAATTTCCGTAGCCTATGAGAGATTTCAGTTTTTCAGCGAATTCAGAGGAATAGTGGTTTCTGGACAGGAAAAAATGGCAAAACCCGACAAAAGGATATTTGAGTTATTGCTTGACAGATACAGACTAGAGGCTTCAGAACGATATTCATCGATGATAATATCATCAATATAAAAGTAGCTAAAGAACTCGGACTTAATGCTGTTCACTGTGATTCTCCTGCAGGATTGAGACAAAACTGTCTGCTATCATTACATTACCACTTTAAAGTCAGATAAAATAATTCCAGGCTTTAATGACAAACCCATGAAATAATATGAATATATTCTCTGTTCAGAAGGAGATCTTGTCAGTCTGGAGGACAACTATGCACTCTCGGCATCCTGGAAAGTGGACTGACTAAACCTATATTCATATTTGACAAAAACATTCTGAACGATCTTGAAAAAGATGATGCAAGGGTAAGTTTCATTTACAAAACCCTGAAGGGACTCAATCTGAAACTACAGGAAATAGGCTCAGGAATCGAGATCTTTTTTGGAGATCCGGTAGAGATATTCTGGGAAATTATAAAAAATGACAAGCCTGCAGCTATTTACCTAAATGACGATTATGAACCTTATGCAATCCAAAGGGACAAGGCAATAGAACAGTTGTCCATGGGAAAATAATGTCGATTTTTCAGGTGCAAGGGCCATGTGATATTTGAAAAGGATGAAATTCACAAATCGGATGCTAAGACATTTCAGGTTTATACTGCTCAAAAAATAAATGGCTGTCCAGCTTTTCCGAAATAAAAGAATACGACAGCCAGTTGAAACTTGACAATCTTTTAAAATTAAAAGCAAATTCCCGGAACTTGAACAAATCGGATTCCACGAATCGTATATTTACGTAAAACCATATAGCTTCACAGGTCTTGGAAACTATCAGAATGTGAGGATTTTCCTGCTGAATAAAACCTCTCACGCATCTGTGCATCTGCGATTCGGCACCCTTTCAGTAAGGCAGGCAGTAAAACAAGCTATGAACGTCAACCTACCTGCTAAATGAACTAATATGGAGAGTTTTTCATGCAAATACTTTATCATCATCCGAATGTTGAATTCGAAAGTTTCAATCCAAAATACAGAAACTTAGAATGGATCAATGATGAGCAAGATTATGAAAAATGGCAAAAAGGAATGACAGGATATCCCTTGTGGATGCAGGAATGAGAGAACTAAATGAGACCGGATATATGCACAACTCGGGTAGAATGATAACGGCAGGATTTCTGTGCAAACATCTGCTGATTGACTGGAAATGGGGAGAAAAGTATTTTGCCACTAAAACTACTTGACTACGACCTGTCGGCAAATAACGGCAACTGGCAGTGGCAGGGACCGGCTGTGATGCCGGCACCATATTTTCGCATTTTCAATCCGGCATCTCAACAGGAAAAGTTCGATAAAAATAAGGAGTATATCAAAAAATGGATACCTGAATTTGGCACCTCTGAGTATCCGGAACCGGTTATTGACCATAAATTTGGGAGGAAAAGAGCCCTGAGTGTTTTTTCAGGATCAATTAAAAAATAAACTTTTGCTTTATTTTTTTTAAAAAAATGCTATCTTAGCCTAAATAATACACTATTTTAAAATTCCATTAGTATCAATTTAACTAAGGATTTAGGGTATTAAATGGTTTAATTTTCATAATGACTCATATATACACTGTGCAGGTTTGATATATTAGTAATAGTCATGAGAATTATAAGGCTGCTTAAAAAGCATATTTTGTGGTCATATTAAATTATAATATATACATATTAGATTAATTTAAAATACTTTGCGTCGTTAATCCTGATATTCATTGGGCTTGTGTAAAATTGAATGAAATGATGGAAACTAAGCTTGAAAATATACTTACGAATTCATACAAAGTAAAAATGATTTCGTATTTAAAATCACATCCTGAAGATTTTGAAGAAGCTATCAAACTTGCAATTGAGGATAAACAGCCCTATTCCTGGAGAGCTGCATGGTTACTCTGGAGTTGCATGGAGAAAAACGATCACAGGATAAATGTATACATCGAGCAAATTATCGATACATTACAATCAAAAAACGATAATCAACAGAGAGAATTACTGATGATTCTGCAGAGAATGAAATTAAGTGATGATTACACAGGAAAATTATTCGACTATGTGTTTAATATTTGGGAGAAAACCGCAAAACAAGCATCTGTTAGATATAATGCATTTAAACTGATAGTAAAAATTGTTAAGAATAATCCTGAATTATTGCATGAGGTTAAAATGCTTATTGAGCCACATTACATGGATCCTCTGTCAGATACTGTTAAAAAAATTATTGTTAAAATGATCAGGAACCTAAAAATAACTGATATAAGAATGTTTGATTAATTTGTCAATAGAAGTTGTGGATTATGCAAAAATATGTTTTTAAACAAATTCCGACAGAAAAGACAGAATTAAATACAAAAATATCAATTTTTGCCCTAAATTTGTTAGATTAATTTTTGTTAAAATTTTATAGTATCAAAAATGGTTTAATCCGAACTGAGATTTCGAATAAAATGATGAAAATCAGCATTTTATATTTTGCTTTTTTATCAGTTAATGCTTTAGCTCAAAGTTCCCCATGTTTTGAAATTCTAAACCTTCCTGATACTATACATGTTTGCAAAAACACTCAGGTTCAGTTTAATCCAAATCTTGATAATGTAGGGACAATAATTCCCCTCGACACTACCTGGTCACCTTCTACAGGTCTTGACAATCCGGATATCATCAATCCAACTGCAAGTTTGGGCACAATTTCCCAGCAATACAATCTTGTTGTAGAAGGCCTTACAGATTTAAATCTGATTGAGAACTGGGATTTTAGTCTTGGTACAACAGGTTTTATTACAAGTTATATCGAAGGTTTTGGTTCCAGTGGACTAGTGCCTGAGGGAACGTTTGCAGTTGTATCCAATCCATCTCTGGTGCATCCCAATTTTGCAAGTTTTTATGATCATACATACGGAAACAGTTCCGGCAGCATGATGGTGGTAAATGGATCTGGAACTGCAAATACAATAGTATGGCTTCAGGATATAATTGTAAAGCCTGATACATGGTATGATTTTTCGGCATGGGCAGCAACATGTGTTTCTCAAAGTCCAGCTTTGCTTCAATTCAGTATAAACGGTGTTTTACTGGACACTCCGTTCCAGTTGCCAAATACAACTGGTAACTGGGTAAATTTTCATTCAAAATGGCACAGTGGATCAAATGTAAATGCAGAGATATCCATCATTGACCAGCAAACTATTCTCGGCGGTAATGATTTTGCTCTTGACGATTTGAGGTTCAGAGAAATATGCAAAGCTACAGACTCTGTCTTTGTTCATGTCATCGATCTGCAACCGGTATTTCATTATGATTCAATTCCCGGATGTACATCCGACCAGATCAATTTTACTTTTGTAAATGAGGGAGGAGATTTTCCTGAAGAATTCATTTGGGATTTCGGAGACGGAACTTCTTCAAATGAGTTAAATCCTGTTCATATATTTTCACCCAAAGGTGTGTATGAAATGACCTTGACTGTGAGAAAAGGTGATTGTGTAGAAACCTATTCATTAGAAATAAACACTGCCGATTTCATCAAACCGGTCGATGCATTTATATCACAGGACAAAAATGTTGCCTGTATTAATGAATCAATAAGTTTTTATTCGCTTGGCCAGGGAAATTATCCGCTGGAATTCTTCTGGGATTTTGGAGACGGAAATACATCAGAAGATTTTGAAATAGCGCATACCTATGAAAATCCGGGTTACTATACAGTTACACACATAGTTACTGACAATTATGCATGTTCTGACACCACACAGGTTGATATAGAGGTCATTTCTCCTCCTCAAATAATTCCCGTGCCTGATCAAAATTGTGCTTTGGTGAATCAACAGTTGTTGATCTGACTCATATTGACGACATTATTGTTTGGTTTGATGGTAGTAAAACCAAAATCAGAACTTTTTCAAACAGCGGCAAATACAGCTTATACGATTATTAATGGAATTAATTGTTACAGCATAGACACTTTTGAGGTTAAAATAAATAAAGAACCTCAAAAAAATAATTTTGAAGGAAAGATATGTGAAGGAACATCATACGATTTCTTTGGAGACATTTATGACAAACCAGGTACCTATGCAGACACCTTAAGATCAATTCAGGGATGTGATTCAATATATTATGTATTGAATCTTACTTTTACCCCACCTGTGTCTGCAACTATCAGCACAGATAAAAACCAGATTTGCATTGGAGAATCTATTGATTTTGAATCACATGCATCAGGATCCTCTCCATTTACCTATTTTTGGGAATTCGGGGATGGCAGTATTTCAAATGAACAGAATCCAGAATATACTTATAAAACCCGGGAATTTTATTGTAAAACATATCATCGCAGATAAATATCTTTGTTCAGATACACTTTTTACAAGTATTGAAGTAATGTCTTACCCTGTAATTGTTCCGGTACCTGATTATTTTCTGTGTTTTCCGGAAAAGGCAGATATCATTATAAGTCCCGGTAATGCATCAATACAATGGAACGACGGAAACACGGATTCTTTAAGAAATCTGCCAACATCGGGAACTTACAGTTATACATTAATGAATGAATTTAACTGTTCAGTATCCGATACTTTTTCTGTTTTCATTTCAGCTCCGGCATCACATCAGAATATTGAAAAGGTTTTGTGCAAATATGAAAAATTCAGTTTCCTGAACAAAACCTATGAAATACCCGGAGTTTATTTTGATACTGTGTTTACAAAACTTGATTGTGATTCAATAGTTTATACTGTCAAGATAAGCAGATTTATTTCAGCATCAGCAGCGTCTGATAAAAAATTTATTTGCCTTGGAGATACTGTTAATTTCTACTCAAATGATACAGGCATTGATCCTTTGCAGTTTGAATGGATTTTTGGTGAAGGTGATAGATCAAATATAAAAAATACTTCATTTAAGTTTAAAAAACCGGGGAAACACACTGTTATCCACATAGTTACGGATAACAACTCCTGCTCTGATACTGCAAAACTGGAAATCGAGGTATATGATTTACCTAAGATCACACCAATTTCAGATCAGTTTGGATGTTTCGAAGAATTAATCCGGATTGATGTAAAAAGTAATAATTATGATATAATCTGGAGTGATGGATGCACTTTTAAAATCAGAGATATTTCTAAACCGGGAACTTATATCTATACATTGACAGATGCTATCGGATGTAAGTCATCAGATACTTTTTTGATCACTAAATCTCCCGTACCTCTGTCTATAAAAATGGAAAAAACTTTATGTAAATATGAAGATTTCAGTTTTCTTGATAAAGTGTATAAAAATACCGGAACTTATTCGGATACAATATTTTCAGTAAAAAACTGCGATTCTGTTTATTATGATATCTCAATACTTCAATATCCGGAAGTCCCGATTGAAATCAGCGGAATTACAGGAATATGCGAAGGAGAAAAAACAACTGTCAACTTCATCAGCCAGCATCACGATATTATCGTAAATGGCATTATAATTCAGAATAAATTTGAGGTGTCAGAAAGCGGAAATTATTTTGTAACAGCTAAAGATAAATATGGATGTCCTGACAGCCTGGAATTCAATATTGAAAAATATCCATCACCGGAAATTTATACTGAAGACATCACAGACGAACCATTTATTAAGGATAAGCCACTGAATGTCAGATACAATGGAAATATAATTCAATATGACTGGCAACCTGCAACCGGACTTGACTGCTATGACTGTGCTGTCCCTAAGATCACTTCTAAATGGGAAGGAATTTATACTATAAAGGTTGTAAGTGATCATGGCTGCGAATCAGCAGAATATCTGAAAATAAGTTACAGAAAACTATCAGTATACATTCCCAATGTGATCTATGGTTCAGCTTACAATCCAAATAATGAGGTTTTCCTTCTCAAATCAAATATAGAGGTAAATTACAATCTTATGATATTTGACCGGTGGGGAGAAAAATTATTTGCTGCTGAAAATCTGAGATCAAATGATTTCACTGCAGCATGGAGGCCTGGGAAAAAGTATAATCCCGGAGTATTTGGGATAATATGAATTTGAAGGAGAGACAAAGACTTTGGCTGGTGATATTACATTATTGCAGTGATTTATTATTAATTGTTTAAAAATGTACAATCATGTTTTCAGAGTTTAATCTGGTCTATATTCTTTTATCTGCATTTGGATGGTCTTTAATTCAAAATGGTACTTAAAATCAAAAAAATTACAGGGAAAAGAACAACAAATTACTTTAATCTCGTTATGGTTTCATACCACCTAGTTCATTTTGGATACCTATGACTCACCTGATAAACTTTGCGGCTACTTCAGAATATAATCATGCTATAGTAAGGACAACAGAGGTTTTAATTTTTTATTTTTTCACTTCAATCTGGTTATTATCAATTTTTTTATTTATACAAAATCATTAAAGAATCAGGACAATGTATGATTTAAGGTAATATTTAGGTTCAACAATTTGGTCTACACCAAAGAGGCCATTTTTTTTGTTTCTCAATGGAAAAAAACTGAATATGAACCGATAATAATGAATCAGGTTGAAAAAATGATAATTAATGACATTTATGCAGATAACTGAAAATCTTCAATTGCATAATAATTTCTTGACCCTCTGTGATTCATTTCTGTTTTTTTTAAATATTTTTTTCGGGGGGGGGGCGGGAACAGGGGTACACAGGAGTTTTTTCCCTTCCTTAATTTTAATAAAAAGGTAGTGGAATAAATAATTATGGTTATTGGTGGGGGGACGTTTTACTTTTTTCTTTCTTCAGGGGGGGGGGCGGGAACTGTTTTTTTTGTCTCCCCGTTATTTTGGAGTGTGCGCCGGGGGGGCGGGAGGACCGCGGGGGGGGAGAGTTTTTTTCTCCCTTGGCTCTAATAAAAAACAAATAAAAATTTCGACCTAATTGCTGGTTCATTAATTTTTTTCTTTCTCTTTGGCGGGGGGGGGGCGCGAGTTTTTTTTTGTGGTGCGAAAGTGGTCAGGAGAGCCGGAAACAAGAAAATGCTGATCAGTCAAAAAAACATTATTAACTGATAGAAAACGCAGATATTTTGCTTTTTTTATTATATTTTTGTATAAAATCTATTGGTCCAAATTTCTTAAACTTCTTAGCCATGAAAAATCAAATACTTATTTCCTTTAAATTTGTATTTTTTATACTGTCAGCAGTGATGATACTGATGGAATCCAGCTCAAGTCTTTCCGGACAATGTCAGAATACCACTAAATATCCATCTACTGATATCGAAGCATCAAGATATAATGACACAGTTTTGGTAACAGCATTCCAATATGCAGGAGACTATTATGTAATAAAAAACCTGGCACTTAATAAAACTTACCGCTTTACATCATCGAATACAAATGATTACATCACAGTGAGGGATATACAAAGCGGAGCCCTGCTCAGTCATGGAAGCACACCACATGACTATAGTGTTGGTTCTGGTCCTGATATTGTGCAGGTACATATCAATCTTATTTCTCCCCCCTGCGGATCTGAAAGTGTCAATAGGACCACCAAGGCACGTTGTAATGACTGTCCTAATGTACCACCAATGGTAGGTGTCAATAACACCAGTATGCAGGCTACCCTCGATGTAGGAGGAGAGATTAGATTGGGCGACTCTGGCAGAAACCCTGTAGCCGGTATGATACGTTGGAATGACGACACCCAGGATTTTGAAGGCTATAATGGCAGTAAATGGATTTCACTCACCCAGAGTAACGTACAAGGTCAGTTTGGAAAACTCAAGCCTTCAGAATTAAATGAAGATCACAAGCTGACCGCTTCTGACGGGGCAATGACCGATTTGTTTGGTTTTTCAGTATCCATCTCCGGGGACTATGCAGTCATAGGTGCTCCCCAAGATGATAATAGCGGCAATACTGACCAGGGATCAGCTTATATTTTCCATCGCAATGGCACTGCATGGACTCAACAGGCTAAGTTGACCGCTTCAGATGGGGCAGCAGATGACCGTTTTGGCAGGCGTGTATCTATCTCAGGGGACTATGCACTCATAGGAGCAGAATTTGATAATATTAACCAAGGATCAGCTTATATCTTCCATCGCAACGGCACTGCATGGACTCAACAGGCCATACTGACTGCTTCAGACCCAGCAAATAAATATTTTGGGGTTTCAGTGTCCATATCAGGAGACTATGCACTCATAGGAGCTTTTTATGATAATATTGGCAGTAATATTTGGCAGGGCTCAGCTTATATTTTCAATCGCAGTGGTACAGTATGGAATCAACAGGCTAAGCTGACCGCTTCTGACGGGGCAGCGAATGATCATTTTGGATGGTCTGTATCGATCTCAGGGGATTATGCAGTCATAGGAGCTCCAAAGGATGATATAGGCAGCAATACTGACCAAGGCTCAGCTTATATTTTCAATCGCATTGGTACCTCCTGGACTCAACAGGCTAAGCTGATTGCTGCTGATGGGGCAGCAATTGACCGTTTTGGCATTTCTGTGTCCATCTCGGAGGACTATGCAGTCATAGGAGCTTATTATAATGATACAGGTAGCAATACAAACCAGGGATCTGCTTATATTTTCAATCGCATTGGTACCTCATGGACACAACAGGCTAAACTGACTGCTTCTGACGGGGCAATGAACGATTTGTTTGGATGGTCTGTATCTATCTCAGGGGACTATGCATTAATAGGAACTTCTGGTGAAAATACAGTGGGCAATTCTAAACCGGAATCGGCTTATATTTTCAATCGCGATGGCACTGTATGGACTCAACTGGCTAAGATGAATGCTTCTGACGGGACAGCAGGTGATCATTTTGGAGAGTCTGTATCTATCTCTGGGGACTATGCAGTAATAGGAGCTTATTATGACGATACTGGTATCATTAACCAGGGATCGGCTTATATAGCGGAGAAGAAGTGAGAGTTATTCAGGAGTTGAAATGATCAGGAGTTTGAATGAATTTAAGAAATGACCTCTTAATAACAGGCTGTTTAATAAGTTCAATAATCATGATTTTACCCTAAATACTAAAAGGAGAGTCATCGAAAATAAGCTTTAAATACCTCCCCGATCGTATTATACTGGAACCTGAAGCCTAAATTAAGCAATTTTTCACTTGATACCCGGCTGCCTTTTGTAAGAATATCCGCCATTTCACCGAACAATATCCTTAGTAAGCATTCGGGAACAGCAGGAGCGATCATCGGCCTTTTCAATGCCTTTGCCAGAGATTGGGTGAATTGTCTGTTATTTATATGTTCAGGGGCAACCGCATTGTAAATTTCTCCACTTTTTTGATTTTCAATTAAAAACAGGAAAATTTGTGCCAGGTCAGATATCTCTATCCAGGGCATATACTGCCTGCCTGTACCTATCGGAGAACCAACAAAATATTTTACCGGGGTTATCATCTTTTCCAAAGCTCCACCACGAGGAGAGATAACAACACCTAAACGCAGCAAATTAAAATCCACATGCAGTTCCCCAATTTTTTTACACTATCCTCCCATTTTATAACTACACCCCATAAAAAATCAGTCCCTGGCGGGTCGGCTTCAACAAATATCCTATCTGTAGTTACAGCACCATAATAACCGACTGCAGATGCTGAAATGATTTTCACAGGCTTCTTTACACATTTTTTTACAGCGTTATAAATCAGTTCCGTAGTCCCTACCCTGCTGTTCAGAATTTTTTCCTTCTGCTTTTCATCCCATCTTTTTGCGCTGATATTTTCCCCTGCCAGGTGAATTATCACATCAGCAAATTCAATGGCCTTATCATCGATAATTCCCTTTTCATAATTCCAGTATAAGGAATTTTCTTCCTGAATATCTTTTCGCCCGGTCAGTATACCTGTATTATATCCCCTGGCTTCAAGAAGCTTTCTGATCTCTGTTCCGACAAGGCCTGTTCCGCCTGTTATTAAAATGTTTTTCATATAATTGTTAATTGCTAATGGTTAATTGTTAATGGTTAATGGTATCAAGGTTACAGGGTAACTGGGTAGAGTTATTGAAAGGTTTAAATTGTTAGTTTTAAATTGTTAATATTTTACTTAAAATCATAAATCGCATTTCGTAAATCGAAAATCATAAATCATTCTACCTTCCTACCCTTCTACATATTCACCTTAAACAAGTACTTCTCATGCAGTTCATCCACAGAAGAGTTTTTATCAAAATCATGGATGTGGTGATGGAAAATACTTAACTTATTGAAAATTCCTATAGCTTCCTTTATCTCGTTCTCATCAAGGTTTCCAATGATAATCTGCGACACTTTGTACATTTCATCAAAAGCACTTATTATGTGTCTTCTTCCTTCATCCGTAAGTGAAACCCTCTTTGCCCTTTTATCATTCTCATCAGGAAATTCATTTATCAGTCTGTTTTTTAATAAACGTTTGAAAATCTCACTTCCGCTCGACATTTCAAGCATGTGCATATTTATAAGTTCATTTTTTGATATACTGTCAGTCAGCAGCAATGAAGCAAGAAATCCATATTCATCAATGGAACTCCATGGTTTATCCTGAAATACTTTTTTCACATAATGCTTGGAAAATTTATAAAGTTGAACAAGCAGAGTCGAAAACTCCACCTCAGGATGCACTTTAAAATTTTTATAATCAGCAATATCAAGATTATTTGAAAAATTTGCAGAAGTTGTTTCCAATACCTTATCTTTGAGATAAATTGAAAATTCTCTGATATCACAGTTACCTACCTCATTTTCATAGGTTTCAATGTGTTGCAGTACCTGTTTTATTAAATTTATTTGATCTGACATAAAAATAGTTTAAAATAAATGCAAAATAATTAAACAATTTAATACATTTTTGCATTATATTTGCAAAATTAATACAAAAACGTAATAAAATGAAAATATTATCAATTTTTTTAACAATTTTTACAGCATCAATTTTTATCAATAGCTGCAATGTAACAAAAAGCACATCTGAAATTGTGGTTTATTCAGACAACAAAGATCAGAATTCTGAAAAATTAGCTATTAGTCTTATTAAAGGTAAAGGCTTTAATCATCCTACTTATGTAATATGGATGGAAGATGAATGTGGTAAATACATTAAGACTCTATTTGTGACTAAGTCATATGCCAGCGGAATATTTGGACATCAGATGGTTGGTGATTCAGTCTGGTTAAAGACCTCAGGAGTTTCTTATCAACCGGCAGCATTGCCTTACTGGACATTCAGGAAAGGACTTATAAATGGGAAATCCTACATTCCCGATCCAAACAATCCTTTCGTGGACGCATTTACCGGTGCGACACCAAAAAGCGATTTCAGATTTGAGACAAATAAATCAGGTAATTCAGGAGAATACAGAATTTTACTGGAAGTTAACCAGGCATGGGACTGGAATCAGTACTGGACAAACAATAAATTCCCTGACAGTCCCGCCTACAAACATTCAGCTCAGCCATCAGTCATTTATGAAGTATCGGTCAATAATGAAAATACTGAATTTTATCTTAACCCTATAGGTCACGGAGACCCTAAAGGTGAAACCGGAACACTTTATTCCAATCTGGGTTCGCTGACAAGTGCGAAAGAAATATTCAGTTCAGTAAAAGTCGAAATTATAAAATAATCAATTTAAACAATTAATAATCTAATGAAAACATATATAAATATATTAGCATTAATTTTTATTTCCGGCTTTTTATCGGCACAGTCAGGCCAGGTAAAAGGTAAGGTATTTGAAGCAGGCAACAATGATCCTCTTCCTTTTGCCAATGTAGTAATTGAAGGAACCCAGACCGGGGCAGTCACTGATCTTGATGGTAATTTTATTTTTACAGGTCTGAAACCCGGCTATATCAAACTTGTAGTAACATATCTGGGATACAAGAATCAAACGAGTGCCGATATCCTTGTAAGCAACAATAGTGTACCATTTATAGAAATTGCTCTTGAACCAAATGAAAAGTTACTTAATGAAGTATTGATCACCGTCGATCCTTTCAGCAAAAAGGTAGAATCTCCGATTTCAATGCAAAGCATAGGGGCTAAGGAAATAGAAAGCAATCCGGGCAGCAACAGGGATATTTCGAGAGTTATACAGTCTTTTCCGGGAGTAGGATCAACCCCCAATTTCAGAAATGATGTAATAATAAGAGGAGGAGGCCCAAGCGAAAACAGGTTTTATCTCGATGATGTAGAAATTCCTGTTCTGAATCACTTTTCGACTCAGGGTGCATCAGGAGGTCCGGTTGGAATTATAAACGCTGACTTCATTAAATCTGTTGACTTTTACTCAGGTTCATTTCCTGCAAATAAATATAACGCTCTGAGTGGGATTCTTGATTTCAAGCAAAAGACGGAAGTAAAGACAGGACAAATATACAGCTTGCATTAGGCGCAAGTGAAGTATCGCTGACCCTGGATGGCCCGGCAGGAAGTAAAAGCAATTATATCTTTTCAGTGAGAAGGTCATATCTTCAATACCTGTTCTCTGCGATTGGCCTGCCATTTTTGCCTACTTTCAATGATTATCAGTTAAGGTTTAAAACTGATTTCGATAAAAAAATCAGCTGACAATTATAAGTATAGGTTCTTTAGATAAAAACACCTTAAATACCGGAATTGAAAACCCGGACCTTACACAGGAGTTTATTTTAAGCCAGATACCTGTCAACAATCAGTGGAGCTACACCTTTGGTGCTGTTTACAAGCATTTTTTTAACACTGGAAATCACACTCTTGTCATGAGCAGGAATATGCTTGACAATTCATTTTATAAATATCCTGATAATGATGAGTCAAAGCCCAGATTATTCGATTATTATTCGACAGAAGCAGAAAATAAAATAAGATATGAACTGAACTTCAGAAAAACGAAGTTAAATATGTCATCAGTGCCGGTACGGAATATGCAAAATACTATAACGATACAAAGCAGGATGTTTTCAGAAATGGTGAAGTTATAAATTTCAAATACAGGACTGATCTTGACATGATTAAATACAGTGTTAGCGGCCAGCTTTCAAAGAGAATCCTGAGAAACCGCTTGCTCACTTCAGTAGGTTTCAGGCTGGATGGAAACAATTACAATTCCAGTATGCAAAACCTTTTCAATCAGTTTTCTCCACGAATTTCATTTTCATATACTCTGACGGATAAATCTGCCTTGAATGCCTGAGCAGGGAGATATTTTCAGTTGCCTGCTTACACAACTCTGGGATTCAGGAATCTGAATAGTGAACTGGTAAATAAGGATGCAAAATATATCGGTGTCAATCAATATTCCCTCGGCATCGAATACAGACTTACTAAATCCATTATTCTTTCTACAGAAGCATTCTACAAGGACTATTTCCAGTATCCTATCGATATTGAATCGGGTATAAGCCTTGCAAATCAGGAGCTGATTTTAACATAGCAGGAGCTTCCGAGATAATTTCCAAAGGAGTTGGAAGGGCAACAGGATTTGAAGTTTTGGGAAGGGCCAATTTCAAGTCTTTTTCTTCCATAGCTTCGTATACATTTGTCAGAAGCCTTTTTAATGATATAAATAATAAGGAGATACCTTCATCATGGGATAGCCGTCATTTATTTACTATTACAGGTAGCAAGGAATTTAATAAAAACTGGAGAGCAGGATTCAAATGGAGATATGTGGGTGGTTTGCCTTATACTCCTTATGATCTTGAAAAATCAAAAAATGTTGCAGCATGGAATGCATCAGGAAGAGCGTATAATGATTTTACTAAACTCAACTCCGAAAGGCTGAAACCCTTCCACCAACTCGATATCAGAGTTGACAAAAACTTCTTTTTCAGAAGCTGGTCGCTGATGATTTATGTAGATATACAAAATCTCTACAATCTTAAATACACTGGACAGGAATATATAATCAGACAGAAAGATGAAAACGGATCATATATGACCACAGATAACGGAAAAAGTTATATATTGCAAGCAGTTGAAAATGAATCAGGAAATGTACTTCCAACTATTGGTATCATGATAAAACTTTAAAAACCAGTAAATAATTATGAAAAAAATAGTAATATTAGGTTCGGGATTTTCATCATTAGCTGCTTCATGCTATCTGGCTAAGGCAGGTTTTGATGTAACAATACTTGAAAAAAACAGCGAAGCAGGGGGAAGAGCCAGACAGCTATTGAAACAAGGCTTCACGTTTGATATCGGACCTACTTTTTACTGGATGCCTGATGTTTTTGAGCGCTTTTTCTCTGATTTTGGCAAAAAACCTTCAGATTATTATGACCTTGTCAAGCTCGATCCGGGCTACCAGGTATATTTTGGGGTCAAAGACAGTATTTCGATTTCAGCTGATTTCGAAAAAATTAAAGCTGAATTTGAGAGGATAGAAACAGGAAGTTCTGCAAAACTGCAGAAATTCATGAATAATGCCAAAGATAACTATGAAATTGCGATAAATGACCTTGTATACAAACCGGGTCAGAACCTGATGGAAATTATAAACCTGAAGACATTCGGAAAATTGAACCAGTTCATAGACACTATTAAGGCTCAGGTTGGGAGGTATATTAAGAATCATAAATTGAGGAAGATCCTTGAATTTCCTGTTTTATTTTTTGGGAGCAAAGCCGTCAAATACACCTGCATTTTACAATTTTATGAATTATGCGGACTTTGGTCTTGGCACATGGCATCCTAAAGGAGGTATGTATATGGTTGTTGAAAAAACTCTCTTCAGACCTTGGAGTCAAAATCATCTACGAAACTGCAGCTGACAGGATAAATATTAAAGACAAAAAAGTAGTATCAGTATCATCAAAAGGCATTGATCATGAATGTGATATATTGCTGAGCGGGGCAGATTACCACCATACAGAGACACTGCTTCCTGCTGACTACAGGCAATATTCTGAAAGTTACTGGCAATCAAGGACTTTTGCTCCGTCAGCACTGTTGTTTTATATCGGATTTGATAAAAAAATCGAAAATGTTTCTCATCATACATTGTTTTTTGAGACCGACTTCGAAGCGCATGCAAGGGCGATATATGACACTAAAACATATCCCGAAAATCCTTTGTTCTATGCAAGTTTTCCTTCAAAAACAGATGCTGACGCTGCTCCTCAAGGAAAAGAAGCAGGTATCTTCTTAATTCCCCTGGCACCGGGTCTGAAAGAAGACAATGAAGAGATAAGAAAAAAGTATTACAATATTGTATTAGAACGGCTGGAGAAAGCGACAGGACAAAGTTTGAGGGATAATGTCATATTTTACGATTCATTTTCAGTAAATGATTTTATTTCAGAGTACAACTCATACAAGGGAAATGCTTATGGACTGGCAAATACACTGCTTCAGACACATGTTCTGAAACCTGCATTGCATAGCAAAAAGGTCAAAAATCTTTTTTTCACCGGACAGTTGACAGTACCGGGACCTGGTGTTCCACCGAGCCTCATTTCAGGGAAAATAGTAAGTGAATTGATTATCAAGAAAAATCAAAGCTCATGAAATCACTCTATGACAATACAAGCTTTAAGATCAGCAAACTGGTAACTCACAGTTACAGCACATCTTTTTCACTGGGAATAAGATTGCTGGCACCTGATGTCAGACCGGCAATTTATTCAATCTATGGTTTTGTCAGGTATGCTGATGAAATTGTGGATACATTTCATTCATATAACCGCACTACCCTGCTTGATGATTTTATAGGGCAGTATAAAAAATCTCTTGAGGAAAAGATCAGTATGAACCCCATTCTGAATTCGTTTCAGGAAATTGTACATAAATACGGATTATATGACCTGGTTGATGATTTTCTCGATAGCATGAAAATGGACCTTGAAAAGAAAGATTATGAATCTGATCATGAATATAAGAAATACATTTATGGATCGGCAGATGTAGTTGGACTTATGTGTTTGCTTGTTTTTGTTTATGGTGACAAGGAAAAATACGAAGAACTGAAGCCGGCTGCCATGTCGCTTGGTTCAGCATTTCAAAAGGTAAATTTCCTGAGAGACATAAAAATGATTTTGAAAACCTCGGCAGATCATATTTCCCTAATGTCGATAAATTCAATTTCAATGAACATACCAAAAAAGATATTATCGCGGATATTGAAAAGGATTTTGCTGATCCACATAAAGGAATACAAAAATTACCAATAAAAGCAAAGCTGGGGGTTTTTATTGCCTATAAATACTATCTTTCATTGTTACGAAAGCTGAAGAGAAAAGACAGCAAACAGATACTGGCATCAAGGATCAGGATATCAAATCCGCATAAAGTGTGGATATTTTTTAAATCGCTGATCAGGCACAAATTCAATTTGATTTAATATGTTGACTATCATTTCATTAATTTTTTAAGATTTTTAACTTTCAATTGCAGTGATATCAATGATGTGAGAAAAGAATACAATGAGATAAATTCAGAAGACCGGCTTGAATCATTCATGAAGAAAATAGAAAATACCAAATGTGCAGACTTCATACCATACAGGGCGTCTGCCACCATGATGAGAGCTCAGTATGCTTTTTCTCCCGTCAGCAAACTGAATCATTTTAAAAAAGGTAAAACAGCACTTGAAGAATACATCAAAAAAAATCCTGCATCTGTTGACGCCCGTTATGTAAGAATAATGATTCAGGCCACTATTCCAAAATTCCTGAATTATAGTTCAGATATAAAAAATGATATTAATTTTGTAAAGTCAAATATAAACAAAACCGACATACCAACTGAAATAAAAATTACAATTTTAAAAAATATCAACAATGTAAAAATTTGAATATGAATACATTAACCTATGCTATCATCACGCTTGCCACTTTTGTAACTATGGAAATGGTCACATGGCTTACTCATAAATATGTCATGCACGGATTCCTGTGGGTGCTTCATGAAGACCATCATCAGCCCGGATATGAGGGAATATTTGAAAAAAATGATCTGTTCTTTATTATTTTTGCCACTCCCAGTATTTTGTTGTTTTATTTCGGAATTAAACCAGAACTTAATTATCTCTTTTTATAGGCTTGGGAATATTTCTTTACGGATTTGCATATTTTCTTGTTCACGATGTGCTTATACATCAAAGGCTTAAATGGTTGAGAAGGTTCAGCAATCCATATTTTTCAGCCCTGAGGAAGGGTCATAAAGTCCACCACAAGCATCTGGGAAAAGAAGAAGGTGAAGTGTTTGGCATGTTGTTCGTACCCTTGAAATACTTCAAAGAACATAAGCAGTCATGAACCAGCATTATCTCTACCTGCTGATCAATATCGGGTGTATAATTGTTCCGTTCATTGCCAGTTTTTACCCGAAACACCCTTTTTTATAAGGAGGAAGTATTATATTCCTGCAAATTTAATAATTGCTGTTCTCTTCCTTGTCTGGGATCATTTCTTTACAAAAATGGGAGTCTGGGGATTTAATCCCGATTACCTGACTGGAATTTACATTTCAAATCTGCCACTGGAAGAAGTGCTATTTTTCATAGCTATACCCTATGCATCTGTTTTTACTTATTTTGCAGTGAAATATCTCATCAAAAAAATCCACTGGAGCAATATCAAAAGATCATTTCATTTTTCTGCTGGCAGTCATTCTTATAGTAATTGCAAGCATGAATCTTGACAAATGGTATACTTTTACCAATCTGCTTTTGACTGGCTTAATATTGATATTTGCGATGATAAAGAAAATAAACTTATCCTATATATTCCTCGGATATATTTTTATTTTCCCGTTTTTCATCGCGAGTAACGGCATTCTCACAGGCACTTTTCTGGAATCGCCTATAGTTTGGTATGACAATAATGAAAACCTTGGATACCGGATCCTTACAATTCCGGCAGAGGATGTATTTTACGGATTTTCGCTCATATCGCTCAATATCTTGCTTTATGAGTATCTGAAAAGAAGATTTGCAGCAAGAGTAAATCCAAAATATTTTAGTGAATAAAAATAAAGCAGGGAGAGCATCTTCCTGCTTTATTTTAGGATTATATGGGAGACTAATATTACAACTTCTGTGCCTTGCTTTCCAGTTTCTTATTATTTGAAAAGTTGAATGAAAACTCATCACCGAGTTCAACTCACTTTTATTTTCATAATTTTTTTCAATTGATTTTTTTTATTTCTATTAACAGTCTTTTTTTTTAACAGAGGAATATCTCTTCATCATTCTAACCACGGTAAAAAATTATCTTTGTGAATTGTCTCAAAACTTGCATTGGGATAAGTTTTTAACCATTCCTTTTGAATTTTATTTTTTTTCGGGTTCCACTTAAATTCATATCTAAATAGCATTCCTTCTCTTTCTTCTACGAAATCAACTTCTTTTTGATCATAAGTCCTCCAAAAATAATTGTTGCTAAATATTTTTTTATAATGTTGCTTTTTCAATCGCTCCATAACAATAAAGTTTTCCCACAACATACCAACATCAACTCTTTGATCAAGGCTGTTAAAATTATTGATGATTGAATTTCGGATTACATTATCAAAAAAATAATAGCGATGAGTTTTGGTAACCTCCTTTCTTAAATTTTTTGAAAATCCTGATATTTTTTTTATAATAAAAGATTTTTCCAGCAAATCAAGATATCTGGCTACTGTTTGTTTGGCAATACCAATATTATTGGCAAGTTCATTCAGAGATACTTCATTGCCGATCTGGAAACTCAGAAGACGCAGTAAATCAAAAAGCATATCTGAATTTTTAAGATTCTCCATTTCAAGAATATTTTTCATCAAATTGAATCTCTCAATTCGTTGAGATAATTACTTTCTCAAAGTCACTATTTCCACTTAATACTTCAGGATACATACCATAGATAAGATAACTTTCAAGTTCCTGTATTACCTTCATCCCCCCTTTACTGCCAATAATTCACCAATTGAAATTGGAAATAACAAATTTGAATTACTTCTTCCGGTCAGGGGTTCACCTACCTGAACAGAAAGGCTGAAAGATGATGATCCGGTGGCTATAATCAAGCTCTCTGGATTATCTACCCGTATTTTAAGCCCCCTCCCATGTTTTTTATTCGCTGTGCTTCATCTATAAATATTACATCATAATTTCGCATTGCAGATAAAATTCTGGAAGTATTTTCAGAACTCAACACAGATCTCAACAGGATATCATCTCCACTACCTTTATAAATCTTGCCAGATAAATTGTCAAGCATTTTAACTATCAATGTTGTTTTACCTGATCTCCTGGGTCCATAGACCAAATTAACTTTACCAGATTGCAAAAAGTCCTTTTGAGACTCATAAAATCGTGGAATCCACATAATTTTTTTATGCAAATATAAAAATAATTCTTTAATTTGGCAAGTTATATTGCTAAATTTAGCTTAATTTGGTAAATAATCTTTCCAAATTACCACCAATTGGTGACTAAAGACTGCTGACTGCCAACTGCTTCCAACTTACTCTTCTCTTTAAAACTATTAACTTTTCACTATTCACTCTTCACTTTCCTCTCATATCTTCCTCGCCTTGCTCTCCAGTTTTTTATTATTTGAAAAGTTGAAAGAAAACTCGTCGCCGAGTTCAACTCCTGTATTGTCCTCGATTATTTTTTTGTATTTTTCGAAAACAGCCTGATCCTGCTTTTTCCCGTCGATCTTAAGTCCTTTTTCACTGATCTCGAATTTGTATTTCTGTTCTTCATCGGTGATGAATCCATCGTTGAGCAGGCTTGACCTTATGATCTCACTCAAAGACTTCGGTGCCTTTTTGTTCATTGGGCTCTTTTGGCCTTCCCATCCCGGAATTTCGTTGAAATCAAAATTATATCTTTTAAACATATCCTCCATCATCTTATCGATATCATTTCCAAACGGAATCATTTCATTTCTGCGTTTTTCGAAATCAAATGGTTCACCAAATCCTTTTGGCCAGTTATCAGGATTATCATCGAAATTAAAATCAAATGTAGGGCTGTCAAAGTTGAATCTGAATGATTTCATGAGTGAATCTACAGGAAAGAAACCAAAATTGAAATTGTCTCTGGATTTACTAAACATACTGTCACTTTCAAATCCATCTCCAAATCTGTATTCAAATTTAAAAGGTGAATCACCAACGTCGTCTCCTTCTTTTTCAATCACTTTTTTCTCAATAATGCTGTCACCTTTCATTTTGATTATTGTCTCCTGGACTTTTTTCTTTCCGTTGACAATTGTGATCTGGGTAATTCTTTGTTCGGTGATACCTTCAGGATTTTTTAATGAATCAGGATCAATCATCTGCATCAATTCCTGTCCGGGTTTATGCCGGAATACATCGCCTGCCTTGATGGCAAAAAGCAAAATTAAAATCAAAAAAACAATTAATCCGCTGATTTTAAATAAATTAAATTTCGTTTTAATATTACAAAATTTTAATTACACAATATTTTTTTTAATACGTATGAAAATGATTTTTTACTACAGGCAAACGAAAATGTTTTAAAATAATTACACAATTACTGCAAAAATTAAACAACTTATTTACAATATTAAGAAGAATGATTAATACAAGGATGAAAGGCAAAGTTCATGTAAATCCAGTAAGAAATCCGTACAGAATCCAATTAATACCGATAAAGTACGTTAATAAAAGTTAGAAAAATTTTGTATCTGATTTTTTTCTATATATCTTGCATTAAATTTTATTTATGACAAAAAGAATTCACGATTTATATATCTTTCTGCTGATCGCAATTTCAGTTGCTGTGACTGTCTATATTATATACATTGGTTCGTCTTATTATGGCACTTCTCTTGAAGAAAGATTCTATCATCATGACCATAAAATTCTGAAGCCTAACGGACTATATGGACATGGATTTGGTATAATTGGAACTCTTATGATCCTGATCGGGGTTTTTGGATATATGGCCCGTAAAAGGATGAAATCCTTGGCAAGAGTATGGATCCTGAAACATTGGCTGGAACTTCACATTTTTCTTTGTACACTCGGATCGATCATTATTTTATTCCATACTGCATTCAAATTGGGGGGAATCGTATCGGTAAGCTTCTGGAGCATGGTCGCTGTTGTATTAAGTGGTGTGATAGGAAGATTCATCTATCTGCAGATACCCAGGACTATGCAGGGAAGGGAACTTAGCCTGTCAGAGATCAGGGAAATGAAGAGCAGTATTACTTCAAATATGAGAAATATTGCTTCCGAAGGCAGCGAATCTGATTTTATTTCATCTATTAGTTTACAGCCAGATGGGTCACAAGGCTTGATTAGCCAATATTTTAGTGATCGCAGGCAATTGGGCCAAATTAAAAATAAACTTAAAGAATTAAATATGTCAGGTTCTGAAAAGAAAAATATAATAAAAAATATATCAAGGGAAGTATCACTGAACAGGAAAATACAGAGGTTGGCTCTTATGCAGCGTCTATTCCGGTATTGGCATATTGCCCACCTTCCTTTTGCTCTTATCATGCTGATCATTATGATCATTCATGTTGCAGTAGCACTTACTTTAGGTTATAACTGGATTTTCTGATGGAAGAAATGATCATTTATGGAAGTGTCGGACTATTGTGTTTTGCAATAATCTTATTTTACCTGCGAAAACTTAAAAAGGAATCGCTGGATTCGGAACACAAAATTGAAAGGGCTATAGAAGATGGTATCCATGAACCTGTGTCACTTTATCCGTATATTGATCCAAACTCCTGCATCAGAAGCGGTGCATGCGTAATGGCATGCCCTGAAGAGGAGATCATTGGCATCAGGAATGGCAGAGCTACTCTGATCAACGCTTCGAGGTGCATAGGGCACGGTGCCTGTTTCCATGCCTGTCCCGTAGAAGCTATATCACTGAGAATAGGCACTGAAAAACGCGGAGTGGATCTTCCTCACGTAAATTATAATTTTGAATCCAATGTTCATGGGATTTTCATAGCTGGTGAATTAGGAGGAATGGGACTTATAAAAAACAGTGTGGAACAAGGCAGGCAAGCAGCCGACAGCATATTTAAAACCATTGAAAAAAATCATAACGCAGATTATGATCTCCTTGTAATAGGTGCAGGACCTGCAGGAATTTCAGCATCACTTGAGGCAAATAAGCTGGGAATGAAAGTTATCACTCTCGAACAGGATTCACTTGGAGGAACAGTTTCTAATTTTCCAAGAGCAAAAATAGTAATGACAGCTCCTATGGAATTACCCGGGTATGGCAAATTAAAACTATTTAATACAAGTAAAACTGAATTGCTGGCACTATGGACTGATCTTATCTCTAAATATAATATTAAAATCCTTGAACATAAGAAAGTTGAACATATAAAAAAAGAAAATAGTAATTTCAAAGTAGAAACATCATCTGGTGATAGTTATTCGGCTCACAGAGTTTTACTTGCTATCGGCAGAAGAGGAACTCCGAGAAAGCTAAATGTGGAGGGAGAAAGACTTGAAAAGTTGCTTATAAATTGCTCGAACCTGAATTGATCTCAAATAAAAAAGTTTTGGTTGTTGGTGGAGGTGATTCTGCAATTGAGAGCGCTTTATTACTGGTTGAAAATAATGAAGTGACACTTTCGTACAGAAGTGAAAAATTCAGCAGGCTAAAACCAAAAAATTCTGAAAATATTAACAATGCAGCAAAAACCAATAAAATAAATTTAATTTTAGAGTCTAATGTACAATTAATTAGGGAAAATAGCGTTATATTGCAATTAAAATCCGGAGAAGAATTGAATTTGACAAATGACCTTGTGTATATATTCGCTGGTGGAGAATTACCTACTCAATTTCTTGAAAAAACAGGCATTCAGATTTCAAAAAGATTTAATTATACTCTTTTATCACATAAGAAATAGATTGATTACAAACAAAAAACATATCATATTTTTTTATAATGTATTGCTTATTTTTGCAATATTTATTATTCCCTGCTTACCTGCTTATAGTCAGCTATCACCCGGCAAACTGTCAAAAGCACATTCACATCTTGAAGGCCTGAACAACTGTACTAAATGTCATGAACTCGGAGAAAAAATTTCAGAAAAAAAATGTCTTGACTGCCATAAAGAACTCAATATCAGGATTTCACAGGATAAAGGTTATCACAAATCGAAAAATATAAAAGGAAGAAGTTGTATTAGTTGCCACAGTGATCATCACGGCCTGAATTTCGAGATGATCCGTTTTGATAAAAAGAATTTCAATCATAATCTTACCGGATATGAATTGAAGGACAAACACATCATTGAGGATTGTGCCAAATGCCACAAGGACGCTAATGTATCTGATCCAAATATTAAAAAACTGGATAAAACTTTTTTGGGACTTGATACAAAATGTCTGACATGCCATGATGACTATCATCAGAAAACCCTTTCAAATGATTGTGCCAAATGCCACAATTATAAGGGATTCAAACCCGCTCCACTTTTTAATCATGATAAATCAGATTTTCCATTAAATGGAGCGCATGAAAAACAAAAATGCGAATCATGTCATAAAAAAGAGTTAAGAGCAGGCAAAGAATTTCAGGTTTTTTCAGGGATTCCATTTAAGTCTTGTTCTGCATGCCATGAGGATCCTCACCATGGTGAATTTGGAACAAACTGTTCATCCTGCCACAATGAGGTGTCATTTCATCAAATAAAAGCTAACTCAAATTTTAACCATAACCTGACAGGCTTCGAACTTGAAGGCAAACACAAGATAATCGACTGCAAAAAGTGCCACGATAGCAGACCTGGAACCAAAGGCAATTATAAGGAATTTGAAGCCATTCCCTCAATAAACTGCCTCACGTGTCACATAGATGAACATGAAAAAAAATTCAGCTCCAAATGTGAAGATTGTCATAATCAGCAAACCTTCAAAATCAATTCAAAACTAAAAGATTTCAATCACACTCTGACTGGATACTCTCTGGAAGGTAAACACAACACTGTTGATTGCAAAAAATGCCATACAGGAACGAAAATGACAAATCCCCTGCCCCATGACAAATGTGCTGTATGTCATACAGATTATCATAAGGGAGAATTTGCAAATACGAAATACAATGATTGCAATGCTTGTCATAGTACTGCCGGATTTACTGAAAGCAGTTTTGATTTTGATAAGCACGAAAAATCAGCATTCTCTTTATCAGGGGCTCACATTGCAACGCCATGTATCTCATGTCATAAAAAATCGGCAGAATGGAAATTCAGGGATATAGGAATCAAATGTGTTGACTGCCATGACAATATTCATTCTGGTCACATCAGCAATGAAATCATGCCTGCCAATGACTGCAAAAAATGCCACAGCGATGATTCCTGGAATATTATCTCTTTTGACCATAATAAAACCAAATTTAAACTTGAAGGAAAACATAACAGGACAGAGTGCAGGAAATGTCATATTACTTATGAAAATAATAAAATAATAAGTCAAAAATTCTTAGGACTAGAAAATAAATGCATATCTTGCCATGAAAATAAGCATGAAGATCAGTTTACGGAGAATGGTGAGACGGATTGTAAGCGCTGCCATGGATTTGAAAACTGGGATCGCAGCAATTTCAATCACGATAATGCTGCCTTCAAACTGGATGGGGCTCATAATAAGGTGTCATGTGAAAAATGTCATTTCAGAGAACAGAGAAAAGGTAAAGAGATAGTAATTTATAAAAACGGAAAGTTGTTATGCTCAGATTGTCACAAATAATAATATTGATCCTGTTTGGATTTTCCTTATGGGGCCAGTCGCCTCATGGAGACCGGCTTGTTATTGACTGTGCTCAATGCCATACCGCAGATAGCTGGAAATTTGATTCGAAAAAGGCAATATTTACACATGATATCACTCAATTCCCTCTAACAGGACAACACAGGGCAGTTGACTGCCGATTGTGCCATTCAAGCCTGATATTTGAAGAAGCAAAATCAGACTGCAAATCCTGCCATCAGGACATACATCAGCAGACTGTCGGAGATGATTGTGCACGTTGCCACACTCCGCAATCCTGGATAGTTGAGAATATTAATGAGATTCATGAGAGGACTTCATTTCCATTATTTGGAGTACATGCTTCTGTCAACTGCTTTGATTGCCATAAAAATGAGTCTTACTTGGTTTTCAGTCCTTTGGGAAATCAATGTATTGATTGTCACAGAGATGATTTTAATAATACCACCAAACCTGATCATAAGTCAAAGGGATTTTCCGAGAATTGTATTGATTGCCATGATCTTGTCAATAACGGATGGAATACTGATAAAGTAGATCACAGCTTCTTCCCGCTTGATAAAGGACATAACATAAATGATTGTGCCGCTTGTCATAAATCAGAAGATTATTCAGTTGTTTCTAATGAATGTTTCAGTTGCCACAAAGCCGATTATGAAAAAACTTCAGAACCTGATCATAAGCTGGCAGGCTTTTCCAACGATTGCAAGGAATGCCATACAACAGATCCTGAATGGAATCCGGCAGTTTACAGCTCACATGATGCTCTTCATTTCCCTATATATTCAGGCAAGCATAAAGGCACCTGGAACAAATGCAGCGAGTGCCACAACAATCCTTCCGATTATAAAGTGAATACATGTATTGCATGTCATAAAAATCCTGAAACTGATGATGCGCATAAAAACACTGCAGGTTATCAGTATTCAGACAATTTATGCCTTGCCTGTCATCCTACAGGTGATGCTGACAATGCATTTGATCATAACACAACTGCATTTCCTCTTACAGGAGCCCATAAAAATACGGATTGCCTGAGTTGTCATCAGACCGGATATGAGGGTACTTCTACTGTCTGTTTGGATTGTCATACTGCTGATTACAACCAGTCAGTAAATCCGGATCATAAAAAATTAGGGTTAGACACTGATTGCAAAACATGTCATACTACAGAACCTGACTGGAGTCCGGCAAAATTTGACATTCATAATTCATTTTTTGTTTTAAATGGAAAGCATGCTGTAATAGCAAATGATTGTGCTGCATGCCATAAAGGTATTTACAATAATACCCCGAATACTTGTTATGGATGCCATAGTAAAGATTATTCAGAGGTAAAAGAACCTGATCATATTGCAGGTCAGTTTCCTAAAGAATGTGAATCCTGTCATACAGAGTCATCATGGACCCCTACCACTTTCAACCATGATGGACTTTATTTCCCGATATACAGCGGCAAACACAAGGATCAGTGGAATCAATGCAGCGAATGTCACAGTAATACAGGAGATTACACTCAGTTTACCTGCATTTCATGTCATAAAAATCCGGAAACTAATGATGCACATAAAACTGTAAATGGCTATTCATATAATAATGCTGCCTGCCTAGCCTGTCACCCGACCGGTGATGCTGATGTCAGTTTTGATCATAACTCTACAGGATTCCCCCTTACTTTGGGACACAGTGGAGTTGATTGTATACGCTGTCATGCAAACGGATTTGAAAATACACCAAATCAATGTCAGTCTTGTCATACCGATGATTTTAATTCAACCTTAAACCCAAACCATAAAACATTAGGACTTTCTCTGGATTGTGCTCAATGTCATACTGCAAATCCCGGCTGGGATCCTGCAAAATTCGATAATCATAATGCCTTTTATGCATTAAAAGGAAAACATACTGTGATAGCAAATGACTGCGCTGCATGTCATAATGGAAATTATATAAATACTCCTAATACCTGTTATGGTTGTCATCGTGACAATTATGATGGCACTACAGATCCAAATCATATTACTTTACAGTTTCCTAAAGAATGCGAAACATGTCATTCAGAGAATTCCTGGGTGCCTTCCACATTCAATCACGATGGCTTATATTTCCCCATTTACAGCGGTAAGCACAAAGGGGAATGGGATCAATGTATGGATTGTCATAATTCACCTGGTAATTTCAAGCAATTCACATGTGTAAGTTGTCATCAAAATCCTGAGACTAATCAAAAGCATACCGATGTTTCAGGTTATATATACTCTGATCCTGCTTGTCTTGCATGTCATCCCACCGGAGATGCTGACTTTGTTTTTGATCATAATACAACCGGATTCCCTCTTACATCCGGACACAGCGGAGTTGATTGCTTAAGTTGTCATTCCAATGGTTTTGAAGGAACATCATCTGTGTGTGCCTCTTGCCACACTCAGGATTATAATCAGAGTCAGAATCCAAGTCACTTAAATTTGAATATCAGTACTGATTGCATCCAATGCCATTCTACAAATCCCGGCTGGAATCCGGCTTCATTTTCAGTTCACAATAATTATTATATGTTGAACGGTGCCCATGCTGCATTAGCAAACAATTGTGCTGTATGCCATAATGGAGATTATAACAATACACCCAATACCTGTGCAGGATGTCATTCAGATGATTATAATGCCACAACAGATCCTAATCATATTCTGCTTCAATTCCCCAATGACTGTGCATCTTGTCATACCGAGACTGCATGGAATCCATCAACTTTCAATCATGATGGACAGTATTTCCCCATTTACAGCGGAAAACATAAAAACGAGTGGGATCAGTGCATGGATTGTCATAATAACCAAGGAGATTATAGCCAATTCACTTGTATCAATTGCCATACAAATCCTGAAACAAATCAGGAGCATGAAGATGTTCAAGGATATTTTTACAGCAATAATGCCTGCCTGGCATGTCATCCAACAGGGGATGCAGAAGATAATTTTGACCACGGCAATACTGATTTTCCTTTGACTGGGGGACATATTGGTTTAGACTGCACAAGCTGCCATAGTGCGGGTTTCTCAGGTACATCCTCGGTTTGTGCTGATTGCCATATGAACGATTTTAATCAAAGCTCAAATCCAAGCCACCCAACACTGGGCATTAGTACTGATTGCGCAAGTTGTCATACTACAACCCCGGGTTGGAGTCCGGCAACTTTTGCAGTTCATAATAATTATTATCTGATTGAAGGAGCCCATGTGGCTATTGCTAGTGATTGCGCAGCTTGCCATAATGGTAATTATAACAATTCTCCAAATACCTGTTTTGGATGTCACTCAGATAATTATAACAACACTACCAACCCTGATCATGAAGAAGGAGGTTATCCGAATGACTGTACCATTTGTCATAGTCAGAATGCATGGAGTCCTACATCGTTTGATCATAATACTGTTTATCCATTGACCGGAGGCCATTCTGAAATTGCTAACGAATGCGCTCTGTGTCATAATGGAAATTACAATAATACTCCAAATACATGCAATGGCTGTCATCAGTCAGATTATAACAATACTGCCAACCCTAACCATGCAAACCTTGGTTTTTCAAATGACTGTCAAACCTGCCACACCACTGATCCTGGCTGGAATCCTGCATCAATGCCAAATCACAATGATTACTATGTTATTGCAGGTGCTCATACATCACTTGATTGTGCAGAATGCCATAACGGAAATTACAATAATACTCCAAACACATGCTTTGGCTGTCATAATGATGATTACCCCAATACTACCGATCCTGATCATGAAGCTGGTGCTTATCCGAATGATTGTACCATCTGTCATAGTCAGAATGCGTGAAGTCCTGCATCTTTTGATCACAATACTGTTTATCCATTGACCGGTGCACATGCTGCGATTGCCAATGACTGTGCAATATGCCACAATGGCTCTTACAGCAATACTCCGAATACATGTGTAGAATGTCACCAGGATGATTATAATTCTTCGTCAAATCCTGATCACAATAATTTAGGATTCTCTACCGATTGTGCATCATGCCACACTACAAATCCTGGCTGGAATCCCGCATCAATGCCAAATCACAATGATTACTATGTTATTGCAGGTGCTCATACAACACTTGATTGTGCAGAATGCCATAACGGAAACTACAATAATACTCCAAACACATGCTTTGGCTGTCATAATGATGATTACAACAATACTACCGATCCTGATCATGAAGCTGGAGATTATCCGAATGACTGTACCATCTGTCATAGTCAGAATGCATGGAGTCCTGCAACTTTTGATCATAATAACGTCTATCCTCTGACAGGAGCACATGCTGAGATTGCCAATGATTGTGCAGTTTGCCACAATGGCTCTTACAGCAATACTCCGAATACATGTGTAGAATGCCACCAGGATGATTATAATTCTTCGTCAAATCCTGATCACAATAATTTAGGATTCTCTACCGATTGTGCATCATGCCATACTACAAATCCAGGCTGGAATCCCGCATCAATGCCAAATCACAATGATTATTATGTTATTGCAGGTGCTCATACATCACTTGATTGTGCAGAATGCCATAACGGAAATTACAATAATACTCCAAACACTTGTTTTGGCTGTCATAATGATGATTACAACAATGCTTCTGACCCGAATCATCTTCAGGAACAATTTCCAACTGACTGCGCAGGCTGTCACTCTCAGAACTCCTGGACTCCTTCAACATTTGATCACAACAATTTTTACCCCCTCACAGGAGGCCATGCTACGATAGCAAATGAATGCGGCTTGTGTCACAATGGAAATTACAGCAATACACCAAATACTTGTTCAGGTTGCCATACTTCTGATTATAATAATGCTACCAATCCAAACCATATAAATTTGAATTTACCAATGGATTGCGTAATGTGTCATACTACTGAACCAAACTGGAATCCGGCTTTGTTCCATATTCATAATGATTTTTATGTTTTGGAAGGAGCTCATGTTTCGCTTGCTTGTGTAGAATGTCACAACGGTAATTACAACAATACACCTACCATATGTTTCGGATGTCATGCCAGCGATTATAACGGCACGACAAATCCAAATCACGCTGCTGCACAGTTTCCTACTGATTGCACATTGTGTCATACTCAGACTGCCTGGGAACCATCGACTTTTGACCATGATGGAATGTATTTCCCCATTTATAGCGGCAAACATGAAGGAGAATGGGATCTTTGCTCTGATTGTCATTTCAATTCAAGCAATTATTCTTTATTCAGTTGTATAAATTGTCATGAACATAATAATCAGGCCGAAGTCGATGATGATCATGATGGAGTAAATGGGTATGTTTATCTTAGCAGTGCCTGTTATGCCTGCCACCCTGATGGTAATGATTAATATTTTTGCAAAATAGAATTATGAAGATCAAAATACTGTATATAATTATCCTTTTTTCTCCTTTACTGACTTTTGCTCAAAATATGAGTGAGATAATTGAAGGAAGTGTGACATTTAAAAGCTCAAAAAATATATATGTAAAGTTTCAAAATACTGAAAATATAAATATTGGTGACACTTTATTTATGGCTGCTGGAGGTAAAAACCTGGCTGCCCTCATCGTTAAACAGAAATCGTCTACATCATGTGTGACTGAGAACATTTCAGGATTATCAATAAACAACGGTGACAAGATCATATTTATCAATAAAATAAAGGAGGGAAAAACAGATGTTAATGAAGATAAGCAAATTGGCATTCCTGGACCCGCAGTATCTCATGACATTCCTGACAATGATACTTTAAAAACAAAAACCAGGAAAGAGATCATTTCCGGCAGGCTCAGCCTTTCAACTAATGCTGATATTTTCACAGATAATAGTGACAATCATCAAAGGTTAAGAACAGGGCTATCTTTTAATGTTCAAAATATAAATCATTCACCATTTTCTACACAGGTTTATCTGACCTACAGACACAGATATGGAATTGATCAACAGCAGACTGATTTTTTATAATGATTTCAAGGTCTTTTCACTTGCAGTTCAATATGCTCCTGGCGAAAAATTCAATATCTGGCTGGGACGAAAAATGAACCAATCGGTTGCAAACATTGGAGCAATCGATGGATTACAGGGGGAATACAGCTTCAACAAATATGGAGTTGGAATATTCGCTGGCACAAGGCCTGACTTTACCGATTTCAGTTTCAATTCAAAACTACCTCAGTTCGGAGCATATGTTGTACGCAACGACAAATTCAGGAATGGGATAGCCTCAACTACACTTGCATTTGCCGAACAACAAAACGATTTTAAGACCGACAGAAGGTTTTTATATTTTCAACACAATAATTCGCTTGTCAAAAATCTGAATGTTTTTCTTTCGACAGAGTTCGACCTGTATGAAAAAAATCGACAGTCAGCCATCAAATAAATTCAGCCTTACAAGTTTGTATTTCTCAGCAAGGTACAGGGTACTTAAAAATCTCAGTTTTTCTGCTTCATACGACAACCGTCGCAATGTGATATATTACGAGTCTTACCAGACATTCATAGATCAGTTGCTGGCACAGGAAACCAGGCAGGGATTCAGATTGCAGGCAAATTACAGTCCGGTCAGAAATATTTCAGTTAATGCATCTGCATTTGTGCGGTATCAGGGTGATAATCCTAAACCTACTACAAATTATGTCGGTAATTTATCATTTAACAAAATACCCTTACACAATGTATCGTTATCATTGAGTGGAAATATTTTGGAATCCGTTTATTTCAAAGGAACAATAATAGGAGGACGTATTTCTGATAATTTCATGAAAGGTAAATTAAATTTGGAATTGAATTACAGAAATGTAAATTACAGTTTTTTCAATACCGAATCAAATCTGAAACAACATATAGCAGGGGCAAACCTGAGTTTTAACATATTCAGAAAAACCAGCCTTATGCTCAGTTATGAAGGAACTTTTGACAAAACAAATTCAGACTACCACAGATATTATGTAACTATAAATCAAAGATTTAAAATTAATTATATTATGATGAAAAAAACTCTATTACTCGCATTTACGATACTGATCATTTCCTGCGACTCAAAACCTAAAGTTCTTGTTGCAGATGAGAATACTAATCCTGCAATAGTAACAAACAATCAGGGACCAGGCACAATGCAGGCAGACAACTTATCAACCGAAGTACACCAGGTAGTAGCAAATGAAATTTTAAATACTGACAGATATACTTATCTCTATGTTACTGAGGGCAATAGGAAATTCTGGTTAGCAACATCTAAAATGGATGCTCAGAAAGGAAGGTCGTATATGTATAGCGGAGGATTGATGAAAGTGAATTTTGAAAGCATCGAATTCAAAAGGAATTTCGATACTATTTACCTTGTTTCTCAGGTCCTGGATGCCAGTCTGCACTCAGCAGGTAATGCTACCCCCTCAGGATATTGATGTGTCACAAATTGCTAAAACTCCATGCCCGATATAAAAGGAGCAGTAAAGATTGCTGATCTTTTGTTAAATAAGGCGAAATACAAGGATAAGATAATAACTGTAAGAGGTGTAGTAACTAAAGTCAACAATGGAATAATGGGCAAGAATTGGGTTCATATCATAGATAAAAGCGGGAAAGATCTCACCATCACAACAAATTCTGTTGTCAATGTAAATGCCGTAGTAGCTTTTAAAGGCAAAATAACACTTGATAAAGATTTTGGTGCAGGATATAAGTATGATATAATTATGGAGGAAGCTGAAAGGCTTTAAAATTTACGAAGTACGATTTACGTGGTACGATTTGTAAAATGGAGAATTGAAAATTGAAAATTGAAAATTGAAAATTGAAAATTGAGGATTAAATTAAAATTTACAATTTACAATTAAATGTTACCCAGTCACCCTGTTAAATGTCTGAATATATATCAATTTTAGTTTTTTATTTTTTAGCTATATAACTCCATATAGTGTGTCGCCGCATGGAGAAAATCTAAAAATTGATTGCAGCAGTTGTCATACATCCAATAACTGGGAATTCAATAAAAACAGCACTTTCAATCATGATATAACTGTTTTTCCTTTGGAGGGACAGCATAAAATTATTGATTGCAGATCATGCCACAGCAGCCTGGTATTCAACGAAGCATCTTTGGAATGCTATTCCTGTCATGAAGATATACATCAGCAGTCTGTTGGGAACGATTGCATCAGATGTCATACCTCAGAATACTGGATCGTCGATGATATATCATTAATACATGAAAGAGTTTCATTTCCACTATCAGGAGTTCATGCCAAAGTAAATTGTGATGAGTGCCATAAAAATGAACAATTATTGATCTTCAGCCCCTTAGGAGCAGACTGCTTTGACTGTCATAAGGGTGATTATTTATCGGCAAAATCTCCCGACCATCAGCAACAGCAATTTTCTACTGATTGTTCCTTATGCCATTCGATAAATGGTCCTGAATGGAATTCAGGTAAAATACTGCATAGTTTTTTTCCATTACAGCAGGCACATGACATAGATGATTGTAAAGTATGCCATAAAACTGAAAATTATAATGATTTATCAGGAGAATGCATTTCTTGTCATCAAAGTGATTTGATGAATGCAACAAATCCGGATCACAGCCAATATCCAAAAGAATGTGAATTGTGTCATTCTCTGAATCCGGGATGGATGCCTGCAGACTCTAAAGCTCATGATAGTAAATTTCCAATTTATTCTGGCAAACATAAAAATGAATGGGATAATTGCACAGATTGTCATACGACTCAGGGTAATTTTACTATATTTAATTGTATAAACTGCCACTCTGATGCACATCATCAGAATCAGGGAAATGAAGGTTGTTATAGGTGCCATCCGGATGGTAGGGAATGATATAAAGTAGTTTTATGTGCAATATCTTATTTTACTAAATGCATATTTTTTATTTAAATGAATAAGTCCTTATTTTTCAAATATTTCTTTCCTTTGCTGATATGGATGCTTATAATAATTATTATTTCAATTTCGATTGATTTTGTTTTGCATTTTTTTCAACTGGCGTGGATCGGCAGATATCTGGGGTCTTTTGGCACTGTTTTAATAGCAATATCATTTGTATATAGTATAAGAAAAAGAGAACTTTTCAAATCCGGTTCTCCTAAGACTTTTTTGATGCTGCATGAATATTTATCCCTTGTGGGTGCAGTTTTAATTCTTGTTCATGCCGGTATCCACTATAATGGTCATTTAGCATGGTTAGCCACAATTATGCTTTTATTAAATGTAGCTAGTGGAATTATAGGAAAATCAATTCTCAGAAATGCAGCGAAACGATTGAAATAAAAAATATTGAATTGTCAGAGAAGGGTTTATCAGTTGATGAAATAGAAAAAAAGCTTTCCTTGACTCCATTACTTTTGAAATAATGCAAAAATGGAGGATAATCCATATTCCAATTTCCCTGATGTTTACAATACTATCAATTCTTCATATTATTTCAGTTTTTATTTTCACTAAATGAGAAATTTATTAGCTTTAGGTTTGATGGTTTTTTAGGTATTTCTCTTCTTATAGTGAAATTTCCCCACAAGATGTTAAGTCCCGGTGAATTGATCGAAGGACATCAAAAACTCAACAACAATTGTTTTGCCTGTCATGATGCATTTCAAAGTATAAATAACCGAACATGCATTAACTGCCACGAACTTAAAAAAATTGATGAGAAACAACAGAAAACAAAAGGTGATACTGTCAAACTTCTAAATGTAAATTTTCATACTTCAGTCAGGCAGTATAATTGTACAATTTGTCACAAAGATCATGCAGGCATAGATTATAAAAAAACAGCTTCATTTGAACATAAAATTCTCAAACCGGAAATTCTTGAAAACTGTACCGGATGTCATAAAAACCGTAATGACAATCTGCATAAAAAAGTCTCAAATGAATGTTCAAAATGCCACACAACAGAATCCTGGAAAAAATTGCCAAATTTGACCACAAACTGGTAAATAACCCGGCGATAAATACCTGTGCCACATGTCATAAAGCTCCAAAAGATGATATTCATACTAATTACCTCGATGATTGCAAGATCTGCCACAGTACAATAAAATGGTCTCCGGCAAAATTTGAACATTCCAGATATTTTCAACTTGACAGAGATCATAATGTCAAATGCAATATTTGTCACAAAAGTAAATCATACAAATCATATACATGTTATGGATGCCATGAACACTCAAGGGAAATATTGCCGAAGAGCACAGAGAAGAAGGTATCAGTAATTTCAATGATTGCGTAGCATGCCATAAAGATGCAAAAGAAGATAGTGCCACAAGGTATCCCAGGTCTTACAATAAGCTTAAAAGTTCTCAATCTCCGAAAAAAAACGAAGATGATGATGATTAATAAAATAAATGATATCTGAAAGGTATTAATTTGCCACTGATGGGGTTTTCACCAACAGTCACTAGGTACGGAAAACAAATAATATTCAGAAAGTTATAAGTAATTGACTAATTGACACATATTTTACCACTGCTTAAATTTAAAAAACTCTTGAAAAAAACCGTTCTGATGAATGGGTGAAAATTCATAATTTTAAACTAATTAAATATGGAAGTTCTTATCATATAACTTGTGATTTGGTTTTACCCTGGTTTATGAACATCTCAAAAATAACATGCCGAAAGTGAAAGAATAAAAAAGTTAATACACAACAATTTTTCAAAAGATATTGTGTTAACAGTTCATCCAGATGAATGTCATCATACCTGGTGCCAACATTGTAAAAAGAGCGATTGCTATGAACGAAAAGCAGAATTTGTGGCTGCAATTCCCTGGCATGTTGAAAATTTTACTAAAGAAAGTGACATAGAAACGAAAATAGAATAATTTAAGCAAATAATGAATATTATTATTTCAATAGTACTCTTTTTAATTTCAAATACTGGCGGCTTACAAATTAATGTAAATACCGCTTGTGTTTCGGAGTATATTGGAATTTTATATTCAAGCAGCAGACCAGAAGCACAAAAGAGTAAAATATCCATTCCGTTTGCTGATCAGATCAGACACATTAAAATTATTAAGAACAAAAATCCCAAACGATATTTTGGAATAGCCTCTAAATCTGACCAAATTCACATTTCTTATCATAATAGAACCTTAATAAAAAGCTTTTTACAATTTGTTTTTTCAACTTATTATTTACATTCCAATTCGTTAAGAGCCCCACCTCAGTTTATATAATTTCAGTTTTGCTTTCAGTGAATTTTACAGCAAAACAAAAAGGCATTAATTCACATATTATTAATATAAACATTCGATAAAATGAAAAAAGCATTAATCGTTTTTTTAAGCATTATATTTTCATTCACAATAATTTCATGTGAAAATATTCAAAAAAATATAGAAGACAAAGTAAACAAAAAGCTGGATGAACAAATTGACAAGATGGACACCATGATTCAGAAAAAATTGGATAAACCAATTAAAAAACTTGATACTCTTGTTACTAAAACCGAAAATGAAATCAATAAAACTTTAAATAAATAATTTTATAAATTTTTAAACTTTTAATTATGAATTGTCCAAAATGTAACACAGCACTATTAATGTCAGATAAACATGGTGTTGAAATTGATTATTGTCCGACTTGTCGCGGTATTTGGCTCGATAGAGGTGAACTTGAAAAAATCATTGAACGTGAATTTTCAATGTCGTCACAAAATAAAAGTTATAAACATGATGACGATTATGAAGATAACGACTACAGAAAAAAACATTATCAAGACAATGATGATTTATACCCACACAAAAGGAAGAAAAGTTTTTTATCGGAATTGTTTGATTTTTAGTTTATTAGCCACTGTTGGTGAAAACACCAACAGTCATAACACATAGAGAGGCTAAAAATTAAGATTTCATGCTTTTGTGATTTGTTGGTGAGAATACCAGCAAAGGCTTTAATTTCCTCAAGGTGAACGTTCTTATAGCTCACGTTTTTAGCACTTTAGCCTCCTTTGCTTAATTAACTTGTTACCGGTTCGTTGTTATTTAAACTGTTGGTATAATTTCTACTAATATTTCATTGCCGGCTATATCATAATATGTACAAGTCATTTTGTCAAGATTCACAGTCCATTTTTCAATTCCAGTTTCAGCACAGTGTTTACAAAATGTAAAATAATCCGTCTCCCCTTTTTGGTGCATTTTTAAATATTGATTAAATTTCTCTTTATCACTTTGGTTTGCTATTGTCATTTCTCCATACTTCGGTTTGGAATTAGTTTGAAAATCATTTTGGCCAAAATAATTTGTATGACTATCTATAACCCAAGTTTCAAATGCAATTACACCAATTTCTTTTATCTCCTGTATATATTTTGGGAAATTCTGCTCCAGATCTTTTTTTCTGTGAGCTGACTCTATTTGTTCTATTGTAAACATTGTTTTTTTTAATTTGTCATTCTCTTTCTATTCCGCTACTTACAATTATTGCTAACGTGAAGTACACCTGCTGTACGACCGATAGGGAGTATGGTCATGGTGTGCATTATTAGTCAGAATTTATTTTTTAATTCGTTCGTAGTCTTCTTTTTTAGTTTAAATATGTCTTTCCACAGTTCCAATTTGAAATCCTGCTACCTTTCCTGCAACCTTCTTGTTTATCATATTTTCTACAATAGTTCTGAAAGGTTCATGAAAACCATAAGGAACTACAACAATTGAATTTACATCAAATATTAAATCAACTTTATCACTATTTTTTTCAAGAGCAGATTTTATTGATAAATATTCGGAATATTGGTATCCATTCATTTTTACAGACAAATACTCATCTTTGTTATACATATTTATGGAATCTCTTTTTGTGAGATAACCACGCTTATCATAAATTCCATTAAAATATTTAAGTCTTCCTTCGACTAACATTTTTCATGTATCCTACCATCACATGCAAATCGTAAGATTCCTGATTTAGGAATATCTACGATTAAATTAGAATAAAAATCGGTTTACACATGGACAACAACTATAATCATTCTCATGGGGCGAATCGAATACTACATATACGAAACCAGTTGTTTTTTCTGGAATAATAATTTTTCACCTTTTCGTTGGTGTTTCAAATTCATCATCAATCTGAACTATTGGATATTCATTATCATTTAAAACAGTTTTAAGACTATCTTCGACACTTTTTTATTACTTTGAGAGAAACCACAAGATATAAAGGTTATTAAGTATAAGTTAAAGGCTAGTGTTTTTAATTTTATGTTCATATTTATTTTTGTGACTAACGGCTGGGCTATGTGATGGTTTTGGCGATAGCCAAACTGTCATTATAGCCGTTGTTACCTTTCGTAATCTATTTTATTCTCCAAAAATCTTCATTCAAATTACGATAAATTTGGTTTTTCGATATGTTCCATTCAACTAAATCTTCTTCCTGTAAAGATTCTTTTAATCTTGAAACAAATTTGAAAATATCAGACTCTAATTTTGAACAAACCTTACTTAACAAGCCTTGACCATATCGCCATATTTCATCCAAATTTTCATTCTTCATTCCAATTAAAAGGACGTCAGACCAATGCATAAATCCAATTTGCATAAATCCTAATTTGCTCCAATTTTCTATCTGGTTTTCATATTTTACCAATTCTTGCTCCAATTTTATATAATCAAAAATATAATCTAAAACTGCATGATAATTTTCTCAATCCATTTCAACTTCTTCATACATTGTGATTTTTGTAAGAACTCTTTCTGAATCAGGTTCATTACTAAGTCTTATTATTTCACCTTTTAATGAATTTGCTCCAATTTTATAATTTTTTAAAAATTGCCTAAAAACTGGTGGAATTCTATTGTCTCCAACGAGATATAAATATTCATTTGGAATGTTATCTAATTGAAATAATAACTCTAATCCTTGTCTATTTAGCATTTTATATTTTATTATTTTATGAGAGGTAACGTCTAAATACACGCAATATCATTTATTAAAATATGTAATTGATTAATAATGACTATTAAAAAAGATATAAAAAAATATATATTGTCCTCATAAGAATCCTTTTTTCATTGTCCCCTACTTATTGCCCTTTGCTCTGTTGTGAGTCCTCCACAGCATCTGACAGTTTTTTTTATCTCTATTTGCAAAATTAATTAATTTTTTTTAACCCGTTAACCTTTATTATTTGGTCACTATTTTTTTTGCTAAGCAGCCTTCTGACTTTCCTGCTGTAGCGGGACAGGCTCTAAAGGAAGAACCGCATCCTACAACCTTTGTCATCGAAGTTATAAACTTCGACGATCACCGTAATTTGTATGACTATCTATAACCCAAGTTTCAAATGCAATTACACCAATTTCTTTTATCTCCTGTATATATTTCGGAAATTCTGCTCCAGATTTTATTTTACTATGAGCTGACTCTATTTGTTCTACTGTAAACATTGTTTTATTTTTAATTTGTCAATCTCTTTCTATTCCGCTACTTACAATTATTGCTAACGGATGATGATAAGAGTAGTAGCGACGAAGGAGCTATTACTTCTTATCTATTGTTACACAGCGTTATTTTTGGTTATGTTCAATTTCATTTTGTCTACTTTTCCATCTTTTGCTCAAATGATGATCTTCACCATACAAGGTTTCAATGTATCTATTTAGTTGATTCTTTATCTTGATAAATTGTTTGTCGTTAAATATGTGATCTGACATCATAATAAAATATATGCAGTGTTTAAAATAGCTATTATCACTTAAGCTTTTTGAATTATCCGCATTTAATATCGAAGAGCACAAGTTTGCATAAAAGGTTCTAATTTCTTCAGATACATTGTCTTTCGAGGTTTGATGCCAGTATGTATCTAAAATTGTATCAAGTATATAACTCACTTGTAAATTTTGTTGAGAATTAAGTTTACTATCGACCAAGGATTGACCAATTTCAAGAAGTTCTTTGAGATTTGTTTGAGTTTGGTAATTTATCACACCTTCACTTCTGACATGGTCAATTATAAAACATAATTCATCAATTGATTCGTTTATTCTGTTTTCTGATACTCGATTGATTAGAAAATCTTTGTTCGCATTTAACAATTTTCTGAATAGTTCTTCTAATCCCTTTGCTCTGTTTGGAATTGTGCCGTTAGTTCTCCTTTATAATACTGCTTGTCAGTATTGTACTGATACCACTGTTCAGTCCATATTTCACAAAGTTCTTTATATTGTTTTAAGTCATTCATTTTTATGCTGTGTAACGGCTAAATACACGCAATATCATTTATTAAAATATGTAATTGATTAATAATGACTATTAAAAAAGATATAAAAAAATATATATTGTCCTCATAAGAATCCTTTTTTCATTGTCCTCTACTTTTTGCCATTTGCTCTGTTGTGAGTCCTCCACAGCATCTGACAGTTTTTTTATCTCTATTTGCAAAATTAATTAATTTTTTTTAACCCGTTAACCTTTATTATTTGATCACTATTTTTTTGCTAAGCAGCCTTCTGACTTTCCTGCTGTAGCGGGACAGGCTCTAAAGGAAGAACCGCATCCTACAACCTTTGTCATCGAAGTTATAAACTCCGACGATCACCGGCTTTTGATTTGTAAATGAAGGATTTATTAACTGCTTTGATATATTATCTTATAACATTTTATGTCATCCTTCATTTTTCTATTCAAAATACTTTTTTCTTACAAACTATGATAAAAAACAATTGAATTTGTACAAAATTAATATACCAGACTGCCTAAAAAGGTACAATTATATTATTTCACGCTAAGGCGCAAAGACGCAAAATGCTGATAAATAAATATACATTATCAGATTACAATTATATCAAAATTAATCACTTTTTAAACAGCCTTAGCGGGATTCATTGTTTTTTTTCTTGTCATTTACATATTCTAAAATGTCACCAGGTTGGCAGTCTAATGCTTTGCATATTGCCTATAAGGTACTAAAACGAATTGCTTTTGCTTTCCCTGTTTTTAATATAGAAAGATTAGATAACGTCAAATCCACTTTTTCGGATAACTCATTTAATGACATTTTTCGTTTTGCCATCATCACATCTAAATTAACAATAATAGGCATAATTAAACAGTTAAGTCATTCTCAGATTTCAAATCTACTGCATTTTGCAATATTTTTTCAAATATTGCCGCAGCAGTTGCAACTACGACAGCGACAAAAGTAGTCAAAAAACAAATAGCAAGAAAACCAGCCGGGTCATCCTCTTTATTATGGGTTAGCATTATAAATAGTCCAGCCACCATAATTAAAATACTTAGTAAGATTGAACAATACTTTATGTTCTTTAAAGCTTTCACAGAGTTTGTTGAAAATACTTCATTTTGCCCAATGTAGCCAAGTAACCTGAATGCATTGAACAACGCTACAAAAAATGCGATTGACGCTGCGTATCCATACAGGATAAATGGGTCAGCGTAAATAGTAAATAAGTCTAAGTTTGTGGCTCGTCCCTCAGTCAAAGGAAACCAAACCAAAATTACAAGTGCCGCAATTCCGGTAAGCACGATGACTGCCTGAAGAAATATTATTGAAATTCTTTTCATAATGAAAGATGTGAATTTTAAATTATGCTACAAAAATAATAAATATATATTGATAAACAATAAATTTATAGCGAAAATAGGAAAATAGTTTTCTGTTTAAGCTAATTTAAACTTTTAGAAATTGAATTGTTTGTGTGGTGTTGCCTCAAGATTCTGACTAACGAATAGGGCATTGGCGCAGAACTAAGTTAGTTAATACAATGCCCCAAATTTCACGAATATACCAAAAAAACGGATGATTCAAGCTACCTTAATGCTCTATTTTGGACTTGTGTATTGTTACCAGCTGTGTTTTTTGTCCTTCGTTTTCTAATCATTATAATAAAGTTATTCCAGTCAAATTTGCCTTGCAGTTTTTCAAAAACTCATAGGTTAATTTATCTGCATGGCAATCGATAAACTCAACACGTTTTAAATCACTATACTTAAAGAAACTATTTTTAATTGTCGCATTTTTAAATTTTGCTTTGGAAAATGCACAGCTTGTAAATGAGCATTCTTCCAATAATCCGCTAAAAATAATTTCAGTGAATTGAGTGTCTTTGAAAGAAGCATGTTGCCAATTTGTGTTTTCAATTTTGTTATTACGAAACTCTGATCTTGAAAATTCAATCCCAGATAAATTAGCATTAGAAAAATCACAGTTCCTTATTTCACTTGCCTCTATTACTGCATCTACAAAAGAAGCATTAACAAAGGAGTTCGCTATAATTTCTGAACCATAAAATCTGCTATTTCTTAAGTCTGCATTGAAAAAATCACAATCTCTGATACTATTCCCTTTGAATGTAATATCTGATAAATCTGCCTCGATTAGTTTACATTTTTTAAAACTGGAACCACTTAGTTTATCTTTTACATTCTTAATACCTGAAAAATCTGCTTCTACATAGTTTTCGCCAGACATATTCCAATTCAGCCCCATGTTATCCTTAAGTTCGGAAAATATACTATCATCTCCTCTACTCACTTTGGTTACAATTTCTTTTTCTATAGTTTGAGAACTGTCAGAGAAATAGTTTAGGTCAACTCCGAAAATTTCTGCAAGTCGGCCAAAGGTCGTAATGTCTGGCATAGACTCTCCACGTTCCCATTTGCCAACAGCTTGAGGGCTAATCGATACTTGCAGTGCAAGTTCGGCTTGTGAAAGATTAATTTTCTTTCTTGCATCAGCAATTTTATTGCCAATTGATTTTGAATTTAGTATCATATTTTTATGTTTTTTTGATGCCACAAAGTTATTCTATCTCACAGTCGTTTACCAAATAAAATCCACTACCATTAGTTGCATTTACGCCACTTTTAGTTGTATTTTGACAGCTGTTCATTGTTTTGATGCCTCATGCAAATTACTGTCTCAAGTTTGTCATTAATTGTTTTGATTGTTCAGCCATTTAACATTCTGACTATGGTTTCGGACAGTGCGAAGGTGGTGATTTTCTCCACAAATGTTTCTACGAAGCCCAGAACTGCCACTTTTGCCAAACCATACTTACAGGCTTTGTTATTACTGTAGTGTTGTTCTTCACTCGCTTTCTGGTGTTCTTAAAATTTTCTCCATCTTTTTTCCATTCGCCAATTCGTCCACTAATTTATCAAGATACCTTACTTGTTTTGTTAAAAGATTTTCGATTTCTTCAATTCGATACCCGCAAATTACTCCTTTGATCAGGCTGGCGTTTTTGTTCAATTCCGCTTTATTAAAAAATGTTTCAAAAGTGACATTCTCATCATTTAGCTCTTGTATTGATCTGTCATCAAAACCCGTCAGCCACTCTATGACTTGATGTAACTCTTCTTTTGTCCTTCCTTTTTTTTCAACTTTTTTAACATAAAGCGGATAGACAGTAGCAAATGTCATTTTTGCCATTCGCTCATTATGTTCAGGCGTTATTTCCATTTTTGAAGTCGTCAGTTTTATTAATTTTTGAATTCATTACGGTTACGTATATGAGTAGTGGCGGACTTCGGGATTGTATCCTGTCAAGTTACCCACAAAAGTAAATGCGGGGCATAACGCTTGAATACGCTACAAAGCCCACCATTTCTTATATACGATTTTAGCTGCCGGGTTTATTTCTTTATATCAAATCGGTCTGCATTCATTACTTTAACCCAAGCGTTTACAAAATCTTTAACAAATTTTTCTTTGTTATCATCTTGTGCGTAAACTTCTGCATAAGCACGTAATATTGAATTTGAGCCAAAGACCAAATCAACTCTTGTAGCTGTCCATTTAACTTTTCCGGTTTTTCTTTCTCTAATATTGAACAGATTGTCAGAAACGGGTTCCCATACAAAACTCATATCAGTAAGATTTACAAAAAAGTCGTTGGTTAAAACTCCTTCATTGTCAGTGAATACACCATGTTTGGTACTTCCATGATTGGTTCCTAAAACGCGCATTCCACCAATCAAAACAGTCATTTCAGGAGCAGTAAGACCCATCAATTGAGTTCTGTCAAGAGCCATTTCTTCGGGTTTTACGGCATATTCTTTTTTCTGCCAATTTCTGTAACCGTCATGAATTGGTTCAAGCACTTCGAAAGATTCAATGTCTGTCATTTCATATGTTGCATCACCTCGTCCGGAAATAAAAGGAACTTTAATTTTGAAACCTGCTTTTTCTATAGCTTTTTCAATTGCGTCACTACCTCCTAAAACTATCAAATCGGCAATGCTTACTTTTTTTCAATCCTGTCTGAATTCCGGTAAGTTTATTCAAAACTTTTTCAAGTCTTTGTGGTTCATTGCCTTCCCAATCTTTCTGGGGGGCAAGGCGTATTCTTGCACCATTAGCTCCACCTCTGTAATCGGAACATCTGAAAGTTCTTGCGCTGTCCCAGGCAGTATTAATAAGCTCTGTTTGAGTTAAACCGCAATTGAGAAGTTTACTTTTTAAATCTTCAATTTCTGATTCTGAAAGCGTGTAATCAACTGAAGGTATCGGGTCTTGCCATATTAAATCTTCTTTTGGTACATCAGCACCAATATAACGACTTTTAGGTCCTAAATCACGATGCGTGAGCTTGAACCATGCTCTTGCAAAAACATCAGCGAAATATTTAGGGTCTTTATAAAAACGCTCAGCTATTTTCCGGTATTCAGGGTCAATTTTCAATGCCATATCAGCATCGGTCATAATCGGATTTCTGCGAACTTCGGGAACATGCGCATCAAATGGTTTGTCTTCCTCTTTAATATTGATTGGCTCCCATTGTTGTGCTCCGGCAGGACTCTTTCTGATTTCCCATTCGTAGGTAAAAAGTAAATAAAAATATGTATTGTTCCACTTGTTTGGGTGTGTTGTCCATGCTCCTTCCAAGCCGCTACTTACAGTATGTTCGGCATTCCCTTTCCCATTTGGATTTTTCCAACCAAAACCTTGTTCTTCGATTGGTGCACCTTCTGGATTGGGGCCAAGAATTGACGCATCACCATTACCGTGTGTTTTACCAACGGTATGCCCTCCGGCTGTTAGTGCAACTGTTTCTTCATCATTCATAGCCATACGCCTGAATGTTACCCGCATAGCCTGAGCTGTTTTTAATGGATCTGGTTTACCGTCAACACCTTCAGGATTCACGTAGATTAATCCCATTTGAACAGCAGCCAGTGGATTTTCAAGTGTCTCTTCATCTGATTTGTCGGAATATCTATCTTTTCCTAACCATTCTTTCTCAGCACCCCAATAAATATCTTTTCAGGATGCCAAATATCTTCACGACCACCACCAAAGCCAAATGTTTTAAATCCCATTGATTCATAAGCCATATTACCTGCAAGTATCATCAAATCTGCCCACGAAATTTTATTGCCGTATTTTTGTTTTATAGGCCATAAGAGACGACGAGCCTTGTCAAGATTAACATTATCTGGCCAACTGTTGAGTGGGGCAAAACGCTGGTTTCCAGTATTGCTCCCTCCACGTCCATCAGCAGTACGGTATGTACCTGCACTATGCCAAGCCATTCTGATCATTAAACCTCCATAGTGCCCCCAATCGGCAGGCCACCAATCCTGGCTATCGGTCATAAGTTTTTTGAGGTCGTTTTTCAAAACTTCAAAATCCAGTTTCTTAAATTCTTCACGATAATTGAAGTCTTGACCTAATGGATTTGTTTTAGTATCATGCTGGTGCAAAATATCTAAATTAAGTGCATTTGGCCACCAACTCATTATGGAACTATTGGTGTCCGTATTTGCCCCGTGCATAACCGGGCATTTACCTTTTTTTGTGTTGTCCATAATTTTATTTTTTAAAGTTTAAAATTTAAGTTAATACTTTCTGAGACAAAAGTCAACCTTACTGCTAACGTCTTCCGTAGCCGGCGTGCCATCCCGACAGGGTGGCATGATCGTGCTACGGCTTGTTATGATGCGTATTCTTTTATCTTTTTATATAGTTGCGATTCAATCTTTAATGTATCTAAGTTTTCCGGTTGACATCTTTTGTACTTGTTTTGATCATTCGGACATGATGTTGTCTTGAAAAATATTCTATAGCCTGCAAATTCTAAGAAATACTGACTTTTTTGAAACTCAAATTCCCATATTGTTCTTTCCCATTCTTCCAATTCTTTGAATTGAATTTCAGTCGATTCAAATTCTCTTTTTATTTCATCGTATGAAGTATTCATCCCTAAAGATTTGATGATTAAGTTATAGACTTTATCCCAAATCAACTTTGCTCTTTCACTATCTTCATTAATAATAATTGTTGATCCTTGTAAATATTTTAGACAGAAAACTTCACCATAATTTTTGTATAACGTTTCTGCTATCCACAACAAGGTAGATACATCTTGTTCGTATGTAGTTGATCCACAAACACCGTATAGCCCTTTATATTTTTTTACATTTTTGTAAAAAGAATTTGATTTTTCATAACTGCCAATTATTGCCAATTTTCAAGATCAGAAGCATATGCATTTCCTTTTTCTCTATTCCAATTAGGTGTTCGCCTATTCAATCTTGTTAAGGCGATTAATTCTGCATTTTTAGGATTACCTAATTGTAATTCTAGTTCAATTATTCTATCCACGATTATTGAATACTTCTCACAATCATTTTCTTCTATCGTTTTATATGCAAGTTTCAATGATTTATTCGCCAATTTTTTGATTCACTTATTCTTATTGACAATGACTTACTTTCATCATTAATGATAGAATGTGATTCCATCTGAAGATTGTGAATTTTTTCATATTCTTCAGTGCACCAGTTTTGAGCTGTTAGTTGCACGGCAAATATTGATAGTATTATTAAATTGTTCAGTTTCAAATTTCTCATTTATGCATCATAACTTCTAAATACACGCAATATCATTTATTAAAATATGTAATTGATTAATAATGACTATTAAAAAAGATACAAAAATATATATATTCCCCTTTGTGAATCCATTTTTCATTTCCCCTACTTATTTCCCTTTGCTCTGTTGTGAGTCCTGCACAGCAGCTGACAGTTTTTTGCTTCTGAAGCACCTCCCCTGCTCCAGGCTGCGACGTGGTCAGCGTCCATCTCTGCCGGTTTCCATATTTTACTTTTGTTGGCATAATGACCTAAATCACAAAGCAGGACAAAATCATTTAACTCAGTAAGATAACCCAGGTGTTCATTATTGAAATTATATTGTTAGATTCAAATCAGTGAATCTTGTTAAATATTACATTTAAGATATCCTACGATAAATATTTACAAAAGTACTACTTATCACATAACACAAGTACATAAATTATTACATTTGTGGAATTGTTAAAGATTTTTCTAATGACTTTAAACGAATACATTGACAGCATAAACAAACGCTTCAAATTAGGCAATGCAACTGAGCATACTTTCAGAGGAGATTTGCAGCAACTGATTGAAAGTTTAGTGCCGGAGATCAGGGCAACCAATGAACCTAAAAGACAATCGTGTGGTGCTCCGGATTATATATTGACAAAAAAGGATATTCCTGTCGGATTTATTGAAGCTAAAGATATTGGTGATAAAGACCTGGAAGGAGCACGAAAAGCCGGGAACAAAGAACAATTTGACCGTTATAAGGCATCGCTGAACAATCTCATTTTTACTGACTATCTTGACTTTCATCTGTATCGTGACGGACAATTTGTGACCAATGTTGTCATTGGAGAAGTAACAACAAAAGGTATAAAACCATTAACCGAAAATTTTGTCCGGTTTGAAAACCTGATAAAAGACTTTTGCACCCACATCGGTCAGACGATAAAAAGCTCAAAAAAACTTGCTGAAATGATGGCTGCAAAAGCCCGTCTTCTATCTGAAGTCATAGAAAAAGCTTTGACAAGCGATGAAACTCATCATGAAGACAGCACACTCAAAGACCAGATGCTTGCATTCAAGCAAATCCTGATACACGATATTACACCAAAGGGATTTGCCGATGTTTATGCCCAAACCATTGCTTACGGAATGTTTGCAGCACGCTCTCACGACCCTTCATTGACATCATTCAACAGGCAGGAAGCCTACGAACTGATACCAAAATCAAATCCGTTCCTGAAAAAACTGTTTGGCTATATTGCAGGACTGGATGTTGACGATCGTATAAAATGGATTGTTGACGACCTGGTGAATATATTTCTGGCATGCAATGTCGAAGAAATATTGAAGAACTTCGGTAAAGCCACTAAAATGGAAGACCCGATAATCCATTTCTATGAAACATTCCTTAGTGAGTATGACCCAAAATTGCGCAAAGCACGTGGAGTTTGGTACACACCTCAACCTGTGGTCAGTTTTATAGTACGTGCAGTTGATGATATTTTGAAATCAGAGTTTGATTTGCCACAGGGCCTTGCAGATACTTCAAAAACTAAGATCACTGTTGATACACAGACGGTCGATAAACGATCTATAACTGGTTACAAACAGGCTGAACTGGAGATACACAAAGTACAAATTCTCGACCCAGCAACCGGTACAGGGACATTCCTGGCAGAAGTAATAAAGCATATTCACAGGAAATTTACAGGTCAGCAGGGCATCTGGAGCAATTATGTAGAGACACATCTCTTGCCAAGGCTAAATGGGTTTGAGTTGCTGATGGCAAGTTATGCTATGGCACATTTAAAACTGGATTTGCTTCTTAAAGAGACCGGGTATAAACCCACCAGAGACCAGCGTTTCAGAGTGTACCTAACCAACAGCCTGGAGGAATATCACCCCGATACAGGGACCTTATTTGCTTCCTGGCTGAGCACCGAAGCCAATGAAGCCAACCACATAAAACGTGATACGCCAGTAATGTGCGTTATCGGAAATCCTCCATACAGCATTAGCAGTACAAATAAAAATGAATGGATTGATAATTTAATAAATGACTATAAGAGAAGCTTAAATGAAACAAGTTACAACTCTCTATCTGATGATTACGTGAAATTTATTCGTTATGGTCAACATTTTATTGATAAAAATGGCAGTGGTGTTTTAGCTTACATTTCCAACAATAGCTTTATTGATGGCATTATCCACCGTCAAATGCGAAAGCATTTATTAGAAAGCTTTGATAAAATTTATATTTTAAATTTACATGGAGATGCAAAGAAAAAAGAAGTTTGCCCCGATGGCTCTGTAGATCAAAATGTTTTTGATATTATGCAAGGTGTTTCAATCAACATTTTTGTAAAAACTGGAAAGAAAAAGAAAAATGAATTAGGAAAGGTTCTCCATTTCGATTTACAAGGAAAGAGAGAATATAAGTATGACTTTTTAAATGAAAATACTTTACAATCTTTTAGCTGGAATCAATTAAAATCAGAGTTTCCAAATTTTTATTTCGTCAAGAAAGATTTTGAAGGGTTCAAAAAATATAATGAATACATAAAAATTGATAACTTATTTTTAAATTATAACAATGGTATTGAAACAGGGAAAGATAGTTTCTTTTATTCTATTTCTCAAAAAGAGCTTATTAACAAGCTACAACAGGCATTTTCAAACAAACAAGAAGCTAT
>JADJGA010000004.1 GCA_016708265.1 Saprospiraceae bacterium | reverse complement strand
AAGGAAAAGGGCATTAATGTTTTTGTCAGTGCGACTCTTGTCAAAGATGCCGAAAGGGAGGAATTTACACGAATTCCTGTATATATTGCTTTTGTGAGCGATCACGGAGCGCAGTATCCTTACATTGACAGGGTAGGAATTGACAAGTTCAGGGAATGGATACCGGAATACTCAAATGCAAAGTTTGTTACTGAAAACGGTGTTTATCAGGACGGAAAATTTTCCGGTCATGCCGATTATGATGAATTCAGGATGTTCACAGCTCATGAAGTAGGCAAAATGTCAAAACGGTATTACAACGTAGTCAACCCCGATGATGTCGTAGCAGAGTACGGAGCCGATACTTTCAGGATGTACGAAATGTTCCTCGGCCCGATAGAACAGTCAAAACCCTGGGATACAAAGGGTATTGACGGGGTAAGCAAATTCATAAAACGATTCTGGAGCCTGTTCTTAGACAGGGAAGATAATTGGATACTCAATGACATCATCCCTTCAGAAGAAGAACTGAAAATCCTTCATAAGACAATCAAAAAAGTAACTGAAGATATAGGCAACCTCTCATTCAATACCGCTATCAGTGCGATGATGATTTTGTCAATGAAATGAAAAGACTCGAATGCAACAAGAAGGAGATAATGATGGCTGTGCTAAAGGTAATTGCACCGTTTGCCCCGTTCATAGCCGAAGAACTATGGAGCAGGGCAGGCAATTCAGGCAGCATTCACCATCAGCAATACCCTCAGTTTGAAAACAAATACCTCGAGGAATCCACAATAGAATACCCTGTGTGTATAAACGGCAAGAGAAGAGGATCAGAAATATTTCCAAAGGAAATGTCAGATGCAGACCTCCAAAAGAAAGTAGTGGAACTCGACTATGTAGACAAATGGCTGGAAGGCAAAGAGATCATGAAGATCATAATAGTCCCCGGCAAAATGATAAATATTGTTGTGAAGTAATTACAAAAATTAAATCACAGATTTTAAATTTCGTGAAGTTTTAAAACTAAAAGCTAATTCTATTTCGGTGAAAATCCTGATTTGTACTCAATGTGCTATAGAAGACCATCTTCCAACCATCCAACCATCCAACCTTCCATCAATAATAGTCATCCTCATTCTGATAATAGCCTGTATCTCTGCTGTCTCTGCCATAATCTCCATAATCCTCATCATCATCAAATTCAAAGTCGTCCTTTTCGTAATCGATTATATTGCTGTGTATCAGTGCCTCGTATGCATAAAATGATGAAAGTTTGAACAGGTCTTCATAATCCATATCCTCATCAGGATTATCGAATTCTTTCACTTCAAGAGACAATTTGTATCCCTCAAGCAATTCCTCTTCTGTAATATCACGGTACAACTCATCATGCATTCTTAATTCTTTCAAGATATCTTTATCAATTTTCATCATTTAATATTTTGAAGTTATTTAATTTTATCAATCCCGGATTTTATTTTTAATGGTTTTAGCAAAATCTTAATTACGCTATTTAAGTCAATATTATTTTACACACTGCAAAAAAAAATTAAGTTTTTATATTTTCATCAAATCTCTCTAAATATTTTACATTTTTTTTAAAATATTTTTTTCACCTACCAAATTTCCCATTACTAAGCGTAGGATTCCCTACGCTTGCGCGTCCCTAAAAATCTTTTTCGATTGTTGCTTTAATTTACAAATGTTGTTTAAAAAAAACAGATTTTTTTACACACACCTACATAGCTGAACCTACGAGAAAATGAGTGTGTGTGAGGGTGTGAGCAGGAGTGTGATTTTTCACCTCATCCAGATCACAGATGCCTTTAACAATGAAGTTGTTTAAAAACTAAGGGAAAGGACTGTGCGATCCCGACATTTATCGTCGGGAGTCTGAGCTGGAGAATGCAGGAAATTTTACCGAAACCTTGTAGGTAAAATTTTCGTTCCCGACATTTATCGTCGGGATGAAAACGTTATAACTTGTTGTTTTATAATGGATAAAAGGTTTGCGAGTTTTCCCGATAACGATCGGGATCGCACGTCCCGACATTTATCGTCGGGATTGCTTCTTTTTGAACCCTGTGCTGACTGTCAACGTCAGTAGGATCAAAAAGAAGAGAAAATTATTAAGATTTTTTATCCACCCCAACGTAGGTGAAAATGAGTGTGAGTGAGTGTGTGAGCAGGAGTGTGATTTTTCACTTCTTTCATCTGTCCAGATGACAAATGCTTTTATCAATTTACAATTAACAATTAACAATTAACAATTAACAATTGACCATTCATAATAAATCTCCGGCTATTCACAATTGCAAATAAAAGACATCGATGCAAAACATATATGGTTTTTAGAATTCAGGGTTTAAATACCACAATACTAAATTCCTTATCAGCCGATTTTCCTGAAATTGAATATGTATTAACTCTGATGTTACCTGAATCACCCGAAGAGTAAATTAATCCCAGACTTCCAAGACTCGCTATACATGTATGCGAAGAAGATATAAAATTTTCATCTTTAATTTTAATATCATATACCCCCTTCGATTGTCTTGTGACAGTAAAATTTGGTGTACAGCCACTTCCTTTTGATCCATTTGCAGAAATAGTTCCATAACAAATAGGTACGATATTAGCCGAGCTGGTTTGTTCCCTTTTTATACCTCCTCCATTTTTGCCGGTCACGTAAACTGGACCATCGAAGTACGCAGAATTACCCAGTCCTTATTACCACAGAATAAGGCATAGGTGCCACTATTGGTAATAAAATGTCCTGCAAAACCCGAACCTTCATTATATGCGTGAATTGTTGGTGGGGCCATCATTTTGTTGCCAGAATTGCTAAATTGTTTGAGTTATCTTCGAGGATAGACAACCTTGCATTAGAAAAATTTTCATTAGAGGGATTTATAGCAACTTTTCCATCTCCTGAAAAAATCATGATCCTGCTTTTTGGAATATTGGAAAATTTTAAAATTTCTTTTGATTTATCTGAACTGTTCTTTGCTGAAATCATCCAATATCCGGGGTCTGAATTATTCTGAAACATCAGCCGCGAGTATTCATTACTGTTTTCATGCAGCCGTAATTGAGGAAATGATTCAGATCCTGAAGTACTGATATGTAATTTTGCTGAGGGTGATTTATTTCCAATTCCCAGCCTTTGGTTCACTGAATCAAAAAACAACTCACTGCTGCCACCAAGACTGCCGGAATTGTTGTATTGAATATTTCCATTTTCACCACCCAAACTTATCAGACTTATAGGAGGAAAAGCCCATTTCCCATCTCCCCTCAGATATGTAGTTGAGCTTGCACCCGGAGGCAGTTTACTTATATTTACTGCATTATTTGCTATTTTGGAAGTTGTGACTGAATTGTCAGCTACCTGTTCAGAGATTTTTGAGGCTAAAGAATATGGTACACTAAGCAACTGGGAAGTGCTCATATTAATAAATGTACCATTACCAGTAGTATCCATCTCAACTTTAATAAAATATGTATCGTCCAACCAGTCTATACTCGTAAAATCTGTCAATATAAAATTACCATTACCAATATTCAATTCCACTAACCCGGATGCATTAGTGGTGGCTTTATGAATTTCACTATAAACGAGTTTTCCCGATACAATTCCTTTCAGAATACTTATCTTAAATGTAAGGTCTTTATTCGAATAGATGTTACCAGTTTGATCATGTGCAAGGGTCTGATATTTGAATGTTCGGGGAACCTGTGCATTTATTATCGCATTGCAAAACATCAGAGCAATAAAAATAACTATTGTTCTCATAAATATTGATTTAAAAGTGAATTAATTATCTGAGTTTTTTAATTATATTATAAAATTTCAGTTAAACCATTGTATTTTCATTTATGTTCATTGATAACAGAGAGGTGAGTTTAGATCACTGAACTTCAAATGCGAAATATTAAATTTTTACCTGCATCCAAAACTTATGTGAAATTAACACATTTTACTTTTATTTTCCAAATTTACACAGGATTATTGAATTTTTTTTTGTTAACAAGCCTTTGGGAACTTTCAACTTGTCTACCGAACAAATAAACTTGCTTCTGTAGAGAAATAACAAGCCTTTGGGAACTTTCAACTTGTCTTCCGAACAAATAAACTTGCTTCTGTAGAGAAATAACAAGCCTTTGGGAACTTTCAACTTGTCTTCCGAACAAATAAACTTGCTTCTGTAGAGAAATAACAAGCCTTTGGAAACTTTCAACTTGGTTACGGAGAGAAATAACATGTCTGCGGAAACTTTCAACTTGGTTACGGAGAGAAATAACATGCCTGCGGAAACTTTCAACTTGGTTATGGAGAGAATTAACATGCCTGCGGAAACTTTCAACATGGTTACGGAGAGAAATAACATACCTGCGGAAACTTTCAACTTGGTTACGGAGAGAAATAACATGCCTGCAGAAACTTTCAACTTGTCTACGGAGAGAAATAACATGCCTGCGGAAACTTTCAACTTGGTTACGGAGAGAAATAACATGCCTGCGGAAACTTTCAACTGACTTGTCCTGTAATAGCTTGACAGATTTTTAATGCCGGTCCGAGGTGAACCTGCGCCGAATAAGGAATATTGTCAGAATTAGGATTAATAGGATTAAAAGATTAAAGGATTACATCACCCCAAATAAAATCATAAAATCCTACCAATCCTACAATCCCGATACATCGGGAAGTTCAGACAAATATCGTCTGAACTTAAATTAAATGGATATTATAATTACCCACTGTAACTAATTTTCATTTGAAAAATCTTTGTTCTCCGGATGTTTCAGATTATATACTCTATTGAAATCGAGACTCTTGGAACCAAAATTAATGAGCAAACCCATCGGTAAATTGAATGCCTCACAATAATTTATAGCCTGAGCTAAATGAACATCTTCAAGCTTAGTGATTGCTTTTAATTCAACCATTATTACACCTTCAACAAAAAAATCAACTCTCCTTGTTCCTATTTCAGCACCTTCGTAAAATATGGACATTTCCATTTCTCTCTGGTAATCAAGTCCTTGTTTTTGAAATTCAATTTCCAGTGCTCTCTGATAAATGACTTCCCGGAATCCATTGCCCAAAGTTGAATGTACTTTCATAGCACATCCGATTATTCTGTGTGTCAATTCACGATACTTCATCTTTTTTTTTGTAAAAATAAAAATAAATCAATAAAAAAAACCTAATAATCCTAAAATCCTACCATCCCGATACATCGGGAAGTTCAGATTATTAATATTGACATTTATCGTCAATACAAAAGTTCAGACAAACATTTTAGATAAAAAAGTAAATTTATAGAAGAAATGGACACTGAATAATTCAAAGCTCAGATACTCCTGATGAATGAGCTGTAATTCTTTCTGTTTATTACCATGCTATCTGAAACAGGATACGCATTCAGAAATGTTTTTGGAAAATTGTGTTTTTTATTTTCATTCCATTTGAATTCATAAGCACTGAGCTGTCCATTTTCTTCTTCAATATAGTCAATTTCCTGCTGTTGTGTAGTTCTCCAGAAATAATACCTGTTATTCTTCCCGTTATTACACATAAGTTTTATCCTCTCCGATATCAGGTAGTTTTCCCACAATGCACCTGCATCATTCCTGCTGCTCAGGGGTAAAAAATTATTAATTATCGCATTTCTGATGCCATTATCGTAAAAATAGATCTTCTTTGATTTTTTCAATTCATTCCTGACATTCCTGCTAAAAGCATTCAGTCTGAAAATGACAAAAGTCTGTTCCAGCAGGTCTATGTATTTTTCAACTGTTTCTTTATTGGCACCTACTGTACCGGCCAGTTCATTATAGGAAACTTCACTGCCGGTCTGAAATGCCAGAGCTGACAGCAGCTTCTGAAACAGTGACGTTTTTTTAATACTTTCATAAGCAAACAGGTCCTTGTATAGATAACTGTCCGAAATGGAAAGCAAAGTCCTTTGCTCTTCCCCGATTTTATTTATTACTTCAGGATAACCCCCATATACAAGCCTGTGCTCCAGATATCTGGTTTCCTCCAGACTGCCAAAATGATCCGAGAGTTCATGAAAAGAAAAGGGAAACAATTTGTATTCATATTTTCTGCCCGTAAGCGGTTCATTTATTTTGCCGGCAAGTTCAAATGCGGATGAACCGGTAGCGATAACCTGTACATCCGGAAAATTGTCAACCGAAAGTTTCAGCATCAGACCTATGTTTTCAATTCTCTGTGCTTCATCGATGATGATCAGCCTGGTGTTTCCATACAGCACTTTTAGTTGTGTGGAAGTGATATTGCTCATATTCAGTCTAATATCAGGTTCATCCCCGCTAAACCATTTATATGGCATATCTAATCCCTCAGCTAACTCTCTCACCAATGTAGTTTTGCCTACCTGTCTTGCCCCAAACAACAAAATTACCTTTCCCCTGAAAAGGTCACTCTTGATTTTGTCTGTAATATCTCTTACAATCATATATATCAGATATTTGTTGTTGCAAATATATAACAAAAATCCATTCAAACCGCTAAAAAACATAATAATATTCCATTTCAACGTAAAAATGTTGTACTTAACAACCTTACTGAGGGTGTTTAAAAAGACTGATTTACTCAATTTCACGCAAAGGCGCAAAGACGCAAAAACCTAAATATTAAATAATTATATATTTTAAAACAACTTATATTTATAGTCATGAAATTGGAAGACAGCGACGTAGGTGAAAATGAGTGTGAGTGAGGGTGTGAGCAGGAGTGTGATTTTTCACTTAATCCATCTGGTCCTTACTAAGCGTAGGATTCCCGAAAATGAGTGTGAGTGAGGGTGTGAGTGTGAGTGTGTTTTTTCACTTCATCCAGATCACGGATGCCTTTAACAATGAAGTTGTTTAAAAACTAAGGGATAGGACTGTGCGATCCCGACATTTATCGTCGGGAGTCTGAGCTGGAGAATGCAGAAAATTTTACCGAAACCTTGGAGGTGATATCAATTTAAATAATTATTAATCAAAAAGTTGTTATCATGCCGACTGAAATATATACAATTATAAATTCAAACAATGCCTGTATATTTCATGGCGGTATAAAATTTCCGTAACTTATCAGCTAAAACCCCGTAGGGGTGAAATATTTGTAACCACGGATGTAAATCCGTGGAAGAAAAGAAAAGAATTTCTGATTTTGGCGGGATTTTTGCCTTAAAAGCAAAAATCATGACAAAATCTTTTACGAAGAATTTAAAAATGAAAATTAAGTGATTGTTTTAATAAATAGAAAAGAACGATTTTTGAAACATTTACTGACAACTTACAATTAAGTTATTTTGGCATTGAATTCGTGGACTGTGCGAAATTATGTTTGAGCAGGAGAAAGCAGGAAATTTTACCGAAACCTTGTAGGTAAAATTTTCGTAATTGAAAACGTAGTAACTTGATGTTTTAAAATCCTGAATGGTTTGCGAGTTTAATTTCGCACGAGTTTTTTGTTACTTTTTGACGGATCAAAAAGTAGAGAAATTAGTATAAACGGCAACTTTTTAATAAATAGAAAAAAACGATTTTTGAAACATTTACTGACAACTTACAATATACCAATCTGCAGAATGCTGCAGCCAAAACGAATCAGCTTTTTTCATAGATGATTATGTCCCGTGTGTATATAAAGGTTTGCACCTGCACCATCGTCAGAATATCGCAGGTGCAAACTGCACTGGATTTGACAGGAAAATAAAGTTTTGAACAACTGAAAAAAACGTTTCGCAAAGAATTTCCTTTGCTTCGCAAAGATTTTCCCTTGCTTCGCAAAGTAGTTGAAAATTGTATTGTTTATTATATTAACTTTGTAGCATCATTTTATAAAGATAAAAGTGCGAACTATTTTTAGACTGATCTTCTTTTGAATGTCGCTAAAGTGCGACATTCAAAAGTGTCTGAAAAGAATTAATTTGAAATACCGGATTGTAAATCAACTGAAATACATGCCAGCTTGTCCTGAAAAATCGTTTTCAATGATTGCTTTAATTTAGCAAATGTTGTTTAAAAAAACAGATTTTTTTATCCACACCGACGTAGGGGAAAATGAGTGTGTGTGAGGGTGTGCGCAGGTGTGTGATTTTTCTCTTCATCAATCTGATCCTTACGAGTGTGTGAGCAGGAGTGTGATTTTTCACTTCTTTCATCCGTTCCAGATGACAAATGATTTTAACAATTTACAATTAACAATTAGCAATTAAAACTTAACAAAAAGTTAAATTAACATGAATCAATTATTTACAAATTAAAAACTCTTAACCATACTTAGACTAATTATTTATAACCTTTTTTAAAAGTTAAAATTTTTAAAAAACTTGATAGAACCAAATTTTTATTATTTATTTGTAAACCGTTAGGAATTAATATATTAAAATTTTTTGTAATATGATTTAAAATGGATTTAGTGTATTTTTTATGCCCCCGATCCGGTCGTATTTCTGATATTTTAATATATTTTTATACAAAACGAATTTTTTAAAACCAAAATACTGAAGCCTTGGATGATAATGACGCGGAAATATTGACTTTTACTGGTACTCCTGTCGAAAATCTCTCAGCCCTATTTTCAAAAGATCCGTCTTTTGGCACTCCAGCTTCAGCACTTTGCTACCCGGTTTACGAAATCAAACTTTATAAATATATATATCTGGTGCCGGGGGCTTTGCTCCGGGCAGTATCACAGCTTTTATCCCTGTTTCGTTCTGAACGCAGACATTCAGGCTCAGTATTACTATTGTATGGTTTGATGCATTTACAAGCCATGATATGAAATTATAATATTATTATTGTTGTGATTGATAAAATTATAAATACTACTTTATGAAAAACTCAACTACTACCACATCTGATTTGAATTGTAAAATCAATTTTAATAACATCCTGACCCGCTTTGCAGCACTGCTGATGTTTATTATGCTGCATATGGGGAATGTGGCTATTGGGCAGTCAATTTTTAGTAATACAATAACTGGGACTAATCCAAATAATTCTAATCCTTATGTAACGGGACAAATTGTTAATGCAAATATTACTGTTTCGGGTATAGGAAGAGGCTCTCAAATTGCAGGAACAGATGCAAATGATAGGTATAATGCAAATGGGTGGAATCAATATAACTGGGATCAAAATGATTACTTTTATTTCACTATTACTCCTAATCCTGGCTATGAAATCGATTTTGTTACCTTTGTTTATACCGGACAAAGATCAGGGACTGGTCCAACAAATTTCAGTTTTAGATCTAGTATTGATAATTATAGTGCGGATATTGGTGTTCCAACTGCTACTGGAACCACAATTTTACTTGATAATTCGATATATCAAAATATAACAAGTTCGATCACATTTAGATTCTATGGCTGGTTTTCCAGTTCTTCAGGTGGAACTTTTAGTATCAACGATTTCACTTTTAATGGGAATGTTAACTCTATTAGTTTAACTTCTGACTATTTCCGCTCCAAAACCACAGGAGATTGGACTTCATCAAGCACATGGGAAAGTTCACATGATGGCACAACATGGTTTAATGCAACACTGGCACCCACTGTGGCAGCAAATACAATAACAATTCTAAATGGTCATACTGTTACATCAACCGGTGCTTTGGACATTGATCAGGTCACAGTCAATGCTGGTGGTACTCTTGCAACAAATGCAACTTTGACAAACTCTGGCACATTGACTGTCAATGGAGTTTTCAAGATTAACCAGGGAGGCTGGGCAACTGGTGGTACCTGGACTTATGCAGCAGCAGGAAGTGGGTTGATTTTTAATAATTCATCCGGTTCTTATGGAGTAAATGATGATGTTTTCTGGCCTGTTTCCAATGGACCCGATATCATTACAGTGATGGGAGCAGGTGGTATCACTATGAATGTTGCCCGTACAGTTGGCGGCACAGTCCAGAATATATTCCATTACAGTGTTAGGCAATTTAACAATTGGCAACTCAGGAACATTGTCCCTATCTGATGCAGTGGGAGGTGACCTTGTTTTAAAAGGCAACTGGACCCGTAACGGATCAGGAGCTTTCAATCCTAAAAACCGTGCGGTTTACTTTAATGCCGCTTCCGGCAACCAGACCATAGCAGGTACTACCACTTTCGACTACCTGATATTAGACAAAGCAGCAGGTAATCTGGTTCTCGGTAATGATATCACTCTAAACCAGACTCTTACGCTTTCCAATGGACTTATTAATACCGGCGCGAATAAGGTGATAATCACTTCCACCGGCAGTATAGCACGTACCAACGGCTGGGTATTTGGCAATCTGCAGAAATATATACCCACAGGCGCTGCTTCTCCAACCTTCGAAATTGGAGATGCTTCTGTCTATGCTCCGGTCAGTTTGGCTTTTGGTAGTGTAGGTACAGCAGGAAATATCCTGGCTTCCACACTGAAACCAAACGTAGCTCCTGCAGCAGGTACTCCACCGGCAGGCTCAGGTATCAGCCAGACAAAATATCTCGACAGAAAATGGACATTGACCAATACTGGAACAGTATTTGACAATTATAGTGCTACATTCACTTTTGTGGCAGGTGATATTATTGGAGGTGCCAATACAGCCAGTTTCATAGTCGGTAAAAAAGACGGTACCACATGGACAAATCCAACTATAGGCACAAAAACATCCACCAGCACGCAGATCACCGGTGCTACTTCATTTAGTGAGTTTTCAATAGGGGAGATGGCTTGTGTTAATGTTGGCCTAACTTCAGCCACAGCCACAGCCTCACCGATTTGTCCATCTGCCACCACTACCATGACTGCAAGCGGCCTCACAGGTACCAATGCAGTGGTTAACTGGTGGACAGGAACAGGTGGTACAGGAACCAATGTAGGTACAGGCCTGACATCCAATCCTGTCGGTCCCGGCACCTATTATGCTTATGCGACAGGAGATTGCGGCAGCCCTGTGCAGATACAGGTAGTGGTGGGTGCAAAGGTCGACGTAGGCCTGACATCAGCCACAGCGACAGCCACACCTATCTGTTCCAATGCGACTACAACACTGACATACAGTGGCCTTACGGGTACCAATGCATTGGTAACATGGACTCAAAATGCAGATGGAACGGGTTTGACTTATGGTACAGGAACACCTTCGTCTCCGGTAGGTCCGGGCACGTATTATGCGTATGCGTTGTGCGTCAGCTTAAAGACACCCCCTCGCAGAAAATACTACCTTGACAAGATAGAATTGATTTATGAAGGGTGGAACTTTTCAGGGACAACTTTCAGCATTTCAATAAAACAATCTTTCCATTGACTTGGAGATAGATTCACGATTTTTAAGTTCAAATTAATTCCAAGTTTTTCGGAAATTTCATTAACCTGACTTTTTCTGAATATTAATTTAAAAGCCGTTCTGACAGGTAAATTAGGTTTTTGTAACAGAAAAGATAGAAATTTTAAATATTTGACTTTCTGATTAAAATCAATATGTAAAGGTTTTCGTTCAATTTTAAGAAAAGCAGACTTAACAGTTGGAGGAGGTATAAAACTATTAGGATTTATTTCGTAAACTATCTTCAAACTATAAAATGTATGATATAGGATAGTGTAAGGATTAAAGATTTTGTCTACAAATAACTTTTTAGCAGGTTCTAATTGCAGGAAAATTGAACCGCCCTGAAAACTTTCCATATTTTCAAACATCAATATTTTTAAGATTTCTGATGTTATACCAAATGGTATGTTAGAAACAACCTTAAACGAAAAATTAGGAATTTTATAATTTCTGAAATCACATCCAAAAACTTGAATGTTTTGAGTTTGTTTAAATTTGTGTTTTAGATGCGTTATTAACTCAAAATCATTCTCAATCGCAATGACTAATTTTGCCTTTTGTAGTAGATGTACAGTTAGAAATCCTTTTCCTGCACCAATATCTAAGACCGTATCGTTTTGATTAATTCTTGATTGTTTTATTGCATCTTCAATTAGCACTTTGTCAATTGTAAAGTGCTGACCTGTAAATCTTACAGGCAATTTATTTTTATTCATTATGTGTCAAGTTTCACAACGTTGTTGATGTAAATCAACTATTTGTGTTTGCAAATTTATAATTTTTATTTTAAAATCATCTGGTTTTTGAATAAATATTTCAGGTTTTAACTCAAACCATTTAGTAACAGCATCAAAAGGAGTTTTCACGTTAAGTTCTTTTCTCAAAGAACCATGTCTTCTATAAAGATTGTAAAATAATAAGAAACGAATTAAGTCATTATTCAATTCTGATTTATTTTGGTATTTGAACTTCAATATAGTATTGTTTTTGATTGTACCATTTACTCTTTCAACCATTCCGTTTGTTTTTGGAGTAGATGGTTTTGTACATCTATGTTCTATGTTGTTTGCTTCGCATTTAATGTCCAGTAATGATGGTTTGGTGCATAGGTCTCCTTTTTTGCTTCTTATCAATCTGTTTGTAAACTCAAACCCATTATCAGTTAATATATGCGTTATAACAAAAGGAAAAAAAACCATGCACTCATCAAAAAACAAATCTGTGTTTTCTGATGTTTTATGGTCATACACTTTATAAAACATTACCCTTGTTGCTCTATCTATCGCTACATATAAATAAGAACCGACCTTATTAAATTTTGGCATATAAGTTACATCAAAATGTAAATAACCTGGTTCGTAAGCTTTAAATTTCTTGGCTTTTTCTTTTTCTAAAATAGGAACTGTATTGATATTGTTTCTCACAAAGCATCGATAAACAGAACTTCTTGAAATGCTATTGTTTTGAGCAAAAAGTGTTTCAAAAATTTCATCCAGAGCAAACCATGTAGATTTTCTAATACTGATTGCTAGCGTTTCCTCCACCTCTGACAATGCGTAAACTATGTTTTTGGGAGTACAACTGGCATCGGAGGTGCATACCCGATTTCTCCACTTAGAAACAGTCTGTGATGATGTGCAAAACTGATTAGCTAATTCTTCATTGGTGGAAGAAAAATTGTTTTGTATTTGCTGCCGAATGTTTATATTTGTCTTGGCATTGGAATGGTAAATTTGTTGCATATTATTTTTATTTGTGGTGAAACAAAAATAATCAATTTATTTACCTTCCATTCCTTTTGGCTCAGTTTCGGCTACGCCTTCACTGAGCCAAAAGGAATGGAAGAACCATCAACAACGTTGTGAAACTTGACAATTATGACTTCTTACAGGTGAATACTTGAATTCAAATCGTAGCGATGTGAAAGACAGTATTACCTGACAGAGCAACTATGACAAAGAAATGCCTTCATTAAAAATGACGACACACTAAAGCATAGACTGTTTGTCTTGCCAAAAAGATTATGGGAATTTTATTTGGGACTGTCTATCACTTAGATAGTCGTCCAAGGTCTGCTGTAATACATAATGAAAAAAATCTAAATAATTGAATGCAAAATTAGTAACTTTGCTTCAATTTACAATAAGAAAATGAAATAAATAAAAGCCGAACGCACAACACGCGGTATAGTTAATTGCCGGTGCAGTGCGTATTCGAGCGGCACAGCCCGTATCAAAAGTAGTTGTAACTTGACAGGAAAGTGCTTCGAAATCGGCAACTAACCATACCGCCATCCGACAGGCGACTGCGGAAGTTCGGTATCTTTACCGGTGGTCGTAGATGGACAAGCTCCACCACCAAGCGCAGGAAGCGATGGCACATTGGCGATTTGTTTTTATACCACATTAACAGAAGCATTATTATTTGGTGCTTTAACGGGTTCACCTGCTACAGGCGGAGTATGGTCACCAACTCCTGATGGTGCAGGTCCGTACACCTATACACAGGCAGCAATTACACCTTGTACTATAGATAATACAGCAACTGTGACCGTCACAGTTTATCCAATTCCATCTGCACCTTTGATCACCACCACGGAGAGCACATGTCAGTCAGGATGTACGCTAAGCGGTGGATCTTTCACTGTCTCCACAGCATGCGAACTAGGAACAACACTGACTTATTATAGTGATAATTCAGGATCAGATCCGACAACGACAGCACCAACATATAACCAGACCACACCTATGACGATCTATTATGCATGTGTGGATGACGTGACCGGTTGCCACAGTGCCATACAAACCCTGACGACTGTGCCGGGTATTTGTACTACTCCTGCCACTCCGACGGTGGATGTGACAGCAGCTACATGTAAAGCAGCGGGCACGGCTACCATCACGAATTACGATGCAGGAAATACCTATGCGTTTACTCCAATCGGACCTACAGCTGGTGCAGGTGGAGTTATCAGCGACATGACCGCTGGTACAAGTTATACAGTAACAGCTGATAATGGCAGCTGTACTTCAGAGGCATCTGCTACGTTCAGCATCGATGCGCAGCTGACTACTCCTGCCACTCCGACGGTGGATGTGACAGCAGCTACGTGTAATGCAGCGGGCACGGCTACCATCACGAATTACAATGCAGGAAACACCTATACGTTTAGTCCAACTGGCCCATCAGCGGGTGCAGGCGGAGTGATCAGCGACATGACCGCCGGTACAAGTTATACAGTAACAGCTGATAATGGCATCTGTACTTCAGTGGCATCTGTTACGTTCAGCATCGATGCGCAGCTGACTACTCCTGCCACTCCGACGGTGGATGTGACAGCAGCTACGTGTAATGCAGCGGGCACGGCTACCATCACGAATTACAATGCAGGAAACACCTATACGTTTAGTCCAACTGGCCCATCAGCGGGTGCAGGCGGGAGTGATCAGCGACATGACCGCCGGTTCAAGTTATACAGTCACAGCTGATAATGGCATCTGTACTTCAGTGGCATCTGTTACGTTCAGCATCGATGCACAACTGGTAACTCCTGCCATCCCCGTTATTTCGGGCACTGCATCCTTCTGCCCGGGTGAAAACACAACCCTCAGCATAGACCCGCAAGCAGGAGCAAGCTACTGCTGGACCAGCAACACAGCCCCACCAAGCACCTGGAATCCGGTAGGCGGCGCAGGTTTCTCTGCCGGGTATGCCCAATATCAAAGTTTAGCCTTTAATGGCAGCACTCCGTATGTGGCTTATATGGACTGGCAAAATGACCAAAAAACCACTGTGATGAAATTCGATGGCACGGCATGGGTACTGGTGGGCAATGCAGGTTTCTCTGCCGGATTAGCTCAATATCAAAGTTTAGCTTTTAACGGCAGCACCCCGTATGTGGCTTATCAGGACGTACAAAACGACTACAAAACCACGGTGATGAAATTCAATGGCACGGCATGGGTACTGGTGGGCATCGCAGGTTTCTCTGCGGGGGATACCTATTTTCAAAGTTTAGCCTTTAACGGCAGCACCCCGTATGTGGCTTATAGTGACGGAGGAAACGGCTCCAAAACCACGGTGATGAAATTCAATGGCACGAACTGGGTAAACGTAGGCAGCGCAGGCTTCTCAGCCGGGCAGGCCATTTATCAAAGATTAGCCTTTAACGGTAGCACCCCGTATGTGGCTTATAGTGACGGAATAATCGGCTACAAAACCACGGTGATGAAATTCACCGGCACGGCATGGGAATCAGTGGGCAGCCCGGGTTTCACCGGCTTCGATTCCTATTATCAAAGTTTAGCCTTTGATGGCAGCACTCCGTATGTAGCTTTTAGTGACTGGGCAAACGGCTCCAAAACAACAGTGAAGAAATTCAATGGCACAGCATGGGAAACGGTTGGCAGCGCAGGTTTCTCTGCCGGGGTTGCCGAATATCAAAGTTTAGCCTTTAATGGCAGCACCCCGTATGTGGCTTATCGTGACAGAGGAAACAGCTACAAAACCTCGGTGATGAAATTTAACGGCACAGCATGGGAAACGGTTGGCAGCGCAGGTTTCTCCTCCGCCTATTCCAATTATCAAAGTTTAGCCTTTAACGGCAACACCCCTTATGTGGCTTATAGTGATGATGGTTATAATGCTGGCCTAACCACGGTGATGAAATTTGGTACCTGTTTGGGCACCAGCAATAGCCTGTCAGTGAACACTGCGGGTACTTATACAGTCACGGTTGACATTAATGGATGTACGGCTTCAGCGAGCCAGGCGGTGACGGAAAATCCTTTACCCGCTGCAACAATTGTCAGCGGAGCAGGCACCTTCTGTGGCAGTGCTACAATTACAGCCAGTGGAGGTACCGGTGGTACTATTTATTTCCAGGGTACTACATCAGGCGGAACAAGCACTACGACAGCTTCAACATCAGAAATTGTAAATGTTTCCGGAACCTATTATTTCCGTTCCAGGAGTGCTGCAGGTTGCTGGGGCGCTGAAGGCAGTGTGAGTGTTACTATCACTCCCGCAGCCACAGAAGTATGTGACGGAGTCGATAATGACTGCGACGGCAGTATTGATGAAAATGATCAGTTAGCTCCCTCTACTACAGATAATGCACCGGCAACATGGCAAAAAACAAATGTTACTGTAACATTGACACCGGTAGACATTGGAGATTGTGGTATTCAGGCCACATATTATTGTATTGATCAGACAAACACCTGTTCACCAAATATTGCGGGTACATCTACGGTCGTATCTGCCGAAGGTAGTAATTATGTCAGGTACTTAAGCGTGGACAACAGCAGTTTTGGTCCCGGATACGCTCCATTGACTTATGGAAATGTAGAATCGGTAAAATCTGCAAATGTTCTTATTGATAAGACTGCACCGGCAGCACCAAATGCTCCTGATTTGCAGCTGCCAGCGATTCAGGTATTTCCGGCACGGATAATATAACAGATGATGATACACCAACTTTTGATATTGCTTCAGTAGAATCTGGCAGTACCGTAACTGTTTATGGAAATGGAATAACTTTGGGTACAATAAGTATCCCATTAGGTTTTAGTTCAGGCACATTTACCCCATCCGTTGCAATAGATGAAGGTACATATATCATAACTGCAATGCAAACCGATGCTGCAGGAAATGATAGCGGTTTATCACCAGCTATGGCACCAAATTTAGTGATAGATAAGACAAAGCCGACAGTAACAAATGTTGATTCTGATGGTAAAACATTCTATGTTGCAGATATGCCAACAAAGACGATCAGGGTTTCATTCATAGAGGATGTTTCCACACCTGCCATATCTGTCAATCCTCCGATCAACAGCCAGTTTGTATATGACTGTAGTGATTCTGATCAGAAAACATACTGCTTTGATTATAGCATACCTCCAAATACATTTGTGACACATACAATATTGATATCAGATGCTGCAGATGCAGCAGGAAATATACAAAATCCGAACAATACTCATACATTCAATATAAATACAATAGTTTGTTATGTTGATGCTGATAAGGATGGATATGGATCTAATGTTACAGTAACACCTCCAGATGGAACATGTGATATCGCAGACTCTGAATCATCAAATAATAACGACTGTAATGATACAAATGCAGCAATTAACCCCGCAGCTACAGAAGTATGTGACGGAGTTGACAATGACTGCGATGGCAGTACAGATGAAGGATGCACACCAAACAATACACTTGCAGGCTTTGGTTCAGTCAACACCTATGCTGAGATAACTGATGATGGGACATTTGACATTACTGGTCCTATATCCCTTGAGGCATGGATATATCCTACACAGTGGCAATATCCGCACCAGGGTCAGATTATAAGTAAAATTCAAGAGTCTTCACAATCGGGCTATTTCCTTGCTGTGGGTAATGATGGGGGTAGTGAAGGACATATAAAATTTGTTTATGGTGATGGCTCGAATTTAAAAGTACTAACCACAAGTACCCCGCCACTTTCATTAAACACATGGCAGCATATCGCTGCTGTAAGTACTGGTACAAAAATGTCTATTTATGTAAATGGAGTGTTGAAAAAAGAAGAGAACATTTCCGGAAGTATTGCCACCAACAATAGGCCTTTGGGAATCGGCAGGGCGAATGAAGCCCCTGATAGGTATTTTGTAGGGAAAATTGACGAAGTCAGAATATGGAATACTGCGCTCTCTGCAGCAACCATTACAGCATGGTACCAAAATACTATTGCATTTTGTCACCCCAATTATTCCAGCCTGGCCGGGTATTACGAATGTGATGATTTCACTCCGGCTACCACACTGCAGGCTACAGTAGGTACGAATGGTATCGTTAGCAATGTATATTACATGCCGGCAAACAATGCCACTTTTACCGGCCCTAAACCACCAACAGTTGAAGTATGCGATGGAGTGGACAATGATTGTGACGGGACTATAGATGAAGGAGTGACTACGACATATTATTTAGATGCTGACGGTGATGGATATGGTCTTGCATCGTCACCAATCCAGGCATGCAGCCTGCCATCAGGTTATGCTGCTGTTAGCGGTGACTGTGATGACGGCAATTCCTCAATCAAACCTGGAGCAATCGAAGTATGCGACGGAGTGGACAATGACTGCGACGGCAATATAAATGAACAATTGACTATCACTTCAGCCCAAACAGGCAACTGGACTGCTACTTCAACATGGGTTGGGGGAGTGGTGCCTGCTGAAATAGACAATGTCATAATAGCAGCAGGGCATACAGTAACAGCTGATGTTCCCGTTACAAGAAGCTCATGCAGCACTACTACGGTTAATGCTGTGGGAAATTTAGCAACAAATGCTACTTTCACAAATTCAGGCACCATGACAATTGACGGCTACTTCCAGATCAATCAGGGAGGCTGGGCTACCGGTAATGCATTTATATACAGACCGGGAAGCAGATTGATATTCGAAAATACCAGCGGACCCTATGATGTTAATGGTGATGCTTACTGGCCTTCTGTAAATGTACCTACAAATGTTTTTGTAAATGGTGCAGGTGGAATAACGATGAATGTTTCAAGGAGTATACAGGGGCGATTTCTGGATTTCTTCAGGTGTACTAAATGCCAATAAACTTACCTTAATTGGAGGGTGCAGAATCAACTCAGGTGGTTATTTAACTGGTTCTCCTGTCTATGGTATTGCTTCTTTACTTCAATACTATACCGGAGGCACTTATGGAAGAGGAGATGAATGGAAATCAACAGCTCCTGCTCATGTCCGGGTGGAGAATAATACTACGCTTAATTATCCTGGCACTGGTAACACTGCACCTCAGACAATTACCGAAAGTCTTTTAATTGAAACCGGTTCAACACTGGATATGGGTTATGGCAGCCCAAATCCGGGTGTAGGATTACTAACAGTAAAAGATATATTTATAAGAGGTACACTTTCGCTTGGTAATCAGGTAGGTGGGGACCTCGCTGTCAAACGCAACTGGACAAAAACAGGTACGTTAAATCCAAATAACAGGACTGTCTACTTCACAGGAAGCACAGATCAAACCATCACCGGTGCAACAACCTTTGACTATCTCAATTTAAATAAATCATCAGGCAACCTGGTGCTGAACAACAACATTACTGTTGCACAAACCCTTACGCTCACCAATGGAATTATAAGTACCGGTACAAACAAGGTGATAATCACTTCGACCGGCAGTGTAGCACGTACAAACGGATGGGTGTACGGCAACCTGCAGAAATACATTCCTGGTGGAAATCCTACAAAACTATTTGAGGTTGGAGGCCTTGCATCCGGCAGCTATAATCCTGCAGAATTTTATATCAATGGTGTTAGCACTCCGGGAAATCTTACAGTCAATGTTTTCCAGGTTGATCATCCTGAAATTGCAACTTCAGCACTCACACTGAATAAAACTCTTAACAGATACTGGAAGGTTACCAATGATGGTATAGTGTTCAATAAATATGATTTCAAACTTTATTTTAATGATCCTCCTATCGCTGGTGAAGTGGATCCTGGCGTCGATGTAAATAAATTTAATTGTGGAAAATATTCTTCTGGATCTTGGACATATCCTCAAATGTGGGTAAATGCCATTAATTATACCGGCATGGCTAATGAAACTGCATTCTGTGATTTTCAGCTTGCAGAAAGATGTTTTGCTCCTTCAGGACTCGTTTATGGTCTCCCCACGTATGGTGAAAACCCTGCTGTATATTGCCTGAATGTACCAATTTCTCCAAATTATCCTAGTGTTAGTGGGACTTTACCTTTCACTTATGCAATTTTGCCTGCATTACCATCAGGTCTTAATTTAAATACAGTTAATGGAGATATAACAGGCACACCTTTATTTGCTTCACCTGCAACAGATTATACTGTCACTGCAACCAATGCTTGCGGATTTACAACTGCAGTTGTTAATATAACAGTTGTGACTTCACAAACCTGGTATCAGGACAGCGATGGAGATAATTATGGAAATCCGGCAGTATCACAGTCAGCATGTACTCAGCCATTTGGTTATGTTTTAAATAATACCGACTGTGCACCGGCCGATGGTACTAAATGGAGGACTGGCTCATTTTATGTTGACGGAGATGGAGACAGCTATGGAGCTGGAAGTGCGCAGACCGTATGTTATGGAGTTGCAACTCCATCAGGATATAGTATAAATAATACAGACTGCAACGACGGCAATGCTGCTATAAAACCAGGTGCGACTGAGATATGCAACAATATAGATGATAACTGCGATGGTATTGTGGACAATATAACCGGTTTAACATATACTACTATAGCCGGTGGTGTGTTTTCAGATCCGGCTATATGGCAGGGTGGTTGTGTGCCTCCTGTACCTATACCCGCAGGAGTCACAGTTAATATTAATCATAATGTTACCAACAGCGGTACTATTACCAACAATGGTATTATCACTGCGACAATGCAATTTACAAATACAGCTACGGGAGTATATCAGGGAACCGGTACATTCAATGGTTCATTTATTAACCTTGGCACTGTTAAGCCGGGTAATAATTAATTTTTAAAAAATGATAAATTGTCCAAATAAAATTTTATATTTACGAAAAAGTAACAAATGCTATCATACACAAGCTTGTGAAACTTGATATATTACAAAATAAAATACTGCATAAAGCTGCAGCAAAACGATATCAGTTTTTTCACAGATGTTTGAGGTCCATGTCTGTATAAAAGTTTGCAACTGTACTTTCGTCAAAAAAAAAATACAGTTGCAAACTAAACCGGACCTGACCAACTGAATTGAAAAATGTACGAATGATATAAATAATTTAATGAAGTTATTTAAAAATTGAAGTTGACCCCGTAGGGGTGAAATATTGGTATCCACGGATGTAAATCCGTGGAAAAAAAGAAAATAATGTCTGATTTTGGCGGGATTTTTGCCTTAAAAAGCAAAAATCATGACAAAATCTTTCACGAATGATCTGAAAATCAAAATTAACTGATTAGTTTTATTAATGAAAAAACGCGGTTAAAAATATCTCAATTTGAGGATGAAGTATTTACTTATATATCAATGATATATAAACATTTTTAAAGAAATATTATCAGACAGATTCAATTAGAAAATCGAATAGACAAAATTTAAAAAATATAATTATAAAAAACTTTACAATGAAGAATATTCCTACTTTTCAAAAAAGCCAAAACAAAGGTATATCATTTTTGACAGTACTTTTGATGGTATTCGTAGTTCTTTTAGGAACCTCAGTGACTGGTTATACCGAGGTCGGTTGTACCTATATTAATGGAAGTTTCAATAATACTGGTACTCTTGATATTGAACTTGCTGGCACTACACCTTGTACAGGATACGATCAGGTACAGGTTACAGGTACAGTTACCCTTGGAGGGTCTCTGAATTTAATTCTTCTTTCCGGATACACTCCCGTATCAGGAGCACAGTTTATTATAATTAGTAATGACGGCACCGATGCTGTCAGCGGACAATTTGCCCAGGCCAAAACTGTATCATCCGGCGGGTACGTATTCTCAATTAATTATGCCGGTGGTGATGGCAATGATGTAGTGTTGACTGCATGTGGAGCTGGTGTGGTGCATAATACAACCTACAATCCCGACAGACATTACTGCAGGATTCAGGATGCTATCGATGATGCGGGTACAGGTAATACAATTACAGTGGATAATGGAACTTATTATGAAAATGTTTGTCATCAACAAAGCTGGTCTTATTCTGAAAAATTCGTTAGGTGCAACACCGGTTATCCACGGAAGTAATACTGGTGATGTTGTCACTATTACATCCATTAATGTAACATTCGAAGGATTTACTGTTCAAAATTCAGGTATAGCCCCAACTAATGCAGGGATGATGTTAGTCAATGTAAGCGGATGTACAGTTCAAAACAATAGCGTTTTAAACAATTCAAAATGGAATTGGCATTCAAATGGGATCCGGCAATTTTGTAACTTCCAATAATGTGAACAACAATACTTATTATGGTATAGTTTTGATTGCCACAAATGGAAATACTGTCAACCTGAACACCATATCAGCAAACGGACTGGATGCTTTAGCACTGGATAACCTCTCGGCTTTTGGAGGTCCAATAGCCAATGGATCAACTGGTAATTTTATTAAAGGCAATATCATTAGCAGTATGAGAGATGGTATTTTTGTTGGTCAACTATGTATCAACAATCAGATTACCAATGCCAATCAGATTACAGGTAGCGGTGTAGTAGGTGCAGGTATCAACCTTTGGAGGTCAGGTTCTCAAATCATTACTGACAATACAGTAAGTGCATTTAATACAGGTATTCGCCTGCTAGGTTCATCAGACAATACAATTACCGGTAATACAGTAACTGGAAATGCCAATGGATTTAAAATTGATCCGAGCTGGCAGCTTGGAATATGGTATCAATCTCTTAATAATACAATAAGCGGAAACAATATATCTGCAAATACAGCCTATGGTATGTTAATAGGTGATCAAGTAAACTAGACCACCCCTGTTGCTGCAACCTGCAACTGGTGGGGAACAGAAATTTATGCAACTATCCTCCCAACGATTTCAGGTAAAGTTTCCTTTGTTCCTTACCTGCAAAATGCAACAATTGATCCACTGGCTCCTGGTTATTCATGTGCCGGAGGACCTACAACTCCTGATGAATTAACAGTTACTCATGATGAAGCCGCACAAAGTATACTGGTTCAGTTTAAAGTAGCGGATGGTGATATGGATCTGCAACCGATTCCGGGATTAAATCCTGCTGTTCCTGCTGACTTAGCTACAATAACTGCTATGTACCAGGCATTGGGAGTTGCTATCGCTGGAGGAAACCCAACTACAATACAGAATGCAGCTATGGCTATCGGTGATGATGTGATCACAGAATATTATTACTATACCACGGAAGGCAATCCGGCAACCAAAACTTATCTGAAAACCATTGGCAACAACGATCTGGTAAAACAGAAATACTGGGAGGAATATCTGGTCAGGGTATCAAATAATGAAAAGGTACCTAACTGGACTACAGACCTGACAGATGTAATAAAGGACAATTATTACAGAACCTCTACCAATCCACTTACCGGTGCAGTAGCTTCAGGATGGCTGAACAATGTACTTGGCAGAAAACTTTATGTGACAACCACATTCATCCAGAATGGCAATGTGTCAAGTGCAACAAATTGGGTTCAGATCCCTCCGGGATGTATTGAAAATACAATTACCCACCTTGGATATCCAACTATCCAGGCAGCTATCGATGCTGCATCACCAAATGATGTCATAACTGTCTGCGCAGGTACATTTATTGAAGCAGGTCAAATTGTGATCAATAAAAACCTGACCATCATTGGAGCCGACAAGACTACAACTATTATTAAACCAAGCGCCGATCAAACAAATTGGTTCCAGGTAAATACGGGCATCACTTTTAACCTTTCAAAGGTGAAATTGGATGGTACCGGACGTGTTATTGAAAATGCCATCAATTACCTGGGCAATGGGGTTATAAATAATTGTTGGCTTACTGAAATTAGGGGCGCAAGTAAATATGATAAAGGTACTTCAATACAAGTTGAAAATCTTGCTTCAGTAGATATAACCAATTGCACTTTTGATAATATTGGGCGAAATGGGGTTCGTCACAGGGGCACAGGTACAGTAAGTGGCAATACCTATACTGGTAAAGGTGCCGGAGACTGGCTGGATTATTTTATTTTGGCTGAATATGGCGGCAATGTGACTATTTCGGGCAATACTGTTACTAATTGTACTGGTGTTGCATTATTGGATGGTTCAGGATCATGTGCAATAGCCTTATGGGATGATCCTAATACAACTGCCAGTGTGAGTGGTAATATATTGACAGATAATGCCCAGGGAATTGTTGTTGTCGGAATTAATGGCTCTGACTTTTTATATACATGGCCTCACGTAACAATTGGAGCCGGTAATATAATAACAGGAGGTGAAATTGGAATCGCTATCGAGGCGTATGCACCTTTTACTCCTCAAATCAGCTTTGGTGCTTCAACTGTTAAAGGTCAGACAGTAGCGGGTATGTCTATGAGTAATAATTCAAGTTTGGGATCAAATTATGACATAAGCAGCATTATTTATCAGACTTTAGCAGGAGTTCCGATAGCTGGTAATTTTGAAAAAGAAGACCTAACTATCCATGCCATCGATGCTGGTAATCGTGGATTATTTGTTTGGAACAATAATAAATCTTATGTTACACCTATTAGCTTTGCAGCTCCGGCTACTACTACTCCTTCAATCCAGAGAGGTATAGATGTCCTTGCAACAGGAGGAACAGTTTATATTAAAAGTGGAACAACTTATACCGACGGAGCTAGCATAACAGCCCTTGGTCTTGACCTTACATTATCTCCCGGCTTAAGTCCCGGCTGTGTAGCACTTTCAGGAGATATGTCCCTCAATTCTGGAGATATCCTGGATATGGAACTAAATGGAACGACTGCTTGTACGGGATATGATCAGTTTACTGTTGATGGTACAGTTTCACTTGGAGGTGCCAGTCTTAATATTTCACTTGGATACACACCAACAGAGGGTGATCAGTTTACAATTATACTGAATGATGGATCTGCTGCTGTATCAGGACAATTTACTCAGGGTACAGAATTTTATGTCGGTTCTAAATATTTTATTATCAATTATGCTGGTGGTGATGGTAATGATGTAGTACTTACTTGCTCCACACCAACTCTCTATGTCAATGACGGAATCTACAATGTTGATGATATTTATACTACAGCTATTGGTAGTGATGCTAATCCTGGTACTAAAGCAGCACCATTTTTGACTATTCAGAAAGCTGTGACCACAGCAGTAGAAGGTACAAATATATGGGTGAATGCATGTACTTTCCAGGAACAGGTATCTGTCGGGAAGACAGTTAATATATCGGGTGTTGACAGGACAAAGACGATTGTCAAAGCACCTGTTAGTATGACAGTTGTGAGTACTGGCAATGGTCCCGTATATCCAATTATTTATGCTTATGGACCAGGAAAAATAATTAATATTGAAAAATTGATGATTGACGGTGATGGTGGTCGTAGCCCAGATAAATTTGAAGGTATTCATTATTTTGAAGCTGGAGGCACATTTAATCTTAACCGTATTACTGGCATTCGAAATAGTTCATTTAATGGTAATAGTGATATTGCAATAGTGGCCAATCACATTTATGATATTTCAATAGCTCAAACAGTCAATATTACTAATAATCTTATAGATGATTATGGTAAAGCAGGAATAGTTGTAAATGAATTAAATACCCAAGGAATTGTTACCGGGAATATTGTCACTGGGCAAAACATTCCAAATGTTGTTGGGCAAAATGGTATTCAGTTCGGTTATGGATCCTATGGTACCATAACAGGAAATACAGTTACAAATAATATTTGGAATGCAGTTGAACATCCTCATACATGGACTGCTGCAGGGATTCTTCTTGCCAGCGTTGGAATAACTCCTGCTAATGTCCCAACTGGTAATACAACAACTGTTACAAGTAATATATTAAGTGGAAATGAGAATGCTCTTTCCATGGGAATCGGTGGATTTGGATATACAACCAATGCAGGTTTGATATTCGGAGCCAACACATTCAGCGATAATAAAATACATGTATGGCTTGATGACCCTGCAACAGTACCATCATCAGGTAATATTTATGATAAACGTGTTGATAATCCTGCTCAGACAAATATTGTTTATGGCTGCATCCAGTATGCTGTTGATGAAGCTTCATCAGGAAATATATTAAATGCAAGTGCAGGCACATTTATTGAGAATGTTGTTGTTCATACACCTGTGACAATCAATGGTACAGGTATGGCAAATACCACGGTAATACCAGCTATGTCAGCACCAAATCCTGTAGGTTGTTCTCAGTCTTTATGTGCGGGTGCAAGTAATGTTTTCCTGATTCAGGCTAATGATGTGACGATTCAGAATCTGACTTTGAAAGGAGACAATCCTGGTCTTAATAGTGGTGTTTTAAGCGGAGGAGTAGATGTAGATGCCAGAAATGGGATTATAACTGATTATCTCAATTACCCGACTGAAGTTTTCAATAATTTGAATATTAATAACGTTACAATCCGTGATATCTATCTGCGAGGAGTTAATAATTACAAAGGAACAGGATTTAATTTCCATCACAATAATGTAATAAATGTTGCAGGAGAGGCAAGTTCTATCGCAATGTTCAATTCTCAGGGAGCAGGTATTTTTAATGCCAATGTTCTTGATCAGGTAAATGATGGTATTGCATCAAATCACTCTCAGGGAACTGTTTATTCTTACAATATAATTACCAATGCTAAAAGTGGTATCCATACTGATAACAACGGTAGTGGAGGAGGTACTGCTGATGTCATTAATAATAATGATATAAGTTTAGGAAAACCATCTGCGTATGGAATATTTGTTTTTGCTCCATATTTGAATGTTGCAGTTCAGAATAATAATGTTTCAGGAACTTATGTAGGAATAGCATCATACGGCCAACAGGCTGCAGTCACTCCTGCATTTACAGGCAATACTGTTAATGCGTGTGAATACGGTATTTATACAAATACTTCACTTATTTCATGGGGAAGCGCTAATTCTTCGCATTTAGTTGCCAATAATTATATTACAAACAGTACAGCTGTAGCTATTGGAATAGCATCAGATCCTGGATATATTAACAATACAACTTTAAATAATAATTCAATTACTGGTAATGCATATGGAATAGCTAACTGGTTGAATGGCACTGGCAGTATAAATGCAGAATGCAACTGGTGGGGTGCTCCAAATGAAGCAGCGGTCAAGACAACAATCGGAGATTATGGATCTCCAGTTGATTATACACCATGGCTCACATCAGGTGTCGATGGTGTAGGTACAGGTTTCCAACCAACAGGATTGTGTGATGGTACACCTTTGGAGTTACTTTCTGCGGTACCTGATCATGTTATTTGTGGTGAAACAGAAGGATCAATTCTTGTCACTTATAGTGGAGGCATAGGTCCTTATGATATTTCATGGACAGGTGGTAGCTTTGATAATAATACTGGACTTACTTATACTATACCGAATTTAATACCTGGCACTTATTCCATTACAGTAACTGATGATTATGGCATCACTGTGACAGTTTCAGGTATTATCATCCAAAGTCTGCCGGTTAGCAATACTACAGACAATCCAGTTACGTATTATACCACAATTCAGGCAGCAGTAAATGCAGGTGATCCAAGTGATGTTATCGAAGTTTGTAACGGAACCTATATCGAATCGAATATTTTTGTCAATAAATCTGTTACCATTGATGGACAAAGCAGGGCAGGTGTGATCATCGTGCCTGCTGCAGAAGATGCAAATATGGATAATGCTTTTGGAAGCAGTGCTCAAAACGGGTTTATTATTGCTGCTAATGGTGTGACCATCCAAGACGTTACGATCGATGGCAAGGGAAACCCTGCCCTTACGCTTGGTAAAAATAATTTCCGGACAGGCATCGTGACTCTGGATGCTAGCCAGGCTGGTGGAAGTACCTGGCACAACCTGCATGTAAATAATGTACATGTAAATAATATTTACAGGAGGGGAATAAGCGTTTATTACGATGCTACAACGTATGCATCAACAGGTACTTTGATCGAATATTCCACTGTTGAAAATATAGCATTTAATGACGCTATAAGGATTTATGGTGTTGGTGAGGTAAGAAATTGTTCAATAAACAATGCTTTTCAGGGTATTTTATTGTATCAAAATACGACTACACCTGCAACCCTTAGCAAGATCAACAGCAATACAATTACCGATATAGGTAACCATCCGGGGTGTTTTGGATATACCGCTATCCCATCTGTTTCTTATACGGGCCAGCCACGTGCAATCCAGTTTAATAATGCAGCATCAAATGGCCGACCTGTGGAGATTAAAGATAATATCATTAGCGATAATGGTTATGAAGCATTCTCCGGAGCAGTTGGAATATATACTCGTCTCGCAAATAAAAATTCTTTAATTGATAATAATACAATTAACCTAACATCTGGAGTATCATGGTCAGAACCTGGTAGCCAGAATGTAGGTATGCTTCTTGGATGGTCTTATGACAATGGATTCATGGTTACGAATAACCATGTGACATCAACAAAATATGGAATTGGAGCAATGATTTTTGGAAATGGAACGCTGGCAAATCCTCTTATACTTGAAGGCAATACAGTATCGAGCACAAATAGTTTGAGACTCGGTGAGGCTGATGGTACAGGTATTTATATAGCAAACCAATATTTGTTTGCTGGAGATCAGAATCCTTCCTATGCAATAATCAGGAATGATAACAATATCAGTGGGTATGTTAAGGGAATCGAGGTGGTTAAAGCAGGAACATCTACCCAGCCTCTGACAGTAATCGTTCAGGATAATGATGCCAGTATATCAGGAAATACTGTTGGTATTGATGCCAGTTATGGTAGCCTTACAGTTTCCGCAAATGATATCCATAATAATGGAACAGGTATAAAGTTGTCAGGATCAGTAAACCTTGTATCAGCTACTAATAATTTCATCAGGAACAATACTGTAGATGGAATCCTGATAGCTTCAGATGCAACAGGTTCGATAGGAACTGTAAATAATAATAGTATCACAGATAATGGTGGTTATGGTCTAAATGATCTGAGAACAGCAACAGCTTTAGACGCTAATTGTAACTGGTGGGGATCATCATCAGAATCAGGTGTTATTGCTGAAATCGGTCCAACTAATTCACTGGTGGATTATACACCGTGGCTTACTTCAGGAAGTTTTAGTGGCGGAACAGGATTCCAGCCAACAGGAACTTGCAACGGTACTCCTGTTGATATCACATCAGCAGTAGCTGATCCGATCACTTGTGGTGAGACAACCGGATCGATCAATGTAAGTTGGACAGGAGGAGTTGCAAACTATACTGTTTACTGGAATCGGGGTTCCAAAACGGGTGAGGCAGGACCATCATATAATATTACCGGACTTGCAGCAGGCAATTATACCATTACAGTGACTGACATATATGGAAACTCTGATATTTTCGGACCAATAGCTGTACAGTATATGCCTGTAACCAATCTTTCGAATAATACCTATTACGCAACCATCCAGGCAGCAGTCTCAGCAGCCGGTACCGGCCATACTATCCAGATATGCAACGGACTCTACAAAGAGTCAAATATAACAGTTAACAAAGAGCTAACCATACAGGGTCAGTCTAAAACCGGAGTTGTACTTGCTCCTGCAGCGGTAAACAACCCTGTAGACGGAAGTTTTCCGACTGGATATCAATATGCATTCCTTGTTGGAAGCAGTGATGTAACTATCAAAATCTGACGATCGATGGCGAAGCCAATACTATTCTGGGTGCCGGTCATAACTACCAGGGTGGTGTTATGACTGACCACAGGCTTGGTATACTGTTCAACAACATCACGGTGGAAAACATCATTGTCCAGCATATTTATCGTAAGGCGATACAAATTAATTCAGGCTTGGCTTTAACTAGCTCCGGTCATTTGATTAAGGACAACACAATTGATGATGTAACTGTTGGTCCCGGCATCAACATATTTGACGGTAATGTAACAGTTATTGGCAATACGGTCAGTAATATCCCAAATAAGACTGGTATCGAACTGGTACAGTATTACGGACCAGGTTCGCTGAACCACATTGTCCAGAAGAATATAATCACTAATGTTTATACTGGTATTCAGACAGTCTGGTCGTCAGGCACCTCACTCATTGGAGGACCAAATCTGCTGGACAAGAATACAATAACATTAACTGGGGGAGGTAATGATATCGGAATTATACTGCGTAATGCTAACGGTGGTGCGACTGTTCAAAACAATGTAATATCGGGCAGCGCTGCTGATGCCGGTATCTGGATGTATGACAATGGCAGTTTAGGCAACCCAGTGTTAGTGAAGGACAACATCATGACCGCTTCTTCAAGTTCAGGCACCTATTGGGGTGATGCTTCCGGTATTTTCATAACCGGCGACGGTAATGATTTCTTTACCGCCGGCAATACCCAACAGCCAACTTATGCAACTATCACAGGTAACCAGATTTCAAACTTCGAAACAGGGGTCAGCCTTATAGCATATGCTCCTACAGGTCCTATTGCAACAGTAGATGCGACCATTAGCAGCAACACAATATCTGGTGGGAATACCGGTATCTATGTATATGACTTCAACGGTGCAACCGACGGTTATGCCGCTACGGCCACAATTCAAAACAACGCATCAACTATCACAGGCGCTGTAATCGGGGTGGATATTGATGGTGGTTCTGCTAGCATATTAGCAAACAAAATTGATGCTAATGGAACTGGAGTTCGAGTAAAGAACAGCGGTACATTGACAACAACAACGAATAACTTTATCACGAATAATACTGTCGACGGAATTTCAATCGAAGCGTCTGCAGGTGCTATTGGCCCAATCAATACCAATGACCTTTCAGGCAATGCAGTTAAAGCTATTAATAATGCATCTGTTCCTACAGTAGCTGCAACCTGCAACTGGTATGGAAGTAATGTGCCGGCTACGGTCGCAACCAAAATCTCAGGTGCTGTAACATATGCACCTTATCTAATTGATGGTATTGATGCAGGTGGAAATCCTGCTGACGGATTCCAACATCCAGTATGTGGTACTCCTGTAGTGATCACTTCAGCCACACCTACTAACATCCTTTGTGGGCCAACCACAGGCTCTATTGAAGTTGCCTTCACAGGAGGTGACCCAACATTTGATATTGCATGGTCAGGTACGAGCAGTGGGTCTGCTTCAGGAATATCGAGCGGCCATATAATTACTCCACTAGCTGCAGGTACTTATACTGTAACGGTGACGAGTTTAAATGGTACTACATCGACTGCAACCGCTACGATTCAGTATTTACCGGTGACCAATACATCAGACGATCCTGCCACCTATTATGCTACAATCCAGGCTGCCATTAATGCAGCAACCACTACTAACGGTGAAGTGATCACTGTTTGTGCAGGTACTTATGCTGAGTCAGTTTTAGTTAATAAATCTTTAACAATAAATGGCGCTCAGATGGGTGTTGACCCAAGAGCAACAGGAACTACTCCAAGGACAGGTGGTGAGTCTGTAATTATTCCACCAGCTATCAATACTGCTTATGAAACAGGTGCTTTATTTACTATTAGTGCTGATAATGTTAATGTAAATGGTTTTACATTTAATGGTAATAATCCTGCTTTAAATGGAGGTATTGGTGAAAAAGTGGTTAATTCAGTTGGAATTCATGCAGCCCAGGCGTTCTCAAACAAAATGAATCCGGGTGAAATTGCAGTGAATCATTTGACTATTACCAATAATATAATGCAGAACCTTTACAGGCAAGGTGTGAACTTATTCACTACTGCCTTTACTCCTCAACAAAACAACCTTATAGATAAAAACGTTTTTGATAATATACACAGGTTATCTGTTGATGGAACCGGAAGTGGGGTTTATCTGGAGAATGAGGCAACAGCTGATGTAAAAAATAACAAAATGACCAGGGTAGGCCGTGGATTAATGACAGCTACTCTTGGTTCATTGGTTAACGTACCTTTTGAGATCTCAGGTAATAATATTACATCCTATATTGTGGGTCTCTGGCTTAATAATCATCATAGCTCAGCACCAGTTTGTAGTGTAATAAGTAATACAATTAGTACAGAAACTACCTCTACTGCAAATGATGGCATAAGAATAACATCGATGTTTGTTCCAAATACTTTAATTGTTTCCGATAATATTATAACACCAAAAAGGTATGGATACAGATTATGGAATTTACCAGCAAATACTGTAAAAATATTTGGTGGAAGTATTACAGGAGCTTTACAGGGTGTATATGCATCAAATTATTATTCTGGATTTGGAAATGCAACATCAACTTCTTTTAGCATTGATAATATAAATATTCAAAATTCAGTAAATAATGGTATTTCGATTGACGATGATGCTTTGAATACAAATAGTGCCACCATTGCTGCCGAGATTAAAAATTCAACTATCAGTGGAAGTTCAACATCAACTGGTATTTTAATAATTGGTAATGATGCAAGTGCAAATATTCATGACAACTTAACAACAATTACAGGCAACCTCATCGGTATCCACGTAAAAGACGGTGCAGATCTCACATCATGTACGAATAATACAATAACAAACAATACCCAGGCAGGTATACTTATCGAATCCTCTGCAGGTACTATCGGTGCTATTAAGAGTAATATCATCAGCGGAAACGGAAATATGACGCTTCCAAATCATGGGATCGGCTTACAGAATGACCTGCCGACAACAACGGTCGATGCCAGCCTGAACTATTGGGGACATCTCACAGGTCCTTACAATAACAATAAAAACCTTTGCGGACAGGGTAATGCAGTCATAGGAAATGTGACCTTCAGCCCGTGGTGGACTACACCAACAGGCGTGGAAGATACAGATACACCTCCGGATATTACCACTTGTCCGGCATCATTAACACTGAATGGATGTTCTACTGCAGCTATCACAGGATTGGTATATTCAACATCACAGGTTGAAGTGACTCTTGCTCAGTTTACAACAGCAGGAGGAGTTGCAACAGACGACTGTGCGGTTACATATTACGGATACCAGGATGTTGCAACGGGCACATGTCCGATAATAGTTACACGAACATGGACTGTTAAAGATGGCGCGGATCAGACTGATGTATGTGATCAAACGATAACAATAGAGCGTAGTGACTTTACGATGCCGGCTAATCCGGCAGTTGTAACAGTTGCGTGTTATTCTGATATCGCAGCATTGTTGCCAGTTCCTCCAGCAGTAACAGATAATTGTGGTACGACACTGACACCGACAGGACCTGTGGAGAGCACTCCACTGCCATCTTGTGAGGGCAATGTGACCTACACATGGACATATACGGATTGTGAGCTGAACACCCACACTTGGGTAGCCACATACACAATAGAGCGTAGTGACTTTACGATGCCGGCTAATCCGGCAGTTGTTACGGTTGCGTGTTATGCTGATATTGCAGCATTGTTGCCAGCTCCTCCAGCTGTAACAGATAATTGTGGTACGGCACTGACACCGACAGGACCTGTGGAGAGCACTCCACTGCCGTCTTGTGAGGGCAATGTGACCTACACATGGACATATACGGATTGTGAGCTGAACACCCACACTTGGGTAGCTACATATACAATAGAGCGTAGTGACTTTACGATGCCGGCTAATCCGGCAGTTGTTACGGTTGCGTGTTATGCTGATATTGCAGCATTGTTGCCAGCTCCTCCAGCAGTAACAGATAATTGTGGTACGGTACTGACACCGACAGGACCTGTGGAGAGCACTCCACTGCCATCTTGTGAGGGCAATGTGACCTACACGTGGACATATACGGATTGTGAGCTGAACACCCACACTTGGGTAGCCACATATACAATAGAGCGTAGTGACTTTACGATGCCGGCTAATCCGGCAGTTGTTACGGTTGCGTGTTATGCTGATATTGCAGCATTGTTGCCAGCTCCTCCAGCTGTAACAGATAATTGTGGTACGGCACTGACACCGACAGGACCTGTGGAGAGCACTCCACTGCCGTCTTGTGAGGGCAATGTGACCTACACATGGACATATACGGATTGTGAGCTGAACACCCACACTTGGGTAGCTACATATACAATAGAGCGTAGTGACTTTACGATGCCGGCTAATCCGGCAGTTGTTACGGTTGCGTGTTATGCTGATATTGCAGCATTGTTGCCAGCTCCTCCAGCAGTAACAGATAATTGTGGTACGGTACTGACACCGACAGGACCTGTGGAGAGCACTCCACTGCCATCTTGTGAGGGCAATGTGACCTACACGTGGACATATACGGATTGTGAGCTGAACACCCACACTTGGGTAGCCACATATACAATAGAGCGTAGTGACTTTACGATGCCGGCTAACCCGGTAGCTGTAACGGTAGCTTGTGCTGCGAATATGGTTTCGCCGACACCTCCAGTGGTAAAAGACAACTGCGGTAACACTCTGACACCGACAGGACCTGTGATCAGTACAGTTCCTGCTTGTGAAGGCAATGTAACCTATACATATACTTATACTGACTGTGAAGGTAACACCCACGCATGGGTATATACCTATACGATCGATGATACTCAGGCACCAACAGTAAGTTCTACAACTTACGGACTGCCTCCGGGGGAAAATCCGGATGTTGACGGCTATTTATGTGGAGCAACTTATTCCTTTAATACGGGATCAAGTAACTGCTTTGCCACTAAAACGATCACCAGACCGGTTTGGAGCGATAATTGTGGTGGAAATGTCTTCCGGTCACAAACCGCAACCAATGGTGTTGTGCTGTCCGTTTCACCCGGAACTCCGGGCTTTGTAACGGGTAATTTCCCGGCCGGAACTACTGTTATTACCTTTAAGGGAACAGATTGTGCAGGAAATATAGGCACCTGTTTGTTGACTATTGTAGTTACAGATAATGTACCACCTACACTGGTAGGTTGCCCGGCAAATCCTGTTGTCAATGCAGAACCGGGAGTATGTTCTGCTCTTGTAGCACTGGTTTCACCTGTAGCAAGCGACAATTGTGCTATTACTTCAATAACTCATAATGCCACAGGAGCTACTACATTCTCAGGTACTGGATTCCTCGGTTCACACAACTTCAACGGAGGCATCACCAATGTCATTTACACTGTAAGCGATGGTACCAATTCAACGACCTGCAGCTTTACGGTTACAGTCATAGATAATCAGAATCCGTTGCTCACAGGATGTCCCGGTGATCAGACGGTCAATGCAGATCCGGGGTTATGTTCAGCAAGTGTAACTCTTGCAACACCAAGCTATTCTGACAACTTCGGAGAAACTTCTACTACGCACGTTGCAACCGGTGCTACACCATTGAGCGGCAATGGTTTCCTGGGTACGCAAAGCTTTAATGTGGGTACAACAGTTGTGACCTATACCATTAAGGATGCCCTTTTGAACAGCGCTACCTGTAGCTTTACGATCACGGTCGATGATACTCAGGCTCCGGTAGTAACCTGTGTAATTGATCAGGTAAAGAGTACAAATGCAACAATTTGTACTTATACTGCAACAGGAGCTGAATTTGATCCGGTGACCAAGACAGATAATTGCGGAATCACAACTCAGAGTTATACGCTTAATGGAGGAGCGGCTGTGATTGGAACGACATTGAACGGAGTCGTATTTCAGAAGGGTGTAACTACTGTGATGTGGACAGTAGGAGATGCAGCGGGTAATTCATCAAGTTGCACATTTACCGTAACTGTTGATGATAATGAAGCGCCGGTGGTAACCTGTGTAATTGATCAGGTAAAGAGTACAAATGCAACAATTTGTACTTATACTGCAACAGGAGCTGAATTTGATCCGGTGACCAAGACAGATAATTGCGGAATCACAACTCAGAGTTATACGCTTAATGGAGGAGCGGCTGTGATTGGAACGACATTGAACGGAGTCGTATTTCAGAAGGGTGTAACTACTGTGATGTGGACAGTAGGAGATGCAGCGGGTAATTCATCAAGTTGCACATTTACCGTAACTGTTGATGATAATGAAGCGCCGGTGGTAACCTGTGTAATTGATCAGGTAAGGAGTACAAATGCAACAATTTGTACTTATACTGCAACAGGAGCTGAATTTGATCCGGTGACCAAGACAGATAATTGCGGAATCACAACTCAGAGTTATACGCTTAATGGAGGAGCGGCTGTAATTGGAACGACATTGAACGGAGTCGTATTTCAGAAGGGTGTAACTACTGTGATGTGGACAGTAGGAGATGCAGCGGGTAATTCATCAAGTTGCACATTTACCGTAACTGTTGATGATAATGAAGCACCGGTACTAACCTGTGTAACTGATCAGGTAAGGAGTACAAATGCAACAATTTGTACTTATACTGCAACAGGAGCTGAATTTGACCCGGTGGCCAAGACAGATAATTGCGGAATCACCACGCAGAATTACACGCTTAATGGAGGAGCGGCTGTGAATGGAACGACATTGAACGGAGTCGTATTTCAGAAGGGTGTATCTACTGTGACGTGGACAGTAGGCGATGCAGCGGGTAATACATCCAGTTGCATATTTACAGTAACTATAAATGATACTGAGGTTCCAGTATTAATCTGTGGAGTTGATCAGATAAGGAGCACAAATGCTTCTAAATGTACCTATACTGAATCAGGAACTGGATTTGATCCATTGTTTAAAACAGATAATTGTGGGATCACCACCCAGAGTTATAAGCTTAATGGAGGAGCGTCTGTCAGTGCAACGACATTGACCGGAATAGTATTTGAGAAAGGAGTAACTACTATAACCTGGACAGTAGGCGATGCAGCGGGTAATATATCCAGTTGCACATTTACCGTAACTGTGAACGATACAGAAGCGCCGGTGATCACATGTCCTGGTCCGCTTACTGCAACAACAACAGGTTGTGATGCACCGGTAACGATCATTCCTGCCACTGCATCAGACAACTGCACAACAGTAACAGTTGCAGGAGTTCGTAGTGACGGATTACTTCTTACAGATAATTACCCTGTTGGGGTAACCACTATTACCTGGACAGCAACGGATGCAGCAAATAACAGCGCCAACTGTACACAACCGGTAACGATAACAAGCACATCAGGAGCTCTGTATGTAAATGATAACAGCACATTGGGTGATGTTTATACAACTGCAGTAGGAGATGACATTAACGGTAATGGTACTTCATGTGCACCTTATGCAACAATTACAAAAGCAATAAGTCAAGCAGTACCAGGTAATACGATCTATGTAGATGCCGGTACGATTGCTGACGATGTTGTTATAAATAAACAATTAACAATTTTAGGTACAAATAAAGACAATGATGCATGTTCCGGAACGAGGATTGCGGAATCTGTAATTGTTCCGAAAACTAATGCAGTCAGCTCAGGTGAGATATTCCATGTTGCTGCATCAGATGTGACGATAAAAGGATTTACAATTGATGGAGACAATCCGGCTTTCCCGGCAAACGGATATGGATTTGGAGGAGCAGATATGCATGCAAGAGAAGGTGTGACAGTATATGAGACAGGTATTAACAATCTTACTGTTTCAAATAATATCATCAAAAACCTTTCATATTTTGGGGTTACTTTATATGATTATCCGGCAGGAGTACCGTCCAGTGGTCATGTTATTTCGAATAATAAGATAATGGATATGGGTACCTATGACCCAGCTTCGGGTATTGATTTCTGGGGTGGTGGTGTTCTTTTGTATAATAACCAATATGCTCAGATCATTGGAAACTGTATGACGAATGTCAGACTTGGTGTTCAGACTGGCAACTACAGCCAGGCTAACCCCGGTGCAGTAATACATCAGCAGATAACAAATAATACAATTGAAGCAAGAAGAACAGGTATATTCCACAATCTGCATTATTCGGCTGCATCACCTATGACATTGTCAGGCAATACGATCACAGCACTTGCGAATGCTAATGAGACGAAATGGGATGGTATAACATTGTCTTCATTGTCAGTGCCTTCATATTCTACCAATAATACTATTAACGGTAATGGAATTGTGAGGACAAATAAGACAAAAGGATATGAGATATGGAATGTCAAGAGCAATGCACCGGCTGATGTAAGTTTAGGTACTGTATCCGGAGTCGATTATGGAGTTTTTGCGAATAACTTTGAAGGTTACAGCAGTGATGCTTCTGATGGAGCACACGGAACTGTAACAGGAGTTTCAATAACACCAAATGCCAATGGTATTGGAGTGAGAATACTTGATAGTCCTAGCAGCACTTTACATGCACCTGTTAATTTGACATTAACAAACAATACAATTTCAGGTGGACTAGAAGGTATTAAAATTGAAAAGACGGCAACCGGTATAGTAGGAGGCACAGTAACAGGCAATATAATATCAGCATCAGCTGTAGGTATTGATGTTACATCATGCGCTACATCTGCTACAAACGGGCTGACGATTCAGAATAACAATGTTACATTGACAGGACAGATAGCAGGTACTACACCGACAACAGGTATTGTACTTGCCAATATTTCCGGTACTCAGGCGGCAACGGTAAGTGGGAATAACATTACAGGACCATACTATGGTTACTTTGTTTATAACCTTAATACCACACCTGTTACAAGTATAAACGGTGGAAACATCACAGGTATAATGCAGGGACTTGCAGCGATAAACGTTGACCCTGTCACAGGTACCACATTTGCTCCATCCAGCTTCAATGCTGATGGAATTACAATGTCCGGATTTACAGGAGATTACCCTGCACAGACAGGAATAAATTTCCATGCAGGGGTATATGTATTTACTGGTGGTAGTTCAGCTACAGATAAAATCACGGCTAATATTAATAATGTAAGTGTAACTGGTACAGGTAAGATAGCTCAGGATTGTGCTGGTATGTCATTTGCCGACTTCTCAACAGGTGCCGGTAACAGACAGAATATAATCATTACAGCATGTAATATCACAGATAATAAGAACCGTGGTATAAATGTTAGAGGAGCAAATGCACTTGTGGATATAGGCACTTCCACCTTTACAGGAAATGGTAGTGATCCGTTTGGCATTGGTGGAAATGATGGTTTTGGTATAATTGGAAGAGTCAATGCTGTTCTGAATATTCACAACAATTTCATTACCAACCCTGTTTCAACAACTCTGCCCGTTACAGCAATACTTACGGATGGAGCAACAATTACTGCTACAGAAAATAAATTTAATAATAGTGGCAATGCAAATGGTATGTTAGCAGTGAGCGGAGGAGCTACATTTACTACTTCATGCAACTGGTGGAGTGGTGCTGTTTCAGAAGCAGGAATTGCTGCTTACATTTCAGGTCCGGTTACTTATCCGACATGGTTGATGAGTCCTGTAGATGATGATGGAGTAGCTGCCGGATTCCAACCAGATCTACTATTGAGTTGCTACGGAACACCAATAACACTCACTTGTGTTGCTGATCAGACAGAAGACGAATGTCAGACCCAGGCAGCAATAGATACAAAATTTGCTATCTGGCTTGCTTCTACAACAGCTAGCGGATGTGCTGGTACATTGACTAACAATAATACCGGGGCTCCTTTAGCATGTGGAGGCAGCACAAGTGTCATATGGATGTATACAACTGATTGTGGTGTGCTGACATGCACAAGTACATTCACTGTAACTTCTGATCTTACGGCACCAACCGTTTCTGTACCTGCAGGATCAGATATTGAATGCAGCACAGGTTTGCCTGCAGCAGCAACTACAATTGCTCAATTCCTGGCATTGGGAGCTACTGCAAGTGATAATTGCACAGCGACAAATGACCTTATAGTTTCATCCAGTACGGGTGCCCTTGTTGGTAATAACTGTACAGGAACTATAACCAGGACATACACAATTACAGATCTTTGCGGTAAATTTACCAGTGTGAATCAGGTATTCACAGTGACAGACAATACAGTTCCTGTTGCAACAGGACCTTCAGACAAATCAGTAGAAGGATGCACAGAACTGACAGCATTGCCGCAGCCAAAACAAATAGTAATTGCGGATAACCAGGCACCTGAAACATATTATATAGACAGGTATCCTCCTAATGGATTTAGTGTCGTGAACTACCTGGGAGGGGAAAGACTCAAGCATGAGATCAATGCAGCAGACTGCGAAACTTGCAGACCGGGAGGTTACAATTATCCATTCTACAATACACAAGGCAGAAAATATGACACTCCAAATGCACAGAGTCTGGCAATAGATTTGTATATCCCATCTGATTGGGAAACCACAGGTAGAAGAATGGCCGGACTTTGGGGATCGGCTATAGATGTTTCAAATGGAATTTCAGCATATCCTATAGTTGAATTTACGTCAGACGGAGGAATTCCAAGGTTTAGAGGATGGAATTCAGATCCGGGCGGATGGATAGATATGGGCTTACCTACTGGATTTGCTTATAATAAATGGTATACAATTAGTATTCGGTTGGTCGGAAATACATTTATTTATCAGGTTGGAGATTTAGCTTTAACAGAGAATGCATTAGGTTCAGTATCTATTTCTAATATGATACTACAAGGCCATAATAACCTTACAGGTGTTACCTATGATATATACTGGTATAATTTTAAAACCAAAGGTGTAAATCTGCCTTACAGCACTGCACCGTTAACGATTACTTCTTCGCAGTATTCAGCTGAAGGAGGATCAGCATCTGACAATTGTTCAGATGTAAGTATCACGTATCAGGATAGTAAATCAGGAACGTGTCCTACATTAGTTACAAGAACTTTCACAATTACTGATGCATGCGGTAATCCAGCTACAAAGACTCAGACTATTACAATTACTGATATACAGGCACCTGCATTGACTGGTACCGCATATGCAGATGCAACAGTTTACAATTCTTGTATAGCCAGTGCTGAGACTGCAGTTCCTGCATTCAGTGCAACAAATGCTATAATTGGTTATACGGATAATTGCGGTCAGCCAGTTACTGCAGAATTGACTGGTACTGTTACTACAGGAGACGATTGCAACTGGACAGTTACTTATACTTATACAGTTAAAGATGTATGTGGCAATCCTCTTGCAAATCAGACTTACAGACATTCAGGCATGGATCTTACAGCACCTAAATTGACAGGTACTCCTTTCTCAGATGCAACACTTTACGATGGATGTAAAGTTAATGCACTTGCAGCAGTTCCTGCATTCAGTTCGGCTAGTGCTATTGAAGGATATTCAGATAATTGCGGAGCTGGTGTAACAGCTACATGGTCAAACACAACAGTAAGCGGAACGAATTGCAACTGGACGGTTACCTATACATACACTGTATTTGATGCATGTCTGAATCCACTGGCTGATCAGTCATATAGCCATTCTGGAAAGGATCAGACAGCACCGACAGCAAGCAATCCTGCACCACTGACATTGCAGTGTTTCAGTCAAATACCTGCACCGGATCCGGCGGTAGTTATTGATGAAGCGGATAATTGTCCATCAATTAGCGGTCCAACAGATTATGTTGCATACTGGCCACTTGACGGTAACTTTAATGATGTTTCAAGCAATGGGCATCATGCATCAGTTATTGGGTCAGGATTGACCTTTACAGGAGGTAAAGTAGGACAGGGGGCTACTAATTTTATTTCTGGTTCATATTTCACTTTGCCAAACTTGAATCTTAGTACTGCATCTCTGTCAGCCTGGGTTTATGTAACAGACCATGCAACTCAGAAAATTTTCAGAGCTTATCCAAGCCCATGTATTGGAGAACATCTGGATCAGTGGGAAGCTTGCGGCACCTATTTGGGTGCATTCCAAACCGGGGCTTGGCATCACATTGCAATGGTTGATGGAGTTGGAGTTTATATTGATGGAGAGTTAAAATCCGGAGTTTTCCCAAATATGGATCCTTCCGTAAACAGTATAATTAATGTTGGTGGTCCTCCATATAGTGAATGGCTGAGGGGGACAGTTGATGAAATAAAGTATTACAACAGGGCTCTTTCACCTGCTGAGGTAGAGCAACTGGCAGCACCGCTTATAGTTACACATTTTAATGATGCAAATAACGGAGGAGCAGGATCAGCAACCGATCCATATCGTATTATAAGAAAATACAAGGTTACTGATGGCTGTGGAAATAGTACAGTTGTAGCACAGACTATTACTGTTAGTGATAATACTTTACCTGTGATCACGATGGTAGGTACTACACCAGTTTATATTTGTCAGGGTGAAACATATTCAGATGCAGGAGCAACTGCTCTTGACAATTGCGATGGAGATATTTCAATTAGTATAATCCCTTTAAGTACAGTTAATACATCAATTGCAGGTACTTACACTGTTACTTACAATGTGATAGATGCAAGTGGAAATGCAGCAATTCCTGTTGTCAGGACTGTTGAAGTACAATCAAAACCTTTCATTTCGAATACGGTGACAGCGCCGGATGGATACAGTCAGGTGATGGTAAGTGGAGGCACATATACACGCACGGCATGTTCACATGAGGAACTGACGACGAGTATACCAAGTTTGACATCAACCTTAGCAGATGCATGCGGGACATTGAGGATACAGACACAATACATAAGTACATTGCCGAATATACCATCAGCAACAGTTGATGTAACATTTACTATGGCAGTAGCAGCTGGTCCTCAGACGATATCACCGGAGAATCATACAGGAGTTGTACAGACGATCAAGTTTATCACAACGCCGTACTATGATGTCAATGGTAACGGACAATACGATTCTGGAATTGATATAGCTGGAGATTTGACCACCTTTACACTGACGGTACCTTTGCCAGTTATCACATACAAGATTGGTTCTACAGTGATCACATCACCTTATGTATTTCCAGGTGGAATAACTACTGTTCATGTTACATCATCAAATGCTTGTGGAATCAGTACCTGCAGCTTTACTGTTACAGTAAATGATAACACAGTACCTCAGATATCATGTCCTGCAAATGTTATTGTTAATCAGCATAATGAGAAAGATCCTTTTGCAACAGGTTATGCAACAGCTACAGATAACTGTAATGGTACAATTACAATTACATACACAGATAACAGATCAGCATTGAATTTATGCAATGCAACAGGGCTAATATCAAGAACATGGAAAGCAACTGATGAATTGGGAAATTTCAATACCTGTCTGCAAACTATTTCTGTTGTCGATGCAGATGATCCTGTTGCTGTCTGTCCTGCAGATATCACAGTAGTTAATGATGCGGGACAATGCAGCGCACTTGTAAATTTCATACCTGATGCTGCAGATTTTGGATTCTTCCAGGGGTTTGAAAATCCATTATGGGTAAGCGGAAGATATACTGACCAGCCATCTGTTGACTGGAATGAATACAGCAGCCAGATAGCGAGAGTGTCAAGCGGAACAGATGGTATTGCTTCGAGATCAGGAAACGCACATGGCCTTGTCAACTCAATACTTCTGCCATCAGCTCCCTATGACTACAGTGGGATATTCAGCAGGCTTGGAGGATACAATGCGATAGCAGGTTCATTCGGAAACGGATTTACAAGCTCAGTTGATGTTTACTTTGATATTGATGATCCAAAAGTGGCTAACAGCACTTATGGATGGGATGTTTCAACGGCAGTTAATGATCAGGCCGGTAATCACAGGAGAGACTTTATATTCCATGCGGCAGGATCGCCTGGAAAAATAGTTGTTGCAGCAGATAATGGAACAACTTTTGCAAGACGGAATGATCTGTCTTCATTACCAAATCATTATGATGTGACAACTACAGGCTGGTATAAACTGGAATGGAAATTCAGAAATAACGGAGGTGTTCTGGCAGTTGACTGTAATCTGTACAATGACGGAGGAACACTGCTATTCACTGAAACCCGTTCAGATCCGGGTGACCTGATAGCATCGGTAATAGGAGGAAACCGTTATATGTGGTTCACATTTGTGGCTGCAGACAAACTTGCAATTGATAATACAAGCCTCACTCGCAAACCATTGTTCAATGTTAGTCAGGCAAGCGGAACAGCATTCCCTGTAGGTACTACACCTGTTACGGTAACAGCAACTGATGCCTGTAACAAAACAGGAAATTGTAGTTTTAATGTGACAGTTAATGATACAGAGATTCCAGTCATCACACTTTTGGGAACTTCTCCTGTTTATGTGTGTCAGGGATCAAGCTATGCAGATGCCGGTGCAACTGCAGCTGATAATTGTGGAGACCTTACCTTACAAATTGTTCCGTCAAGTACAGTCAATACATCAATACCTGCCACATATACAGTTACTTATAATGTAGTTGATGGCAGCGGAAATTCTGCTCTGCCTGTAATAAGAACAGTGATTGTGAATGCCAAACCTGTAGTCAGCACAGTTACATTGCAGACAAATACGACAGGAGTTTCACCATGGACAGGAGTTAACGGAGACCTTTCAACTGGCTATGAAATGTGCATAGATCCTTTGATGCCATTCCATTACCTTGATATAGATGCTTTGACAGCTAATGTAGCCCTGAAGCAGAATGCTTTGAACGGTTTCAAACTTGATCAGACAAGCCTTCCTGCAAACTGGCTGGCATACTGGTCAGCTAAGGGAGTTGTAAGCGGAGCCGGAGGCTGGCAGGGATTTATGTGGAATATCATAAACGGAACTGCACCTATATTCTATATTAATTATACAGGAACGGATTATCAGCTGATAGACGGATTGACATATCAGATGGGAGGAGGACTTACACCGTTGAGAATAACGGGAGATTATCCTGAATGGAACTATAAATATACCGGTACTGTTGAAAGTGCTGAAGGCTGTATATCATCGTTCTTTGATGTATTCATGGAGATGAACTCAGCCCCTGTAGTCAGCGCAGTTACATTGCAGACAAATACGACAGGAGTTTCACCTTGGACATCTGTTAACGGAGATCTTTCAACAGGCTATGAGATGTGTATCGATCCTCTGATGCCATTCCATTATCTTGATATAGATGCTTTGACGGCTAATGTAGCCCTGAAGCAGAATGCACTGAACGGTTTCAAACTTGATCAGACAAGCCTTCCTGCAAACTGGCTGGCATACTGGTCAGCTAAGGGAGTTGTGAGCGGAGCCGGAGGCTGGCAGGGAGTGATGTGGAATATAATAAACGGAACAGCACCGATATTCTATATAAATTACACGGGAACTGATTATCAGCTGATAGACGGATTGACATATCAGATGGGAGGAGGACTGACACCGCTTCGGATAACGGGAGATTATCCAGAATGGAACTACAAATACACCGGTACTGTTGAGAGTGCTGAAGGCTGTATATCATCATTCTTTGATGTATTCATGGAGATGAACTCAGCCCCGGTTGTAAGTGCTGTTACATTGCAGACAAATACGACAGGAGTATCACCATGGACAGCAGTTAACGGAGATCTCGCAACAGGCTATGAAATGTGTATCGATCCTCTGATACCATTCCATTACCTTGATATAGATGCTTTGACAGCTAATGTAGCCCTGAAGCAGAATGCTTTGAACGGTTTCAAACTTGATCAGACAAGCCTTCCAGCAAACTGGCTGGCATACTGGTCAGCTAAGGGAGTAGTAAGCGGAGCCGGAGGCTGGCAGGGATTTATGTGGAATATCATAAAGGGAACTGCACCTATATTCTATATTAATTATACAGGAACGGATTATCAGCTGATAGACGGATTGACATATCAGATGGGAGGAGGACTGACACCGCTGCGAATAACGGGAGATTATCCTGAATGGAACTATAAATATACCGGTACTGTTGAAAGTGCTGAAGGCTGTATATCATCATTCTTTGATGTATTCATGGAGATGAACTCAGCCCCTGTAGTCAGCGCTGTTACATTGCAGACAAATACGACAGGAGTATCACCATGGACAGCAGTTAACGGAGATATCACAACAGGCTATGAGATGTGTATCGATCCTCTGATACCATTCCATTACCTTGATATAGATGCTTTGACAGCTAATGTAGCCCTGAAGCAGAATGTATTGAACGGTTTCAAACTTGATCAGGCGAGCCTTCCTGCGAACTGGCTGGCATACTGGTCAGCTAAGGGAGTAGTAAGCGGAGCCGGAGGCTGGCAGGGATTTATGTGGAATATCATAAAGGGAACTGCACCTATATTCTATATAAATTACACAGGAACGGATTATCAGCTGATAGACGGATTGACATATCAGATGGGAGGAGGACTGACACCGCTACGGATAACGGGAGATTATCCTGAATGGAACTACAAATATACAGGAAATGTAGAGAGTGCTGAAGGCTGTATATCATCGTTCTTTGATGTATTTATGGAGTTGAACTCAGCCCCTGTAGTCAGCGCAGTTACCCTGCAGACAAATACAACAGGAGTATCACCATGGACAGCAGTTAACGGAGATCTTTCAACCGGCTATGAAATGTGTATCGATCCTCTGATACCGTTCCATTACCTTGATATCAATACATTGACAGCGAATGTAGCCCTGAAGCAGAATGTATTGAACGGTTTCAAACTTGATCAGACGAGTCTGCCTGCGAACTGGCTGACATACTGGTCAGCTAAGGGAGTTGTAAGCGGAGCCGGAGGCTGGCAGGGATTTATGTGGAATATCATAAAGGGAACTGCACCTATATTCTATATAAATTACACAGGAACGGATTATCAGCTGATAGACGGATTGACATATCAGATGGGAGGAGGACTTACCCCGTTGAGAATAACGGGAGATTATCCTGAGTGGAACTATAAATATACAGGAAATGTAGAGAGTGCTGAAGGCTGTATATCATCATTCTTTGATGTATTCATGGAGATGAACTCAGCCCCTGTAGTCAGCGCAGTTACATTGCAGACAAATACAACAGGAGTATCACCATGGACAGCAGTTAACGGAGATCTTTCAACAGGCTATGAGATGTGTATTGATCCTCTGATACCATTCCATTACCTTGATATAGATGCTTTGACAGCTAATGTAGCCCTGAAGCAGAATGTATTGAACGGTTTCAAACTTGATCAGACGAGTCTGCCTGCGAACTGGCTGGCATACTGGTCAGCTAAGGGAGTTGTAAGCGGAGCCGGAGGCTGGCAGGGATTTATGTGGAATATCATAAAAGGAACTGCACCTATATTCTATATAAATTACACAGGAACGGATTATCAGTTAATAGACGGATTGACATATCAGATGGGAGGAGGACTGACACCGCTTCGGATAACGGGAGATTATCCTGAATGGAACTATAAATATACAGGAAATGTAGAGAGTGCAGAAGGCTGTGTATCATCGTTCTTTGACGTATTCATGGAGCTGAACTCAGTACCGGTTGTTACTTGCCCTTCAAATATAGTTGTAAATAATGACCCCGGAATATGTGGTGCTTCAGTTGCTTTTGCAGCTACTTCAAGCGGGATACCTTTGCCGGTTATCACATACAAAATTGGGACTACAGTGATTACATCACCGTATGTATTTCAGGGTGGAATAACGACTGTGGATGTTACAGCAGTGAATGCATGTGGAATGAGTACCTGCAGTTTTACGGTAACAGTTAATGATATTACTGTACCTGTTATCACTTGTCCTGCAGATGTCATAGTCAATCAGCATAATGAGAAAGATCCGTTTGCAACAGGAACTGCATCAGCCACGGATAATTGTACGGGAGCAATTGCAATTACATACACTGACGACAGATCCGGATTAAATTTATGCAATGCAACCGGAAATATATTAAGGACATGGAAAGCAACTGATTTTGCCGGCAATTACATGACCTGCATCCAGACAATAACTGTGCAGGATGTTGATGATCCTGTAGCGGACTGTCCATCAGACATCACAGTACCAAATGATTTGGGAATTTGCGGAGCGACAGTAAACTATGTTACAGATGCAACTGATTTTGGTCACTTCCAGGGATTCGAAAATCCTTCTTGGGTAAGTGGTTCATATCCTGAAGCACCATCTGTTGACTGGAATGAATATAATAGCAGGATTGCCAGAGTTACGTCCGGAACCGATGGTATTGTTTCAGGATCCGGAGCAGCACATGGAGTTATAAATTCAACTGTAATTCCAACAGCACCTGATGATTATACTGGAATATTTTCCAGAATAGGGGGTTATGATAATGCATTTGGCAGAGGATTCATAAGTTCAGTCGATGTTTACTTTGATCTTGGTGATCCAAAAGTAGCGAACAGCACTTATGGATGGGATGTTTCAACAGCAGTTAATAATCAGGCAGGCGGACACAGAAGAGATTTTATTTTCCATGCAGCTGGTGAGCCCGGTAAGATCATTATTGCAGCAGACAATGGCACTACATTTGAAAGACGAAATGATCTTTCAGCTGTGAACCATTATGATGTTACTGTTTCCGGATGGTACAGGATGGAATGGGTATTCAGGAATGACGGAGGCATCCTTGCAGTTGACTGCAATCTCTACAATAGCTCAGGAACATTGCTTTGGACAGAGACCAGAAGTGACGCAACCGATCTTATTGCATCAGTAATTGGTGGAAACAGATATATGTGGTTCACATTTGTAGCTGCAGACAAACTTGCAATAGATAATACAAGTCTCACACGCAAACCTTTGTTCACAGCAAGCCATGCAAGTGGATCAGTATTCTCCAAAGGAACTACCCCTGTAACAATTACAGCTACAGATGCCTGTGGCAGGGTTGGAAACTGCGGATTTAATGTCACGGTAAATGATACAGAATTGCCGGTTATAACTTGTAAGAATGATCAGACAAGGCAGGCTAACACTTCAGGTTGTGTGTATACTGTAATTGGAGATGAATTCGATCCTGTCTCTTATAATGATAATTGTGCAGGCTCAACTGTCATCAACAGTTACAATAATACAAATACACTCGCAGGTGCAGTGTTCAATACCGGTACAACACCGGTAACATGGACGGTCACTGATGCTTCCGGAAATATAAAAACATGCTCTTTCAATATCATCATTGCAGAATCTCAGTTGCAGGTATTTGATGTGACCGGAGGTGGAACAGCGTGTGCAAATGAACAAGGTGTATTGGTTGGATTAAGTGATTCTGAAGCCGGAGTGAATTATCAGTTATATTTTAACGGAAATGCCACTGGCAACATAGTTGCAGGTACAGGCGATCCGCTAAGTTTTGGCTATCAGAATGTTGCCGGTACATATAATGTAAAGGCTGTTCATTCAGTTACAGGATGTCCTGAAGTCCCGATGAATTCAGGTGTTATTGTTATAATAAATCCGGTACCTGATGCGACTATAAGCGGAACTGCGACCGTGGTGCAAAATTCTTCATCTACAGCAACTGTTACATTCACTGGCTCTGGTGGATCAACTCCTTATACATTTATGTACCATGTTAACGGAGGACCAGTTCAGTCTGTGACAACACTGGCAGGAAATTCAAGTACTACAGTTGCACAGTCAAATGCTCAGGTCGGGACATTTGTTTATTCTCTCCTGAGTGTAACGGATGATAACGGATGTATCAAAGCCTTCAGTATGCCATATCCTACAGCTATAATAACGATTATTCCGGCTTCGGGAAATCCCGATATAAGAGTGAGATGGCATGTGCCTTTCAATGGAACATTTATACCAGGTCAGACGAAGGATGCTGTGGTCAGGTTGAATGAGACAGGAGGTCATGCTACCAATGGAACTATCCAGATATTCATTCCAAAGATTGCAGGATATATTCTTGATTTTGATGAAACACAGACTGTCGCAACTAATCCAAACGTAGTGGTTGGAAACAGTACAGACGGATGGACATCATTCACTTATCCGAACGGAGCTTTATTACTGACAACAAACAATTCAATACCTGCTCTGAGTGAATTCAAGGTTGCAATCAAACTTACTGCAAACAGTTCTATGAACAGTTCGATACTGAAAGTTATTCTTTTGCCTGGTTCTGGTGGAGATGTTAATGTAGGTAATAACAGTTCCAATATTAATATTACCACTTTGTAAAATATTATAGAAATTCCTGTGGTTTCAGATGAGAATAAAAGTGATTTGAAACCACAGGCTTGTTAATGAACATCAAATTTTATGATCATGAAAAAATTAAATCTTCTTATATTAATAATTGTGAATAGTATTTCACTTTTTGCCCAGGATGTTGGCATATCAGGCAGTTTTATGCCTTCCGGTATTCCGGTAGGATCTGCAACTACATGTACTGTTACTTTTACTAATAATGATGTTCTTCAGATTCCTGCCGGTGGAGTCTGGATCCAGATCAATTTTCCTCCGCAGTATACAGCCTGCCGGGCTCCAGCCGGAACACTGATGAATTATTTCAAAACATTCAGCTATGATCCGGTTAACCGCGTCTGGTTCGGATATAATACTGATCTTATCCCTGCAAAAAACCAGGGATTTTCAGAAGGCATTCTTGTATTCGAAGTGACCGGCAATGATGTGATAGGAATAAATGATGCCACTCTGCTTGATACTGATTTTGAGGTTTTAACTGATAAGGATCCGAGTGATAACCAGGCAACAGCCGGTTTGATTGTAACAAAAGCAGATCCTGTCGAAATTAAATCATTTTCGGGGATAGTGAAGGAGTGTGGTAAGATCGAACTGACATGGACTACAGGCACTGAGATCAGTAATGATTATATGGAATTGATGAGAAGCACCGATGGTAAGAATTTCACTTCAGCCGGCAAAATCAAAGGTACCAATGACAAGAGTGGAAGTGTTTATATGCTTACTGATTCAAATGATCTGGCTGACGGTTCCAGATACTTTTATATGATTGTTCAGGTCGATAATGACGGTACAAAACATAGCAGTCAGCTTATAGAGATTCAGCATGATTGCATATATCGTGACCCTGAGCTGATCATTTATCCCAATCCTGCATCACAAAAGATAAGTATTTCAATATCAAATCTTAAGGCAAGAGATGTCAGCGCTGCAATTTTGAACAGAAAGGGAGTGACCGTGAAAAAAATATCTTTCAACTCTTCTTTACAGTATGAAATGGAATTGAAAGACCTGCCTTCGGGAGTGTATAAAATTCAGACACTTGATCTTGACAAACCTCTGATCAGTAGTTTTGTAAGGGTAAAGTGATTTTTTTAAATCGTCTGAACCTACCGACACGTCGGGATAAAGGATTAAAAGATTAAAGGATTACCTAATTCTAATTACAAATCCTACAATCCTTCTGTCAGAATCTCCCGACGAGTCGGGATCACAGATTTTAGGATTCACTGGATTATATTACTCTAATAAAAATAATCCTGGAAATCCAGAAATACTGAGAATCCTGCTTCAGACATAATTCAGACAACCAATCCTGAAAAAAAATTTAAAAAAGATTTTCAGACTTATATTTGGATATCTGAAATCTTATTTTACCTTTACATATTGAAGTCTAATTATATTTAGATTAAATAAAAATATGAGATTATTCAGATTAATAAATATGGTATTATATAAATGAAAAAATATTTTTTTTAAATCTGTAACTGATTATCGATTATATTATTATTAGTTATTATATGATTTCATTAAAGACAAAAGGCATTTTTAGTGAAAAATTGAATTAAAAGTTAAATTTTATATTAAAATTTATTCAAATTATTTTTTTTTTGAAATTAAAATAATATATTTGTGAATAATTATACGATCATATTAATATTTGATGTTATATGATTTCATTAAAGACAAAAGGCATTTTTAGTGAAAAATTGAATTAAAAGTTAAATTTTATATTAAAATTTATTCAAATTATTTTTTTTTTGAAATTAAAATAATATATTTGTGAATAATTATACGATCATATTAATATTTGATGTTATATGATTTTTGTCCGGATATTTATTAATATTGTATTCCGGACATAAACGTTTGAATGACAATATTAAGACCTGAGAAAGATTTATAGTATTTAAAAACAGTGACTGAATGAGGAAATATTTACTCTTAAAATCAAAGAGCAGATTTTTATCCATAGTGAAATGCAGATGTTTTTCTATAGGCACTCCTTTATTAATTTTCTACAATATTATATTATATATATTAAGTAATCTCAACAGCAATTTCATTCCACTTTTGAAAAATTCCAGGATACCAAATATCCCGGATTTTGCATTTTCTTATCCGGGACAATTTGTCTCAATGGGTGAAATTTTTAATACTGGGATAATTTCAAATTACATATATGCCCGGAGTCAAAAAGTTGACCGGGACCTACTGCCTCGTATCAGCAGATTTTTAGGGCTGACGGAAACTGGAGCTGAACATAGTTTTGCGCGTATTCCTGCCTTGATACGTTGATTTAAAATTTTATAATTTAAACAACTAAAAGATGAGAAAATTTTTTACTTTACGAAAAGACCAAAACAAAGGTAAATCCTTTATTTTAGGGCTATTGCTGCTGTTGGTGATGCTTATTGGAGCCTCAGTACCGGCATACGCACAGCCTGGTTGTACACCGATCGTTGGTAGTTTCGATAATACAGGTGGAACCCTGGATATCGAATTACAGTCTCCGGGATTGGTTGCCTGTACTGATTATGATCAGGTTCAGGTTTCTGGTAGTCCGGGTACCGCTACGCTTGGAGGAACTCTGAATGTCACACAGTATGGGGGAGCATGGCTGAATTCTGGCATGGCTCCGATATCCTTTACCATATTGACTGCAACAGGTGTTAGTGGTACTTTTGTTACAACTAATTATCCAACTGTGGCTGGAGCTTACTGGACAATTACCTACAACGCCAATAACGTGGTGATAACCATGGATGGCTGTGCTTCGGACAATGTGGATCCGGTATTCACCTTATGTCCGGGTAATGACCTGATTTATTCAGATCCTGCAAACCAGTGCTCGGCTCCATATTTGTTGCCAGTTCTGACTGCTACGGACAATTGTGATGTTTCACCTACGATCACAGTTACAGTAAACGGTAATCCGGCAACTGTAGGTAATTATGTTACTCTTCCAGTTGGACTGAATACAATTGTTTACACAGCTGTGGATGATCTGGGCAATGATGTAACATGTACTTATACTGTTACAGTAGAAGACGATGATGATCCGATAATTAATTGCCCCGCTGTTATAAATGTCACCAGTTCAGGGGGAGCAGATGTCAATCCAGGTGACTGCGGAGCTACTGCTGCATGGTCTACGATCACAGCTTCTGACAACTGCCCCGGAGTTTCTGTTCAGGCTACGAATAATAGTTATACCCCCATCACTGTTCCTCCTGGATTCGACTGGATCAACCAGTTTTTCCCTGTAGGTACTACTCCTGTATATTATAGGGCTATTGACGCGGCAGGAAATACGGCAACATGTACATTTAATGTAGTTGTGACTGATGATGAGCCTCCATTGGTTTCATCATGTCCTACTCCGGCTGCATCATATAATAACGATGCCGGCTTTTGTTATTCCAGCCAGACTTTCACTGTTGGAGTAACTGACAACTGTCCTTCGAATATCGAGGTCAGATTTTATGACGATGTCTTACTAACTAATCTTATAGGTACGGACATTTCCGCTCCCTATGACTTGACATACAATTTCCCCGTTGGGACGACAAATGTCTATGTAGTAGTGGATGATGGCTACACAGAAGTCACTACATGCAGCTTCAGCGTAACTGTGCTGGATGTGGAAACTCCGGGCATCACATGTCCAACTCCTTTAGCATCATATGATACAGATGCCGGTGAATGTAATGCGACATTGTCTTTTGCAGCTACTGCAATTGACAACTGTCCTGCCAGCTTAGTATATACTTATACTGTTGCTGGAAATCCTATTACATTCCCTTATGATTTTCTACCCGGAACCACAACAGTTACAGCAACTGTTACTGATGGAACCAATACATCATTACCATGTAGTTTTGATGTGGTAGTTGTGGACAATCAGGATCCGGTATTTTCAAATTGTCCAATCAGTGATATAGATGTACTATCTGGTCCGGACTGTTATTATACAGTTGTAGGTACTGAGTTTGACTGGGCATTCACAGACAATTGCGGAGCAACGGCTACCAATGATTTTAATAGCCTTGCAACACTTAATGGAGCTCAACTTCCAAAAGGTGCAAATATCATTATCTGGACTGCAGTTGATGCAGCAACCAACAGTGCAACCTGTACATTTACTGTAAATGTAAATAACAACGTTGCAAGAGTTGATGCAGGCACAGACCAGACAGTTTGCTACTCTGCAACTGTAGGAGTTCCGATATCGGCAATTGTTTATGGTGAGGATAATGTACCTGGTGGTACAGGAGTATGGTCAGGAGGAGCTGGAACTTTCGGAAGTGCCACTTCGAATACAACCACTTACACTCCGGATGTTTCTGAAATAGGAACTACTGTTTCTCTTACTTTCACAGCTGATGATCCAGATGGAACCGGTCCTTGTACCGGTGGTCAGACTGACGCAGTTGATATCACAGTTAAGCATCAGCCATTGTTGCAGATGACCCTTAACGGAGTGACTGTAACAGATAACAATGATGGTACAACAGATGAGGGTTCATTTACAGTATGTAATGAGCCTAATAATATATCTTTCCTTGCTGGAGCTTTCCAGAATCTCGGAGCTGGAACAGGAACAACAGTTCGTGTATACCAGACAAGAACTCTGACAAATGTAAGCTTCCCTTACTGCAACAATTGCCAGGGATTGCTGGCAACTCTTGCCGCTTCAGGCCTGAGCAGTACAGCTTCATTGGTTAATCCAACATTACCGGGTACTCTTGTAATAACCTGGCAGATATGGGACGATACAGATAATAATTCGATCATGGATCCTACTGAATGTAGCGGTGATATTGTACAATATACCATTACAATTGCACCGGATCCGTTTGCAGATAATGCAACTCCTTTTACATGCAGTGATGTTGCTATAAACGTTGATCTGCAGGCTCAGATTACTAATAGTGTTATAAGTAATTTCACATGGACTGTTGCACCAAACGCAAATGTAACAGGTCAAGCAGATGGTTCTGGAGATTTTATCAATCAAACTCTGACTAATTTAACAGGATCACCTGAAGATGTTGTTTATACAGTTACACCAACTTCAGATCCTGAAGGTTGCGTAGGAGGTACATTTACAGTTACAGTAACTGTAAATCCGGAGCCGGTTGCAGATAATGCAACTCCTACTACTTGCAGCGATGTAGCATTGAATGTTGATCTGCAAGGACAAGTATCAAATGGAGTTTCAAGTAATTTCACATGGACGGTTGTTGATAATACCAACGTAACAGGTGAATCAGATGGTTCAGGAGATAATATAACTCAGACAATCACTAACCTGACAGGAACTGCACAGACAGTTGTCTATACAGTTACACCAACTTCAGATCCTGAAGGATGTGTTGGTTCAACATTTACAGTTACAGTAACTGTAAATCCGGAACCGGTTGCAGATGATGCAACTCCTACTACTTGCAGCGATGTAGCATTGAATGTTGATCTGCAAGGTCAGGTGACCAATTTAGTTTCAAGTAATTTTACCTGGACTGTAGTTGATAATCCAAATGTTACTGGTGAATCAGCAGGTTCAGGTGATGTTATAACTGATATAATCACTAACCTGACAGGAACTGCACAGACTGTTGTCTATACAGTTACACCAACTTCAGATCCTGAAGGATGTGTTGGTTCAACATTTACAGTTACAGTTACCGTAAATCCGGAACCTGTCGCAACAAATGGAACAGCGCTCACTTGTAGTGATGTTGCTTTGAATGTTGATCTTCAGTTACAGGTAACAAATTTAATTTCGAGCGATTTCACATGGACAGTTGTTGATAACCCAAATGTAACTGGAGAATCAGCAGGTTCAGGTGACTATATTACTCAGACAATTAATAATGTGAGCGCAACAGCTCAAACAGTAGTTTATACAGTTACACCAACTTCAGTTCCTGAAGGATGTGTTGGTTCAACATTTACAATTACAGTAACAGTTAATCCTGAGCCTGTAATTGCAAGTTATACTGCAGGTGCAGTTTGCAGCGATGGAGCTACAGGTCATACATTCAATAATGATCCAAGCCCTGCAGCAACTACATTTAATATAACAGATATTAATTCCAACGGTCTTGTAGCTTCAGCTGGATCACCAGCTACGGGTACAGGATTTTCAGCAAACGTGATAGCCAACGATGCATGGACAAACCTTACACCTAATACGGTTAATGTAATTTATACTGTAGTACCTGTAAGTGCTGCACTTTGTCTTGGAGATCCGTTCACTGTTACAGTGCCGATCTATCCTGAACCAGATCCAATTGCAGGACTTACAGTAGGAAATCCAATTATAGTTCCTATTTGTTCAAGTGTCGCTTTTGACTGGGATCCAAATACGAATATTTTAAATATACCGGGTAATACTCAGTGGAGAAGGGTTCAGCTTAATGATCCTGCCGGTACTACCGGAGAACCTATTACTTCTCCTCTTCTTCCTGGATTTACAAATAGTAATCATATTACTGGTACAATATTTAATTTTTCAACTTCAGAAGTTGATGTTAATTACAGATTTGAAAATGTAAGATCAAGCGACCACCTGTGTGTAGGTGACAATTTCTGGGTTACTCTCAGAGTTAGCCCTGAGGTATCAGGAAATATTCTTCCTGGTGGAGATCTTACTCTGTGTACAGGAGAAACAAGAGTTGTTGAGGCAGTTCCTGCTCTCGGTATTGCACCATTTACTTATACTTGGGCAATAGTTGATACAGACGGAACCGGTTCTTCACTTAGCTCATTGACAGCTCAATCACCAACACTTACTGCTGGCAATACTCCGGGCAATTTCAATCTGACATTGTATTTTACAGATTCTCAGGGTTGTTTGTCACCTGTTTACAGCCTGACATTTACAGTCAATCCGAATCCAAATGCATATCCTGCAACACTTCAGGAATGTGAAGATCCTGCGGGAACATCACAGGCACCATTTACTCTTACTGATGCAGATGCAACAGTATTGGGTGGTCAGACAGGAATGACAGTTACATATCACAATTCTGCTTCTGATGCAGCAGGTGATATCGGAGCTTTGTCAAGTCCTTATACAAGCATTCCCGGACAGGTTTGGGCAAGAGTAGAAAACAATACAACAGGTTGTTATGCTGTTTCGATAGTTACTCTTGATGTTAATCTTGCACCGGTATTAAGTGTTACAGGTACAAATGTAACATGCAATGGTGCTAATAATGGTACTGCAACTGTTGTTGTAACCAATATGCCATCTGTTACTCCGGTGACTTATGACTGGAGCAATGACGGAGCAGATCTGGTTGATGATGATCTAGCAACTATAACAGGACTGGCTCCCGGAACATATACGGTTACAGTTACTTCAGCCGATGGTTGTACAGCAGTTGGAAGTATACTTATAACAGAACCACAGATATTGTACGGAAGTGCACCATCCCCGGTTCTTGTATGTAGTGGTACTTCTGCCCTCGTTTACATTACTGCAACAGGAGGTACTCCTGGCTATCAGTATAGTCTGAACGGAGTCGGTGGACCATGGCAACTGGATAACTGGTTCACATTACCGGTTGGTTCATATGCTAATATAAAAGTTAAAGATGCAAATGGTTGTATTGCAAGTGTAAATACAGTACAGGTTATTCCTGACAATGTTCCTCCTACATTGGGAGCATGCCCGGGTAATATAGCTGTTGACACTGACACAGATGAATGCAATCAGGATGCTAGCTGGAATTCACCTTCAGTACAGGATAACTGCCAGATCAATACTTATGTTCTGACATTTACCAATGGTACTCCGGTTCCGGCATTCTTACCAGCTAATGAAATATTGACAAGTACTTTAAGTCTGCCGGTAACAAAGAACTTTGCTCTCGGACAGACAATAGTAACTTATACAGCTATAGATGCGGCAGGAAATACAAGCATCTGTACATTTACAGTTACAGTTACTGAAAATGATCCTCCTTCATTTGAGGATCCTGATGATGTAATTCTGACGACACTTGCTGGTTCTTCATGTCCTGCAGCAGCAACAGTAAGTATTGAGCCGGGTGTAATAGCTTCAGGAAGTACTTATACAGTTGCCGGAATCACTCAGACAGCACCACATCTTGAGGCTGTTTACAGTGCTACAACAGCAGGGTATACAGACGGTGGTTATGCAGACGCATGTACAGCTGCACCAGTTCTTACTTTGGTAAGTAAGACTTTTGTAACTGATCCTTGCAGTTCTACATGGACTTTAGTTTGGAGAGTGACAGATAATTACAATAATTTTACTGAGCAAACTCAGGTATTTACGATTCAGGATAATACCAATCCTACAGCGAGCAATCCATTACCAATCAATGTACAATGTTACAGTTCAATACCTGCTGCTGATGTTGCAGTAGTTACAGATGAGGCAGACAATTGTGATCCGGCTCCTGTAGTTACCTTGTTGACGGATATTCCTGCAGCACCAACGTGCAATGGAGGACCAATTACCGTAACACGTACGTATAGGATAACAGATGTATGCAATAATTATATTGATGTTGTACAGACGATAAATGTATCAGATGTTACAGATCCTACAGCAAGCAATCCTGCAGATATTAATGTACAATGTTACAGTTCAATACCTGCTGCTGATGTTGCAGTAGTTACAGATGAGGCAGACAATTGTGATCCGGCTCCTGTAGTTACCTTGTTGACGGATATTCCTGCAGCACCAACGTGCAATGGAGGACCAATTACCGTAACACGTACATATAGGATAACAGATTGTTCAAACAACTATATTGATGTTGTACAGACGATAAATGTATCAGATGTTACAGATCCTACAGCAAGCAATCCTGCAGATATTAATGTACAATGTTACAGTTCAATACCTGCTGCTGATGTTGCAGTAGTTACAGATGAGGCAGACAATTGTGATCCGGCTCCTGTAGTTACCTTGTTGACGGATATTCCTGCAGCACCAACGTGCAATGGAGGACCAATTACCGTGACACGTACATATAGGATAACAGATTGTTCAAACAACTATATTGATGTTGTACAGACGATAAATGTATCAGATGTTACAGATCCTACAGCAAGCAATCCTGCAGATATTAATGTACAATGTTACAGTTCAATACCTGCTGCTGATGTTGCAGTAGTTACAGATGAGGCAGATAATTGTGATCCGGCTCCTGTAGTTACCTTGTTGGCGGATATTCCTGCAGCACCAACGCAATGGAGGACCAATTACCGTAACACGTACATATAGGATAACAGATTGTTCAAACAACTATATTGATGTTGTACAGACGATAAATGTATCAGATGTTACAGATCCTACAGCAAGCAATCCTGCAGATATTAATGTACAATGTTACAGTTCAATACCTGCTGCTGATGTTGCAGTAGTTACAGATGAGGCAGACAATTGTGATCCGGCTCCTGTAGTTACCTTGTTGACGGATATTCTGCAGCACCAACGTGCAATGGAGGACCAATTACCGTGACACGTACATATAGGATAACAGATTGTTCAAACAACTATATTGATGTTGTACAGACGATAAATGTATCAGATGTTACAGATCCTACAGCAAGCAATCCTCAGATATTAATGTACAATGTTACAGTTCAATACCTGCTGCTGATGTTGCAGTAGTTACAGATGAGGCAGACAATTGTGATCCGGCTCCTGTAGTTACCTTGTTGACGGATATTCCTGCAGCACCAACGTGCAATGGAGGACCAATTACCGTAACACGTACATATAGGATAACAGATTGTTCAAACAACTATATTGATGTTGTACAGACGATAAATGTATCAGATGTTACAGATCCTACAGCAAGCAATCCTGCAGATATTAATGTACAATGTTACAGTTCAATACCTGCTGCTGATGTTGCAGTAGTTACAGATGAGGCAGACAATTGTGATCCGGCTCCTGTAGTTACCTTTGTTGACGGATATTCCTGCAGCACCAACGTGCAATGGAGGACCAATTACCGTGACACGTACATATAGGATAACAGATTGTTCAAACAACTATATTGATGTTGTACAGACGATAAATGTATCAGATGTTACAGATCCTACAGCAAGCAATCCTGCAGATATTAATGTACAATGTTACAGTTCAATACCTGCTGCTGATGTTGCAGTAGTTACAGATGAGGCAGACAATTGTGATCCGGCTCCTGTAGTTACCTTGTTGACGGATATTCCTGCAGCACCAACGTGCAATGGAGGACCAATTACCGTAACACGTACATATAGGATAACAGATTGTTCAAACAACTATATTGATGTTGTACAGACGATAAATGTATCAGATGTTACCGGACCGACAGCTACAACACCAGCTAATCTTGCATTACAGTGCATCGATGATGTTCCGGTTGCAGATCCTGCTGTTATAACTGATGAAGATGATAATTGTGAAGGACCGGTTGCAGTTACTGTTGCTGACTTAAATAATGGAGGTTCAGGATGTCCTGCAAGTCCATATATTGTTACAAGAACTTTCACATTGGAAGATTGTTCAGGCAATAAAACTTACTTAGTTCAGACAATTACAGTAATTGATAATACAGTTCCTACATGGAATAATCCTCTTACTCTACCTGCAAATGCAGTTTATAATGTATCAGGATCTGACTGTGAGGTTACAATTCCATTTGTAAAGCCATTAGCTTCTGACAATTGTGATGCTAATGTTGTTGTTACAGCTACAGCAGTGAATAACCTGACAGGACCGGTACTGATATTTGATATTGGTGCATACTTCCAGGGTGAATTCCCGCTTGGCATCAATACAGTAACAATCACTGCTACTGATGATTGCGGTAATTTTATTACCCATGTTTATACATATACTATCAATGATATTGTTGCACCTGAGATGACTTGTCCACCGACACTGACAGCAATCTGCGATGTATCCGAAGTTCCTGCACCGTTTGCTAACGGAGCAGCCGGAGCATTTGCGTTTGAAATGGCAGGTGGTATACTGTTCGATAACTGTACAGTTAACAGGTCAACATTCAAACTGGTAAGCAATACAGAAGACGGATTGACATGTCCAAAAACATGGTCAAGAGTTTATGAGATCAAGGATAAATCAGGAAATGTTGATCAGTGTACACAGTTAGTGATTGTTGATGATAATATTGCACCTACATTTACATTCTCACCGGCTAATACTACAGTACAGTGTGGACCACCGTCAACACCTACTATGACATGTACCACTTCAGGAACGATGTCTGGTAAAGACAATGCTCCAACTTCAGTATTCTCCTGGAATTTAAGTTGTGCAACTTTGCCAATAACTGATGTGAATATTACGACATGGACAGGTAGTTCCAATTGTCCAAGCTGGTATTCATTCACATTAATCATAAATGGTACAAATGTGTTCCCTAATTTATGTCGTACTCAGTTATTAGCATTTGATATGGCACCTTATGCTCCAATAACTTCGGTTGTAATTGATTTCGAGGATGAAGATAATTACGCAGCAGGCGATGCTGTTTCAATCACATATGCTGCACAGATAATAGCAACAGGAACTGCTTCATACCCGACTGATCCACAGTTTACCGGTATCGCAACAGCTTCAGATAATTGTGCTGCTGGTGTATCAGTTACATACAATGATGTAGAGGATTTAAGCGGCTGTGGAGGTTATACTGGCACTATCACAAGGACATGGACAGCAGAGGATGCATGTGGTAATACAACAGATCATGTTCAGGTGATAACTATTGAAGATACTACTGATCCTGTTCTTGCAGGTATACCTGCAAATACAACTGTTCAGTGCAGTGCAATTCCAGCTCCTGCAACACCTACAGCAACGGATATCTGTGATGCTGGTGTTGTGATAACTCTTAATGAGGTTATTTCTAATGTGATCTGTGAAAACAGTTATACTATTACAAGGACATGGACAGCAACAGATGCTTGTGGGAACACTGATGTAGAATCACAGGTGATTACAGTGATAGACACACAGAAACCTGTGTTAGTTGGAGTACCTGCAGATGTTACAGTTCAGTGTGATGCTGTTCCAACAGCAGCCACACCTACTGCAACTGATAATTGTGACAATGATGTTACGATTACTTATGGTGAAGTGAGAACAAACGGATCATGCCCTGATTCATACACACTTACAAGAACATGGATTGCAACAGATAACTGCGGTAATACAGACACTAAAGTTCAGGTTATTACGGTAGAAGATACTACTGATCCTGTTTTGGCAGGAGTACCTGCAAATGTTACAGTAGAATGTAATGCAATACCTGCACCTGCTGCACCTACTGCTTCAGATAATTGCGATGCAAGTGTTGAAATTACTTATAATGAAGTAAGAACAGATGGTACATGTGTAGATTCATATACACTTACCAGGACATGGGTTGCTACAGACAACTGCGGTAATACTGATACTGAATTTCAGGTTATTACAGTAGAAGATTCTACTGATCCTGTTTTGGCAGGAGTACCTGCAAATGTTACAGTAGAATGTAATGCAATACCTGCACCTGCTGCACCTACTGCTTCAGATAATTGCGATGCAAGTGTTGAAATTACTTATAATGAAGTAAGAACAGATGGTACATGTGTAGATTCATATACACTCACAAGGACATGGGTTGCTACAGACAACTGTGGTAATACAGATACTGAAGTTCAGGTCATCACAGTAGAAGATACTACTGATCCTGTTTTGGCTGGAATACCTGCAAATATTACAGTAGAATGTAATGCAATACCTACAGCTGCTTCACCTACAGCAACAGATAACTGCGACGCTAACGTTGCAATTTCTTACAGTGAGGTAAGAGCAGATGGTGCATGTGAGGATTCATATACACTCACAAGAACATGGATTGCAACAGACAACTGTGGAAATACAGATACTGAAGTTCAGGTTATTACAGTTGAAGATACTACTGATCCAGTTTTGGCAGGAGTACCTGCAAATGTTACAGTAGAATGTAATGCGATACCTGTACCTGCTACACCTACAGCAACAGATAATTGTGACGCAAACGTTGCAATTACATTTGATGAGGTTAGCACACAGAATGCTGATATGATCCCGGGTAACTGTGATGATAACAGCTATACAATAACAAGAACATGGGTTGCTACAGATAATTGCAGCAATACAGATACTAAAGTTCAGGTGATCACTGTTGAGGATACAACAGATCCGACATGGACAACCACTGCCGGTGAGCTCGACAGAACTGTTGAATGCAGTAATCCTACGGGACTTGCAGGAGCACAGTCATTATTCCCTGTTGCAACTGATAATTGCGATGCGGATGTGACTAATATAGTGAAAACTCCGGGTGCTTATATAGCCGGAACACTATGCCCACAGGCTGGTACCTACACCAATACATGGGTAGTAACTGACGCCTGCGGAAATACAAGTGCTACATATACACAGGTTATTACTATAGTTGACACGACTATTCCTACATGGAATAATCCTGCAGCATTACCTGTAAGTGTTACTTATCCTGTTTCAGGATCAGACTGTGAGATCACAGTTCCATTTGTTAAACCAACAGCAAGCGATCTTTGTGATGGTAATGTTACAGTTACAGCTACCGCTGTGAATGCTGTAACAGGTCCTATAGTTATATTCGATGTATTTACATTCTTCCAGGGTGAATTCCCTGTTGGAACAAATAATGTTACGATCTCAGCTACTGATGATTGTGGAAATGTTCTTAACCATTATTTCACAATAACGGTTGTAGATCCTATACCTCCACAAATGCAATGTCCTCCTACATTGGTAGGTATTTGCGATGTATCAGAAGTACCGGTACCATTTGCGAACGGAGCTTCAGGAGCACTGGCATTTATAGCTGCAACTGGTATTCTGAGTGATAATTGTATACTTGATATGTCTACATTCAGACTTGTTAGCAATATTGACAATGGCTTAACATGTCCGAAAACATATTCCAGACTATACGAGATCAAGGATGCTTCAGGAAACATAGCTACATGTACACAACTGGTAGTGATTGATGATAATATCAATCCTGTACTGGTTGGAGTACCTGCAAATGTAACTGTTGAATGTGATGCAGTGCCTGTTGCACCTACAGTAACAGCAACTGACAACTGCAACGCAGGCGTCACAGTTGCATATGCTGAAGTAAGAACAGATGGTTTATGTGAGGATTCATATACACTTACAAGGACATGGACTGCTACAGATTTCTGTGGAAATACAGATGTAAAATCACAGGTTATTACAGTTGAAGATACTACAGATCCTGTTTTATCCGATGCACCTGCTGCTATCACAGTTGAATGCAGTGCAATACCTGCAGCTTCTGCAATGACAGCAACAGATAATTGTGATGCAAATGTTACAATAGATCTTGTAGAAAGCATTTCAAATGTAATTTGTGATAACAGCTATACATTGACAAGGACATGGACAGCAACAGATAACTGCGGTAATACTGATGTTAAGGTTCAGGTTATCACGGTAATCGATACTACTGATCCTGTTTTAGGAACAGCACCTGCTGATGTTACAGTCGAATGTGATGATGTTCCAACTGCACCAGTACTTACAGCAACTGATAATTGTGACACCAATGTTGATGTTGCATACAGTGAAGTAAGAACAGACGGTACATGCGAGGATTCATACACTCTTACAAGAACATGGACAGCTACTGATAACTGTGGAAATACTGATGTTAAAGTTCAGGTTATCACAGTGATCGATACTACTGATCCTGTATTGTTTGGTGTACCTGCAAGTACAACAGTTGAATGTCATGAAGTCCCTGTACTTCCTACAGTAACAGCAACAGATAATTGCGATGCAGCTGTAAATGTTGATTTCAATGAAATGAGACTTGATGGTGCATGTGAAGATTCATATACACTGATCAGGACATGGACAGCTACCGACAACTGTGGAAATACTGACATCAGGTCACAGGTTATCACTGTTCAGGATATTACTGATCCTGTTTTAACAGGAGTTCCTGCTGATGTTACAGTTGAATGTCATCAGGTACCTGCAGTAGCTGCAGTAACTGCATCAGACAATTGTGATACAAATGTTGATATCCTATTTAGTGAAGTAAGAGCAGATGGTGTTTGTCCTAATACTTATGTCTTGACAAGGACATGGACAGCAACAGATAATTGCGGTAATGATGCAGTCGGAGTACAGATAATAACTGTTGAGGACAATATTGCACCAGATCTGACAGCATGTACAAATAGTCTTGACCTGATTTACGAATGTAGTGGTGTTGCCGGAAATGAGGCAGCAGCAGATGCATGGGATGCAGCTAATATTGCATACCTGCAGTCATGCGCAACCGATCTTTGCGGAGCAGTTACTGTTACAAGTAATTACAGTTTTGCAAATCTGAGCGATGGTTGTGGTGAAACAGGAACAATGATTGTAACATATACAGTTAAAGATCTTTGCGACAACACAAGTACGAAAGAGGGAATATTTACAGTTGAGGATACTACAGATCCTGTCCCTGTTTGCAAGAATATCACAGTATATCTTGATGCTACAGGAAATACAAGTATAACTCCTGCTGATGTTGATAACGGAAGCAGCGATGTATGCGGTGGTGTAAGTCTGGCAATAGATATCAGTGCATTTAATTGCAGTGACATTGGACCTAATAATGTAACCCTTACAGCAACAGACGATTGCAGTAATTCAGCTTCATGTGTGGCAGTAGTAACAGTACTCGACAATATGGGACCATTCCTGACTTGTCCTCCTGATGAGTTCTTAACTCAGGCTTCACCTGTTACCTGCTTTACAGCATACAGCAAGACATTACCTACTATTACAGACAATTGTTCATTACCTGATGATATTGACGTTACAGCAACATGTATTCTACTTGAAAATGGAGACAATATACCATTGATACTTACATATCTTGGAGGAGGTATTTACAATATTCAGGCACAGTTTGGACTGCCAATCGGTTCCAACCAGATCACAATCACAGCTACTGACGAACATGGTCAGGTTTCAACCTGCTCATACGTTGTAGATATCGACGATATCTGGGCTCCGATCATATCATGTCCTGCTAATGTTGTTGTAAATGCTCCTACAGGTGCATGTTTCGCACAGGCATTCTGGAATGATCCTACAATATCTGACTTCTGTGCAAGTGATTACACATTGACATCCAACTATGTATCAGGAACAACATTTGCTGTACCTGGTGTTTATACAGTTACATATACTGTAACAGATGGTTCAGGTAACTCCAACAGTTGTTCATTTACAGTTACTATGGTTGGAACATGTATTCCACCATCAACAGATATCAGGGTAAGATGGCAGGTTCCGTTTAACGGATCATTTGTACCAGGTCAGACAAAGGATGCTGTGATCAGACTTAACGAAATCGGTGGATTGGCAACTAATGGTACAATTCAGGTATTCATTCCAAGGATAGCTGGTTATACTCTTGATTTTGATGAAACACAGACAGTTGCAACTAATCCGAATGTTGCTGTTGGCAACAGTACGGATGGATGGTCGTCATTTACTTATCCTAACGGAGCTATATTGCTGACAACCAACAACTCAATACCTGCAAATGGTGAGTTCAAAGTTGCAATCAAGCTTACAGCAACAAGTTCAATGAACAGTTCGATCCTGAAATCAATTCTGATTCCGGGTTCAGGAGGTGATAACAATGCTGTTAACAATAGTGCTAACATTAATATTACCACTTTGTAATGTATTAAAGTTAATTCCTATGGTTTCTTATTTGAGAAACCGGATTTGAAACCATAGGTTATTATAAATCTTAATAAATTAAAAATATGAAAAAATTAATTTTATTTATCGTAATATTAGTGAATAGTTTTTCACTTTTTGCTCAGGATATTGGAATATCCGGCACATTTTTACCTCCAAGTATTCCGGTTGGATCAACAACTACATGTACTGTTAGTTTTGGCAATAACGATTTTGCTTCGATCCCGGTTGGTGGAGTATGGATCCAGGTTAACTTTCCTCCGCAGTATTCTGCGAGTGACCCTCCTGTTGGTGATCTGATGAATTATTTCGAAACTTTTGAATATGATGAAGCAAACGGAGTATGGTTTGGATACAATACTCAGGTGATCCCTACAATTTTACAGGGATTTTCCGGTGCTGACTTTGTATTTATTGTTACAGGAAATGCAGTGATTGGTGCAAATCAGTCTACGTTATTTGATACTGATTTTGAGGATTGGACAGATCAGGAACCAAGCGATAATCAGGCAACTGCAGGCTTAATTGTGACTGTAGCAACTCCTATAGAACTCCTGTCTTTCACTGGTGAATCCAGGGAATGTGGTAAAATTGAACTGACATGGAAAACATCCACTGAGATCAATAATGACTACATGGAAATTCTGAGGAGTACTGATGGAAAAGATTTTACAGCAATTGGCAAAGTTAAGGGAACCAATGGTCAGGGTATAAATACCTACAGCCTAACAGATGAAAATGATCTGGCTGGTGGTACAAAATACTACTATATGATCAGGCAGGTAGATTTTGACGGAACCGTTAGTAACCATAAAGTTATTGTTGTAAAATACATCTGTAAGGGAGAAATCCCTAAGATGAGTGTTTATCCTAATCCTGCATCAGAGAAGATCAATATTTCAGTATCAAATCTTGAGGACAGGGATATCAATGCTACAATAATCAACAAGGAAGGAGCAATTGTTAAGAAAATCGTCATTAACTCTGAACAATCCTATGAACTGGAATTGAAGGATCTTCCTTCAGGAGTGTATAAAATTCAGTCATTTGATCTGGAACAACCTCTGCTACAGAGTTTCATCAGGGTAAAGTGATGTGTTTGTAAATAGAGTCTGTATTTTTCAGACTTATCAGAAATGATTTAAAGGCTGCCTTTGAAAAGGCAGCTTTTTTTTTGCACATACCGGTTTAAATTTGCCGGTATTAACCAAACTCCCTGGTTAAGCTCAGGATTTCCTATACACGCATGTCCTGAAAAATCTTTTTCATTTGTAGTCAGATTATCGATAAGTATTCATGGTTTTTAATCAGGATTATCAAAAGCCCATTCCCCTGAAAAAAGCTGTCAAATATGAAAGTATTACATAGTAGAGTGGTTGGGGTGAGGTCAAATTTTTATGGATGCAAGTATAAATGAGAAAATTTAAAATTAAAAATTAAAAATTTAAAATACCAGGCCCCTCTCCTTCGAAAAAAGCTGCCAAATAGTAAAGTATTACATAGGATTGGGGATGGGGTGAGGTTAAAAACGAGTGTGAGATAGAGTGGGAGGATTTTAATATGAAAAGATTCACATGATTACCATATTACCAAAAAACTATCCTGAAAATCCTGAAATCCAGACCATCCTGCTTCAGACAAAATAAAATCCTGTAATCCTATAATCCTGCGAATCATAGTTCAGACAAAGTAATGCTGTCAGATTTATTTTTTTGCAGTCTTTTCCCTCATCGCAAAAACAAAGCCATTCTCTTCCTTTATTAACTTCAGATTCGGGTGTTTGCTGAAAATTTCGTCTTTACGTGTGTTTTTAAAGACAAAATAGGCATCTTTTGTAATGTTGCCTGAAAGTAATGTATCTTGAGAGATCATTGAACTTTGTCTGGATTTTTCGGAATAGAACAGGGGAGCGTAACTTTTATAACCCAGATTCCGGACAAAAACATCTTCCCCTTTTTTGAATTTGAAAAATTCAATAGCTGCATTTTGAGAGTATAATTCTATACGTGGAGTAACGATATAAATGAAGAAAATTATAAATCCAATAGTTGCAAATCCCAAAGCCGTGATACTTTTTTTGGCCTTTTTGTTTAAGTTCAGGGCTGCCCAAATGACAGCTGTCAAAAAGAGTAAAGCAATAACAGGCTCAAACAAGGTCCATTTTACTTCAGCCATTAAATTGCCTGTTGCAAACATATCTTTGATAATGCCTGAATCAATAATTACGTGCTTATAAGCGTCAATTATTGGCAATACGGCAAGAAACAAAGCCCAGAAAAAAGCTACGCTTATAAGCATTGCTAAGGCCATATTGTTCAATTTAATTTTAGATTGCCATAGCTTATATACTGTAACTGCAGCAAAAAATGTTAACGGGAAATATGCCATAGAGCTGTAGTGTACTATTTTTGTTTTCACAATTGTAAATAGAATAAGTACAACCCAAAATAGTATGTTCATCCAGGTTTTATAATTCTTTATATCAGGAATGTCTTCATTTTTTCTAAACATCGTCGAAAGAGCAAGTATTGAAGAAGGAAACACTCCGAAAAGTAATACAACAAAATGATACAACAAGAATCCACCGTGCCCTGCATCTTCTGTCCGGAACAACCTGACCTGGTATTCGAAAAACTCTATAATGATACCATAATTTCCATTTATTATTAACAAAATAAACCAGGATCCTCCTATCAATGCAAATACCGACAACCAGGAAAATATATGTTTAAGTTCAGCATTGAACCTGAACCTGTTCAAAAGTATAATAAAACCACTTACAAGCATAAAAATCAATAATCCCACAGGTCCTTTTGTCATCACAGCCAGGCCGATGAAAACAGCCGAAAACAGTAAATTTTTCCAGTCCTTATCACCTGATCTTCTGGTATAAAATAAGAAAAAACAATGCAATCCGATAAAAATAAACAAATTGAACCAGGGATCGATAATGCCTGATTTGAAGTAAAGCAATGGAAGAAAGGATATTCCGTACATTATACTCCAGATCATGCCAAATTTATCGCTTATCAACTTTCTCCCTGCATTGTACAATACCAGAAGTGTTACAATTCCGCAAACAGCATTGGGGAATCGGGCAGCAAACTCATTTATTCCGAATATTTTCATTGAGACCACCTGCATCCAAATAAATAGCGGGGGTTTTTCCCAGAAGGGCTTAAAATCAATCTGAACAGTAAGAAAGTCACCTGATATGATCATTTCCCGCGCAGATTCGGCAAAATTAATTTCATCCCAGTCAAAAAGGTGAACTCCTCCCAGAAAAGGAACATATAAAACAGCCCCTGCAAGTACTAAGTAAATGTAATGTCGGTAAGAGTTTTGCATTTATCGTTTCACTAAAGATTTGTTGAGGAAATTATATTTTGAATTTTTTATAATGATCCATGTAAATAAAGCAAATATTATTCCTGTAACTGATCCTGCCCAGATGTCGATCAGAAAATGCTGTGACAGATAAACTCTCGAATATGCCACTGCAGATGCTATGACAAAAGATGCAATTTTCAGTAGTTTATTTTCACTAATCAGGCAGATTGCAAAAAACAGGGCAAAAGCTGATGTCGCATGACCTGACGGGAAGGAATTGTACACATGTATGTTTAAACCCTCCACGATATGTAACCGGGAAGTATCTTCGAAATATTTAAATGGCCGGTCGAAATCATCAAAAACAGTATTTTTAATCAGTTGTACCAATAATCCGGATAATGAATATGACAATAGTATCAGCAAACCATATTTAACTCTTATCATCAGAAATATAAAACCAGTCAGAGCTACAATAATTCCATCTCCAAGGTGAGTTATCAGCGAGAAAAATGAATCCAGGAATTTATTATGTACCGATGTAAGAATAAGATGGCTGGTTTTTTTATCAAAAATAAAAAGAATGCTTACAGCTAAGGCAGACACCATAAAATATGGTATAAAAAAAATCTTGTTTTTATTGATCAAGTCTTTCAATCCTGAATTTTATTGCCAGTCCATTTATGATGCTAAAGTAATTAAAAATGCTTTAACAGTAAACAAAACACAAAAATAATTAAATATAGAAACTAATGCGGTAATTATAAAATATGAAAGTTGCAACAAATACATAAAAGCTCTAAGTTTCACAAAAACAAGAAAATCACGTAAATGAACTTTATGTATTCTATGACATAACCAAATAAAAAAGGAACACATTTTATGCTTTTAAGTAAACCAGCTTAAAAATCAGTGAAATTCAAAATATTATATGATATATTCTAATATGGTTTTTAGTTATAAATATTTTCAGACTACTTATTGTTATTCTGAATCAGGATTATAAATCAAACGAAAGTAAAGAATAAATTCATTACAAAATTCCAGACAGTAGTAATTGCTATGGCAAAAAGTTTTGAGAGATAGAAGTTATACTTCATCTTGTCAGAGAAAATAAAAATTAGAAAATTGTTTATTGCAAGTCCGAAGATTGAAATAATAATGAAGGTGATATACTCCACAAAAATCCGGTTGTTATTACTCTCAAATGTCCAAAAGTGGTTAATGAAGTAATTGGATGTTGCTGCAAGAATAAAACCTGTTGAATTGGCAATGTATTTATTGATTCTGAACTTTTCTTTTAAAATCCAGGTAATACTGAAATCAATTACCATGCCTGAGAATCCCACAGCGCAGAATTTAATGAACTTGAAAAGTACAAGTTTGTCAATCATTATCAGGAATTTTTTATCATCATGCCTGCTATTTTTACGACCAGTTGTCTCGGAACAAACCTGGCAGACCATACCATGAATTTGTTTTTTAGTCCATGTATAGCAACCGGGCAGTTTTTCCCCATTGATTTATAAATGAATCCGGCAAGGTCTTTTGACGTTGGCATGGATTGTTTTGTAAAGGTATTTCCAAATCCTGCTACCTGTGCAAATTCTGATTCAGTAGCTCCGGGGCAGATAGCAATAACCCTGATATTATGTTTTTTAAGTTCAAATGCAATTGCTTCCGAAAAACTAAGGACAAAAGCTTTAGATGCGCTATAAATACCGAGATTTGGTACTGCCTGGAATGCTGCCGTTGAAGAAATGTTGATGATAGTTCCTACACCGTTTTTTACCATGTCTGCGGAAAATAGTTTTGTGAGTTTTGTCAGTGTCAGCATATTTAGCATCATCATTTCCTCGTCTCTTTTAATTTCTGATTCGATAAACTGTCCTTTTATTCCAAAGCCTGCATTATTGATAAGTATATCTGTTTTAAGTCCCATATTTTTAACATCATTATATAATTCCTCAGCACTGTTGATTCCTGAAAGGTCTTTAGGTATTGCTGTTACAGTGCATTTATACTTCTCATTAATTGCTTTTTTTATCTCATCAAGTTTTACTTTTCTCCGTGCAACAATTATCAGGTCAAAACCTTTTGAAGCATATTCAAATGCGGTTTCCATACCGATTCCACTGGAAGCACCGGTTATTAATACAGTTTTGTTCATTTTTTTGATTTATATTTAAATAAAGGATTTTTCCGATTGCAGAATGCAACTCAGATTTAACAGAATATAGAAAAATAAGTTTTAAAATACTATGGGCTACCTTATCCTGCCTTCAGTTTTACCGGAAATATGCTCATTTTTTGAAGTAAGTCTTTTTACCTCATTAACCAGAATATCCCTGATCAGATATTCTGTATTATTTTTAGGAAGAGGTTCAAAGAAAAAGCAATCATCCCCTCCGTTTGCCACATAATCAGGCATAGCCAGAATATAGCTTGAATCAGGTTCAAGTGGTTTGCCATCTATCATAATATCTTTGGCAGTTTCACCTTCAATTCTGAAAATCAATGATTTGCTGACAGGCCAGCCTCCATATTTTGCAATCCTGTTGAGGAATTCGCTGACAATTTTTCCATCAGCAGTTACGAGCGTGAGGTAATTCTCAAATGGCATCAACTCGTATATTTTGCTCAGTGTTACCGGTCCGGCAGGAATTTCCCTGATCCTGACTCCTCCGTGATTCTGAACGGCAAATGCTATCTTTGCACCAGTCAGATGTTCTGCATTTGATTCCAGAGCATCAGCGACCCAATTGCCTAAAGTAGATTCAGGTTTAGAAATAGTGAGCCCGTCAGAATATCCTATGACCTCATTCATAATCTGATCAAGGCTTGTTTTATATGGATTTATGATTGAATCCATAGTTTTTGAACTCTGGTTGTCGAGCTTGGAATCTATTTTCAGATAGGAATCCTGTTTAGAACTGACGCTGTAAGTAGTTGTACATGAACCTGCAAATCCTGCAATTATAAAAGAAAACAGAAATATATCAAGTGCCTGATTTAAATTTTTAAACCTCATATTTTTATTTTTTTATAAATAGTAACTAATTGAAGTACATTTCCACTTCTTTTCGTATGGCTTTTAAGGCCATATCAGTTGGATTCTTCTCATCGACAGCTTTAACAAGAGTTTCAGCAAAAGAATCGCTGTCCTTATTTACAGAAGCTTCGTATGACATTGAAATTATCTGCATCACCTGGTTTTTGCTCAATTCGATAATAGACCATAATTGCTCTGAGACATAAACCTGTTGTGTCAGATTGTGGTCATATTCCTGTTTTATAGCGATGAACAGAAGATTTTGAAGTTCCTGTCCGTTCATAGAACTGTTTTTTATTCTAAGCAGCAGGTTTTCAGGTGAAATTCTCTCGCAGAATAATGCCAGTCTTTCATAAGCCTGAAGTCTTAATGCCAGTGTAGTCTTTGCAGAATCATTCCTGAGTTTGGCCATTTCAATCGAATACCAGTTTCTGTAATGGTACTTCATCATAAAATAGACAGTTGCAAATACAATCAGGGCCGGGAATGTGTACTTGATAATTTCTGTAATAGTATCCATATAAAATTAAATTTACTACAAAATTAATAAAGTATAACAAATTGACACGCAATTAAATGAATTTCTGATTTTTTAGGTTAATTTTATTTTTTGCTCATGATGTTAAAATGATTTAAGTTTTATAACTTTCAGACTAATATTTCACTAAATTTGTAAATGAATTATTATTCAGTGATAAAATCAGCTAGTTACTTCAGGTATATTTTTTAAATGCAGGAAACATATAATATAAAAATAGATCAGTTTGAAGGACCATTCGATCTGCTCCTGTTTTTCATTCAGAGAGATGAACTGGATATTTATGATATTCCGATCGCGAGAATCACTGATGATTTTCTCAATTATATTTTCACTCTTGAGGAGCTGAATATTAATGTTGCAAGTGAATTTATCCTCATGGCTTCTACATTGATAAGAATTAAGGCCAGAATGTTGCTTCCAAGAAAAGAGGTTGATGAATCCGGAAATGTTCTGGATCCCAGATCTGATCTTATAAATCAGATAATTGAATATAGAAAGATCAAAAGTATTTTGAAAGATCTTGAAGTTCTTGAAGACAACAGGTCTAAGATACATATGAGAGGGAATAAATCGACTGAACTTAAAATCCTTTCCGATTTTTACAAAAATGAAGAAGAGCTGGAACCTGTATCCCTTTATAAACTTTTCACTGTTTTTAAAAACCTTTTAAAAAAGCAGGAAGAGCAAACAAAAAGAGTTCATACCGTAAGAGCCAACAGATATAAAATTGAAGATGAGAAATTAAAAATTCTCAGCCAATTCAGTGTAATTAAGAGGGTTGGGTTTAAGGATTTGTTTATAGTATCCGAAAACAGATTACATGCCGTGGTTGTATTTCTTGCAATGCTGGAGTTGTTGACTTCCGGTGACATAAAACTTGTTTTGGGAATAGGTAAAAATAATTTTTGGATAGAAAAAAAGTGAGTCCTTTGAATTTTAAAGATCAGAATCAAAAATTGTATTTTATCGCATTGGTACCAGGAAATCCCGTACAGCATGAAATTATGCAATTTAAAGAGGATGCCAGGAATATGTTCCTTTCATCCCGTTCATTGAATTCTCCGGCTCATATTACGATTGTACCACCATTTAATCTTGCTTTAAATGACGAAGGGAAACTTTCAGCAGATATCACTGCATGTCTGGGAAAAGTTGAAGATTTTTATATAGAGTTAAATGGATTCGGACATTTCGGACAGAAAGTCATTTTTGTTGATGTGGCAGATAATCAGTTGATTACAGATATTAACAAAAGATTAAAAAAAGGACTTGCATCTTATCTGAATTCAGAACAAAACCACGACAATAAGTTCCACCCACACATCACAGTAGCCTTTAAAGACCTTATGCCTGAAAAATTTCAAATGGCATGGACATATTTTTCTGCAATTGATTATCACAGAGTTATTAAATTAGACTCAATCGTATTGTTGAGGCATGAAAACAGGATGTGGAAAATAATACGAAGTTTTAAGTTTTAATAACGATGATCCTGGTTTTAAAGTTAGATAGGTTATAAATTGGTTCAAAAATCCGTCTGGTTTTGATTATATTTCATTTTTCATTAAATTTGTTGAATATAAAATAGAAAGAGGGTGCAGAAAATACCATATATTCACCGTGATATTTCCTGGATGCAGTTCAATTACAGGGTTTTGCAGGAAGCAAAAGACATTAAAACTAACCCGTTGTTTGAAAGGCTAAAATTTCTTGCAATATATTCAGGTAATCAGGCAGAGTTTTTTAAGGTTCGTATAGCACATCACAAGAATCTGTTCAAGTTAAGAAAAAGAATAAAGAAAGAGCTGAGGATTGAATCAGAGATCGTGTTGAAACAGCTGTTAAAGATGATCAATGAACAGCAGAAAGAGTTTTCTGATATTTTTAACAATCAGATAATTCCCGAGTTGAGGTCTAATGGCATAATTCTAAAGAAAAGACTGGATTTGACCACCTCGCAGCGTAATTACATTGAAAACTATTTTCAGGATCATCTTTTACCCTATGTTCAGCCGATGTTGCTTCAGGGGGATAAAATTTTACCTTTTCTCAATAATACTGCTCTTTATCTTGCAATAGAATTAGCTGATAAAAAGACAGGCAAAAGGGATTATTCATTAGTGCAGATCCCGTCAGATAAAATTAAAAGATTTATTGAATTGCCAGTTTCCGCCAAGGGAATAAACGAAATAATATTTCTCGATGATATTATAAGGCACAATATCAGTTTCATCTTTCCCGGGTATGATATTGTACAATCTTATTCCGTCAAACTGACACGTGATGCAGACCTGTATATTGATGATGAGTTTTCAGGTGACCTGATAACCAAGATAAAAGATAGCCTCACCAAGAGAAACGTAGGGCCACCTTCTATTTTGGTTTACGACAGGGAAATGCCGGGACCTTTTTTGCAATACCTTATGAATGTATTTCATCTTGATGAGATGGACATTATGCCTGAAGGCCGTTATCATAATAATTTTGATTTTTTCCAGTTTCCTGATTTTGGCAAAGATCATTTAAAGATTCAGTCATATAAGCCACTACCATTCAGTATTATTGAAAATGAATCGCTGATCTTTAATAAGTTAAGAGGTAAGGATTTTCTCCTGAATTTTCCATACGTAAGTTTTGAGTCAGTTGTAAGGTTTTTTGAAGATGCAGCCATCGATCAGGAAGTGACTCATATTAAGATTGTCCAATACAGGGTGGCAAGTGAATCAAGGATCATGGAAGCATTGAAATTTGCTGTAAAAAATGGAAAAAACGTTACTGCCTTTATTGAACTTAAAGCCAGGTTTGATGAAGAAGCCAATCTTAAATGGGGTAATGAACTGGAGAAATCAGGCGTTAATGTCATGTATAGTTTTCCGGGTATAAAAGTCCATGCAAAAATGGCTCTTGTAATCAGAAGAACAGATAATGGCTTTGAAAAATTTGGATATTTCAGTACAGGCAATTTTCATGAAGGTACTGCCAGGATTTATTCAGATTTCGGACTTTTTACGACCGATAAAAGACTTACAAATGAAGCCCAGAGAGTGTTTTCATATCTTGAAAATAAAACCTTGCCAAAAAGTGAATTTCGCTACCTGCTTGTCGGACAGTTTAACATGAGGCAGAAATTTATTGAATTTGTAAGAAATGAAATCGAAATTGCAAAAGCAGGAAAGAAGGCATATATCATTTTGAAGATGAACAGTATACAGGAACCGGAGATCATCAATCTGTTATATGAAGCCAGTAAAGCCGGAGTAGAAATAAAAATGATTATCAGAGGTATTTGTTCATTGGTTTCCGGAATGAAAGGTGTCAGCGAAAACATCTCCACAATCAGTATTCTGGACAGGTATCTTGAACATTCCAGGGTATTTATATTTGGAAACAATGGAAAAGAGAAAGTCTATTTTTCTTCTGCCGACTGGATGGAAAGAAATTTATACAGACGGATTGAAATAGCTTTTCCAATCATTGACCCGACTCTAAAAAAAATTGTGAAGGATATTATTGAACTACAGTGGAAAGACAATATAAAGGCAAGAAGTCTTGATCATAAAAAGACAAATAATTACATAGTAAATGATGAGATTGGTATACAATCACAAAAGGAAACTTATTTTTATTTCAAAAGAAAATTATTGGGCAATAATTAAATTAAATCATCATGGTGCTTGTTTGCGACATAGGAAACACTAACGTTGTACTAGGGATTTTTGACAGAACCTGGAGAAACATCTGGAGAATAGAAACATTAAAGAATGAGTCTGTTTTACATTACAGTATAATTGTCAATGAATATTTATGGGAAGCAGGTATAGATCCTGCAGAAATAGAATATAAAAGTTTCAGTACTGTGGTTCCGGAACTCAAGGAACCTTTCATAGAGCTGTTGCAGACGCTAAATCCGTCTCCTGTCGTGGTTCTTGACAGGAATATTTACAATAAATTACCCCTGGTGATCGTCAATCCAACAGAAATAGGCACTGATATCGTAAGTAATTCTCTTGCTGCCCTAAGTAAATACAGGGACAATATTATTATTATTGATTTTGGTACAGCTTTGACATTTACAGTGGTGGATTGTGATGGAGAAATCATTGGTGTTAACATTGCACCGGGGATTAAAATTGCCATTGAAAATCTGATGTCACGTACATCACAACTGCCTGTGGTTGAAATTGAATTTCCTAAAAATCCGATTGGAAGAAATACTATTGAAGCTATACAAAACGGAGTACTAATAGGTTATGTTGGACTTATCAAGTATATGATAAAGGTTATTAAAAACCACCTTGACATGAACTTCACTATAATAGCAACTGGTGGATTATCTTCAATTATCTATCCGCATATAGGAGAAATAGATCATGTGGAACCAAATCTGACATTGGATGGCTTAAAAATTGCAGCTAAGATTTGCCTCGAAAAAATGTAATCATCATTTGAACATATCCTTAAGTCTGAATCTGAAGCTAATTTTCTCTCCGGGTCTGACTACCTTTATTCTTATCTCTCTATTGTCTTTGCTCCTGAGCAATCTGATAATACTGTTCAGAGACCAAAATCTGTATGATAAGTTTTGAATTCTGATTATTTTATCTTCTGGTTTAAGTCCAGCAATATCAGCCGGAGAACCGGGAATAACATGTTTGACATAAAAGTCATCAAGATTCTTTCCTGATGCAAAAAGTGTCAGACCGCTTTTGTCATATTTTATTGGCTGAGAGATATTTCTGTTTGGTTTGATGTACACTTTTTTGTCGATGTTATCAATCAGCAGGGTAAATCTGTTAAGGATCTCATTGCCTATCAATCCATCCCTTAAAGTATTGGATTTGATATTTGACATTGAATCGGTATCCTGAAATTTCGTGACCAGATTGCTGAAAGTGTATTTTTCGATTTGCATTAAATTAGTAAGTCCAATCCATCCGGTGAGATCTCCTCCCAACCCTATACCTATCTGTCCGTTCACAGTTTTTGAAGGAAGGTGAAATTTTGTATCTATATTCTCCAGGAGCAAAAGAGGGATGGAACAACCTGTATCAATAAGTAATTTTGCACTAACAGTATCATCATCCTGATTTATCTTAAGCAGACTGTTTAATACCGGCTTATGCCCATTGAAATTAACAGGTAATTCAGTAAATCCCTTAAGTTTTGGTTGTACACCATAAGGGTATAATGTTAACACCTGTTGTCTGTAATCTATTTCCACCATCATATTTGAAAAAAATGAAGCACCGAGTATACCAGAAATAGTACTCGAAAAAGCATCTTCTTTAAAAATATCCCTTTCAAGGATTAATATAGGTTCGAATTTAGTAAAATACTCAACTTCTTCTGTTCTTACATCGACTTCTTCAACAAATTTTATTTTCTTTTCATCAGTTATTTTTTGCTTGATGATCTTTGTGTCAAATAGTTCAATAGTCAATGGTTCAGTTATATAAGCTGTCATTTGTTTTACGAGATCTGCTCCAAAAACATCTATTTCCTTGACTATCCGTAAGTCAAGTATAATTGCTACTTCTCTGTTTGTCAGTATTGAATGTTCAGCCCCTGTATCATAAATAAAGTTAAGAGGTATACCATTTAATTTAACATTCAACTGAATTAATCCATTGTAATAACTGAATGGGACCTCTATTTTTTTTCCGGAATTTAAGTACTGATACCTGTTGTCATATGAAAAACCGGCATTTGAGACCAGGAAAAGTATAATTGCAACCAGAACTGACCGGAAACATACTAAAAAAGATATGTGTGATAATGATCTCAAACTCAGTCCATGCACTTTTTGTCAGTTGATATAATACAGTTTAAATAATAATTATAAAGAACGTTAATCTTATTGAAGTTAACGCATTTCACATCAAAAATATGTTTTTTTTGTTGATTTTTAATCTCAGGATTACTGTATTTTTTAAAAACAAGACAAATTGCTCTAATTTTTGTACGAATCCATCTTTAAGATCTTTATCTGTCCGTTTTTGTCACCCTGATTTACTTCAAGGAAATAGTTACCGGGGTTTATGTTCAGGTTATTTAAATCGAGAATATGAATTGACGAATCTGTATCGATACTCCCTGATTTTATGATTCTTCCCAGTATATCAGTTAATTTATACCTGATCAAACCTTCGTTCTGTGAAAATATTTCTATTTTGAGGTCATCTGAAAAGGGATTGGGATATGCTTTAAGATTAAGATTTCCTTTGGAACAGTAACTTGGATCTGAAAATGCTGTTTTGCCACTACTCTCAATAATTTTTACCCTGTAGAACGCATCTTTGTCTGACTTGTCAGTAAATGAATATTTGTTTGTACCTTCTTTTACCGCGAAATTGCCTGTACTGTTGATAACACTCCATGATTCACCGTCATAGCTTCTTTCAATATCAAAAGCAATTGTTTTGCTTTCATTTGTCAGTGTCCATGAAATTTCAGTGTGACCATTTTTCTCATCACAATCAAAGTCAAAATTTACAAGTTCTGTGCCTGTTATTGGTGAAACTCCTATCCTCAGTTCACTGAATCCAAAACAATTTCCACCATAATTGTCTTTTGCTGTAATTAGCATATATCTGGCTTTAATACCATTGAAATCAAGTATGTCGCTTCCCTGATAAGTACTTGACCCATTCGCTTTGGGAAATACTGCATTTCCTGATTCCACCCATGTATTTCCATCGGGAGAATAGTCAATAACAACATTCTTTAATCCGTCATCCAACTTATCAGGGTCATTAATATTCCATACATGGAGGTTTTCAAGTTTATAAATATGTCCAAAGTCATAAAGTATCCAGTGAGATTTGCCTCTGATGGAATTTGGGTTCTGACTGGATTCACATGAGACCCAGGCATCAAACCAGCTTGTATTGTGACGGTCGGGGAAGCATTGTGAATTGGTGTCAGTTATAACTGAAGTAAACAGTATAATTAAAAGTAAATATTTCATATCTTAAGCTTTGAATTGTATTATTTAAAAATTCATAAATCCTATTGGTGCCTGGCCTGAATTGAGGTTATAAAAATTATTTATATTGGGAAATAGTGCAGGTATCATATTATTTTGGATACCAAACCATTGTGATAATTCTGTAAAATACTCATCGGTTGAAAGTGTTGGTACAAGTACACCATCCCATAGCATAAGTTCATTCCCAAGATCAAGGGTAGGGTAGTCTCCGTAGATCTTTTTGCCTTTTACAGACCCGCCCATCACCATAACATTTCCGCCCCATGCATGATCTGTGCCGTTCCCGTTTGAAGTCAGAGTTCTTGAAAATTCTGACATACTGAAAAGAGTCACTTTTTCATCCATGTTCAGTTCTTTCATTGCATTATTGAATTCTCCAAAAGCGATGCTTACATTTCTAAGCATTTCATTTTGGTTTCCAAGTAATTCATCATGATGATCCCAGGTACCATATTCAATAAAATATATCTGTCTTTTAAATCCAAGTATACTATTGGCTTTAATAAGTTTTGATACGGTTCTGAATGCTCTTGACACATTATTCTCTGAAAACTCTGTTGTCAGATCAGCAGTTTGCTCCATTGCATTTTTATAAATTCTGATGGCATTCCTGGATTGTCTTATCACATCAATATATGTTTTTTTAAATGGGTCTGTATGATTTTGATCGAGCATCCGGTCAATTCCTTTAGTCATTGCCTCATCAAAACCATCCCAGCTTTCTGATTCATATCCTGTTATTCCCACTTCATTTTCATCATAACCAATAGAAAACTCAATTGTGTCGTTACCAGTCTGGAAAATATTTGTCCCGGAAAGTGATACATTCATTGATAATGAATTCTGCGGGTTCAGGCTGTTTAACTGATCAGCTACTTTTCCGCCCCAGCCTCTGATATCCCTTTCATGAGGTTTCCCGGTCATCCATTCCTGCTGCTGGTCAGAGTGTGAAAAAAGGCCTAATGGTACAGGCACAGAATCATTTCTTACCTGATCTGCTGTTGAGGGTTGGATTAAAGTTCCGATATTTGATATAAAGGCAAGATTTCCGTTATTGAAAAGGCTTTGAATTTCAGACATAGCCGGGTGTAGCCCAAATTGTCTGTTCCCGGTATTCACAGGATTTATTGTTAATAGCTCACTTTGAGGAATTGCAAGGTTTGACCTTGTCTGACTATACTGATTGTATTCATTGCCGCCGGGAATTAACATGTTGAAAGAATCATTTCCACCGGACTGAAAAAAACATACCAGCACTTTATAATCATCACTTAAAATATTATTTAGAAAAGATGGATAAGCCAGTGATTTATATCCGAAAAATGGAGATAAAAGTCCGGCACCTATGCCGGCTTTGCCGACATTTTTAATAAAATTTCTTCTTGATATATTGTGTTTGTTCATTTTCTTGTTTTTTAAGCTACAATTTTAATGCTCTTATAAGTTCTATGTATTTTTTAAAATCATTTTTGAATATTGAAGTCAGGAGATATCAGCATCAGGTATGTGGCAAGTGATGCTCTGCTATGTTTAAAATCATTATAAATGAGTTCATTGCAGGTCTCTTTTATGATCATTCTTGTATCATTTGTAAGCATACCATAAGTAAAAAGAACATCAAAATAATTTAACAAAACTTCCGGGTTCCTTGCTAATGGTTCAAGTTTATAAAAATCAGTGCTGACATTTGGATTTTCATCAAGCCAGTTTTCGAAAAGAACTTCCCATCTGGTCCAGTTATATACCATATTCATGTATCCAACGCTTGTTTTTGTATTGTGGATCTGAAATTCAGGTCCGACGAGGCCGGCATCAGCAAGTGGCCCGTTTGGCTGATGAGAAGGAAGGAAAAAATTGAATACTGAAGGTGATGACATGATCATTTGTCCTGTTTCCCTCCAGAAGGAATAACCAATATTCCAGTAGTTTCCATATGCCTGATCCTTTTCAATCGCCCTGGCAAATTGAGTAAATCTCAATAATGGTTCCTTAAGTTTTCCATTTGAAGGGTCATTGATTGCATCGCAGTCTCTTGCTTCACTATCTGTCAATATAGATTTTATAACGGATTTAAGGTCACCCCTTACACCATTACCATTGTTATTGAATACTGAAGCTATCCGATCAATATATTGAGGGGAAGGATTGGATTTTATGAGTCTCTGGATCAATTGTCTGCAAATAAATGGTCCGACATTAGGGTGATTGAATAAATGGTCAATAGCCAGTTCTATATCTTTATCTCCGGAATTACCCGCCGGAATTATATATCCGTTCAGGAGGGTTTTGATTCCTGGTTCATGCCAATCAGGATACATTTTCATAGGTTTTGTCATATCTGTTAACCAAATATTATATCCGAAGTCAGGTTCAGATACCCATTCATTTGGTACAATGGCACCAGGACCTAAACCGGTAAAAATTTTAGCCATTTCTTTGATATTATCATTATTGTAAGTTGGAATGAACTGACCGTTTGCATCTGTTTTCCTGGAACCGTCATTATTCAGTTCATAGAGCCCTATTGTGAAAAGCTGCATTATCTCACGGGCAAAGTTTTCATCCGGATGAATATTTTCGGAAGGGATGGTACGGGGATTATTCAGATGGCTCAGATAAAAACCCATAGCAGGATGATATGCTACCTGTTTTAGTATTTCCCTATAATTCCCAAATGCATTTTTCGAAAAAATATCATAATAAGATGCTACACCTTCTCCAAAAGCGCTCAGATCCGTTTCAACCGAAGTCACAAGAATTTCGCTCAAAGCAAGGGCAATTCTTTGCCTCAGAAGATCTTCATTGAACATATTGTTTTCCCACCAGGCATACATAAAATGAGACCAGTTAGCTCTTTCATCGAGATCAGTAGAATCACTTCCATGATTAAGTCTCCATTGATTGGTCACATTAAAAAGATCACGTACCTGTTCAAGATAAACAGTGGCAGGTTTTTCGAGCTGGTCATCAATCCATGGTTCAATACCTGTTTTAGCTACCGATTTGATTGTTTTCATATCGGCACCCAATGTAGCCTGAGTCAATAATCTTGAAGCTTCCATTTGGGCAGCATCCATTCCTGCACCATTGACAGTTGATTCCGGTCCGGCTACAAAATCCAATGGATATTCAGACCTTGAACTGCTGGATATAACTTTTATATCCCTGGAATGTCCGGCACCAATATAATCCTCATATTTCTGTGCCTTGAGAGTTATAACCTGGAAGATTAAACTCAGAAAAATAATTGTTGTTAATCGCATTTTTTAAATTTTTTGATTACTAAGTTTTCTGTTCCAAAAGTAATTATTATTTGCTTTTTGTTATAGGATTTGTAATTATAAATCAATGTGTTATTGCGGAAAAATAGAATAAGTGTTTAAAATATTTCATAAAAGTAAAATTAAATTACAGAAATTCAAATACTACAGCTATAAAAATATATCAAGTAAATTTCTAATTTATATGGGGAAAGATGAAAATATAAAGTGTAATGCTGCAACAATAAAGGAAAAAAGCTAAAAATCGTATAGTTTTTTTTGGGCAGATGATTTTTTATTGAATAGCATAGTCAGGCCTATAGCAGCGAAATCAGGAGAAATTGTCGATTTGAAAGCAAGGTTTTCATTCAGATCGAAGTCGATCAGATGCCTGTCAATATATGCTTCCAGTACCTGTATAAGATAGACTGCTGAAAAAGTTACCCAGTTTCTTTCGTTGGTATTTCTGGCCTGATCCCTATATGGTCTGAGGGTAATAGCATCTGTAATGTTCTCATATGAACAGTTTTCACCTCTCAGCATGCATCTGTAAGCATTATCCATTTCTTTGTACGTATTTCTGGATTGAATAGCATGATATCCAAAAAATCCAACCAATCCCCAGGCAATCGGAACCTTCCAGTATTTCCTGTTATATGCCTGTCCACCACCTGGTATAACAAGCGAAAAAAGTGCTGCTTTAGCTGGTTTGCCTGAAAAAATGATCTTGAATGTTTTCCTGTTTTCTTTGTCGAACAGTCCCTTAATTTCAGCTTCTGTGCTATCAACTTTAATTGTATCAGGAAACGGTATGTTTTGACTTCTTAATATTCCTGTCAACATGAAAAATAAAAGCAGCTGTAAAATGAAAAAGATGTTTTTCAGGTTTTTCAGGAATAGCTTTGCTTTAAATTCTGGAATATTTACCATAAAATACTAAAACATCATATTGTTAATCAAAATAACTAAGAACAAATGGTTTTATTAAATAACGAACAGATGAAATTTTATTTTTAATTTGAGTTATTTACTTGATAAAAATCTGATAAAACTATATGATCCCAAGCTTTTCCAGAATGTCATTAAAATTTTCATCAGAATTGAATTTGACAACGAAATGTCCCTTTCCCTGTTCATTCCTTTGAATCTCTATCTTTGATCCAAAAAATTCCTCCATCTTTTTCTGAACTGCCAGCACATTTGGATCTTTATTTGCAGGTATCTTTGTTTCTTTTTTTGTATTTAAACTTAAAATTCTGGATTCAAGTGACCTGACTGACAATTCCTGTGAAACAACTTCATTATACAGTTTTAACTGAACAAAAGGATCTTCAACTCCTGCCAGAGCTCTGGCATGTCCCATTGTGATAATGTCTTTTTTGATGCCGTTCTGAATTGTTGGAGGCAGCTTTAGCAACCTCAGATAATTTGTGACAGTACTTCTGTTCTTTCCGACACGCTCTGCTACCTTGTCGTGAGTAAGTATGCATTCATCAATCAGCCTCTGATAGGCGAATGCTATTTCCAGGCTGTTAAGATCTGTTCGCTGTATATTTTCTACCAAAGCCATTTCTATCATTGCCTGATCATCAGCTATACGAATATAAGCGGGTATTTCCTTTAAACCTGCCATCTTACTTGCCCGTAATCTTCGTTCACCGGAAATGAGCTGGTAAAATTCACCACCTACGCTTCTTACTGTTACCGGCTGAATAAGACCAAGTGTTCTGATGGATTCGGCAAGTTCATTTAATTCCACTTCGTCAAAATAATTTCTTGGCTGAAATGGGTTAAATTCTATTTTGTCAATTGAAAGCATAGCGACTGTATGGCTGAGCTTTTTTACAACATCAGTTTTTTCGACACTACTTTTCTTTTCTATGTCTTTAAGCAGGGATTTAAGACCTTTATGCAGTTCTTCTTTTTTTGTCATCTTTAAAGTTTATCATTATTTTGGGCAAGGATCTCATAAGCCAGGTTGAGATAATTAGTTGATCCCATAGCAGTAGCATCGTAAAGGATTACAGGTTTTCCTACCATAGGAGCTTCATTAAGTTTTGAATTGCGGTTAATGATTGTATCGAATATCTTGTCTTTTACTATGTCCCTTACACTTTCAGCTACCATTTGAGCTAACCTCAGCCTTTTATCGTACATCGTGATCAGAATTCCTTCGATCGTTAGTTTTGGGTTGAAAGACTGTGTGATGCTGTTTATAGTATCTTTTAATTTTCCAAGACCCTCAAGAGAATAAAATTCACTTTGGACAGGAATGATGACTGAATCAGCTGCTACCAGCGAGTTGACTGTCAGAATGCCAAGCGATGGCAGACAGTCAATCAGAATATAATCATAATTATTGATAATGGAACTGATAGCTTTTTTGATAACATATTCCCTGTCAGGTAAATTGACGAGTTCAATCTCTGCACCTACCAGATCAATGGATGAAGGGATAAGGTCGAGTTTGTCAATTTCAGTTTTTAATACTGTCTCTTCAATTGCAACATCACCTGTCATTGCATCATAAAGCGTAAATTTTATCTCATCATCCTTTTTTCCCAGACCCGATGTTGCATTAGATTGCGGATCAGCATCGATCAGCAGCGTTCGTTTATCCAGAATTGCAAGAGAAGCTGCCAGGTTAATAGCAGTAGTTGTTTTTCCTACTCCTCCTTTCTGATTTGCAATAGCAATTATCTTCCCCATTTTTGAAAATTTTTGCAAAGGTAAACAGAACTTGTTAAAAATGAGTAATTGGATCAGGATTTTTGAATTTTAAATATTTACTTTACCTTTGCATTTTTTTAAGAATTGATTTATCAACTTACTAAATGACACTAATAAAATCCATCTCCGGTATCAGGGGAACAACAGGGGGAAGACCCGGTGCTGCTTTCACTCCTGTCGATATTGTTGAATGTACTGCTGCTTATGCACAGATCATAAATGAATCAGATGTGCCGAAAAAAATCATTGTAGGACGGGATGGTAGGATGACAGGTGAACTCGTCAATGCTCTGGTTGTCAGCACACTTATGAGCATGGGTATTGATGTTGTTGATGTAGGACTGTCTACAACACCCACTGTTGAGATTGCAGTAAAAGCACTTGGAGCCGGGGCTGGTATAATAATCACTGCAAGTCATAATCCAAGGGAATGGAATGCTTTGAAATTCCTTGATCATAATGGCGATTTCATCGCTGAAGCTACAGGAAATTTAGTTCTCGACTATATTAAATCTGGTAAAGCTGAATTTGCCAGTCTTGAAGATATCGGCAACTATGAAATCAATACTGAAATGATTGATGTTCATATCAGTAAAATACTCAGTTTGCCATATGTCCTTAAAAATGAGATCAGAAATAAAAAATTTAATGTAGTTATAGACTGTATTAACAGTACCGGGGCAATATCAATAGTACCTTTGCTTGAGAAACTGGGATGTCATGTGACATCAATTAATAATTCAATAACGGGTAATTTTGCCCACAACCCTGAACCGTTGCCTGAACATCTGTCAGAACTCTCTATAGCTGTTATAAAAAATAAGGCAGATCTTGGTATTGCAGTTGATCCGGATGTCGACAGACTCGCATTTGTATGTGAAGATGGATCTATGTTTGGTGAAGAATATACTCTTGTGGCTGCGGCAGATTTTATTCTTGGAAAAAAATCCGGCAATACGGTTTCAAACCTTTCTTCATCCCGTGCACTGAAGGAAATTACAGAAAAACATGGTGGAAATTATTTTCCGTCTAAAGTAGGTGAGGTAAATGTTGTCGAAAAAATGAAAGCAGTCGGAGCCGTGATCGGTGGAGAAGGAAATGGTGGCGTTATTTTGCCCGATCTTCACTATGGTCGCGATGCTTTGGCAGGTGTAGCCCTGGTCTTATCACTTTTGGCTGAACGTAATATTTCCTTGAAACAACTTAAAAAAACATATCCCGAATATGTGATCAGTAAGAATAAGATCAGCATCCCACAAAACATAGCTCCTGAAAGGATTTTAGAAAAGATCGTTGCAAAGTATACTAAAGAGGAAATAAATACCGAAGATGGTTTGAAGATTGATTTTGCTGACGGTTGGGTGCAACTTAGAAAATCAAATACAGAACCTATATTGAGAGTCTATTCTGAAAGCAAAAGTGAAGACAGAGCAAATGCCCTGGCAAAAATGCTGATAGATGATGTGGAGGAATTAATTGTAAATTGTAAATTGTAAATTTTTAATTTTTGTTGCTTCATTTGATAGACAGGTTTTCATTTTTTTTACCGATAACCATCAAGATTATTTTACATTTTAGATTTTTCATTTTATATTTTTCATTTAAGTCATTACCTTTTCCCCTTGTTACCCTGTTAACATCAACCTCCAGCAATTACTTATACGTAAATTTTGAATATAATTATTTTCTGATTAACTTTGCATCTTTGTAAAAAAGATCTGGCCCCGTAGTTCAATTGGATAGAGCATCAGATTTCGGCTCTGAGGGTTGAGGGTTCGAATCCTTCCGGGGTCACTAATGAATCATTGCAAATTCAGGAAATAAATCAAAATGCGAAAAAAATTTATTTTTTGAAGCATTTTGTTTATTTGCTGCAAAGCTTTAAAAAAAGCTTTGCAATGATTTTGACTTCGGACCCCACAAGGATCATCACAGATAATCCTTCCGGGGTCACTTTTTAAAGCATTATTGTTTTCAAAATCCGGAAAGCATTACCTCACAAACCAGAATTGCTGATCATTTGAATTCTTATCATCAAAATAATATCCTTCATAATCAAAGCCTTTAATACTGTCAGGTTCTGTTATTTTATTTTTAATTATATACCTTGCCATCGCTCCCCGGGCTTTTTTGGTATTAAAACTTACAAACTGCAATTTTTCATCTTTGTATTCACGGAACTGGATTTTCAGCACCTCTGCTTTAAGTTTTTTTAGGTCAAAAACATTAAAATATTCATCTGAAGCTGTATTGACAAGTATGTTCGATCCGCTTTCATCGAGTGATGATTTTAGAAATTGAGTCAGGGGTTCTTTCCAGAATTCATAAAGATCTTTTTTCCTTCCAAGTTTTAATTTTATTCCCATTTCAAGCCTGTATTCATGAATCAGGTCAAGTGGCCGCAAAACACCATACAAACCTGAAATTATCCTTATATGTTTGTGGGCAAAATCAAGGTCTGTCCTGTCAAATTGTTGAGGTTCCAGGCCTATATATACATCACCCTTATAAGCGAAAAAAGCCTGAGTTGAATTGTCAGAATTATGTTCACGGGAAAAATCGAAATTTCTCTGCATATTCTGGTCAGCAATTTTAGGGCTTATATCCATCAGTTTCTGAAGTTGAGAAACTTTGAGAGATTTGAGTTTACTCATTATTAGGACAGCTTCATCCAGAAATTGTGGAAGAGTATATTCTGATGATGCTGTTTTTGCTTCCATTCTCTTCGCAGGAGATAATATTGCGATCATATTTTGCTATTTTTTAGGAATTAATGATAAAACGTTATCAACTTTAACAATTTCAGGATCATTAAAGATCATTTTCCTGTAAATTCCATTAATAAATAATGTGGACTGATCCTTGTAATGAGGACTCATGATGTTGCCGGATTGTCCTGTTGGCAGTACTCCTTCTGCTTTTGTTGCATCTGCAAAGTCAATAATATTTCTCATTGCAGGACCTCCGATTATTTTATGTATTTTATCATTGGTAAAGGCATATTCCATTTTATTGACACATCCCTGGCAGGAAGGCATTTTGAATGGTCCGACGTTAAAAAATCGTGCCAGTAACTTATTTTGTCCAAATGGATGCGGAACAGTAAGCTGGTGTGCATTTTCCCATTTCCACTCGTCAGTATCTGCACCCCATTCTTCTCTCAGAGTATTGGCAGTTTCGATGAATGATTTGACAAAAATACTATCTCTTGTCTCTTTCCTGTCTTTTGTCGAAATATTATCCCACCATGGAGAAGTTTCATTATTGTACAATTTCTGAATACTTGCAAAAAGAAGATAAGATTTGCTCGCATGCTCAAAAAGCAATCCGGGCAATTCATCACCGATAGTATTCTTATTAATAAAGTACATCAATTTTGCAAAAATCATTGAAGCATTTGACTCCTTCGTGTATTCTCCATCCCAGCTATCCAGTATCTCGAAACATTTTTTTACATACTCATCCTTCAGGAGCTCCGGTGCATTTTTTATTTCATTGCAAATGAGGGTTTTTAACTGAAAATCTCTTCCCGAATACTGACTCAGCTGCAAATTTTTGACATCTTCTGTGCCCCACATTTCTTTTCCTGACAGGGATTTATTTATAATATTTATCCTGTTGGTCGGCAAATAATGTCCCGGATAATAAGTACTTCCCGAAAGAACAGGATCGTTGTTGGCTGTAGCTACAAATCCGGATTCAGGGTTGAAATTCCTGGGATTTTTTGAAAACGGATAAAAACTGTCAACTTCCATTTCTCCGTTTGAACCATTAAGAAGGACAAATGGATTTATTTTTTTATTGTAATAGGGTATTTTACCACAACCCCAGTACACGAAATTGTCTTTTTTGTCACCATACATTACATAAATGCCTAGAATATCTATATTTGGCAACTGTAATTCAAATTCTTTCAGACTTTTGGCTCTCGACATATTGTAAATCGCTTCCATTGTTGGGGTTTCAGATTTTTGAAGGACCCACCATAGCGAAATGTTTTCCTTTAGCATGTCCTTCATTTTTTCATCAAATTCATTCATCAATGGTCCATGAGGAGTCTCTCTGATCTCAAACATTACACTCTTTTTACCCTTTTACTTTAATGCTTTCCCTCTTGATTTTAATATCAACCCATTTATTTTTGTACTTGACTTTGCTTTTATCCTCATTCAGTGTTTCTGTATAGTAATTCGAATTGTCAACAGGAAATATTGTTAAGCCCCATCCATAATCCTGGTTATGACCTATAATTGGGAAAGGAACTCCCGGCAGATATAAACCGTAAAAATTATAACCCGGATATGAAATTTCGGCTTCATACCAGGCTCCCGGCTGAGAGAAAGCAAAATGTGTATCATTAGCTAATATTACTTTTCCCGATTTTGATTTTTTGCTGCCGATCACCCAGGCATTGCTTCCATCCCAAACTTTTATACCAATTGATCCATGGTTTTTAGAATATCTGATTTAAAACTGAGATCAGCTTTTATTACATTTGTATCAGCTTTGACCGAGGAGAATTGATCCTGTTTTTTTTCTCCGAAATAAAAATCATCAAGATAATTCTCACCAAACCTGGATTGAATATAAGAAGTTATTGACTCCTGCATTACCGACATTGCAAATCCGAAAGCTACAAAATTTACTATTGAATAACTATCTTCTGCAGTGAGTTCTTCCCTTGGCATACCAAGTATTTTGTACTCAACCGGTAAATTGCCGGTTCTGACAAAAGTATTGAAGCCTTTAAGGTAAGCGTTGAAACTTTTTTGATATTGTTTTTCATTACCTGACATGAATTTTGCTGATGAACGTATTCCTGCTTTCCTGAGCCCCAAAGCCCTCATATACTTATCGATGTTTATGAGATCTTCTCCAAGGAATTCTGCAAGCCGGCCTGCTGCAATGAGCTTAAAAAACTGGGTCTGGAATAACCTGTCCTGGGCATATACATATCCCAGCGCAAAATAAGCATCTTCTTCATTTGAGGCATAAATATGAGGTATACCATAATCGTCGTAGTAAACCTTAACTTCATTTGAAAGCCCTTTAAGAATTATTTCTCCTTTATAAACCGGCTTTGTTGATTGCAGGAAAAAATGCAGAACCAGTATGCCAACGTAAATAAATAGTAGTAAAACAGAAACAATGTTTTTTAAGAATCTCATATTGCTTAATTTTATCTGAATTAAATTCAACTTTCAAAATGAGCAATAAAAGTACGAAAATAATTGCAGATGGTAATATATTTGAGGGGAGATATTATAGGGGTGAATGTAAAATTTAAAATTTAAAATTCATTTACATGCCTTTTAAATACTCAAATTATTTTAGGTATGATAACCCTGCATTTTTAATGATTCCATCACAATTGGATTATTTGAAATAGTAAACAATTCATTCATTAAATCATTTTCTTAGTATAAAAAAATGAATAATAATAAAATATTTCAGTATGCTTTTTTATTTTTACAAAAAAAACTGATCATGAATCTCAGCAATATACTATTTATAGACATTGAAACAGTTTCTGAAAATAAAGTATTTGATGAATTACCCTCTGAAATGCAGGAATTCTGGAAGAATAAAAGCAAATACTGGATTAAGGAAGAAGGAGTATCTGAAACCGACGTATCTGAAATTTATAAAAACAAAGCAGGGATATATGCTGAATTTGCAAAGGTTATTTGCATTTCAATAGGTTTTATTTACACAAAGAACGATAAAAATGAGATCAGGATCAAATCATTCTACGGTGATGATGAAAAGAAGTTATTGTCTGAATTTGCAGAACTGCTAAATAATAAATTCGACAAACCTGAGAAGTTCAGGATATGCGGACACAACATAAAGGAATTCGATATCCCCTTCCTCTCCAGAAGGATGGTCATCAATGAGATCAAACTGCCGGAATTGTTAAATATCGCAGGGAAAAAACCCTGGGAAGTCCAGCATATCACAGATACTATGGAGATGTGGAAATTCGGTGATTATAAAAATTACACTTCACTGGCTCTGCTTGCAACCATACTCGGCATAAAATCACCAAAAGATGACATCGACGGAAGTATGGTGGGGCAGGTTTACTGGGAAACCGGTGATCTGGAGCGAATTGTCAGATATTGTGAAAAAGATGTTAAAACAGTTGCACAGATCTTCCTGAGAATGAATTATCTGCCACTGCTGGAAGAATAACATGATGTATCAGTTGATTTTCATATAAAAAAAAGGTGTCTCAAAACATATTAAAAATTAGCTTTAAAAGACACCTTAAAAGTAATTATAAACCTCAGTTACTATTCAAGTACATGAATATTCTTTTCTTTACATATCTTTTTAAGTTCATCAGGCCATATAGTTACAGTAACCTCTCCTAAATGGGCAGTCCTGAGCAGATACATGTATGTTCTTGCCTGACCAATTCCTCCACCAATGCTCAATGGAATTTTATCATTCAGGATTGCCTGGTGATATGGTAAATTGAGGAAATCTTCCTGTCCGGATATCTTAAGTTGCTGAACCATAGTATCTTTTGTAACCCTGATTCCCATTGATGACAACTCATGTCTTCTTTTTGTAACGGGATTCCATACAAGTATATCACCATTCAGCCCATAGAATTGTTCTCCGTTTTTAACAATTGTAGGAGTCACCCAGTCATCATAGTCTGCAGCCCTCATTTCGTGGGGATATCCATCTTTTAATACCGATCCTATACCGATAATAAATACTGCAGGATATTGCTGTATCAGCTTTGACTCACGTTGCTTTCTTGGAAGGTCGGGGTACATCTCAAGAATTTCTTCAGCATGAAAGAATTTTAATTCCTCAGGAATATCCGGATATCTGGGATCATTCAATTCCGGATATTTGCTTTTCACCATTTGGCTTGCCCCATAGATAACTTTCCAGATTTTTTTAACTGTATCCTTAAGGTAATCGAGATTTCTGTCTTCAGCAGTAATTCTCTTTTCCCAGTCCCACTGATCTACATAGCTGCTGTGGTCATGATCAAGGAAATAATCTTTGCGCACTGCTCTCATATCTGTATTGATTCCTTGTCCAACAGCACAATCGAATTGAGCAAGTGCCATCCTTTTCCATTTAGTTGCGGCCTGAACCACCTGGCTTTCAATTCTTTTTGGAAGGCCCAGTCCTGCCGGAAAATCAATCGGGGTTCTTGAACCATCCCTGTCCAGGTAATCATTGACCCCACTGTCTTTTCTTACTATCAATGGAACCTGAACCATCTGGAGATTCAGCTCTTTAGCCATACCACTTTCTATATAGTCTTTAATAGCATATAATGCTTCCATCCTTTTCAAAGGAGGTAAAAGAGCATGATAGTTTTCAGGAAGAATTTTGCTTACTTCTTCATACGTACTTATTCCTGGTCCTGCCAGGTCTGCTTTTTTGTCTAACATATAAAAATAGTTTTAATATTGAAAAATAAAATAATGCGTTAAGATACTGAAATCACAATACAAACCGGGATTTTTTGACCTTAAATAAGGTATTTATAATAAGGATAAATTAGAAATATATTGAGTTTCTCTGGCATTTTTATTATTTGGATTTAGTCTTTATTAATTTCATATTGCTACCAGCATGACGGCACAAAGTGGAATAGGTTCTCTGCAAAGTTGAGATTGAGAAAAATTATTTAGTGGTTCATTTTAATCATAATGAATTTTAAATATAATTGTATAGAATTCTCTTTAAAAATAAATATTTTCATTTTAATCCATTTTTGATAGTTTCAATACATATTTAAGGAGACAAGATTTTATATTTTTTATTTTTCAGAAAATTTTTTTTTGACATTTTCCCTGATAAAATGATAAAAATTGCACTTATTTGAAGAAAAAGTACGTTTTATTTTAATTTTTTATATAAAATGAGCTATTGTTCAATTATTTAATTTACATTTGCGCACTCATTGTAATTAAGTATCTTTTGAGATGTGTTTGCATATCAAAAATTTATACTTTAGTTCCGATAAGTTTAGTTATTATTTTTTATTTTTTAATTTTTTTATTTATTTCAAACATGAATATTTTCGTAGCAAAGTTGAGCTCAGGTGTCTCCGGAGACGACTTAAAGGAACTATTTGAAGAATACGGCGAAGTCGTATCTGCAAATGTAATCAAAGACAAATTTACAGGCGAATCAAAAAGATTTGGATTCGTAGAAATGAGCAATGATGAAGAAGCTCAGAAAGCAATCGACGGACTGGATGGATGCGAGTATGACAAAAGCGTCATCGTAGTTAAAAAAGCTGAACCAAGAGAAGAGCGTCCACGTGGTGGAGGTTTTAACAGTGGTGGTAACCGTGGTGGTTTTAGAAGAGACGATAACAGAGGAGGTGGAGACCGTGGTAATTACAGAGGAAGAAACTAAATTCAGAGCCAAAAATACTTTATTGTAATTTTGTGATAAAAAAACCACCAGCTAAAACTGGTGGTTTTTTTTATTCTTTGTTTTTGTGTAAAAGTTCTTCAATTCTTTCTTTAGGTCTTCCGATAACAGCTTCATTATCTGAAATAATAACAGGCCTCTCAATAAGAATCGGGTTGGCTACCATAGCATGTATCCAATCTTCATCCGACAAATTCAGGTTCGAAAATGATTCAGTAAAAACTTTTTCCTGTTTTCTTATTAAATCAATCGGTTTAAGCTTAAGTTTGCAGATGACATCTTTCAGCTCTTCAAATGTTGGAGTATTCTGAAGATAAAGTATGATTTCTGTTTCAATTTCTTTTTGATGCAGATATTTGAGAGCGTCACGACTTTTGCCGCATCTTGGATTGTGATATATTTTAAATTTCATATTAATAACATAATTATGATCTGGAAAAATAGTTTTGATATCGATAGTATAAATAACATCTCTGAAAATACTATGGTTCAGCATTTGGGTATTCAGTTTACTGAAATAGGTGATGATTATATGATTGCAACCATGCCGGTCGACCACCGGACAGTCCAACCTATGCGACTCCTGCATGGAGGGGCTTCAGTAGTTCTTGCAGAAACTCTCGGAAGTGTGGCATCGTTTGCATGTGTTGACCCTTTAATAAATAATGTAGTCGGTATAGAAGTAAATGCCAATCATCTGAAGGCTATACCTGAAGGCAGTTCCAATGTTTCAGGAAAAGTAAGTCCGGTAAAGATCGGCAGGAATCTTCATATCTGGAATATAGATATTACTGATGACAGTGGAAATCTCGTATGTGTGTCCAGATTGACTACTATGGTTGTAAAGAAAAACTGATCTGTTCCGATTTAATCAAAGTACAATATCACAGAAATGTTGGTTGTGCTTCCTTTCCAAAACTCCCTTCAGTAGTTCCAGGAAAAATTTATGTGAATCCAGGGTTTGATATAATTTGTAATCATCTTCACTAATCCAGTATTCGACAAGCCAGTATTTGCGTTCGGCTTCCCTGTCCTTGAATAAATGGTAACTGTCCAGTCCGCAACCTGCAGCATTCATCTTTTGTTCAAGTTTTATCATTTTCACGAATGTTCTCTCTTCATTTTCCTGAACCAGATATTCATTTAGTTTTACAAACATAGGATAGTATTTAAAATTTTGATCGTAAGATGTTATTTACCGAAAATAAAAATGCCAAATTTATTAATTATTTGAGATTTTGTATTACTTAATGAAAAATATTTGATGACTTTTTAAAAAAAATATTTGAAATCATTTTTTACTTTATAGGATTTAATATTTTCTGTGAGCTTCAGTAAGTTATTAAGTTCTCAAATATGAAGCACCATTGATGTCGAGTATCGCTCCTGTATTATATTCGGCTCCTTCAGATGCGAGAAACAGTATGGAATGTGCTACTTCCTCGGGAGTTGCCATGCGTCTGAACGGGTTTTCATTGATAAGATTTATTTTCTCTGTTTCAGATATGTTATTAAGACCCATATCAGTTTCAACAAATCCTGGAGCAACAACGGCTATATATATTTTATATTCAGCAAGTTTTTTCGCAAGCGACTGACTTAATGAATTCAAAGCAGCCTTGCTTGCACCATATGCCGGCATGTCAGGCTCTCCGCGAAATGCTCCTCTTGAGGATACGTTTATTATTCTTCCGCCACCTTGTTTAATCATGATCTGAGAAGCACAAAAACAAAGGTTGGCAGTAGCAATAAGGTTTGTATTTATTATGCTCGTCCATGAATTCTGCCATTCATCAAAATCGATTTTATCGATTTCGTGCTTTCTTACTATTCCGGCATTATTTATCAGAATGTCAATGTTTCCGTATTCTTTCACAAAATCATCAATCAATTTCTTAGCTCCTTCAGGATTAGAAATATCTTGTTTGAATACTTTATGGCCTTTATTTTTTAGCAGTGAAAGTGTTTCATTTGCTGCTGCATCATCTGAAATATAATTTAATCCGATTATAGCTCCTTTTTCTGCAAAGGCAATGGCAGTTGCTTTTCCGATACCTCTTGAAGCTCCTGTTATCAATACTTTTTTGCCGTCAAATCTCATTTTTAAAATACTTATTTTATTTTAAACAGAGCTTTAATGAATTCATTGCCCTGCAATATTCCATAAAATCCTTTTTCCACAGAAAACTCATTATATTCCATCACATTATCCGATGTTTCATCCGGATGATAGATCATAAATGGTACCGGAGCATGAGTGTGAGTTCTGATTGAACAGGGAGTAGGGTGATCGGGCAGAATTGCTATGGCTACCGGTTCTTCCATTTTTGATGTCTCCTCGATTATATATTTTACTACTCTCTGATCCAGATATTCAAGGGTTTTGGTTTTTAATTCAAAATCTCCTTCATGTCCAGCTTCATCACTTGCTTCTATATGGAGATAAACGAAGTCCGCATCCTGCAGGGCTTCCACTGCTGCTTTAGCCTTCCCTTCATAATTTGTATCATATAAACCTGTAGAACCTTCTACATGGATTGCCTTTAAGCCGGCATAAGCTCCAATTCCATAGAGCAGGTCAACTGCTGATATTATCGCACCGGATTTATCGTACAATTCCCTGTATGTTTTCATTGCCGGTTTATAACCTGGTGACCACATCCATATAGAATTGCCCGGGTCTTTCCCTTTTTCAATTCTGGCTTTATTTACAGGATGGTCTTTTAAAATTTCCTGTGACCTGAATATAAGTTCATTTAGCAATATAGCAGTGTCTTCCGATTCCGTATCCTTTGATTTTACCAGTACATCCCTGAATGGCGTCCCAGGAACATCATGTGGAGGAGTACATTTTATATTTTTATTTCCTCCTTTGACAATTAATAAATGCCTGTAGCTTACTCCCGGATAAAATTTGATTTTATCAGAGTTTAATTCCTGTTGAAGGGTTTTGATAAGCTCTGCAGATTCAGGTGTAGTAATATGTCCTGCAGAGTGATTTTTGATCTTTTCATCTTCAACACAAATAATATTGCATCGTAGAGCCAGATCACCTTCATTAACAGGAACACCGATGCTGGCTGCTTCCAGAACTCCCCTTCCTTCAAAAACTTCCTTTACATCGTAACCTAGAACCGAAAGATTTGCAATCTCGCTTCCGGGAGGCATATCGGATGGTACAGTGATAAGTCTGCCGCAACGGCTTTTAACGCATAATGCGTCTATATTTGGCGTATTTGCGGCTTGCAGTGGAGTTTTGTTTCCCAGTTCTTTTATTGGTTCATCTGCACAGCCATCTGCGAATATAATTATGAATTTCATGTTATTTTATATTTTTTTTGATTACAAGATTTTTAGAAGACTAGTTATTTAAATTGCTAGTGATCAGGAATTGTTTAAATGAAGAATAATCATTTTCTATTTTAAAAATTTGTTCCGGTTTATCGTCAAGGCCTTTGAGGCTGTCAGGCAATTCAGGATCAATATCAAGAATTCTGTTTATTTCTTCAGGAAATTTTGCAGGGTGGGCTGTTTCAAGTGAAACAACAAGCTTTTTCTCATGCTTCTCATTATTTTCAAGCCATTTATTTACTCCGGACCATCCAACAGCTCCGTGAGGTTCAAGCAAGGTGCCGTATTTATTATAGGTTTCTTTGATGGTCTTCCTCGTAGTTTCATCATCAACACTGACAGCAAAGATATCTCTGTTCATCAGTTCATAATCTGGTTGCTTTTCAATGTTTCCCTTTTCATCCATCACCCCTCCATATAAAGCAACAAGCCTTGAAAGATTACTTGGATGGCCTACATTCATGGCACTTGAAATACAGTTTTTAGAAGGTTCAATTTTGTGATATTTTTGAGTTCTGAGCAAAACAGGAAATTCATCATTGGAATTTGTGGAAATAATAAATTTATCAACAGGCAATCCCATTTTCATTGCAAGAACTCCTCCCATCATATCACCAAAATTTCCTGATGGAACCGAGAAAACTATCTTGTCATCATTTTTTCCTTTTCGCAACTTAGCAAATGCATAGAAATAATAAACTATTTGTGGCACCAGCCTTCCGATATTGATAGAATTGGCGGAAGATAGATTCAAATGATCAAGATCTTTATCTGAGAAAGCTGTTTTGACAAGTGCCTGGCAATCATCAAATTTCCCATCTATTGAAATTATCTGGATGTTTTTTCCAAGTGTGGTCATTTGTTTTCTTTGCCTCAGGGTGACTTCTTTTTCAGGATAAAGAACTATGACTTTAATACTTTCAAGTCCGTAAAATGCATTTGCTATCGCACTGCCGGTATCACCGGAAGTGGCTGTCAAAATTACGAGATTTCTGTTTTCCTTCTTCAGATAATGATTTATAGATCTACCCATAAATCTTGCGGCAAAATCCTTGAATGAAGCGGTAGGTCCCTGATCGAGACGCATGATATATTTGTTTCCATAAACTTTTTCTAGTGGAACCTCAAAATTGTATGCATCTTTTACCAATGCAAACAGGATTTCATCCTCCATTTCAGTATGTAGAAACTTTTTAATTATATTGTACGCTATTTCGTAATATTCCATAGAACTGAAAGTATCTATTTCAGCCATACTTATCTGAGGAATAACTTCAGGCATATATAATCCTCTGTCAGGAGCAATTCCTTTTAGCAGAGCTTCCCTGAATGAAACTTTCGGAGAATTAAGATTTGTAGAATAGTAATTTATAAGATTGACCATATATATTTTAAATAATGAGATTTATAAGATTATTTATAAAATCAGAAAAGCCGTAAAAGCAAATTATTAATTAATGATCACAAAAATCATTTTTGCGTAGTTTCTAAACTATTTGAACAATTTGACAAACCGACAACAGATTTATTTCAGACTGGCAGAAGAAGCTCCTCCGGCTGAGTATTCAGGGAAACTTATAAAATGTTTTTTACCGTCCAGAACATCTAAAGCCTGATCTATATCTGCAATGATATCGTCAGGATGCTCAGCCCCGCAACACAACCTTATAAGGTTAGCAGGAATTCCTGCAAGTTTTCTGCCTTCTTCTCCTTGTTGCTGATGTGTAGATATCGCAGGAATAGTTGCAACTGATTTTATTCTTCCAAGGTCAGTTGCCCTGTAGATCCTTTGAAAAGCATCAAAAACATTTCTGGTCGCAATTGCATCACCATTTATCCTGAATGACATAAGATGGCCGTATCTGTTGACTTTTTTACCATACAATTCATCAAATTCTGAATCTACAAGGAACATATACTGTTTTGCAAGGTCATGCAGAGGATGATTTTCCAAACCAAGATAATCAACTCCTTCTATATGCTTATGACCATTCAGAAATTCAGCTACTTTCATTGTTGTCCGGCTTACAAGATCCATCCTTGTCCTGATAGTTCTGATATCATTCAATGCCATAATCGCATTCATTGGACTGATATTTGGGCCATTATCCCTGTTTGGTAAAAGTTTCAGGTATCCGCAAAAATCAGCTTTCATCATATCATTATCAATACTTGATGTGATATTTTTCTTTGCAATTATAGCCCCTGCTATTCCGAAACCGCTTGTATATAGGGATTTTGTTACAGATTGTACTACTATGTCAGCTCCATATTCCAGTGGACGCATCAATGCAGGAGTTGCAACTGTTGAATCGACTATAAGCGGGATATTATGACTGTGAGCAAGATCAGCAATCAGTTTCAGATCGAAAAAACTCTGAGATGGATTGCTGGGTATTTCACCATAGAGGAACCTTGTGTTTTTATCAATTTTTGATGCCCATTCTTCAATACTATTAGGGTCTATTACTTTTCTCCATTCAATATTGCGCTCCTGGTCTTTCCTCACTGCAAACTGCTGGAAAGTGCCTCCATAAACCTGACAAGTGCCTACAAAATTTAATTTCGCATCTGGATTTTTAGGGTCAACAGTTAAAAGAGCATCTGCAGCACTTTGAATGGCAGCCATTCCTGACGCTGTACCAATACATGAAGCATCAACACCTGATTTATAAGATTCAAGTAAAGCCAGAACTCCTTCATAATAATACATACTTGGATTAGCAATTCTGCTGTAACACCAGGTAGGTATATTGTAGGAAAGTGCAGCTTCCATTTCATCAGAATCTCTGTAAGCCTGTGATGTTGACATATAGATAGGTTCTATAATTGAACCCTGATTGAAATCCAATGCTTCCTGCATTGAATATATGCCATGTACGGCAATGGTATCGAACCTGCACTGCTTCATTTTTTCAATGTTTGCCTTGTGCCAGTCCATCGCTCTTTTGCCTGCCTGAATGTAAAACTGGGTACCTTTTGTTTCCATAATTAATGATTATTGGTGAATACTTTGATCAGATGCAAAGAAAAATAAATTTTATGAGATATTGACTATTTTTTCTTTTGAATTAGATTGTTTATAGATAGTCTAAAATTAAGAAGTATAGGTTTATCCCAAAGAATTTTAATTATCCTGCTTTTGATATAGATTCAAAAATGGGATACACACAAAAATTTAGTAATTAATCAAAATTTTGTCCTTAGATTTGCGTTAGCTAAAAATAATTATAAAATGAAATCAATACTTTTTGTGAGGCATGCGAAATCATCATGGGATGATTTAATGATTGAAGACCATGACAGGCCTTTAAATCCAAGAGGTAAGAAGGATTCCAAAAGTATGGGTGAATATTTACTGGAAAATGGGAATAAAATAGATATTATCATTTCCAGTTCCGCAAAAAGAGCAAAATCTACTGCAAAAAATCTGAATGATGTAGTACAGGCTGAAAACTTTATTATTGAACCAAGGCTTTATCTGGCTTCGGCAATGGAAATTCTAAAAATTGTCCAGAATATTCATAATGAAGTCGATACTGCAATAATAGTTGCACATAATCCCGGAATGACAGATGTAGCAAATATTTTCAGTTCTGAGAGGATAATTAATGTGCCTACATGCGGTGTTTTTAAGATAGATTTTGTTGTTGATGACTGGGCTAATGCTGATTCTCATAACGGAACATTGAAATTCTTTGTTTATCCGAAAATGATTTATAATGATTAACAAAACAGCAGTGACATTTTTAATATGTGTTTTGATTTTTGGGTTTATTTCCTGCTCAGGTGGCAAAGGTGATCTGTTAATTCCGGAGGAAAAGTTAAAAGCTGTAGTTTTTGATTTTCATTCAGCAGAGTATATTATAAACCGCGCTCCTTCTGACATGAAAGACAGCCTTCGTCAGGTTTATCAGTTTCAGATTTTTAAAATACATGAGGTTGAAAAACAGGATTTTATGCATGACCTTGGTATACTTCAGGATAACCCCGGGGAATTCTTTAAATTTTATGAAGAAGTGGAAAAATATGGCATGGATTTGAAATCCAGTACTTTATCAGAATTGAACAAGGATGTTAAAAAACCGGAATGACCTTATTTTATTTCTATTGAAATCATCTTTTTGCACTCATCTGTCACCCTCATATTATAGGATATTTCTATTCCTGCTATTAATTGTATCAAACCTCCGGATTCGAGAATAAGTACTTTTTTCTTGTCAGGTCCTGAAACTTTTTTATCATTCAGATATTTTTTTAGTTTTTGAGTTTTTCCTTTCAGTCCGAAGGGGGAAAAAATATCACCGGGTTTTCTTGTTCTTAGGATCACAGGAAAAACAAGCTTGTCACCATTGAGGTATTTAATGTTGCTGTTGAAATCCAATTCCTGGAGATTGTCACTTTCTTTGATAATCACATTACCATATTCAGTTTTATAAGTCCCTGGTTCATGAATTTCAATGTAAAATGGAAGTAATTCAGTTTTGTATTGAATAAAAAATTTTTCCCTGTCATTCACAAGTTTATAAGCCTGAGATTCATAGGTGGTTCCTATGTTTTCCATAGAATTGACAATGTCCCTGCATTGATCATGATTAAAACCGTAATTGGATATTGTGTTGTATAGCAGATCTCCCCGATTGTCATATGTAGAAAGCATGTTTTTATCAATTTCAACATGATCTTTCTTTTTCGAAATATAGGGTTTTGAATATTCCCCAAGCAGAAAATTGAATAGCTCATTATTAGAAATCAAATTTCTGATGCTTACCATTATCCTTTTGTCAAAGTTAGGATGAAGCTGCCTGAACAGAGGAATTATTTTATGCCTGATAAAATTTCGGTCATATCCAGTCAGTGTATTGCTTGAATCATCGACAAAAGGAATTTCATTTTCAGCAATATACCTGTCAATATACTGTCTGGAAAGATCTAGCAAAGGTCTGACGATGAAATCCGATTTTGGCTTTATTCCCTGAAGTCCCTTTATTCCTGACCCCTTGATAAGTTTGTATAAGAAAGTCTCAATGTTATCATCCTGATTATGAGCAGTAGCTATATAGCTGAATTTATGGTCATGCCTTATCTTTTCAAGCCATTCATATCTGTATTTTCTGGCAAGGTCCTGAAAATTATTGCCCTCTCCTTTTTTTAAAAGAGATTTAATGTCAACATTTGTAGAATAATAGCAGATGCCATTTTTTTTGCATTGCTCAATTACGAAATTTTCATCTCTGTCAGATTCCCCGTTTCTGGTTTTGTGATTAAAATGAGCTACTGCAAAATTATATCCTGCAGTTCTGAACAAATGCATCATGGACATCGAATCCCTGCCACCGCTGACAGCCAGCAGGATGGTATCAGAAAAGGAAAAAAGATTTTTTGATTCAATATATTTTAAAAATTTATAATACATCAATTTTTGTGTTAATTTTGTCCCTGATTTCAAACAATACTTGTTTAATACTTTGTTCCTCGATCACTATTTGGACAGCCTGAAAGTTTTACTAAGTAAGTATTGTTTTTTAATTATCTGCAAATTAAACAAAATGGGAAAGAATTTAATAATTATCCTTATGATTTTATCAATTTTTGTGTCCTGTAAAAATGTATCAAATTCAGGTTCTGATAAAACATCTGATAGTGGAACATCAACAGTTCAGGACATAGAACCGGTCAGAGAAGATGCTGAATTAAAGCCAATGGTTATAGAAAGAAATTTAACTGAAGACAGGTCAAAGGCAAATAAGGAAATAGGTGAATTGATGGCTTCAGAACAAAGAATTCCGGAATATATGACCCTGAATTATTATCTTGTCGATTTTATCAGTGAAGGTGGCAAGCCCAGGGATATAATTGATCTTGGGGAATGGTATAAATTCAACAAGAACAATACTTACGAGCATGGTTTTTTTAGCAAACTAAATGAGAAAGGGAAATTTGCCTTCAATACATCTTCAGGAACTGTTCTTTTGTATCCTGAACAGGAGACTTCAGCTCCTGAAGAATGGAAAGTGCTGAATTCAAAAGATGTAATTGTATTGTCCGGAACTCCGAAATTTGGAAATAACAATATGCAAAAACACTTGCAGAACGTGAAGGAAAAACCAGTGTTAAAGTAAAAATCATCTGGCAAGTTCAACAACTCTGACATTTTCAATATTTGAGGCTTCAATATCAAAAAGTATAAGAGTTCTGATACTGTGGTATCCTTTTGTTCCACACGAACCTGGGTTCATATGCAATAAATTGTATTTTTTGTCAGGCATGATCTTTAAAATGTGTGAATGACCGGTAATGAAAAGATCTGGTTTATACTCCTCAATGAGAGATCGTGCCTGAGGTGTGTATCTCCCTGGATATCCCCCGATATGTGTCATCAGGACATTGATGCCATCTGCATTGAAAAAAATATATTCCGGATATTCAGTTCTGATCTCATGACCATCAATATTTCCGTATACTGCCCTCAATGGTTTTAATACACAGTATTTGTCTGCTGTTTCAAGGTCGCCTATATCTCCTGCATGCCATATTTCATCAACTTCTCGCAGATATTTGTTCACATCCTCTTCGAAGCTGAAATGTGTGTCACTTATGAGGGCGATTTTCATCGACTGATCTGTTTACCGCAAAAGTAAGACTTGCCCGTTAGGTTTTGGATTTTTATATGTTTTTTCAAAAAAAACTGCTTCCCAATCCAATCTGTACAAATATACTCCGGCAGGCATAGGGTTTCCCCTGAAATTGCCGTCCCAGCCTTCTGTGTAATCAGCAGTTTCAAAGACTTTTTCGCCCCAACGATCAAAAACCTTGAGAGAATAACTTGAATAAGGGAATGACCTTTTCTGATAAGATCTAAAAATCATATTCAGAGAATCATTCTGATCATTTGGTATGAATGCTTCCGGTATAAGGACAGAGAAACATGCATCCACATCATCAGAAAGCTTGTATTCGAATTTTGAAATCTTTACAGTATCACATAAAGTCACAGTGACCGTGTATACTCCTGGTTTGTTTTTCACCACAGAATTTGTTTCTTCTCCAGTATTCCATTTATAATCTGCCCACAGTAGCCACTCAACAGACATTGGATATTCATCACCCGGACAGAATACTTTGTCTTCTTCAGTCTTCTTCATTATTACTTTTCCGCATTTGGCTTCATGGAATTTTGTGATATCCAGAGTCAAAGTCTTAAATTTCTGATCTGTCAGATAAAAATTTACTAAACTATCTTTGAGGCTTATAGATTCGGTTTTAGTTGAAACCATTGTAACTTTAGATTTGTCAATGGAATCTTTCAGACAAACCGGTTCTTCAGCTTGAATTGTAAAATCAGGTTGAGGTTGAGTTTTGCTTACAAACAAATAAGGACTTAATATATTAAATTCATTATTTGGAGCCTTTTTATAACAAAAACCTGACATCAAAAGTGATTTATCATCCAGTAACTCAAGTGAAGCATCCACCACAGCAAATGTATCTTTCTGAAATTTATAATATTTGGCTTCAATGGTTTTTTTAAGATCATTTGAATAGAATCCAACTCTGTTTTTTGTCATAATATAAAGAGATTCTTTATCCACTAAACTATTATATTTCATTTCCACAGGCCATACTTTATAATCTGGTCCGATAAAACCATCAGATTCAAGTTTGATACTACCTTCGAAGTCAAAAGCGATAAGTTTGTAAATTGCTGTATCTAATCCGGTCTGGTTGAAAGTGGTATCTCGTCTGAGCAAAGTATCGATTATAACAGTTGCGACCCTGTTTCCCGTAGTGCTCTGTATTGGTAGCGGGTCATTTACCGAAGCAAAAAACCTGTTTTTTATTTTTTTAGCCCAGATGACAGAATCAACTTTTGACGTGTTTATACGTAGTTTGGCATAGAGACTATCGGCAGAGAAAATGAATAAATTCCCATCCTGATCAAAGGTTGAAGAATTATGTCTGATATTTTTAACAAGCTTAGAATTAGCTATTGAACCGTTTGCAGGATCAATGCTTATGATAGCAGTATTTCCTTTCTGATCACCTGAAACAATATACAGGAACTTTGAATTTGTTTGTTTTAACAGGTTTGCAGTGTAGGAATTGATCTTTAGTTCATTAGTATAATAATTCTTAGCCCATATTAGATTACCACCGCTTGTAATTTTCACTAAAGTGAGAAGTTCAGGTTTATTTGCTTCTTTTTTGGCTTTGAGCAATAAGAAAATTTCATCATTTATTTTGATAGCGTCGGGATCATAATTTCCGGTCAGGGAATCAGTTCTATAATCATGAATCCATTCAACATTGCTGCAATTTTTATTGAATTTTGTCAATCTGAATTTAATTGTGTCATTATAATTCTGGGGGTTATTGAAAACCAGAAAGCCGTCATCCAACGCGATTGTCTGTGAATTATATCCTTTGAAAGTATCTATTTTATTAAACACACTCAATTGTCCTTAAGCTGATACAAGCATGAATAACCATAAAAAAAGTGTGCTGAAAAGCCTGAAATTTATCTTAAACATTTTTATAATTTTTACTTTTGATACAAAAATAGCATTATTCCTGAAATCCTGAAGAATTTTTAAGCAATTAATATGAAAAATCATTATTTGCCATATTCAATGATACAGATTGATAATTGTAAAACATAATTTGAATTAAAATGTTATAATGATTAATAAATTATAAAAAATGAGTCAGGAAAATACACAACAAAATCAGATCACGATAGATCTTCCGGAAGATATTGGAGAAGGAACATACGCAAATCTTGCTATTATTGCTCATTCGCAAGCAGAATTTGTGATTGATTTCGTGAGGACTATGCCCAATGTGCCAAAAGCCAAAGTGAAATCCAGGATAATAATCACACCTTCTCATGCAAAAAGACTGCTTCATGCCCTTACAGATAATATCAAAAAATATGAATCCCAGTATGGTACAATAGATATGGGTCAGGGTGGTGGAGGAACCATGCAATTTCCTCCTTTGAACTTTACTCCTACTGCTAAAGCCTGATCTATAACAATTATCAGATCATTTTTTAAGTGTTGTGTCGAGTTTTATCGACACTGAATTAACACAGTACCTTTGTCCGGTTGGTTCAGGACCATCATCAAATACATGGCCTAAATGGGCTCCGCATCTTGCACACATTATCTCTGTTCTTTTATAACCCAGCTTGTAATCGGAATCTGTTTTGATTTTGCTTTTATCAATTGAATCATAAAAACTTGGCCAGCCACAGTGAGCATCAAACTTGGTTTCTGAATCAAATAATTCAAATCCACACGCTGCACATTTATATGTACCCTCCCGGAATACATTCCAGTAATCTCCTGTAAAAGGTCTTTCTGTTCCTTTTTCAATCATCACATAGTATTGTATATCTGATAGTTGAGCTTTCCATTCTTCTTTTGTTTTAGATATCGTATCTATTTTTACGTTCATGGCAATTTCATTATTGTTAACTCCTTTGTTTTTTCCGGCATTGCATGAAAACAAAAGGATAAAAGATATATATGTTAAAAATTTCATGCTGATCTATATTTATTAAGTATAAACAAATATTTGCTTGTTGTGTTTTAATAATGTTTATAAGGTTTATAATGATTAAAAGGTTTATAAAGTTTATGAGGTTTATATTTACTTTTGATATCTTTCTGGGGTGTGCCTTTCTATCATTAACCATTAACAATTTACAATTAATTTGAGCAAATCAGGAAAAATATTAGTTGGAATGAGCGGTGGAGTTGACAGTGCTGTCACTGCTATGCTGCTACATGAAGAAGGATATGAAGTGGTGGGTGTTACCCTGAATATTCTCGACTATAATTATATAGGTGAAAGGGTAAAAAACCCGTGTTGCAGCCTCGAATCTATTATGGGAGCAAAGGATATTGCCGAATTTGTTGGATTTAGTCACACCATCGTTGATGTAAAAAAGAATTTCCGGGAAAGCGTCATAGGGAGTTTTGTTGATGAATATATGACCGGAAAAACACCAAATCCATGTATCAGATGTAATTCTGAAATAAAATGGGGTGAGATGCTCAAGCTTGCTGATGAATGGGGATGCGAAAAAATTGCCACCGGACATTATGCCAAAGTCAAATTTGATAAGGGGCGGTATTTTTTGTCTAAAGGTAATGATCCTCTGAAAGATCAGTCATATTTCCTTTGGGCCCTTGATCAGAAATCTCTTTCAAGGACCCTGTTTCCACTTGGAGATTATACAAAACCTGAAGTCAGAAGCATGGCTTTTGTAAGGGGACATACTCTATTGTCACAAAAACAGGAAAATTTTGATATCTGTTTTGTGCCGGATAATGATTACAGATTGTTTTTAAAGGAATCAATTCCTGATCTGGAAACGAGGTACAATGGAGGAAAATATATTGATGTTAACGGCAAATTCCTCGGTTATCATAAGGGATATATGAACTATACTATCGGACAAAGAAAGGGATTGGAGATAGCAATGGGAGTTCCTTACTATGTCATTAATATTGATGCTGCAACCAATACTGTTGTTTTGGGAGAAAAGGAAGAACTGAACAAAAACGGCTTGGTTGTCAAAGATCTGAATCTTATGAAATATGAATCTATCAATAAACCTATGGAGGCAAATACAATGGTAAGATACAAAAGTCCCGGAATTTTAAGTGTGATCTCTTCCAGAGGAACAGATAAAATTGGAATTGATTTTAAAGCAAATATACAGGGAATAGCACCAGGGCAATCAGCCGTTTTCTACGAAGAGGACGATGTCATCGGTGGGGGTATCATAGAGGAAAGCTTTTGACCGGTCATTTATTTTATTCATTTATAAGATTTTAGGTTCAATTTTTCACAGTAATCAAATAAATGTCTATTTTTGTGCTAACTTTGGGTGATCAGATTTAAAGCAAGACTTGGTATAAAAAGATATAATTATTATAAATCAAATAAGTTGTTAATATACAATGAAATACACAATAGATAAAAATTCCGACATAGTTAAGTTTACTTTGGGTGAGGATAATTTAAACTCAATGATAGCTCCGGATCTTAAATCTGAATTTATTATTCTTAGAAATGAGGGAGTCAAAAACCTGATCCTTGTAATGAATGAAGTTAAATATGTCGATTCTTCAGGTTTGAGTTCTATCCTGACTGCAAACAGGTTGTGGAAAGATCATGGCAACTTTATACTTGCAGATATTAAACATGATTTTGTCAACAGACTGATAGAGATCAGCAGGCTTGATTCAATTCTTACAATTGCCGGTTCAGTCGAAGAAGCAGAGGAAATCATTAAAAATAATCCGGTAGAACATTCTGAAGAAGAATAATCTGCTATTGTGGTATTTGAGCTGTTAATACTTGGTTCAACTTCTGCAGTCCCTGTTCATGACCGGTACCTCTCCTGTCAGATTTTAAATGTACATGATAAACTGTATATGATAGACTGTGGTGAAGGAACCCAATTCAGGCTTCAGCATTTCAAAATCTCTCATTTCAAAATAGAATATATTTTTATCAGTCATCTTCATGGAGATCACATTCTTGGTTTGCCAGGTTTGATCAATTCAATGAATATAAACGGCAGAAGGAAAAAGCTGACTATCTGGTCTCCTTTAGGTCTTGAAGAAATGATCGATAAAATATTTGAAGTATCGGGCAGCCATATTGATTTTGAAATAGTTTTTCATATTATTAATACAGAAAAACCTGAAAAGATATTTGATGACAATCATATAGAGATACATTCATTTCCCTTGGATCACCGGATGCCGGCTTCCGGTTTTAAATTCATAGAGAAAGGGAGATTGAGAAATATAGACTCTTCTATGATCTCGCAATACAACCTTAGCATAAATCAGATTAAGGCAGCAAAATTTGGCAATGATATTGAATTCCCCGATGGCACTGTCATAACAAACAAGGATATAACATTGCCACCCAAAAAATTGAGGAGCTATGCATATTGCTCTGATACGAAATATAATGATAATATAGCAAATTATGTCAGGAATGTCGACCTGCTTTACCATGAATCCACTTATCTGGATCATTTGAAGGACAAAGCCCGTGAAAGATTTCACAGTACTGCTTCCGATGCTGCTTTAATAGCAAAAAAAGCAAATGCCGGGAAATTGCTTCTTGGACATTTTTCTTCAAGGTATGGTGATCTGTCAGGTTTTATCAGTGAAGCTAAACAGCATTTTGAAAATGTCGAACTGGGACTGGATGGAAATAAATTTTCTGTTAATATAAATCATGATGAAAATGAATTTTAAAAACTGGATCAAAGCGTTCAGACTGAGGACATTGCCCTTGTCATTGTCTTGTATAGGAATGGGAAGCTTTCTGGCATATTACCATGATTCTTTTAGGTGGACTATATTTGTCTTTTCTTTTCTGACAACTATTTTATTGCAGATCTTGTCAAATCTTGCCAATGATTATGGTGATGCTTTATTTGGAGCAGACAATGAAGAAAGGACAGGCCCTAAACGACTGGTTCAGGACGGACTTATTCCGCCAATTGCTATGAAAAGAATGATTTGGATATTTGCTGTACTATCATTTTTGTCAGGAATTCTCCTGCTTTATATATCAAAATTGAATTCAGGCACTTTCATAATATTCCTTGTACTTGGCATATTTGCAATCGCAGCTGCAGTTAATTATACCATCAGTGTAAAAAAACCGTATGGATACAAAGGATATGGTGATATTTCCGTTTTTATTTTTTTTGGTTTGCTTGCAGTCCTGGGTTCCTATTTTCTGCAGACAAGGACATTGGATGCTGAATTGCTCCTGCCTGCTGCCACATGTGGTTTTTATGCAACAGGGGTTTTGAATATAAACAATATCAGGGATATAGGATCAGACAGGATGGCAGGAAAAATTTCAATACCTGTAAGAATAGGCTTTCAGAAAGCAGTCATTTATCATGGAGTTTTATTGTTTGGTGGATTTTTGTTGAGTGTTATATTTGTGTTGCTGAATTTCGAAACTACTTATCAGTTTCTGTTTCTTATTAGCCTTCCATTATTTTATCGTAATTTTCAGGCTGTAAAAAATATTGGCAGTTCAGGCTTACTTGATCCTTACCTGAAGCAACTCTCTATCAGTACACTTATTTTTGTAATTTTATTCGGACTGGGTCTTGCGATGGCAGTATATTACAGAACAAATGCTTTGTAGATAAAAAATTCATATAAATTGTCAGTTAACAGTCATTAGTAAAAAAGTGACCACTTAAACTTGAACAATGAATATTAATCGGTATTTAATGGATAATTATAAATATGTGAATAATTTACATATCATCCAACCTTTCTACCTTTTTACCTTTCTACCTTTTCACCATCCATCCCACTTTCCTATCTTTAATTATCAATTCTTAAGAGCGTTTTATACATCTGAATAGTATTGTGAAGCCCGAAATACAATGCATCACTGACCAGAGCATGGCCTATTGAGACTTCATCAGTGTAGGGTATATTGGTGATGAAAAATTTCAGGTTATCAAGATTAAGATCATGACCTGCATTAATGCCCATACCTATTTCATGAGCAATTTTTGCTGCAGAAATATATTTTGATATCGCATCTTCTCTGTTTTTACTGTAATTCCATGCAAACGGACCTGTATATAGTTCAATTCTGTCTGTTCCAGTCTCTTTGGCTGCATAGACCATATCAATATCAGGATTCAGGAATATTGAAACCCTGATTCCGGCATCTTTCAGCTTGCTGATTATGTCTGAAAGGTATTTACGATGTTTTATAGTATCCCATCCATTGTTTGAAGTCAGAGCATCGGGAGGATCGGGGACAAGAGTGCATTGGTGAGGTTTTATTCTGAGCACTGTCTCAAGATACCTTTCACCTGGGTAACCTTCGATATTGAATTCTGTTTTTACCTGGTCTTTTAAAATTGGCAGATCACTGAACCTGATATGCCTTTCATCGGGCCTCGGATGCACTGTTATTCCATCTGCTCCGAAGTGTTCAATGTCCTGTGCTATTTTAAAAATATCAGGCAAATTACCTTCCCTGGCATTTCTTATCAAAGCAATTTTATTTATGTTTACACTTAATTTTGTCATTTTAGTTTTTTTATCAGGATTGTAGATTATTTAGTTGTTAAGAATTTATTAAAGTTTACTTTTAAAAAAGAAAAAAATCACAGAAATGAAAAATGCCTTACATATCAATAATTAATTTATTTTTACACAAAAATAATCATTTTGAAAATATTTTTAAGAATAATTGGACTGATATTATTAGCTCAGTTGTTGAGTGTCTTGTTCCTATTTATTTTCAATGGTTTCGAACTGGATTTAAAAGCTGCCACAGATGAATTATCTCTTGACCTTGTAAATAAACTCGGAATTGATGCATATGTATTATTAAGTCAGATTTTCAGTGTTTTATTGCCGGCTGTAATTTTCATTATAATTTTCCATTTTAAAAGTTTGAAGGTATGGGTTAAAATTAAGTTGCCAGCAGATTTAACATTTTTTTTATATGGTTTGATGCTTTTGTTTCTTGCATACCCTTTAATCCAGTTTTCAGCTGTAATCAATCAAAAGTTACCTCTCGCAGATTGGTTTATGCAAGAAAATAAAATTGCAGAACAAATAACTCTGATGATTCTCGATTTCAAATCTCCTTATGAATTGATAGTGAGGATATTGATAGTAGCTTTGTTACCTGCGATCAGTGAAGAGCTGTTCTTCAGAGCCGGCATGCAAAATGAAATAATAAAGGGAATTCGTAATCCGGATATTGCTATAATTATAGCAGCTATAGTTTTCAGTGCTTTTCACATGCAGTTTGACGGATTTCTGCCCAGGTTTTTTCTGGGATTGATAATGGGGTATCTTTATTATTGGTCATCAAGTATCCTGGTACCTATACTTATTCATTTTATGAATAATTTGATGCTGTTAATATCTGCCTATTATATCCAGGATGGAGTAAAACAAACTGATTTACAACAAATTCCAGAGATACCATTATATATATTATTACTTTCTGCAATATCAGTTTTTATTATCAGACATAAATTGATACATTTGAAAGAAGAATCTTTAGATAAAAATGTCATAGCTTAAATATTACAATCATGTCGAGTTTTAGTACTTTGAAGACCAGGTCAAAAACTGCTGTTTTTTATGGATTGGCAGTGATCTTATTATTGAATCACAGTATTCATACAGTGAATATATTTCTTTTACTTGTTTCTATTCTTACTGCTTTTGAATTTTTCAAGATCAGGATGAATGGTGCTGTTTCAAAGTTTTTCATAATATTGACAGCTCTTGTTTTTGGTTCTTTGCCAATGGCTATCGAGTATTTTTTTAAAGTTTTATCAATACATATTTTTGAGATGCTTTTAGGTATTATAATTATTTATGATATATATCTCATTGTTGATCTGTTTAAAAGTAAGAAATTGGTTAACTCTAATAAACTGGTGATAATCGCAGAATCTCTTCTCTATATAGGTATTCCATTCATGCTTTATATGTTTGTACAACAACATTATCTTTCAGATTTTTTCAGGACTTTATTTATTTTGATACTTCTAATATGGGTCAATGATTCATTTGCATATTTTGTTGGTTCAAGGTTTGGTAAGCACAAGTTGCTCCCTGAGGTTTCACCTAAAAAATCAATTGAGGGTTTTGTTGGTGGAGGGGTTTTTGCTGTTTTAGCATCGTTTCTCTTGCATTATTTTTATGGTTATTTTGATTTCTCTTTTTATTTTGTTGCAGCATTGATCGTTTTCATAATTGGGACAGCTGGTGACCTGGTTGAATCAAAGCTGAAGAGAATATATAATTTAAAGGATTCCGGAAATGCTCTTCCGGGTCATGGTGGATTTCTTGATAGGTTTGATTCATTCCTTTTCTCATTGCCGTTTATCACTGCACTCGTATATTTGTTGGTGAAATAGATTGATGAATGATTGAGTTGGTGAGTTATTGAATGATTGAATTGGTGAGTTATTGAATGAATGAATGATTGAATGGTTGAATGACATTTTAAATCCCATACTGACAAGCTTTTTTAATTTCACTTTTCCCTACGCTCGTCGAAGATATGAGTCTGTGACTTCGATGCCAGCATTTCCAACTACAATCGTCGGAGTCTTTGACTTCCCCTTTCATCCCTCCATTTGTCAGAACTAAGATTCCTAAGATTAAAAGATTATAGGATTAATACACCCCAAAGTCAAAATAAATATAAAATTAAAAATCTAAAATGTAAAATAATCCCCATATCTCCCCTCTTCAAATCAAAAATCGTAATTGGTAATTTCATCACCCATTCCATCCCTATAACTTCGGTAATTAGTTTGGAAATATTCTGACTAATTGTAAAATTTTCAAAAAGAATAATCCAAAATACAATTTTATTCTATTTTTACAAAAAAAATCATATGATAAATCCTCAGATTAAATTACTATTGGGCGATGAGGCTGTTGCTCAGGGTGCAATTGATGCAGGTGTTTCAGGAATTTATGGCTATCCCGGAACTCCTTCAACAGAAATAATAACTTATGCGCAGAGAACCCCCGAAGTGAAAGAAAAAAAAGTTATTGCTTCATGGACTGTAAATGAGAAAACAGCGATGGAAACAGCTCTTGGAATGTCCTATGCAGGAAAGAGAACCATCGTGACTATGAAACATGTCGGACTTAATGTTGCAGCAGATGCTTTTATCAATTCTGCTATCAGTGGAGTAAATGGAGGTTTGCTGGTTGTGGTCGCAGATGATCCCTCAATGCACTCATCACAAAATGAACAGGATTCCAGAGTTTATGGGAGATTTGCCATGGTGCCTATAATAGAACCTACTACAGGACAGGAAACTTATGAGATGATGCGTTATGCTTTTGAGTTATCCGAGAGAGTTAAACTGCCGGTTTTGTTCAGATTGACAACAAGACTTGCGCACTCAAGAACAGGAGTGAAAACCGGAGAAAAATTAAGCCAGAATCATTTGGATCCACCTCAGGATACAACAAGATTCATTTTACTTCCATCCAATGCTAAAGGAAGATACAATGGATTGATAAAAATGCAGGAAGAACTTGAAAAGTTTTCAGAAAACAGTAAATATAATAAATTTTCGGATGGAACAGACACTTCATTGGGTATCATAGCTTGCGGAATTGCATACACTTATCTGATGGATAATTTCCTTGAAAATCCTAATCCATATCCAACGCTTAAAGTCAATCAGTACCCGCTTCCTATGAAACAGATAAGGGAATTGTTTCAGATCTGTGATAAGATCCTTGTACTTGAAGAAGGTTATCCTGTGGTTGAAGAGTACCTCCGGAACAATGTTTTCACTGAAAACGATAAGATTGTAGGAAAACTCACTGGAATTCTACCAAGAACAGGAGAATTGAATACAGATCATGTAGCACATGCATTGGGATTACCCGTAGAAGTAAATGAGTTTTCATCAGATGCAGCATTTCCTAGGCCCCCGGCTATGTGCGTAGGTTGCGGTCACAGAGATTTGTACGATGAACTGAATGAAATATCAAAACAGATAGGTAGTCGCAGAATATTTTCTGACATCGGTTGCTATACTCTGGGAGCGCTGCCACCATACGAAGCCATAGATACTTGTATTGATATGGGAGCATCTATCACTATGGCAAAAGGAGCAGCAGATGCGGGTATTTTCCCGGCAATAGCTGTGATAGGCGACAGCACTTTTACACACTCAGGTATCACCGGTTTACTTGATGCAGTGAATGACAAAGCAAATATAACTGTGCTGATCTCAGATAATTATACTACAGCAATGACAGGAGGACAGGATACTGCTGCAACTGGCAGAATTGCTGATATATGCCGTGGAGTAGGAGTGGAAGAGGAACATCTTAAACTTATAGTTCCTCTTAAGAAAAACCTTCAGCAAAATATAGAGATTATAAAAAATGAAATAAATCATCATGGGGTCTCTGTTATAATAGCACAGAGAGAGTGCGTTAAATTTTATAAAAAAATGTAATTATTATGCATGACAATATAATACTGGCAGGAGTCGGTGGGCAGGGTATTTTATCAATATCAGCAGTTCTCGCTTTAGGTGCACTGAGCAAAAATCTTTATGTCAAACAGTCAGAAGTTCACGGCATGAGTCAGAGAGGTGGAGCAGTACTTTCTCACATCAGGATATCTGATAGTGAAATACAGTCAGTTCTCATACCCAATGGTAAAGCAAATGCGTTGATATCTGTGGAGCCTATGGAAACACTGAGATATTTTTCATACCTGAGCAAAGACGGATACCTTATCAGTAATACCGATCCTTATGAAAGTGACAATTATCCTGAAATTGAAAAAATAATCAGTGAACTTAATAAAGTTCCTAATCGGATTTTGCTGGATGCAGGGAAACTTGCCCTCAGGGCTGGCAATAAAAAATCAGCCAATATGGTAGTTCTAGGTGCTGCCTCACCTTTTCTGAATTTGGGAGAAGAAGCTATTCTTGAAGGGATGATGGCATTTTTCACTCCTAAAGGAGAGAGAACTGTAAGCATAAATATGGATGCTTATAAATTCGGAAAAGAAATTGCTTTGGAAATGATGCAAAAAAAATAGCTGCAGGATTTGCAGCTATTTTTTTTCTTTAATTAAATTCTACCTTTTTAAGATATATCTTGCACTTAACGCGCCATAGCCACTTCTGAATCTATTGTAAGTTCCGGAATAATCCCATGAATCAACAACTACAAAAGTTGGAGCCCAGTCAACACTTACATTCAATGGGAATTCATCAAATGAATAATCCAAACCTATAACTCCGGAAATTCCAAGTTCATAATAGTTATCTAATCCGGAAACACCATAATCCCATGTGGTAAAAGATACACCACCTCCCCAGTACCAGGATAATTTGTCTACTGAAGGGATTTCATTGTGCATAAGATAATAAGCTCCTGCTGCTAATCCACCCCATCTGATACCTCCGAAAACATCAATTGCTGCTTTATCATTCAGGAACATTTTGTATGTTCCAACCAAACCATAGCCAAGTTTTACCCCAACAGCAGATTTGTATTCCTGAGCATTCATGTTATTTGTTAACAGAAAAGCAAAAGCTAGTAAAAGTGTAAATGTAATTTTTTTCATAATTAATATTTTTTGGTTACTAAATAAATTATATACAAATATATGGAATAAATATCAATAACAAATTTATAGTGACATTTTTTTATTAATTTATGAAAATAAATTCTAGCTCTTATCGGGTTTTATTGAGTAAAAGCAAATTGAATGATATTTGCTCCCATCCTGAGCGCATTTAGTCTTGTGGATTCCGGGTCTTTATGAACATCCTGGTCTTCCCATCCGTCCCCGAGATCACATTCATGATCATAGAAGCACACAAGTCTGCCTTCATGCAAGATGCCAAATCCTTTTGCCGGCTTTTTATCGTGTTCGTGTATTTTGGGAAGGCCTGAATTAAAATTGAATTTTTGATGATAAATGGGATGATTCCATGGTAATTCAATAAATTCTTTTTCAGGAAAAACTTTTTTCATCGCCAGTCTTATGTAAGGATCAAAACCAAAATTATCGGAAATGTGCAAAAATCCCCCTGATTCGAGATATCTCCTGAGGTTTTCAGCTTCTGAATCTGAAAAGATAATATTTCCGTGTCCTGTGATATGCAAATATGGATAATTGTAAATATTTGGTGATCCTATCTCTATAGTTTCATAGTTTTCATCTATGTCGGTGCCCAGATTTGAGTTGCAAAATCTACTTAAATTTCTGAGAGAAGTGGGATTAGCATACCAGTCACCTCCTCCATTGTATTTGACAAGGGCCAGTTTAACCGAAGGTTTGCCGGTAAATGAGCTTAAAAAAATAAATAAAATAAGTATTAAATTGATTTTCATATTTTCCGATATAATAAGGATTTAAAACTGTTTGATTTGAAAAATATTGTAATTTTATATTTCATAATAGCATATCTGAAGCTTTTTGAAATAATGATTTCATTCAAATTAATTGAAAGTTATGTAAAACAACTTTTATTATAACATCAAAAACCTCCAGTTAATAAAAAAAACAAACTAATTAAAAGTAACAATAATGGCACAGTTGAAATGACAATTCCTATCGTTGCCATAGTTCTTTGGTCATAATTATCTACGATCTTCATTAATTTTTTTAAGCCGATTATTCCAAGGATAAAAGAAAGAGTATTCAAAATTAAGCTAGATAAAAATAAAAACAAAGCCATACCTCCCTGTAATGTCCATAAATTGAATAATAAAATTAAGAATGATACTGCCCCAATTAAAGCAAAAATTAACGAATATACCCCATATTTTTTATATTTTTTCGAATAATTCTTATAGTTTACATCATTTATTATTTGTTCATTTCCTTTATTGTATTTTATTTTTTTTACTAATTCTTTTACAATTGTATAGCCTTTTCTACTTTGATCAGTGCATGTTTTAAATTTGATAGTTTTATATTCAATCAGAATATCTGTAGCTGCAATCTTCACACCATTATTAAGTATGATTGTATCACAAGGTTTTTCTAATAAATTGGATGACAACTTGTATTTATTATGGACTTTATCCTTGTTTAATGGTCTTAAATTTACACCTGTAACATTTTGAGTTCCTTTCGACAAATGTTGTGATAAAACAAATTTTTCTGATATCACTTCAAAAGTTTTATAAGCCAGATAATCCGTTGGATAAACATTTCTCATTTCTGTCTCTTTAAAACCCTTATCAGTTTCAAATTCATCTTTTTGGTAGTGAACTTGTTTTGATCTTTCACTTTTTAAGAACTTGAAAAAATCTGTATTCTTAAAACTTAAAGAAGGTTTTTGCATTTCGCTTTTAAAATCAGGGCAAGAGATGTCCTTTGGATGTGATATTCTGCATGAAATCAGAAATTGTAATAATGAAAAAATTACAACAACAGAAAAGAAGTATCCGGTGATTGTTTTCATGGCATGAATTATTTTTATAAGTAAATTTTAAGTATTACATTTTGTAATTCATAAAAAATCATTGCCTCAATATCTTGATGTGTGAAAAGTGCATTTGTTCTTTAAAAAATGCTTATTATAATTATACAAATTTATATTAAAAAAAGCAAAATTCCTGAAGTTCAAAGTAAATACATCACATTTTTTTTATTTGTTTTTTCTTTTAAGCTGAGTTTAATATTTTAAATGTGTGACCAATTATTTTAAATTTAACATTTTTCCTATATTTGCGGCTTAATCCTGTGAAGTTTGAATAAATAACAAATTTCAATATTAATATATGGGTTGGTTTAAAAGACTGAAAAAGGGTGTTGACACCAATACAAAAAGCAAAAAAGATACTCCCAGTGGCATTTGGATAAAATGTAAGAATTGCGGACATACAACAACAAATAAGGGTTTGTCCGAAAATTTTTATGTATGTACTCAGTGTAATCATCATATGAGAATTGGGCCTGATGAGTATTTTAATATCATTTTTGATGGAAAATTTACCCGGCTTTTTTCTAATATCAGATCAATTGATTTTCTTGACTTTTCTGATCTCAAATCGTACAAAGAAAGACTTGAGCAGATTGAAAAGACAAAGCCTGGCAGAGAAGCCATTGAAGTTGCTGCCGGCAAGGTAAAAAGTAAGGCTTTGGTAATAGCTGCTATGGACTTTGATTATATAGGTGGTTCTATGGGTTCAGTGGTTGGTGAAAAGATCAGCAGGGCTGTTGATTACTGCATAGAGAACAAACAGCCATTAATGATAATTTCCAAATCAGGTGGAGCGAGAATGATGGAATCTTCATTTTCATTAATGCAAATGGCAAAGACTTCAGTTCAGTTAGCCCAATTGTCAAATGCCGGATTACCATATTTTTCATTACTTACAAATCCGACTACAGGTGGAGTGACGGCATCCTATGCAATGCTTGGTGATGTTAATTTTGCAGAACCCGAAGCTTTGATAGGATTTGCTGGTCCGCGCGTTATTAAGGAAACTATAAAAAGTGATCTTCCTGAAGGATTTCAGACTTCAGAATTTTTACTGGATCATGGTTTTCTTGATTTTATATGTCACAGAAAAGATCTTAAAGAAACAGTCTACGATCTTGTATCATTGTTTTCCACCAAATATGAAGCAAAAATATCTGAGAATAAGTGATTAACCTGAATTATTCACAAGAATTATAAATTCATGTGAAAAATGACGATAAAATATTGAATTCCAATATTTTATGTCATGGTTAACCCTGACAATTCCAAAATATTCTTTCCCTCTTTTGGAGTACAGTATTTCTCATAATAAATCTATTTACTTCTTGAATATCAATATTTTGCAATTCGTCAGCTCTTTGAGTGAAAAATTCTAATGAATTTTTCAGGTTAAAACCTGATATTTTAATATATAATATTTTTGTTTTTAAATATAAATTGTATTTTTGTGTTTGTGATTCATTAATTAATAAAAACTGAAAGGTGGAATACGAAGATAAAAAGAAATTGGAACCTGTTTACTCATTGAAAATTAAAGCCGGAAAAAGAAGGACTTATTTTTTTGATGTCAGAGAAACAAAAGGGGGAGATTATTTTATTACACTTACTGAAAGCACTAAAAAATTTGGAGGAGAGGGGTATGAAAGACACAAGATCTTTCTTTATAAAGAAGATTTCAACAGATTTTTGAAATCATTGGATGAAACAGTGACTCATGTGAAAACAAATCTGATGCCGGATTATGATTTTGATGAATTCGACAGAAGACAGGAAGAGTGGGAAAGGCAGCAGGAAGAGTCAGGTGGATTCAAAGGAGAAGGTGATCAATCAGAAAAATCTCATGCTGAAGAAGATATGACCTGGTAGACCTGTTTTGCCAATTTGTTCCTGAAACTATTTTTTTCTTATATACGATTTAAGGAAAGCAATTGACTATTTTGTCTGCTTTCCTTTTTTGTTTTCTATAATGTCAATTATTTTATTCAATTGCTCATCAATGGTTAAATAACTTGTGTCTATAATTATAGCATCCTCAGCTATTTTTAACGGGCTGTGTTTACGGGAGGAATCGATTTCATCTCGTTTTTTAAGATTTGCAAGTATCTGGTTATAATTTACTTTTTCTTTCGACTTTGCTTCCAGCTCCGTTTGTCTTCTAATTGCTCGTATTTCAAGGGAAGCTGTCACAAAAAATTTAAAATCTGCATCTGGCATGACTACGGTACCAATATCCCTTCCGTCCATAACAACCCCGACACCCAGTCCGAGTTCTTTCTGCCTTTTAACTAGGAAATCCCTGACTTCAGCAATTGCAGATACTTCACTTACCATTTCTGAAATTTTCAGATTTCTTATTTCATTTTCGACATTCAAACCATCCAGAATTATGAAATTCTTATTGTCTTCTACATAGAAATCAATGGAGGTAGTATTGAGAAGATTTTTTATCCCATCAATATCATCCGGAGAAATATTTCCGGATAAAATTTTATATGTTATTGCCCTGTACATAGCTCCGGTATCAATATATTTGTAACCAAGTACTGCTGCCACACTTTTTGCAATTGTTGATTTACCGGATGAAGAATGACCATCAATGGCAATCCTGTACGTCCTGACTTTTTTCTTCATTTAAAAAAAATAAAAGTCCTGCATTTTTTGAATACAAGACTTTATGATTTAATAGATATTAACAGTTAATTTTTAATATTCATCTTCATTGAATAGGAAATCATCTTTTCGCGGATAATCAGGCCAGATGTCTTCAATGGTTTCATATATTTCCTCTTCATCTTCCATTTCCTGTAAGTTTTCGATTACCTCAATCGGCAATCCTGAACGAATAGCATAATCAAGTAGTTCATCCCTTGTAGCAGGCCAGGGAGCATCTTCCAAATGGTGAGCCATTTCTAGTGTCCAATACATATTAACAGTTTTTAATTTTAGTAATAATATTATATTTTTTCAATATATAGTAGATAATGCAAAAAAAAGAAAAATAGTTTACAAATATCTGAAAAAAATTAAATAATTAACATAGCATCACCGTAAGAGAAAAATTTATATTTTTCCTGAATGGCAACACTATATGCATCCATAATAAGGTCTGTATCTGCAAAAGCACTTATCATTATGAGCAAACTCGATTTTGGCAGATGAAAATTTGTTATAATTGCATCTGTGATTTGAAAATCATAAGGAGGATAAATGAAAAGATTTGTCCATCCTTCAGAAGATCTCAATTTCCTTGTAGCAGTGATAGATGATTCGAGGGCTCTAGTACAGGTTGTTCCAACACTAAAGACTCTTTTTCCGTTTTCTTTGGCATTATTGATAAGATCAACAGATTTTTCAGGGATCTGAAAATATTCTGCATCCATTTTATGCTTTGAAAGGTCTTCAACATCAATAGTCCTGAATGTTCCGATCCCTATATGCAATGTTAATTCTGCAAAATCAGCTCCTATCAGTTCAAGTCTTTTCATCAATGTTTTGGTGAAATGTAACCCTGCAGTAGGGGCTGCAACAGCACCGTCTGTTTTTGCAAATATAGTTTGATATCTTTCTGTATCAAACAACTCCTCACTCCTGCCTATGTATTTTGGGAGCGGAGTATGTCCCATTCTCCTGAGTGCGCTATTAAATTCCTCATCGGTTCCGTCATAAAGGAATCTGATCGTTCTGCCTCTTGATGTTGTGTTGTCCAGTACCTCAGCTACCAGTTCTTCAGATTCACCTTCCTTTTCAAAATATAACTTGTTTCCTACTCTGATCTTTCTTGCCGGATCGACTAATACATCCCACAATCTAAGCTTTGTATTTAATTCCCTCAATAAAAATACTTCTATTCTGGCTCCTGTTTTTTCTTTATTTCCATATAGTCTTGCAGGAAAAACCTTGGTATTGTTTATTGCAAACACATCTCCGTCATTGACATAATCAATCAGATCTTTAAATAGCTTATGCTCAATTTTTCCACTATCTTTATGTATTACCATCAGCCTCGATTCATCTCTTTCTTTTGCCGGATATTGTGCAATGAGTTCTGGTGGTAAAGCGAAATTATATTTGGAAAGTTTTGATTTCATATGTGGTTTTAAAATTTTTTGCAAAAATAGCATTAAAAAAAACAAATCATATACTAAATTGAAATTTAAATGAGATTTGCAGATTTTTTAGTGCTGTTAATCTAAACTTCTTTTATCATAACTTAATTTGAGCTACTTTGGTTCTTTGAAATTTACATTTTTTCATTATTTATTATATTACCAGATAATTTGTTGTTTTTAAGGTTTAATTTATACCAGGAAATTATTAAAAACTCCTCAGCAAATAATAATGTTGTAAGTGTAATAGTAACATTTTAATATTGAAATTTAACAAAATGAAGTTATATCTAAAGATCATTTATGAAAGCATTCTTCAGGCAAAAAGCCAGTTGGTCAATAACAAACTAAGAACAATTCTTTCTTTACTTGGGATTACAATCGGAATTTTCAGTATAGTAATTGTCAAGACTGCTGTTGACTCACTTGAATTCAATATAAAAAGCAGTTTTGCCAAACTTGGTACTGATATAGTGTATATCGATAAAATGCCCTGGAACGAAAACCCCCGCGACAATTACTGGAAATACAAAAGACGTCCTGATATTGATTTCAAGGACTATAAAGCGATTAAAAATAATGTTAAGAGTGCTAAGCAGGCAACATTTACACTATTTGTAGCTGGTAAAACTATAAAATTCAAATCTTCGAGTGTAGAAGGAGCATATATACTTGCTCCAACCTGGGAATTTGGTGAAATGATGAAAATGGAGTTTGATGATGGTAGGTATTTCACAAGGCAGGAATACAACCAGGGTCTGAATAAGGTAATATTGGGCTATAACATTGCAAAGGAATTATTCAAAGGCATAAACCCTATCAATAAGACTATAAGTTTTTACGGACAGAAATTTAATGTGATAGGTGTCATTAATAAAGAAGGTGACAATATAGTAAATGTGATGCCATTTGATGATGCAATATTGATTAATTACAATACAGCACGAAAATTTATTGATGTTAAAGATCCTCTCAGAACAGGGAGAATGTTGAGTGTACAAGCTTATGATGACAAGAATCTGACTAAAATGACTGATGAAATTGTAGTAGCTATGAGGAAGGTTCGTGGATTGAAACCACTGGAAGATAATGATTTTGCAATAAATGAATCATCACTTTTTATGAAAATTCTGGATTCTGTTTTTGCATCTATCAACATAGCAGGTTTTTTTATAGGGATTTTCGCTCTTATAGTCGGAATGGTAAGCATTGCCAACATAATGTTTGTTTCAGTTAAAGAGAGAACAAATATTATCGGTATCAAAAAAGCTATTGGGGCAAGGAGGATAGTAATTCTTCTTGAATTTTTGATAGAAGCAATTATTCTTAGCCTGGCAGGAGGCTTAGTTGGGATTTTTCTGGTTTGGGCCTCGACCAGGATAATAAACAATTATGTGGATTTTACAATGTTTTTATCTGTCAATAATATACTTTACGGAGTATTATGGAGTATAGGTGTGGGGATCATTGCAGGATTCTGGCCTGCATTCAAAGCATCAAAACTTGATCCGGTAGAAGCCATAAGAAGATAATTTAATTAATTTATGTTTTTAAATAGAGTACGTATATAGTTTACAGGGTTTCATCTATTAATGATCCTGACTTTTTATCTTAAATTTAATTTTGAATTTTAAATTGAAAAAATAAAATTATGAAAAAAATCTTTTTTTACTTGTTGATCATGTTTTTGTATTTTCCCTTGTTCTCTCAGACCGGAAAGATACAATTTCATGAATATGAATTAAGCAACGGACTGCATGTGATACTTCATGAGGATCATACTATTCCTATTGTAGCAGTTTCGGTAATGTATCATGTGGGTTCAAAAAATGAAAATCCGGAAAGAACTGGTTTCGCGCATTTTTTTGAGCACCTGATGTTTGAAGGCAGCAAATATATAAAGCGTGGAGAATTTGATAAGTACCTGCAAAACGTGGGAGGCACCAATAATGCAAATACTAATCAGGACAGGACATTTTACTATGAGATATTACCTTCCAATAATCTCGAACTTGCTCTTTGGCTTGAATCAGAAAGGATGCTGCATGCAAATGTAGATTCTATAGGGATCGAGACCCAAAGACAGGTTGTTAAGGAAGAAAAAAGACAAAGAGTCGATAATCAGCCTTATGGAGGATTGATGCAGGAAACATTCAAAAGGGCTTATTCAGTCCATCCATACAGGTGGCCTGTCATCGGTTCAATGGACCATCTGAATGCCGCATCATTTGACGATTTTAAAGATTTTTACAATACATTTTATGTTCCAAATAATGCTGTATTATCTATAGCCGGTGATCTGAATATCGATGAGGCTAAAGCAATGATAGAAAAATATTTTGGTACAATTCCTAAGGGTTCGAAAACACTGGCAGCGAATTATCGTCCCGAACCTTATCTTAATGGAGAAGTGCGTGATACAGTCTATGACAATATTCAGTTACCGGCTTATGTTGAGGCATACAGGATACCGGCTATCGGCACAAAAGACTTTTATTCAGCCTATATGCTATCTCAACTTTTATCCGGAGGAAACAGTTCCAGGCTTAATAAAAAATTGATCGATGAAGAACAATCTGCTGTCTATGTAGGCAGTTTTCCATTCCCGCTGGAAGATCCGGGAATTCATCTGGTTTTTGCAGTTGCAAATATGGGAGTTGATGCAAAAAAAATAGAAAATACTATTCATGATGAGATCAATAAGATAAAGGAAAATCCGATCAGTGATCAGGAGTTCCAGAAACTCAGAAATATGGTGGAATCTCAGTTTGTCAGTGATAATACAAGTATGGTGAGCATTGCAGAAAATCTTGCTAACTACAAAATGTTTTATGGCAATACTAACCTTATAAATACAGAACTCAGCAATTTTATGGCTGTTACCAAGGAAGACATTCAGAAAGTGGCTTTTAATTATTTTAATGAGAAAAACAGGGTAGTTTTGTATTATTTGCCAAAAGAGAATTGATATCAAATCCTATCAGAATTATAAAAGTTTGAAAAAAAGAATAAATAATAAATCATGAAAAAATTATTAATAATTATTTTATCAGGAGTGTTTTTTATGCATTGCACTCCAAAAATGGTGACTGAAAACAAGGTCCAGCCCGTAGATTTCAGGGCGGTAGCTCCTGCTCCGAAACCTGCACCTGCTATTGCATTTGGAGACTATCAGTCATTTACACTTGAAAATGGAATGAAGGTCATAGTTGTTGAAAACAGCAAAGTCCCTAAACTGGGAGTAAAATTGTTCCTGAACAGAAAACCTTTTAAAGAAGGCAAAAAGGCCGGAGTAGGCGAATTCATGGGTTCTATGTTGTCAAAAGGTTCTGCGACAAGAACAAAACAGCAAATCGATGAAGAAATAGATTTTTTAGGAGCTCAGTTCTCAACATCTCAGAACGGCTTCTACGTCTCTGGATTGTCAAAATATGCTGATAAAATGCTAGAAATAGCAGCCGATGCTGTGCTGAAACCAGCTTTTCCTCAAAGTGAATTTGATAAGATCAAGACACAAAAAATGTCTGAGCTGGCTTCATTGAAAGATGAACCTAATGCTATTTCCGGAATTGTAGCTTCTGTTCTCAACTATGGTTCAGAGCACCCTTACGGAGAGGTGGCAACTGAAGAAACCTGTAGTAAATTGATGGTTGAAGACTGTAAAGAGCTATATAATAAATATTTTAATGCCTATGATTCATACCTTGTTTTTGTAGGTGATATTAAAGGAGAAGATGCCAGAATGCTGGCTGAGAAATTATTTGGTAAATGGGCTAATAAGGGTTTTTCCACTGATCCACTACCAAAAATAAGTTTTCCGGATAAAACAACAGCAAATTACGTAGCAAAAAGAGGTGCTGTTCAGTCGGTCATTGGTGTCACATATCCTGTGGATCTGAAACCAAACAGTCCCGATCTGATCAAAGTCAGAATTATGAATACTATACTTGGTGGATATTTCAGAAGCAGACTGAATCAGAATCTCAGAGAGGATAGGGGATACACATACGGTATCAGGTCCAGTCTGAATGATGACATGGAAATTGGCCAGTTCTACACAAGTGCATCTGTAAGAAATGAAGTAACTGACACTGCAATTGACCAGGTATTGATAGAACTAAAAAAATTGAGGACAGTACCTGTTGCGGCTGAAGAACTGAAGGTTGTGAAAAGCGTAATGTCCGGAAATTTCGGCATGGCATTGGAAGACCCGAATACAATAGCTGAATTTGCATTGAAAACAGAAAGATACAAGCTGCCAAAGAGCTTTTACAGGGATTATCTGAAAAATATGGAATCTGTGACTTCTGACGACATTCTCAAAATGGCTCAGAAGTATCTCAGCCCCGATAAGTGTAATATCCTTGTGATAGGAGATAAAAATACTCTGAGTGAAAAGCTGAAAAAATACGGTAAAGTAAATCAGTACGATATTTTCGGAAAACCGGTTGCAGAGGAGAAACCTGCTTCATCAGGCCTGAGCCTCAAAGACCTGTTAATTAAAAATATGGATGCTATAGGCGGACAAAAAAATATTGACAATGTGAAAACCCTGGAATCATCATATACTGCTGAAATGCAGGGTATGAAACTGGAAATCTGGGAACTAAAAACTGAAGGCAAAAAAAGTGCCATGAAGGTGAATATGATGGGCCAGACAATGCAGGAACAGGTTTGCAACGGAGTGAAAGGATACCAGTCAATGCAGGGCCAAAAGAAAGACCTTCAGGAACAGGAACTTAAAGAAGCCATCGAAGAGTCATTTATCTTTCCTGTTCAGGGAATGAGCAGTGATAAGTATTCACTGGGCAATACTGAGAAAGTAGAAGGAACTGAGTATTATACAATTCAGTCAAAATCCGGTAATAAATCATCAGTCTACTATTTTAATACCAAAACATTTTTACTTGAAATCGAGGAAAAATCCATTTCGGAAGGGGGAGAATCCCAGACCATAACAAGAGAATTTAAGGATTATAAGAACTATGATGGAGTGATGCTGCCCGGAAAAATTATAATGAAGGGGGCAATGCCATTTCCACTTGAACTTACAATAGCTGATGTCAAGATCAATAAGAGTTTTGATGAATCGATATTTAAATTTTAGTAAATAAAATTCGTGAGCCTTTTACTTCTGGTATCAGGCATATAATAATTATAAATTTGTAAGAGTCACGCTAAGACGCAGAGAACGCAAAGGTTTTATATAAATTATTATTTCTTTTTGCGCCTTTGCTGCTTTGCGTGATTTTTTTTAAGGAAATCTCTCAATTTTTGTATTTCTTTCAGTACCAACTCCAACTGTTTTTTGATAAACCGATTATTATCAGTATCTTTGTGCTTTGTTAAATTAAACCGTCTGATTATGGACTCCAGAGTACTTGTTGATGACTTGTCATTTGTGAAAATGATCGACAGTAAAGAAATAGAATCTAAGATAGCTGAAATGGCTGTCGAAATTAACAGTGTGTATTTCGGAGAAAAAATAGAGATCATCATAGTTCTGAAAGGGGCTTTTATATTTGCAGCAGATCTTATCAGGCACCTCAATTTTGAACATAATATCCATTTCATACAGTTTTCATCTTATCAAGGTACCAGTTCCTCAGGTATCATAACAGAGAAATTTCCACTTGAGCTCGATGTCAGGGATAAAAAAATCCTTATTATAGAAGATATTGTTGATACCGGCAACACTCTTAATTATTTTATCGACAAGCTGAACACCGACAATCCCCGATCAGTCGATATTGCTGCCCTGCTTTTCAAGACTGAAGCTTATACCCACACATTTCCTGTCAGGTTTAGCGCATTCGAAATAGAAAATAAGTTTGTTATAGGCTATGGACTTGACATCGATGAAAAAGCCCGAAACCTCAAACATATTTACCAGCTGGAGAAGTGAGGATAATTATAAGCCAGGATTATTTTGTTTTGTGTAATTTTTTATGACAAGCCCCCAAAAAAGCTGATTTTTTTTTGTTGTATCAATAATTTAATCAGTTTAGGTTTTGTATTTTATTTGACATAGTATTATTTATGCCATACTTTTTCCCCTACTACCACAAAATGCTTTTCCAACTGCATGTTCACACTTATATTTTTAAATCCTGCATTTTTTAATTGTTCTGATATGTTTTCCGGCTTGCAGCGTATATCTGTGGGTGGACCCATCGGCATATCTTCCTTTTTCCAGTCTGCTATTAGTATATGGCCTCCTGGTTTAAGAACTCTGTGACATTCTGAAAGCATCAATTCAGGATCATCGAGTTCATGATGGAGATTTATCATGAACAACAGATCTCCGGTGCTGTCCTCAAATGGAATTTGGTTTTCTTCCATCAGGTGTACATTTATCTTCTCATGACCAGGAGTAATATTTTCACTCATCCAGTTTAACATTGCTGGAGAAATATCGCAGGCATATATTTTCGATGTGGGAAAATATTTTGCAAGCTGAACCGAGAAAAAACCTGTCCCTGCACCGATATCGAATATGATTTCCGGATTTTTAGCTTGGAAGTCTGAAAAAAGAAAATCGGGTGGTAGATCCTTCAGTCTTTCCGGATTATTCAGTTTATGGAGGAATTCAGGATTGAATTTATGATCATGCATAATTATTAGGTGTTTTACAAAATATCAATGTTTTTATTTACCACTTTGTTCGCTTTGTTTGTTACTTACAGATAAAACTAAGTTCACTTTGTGGTTTTAAAAACATAGTAATATCAAATGTATTTTTTTCTATTAATACCATATATTCTCTTAAAAGATTTCAAATATACAAATACTATCGCAGATATATTTATTTGAGTGTAAAACAAGCTTATTTTTTCGTCCATTTGCTATACATCCTAGCCCGGGCAAGCCTAAACCAAATTTACGAATTGATAATTGACAAATTACAATTAACAATTTCAAACCTCCTAAACCTCCTAAACCTTACTAACTTCATATAGTTACTTGATTTATAAAATATTATGCCAAAAAATACATAATATAAACAATTAAGTAAGAATTATTCATCGTTTTCATCAGTCAGATCGAGACAGATATTTTTTCTGTTTACTTCCACTATCCTATATTTAATACCGGCTGTATCAAATAGTATTTTTGATACCTTGACATCGCTGTTTTCCGAATATTTGTCTGACAGATAAACTACTTCCTTTATGCCACTCTGAATTATTGCCTTTGCGCATTCATTACAGGGGAAGAGTGTGGAATAGATCCTGCATCCGTTCAGATCAATTCCTACATTGTTGAGTATTGCATTCAGTTCTGCATGGCAAACATAAGGATATTTTGTATCCAGAAAATCCCCTTCTTTCACCCATGGAAACTGATCATCGCTGCATCCGATAGGGAGTCCGTTATAACCCATACCCACAACTTTATTCCTTGTATTTACGATACAAGCTCCTACCTGGGTGCCCGGATCCTTGCTGCGTTTTGCCGACAAAACAGCTAAGCCCATAAAGTATTCATCCCAGGAAATATAGTCTTTTCTTTTCATTTCTAATGTATTTAATTTATGATTTTTGCCCTTAAAATTCTTAATAATTGTCTGCAACTTTATTAATAATGCGAATCAAGAGTTAAAACTGTGTAACTCTCAGTTTTACCACTAAATTTTTTAAAGTAGATACCACAAAGTAACACAAAGTCTGACTTTACTGATTATAAAGATTTTCATCTTTGATAAATTCATTGTCATTTTTCAACCTTGTTCTACATTAAAATTAGCAATAAGCCAAATTTACTGATCTCTGATGGCTTTAAGTTTGGTAATTATTATTGCTATATGAATGTCGCATAAAGCGTGCAACAGATTTTAATTTAACAATTTTACAATTTTGTGCAAGTAAATCAACTTTAATAATCAACATCAAGTTTCATATTTTTATAAATTAGAGGCAATGGTTTTGTTTTTCATTTTTAGTGCCTGATTAAATGAGTTTATCAATAATAAGTTCTTTCAATTAGCAATTTCTATATCACATTCTAATTTTGTTTCTTTAATGCAGGTACGAACTTGCGTTCAAAAGAACAGTCCTAATCACTAATTTGAAAATATCTTCGTAATATTCATTATTCTCCGATTTTTTTTGTGATACTTCAATGGCATTTCCTTTTGAACTTTCGTGGTTGAATTTATTTTCATAAAGCAATCTATCTTGATCCACATCATTCACAAAAATATTTTATTTTAATCACTTATCAGGTCAATAACAAAAAATTTTGTCTCGTATCCTTTTATAACTGTACTTCCATGCTCCAAAATATCTCCGTTTGCATCTGATTCATGAATATTATATTTAAGTCCATTGTAATGTCTTTTCAATTCCATGACAGTTTCCATGCCCTCTAATTCTCTGATCTGCAGTTTGATTTTGCTTTCATCTATTGGTGTTATCCCGATAAGTAAGACATTATCAGGAAATCCACTGATAAAAGCACCCTGATTTTTATTTATGGTCTTACCTCCTCCCGGCAAAACACGTGTCATGAACGGGATTTTATTATTCCAGCCAAACCTCGTTGAGAAAGTATTTGATTTATCATTGCCTGATGTAAAGCTGTATGTCCATTTATGACCACCTCTCTGGTCTGCATTGAAATTTGTAGTCCAGTAATTATTCATAGGCCAGGAATAAATGTGATTGGTTTCAGGGACAGCACCGGCTTTGAATCTCCCGGTATTTATGTTTCCGAGTTGTATCAGCGGCATTTCATTGCAATTCATTACAATCTGTGATTCCTCATTTTTTACCGAAGTGAAGGACTGCATCAATGCCCAGTCTGTAGATGATCCGGGTATCTGATCTACACCATTTTCTATTACACCTCCGGTTGTTTCACTATAGTTTTTACCTTTTTCGAGTACAAAGGGGAATGAAATATAAAAGCTTTCCGGATCCGTAATATTCTTTTTGACTGCAGTTATGCTGACATCTATTCTTTTTTCAACTTTGAAAATCCTGAATTCTATAATATAGCCCCTGGGTTCTTCGAATGTCTCTGATTTGCCTGTAAACAGGTATGTATCCCATACTTCACCAGGTATGAAACTTTCAAATTCTGTTTCATTGAGACCTGTGCGGGTAAAATCATTTAACATTAACATCTCGAGTTGACTTCTGTTTCCAAGTTTTTCAAGAATGAATTCCCCGAATTTGTATTTTGCAGCCTGATCGATCAGTTCTTTGTTCAATTGCTTGTCAAAAATTGATGTTATTGCCGCTTTCTTTTCATCAAATACTATTTTGTACCATGGATTTTCATATTCAAAGGGTACTTTTTCATAAGTCAGCGATTTACCGATATCTTGTGTTGTTATTCTAAGCTTTTTGAATCCAATGGCAGGGATGTCAGTAAGCCAGATTGCCCAGTAAGTACCATCGGACCTGTGTGAAACTGCCTGAGCTTTCATTTGCTTTCCGGAAATATCCGTTATTACAGGAGTTTTACTTCCCGGTACCAGCTGATGATCGATATATACTGTTGCAAGGCCATCTCTTTCCCAGTTCAGCGAATTAAATACAAGGAGAGAAGGATCTTTTTCATTAAGAAAATCATTTTGAAGCAGTCCCATAGCTTCTTCACCCAAAGAACCTATCCTTCTGTGAGCCTCCCATGCATAGGAATCTTTCAAAGCTCTCTGTTCCATAGTATTCTGATGTAAAGGTTCCCTGACACTTTCAGAATATCCGGTAGTATGCTCTCCGTAGAACAGCAGAGCATTCTGTGAAAGTTCTATCTTTTCAGGAATACTTTTATTGACTTTTATATTATTAAGCATTGCCATCGATAGCCCGGCAGAATATGAATTCAACATGTTGGAAGCATTACGGGATGCAGCTACTTCTCTTGCAGAAGCACCTAATCCGTCAGCCCACCAGTCAGGCCAGTATCCTTTGATCACCGGAATATCATGGTCATGATTTTTTTCCATTTGCTCTAAAAATGAAGTTGCAGTAGATGTTCTCAGTTTTGGGGACTCATATGTATTGTTCCATTCTCTTATCAGATCCGACATTGTTGTTGACGGGGGTGAATTATCGGTAGTGTAGCCAGAAAACTGTATTGCAATCTCATCGTAGGTATAGCCTTTTTTTGCTAAACTGATCAGGTAATACAGTAACTGATCTGAAGATTTGTCCATGTCACCTGATACCAGGTCCATGAGAGTATTCCCGGTCATATAATGCTCTGCCCTGAAAGCCAGCATTCTGTTTCCTGAAGGTGATTCCCACCAGAATAGGGTAGGCTTGTCAAAACAGATCAGTGCTCTGTGACCATGAGTTCCCATATTCAGATATCTGATGCCCATAGGTTTGAAGTAATCATTCAGACACCAGGCTATTCCATTGACATCGTTTTGCATAGCCAGTTTCACCGGTATTCCGCTTTCACGGAATCTCTTTATTGGCTCAAGTGAAGCTGCAATGGTTTGTTCATCCGGTAATTCCGAAAAATTGTAATACATTGCAGTGACTTCGATCCTGCCTTCATTTATTCGCTTTTTTAACCTTTCTATCTGATTATCAGGTCGTGTCTTCAGATATTCATCTACAGCCCAGGAAGCTTCACATGTCCATCTGAATTTTGCATCTTCAGGGTAATTATCGGTCGCATCACAGTAATCCAGTGCATAATCTATATATCTGAGATGCTCAGCAAGTATCTCAGTTTGAGACCTTGTATATCCTATATCAGTGTGACTGTGCTGGATGAAGTTTACTTCCCATTTCCTTACCGGATCGAGGGTTATATCGTTTTCAAATTCAGCTTTATCAATAATTGTTTTAATCCTGAATTTTTCAGCTTTGTTTACCAGGTCAAATTTGATTTTAAGATAATTGTGACCAAAATAAATAGAATCTGTAAGTATTAGGTTTTTGTTGGCAAAAATCTTTATGCTGGCTTTGTCACCGAAATAGAAAACTCCTGCACTCACAAGTTGTTTGATTTTATTTTTTTCCTTTATAGTGGCAGGAAATGGTTTGATTGTGATGTTTGTTTTTATTTGTTGCTTATAAGTCATGTACCACGATGTCAGACCAGATTTTCCTCCGGTCACTTTTATATTTAAATTTTGGCTTTTCTTTAATTTTTCTGAAGGAATTCTCAGGCACATATACCCATGGTGGTCACCGTACTGGTCTGTCCATTGTTTTTTGAATAACAGTTCAGACCCGTCAATATTGCTGATTTTCCAGTCAGGTTTGCCATCAGATAAAAATGTAAATGGAGAGGTTATATTGGTACTTAGTTCGAAATCTGCAACCCCGGGACTTGACCCGATCGCGGCAATCCAGATGAATGTGTAATATTTTTTTTCAGTGACTTTCTCAATAGCAGAGGTTTCCCATTCCATAAAATCTTTTCCTGTTGTAGCTCTTATAAGCACACTTTCCCTTAAGTCAGGAATAAAAGAGTGATAAATGAAATCAGTACCGCTTATTTTTTTTTCATATCCGTTTATGATCTCATCTTGCTGAGACAGGAAATTCTGACTATAATTCTTACCAATTATTAAAAAGATAATAGAAGCTAATAATAAAGCAGATCTCATAGTTGTGATTTTTTTTCTTCCTGAAATTATTTCAAAGGCAAATATAATCAATTAGGAATTAGCAATTACGAATTTATCAATATTGTGAACTTTAGTAAAAAATTGCTATGCAGAATTTGATTTGGGATCAGAGGAATTAATAAATTTGTTTAAAAACTTAAGGAAAGGACTGTGCGATCCCGACATTTATCGTCGGGAGTTTGAGCTGGAGAATACAGGAAATTTTACCGAAACCCTGTAGGTAAAATTTCCGTTCCCGAAAGCTTTCGGGATGAAAACGTGATAACTTGTTGTTTTATAATAGATAAAAAGTTTGCGAGTTTAATTTCGCACGTCCCGACATTTATCGTCGGGATTGCTACTTTTTGACGGCTCAAAAAGTAGAGAAATTTAAATAACAAATTAAAGTTTATAATTACATATTAGTGTCTAAAATAAAACAAATATTCAATAGTGTATTTACGTAAAATTCAATAATATACAGGTGGTTTAAAACAAATATTTTAAAACAACTTCAATATTAAAGATGGAGAAGGAAATAAAAAAGTGGAGCTGCCGGGATTCGAACCCGGGTCCAGACAAAGCGCCCATAAGCTTTCTACATGTTTATTGCCATATTTAATTGTCGGGTTTGAGGTCGGTCATGACACAATCCTATTCAAACCGTATCCCTTGTTTTCTCGATGCAAAACCAGGGAATATTTTGCACCCAGCCTGAAATTTGATGATGCGCAGTGTTCTGTATATCAGACATCAAAAACAAAGCACAAAGGCATTTTAATCCCTTGGATTAAGCTGCCAAAGCATAGCGATATTCGCCATTCAAATTTCTGTTGATAGTTATTTATTGACGGAGATAAACTATCGTGCTCCGACATGCTTACTTACACACATACTTTCCTGTCGATTCCAGTCAGCCCCATTATCATTATAATAGTTGAATTGTAACGTTTGAGTTATTAAAAAAGTTCCCGGTTCAGTACAAAAATCCATTCTGTGAAAAACTTTACGAATTAAAGAGGTATATTGAAAAAGTAATTATTATTTTTGAAAAAAAATATTTCTATGAACGAATATATAAATTATGAAATATCAGGAAGCATTGCAATAATGGAGTTTTTTCATCCATCACATAATTCAATGAATATGGATTTATTGGAAACCATGTCCCTCGCTTTCAGTGAAATTGATAAAATACCTCAAGTGAAATGTATACTGCTTAAGAGTCATGGGGAAAGAAGTTTTTGTGCAGGAGCTAATTTTGAGGAACTGAAAAGTATAAAAACCCCTGAACAGGGTTTGAAGTTCTTCTCTGGTTTTGGTAATGTTATTAACTCAATGAGGACTTGCAGCAAAATTGTTATTGGAAGGATCCAGGGGAAAGCTGTTGGTGGAGGTGTCGGATTGATGGCTGCATGCGATATTGCATTCGGAACTAAATATTCTTCAATTCGGTTGAGTGAATTATCAATTGGAATAGGGCCTTTCGTTATAGCACCTGCTGTAATAAGAAAAACAGGACTATCTGCTTTTTCTGAACTTTCCCTTAAACCTACAGTATGGAAAGATGCCTCATGGGCAAAAGCAAACGGTTTGGTTTCAGAAGTGTTTGATGATATACTTCAAATGGATGAATATATTGATAATTATTTAAAGGAAATTTCGGGCTATAGTATCGATGCACTTTCTGAAAATAAGAAATTGCTATGGCAGGGAACAGAAAACTGGCCACAGATCATGAGTGAAAGGGCAGCAATAAGCGGCAGATTAGCCTTAAATGCTGATTTATAGCTGTTTTGTTGTCTGAAAACTAACTATTTCATTACATAACTTACTCCTATAGATGGGCTTAAACCGAGAGTACTGTTATATTGTGAACAAATATTCAGGTCTATGTTTGTAGAAATTGCATATCTGAAACCTAAAGAATAATCTGAAAACCTTTCAAGGTCATTTCTGAATCCACCGAAAATTGAAAATTTATCCATAAAATCAAATTCAATTCCTGCTTTAATAAAGAAATCATGATCTATATGCTTCTCAACTTCAGTGTATAGCCTGAGGTTTTCAGAAACTTTGTAATTCAAACCTAAAAAAACCAGAGTCGGCAATTTGGTTTCTCCAATAAATTTAACAGGAAAAGGATTAATGACATAAAATCCAATAGCAAGTTTTTCTGTAAGATCATATTGTAATCCTAAATCTGCATTGCAGGCAAACCTGTTGCCGTATTCCTCAATTACAAGATTATAGATATTGAATCTGATACCTAATGACAGTGCATTTGTAAGTTTCCTCGCATAATTGATCCCTGCCTGGAATTCATTGTATTCAGAGATCCCGAATTTTTTGATGGAAAGCCCAAAAACCCCTGTTTTATTAAAGTTTTTGGCGATTCCAAAGTTTATAACACTGAGATCAAATGCCTGAAACCTGTTTTCATAAGACAAATTTCCATCCATTTTAAACGTATTGGCAATTCCGGCAACATTGCCATATACGGCATTAATATCTTTTAAAGAGCTTATGCAGGTCCCAATACCTACTGCTTTTGTTCCAAATGACTCTATTGTAGCAAATTGACAAGTTAATTTAATTGCTGCAAAAAGTAAGAGAAATGAGAATACTGATTTTTTGAACATAGACTTGTAATATTTTCTCAAAAATAAAGTTAAATTCCGAAATATTAAAATCATTATTGTTGTTTTGCAAGTCTGAGAAAGAAAATAAGAAAAATATCTATAAAATTTAAAGAATTTGTTGATTTATGACAGCATTCTTTGAATTCTCTGCATCATGGTTTTAAATTTGTTTTAGTTTTTTATTATGAAAAAATTAGTTTTTTTTAGTTAACTCATTTAAAATTTGCAACTTATTTATTAAATATATTGATAATTAAAAATTTAGTTTTACTTTTGTGACCTCAAAACATTAAAAAAATCAATTCAATAAATATCTATGAAAAAATTATTGATAATAACTTTGATATTGACCATATCAGGTTTTTCATACAGTCAAAGTCCGGATTTTTTACGAAGCATGTCTTTTAAGAAATTATTTCTGGACTATAATTCACAAAATGGTGGAAGCATTACAGCTTTTAAAAATTATCGTCACGGATTTGAAGTGGGGATAGCTCACGGATTTACTAAAAACTTTAAACTCTATATTCCGGGAAAATTTGGAGTGGTTCAGGATACAATTGACAAAACTTATAAGACCTTACTTGGAGTTGATGCTGTATTTCAGTATCACTTTCTTAACCAAAAAGGTAATATTACACCTTATGTACAGGCAGGAGCAGGTATTATGCAAATATATAAAGGGGATTATGATATCAATGTTCCTATTGGAATTGGATTAAACTTTAAAGCTACTGACAGGATTTACATAAATATACAATCAGAGTACAGGATTTCTCTTAATTTAAAAGAAAATAACCTGCACCATGGTGTTGGAATAGTGTATGCTTTCGGAGGCAAAAAAGATGAAGGAGGAGTGGTTGTTGATATTAAAGACGGTGATGGTGACGGAGTAAGAGATGATATGGATCTGTGCCCTCAGGTTAGAGGACCAGCTGAACTTAACGGTTGCCCTGATACTGACGGAGATGGGGTTCCTGATTACAAAGATGCTTGTCCTGATGCAAAAGGGCTTAAAGAATTAAAAGGTTGTCCTGATACAGATGGTGATGGAGTACCCGATCTTGAAGATGAATGTCCGAATCTTGCCGGCAGCAGGTTTAATAAAGGATGTCCTGAAGAGAAAAAATTCAGTGACAAGGACAAAGACGGAGTTGAAGATAAAATCGATAAATGTCCTGAACAAGTAGGAACAGCAGCAACAAACGGATGCCCCGACTCAGACAATGACGGTGTTGCAGATTTTGAAGATGAATGCCCGACAATCGCCGGAATGGTAACCGCCAAAGGATGCCCTGATTCAGATAGTGATGGAACTCCTGACAATAAAGATAAATGTCCTAAAGCTTTTGGACCAAAAGTGTATGACGGATGTCCGGATACAGATGGTGATGGTCTTGATGATTTTAATGATAAGTGCCCAACAATGCCTGGACCTGTTGAAAATAAGGGTTGCCCCAAGATCGCAGAGAAAGATAAAGAAACCCTTGATATCGCAATGAGATCAGTAGAATTTGATCTTGGAAAAGCTACATTGAAAACTATCTCTTATCAGATATTGAATCAGGTGAGTGAAATAATGAAAAGATATCCGGATTACAATGTTGTTATTAGCGGCCATACCGATAATACAGGTTCTTCTCCACTTAATCAGTCATTGTCTGAACAGAGAGCCAAATCATGCTATGATTATATGATTGGACAGGGAATATCAGCTTTAAGAATGAGCTATGTTGGCTATGGTGAATCCCGTCCGATAGCTACTAATGATACTCCGCAGGGCAGAACATTGAACAGAAGGGTGGAATTTAACCTAGTTCCGGGTAAATAAAACTTAGAAATGCATATATCTTAGAGCCGGTGAATTTCGTCGGCTCTATGTTTTTTGTTAAAAACTTATTAATGTTTTTTATTTTTACAATTCAAATCCGTTTTTTTAGTTAATGTTTTAATTTTTATTTTACAATTCAAATTTTTAAATGAGAAGTCTGATTTTTTATGTTGTTATAATATTAGCTGCGAATAGTGGTTTTTCACAAAAATTTCATGATATTAAAATCAATTTGGTAAACTATGATAATGATACCTTACTCCTTGCATATTTTTATGGTGAAAAACAACTTGTAAAAGACACTCTTTTTGCGACAAAAAAAGGTAGTTTTGAATACAAAGCCGATTCGATTTTAGATCCCGGTGTTTATATTGCTCTTGTTTACCCGAGTAAAGAGTATTTTCAGTTTTTAGTAAATGAAAATGAACTTAAATTTACTCTTAACGGAGATTATAAAGACCTTCAGAATATCACAGTCAAAGGTTCAAAAGACAATAAATTGTTCTTTGACTATCTCAGCTATATTGCAGAGAAAAATAAACTGGCTAAATCTCTGAATGAAGAAAAAACCAAATTGACTGAACAGAAACTTGATATAAAAGAAATTGATAAAAAGCTTGATGACCTTGATAAAGAAGTAAATGCTTTTCAGCTTAAATTGATCGATGAAAATGCCGGAACTCTCACTTCGATGCTGATTAAAGCCAACCGGGATGTTCAGATACCTGAATATGAGGGTTCAGATGAAGAGATAAACCTGAAGAAATTCATTTTTTATAAGGCACATTTTTTCGATAATATAGATCTTCGAAGTCCGGTTACTTTATTTACTCCATATATTCACAATAAAATAGAGACTTATATGGAAAAACTAATTGCCCCGATTCCTGATAGTATAAATGTAGGTATTGATTATATACTTGGAAGCATGAATCAACAGTCGGAGATATGGAAGTATTATGTTGCTCATTTTTTAAATAAGTATGCCAGATCTCAATATGTGGGTATGGACGCTGTCTATGTCCATCTGGTTAAAAATTATTATGCAAAAGGCCTGACACCATGGGTTGAGCAGGATAAGCTTATTAAAATAATCGATAATGCTGTGAGGATGGAAAATGTTCTGATAGGGAAAACTGCACCCGATCTAAAATTATATAAGGAAGATGGAACTCCTGTAAAAATCAGTGAAATTCAGGCAGATTATACTGTGTTGATGTTTTGGAAAACCGATTGCGGGCATTGTAAGACTTCAATGCCATCTGTGATCGAATTCCAGAATAAATACAAGGATAAGGGAGTGAAAGTTGTTGGAATTTGTACTAAACTAGGGAAAAAAGGAAATGACTGCTGGGAAAAAGTTAAAGAATTGAAAATGGAGTCTTTATTCCTAAATCTCAATGATGAAAATAATTATTCAAATTTTCACTCTGAATACAATATTCAGACAACCCCCTCTATTTTTATACTCGATAAGGATAAAAAAATCCTTATCAAACAAATACCTGGTGAAAAACTGGGTGAAATAATGGATAATTTTCTAAAAATTGATATTAAAGAATAAGATGAATAACTCACGAATCATTTATTTAATTGCTGTTTTTATTCTCATCCTTGCCTTTGTATCATGCAAGACATCGAAAACAATTGATTTCACCAACGATGATGTATTTAAAGAAGTAAAAAAAACCTATGCTCCTGACCTTCGTGTTTCAATTTTTGATATCAAGGGCATTAAACAAGGGAAAAACCTTTTATTGAAAGGGGAAACCAATACTCCACAGGCAAAAGCTCAATTGATAGAAAAATTTTCTGCTAAAAAATTGAAAATTGCAGACAGTATCAGTATTTTGCCAACTGTGGAAACAAAAAAAAAGTTTGCAATCGTTAGACTTTCAGTTTGCAATATACGGACGAAACCTGAGCATTCAGCAGAATTGGCTACTCAGGCCATTTTAGGAACACCTCTCAATGTTTTTAAAGTTGTTAATGGATGGTGCCTGATTCAAACACCTGACAATTATATTGGATGGGTGGATAATGGTGGAATTGAACTGATGAATGAAGGTGAAAGCTTGAAATGGCAGCAAACACAAAAAGTAATTGCTGTCAGTCATCAGGGGTTCATAACAGAATATGAGGAAGAAGGATCACAACCTGTCTCAGATTTTGTTATTGGAAGTATACTTGGATTAAAAGGAGAATCTCTGAACAAAAACTTCTGGCTAGTTTCTTTTCCGGATGGCAGGATAGGATATGCAGATAAAAGATCATTAAGAAAACTAGAAGAATTTATTGAAATGACAAGGTTTGTTTCAAATGATGATATTGTAAATTCCAGCCTCCGGTTTATGGGGGCTCCTTATCTCTGGGGAGGTACATCATCAAAGGGAATGGATTGCAGCGGTTTTACAAAAACAGTGTATTTCATGAATGGTTTAATCATCCCTCGAGATGCTTCTCAACAGGTTTTGGCAGGTGATGTTGTACAAATAGATGAATCCTATTCCAAATTGCTGCCGGGTGATCTTTTATTTTTTGGCAATAAACGAAGTGATAATTCAGAAAGAATCTCCCATGTTGCGATTTATATCGGTGAAGGGAGGTTTATACACTCGTCAGGAAATGTAAAAATAGAAAGTCTGCTCAAAAGCGATCCGGATTATAACGATTTCAGATCATCTTCGCTTTTACAGGTAAGAAGATTTTTAAATGCAGCTGACAACTCCGGAATTAAAAAACTGAGTGATTCAATGATGTATTTTAAATAATTTTTATTGTTAATATGTAACTTATTATAAATGAAAAGTAAAACTAGTTTTCTCTTTTTGTCATTTCTTATTCTGCTATGTTTAATGTCAGTCAGTGTTATCGCACAAAAACAATATCTGAGCACAAAGGATTCAGATGCTGAAGCAATTAAAATATTCAACAAGGCAAAATCATTGATAAAAAATGCTGTGACAGTATCGATTGAATATAAAATGACCACATATTTTCCTGATTCTAAACCCGCTGTTATAAATGGTATCGCAAAACAGAAAGGAAAAAAGTACTTTATAGAGTCAGGAGATAAAAGTTTTTATTGTGACGGAGTTAGTCTTGTGGTATGGAACAGAACTCAAAACATTGCTCAGATAAATAATATGGATGAAAAATCAGGTCTTATGGCTCCTGAAAATATTTTAAAATCTTATGATGAAAAAAAGTATATTTTTGTTTTAGGTCAATCAGTTAGTTCCAATAAAAAAACTTTACAGCAAATGACTTTAAAACCAGTTGAAAAACGATCGGAATATTCAAAAATTGAGTTTCTTATCGATAAAAAATCTGGTTTACCTGAAGAAATAAAAATGTTCATGAAAGATGGTTCTAAAACTTTTCTGAAAATTAATTCAGTCAAAATGAACCAAAATCTTGCTAATAGCGTTTTTATATTCAATAAGGCAGAGCACCCTGGTGTTTCTGTCGAAGACCTGAGGATGGATTGATAATAGACCTAAGACAATTCTCAGTCTTAACCAACCTGATCGGCTTGATATAGAACCTCAAGTCGATCTTTTTTTATCCTCGCTTCAGAAATATTTTTTTGGTATAAATGTTTTCGGCATTTTTAAATCTTATTATATAAATACCATCCGATGTTTCAGGTAATTTGATTTTAATTTCCCTGAGCCCGTCTTGAACTTTCATCACTGCAACTTTACCGCCTACAATGTTGATTACTTCTATGACAGCATTTTTCGTAATTTCACTTTGTGACACTACGTCAATGTGGTTTTCATTCATATTTTTATATATCAGCCAGTCAGCATCTGAATTTATTTCATAAGCTGAACTGGTCGGACACTTTATTACTCCCGGTTCAAGGACTATTTTGCACATTTCATCTTCAGAATCACGAATAATAAACTCCAGGTTTTTATTATCACTGCATTTAAATGAACCGAGTATGACCGGTAGATTTGAATAATTGAATGTGCCGTAAAATAATCCATTGCCCTTGACTGTGAAACTTTCAGAAGTGTTGTGATACACAAGATCAAGTTTTATCCAGTATTTACCTGCTATTGTATCAAAAATGGGAATCCAGCTGGCACTATCTATTAGGCAATCCTCTTTGTTGCAGTCCGGAGTTTCAAATTCTTTTGCCTTGCAGCATTGACCATTATCCATACAGACTTTCAGATAAGTAAATTTGCCCGGATCGGTTTTAATGTTATTTATAGCTAATGGTAGTTGGTTCAGGTCAAATTCCCCATATACAGCATCTTTCAGGTATACTTTAAATTTATTCGTATTATTGTTAGAATAACTAAAATTAAGCTTAAAACCAAATGTTGTATCACTTTGACATTCAATATTTTGAACCGAAATTTCATTTATTATACACTCTTTGCAGCATAGTGAATCCAAAGTGACAGAATTATTACAGGCATTGTCTGATTTGTCAGAAATGCTGACAGTTAATGGTTTATTGCATTGGAATTCAATAGGTCCCAATATGAAATCTTCTTTGAATGTTACAGAATCAAAAATTGTTTTGTTTTTATATTCAAATATTTTCTCCTGGCCAGAATCTGTCATGACAACATATTGTGATGATTTTACATTAGTATGCAGGAATGAGAGCTTTAGGTAAATCTTATTTTCACCTTCACATTCAAATCCATTGAGACTAATGTTTTTTATTGAACAGTCAGGACATTTTCCTGCTTTAAATGAAAAATCAGTGAAGCAAAAAAAGTCAACCCGATCAACCACATTGAGTACATACGTTGTGTCTTTAGTCTTGAATGGTCCAATTGTGATCGGTAGTTTGCTATAACTGAAAGTTCCAAAAAACTTACCAATCCTGCCTATGTCAAATGAGTCACTGGTTTCAAAATGATTAAAATCCAATACTATATAGAAGCTTGTATCTGTGCATTTGGTTTTAGCATATTTAAAGTCGAAAATTGCACATGAACATGGGTTTTCGATTTCTTTTACCACATAACAATTCTCTCTGTCAGGATCAGAAATTTTTAATTTGTCATTTTTTTTGCCGGAAAAATTATTCTGTATTACTTTGACTGGTAATTCAAATATACTGAATTTTCCATAAAAATTGTCATTTATATATATAACAAATGTATCCAAAGAAGGATCCGAAATTGCAAAATTCACATCAAATTCATAGTTTGCATTTTCTAAACATTTTATATTGCTGATAATAGGGTCATTCAATCCACATTCTGCTGATAATGTTGTATTTAGACTCAATAAAAACAGAAGTATGCTATATGCAAATGATAAATAATTTTTCATAATTCAGTATTTTATTTAATAGTTTATTGTATGCTTTTATTTTCCGGTGCAAATTTATTAATACGTTCTAAATCGTAATAAAGTTTAAGAAATACCATTATTTTGCCATATTTTCAAGATACCAAAAACACAAAAAACGTTGCAATTTATATCTTTTTTTCTAATATATTAAGTAAAAGATATATTTTTGTGCCTTTAAATTCGTAAGGAAGAAAAATTAATTAAAAAAATGGTTCAGATTTTTGTTACAGGTGGTACGTTTGATAAGGAATATAATTTTTTAAATGGACAATTATTTTTTAAAGACACCCATATTCCAAGACTGTTGGAACAGGGTAGGAGCAATGTTTTGGTTGACCTGAAAACATTGATGATGATGGATAGCACCCAGATGGGTGACGAAGACAGGGCTATTATCGAATATAGTTGCCGGAAATCTGACTATGACAGAATAATAATCACGCATGGTACTGATACTATGGTCGAAACTGCAAAAATGCTTGCAAAGGCAGAGCTGACGGGTAAAACAATAATATTGACAGGTGCAATGATACCAATTGCATTTGGAAATTCATCAGATGGATTTTTTAATCTGGGAGCTTCACTGGCTTTCGCCCAATCATTGCCACCCGGAGTATATATCAGTATGAATGGCAGGGCTTTTAGCTGGAATAATGTTGTGAAGAATCGTAAAACCGGATTTTTTGAAGAATTAGTGGCTCCTAATGAATAAGCCTCAAATTAATTGACTGATATAAAACTATAAATATGATATTTGGAGAACCGGAAGATATAAATGGAGTTGCAAAATTTCATTCATTATTCAAGCTTCCAATAGTTAAGGAGCCAGCAATTCCTTCTGATGACAGAATTGCATTGAGGCTATCTTTACTGGAAGAGGAGTTGAATGAACTAAAAACAGCTATTCAAAATAACGACCTGGTGGAAGTTGCAGATGCTTTTGCTGACCTGCAATATGTACTTTCAGGAGCAATCCTTGAATTTGGCCTGGGGGCTCGGTTTAAATCAATCTTCGATGAAGTCCAAAGATCCAATATGAGCAAAACTTGTAAAACTCATGAAGAAGCTGAATTGACCAGTAAGTATTATCTGGAGAACAGGGGAATGGATTCATATATCGAAATGAGTGATAATGAATATCTTGTGTACAGAAAAAATGACGGCAAAGTTCTAAAATCAATAAACTATTCACCACCTGATATTGAAGGTGTATTAAAAGCTGAGAAATAAAGTTTTGTATTCTGCGTTTAATTTACTTATACATCAACTGAATAACATACATGTCAGTAAAAGTTACAAATCTGGTTAAAACCTACGGCACTCAAAAAGTATTGGATAACATTTCATTTGAGGCTAATAAATCGCAAATTCTGGGTTTTCTCGGCCCAAATGGTGCAGGGAAAACGACTACAATGAAAATAATTACAGGTAGTCTTATGCCTGACAGCGGGAAAGTTTTTGTTTCAGGTATGGATATTTCCAGTAATGAAATTGAGACAAAAAGATTGATCGGTTATCTGGCTGAACATAATCCCCTTTATCAGGATATGTATATCAGGGAATTCCTTGATTTTATTGCTTCCATTTACAAGATCAACGATAAGAATAAGAAAATCAATCAACTAATTGAACTGACTGGACTTGGAAAAGAGCAAAACAAACAGATAAAACAATTGTCAAAAGGCTACAAGCAGAGAGTAGGACTGGCTCAGGTTCTGATTCATGATCCCGAAGTTCTAATTCTTGACGAACCTACTTCCGGACTGGATCCAAACCAGTTGAGAGAGATCAGAAATGTGATCCTGGAGACAGGTAAAAATAAAACCGTGATTTTCAGTACTCACATCATGCAGGAAGTCCAGGCATTGTGCGACAGGGTTATCATCCTCAATAATGGAAGGATAGTAGCTGATGAATCTATCGATAAACTTGAAAATTATGTTCAGCATACACTTCGTTCAGTTCTGGTAGAATTTGAAACTAAAATTAATATTTCGGGTTTAAAAGCATTGAGCAGCATAAGGGAAGTCGAAAGGATTTCAGAAAACGTATTTAAAGTAAAAGGAATTGATGACAAACAGATCAAAAGAGATATCTTTGATTTTGCTAAAAAGAATGATTACTTGCTGATATCAATTCATAACGAAAACATAGATGTCGATAAAGTATTTGAAAACCTTACTCATTAAAATAAATCATGCTAGCAATTTATATTAAGGAAATAAACAGTTTTTTTGGCACTTTAATAGGTTATATTGTAATAGGTGTTTTTCTGATTTTTTCTGGCCTGGTTATGTGGGTTCTCAGTTCAACTTCAGTTTTTGAATTTAGCTATGCAAATATGGATTCATTTTTTTTCCTTGCACCTGTTTTATTTGTTTTCCTGATACCTGCTATTACAATGCGGAGCTTTGCCGAAGAAAGTCAGCAGAAAACCCTTGAACTTCTGTTTACAAAACCGATTACTGATAAACAAATAATTCTCGGAAAGTACTTTGCTAATATCACATTGGTTTTAATTGCTTTATTACCTACAATAATATATTATATATCTATTTACATGCTGGGATCACCTAAAGGTAATATTGATTCAGGAGCTATATTTGGATCGTATGTCGGATTAATTTTTCTGGCTGGAGTATTTGTGGCTGTTGGTATGTTAAGTTCAGCTATCACCAATAATCAGGTGATTGCATTTATTATGGCAATAGTGATAAGTGTTGTGCTGCAATGGGGTTTTTTTGTAATAGGAAAATTGCCTGTTTTCTGGGGAGTCTGGGATGATTTTATTCAAAAATTTGGTATTGATTATCATTATTCATCTATTAGTAAAGGTCTTATAGATACCAGGGACATTCTTTATTTTATATCTGTAATTTTTATTTTCTTACTCATTACACATTATGTTATTAAGAAGAAAAAATATTGAAAATAGTTCTAAAAGCAACTTAATAAATCTTGTTTCAATAGTAGCTATTATTGTTCTTATCAATGTGATCGGACAATATGTATATACTTACTTTGATCTTACCGGAGACAAGAGGTTTACTCTTTCTGAACCGACAAAGACACTTGTAAAAAATCAGAATGATGTTATTTTTGTAAAGATACTTTTAGATGGAGATTTCCCTGCAGGTTTTAAAAGATTACAGCAGTCTGTACTTAATACCCTTGAGCAGTTCAGGTCATTGAATCCTAAAATTGATTTTATTCTTGAGGATCCTATGGATGGTTCAGTTGAAGCAGTTAATGCAAATATTGAAAAACTGAGAGAAGATGGAATTGCACCTGTTAATCTGTTTATTGGGGAAGGCAGCTCAAAAACCACGAAAAAGATTTATCCTTATGCGATTTTAAATTATGGCAAAAGAGTTTACGTTGTCAATTTGCTCGAGCCAAATGCTCAGGGAATATCAGAAGAAGAAGCCCTGAATAATTCCATTGCTCTGCTTGAATATAAATTCGCTAATGCCATTCAAAAACTGAATGCTGAAAGAAAAGGAAATATAGTTTTTGTATCTGATAAAGGAGGAATTGACGATTTTCACCTTGCTTCTCTATATAAGCAATTGAATCAATTCTATTATGTTGCCAAGACTAATCTGGACAGTGCATACAGAATAGTCCCTGAGATTGACCTTGTGATAATTGCTAAACCCCAAATGAATTTTTCCAGGAAGAATCAGTTTGTACTCGATCAGTATCTGATGAAGGGTGGAAAAATAATCTGGCTTATAGATAAAATGGATGTGAATCTCGATAGCATCAATAAATATAAAATGTTTACTCCAAAACTGTACGATCTTGGATTAGATGATCTTTTCTTTAAATGGGGTGTAAGGATCAATTCTGATCTTATTCAGGACCCTGCAGTGTACGAGAATTCCTCAGGTTGTTGGTTTTGAGGGAGACAGACCACAAATTCAGAAATTCCCATGGTATTATGATCTGCTTGTAAATTCTGTTTCCGATCATCCTGTTGCTAAAGGTATCAGCGATTTATCGATGTCATTTGTGAGTACAATCGATACTGTTAAAACTGAACCGGGTATCAAAAAAACTATACTTCTCACCTCTTCAAAGAGAAGCAAGTTCCAGATGTATCCAATGCGTCTATCATATCAGATACTTCAGTACAATCCTGAAGTAAAACTGTTCAATAAACAATATCTGCCGGTTTCAGTCATGGTGGAAGGCAAGTTTACTTCATTTTTTAAAAACCGTCTGACTCAGGAAACTGAGGCTATGCTTGGAAAAATTGGAGAAAAATTTGTTGATAAAAGCCAGAAGGAAGGCAAAATGATCTTTGTGGGTGACGGTGACTTTGTGAAAAATGAATACAATTCAAAGTCGGGTGAGTTTACCACTATGGGGTATAATAGATGGGAGGATTACAGGTTTAGCGGAAACGAAGATTTTATACTCAATTCCGTCGAATATATGCTTGATGATGCCGGAATTCTGTCTGCCCGTTCCAAAAGAGTCAAACTTAGACTACTTGATAATGCAAGATTATTCAATAATAAATTGCTCTGGCAGGGATTAAATATTGGATTGCCTGTCGCTCTGCTTGGTATTTTTGGAATTGGATTTAACTATTACCGCAGAAAGAAATACATCACAAGATAAACAAACACAACATTTTCATTTTTCGTACATTGTTATATTTATATTCAAGGTATTAAAAAGAAATAATTGTATTATATGATGATTTTAAGTAATAAATATGGACTTATTCTAATATTTTTATAATATTTGCAGTTAAAATGTAAAACTTATTATGAGTGATAAAAAAACAAAAAGAGTAATTACTTCAAAAACGCAAGCCCGTCATCAAATTAGTTCAAAAACTAATTTAAAAGGCCACATATCTCAGCTGGAACCTGTTCAGTTTTTATTTCAGAAGAAAAACTTTATCTATCTGGGCATAGGATTATTGCTGATGGTCATAGGATTTTTCCTTATGGCAGGAGGAAAAATGCCTTCACCAGATGTCTGGGACAGTTCTCTGATCTATAGTAAAAGAATTGTGGTTTTATCTCCCATATTCCTTCTTTCAGGTTTGGGGATGGTGGCATTCAGCATTTTCAAAAAATAAAGTATGCCGGAAATAATAAAATCTATTGTCCTTGGAATAATTCAGGGATTAACTGAGTTTTTGCCTGTCAGCAGTAGCGGACATCTTGAATTGGCTAAATATTTTCTGGGCACAGATTTTACAGGTGATGAAAGCCTTACTATGTCTGTAGTACTGCATATTGCCACGGCTCTCAGTACATTTTTTGTTTTCAGAAAAGAAATTTTGTCACTATTTTCAGGAGTTATAAGAAAAGGATGGAATGAAGATAAGACTTTTTTGTTGCAGATAGTTATTTCGATGATACCTGCAGCAATTATAGGATATTTTTTCGAAAAAGAACTGGAGCAATTGTTTTCAGGGAAGATTTTCTTTGTAAGCTGCATGCTTATATTGACCGGAATTTTATTATTTGTATCAGATTATGGAATGAAAAGGGAAAAGGACATTTCCAATAAGCATTCTCTTATCATAGGCATTGCTCAGGCTATTGCTATTTTACCGGGAATCTCAAGATCCGGCGCTACTATTTCAACTTCTGTTCTATTGGGTATTAAGAAAGAGAAAGCTGCTTTCTTTTCTTTTATTATGGTTTTGCCCTTGATTTTTGGAAAAATGGCAAAAGATGTTTTGGATGGTGCTTATACTGAAACTACAATTTCTCATTCATCATTGATATTTGGATTTCTTGCTGCCTTTATTACTGGTATCATAGCATGCAAATGGATGATTACGTTGGTTAAAAACAGCAAACTCAGATATTTTGCTTATTATTGTGTGATCTTAGGGCTAACTACAATAATTATATTATACTTCAATGGTAATTAGAGGATTTGATCAGCTTGAAAAAGCTGACTTCCCAAATGGAATTACAATTCTGGTGGATAAACCATTGAACTGGACTTCTTTTGATGTGGTAAACAAATTGAGATTTGTTCTGAAGAAAAGGACAGGCTTAAAAAAACTCAAGGTAGGACATGCAGGCACACTCGACCCTCTGGCTACAGGCTTGCTCATTATTTCAATTGGAAAAGATACTCCTTTGCTGAATTCCTACCAGGATCTGGATAAAGTATATAGTGGAACGATGAGTTTAGGAGCTTCAACACCAAGCTATGATGCAGAGTTTGAACCTGATAATTTCTTTCCGGTTTCCCATATCGACCAGGATTTACTTGATTCCGCAAAAAACGAACTTACCGGGGAGATAAGCCAGATCCCACCTGTGTACTCTGCAGTAAGAATAGATGGAGAGAAAGCATATCAAAGGGCAAGAAAGGGGGAAGATTTCATAATCAAAAAAAGACAGGTAAAAATATTTAGTTTTGAGATTTTAAACCTTAACATGCCAGAGCTTGATTTCAGGGTACATTGCCAGAAAGGCACATATATCCGGTCACTTGTGCATGACTTTGGAAAACTTCTGAACAGCGGGGCATATCTTGTCAAACTGAACAGGGAAAAAATAGGGGATTTCGATATAAATGAAGCATTCAATTTAAATGACTTGATAATTTATTTGGAGAAAAATGAAAAAATATAGCATTTTCTTTTTTATATTAAAATATATTTATATATTTGACTAGTTATTGAATTTCTATGATAAAATCGTTTATTAATTATATAAAATTCGAAAAAAGGTACTCAAATAATACTGTCATTTCCTACGAAAATGATATTTCTCAATTTTGTAATTATATAGCAGCTCAGTATGGAACTGATCAGATGTCGTCAGTCACTCATTTTATGATAAGATCATGGATGGTCAGTATGATACAGAATGGAATGACTTCCAAATCTGTCAATAGAAAATTATCAAGTCTGAGGAAATATTTCTTGTTTCTGAAACGTGAGAATATAATTTCAATCAACCCGACTCAAAAAATAATTGCTCCCAAAATCGGTAAGAGACTTCCATCAATTATTCGAAAAAGTGAAATAGAATTACTCCTTGATGAGCGGATGGGAGGTAGTGAATTCCACGAAGTCAGAGACAAGATAATTGTGAACCTCCTTTATAATACAGGAATGAGAGAGGCAGAGCTGATAGGATTGAAGGATCAGGATGTCAATTATTACAATAAAACTCTGATTGTGACTGGCAAAGGTAATAAGCAGAGGCTAATCCCCCTGACAGATGATATTCAGACTGAAATACAACTTTATATAGAATCCAGGAATGCCTTTTTTCAAAAAAAACAGTTTGATTGGTTAATTTTAACTGGTAAAGGAAACAAACTTTATCCAAAATTTGTTTATAATGTAGTATTTAAAAATCTTTCGATGGTAAGTTCTTCTGTTAAGAGAAGCCCGCATATTTTAAGACATAGTATTGCAACTCATCTTTCCGATGAAAATGTTGAAATTAATGCTTTAAAGGCATTACTTGGTCATGCTAGTCTTAGTTCAACGCAAATTTACACACATAATAGTATAGAAAAACTGAAAAAAGCGTATGTGAAAGCACATCCGAAAGCAAATTGATTTTTTAATCTTTAAAAATTACCGTTATGAATTTGAATATTGATAGTATCCATTTTAAGGCAGATTCGAAATTGTTGGATTATATAACTGAAAAGGCGGAAAAACTGGATAAGTTTTATGACAAATCAATAGATTTAAATGTAAAACTGAAATTGGAGAGCAACGGACAGGTAAGAGACAAAATCGTTGAATACGTATTGAATGTTCCGGGAGATAAGCTTTTCGTGAGTACCGTGGATAAAACTTTTGAGGCAGCAGCGGATACCGGCATAGACTCTTTGAAAAGACAATTAAAAAGATATAAAGACAGACAACGTCAGCATTAATTTATATAAAACTTAATATATAAACATAAAAACGAAAAAAAGATAAGATATAAAAATATCCCGGAGTTTAATTTGGGTTGGTACTATAAACTATGAAGCCGGCTCATTTTGAGTTATGGTTATTACTATTATTTTTACTTTAAATCCTGACAAATCTATTTAGTATTTTTTGAATTCATCAATCATCGATGGATAACTATTTATTAAATGTCAGGAAAAAATGTAAAAGGCAGATTGGTAATATCTATTCAAATATATACTTTATTGGTTTCACTAAGTTTGCTCAGAAGAGATGGGTTTTTTTCATAAATATTAACGAAATCCTTTCATTAGTAAATTTTTTAATGCATGAATTAAACTTTTTCTAATATTTGCTTAAAAAATTTGAAAAATATTTGTTTAATAATTTTTATCATATTACCTTTGCAACCGCTTTTCAAATAAGGATTTAAAAAGCTTATAAATTGTAAATATTTGCCAATGTAGCTCAGCTGGTAGAGCAGCTGATTTGTAATCAGCCGGCCGGGGGTTCAAGTCCCTCCATTGGCTCATTAAACTCAGGGGGCGCTCCGGAGCGGGAGAGCCGGGCCAGACTGTAAATCTGGTGACTTAGTCTGAATTGGTTCGAATCCAATCGCCCCCACTTTGAAATGTCAAATGAAAAACCCTATTGATATCAAGGGAAATAAGCGGGTGTAGCTCAGTTGGTAGAGCATCAGCCTTCCAAGCTGAGGGTCGCGAGTTCGAGTCTCGTTGCCCGCTCTTTTTTTGTATCGATAACATGGATGCTTAAGCCAATGTAGCTCAGTAGGTAGAGCACTTCCATGGTAAGGAAGGGGTCGGGGGTTCAAATCCCTTCATTGGCTCGTAATAAATTTAATTGTTATAAAAATTAGTAAAAATTAATCAAATGGCTAAAGAAACTTTTGCAAGGTCAAAACCACACGTCAACGTAGGAACTATTGGACACGTTGACCATGGAAAAACAACTTTAACTGCTGCTATCACTTACGTTTTGGCAGAACAAGGACTCGCTAAGAGAACAGATTACGGTTCTATCGACTCTGCACCTGAAGAAAAAGAAAGGGGTATTACTATTAATACTGCTCACGTCGAATATGAAACAATAAACAGACACTATGCTCACGTTGACTGTCCTGGTCACGCTGACTATGTTAAGAACATGGTTACAGGTGCTGCTCAAATGGACGGAGCTATTTTAGTGGTTGCTGCAACTGATGGTCCTATGCCTCAGACAAGAGAGCATATATTGCTGGCAAAACAGGTTGGAGTTCCTAAAATTGTTGTTTATATGAACAAAACAGACCTTGTTGATGATCCTGAAATGTTGGAATTGGTTGAAATGGAAATTAGGGAACTATTGGATAAATACGAATTCGATGGTGACAATGCTGCAGTTATTCAGGGATCAGCACTGAAAGCGCTCGAAGGAGATCCTGTTCACGTTCAGACAATTAAAGATCTGATGGAAGCTGTTGATTCACAGATTCCTTCACCTGTTAGAGATGTTGACAAAAAATTCCTTATGCCGGTTGAAGATGTATTCTCAATCACAGGTAGAGGTACTGTTGCAACTGGAAGAATAGAAAGAGGAGTAATTAATGTTGGTGATCCTGTTGAGATAGTTGGTTTGATGAAGGATGGTGAAAAACCATTGAAATCAGTTTGTACCGGAGTTGAAATGTTCCGTAAATTACTCGATAGAGGAGAAGCTGGAGATAATGCCGGAATTTTGTTGAGGGGAATTGAAAAGAATGATATTAGAAGAGGTCAGGTCATCGTATCACCAGGTTCAGTACTTCCACATAAAAAATTCAAAGCTGAAGTCTATGTACTTAGCAAAGAAGAAGGCGGAAGACATACTCCATTCTTCAATGGTTACAGACCTCAATTCTATTTCAGGACTACTGACGTGACAGGCGATTGCAAATTGCCGGCAAATGTTGAAATGGTTATGCCAGGTGATAACGTATCTATAGAAGTCGAATTGTTGCAAACGATAGCTATGGAAAAGGGATTAAGATTTGCTATCAGAGAAGGAGGAAGAACAGTTGGAGCTGGACAGGTAACAGAAATTCTTGATTAATTTATTGCAATTTAAATATTTAGCTTTAATATAAAATTGAGTAGCCTTTCTGAGGCTACTCAATTATAGCTTATAATAAATTGATAGTTTTATTCAAAGGAATAATTCAAATTACGGGCATAGCTCAACTGGTAGAGTGGCGGTCTCCAAAACCGTAGGCTGTGGGTTCAAATCCTACTGCCCGTGCTAAAAGGTTTAGATGACTTTCAATTGAGGTCATTGTGAAGTTCTGTTGTTTAATGGAACTGTACTGGGATTCAATGGTTTTTCAGTATATATACAAAGTATGTAACTTATTTAAATTTAATAAACTGATTTTAATGAATAATATAGTCTTATATCTGAAAGAAAGCTATTACGAATTGTTGCACAAAGTTAGCTGGCCAAATTTTAAAGAACTGATGGCTTCAACAAGGATCGTAATAGTTGCATCCCTGATATTTACTTTAATAGTTTTTGTCATTGATCTTTTATCTAAGACAATAACCGATTTCTTTTACAATCTGTAGAAATGAGCAACAAATGGTATTCCCTCAGGGTTATTAGCGGCAAGGAAAAACAGATCAAAGAAAGACTGGAACTTGAAATAAACAGATCTAACTGGAATGATGTAGTAATTCAGATAATTGTTCCAACTGAAAAGGTTTATAAGATAAGAAACGGAAAAAAAGTTATTATAGAAAGAAATATTTTACCTGGATATATTCTTTTACTGGCTGATGAAGATCGGTTTTTAGGTGAAATTATCAGGTCACTTTCTAATCTGCCAAATGTTATGCATTTTTTGGGTAAGGACAAACCGCTTCCTATGTCCGACACCGAAGCTAACAGGCTGTTAGGAAAAGTTGATGAATCGCACCAGATCGGAGAGGAAATGATGGAACCATTCCTCATTGGTGAAACGATCAAAATTACTGATGGACCATTTAACGGGTTTATTGGAGATATTACCGAAGTAAATGAGTCTAATAAGACATTAAAAGTAATAGTAAAGATTTTTGGCAGAGGTACAGAAGTGGAATTGAACTTTATCCAGGCTGAAAAACAATCATGATTCAATTTTAAAATTTAAGAAATGGCAAAGGAAATAGAAACATTTATAAAATTGCAAGTTAAAGGTGGTCAGGCTAATCCAGCTCCTCCTGTTGGACCTGCTTTAGGTTCGAAAGGAGTTAATATTATGGAATTTTGCAAGAGATTCAACGCTTCCACTCAGGACAAAATGGGTCAGGTAGTACCGGTTTTGATCACTGTATATAAAGACAAATCTTTCAATTTTGTTGTAAAAACATCTCCTGCAGCTGTGCAGTTGATGGAAGCTACAAAAATTCAAAAAGGATCTGCTGAACCTAACAGAAAGAAAATGGCAACTGTTAGCTGGGATCAGATCAGAACAATTGCTGAAGATAAAATGCAGGATCTAAATGCATTTAATGTGGAATCAGCTATGAGAATGATGGCAGGTACTGCCCGAAGTATGGGAATTGTTGTAGAAGGTACACCACCCTGGAATTAATTTTTTTTTATAACATAGGGAGCTTTTTATAAGCGCTTAACCTATAAATATTTTAATATGGCAAAACTAAGTAAAAAGATGAAAGCTGCCATAGCAAAAGTTGATGCTGTAAAATTTTATCAGATCAATGATGCAATGGCTTTGGTAAAAAACGTTAGTATTACTTCTTTTGATTCTTCTGTTGACTTACATGTAAAATTGGGAGTTGATCCACGTAAAGCTGATCAGGCTATTAGAGGTACTGTGACCTTACCTAACGGAACAGGGAAATCAAAGAAAGTTTTAGTATTATGTACTCCTGACAAAGAACAGGAAGCAATAGATGCCGGTGCTGATTATGCCGGCCTTGACGATTATGTTCAAAAAATTCAGGGCGGATGGCTTGATTTTGATGTTGTTATAGCTATGCCTCAAACAATGGCCGCAGTAGGAAAATTGGGTAGAATACTTGGACCTCGTTCATTGATGCCTAACCCTAAAAGCGGAACTGTTACAATAGAAGTTGGTAAAGCTGTTGAGGAAGTAAAAAAAGGAAAGGTAGCTTTCAGGGTTGACAAATATGGAATCATACACACATCAATAGGAAGATTATCGTTTTCAGCAGAGAAACTTACCGAGAATGCAGAAGAACTGATAAAAACCATTGTCAAGATGAAACCAAGTACTGTTAAAGGAGCTTATATGAGAACAATATCAGTAGCTCCGACTATGGGACCAGGCATTAAGATTGACATCAAATCATTTTAATTAATCTACTTGAAAATTGAATTATAATGAATAAAGTTGAAAAAACACAAAATATATCTGCACTTACAGAAAAATTTTCTTCAGCATCTGTCCTTTATCTTACCGATTCATCAACATTGACAGTTGAACAGGTCAATAAATTTCGCAGAATCTGTTTTGATAAAGGAGTTGAGTTTAAAGTTGTAAAGAATAAACTTGCTAAACTTGCTATGGGTGCAAGCCCGGTTGAGAAAGGATTTGAACATCTGTATGATGCATTAAAAGGACCAACAGCAATTATGTTTGCTGAAAATGGCAATTTACCTGCAAAAATAATTCTCGAATTCAGAAAGGAATTTGAGCGACCTTTGTTAAAAGCTGCATATGTTGATACCGCAGTTTATTATGGAGACGATAAATTAGAAGCTCTGAAGAATATCAAATCTAAAGAAGAATTGATAGGAGATGTTATCGCTCTGTTACAAAGTCCTATTAAACGTGTTATCGGATCTGTTCAGTCAGGTGGAAATACAATTATGGGATTATTAAAAGCTCTCGAAGAAAGAGCTTAATTAAAATTTGGCTTCCAAGTTTCACGCATATATTAATTTTATTAAAACTTAAAAAAACAAAACAAATGGCGGATTTAAAAGCGTTAGCAGAACAATTAGTAAACTTGACAGTAAAAGATGTTCAAGAATTGGCTGATATATTAAAAAAAGAATATGGTATTGAACCTGCTGCTGCTGCAGTTGCAGTAGCTGCTGCTCCTGCTGGTGATGCAGGTGCTGCTGCTGTTGAGGAACAAACAGAATTTACTGTGGTTCTGGAATCAGCAGGAGCTAACAAATTAAAAGTTGTTAAAGAAGTTAAAACCTTATTGAATACTGGCTTGAAAGAAGCAAAAGATTTAGTTGATGGTGCTCCTGCAGTTTTAAAAGAAGGTGCTACTAAAGAAGAAGCAGAATCTCTTAAAGCAGCATTGGAAGAAACTGGTGCAACTATAGTATTGAAATAGTTTTCATTAGGAAAATCCTGATGTTGATCTATAATTTTTAATATATTTTTGGAAAACTTAGTTAGTCTTATAAATGTATATGACTAACTAAGTTTTTATTTGATTTTTATCACTATTCATTTTTATAGTGAGTTACATTTTTGAAAATCCTTTATTAATGAATTTAAATAATTCTATGATTTCTTCCACTAAAGAAAGAGTAAATTTTGGTAAAATTAAAATGCCAATTAAATATCCTGATTTGTTGTCTATTCAGTTAGATTCATTCAAGGATTTTTTTCAAATAGATACCACACCCGAAAATCGTTATAAAGAAGGTCTGTATAAAGTTTTTGAGGAGCATTTCCCAATTGCAGATGCAAGAAGCATTTTTCTTTTAGAATTCCTCGATTACCAGATTGACCCACCAAGGTATAGTATTACTGAGTGTATGCAGAGAGGTTTGACTTACAGTGTCCCTCTCAGAGCAAAATTGCGTCTTTCCTGCAATGATGAAGAACACATCGATTTTGAGACCATCCAGCAGGAAGTATTTTTAGGCAATGTTCCATACATGACTCCTAAAGGCTCATTTATTATAAATGGTGCAGAGAGAGTTGTTGTTTCTCAGTTACATCGTTCTCCTGGTGTATTTTTCAGTCAAACATATCATCCAAAACGGAATGAAAATATTCTCTGCAAGAGTTATTCCTTTCAGAGGTGCATGGATGGAATTTGCGACTGATATCAATATGGTAATGTATGCCTATATTGACAGAAAGAAAAAATTACCTGTTACAACCCTTTTACGGGCTCTGGGTTTTGATTCAGATAAGGAAATACTAGATATTTTTGAACTTGTCGAAGAGATTGTTGTAACTGAACAAAATTTAAATAAGGCCATTGGAAAAAAACTGGCTGCCCGGGTTCTCAGAAAATGGATAGAAGATTTTGTAGATGAAGATACTGGAGAACTCATTTCAATTGAAAGAAATGAAGTAATCCTTGAGAGAAATATCATTCTTGATGAGGAAAACCTGAAATTGATACTTAACGCTGATGTTGAGAAACTGATTGTACAGAAAGAAGATCTGGATGTCGATTATTCTGTTATCTATAATACTCTGCAAAAAGACCCTACAAATTCTGAACTGGAAGCTGTTGCGTATATTTACAGACAATTGCGGGGAACAGAACCACCGGATGAAGAGACTGCAAGAGGTATTATAGATAAAATGTTTTTCTCAGAAAGCAGATATGACCTTGGAGATGTAGGAAGATTTAAAATAAACAGAAAATTAGGAATAAATATTCCGGAAGATGTTAAAGTTCTGACAAAAGATGACTTTATTGCTATTATAGTTTATCTGATCAGAATTATTAATAGTCAGGCTGAGTTGGATGATATCGATCATTTGAGCAACAGGAGAATCAGGACTGTGGGAGAACAGCTTTTGCTCAGTTCAGTGTCAGTCTTGCCAGACTGGCAAGGACTATCAGGGAAAGGATGAATGTTCGTGATAATGAAGTATTCACACCAGTAGACCTGATCAATGCACGGACATTATCCTCAGTTATCAGCTCATTTTTTGGTACCAGCCAGTTATCACAGTTTATGGACCAGACAAATCCTCTGGCTGAGATCACTCACAAGAGACGTATCTCCGCATTGGGTCCGGGAGGTCTTTCACGTGAAAGAGCGGGTTTTGAAGTAAGGGACGTTCACCATTCACACTACGGCAGGTTATGTACGATCGAAACTCCTGAAGGACCAAATATTGGTCTTATATCTACATTGGCCATTCATGCAAAAGTAAATCAACTGGGATTTCTTGAAACCCCTTACAGGAGAGTTAAAAATGGAAAAATTCAGATGAACCAGGAACCGGATTACCTGACATCTGCTGATGAAGATCAGGTAAAAATTGCGCAGGCTAATACATTGATTGATGATCTTGGAATCATCAGAAGTGAAAAAGTTGCTGCAAGGCTTCACGGAGATTTCCCTGTCCTTACATCAGAAGAAATAGAATATATCGATGTTGCCCCTAATCAAATCACAGGGGTTTCAGCTTCACTGATTCCATTTTTGGAAAATGATGATGCCAACAGGGCACTTATGGGTTCTAATATGCAGCGTCAGGCTATTCCGCTGATAAAACCATCTTCACCCATTGTTGGAACCGGTATTGAAAAAATTGTAGCTCAGGATTCAAAACTGCTGATAAATGCAGAAACTGATGGAATCGTTGAATATGTTGACTCAGAAAAATTATAATCAGGTACGACAGAACTGAGGATGAAGAAAAAGTTGCTATTGACAGTAATGTTAAAACTTATGCACTCACTAAATTTATGAGTACAAACCAGGGAACCTGTATAAATCTTAAACCATTAGTAATAAAAGACCAGAGAATAAACAAAGGTCAGTTGATCTGCGATGGTTATGCCACAGAAAAGGGTGAACTTGCCTTAGGTCAGAATCTTATGGTAGCTTTCATGCCCTGGAAAGGTTATAACTTTGAAGATGCCATAGTTCTTTCGGAAAGAGTTGTTAGCGAAGATGTATTCTCTTCCATTCATATAGAAAGTTATGAACTTGAAGTACGTGATACAAAACTTGGAGAAGAAGAGCTGACTAATGATATTCCTAATGTTGGAGAAGAAGCTACAAAAGATCTCGACGAGAATGGGGTCATCAGGATTGGTGCCTGGGTTAGCGGTGGTGATATAATAATAGGAAAAATAACACCTAAAGGTGAATCTGATCCAACTCCTGAAGAAAAGCTGCTTAGAGCAATTTTCGGTGACAAAGCCGGTGATGTAAAAGATGCATCATTGAAAGCATCTCCTTCAACTGAAGGTATAGTTATTGCAAAACAACTATTTGCAAGAGCCAAAAAGGATAAATTCCAGAAAGTTCGTGAAAAAATCAATTGGATAAACTCGAATCAAAGCATTCAATTGAGATGAACGAGTTGAAAACATTATTGATTGACAAGTTGATGATCCTGTTGGAATCAAAAATTTCAGTCGGAGTAAAAAATGTTTTTAGTCAGGAATTACTACCACAGGGGACCAAATTTACCAGAGCTTTATTTAAAGAAATTGATTTCAGTGTTATCGAATACAATAACTGGACAGACGATCAGGACTTGAATAAGCTTGTTGCAAAACTACTGCATAATTATTCTCTGCGTGCCAGTGAGATACTTGGTCAGTATAAAAGAGAAGTTTTCAATATCAATATTGGAGATGAGCTGCCAGCCGGAGTACTGAAACTTGCAAAAGTTTATCTGGTCAAAAAGAGAAAAATGCAGGTAGGTGATAAATTGGCAGGTCGTCACGGAAACAAGGGTATTGTTGCAAAAATAGTCAGACCGGAAGATATGCCATTCCTTGAAGATGGGACTCCGGTTGATATAGTACTTAACCCTCTTGGAGTACCTTCACGTATGAACATTGGACAGATATTCGAAACTGTACTTGGATGGGCAGGAAAAGAACTTGATCTGAAGTTTTCTACTCCGATCTTTGACGGTGCGAAGCTGGATGAAATTGAAGAGTATATTTCACAGGCGAACCTTCCATCGTTAGGGCAGACATATTTGTATGATGGGGAAACCGGTGATAAATTCCATCAGAAAGCAACTGTTGGAGTGATCTACATGATCAAACTGAACCACATGGTAGAGGATAAAATGCATGCCAGGTCTATAGGTCCTTATTCATTGATCACACAGCAACCTCTCGGTGGAAAAGCTCAGTTCGGAGGACAGAGGTTTGGTGAAATGGAGGTTTGGGCTCTTGAAGCTTTTGGTGCATCCAATATATTGCGCGAGATGCTGACAATTAAATCCGATGATATCAAAGGAAGAGCAAAAGCTTATGAAGCTATAGTGAAAGGAGATCCTATTCCGAAACCTAATATTCCTGAATCATTCAATGTACTTGTTCATGAATTGAAAGGACTGGCACTGGATCTTATATTTAATTGATTTTATTTAAAATTGAATCCTTTAAGATGATAAAAAACAAAAAATTAGATCAGCAACAAAACAATGATTTTGATTCGATTACGATAAAATTAGCTTCTCCTGATGAAATTCTTGAAAGATCATATGGTGAAGTTCTGAAACCCGAAACGATCAATTACAGATCGTATAAACCCGAAAGAGACGGTCTCTTTTGTGAAAGGATCTTCGGACCTGTTAAGGATTATGAATGCTATTGCGGAAAATACAAAAGGATAAGATATAAAGGAATAGTATGTGACAGATGCGGAGTAGAGGTCACTGAAAAGAAAGTGAGAAGAGAAAGAATGGGGCATATCAAACTGGTTGTTCCCGTTGTACATATATGGTACCTGAGATCATTACCAAATAAAATAGGATATTTATTGGGAATGTCCACAAAGAATCTGGAAGCAATAATTTATTATGAAAAATATATTGTTATCAGATCAGGAATCAAAGAGAACAGTATTCCAAATCATGCTGTACTCACCGAGGAAGAGTATTATGAAATTATTGATAGCCTCCCTGAAGATAACCAGCTATTGCCGGATGATGATCCGCAAAAGTTTGTTGCAAAAATGGGGGCGGAAGCAATATATGAATTGCTGGTAAAGCTTGATCTTGATGAATTATCTTTTGATCTCAGGAACAGGGCAGCCACCGAATCTTCTCAGCAAAGAAAATCTGAGGCACTTAAAAGACTCAAAATCGTAGAGATTTTCAGAGAAGGAAAGTTACATGAGGAAAACAGACCTGAATGGACAATAATACAGTATCTTCCCGTTATACCACCTGAATTGAGGCCATTGGTACCTCTGGATGGTGGAAGATTTGCATCTTCTGACCTGAATGATCTCTACCGAAGGGTAATCATCAGAAATAACAGGTTAAAAGATTACTGGAAATTAAAGCTCCTGAAGTAATTCTCAGAAATGAAAAACGGATGCTTCAGGAAGCTGTTGACTCATTATTCGATAATTCAAGAAAAGCAAGTGCTGTTAAATCTCAGGGTGGAAGAGTTCTAAAATCTTTGAGTGGAGTACTGAAGGGAAAACAGGGTAGGTTCAGACAAAATCTGCTTGGTAAAAGGGTTGACTACTCAGGAAGGTCTGTTATTGTTGTAGGACCAGAATTGAAACTACATCAGTGCGGATTGCCTAAAGGAATGGCATCGGAGTTATTTAAGCCTTTTATTATAAGAAAGCTGATAGAAAGAGGAATAGTTAAAACAGTAAAATCAGCAAAAAAACTTGTTGACAGACGCGAGCCGGTGATATGGGAAATTCTTGAAAATATTTTGACAGGACATCCTGTATTACTTAACAGGGCACCAACGCTGCACAGACTGTCAATTCAGGCTTTTCAACCTGTACTTGTTGAAGGTAAAGCAATCAGACTTCACCCTCTTGTTTGCGGTGCTTTCAACGCTGACTTTGACGGAGACCAGATGGCAGTTCATATACCGCTGAGTCAGGCGTCAATTCTTGAAGCACAGGTACTGATGCTCGCAACTAATAATATGTTAAATCCTCAGAATGGTACACCTGTTACTTTGCCTTCGCAGGACATGGTACTTGGCTTGTACTATCTGACTAAAGAAAGAAAATCAGATGCTGAAGAAAAGATAAAAGGAGAAGGACTGAAATTTTACAGCAGTGAAGAAGCTCTGATCGCATTCAATGAAGGACAAGTTGACCTGCATGCAATCGTAAAGGTAAGGGTCTCTGTTTTGGATGAACTCGGAAAATTATCATCGACAATAGTGGAAACCACATTAGGAAGGATAATCTTCAATGAGAAAGTTCCGGCAGGAGTTCCTTTTGTAAATTTACTTCTTACAAAAAAGAACCTCAAAGGTGTAATAGCCGATATCATAAATATGAAGGGTATGGCAATTGCAGCTCAATTCCTTGATGATATTAAGGATTTAGGATTTTACTGGGCATATAAAGGTGGACTATCGTTCAATATAGGTGACCTTATTACACCATCCGTAAAAGAACAAATGCTGATACAGGCACAGGAAGAAGTGGATGAAGTTTGGGCAAACTACAATGAGGGATTGATAACCAATAATGAGAGATATAACCAGATTATTGACAAATGGATATATGCTGACCATAGTATTACTCAAAATCTTCTGAAAGAACTATCGCAACATAAAGCGGGATTTAATTCTGTGTTTATGATGCTGGATTCAGGTGCGAGGGGTTCAAAACAACAGATCAAACAGTTGGCAGGATTAAGGGGACTTATGGCAAAACCAAGTAAATCCGGAGATACAGAAGGAACGATAATTGAGAATCCAATCCTTGCAAACTTTATTGATGGATTATCGGTTCTGGAATATTTTATTTCTACCACGGTGCCCGTAAGGGTCTTGCAGATACAGCTTTGAAAACAGCAGATGCCGGTTATCTCACAAGAAGGCTGGTTGATGTTTCTCAGGATGTTATTATTAGAGAAAATGATTGCAATACTCTCAGAGGTATTAAAGTTGAATCTCTTTTTGAAAATGATAACCTGATTGAGCCGTTGGCTAAACGTATAGATGGAAGATTCTGTCTGAATGATATTTTCCATCCTGTCACGGGAGCACTAATTCTGGAAGGTGGAGCATTTATAACTAATGAAACTGCCAATTATATTGAAGAAGAAGGAATAGAGGCTGTCACTATCAGATCAGTACTCACTTGCGAATCAGAACATGGTGTATGTAAGAAGTGTTATGGAAAAAATCTGGCTTCAGGTAGAATATAAGAAGTAGGTGATGTTGTTGGAATTCTGGCTGCCCAATCAATCGGGGAGCCGGGAACGCAGCTAACGCTTAGGACATTCCACGTTGGAGGGGTCGCTTCAGTGACTAAAACAGAATCTTCAATTTTATCGAAATTCAACGGAATGATCAAACTCGAGAATGTTAAGATCATAGACAAAAAAGATGATGACAAATCAACTCAGATTGTTATATCAAGAGCAGGCGAACTTGAAATCATTGATCCTGAAACTAAAAAAGTATTCACAACAAAATATATTCCGTACGGTTCTGTATTGTATGTGAAAGCAGGGGAAATGGTCAAAAAAGGTGATATGCTTTGTGAATGGGATCCTTTCAATGCGACAATTGTCAGCGAATTTGACGGTATTATCGAGTATGAAGATATTATAGAAGGTGTTACCTTCAGACAGGAAAGGGATGATCAGACAGGCCACTTTGAAAAAGTAGTTATAGAACCTAAGGATAAAAGGAGAATTCCAACGATCAGGATAATTAATTCAATGGGAGAGGAACTAAAAACCTACAACCTTCCTGTAAGATCATATATATCAGTTGAGAATGGTGACGAAATAAAAGCTGGTTCACTGATAGCAAAAATCCCGCGTAAACTTGGACAGATACAGGATATCACAGGTGGTTTACCAAGGGTAACAGAGCTTTTTGAAGCTAGAAATCCTTCAAATCCGGCAATAATCAGCGAAATAGACGGAATTGTATCATTCGGTAAAATAAAGAGAGGAAAGAGAGAGATAAAAGTAGTAGATGAGAAAACTGGTCAGAAAAGCAAATACCTGATTGGTTTGTCAAAACACATTCTTGTTCAGGATGGTGACTTTATCAGGGCAGGTACTCCGCTGTGCGACGGACCTATCACTCCTACTGATATATTGAATATCAAAGGGCAGTATGAAGTTCAGAAGTATTTGCTGAATGGTGTTCAGGAGGTTTACAGATCCCAGGGTATTGATATCAATGATAAGCACATCGAAGTCATAGTAAGGCAGATGATGCAGTATATAGAAATAATAGATCCGGGAGATACTAATTTCCTCGAAGATGAAATAGTTGAGAAGGGCGTATTCTTTGAAAAAAATGAATGGATACAAGATAAAAAAGTGGTGACTGAAATAGGAGGAACTGATACTTATAAAGTAGGCCAGATAGTAACAGACAGGGAATTGAGGGAAGAAAATTCACTTCTGAAAAGAAATGATAAAAAGCTGTTGAAATTCAGAGAGGCAATTCCGGCTACAAGCCGTCCTGTTCTTCTGGGTATAACAAAATCATCACTGAATACATACAGCTGGATATCTGCAGCATCATTCCAGGAAACAACGAAGGTATTGAGTGAAGCTGCATTCGGAGCTAAAAAGGACTACCTGATAGGATTGAAAGAGAATGTGATTGTAGGTAAAAAGATACCTGCAGGTACGGGATTGAGAAAATACAGCGACCTGTTCGTAGTTCCAAAAGGAGATGATTATGATGATGAAAACATGCCGGTGGAAATCGGTGAAGATCCTTCGGAACTGGACTTCTAGGATATAAAAAAAGCCACCAAGCATTTGGTGGCTTTTTTTATTTGTTTTTATTGATTTTGAATTTATTATTCGTCTGTTAATGGTAATTTTACAGAAGTTAAAAATATTGTTCAATTATGTTCAGCATATTGTCAAATTTTCACGTTATTAATTAAGAATATGGAATATCTGTTGTAATTTTGACCTTAAATATTTTTATATGAAATCCTTAAAATTTGCTTCCTTCACACTTGCCCTATTTTTTATTTTTATATTTGATATCAATTCTCAGGAGTACCTGAGGATGATGGAATCTGATAAATATTCTGTCAGTGAGATCAGGCAAAGTGCTGAAAAGTATTTTTCAAACAGAGATAAGGGCAGGGGCTCCGGTTATAACCAGTTTAAAAGGTGGGAGTACAATGCATTGAGGATGATGGATGAAAACGGATATCTCAAATCCGATGATTATTATTCTGAACAGTGGAAGAGGATGAATTCAGAAATAAATGATACTGCACAGACTTATCTCAGGTCTTCAGATTTCTGGACTGACCTGGGTCCTGATTATTATTCCCCTTCAACAGCATGGAGTCCCGGTGTCGGCAGAATAACCGCATTTTATATCCATCCTGAAAACGAAGATTATATTCTGGTTGGAGCTGAGTCTGGAGGTGTGTGGAGATCATTGGATGGCGGACAGACATGGTCAACTTTAACTGACAATTTTTCGAATCTGGTTGTTGAAAGCATAGTGATACATCCCCATGATTATAATATTTTCTATTTTGGTTCTTCACTCGGCAGGGTTTACAAGTCAACAGATGAGGGCATCAGCTGGTCATTGCTTGGAACTGCCGGTTCTTCAAGGGTCAGGAGATTGCTGATAAATCCTGATGATCCATCAATAATGTTTGCCTGTTCACAAAATGCAGGTATATACAGATCTGTTGATGGAGGTAAAAACTGGACAAAAGTATCAACAGATAATTATGCTTATGATATAGTTTTCAAACCTGGTGACCTGAATACTCTGTTTGCTTCAGGTTATTATTTTCAGAAATCAACCGATGGAGGTAAGACATTTAAGATTTTAAGCGCAGGACAGTCAAAATATTATTTACTGAATGTATTGAGTCCTGCTTCCCTGATTAAAGGATATGATGCTGTAGATAATGGATTCGGGGAAGGACATGTACCCATTCCTTTTTCTCCTGACTCAATAGCCGGAAAACTCGTTTTGTTTCAGGATAGTTCAGGGGATTTGTCACTGGCATGCGGAGAAGCAGCCAATTCTTCTGCCATCGCAGGGAATATTGCAGTTATAAGACGCGGAGATTGCTATTTTGTTGATAAAGTCATGAATGCACAGAATGCAGGTGCTGTTGCTGTCATAATCGTTAATAAGAATTCAGGAGAGGGTTCGTTTGCAATGTCAGGATCAAACCCCCAGATCAATATTCCTGCGGTGATGATTACCAAAGAAGATGGAGATTTTCTTATCGATCAGATGAAATCAAAAGAGATCACAGTCAAGCTGCAGATTGACTCCAAAGCATTTAATGCAATGAAAATTTCACCTAAAGCTCTTGCTGTATCACCTGCCAATCCTCAGGTGGTTTACGTTCTGGAAGCTGAAGGTGGCAAGTTTTCAGGATTTTCAAATCTGTTGATTCAGGTGAGACCTTCACAAAATTGAACCATCCCAGGAATTATCTGGGCTACAGTACAAGTGGAAGTGACGATGGTGGACAGGCACCAAGAAATATGGAAATTGCTGTCAATCCGTTCAATGCCGATGAAGTACACATCGGAGGGATTCTTACCTGGCATTCCTTTGACGGAGGATTGAATTTCTCATGTTCTTCTGATTGGGTACTGAATGGTGCAAAAGATGCAAATATAGGTTATTGTCATGCAGATATAAACAGACTGACGTTCTATAATGAAAAATTGTATGCCGGCACTGACGGTGGTATGTTCAAAGCTGAGAATACTGCAGAGCTGGATAAAAGTTATTACAAAGATCTTACTCCGGGCTTAAGTATCAGACATTTTTATAAGATAGGAGTTTCCCAGACTGATCCGGTAGTTGTTTCGGGTGGTTCACAGGACAACGGAACTTCATGGTTTACTCAGGCAGAAGGATGGAAAGACTGGATCGGAGCTGATGGTATGGAGACTTTTATTGATAAGTACGATCCGGAAATAATGTACGGGATGATACAGTATGGAGGAGCTTACAGGAAAGAAAAATCCGGCAGTCTGACAAATATAAATGCACCTGACGAGCGAACAGGCAATTGGGTGACCCCTTTTGAAAAGGACCCACATCTTCCAAATACTATCTATGTTGCTTATGAGGCAGTCTATAAAAGTTCGGACAGAGGAGGTTCATGGACACAGATATCCCAGGAGTTCAGTTACAAACTCAATCATCTTAAAATTGCAGAATCTGATAATAAGGTAATGTATGCTGCTGCCCAGGGTGAACTGTATAAAACAACAACTGGCGGAGGTACTTGGGAAAAACTCTCCGGGATATCAGGTTCTGTCAATTCAATAGCTATCCATCCAAGGGATCCGGGTAAAATAGCAATAGCCAGCACGAGCGTCAATAAAGTTTTTGTTTCGTATGATGGTGGTAAAACCTGGAAGGTGTTTTTAAAGAACCTCCCGAATTTCAGTGCCCTTGCAGTTGTATGGCAGGACGATGACGTCGACGGATTGTATCTCGGAATGAATTACGGGGTTTTCTATATAAATAACACAATGACAAACTGGATACCATATTCAACCAATCTGCCAAATGTGATCATCAATGAACTTGAGATCAATTATGCTGATAATAAAATTTATGCCGGCACCTACGGAAGGGGATTATGGTCATCTCCTTTGATAAATCTGAATCCTGATAATACGACAGATCAGGAGCAGGCTAAAATCCAATTATATCCAAATCCTGCAAAAGACCATATAAATCTTGTTTTGGATAATGATAAAAATGGACTTTATACTATCGAAGTCTATAACATACATGGTAAGAGAATTCGAAAAGTGAGTGCTGTCAGCACAAACAAATACCATATGAATCTTGCTGAAATCCCTGATGGTACATACTTTGTCAGAGTCAGCAATAAATCAGGGAGGTTTACAGGAAGTTTGAAATTGTGAGATAAGTACAATTCTGAATTTTATTTCGGATAGTGTATAAAATATAACAAACATCGAATATGCCACTTAATAAATACCTGCGGTCTCTATCTGCTTTATTAGTTCCGTTTATAATTTTATTTGTTTTCTTTGGATCGATTTTGAAGAACCCCGGAAATTATTTCTTTGCTCCCGGGGGTGATGGACTAAAGAGCTATTTCGGATCATACTATCATTTAAAATATGATGAAAAATTGTGGCATTCTGTCAATCAGAATTATCCGTACGGGGAGTCTGTTTTCTACGGTGACAGTCAGCCATTTATTACAAATATTTTAATTTTATTGAAGAATGCAGGGTTAGATTTGAGTGATGATCTGGTTGCAATACTCAACCTGTTAATGCTATTTTCCATAGTTTTTGGGGCTTATATTTTGTATTTCCTGTTGAGGAAGCTTGGATTGCCTTATTTGTACAGCCTTTTAGTTGCCTCTGTAATTGCATTTTTAAGCCCTCAGCTTGATCGTTTGGGAGGTCATTTCAGCCTGTCATATGTATTTATGATACCGCTTTTTTTGTATCTTTATTACAGATTTTTCTGAAACCGGGTTATTTGAATTCCTTTCTTACAGGACTTCTGGTTTTTATCGGACTTGGATTGCATGCCTATTATTTCGCATTTTTCGGTTTGATCATATTATTTGGTTCATTTATAAGACTTTTTAATAAAAAAGAGAATTTCAGGTTTTATCCTGACTTTCTGGTTCATATTACCATACAATTGATACTTCCTTATCTGCTTGTGACAGCTATGAGCCTTGGTTATCCCTCAGACCGTACAGGCTATCCCTGGGGATTTTTCAATACCAAAGCATTTTTCGAATCAGTTTTTCTTCCAAATGGCAAGCCATATGCCCGTTTTATTGACATCCATTACCTTAACTGGGAGGGAATAGCATTCATAGGAATGGTTGCAGTGATTGGTTTTATAATAGGGATCAGCAATTATTTTAAAACGCATTTTAAGGAAAAGCCGCTGCAATTGCATTCACAGCCTTATATCAGCATGCTGATGTGGGTAAGTATTCTGGCATTGTTTTTCAGTTTCACATTTCCTTTTTCCTGGGGTCTGGAGTGGTTGTGGAATTACATGGGACCATTAAGGCAGTTCAGGGCTTCGGGCAGATTTGCATGGATTTTTTATTATGTTATCAATATCGCTGTCTTTTATTCACTTTGGAAATGGTATGAAAACTCAAGAAAAATTCATTACTTACTGATGCTTTTATTTTGTGTCGGATGGGGTTTTTATGATGCTTACCTCAATGTAAGAGGCAGGGAAAACATACTCAGGAACGAAATTCCGGAATTGACTCAAAAATCCGGCAGTCAGAATAACTACGACTGGGAAAGCAAAATTCCCATATCTGAATTCCAGGCTATAATTTCATTGCCATATTATCATATCGGGTCAGAGGTATACTGGATAGACGGCAGCGGTAACAGCGCGAAAACTGCATTCATAGCCAGCTGGAAAACAGGGCTTCCAGTATGCGATGTCATGCTGTCCAGAACATCGATAAGCCAGTCTGTGAAGAATCTTGCTCTGAAGTGGGAGCCTTTGCAGGAGTTTCAGATCCTTAAAGATTTTCCGGATAAAAAAGATATACTTCTGTTGGCTCAGAAGGGAGAAGTGACAGATGAAAATGAATTGAGGCTGATTGCAAATTCCGCATTATTAACTGAAAATGAGCAATACTCTATTTATAGACTGCCATTTAATACATTCGACAAGATCAGAAATGATTTAAGTAATAGTGTTATTGAAGAGATGAAAAGCAAACATGTTAAAAATGGCTTTATTGTAAATGATGCCGGAAGGGATTTCAGATTTATATCGTTTGGAGATGATGTTTCAAAACCCGGGATTAAGGTAAAAAGTGTTGATCCTAAAAAATCGGAAGTGATACTCGATACAGTATTGTTTTCAGACACTTCGGAAGTAAAGATTTCGCTCTGGATGAAAGATCTGGACAAAGACCTTATACCAAGGAGCAGAGTAATACTTAACTATTTAAACAGTGATGGCAATTTTGAAGAAGTATACAATAATGATGTATTTCGTGTAGTAAAATTTGTTGACAGGGAAGGGTGGGGCCTGATAGAAATGAATTACAAACCGAAAGGACCTTCAGAAACACTAAGAATATACATGACAAATAACCTGATAACGAGAGGAAAAATAGAGGTTGACAATATACTGATCAGACCTGTTGACCTGGATGTTTATTACAGGGGCAAGGATTTTGTATTTAAGAATAACAGGGTGATCAGGCAGGTAAACTCTACTTTCTAAATATAGAATAAAAAATGTCCGAATTTTAAGTATTTTATAGTACGGAAGCTCAATCATGATTCGTAGAACTGCCAGTTTAAAATAGTTGCTTTTGGATTTTTTCCGAGCCTATAAATTATCCAGTCTCTCAATTGTCTTTTTTGTCAGCACTTGTTTTTGGACTTCTCACTACGAGATCCAGATCACTTCCGCTGTGGGCAGTACCATTTACACGGCTGCCATAAGCCCATACTTCTATGGGAATTTCCACAGAAGAAAAAATTTCTATTAATGACTGTTTATCTTTATCCCTTATCAGCATTGCTTTGTTGTTTTATGATAAAAGCAAGTTCCCGGGCATCACCAATAAATTGTGGCAATAACATCAATGTTTCTTCTGCAAAGCTAACACCATAATCGTGGGCAGTGCTGTTTCTGTTGTCTATGTATTCGAGCCATCGTTCACAAGTCTCATCAGAGATAATACTTCGCATCACTGTCTGTCGGAACACATCTTTGAAGTATAAGCGATCTACTGCTTTTCCTGAATGGAAATATGGTTTTAACACCTTACGCAACAATTTTCCACTTTGCTCAAGTATTATCTCAAATTCCTTGACACATGCCGAACGATACATGTCATAGTCAATTGTTTCCGGATTTGTTTTGGACAACAATCCATGTGCTTTTTCCAATGTGCTTATGCAGCGTTCATAGTAAGTTATATCAATATCCATATATCAAAACTTGTTTTTCATAATTTCATTTTAGTCAGAAATTTGTTAATGTGAATAAACTCAGTAATAATCAACTTATTGCAAAATATAATTCATCAATATTCAATGCAAATCTAATAATTTGTTTTTTAATTTCAGTAACAATATATATTTTTCTTAGGCAGAAGAATAGAAATATTGGATCACTATATGAAAATTAACTTGTAAACAGGATTTTTACTTTTTAACCCCTCTCTTTTGGGAATGGTGTAAAAAATCTTACTTCTATCCATACAGACAAGCTGGAAATTGTATTAGTGTCAAATTAAAACTTATAAATGAATTCAAATGTTATTGAAAATCTGTACTCTATACCTATTGCTTATTCAATTTTTTGATTTCTTTTTTACTCATTTCTTTTGTAATAATTTCATCAGTAACAATCGAATTATATATAACATATTCTTCCAACTTACTAATCCCCCGTTCTGTTAAAAAATAGGGGTCGAGGTATGCATATGATTTTTTGTTAATATTTTCATTAGTAGTATTACCTTTATCAGTCAAATAATAAATAGAAAGATTTAAACGGAAATCCTGTCTTTTATCATATTGGATTAATTTCCCAATCGCTTGATTAGGGAAAACTCTATCGCCGGGTTTTACAAAAGTATTCTTGCCCTCCAGACCATAATATCCTGCAATTGTGCCATCAGGATGTTCTATCAATACACTATTTTTTTCCTGTTGTAGATATATAGTTTTGAGGTATCGATATTAAAATCGTCTTCAACCCGAATTACAATTCCTTTTCTTATAGCACAGACTGTATCTGCTTTGTTGGAAATAAATTGAAAGGATTTCCAATTTATGGGCGGTTCTTTCCCGAGATACATTTCACCCAAAAAGTTCAAAAATAAAACCGAAGTTGAAGTTACACCTTTGAACGGCAGTAAATATACGAATAGAGGATCTATTTTAGGATCAGGTATTCCTCTGTAGTAATTATAATTATATTTATAGGTAATTTTTCTATCAGCATCTATTGGCTTTAATTTAAATAATTTTCCAGCAAAATCACTAATAATATAATTTTTCTGAGTGGGTAGGTGTTATCATACTCGTAGAAGTTTAAAAACACACAAACTGAACCAAAATTATCATTAGAATAATTGATATCAACACTTCTATCTGTATTAACCTTACTTGATAGTTTGACTATTTGTTGAGCACCATGTTCATAAAAGCCAAAAATTAATATTAACCAAATGTACTTTTTCATCTTATTTTAATTTTGCGGATTATTAATTCGCTGAATTCAGGGCACATATGCAACTTTTGGATTAGCAAAACTAAAAATAAAAAAATCAATTGTATCTAAAAATCCTAATTTTTTCCGGGTCTGTTATTTAAATTATTTTGTACAAATATAACTTGTTCAAATGTAAAGATTTTCCAAAATCATGCTTTCTAAGGAGATTTTTGATTGTAACATTCCAATTTTTTTAAGTGAAATTTTCATCATATTAGCTGTCAGATGTTTTCTTCCTTTTTGTGTTTTTATAGAAAAATATTTTTTAAAAGTGATAGTTATATAGACTGCTATTTATTGCACATCTCCTCTGATTCATTCTTTACTCTTAGTTTATTATTTTGAAAAATCTAAATACTTGATTCGTTTTATCTATTATTCTAAATTGCTCTCCAATTTTTTTAAAATTAGCATTTTTTACATTTTTGGATTGTATTCCAAAAAAAGCATAACTTATATGGATTGTATTCCTAAAAAATTATATTCTTTTTTTTTAAAAAACTTATGGTAGAGAGAGTTTTTGAGAATTCTATAATTAATAATGTGAATCAAGAGTTAAATAATTGCATTAATTTTACCACTAAGGTTCTCAAAGTACACCACAAAGTGACTCAAAGTCTGATTTTGCAGATTATTAAAATACTCTTTTAACCATGATCGGCGTAGTTTGCAACTACGTCGCCTTATAATCTCGATGTTTTGCAGGATTCTTCGGTGCCTTGCAATGAACCAAAATTTTTATTTACTATTAAGTTCATCTGGTATTTTCAATAAATTCATGGATAACATAATTATAAAACTAAAGCTGTAAATTGTTAGCAATCAATGTTGTTTTAATCGATAGTTTTTCAATTACCTCACTATAAAAGTAATCGAAACAGTCCCGCATTGTTCCGGTAATTGAGAAGGAGAGAAGCGGTATTTTTTTGAATTGCTGACGGCAATATTTATCAGTTCACTGTCTGTTGTTGTGCTTCCTTTCTGAGTATACCGGGCTGAAATGACCTTGCCCTGATCATTTATGCAAATTCTGACCACTACTGTGCCAGATTTCTGGGATGAATCTTCAAATGCAGGTTCATACATCACTCCACGCGCATCGAGTCCATCACCAACCCTGCCTTTGCCTTTTGTTATACCTTCCAGTATATCCGAATCTCTTGAACCCAATGGGTCTCCCCGGGTTCCTCCTGATGATTTATTTCCTTTGGACTTAAACAATTTACTGTAGTCTTCTTTTGCTTTTGCTGACTGTTCGGCAGGAGTAGGTGCAGATTCATTTTTTTTGGAAGGCTGAGTTTTTATGACGATATTTTCTTTTTCCGAAGTGACAGTTTCCTTAATATTGATATTTGTTTTTGATTTTTCTTTGGCAGGATCTGTTTTTACGTCAGGTTTCTTTGCTTCAGCATTTTGTTCTGCATTTTATTGGCCCGGGAGATCTCTTCATTTTGTTCCAATGCTTCCTCTACATTTCCAAACCTGACCATAATGCCTTCGTAGCCGGGCAGGGGTAGTTCTCTTGTGAGCGGGGGAGCCAAAAAAATCAGTAATAATGCAAGCAGGTGAATAAAAGTGCTGATATACAATCCTATTCTTCTGTGGTAGCTTTCGGTATTTTTTTCAATCTTCACCATAGCATTATGGTAAAAACATCAATTAGGTTTTGTCATTATAGCATCTATATCAAGCCTGTAGGCAATGTCCATAACAGCAACAACTATTTCATTTGGAACGTCTGAGTCCGGGCTTATGATAATACTTACCTTTTTTCCTCTGCTTCTTTCTTTGAGTTTAACCAAGCCGGTTTCCAGTGTTTCGATACTTCCTTCTCTGATTTACAAAATATTTGCCATCTTCTGCTATTGTGACCACGTATGGTTTAGTTTCAAGTTCTTTTTGTGAATTTGATTTACCCGGCAATCTGAGATTCAAGGCATTTGGAATGACTGCAGAAGATGTCAGCATAAAAAAGATCAGCAGTAGGAATATGATATCCGTCAATGCAGACATATTGAATTCAGCCGAAACTTTAGTGTCTTTCTTAAGTCCCATTATTCTTTTTTTGGTTGAGTGGCAATAATAGCACGAATTCTATTCTGATTAGCAAATTCCATCTGTTCATATATCTGTTTCCATGTCACTCCTTTTTCAGATATAATTGTCAGAGTCGCATCTTCAAAATCCTTTTCAGAAAGTTTGGACAATTCTTCTCCCAGCTTATCAGGTATCATTTGCTTCTCGATTATTCTGCCATTAAAGAGATAAGTGCCGTCCAGACGCAATGTTACAGCCATAGTAGCAGGGGCAACTGTACGGGAATTTGATTCGGGAATTGAAAAATTTATCTGAACTGTTGATGCTGTAAGCATAAAAAATATCAGTAACAGAAATATAATGTCTGTCAATGAAGACATACTGAATTCTGCTGAAACTTTTGCTCTTTTCTTTAAACCCACAGTTTTTTATTTTATTTTGATGGTTCCTGAAGCAAGTCCATGAATTCAACACTTGCCTGTTCCATAATAAATACAACCTTGTCTACTTGAGAAACCAAATAGTTATAACCCATCAATGCAAAAATACCTACAACCAGTCCGAAAGCAGTTGTGATCAATGCCTGGTAAATACCACCAGCCAGAACATCTGGAGTAACATTTGCCTGTGTAGCCATCTTATAAAATGCGATGATCATACCGGTCACTGTACCCAGGAATCCGAGCATAGGGGAAACCCCCGATACACTCGCAATTGTTGACAGATTTTTTTCGAGCTGGAATAATTCAAGATTGCCGACATTTTCGATCGATGTTTCTATATCACGAAGAGGCTTTCCGATTCTCATCAGACCTTTGTAGATCATTCTGGAAGTTGGACTGTCATGAGTCTGACATAATGTTTTAGCTCCTTCAATATTGCCGGTAGCAACAGCGGTTTTTATGTTTGCATAAAATGCAGGATCGACTTTACCTGCCTTTTTAATAGTCAGATACCTTTCAATAAAAATATACATTGCAACAAAAGAGAGCAACACCTGAATGCCGACAATAATCACACCAATAGGTCCCCCTGATGCGATGATATACCATAAAGTAGTTGTAGATTGTTCGGCTGTCTCCGGAAGAGCCTGAGCCTGAAGTGAAATAAAAAGCAATAGATTATTCATATTCAAATTTTATAATACTTTGTTTAACGTTTTGTTTTTGCCTTAAATTATTTAAAGATGCAAATTTACATAATAATTTTTAAAATATTAATAATAATTATAATTTGTTATTTTTTTTTCGATTTTCTTATCCTGTTTGTTCACCTTTCAGAATTCACTCAATATATAATAATGCGAATCAAGGGTTGAAAAAAATGATTAATAAATGATATTTATGCAAATAACTGAAAATCTTCTAATTGCATAAGAATTTCTTTGTGACCCTCTGTGATTCCTCTGTGATACTCTGTGTAATTAATTAATATATATCACAGAGGTGCGCTGAGAACCACAGAGTTACACAGAGAGTTTTTAACCCTTGATTCGCATTAATAATAAATGATTGTAAAACCTGCAAATCTTATTGAGGATAATTCTTGTGAAGTTTTTAAGCTAATCTTTAAGACTTAGGTGTATTAATTGTAGAGATTCAGCCACAAAGCCACAAAGACACAAAATGTGCATAAATAGACAAATCAACGCCTAAATTCATTCAATCATTCTGGACAAAAATGCAAAATTTAAAATGCAAAATTTAAAATCAAAAATTTAAAATCTTTAATTTGCTGAAAATATTAGGATTTCCATTAATTATTAGCCCATATTTAAAAAAAAATGAGACCTTTGCACCCTGTTTTGATTTTTCACTTGTTTTTGAAGAAAAACTAAAACTAATAAGTCTATCCAATAACCATTAACCATTGACAACTAACCACTAACAATTAATTAATGAATTCCATACGAAATATTGCAATTATTGCACACGTCGACCACGGCAAGACTACACTTGTAGATAAGATCATTCACGAAAGCCATCTAATCGATGAAAGAAAGGAAACTAAAGAACTGATACTCGACAACAATGAACTGGAAAGGGAAAGAGGAATAACGATATTATCAAAAAACGTCTCTGTAAATTATAAAGATGTAAAAATAAATATCATTGACACTCCCGGCCACGCTGACTTCGGAGGTGAAGTGGAAAGAGTATTGAAAATGGCTGACGGTGTATTGTTGCTTGTTGATGCATTTGAGGGCCCGATGCCTCAGACAAGATTTGTGCTGAGCAAAGCCCTTGAACTTGGACTGAAACCTATCGTTGTAATCAACAAGGTGGACAAAGAGAACTGCAAACCTGATGAAGTCAATGAAGATGTATTTGATCTGATGTACAATCTGGGAGCTACAGAAGATCAGCTGGACTATAAGGTAGTTTTCGGATCATCAAAGCAGGGATGGATGAGTGAATTCTGGGACAAGCCAACAGATAATGTGCGATACCTTCTCGATACTATACTGGAGGAAATACCACCTGCACCTATCAGGGAGGGGAGCCTGCAGATGCAGATCACATCACTGGATTATTCCAATTTCGTTGGCAGGATAGCTATCGGCAGGGTTTTCAGGGGCACAATTGAAGATTCAAAAGATTGTATATTATTCCAGTCTGACGATAAAACACGCAAGGTAAGGATCAAGGAATTATATACATTTGAAGGACTGGGCAGGGAAAAGGCAAAGGAAGTTAAGAGCGGAGATATCTGTGCTGTGGTCGGACTGGATGATTTTGAGATTGGAGATACCATATGCGATATTGACAATCCGATACCATTAAGGAGAATAGCAGTTGATGAACCAACTATGAGTATGATATTTACTATAAATAATTCACCTTTCTATGGAATAGACGGGAAGTATTTAACTTCAAGACATTTAAGGGAAAGACTGTTCAAAGAGACAAAGAAGAACCTGGCATTGAAAGTAGAAGAGACTGACAAAGAAGATACTTTCAGAGTATTTGGCAGGGGAGTCATGCATCTCTGTCCTGATAGAGACCATGAGAAGAGAAGGATTCGAATTTCAGGTTGGTAAACCTCAGGTGCTATTTAAAGAAGAAGAAGGAAAAAAATTCGAACCTTATGAAATTTTAGTAATAGAAGTGCCGGAAGTTTATTCAGGCAAACTGATTGAATTGGCCTCAATTCGGAAAGGTGATCTCAAAGTGATAAAACCAAAAGGAGATTTTCTTCATCTTGAATTTGAAATTCCGTCAAGAGGCATCATAGGTCTTAGAAATAAAGTGTTAACATCATCTGCCGGTACCGCTATAATGAATCATAGCTTTCTGCGTTATGATGCTTTCAAAGAAGGAATGCCTGACAGAAATAAAGGTTCGCTCGTTTCCATGAATGAAGGCCAATCGCTTCCATTTGCAATTGACAGACTCCAGGATAGAGGAAAATTCTTTATAGAGCCGGGTGAAAAGGTATATATCGGTCAGGTAGTAGGGGAAAACACCAGGGATCAGGATCTGGGTGTAAATGTTATCAAGGCAAAAAAACTCACCAACATGAGAGCTTCCGGTACAGATGAGAATGTAAAAATTGCACCAAGAATTCTGTTTTCGCTCGAAGAATCACTTGAATATATCAAGGAAGACGAATATCTTGAAGTAACTCCTGAAAACCTCAGGATGAGAAAATATTTTACACACCGTAAGGTATACTGACATTGAATTAAAAATAGTCCGGTTTAATAATTATAAATTATTAAATTTCACTCAGTAAATTACTAAATATGACTTACTTAAAATTATAGTAACTACTTATGTTCAACCCCGAAGGGGTGATATAATTATAGTAAACATCATGCATCCTGAATATCAACCCTGAAGGGGTGATATGATTTTTAATATCAATTGTAAAATGATTCTTACAGCCAATCAAATAAGAATTTTTCGTCATAACCGATCTCAAATTTACGTAGTAATTCTAGATATTCATCCCTAAAAGTCTGCTTTTGATGATGGGTTTCCTGATTTAGTACATATTTATAAACATTTTCAATTTGCTTATGAGAATATGAGAATGCTCCATAACCATCTTGCCAGGAAAAATGCCCGTCAATCCAATTTTGTTCATTTATAAAATTGCTTGAATTATTTTTGATATCGCGAACCAGATCCGAAATTTTCATTGATGGTTTTAATCCAACAAAGACATGAACATGATCAGAAACGCCGTTGACAATTATCGATTTTTGATTTTTCCCTTTTATTATTCCTGCAATATATTTAAAAACTTTTTCTTTCCATTCTTTTTGTAAAAGGTTTTCTCTGCCTTTGACAGTAAATACATATTGAATATAGATTTGCGAAAATGTTCCTGCCATAATTAATGTCACCCCTTCAGGGTTTTGATTTTTTTGTGAATAAATTTTCTATAATAATTCCATCCCTTCGGGATTATTTTCGAGTAAATTAACTAATTCCATGTCTATCCGCATTCCGGGAACAAATTCAAATTTCATTCTCATAATGTTTAAATTTTAATCGAATATTTGTAGTTGAGTAAAAACATTCATTTCTTCTTTTTATCCTTGTTTTTATATAATTTTTATACCTGAGTAGGTACAAATTATATTTGGTATAAAAGTATTTGGAGAATAAATTAACAATTAACAATTTTCAATTCAGCACTCCGTCTTTCATCGTCAGTGATCTGTCGCTCATCTGTGCAAGTTCATTGTTGTGGGTCACGATAATAAATGAGAGGTTGAACTGGTCTCTTAGCTCGAATATAAGGTTGTGAAGTTCGGCTGAAGTTTGAGAGTCCAGATTTCCTGTCGGTTCATCTGCAAGTATAAGATTTGGCCTGTTTATCAGAGCGCGGGCAATGGCAACCCTCTGTTGTTCACCTCCCGACAGTTGATTTGGTTTGTGGTCTTTGCGGTCTTCGATCTGAAGTATTTTCATCAGTTCCAGGGCCTGGTCTTTTGAACTTTTGTAGTTCTTCTTAGCTATCATGGTCGGGATAAGAATATTCTCCAGGGCAGTGAATTCATTGAGCAGGTGGTGGAACTGAAAAACAAAGCCTATATTTTTATTTCTGAATTCAGATATCTTTGAGGGGCTGGTTTTGAAAATATCATTATTATCAATGGTGAGTGAGCCCGAATCAGGGCTGTCGAGGGTGCCGCATATATGCAGCAGTGTGCTTTTGCCGCTGCCCGACTTGCCGATAATAGACAGTATTTCACCTTTAGTCACCTCAAGGTTTACTCCTTTCAAAACTTTCAGGTTGCCAAAACTCTTGTGCAGATTTTCGGCTTTAAGTATCAGATTGCTCAAAGTGACTTGTAATTAATATTTGTGATCAGAGGCTCAGGATATCATTGATCTCATTATGAAAAATATGATCAATAGAATTATAAGTGTTATGGCAACAGCGTAAATGATAAATCGTTTTTCACTGGCTTTAGATTTTTTCTCTCTTATTAACTTTTTATTTGCTTTCATTCTACCAAATTAATTTACAATTCTGAAATATTTTACTAAAGTAAGAAGATTTTTAATAAAGCAATAATTTGAGGCAAAAATTTAATTAAAATATATTGCATAACGTTTTTTTTACTGACCTGATCAAGATTGACAGAGTTTTTGAAAGTTTTTTATAGCCATAGAAAGGATTAGCTCTATCACTTATAAATCCCTATTGCTGGTGCTTGCTTTCTTTTGGAAAAACCGGGGGAATCCGTGAAAAACTTCCCTTTTAAACTAACATCTGAATATCATACCTAAAAATGTATTATGCTCTAAATAATTAAATTTGAGCTAATTAAGCATTGTTGGAGCTGGTGCTGAATAATGCGTTATTGCCGATAGAAAATCAATTCAATAAGCTTTTATTCTTTAAGAAATGAATTAAAGGTCGATATTTTAATTCTCATTTTGATTTATCCCATTCAATCTTTTGAATCTCTCACAAAACCACTTAATTTTTTCCAAAAGCAAATTCTTGAACAGGAAAAACACCCAAAAAATTGCAGGATTTTTCCTATATAAATACAGGATTTTTCCTCTTGTTTTAGCGTTGTAAATAATTGTATTTTTGCATTATGGATTGAAATCAAATAAAAAGGTGAAACCTGAAAAGCCAGAATAGAATTTGAAGAAATGATTCGGTTTAAGGAGTATTTGATTTATTATAATATCAAATGATTCATTTTCATATTAAATTGCTACAGTCCTCTAATTAATTTAAAAACAATGGTTTTTACAATATAAGCTAAATTCCTATGCTTAAATTACACATAATTATATTAAACTGAAAAATATTGACCTGTGCATTAAATTATTCTTTACGATTGAATTATACTTAAAAATTTATATTTTAAAAAGTTCCTTTAAAATTTTAAAATAATTAAAAATGAATAAAAAATATGTAAGTGTAGAAACAACTCCAGTTTTCAAAACTAAAGATGGAGGAAAAAAAATAGCTTATCTGCTATGGGGTGATACTGTCACTATTTTAGCACCGATTAATGATACAGACAAATATTTACATGTGAAGGCAAGAGGAAAAGTCGGATATGTAGATAAAAACCATTTGAACGATAGTCCATTACTGGAGCTTTATTTCATTGATGTTGGACAGGGTGATGGTATTTTAATAAAAACCCCGCAGGAAAAACATATACTGATTGACGGAGGATATAAAAGAGCAGCACAGCAAAGTGGTAAAAATGCTGCCGATTTTGTAGATTGGAAGTTTAAAAAGGATTATGGCATGGAAACCATAGAACTGGATGCCATGATAGCATCTCACAATGATGCTGATCACTACGGTGGACTTTGCGACTTGATCAACCCTGAAGAGCAAAATGAATTGGATGTTGATACTTCAAATGTCAATGTAAAACAGTTTTACCATTCAGGTCTGGGGTGGTTCAAAAAAGGAAATACAAGAAATCTTGGGCCTATAGCAAATAAAAAACTGACTCTTCTTGTAGACAATCTCGATGATATAAATGAGCTACTGGATACAGGAAAAGATGGATATGTATTGCAGGGTGAATGGGCTTCATTCATGCGCTGTATTCAAGATAAAAACATTCCTAGTAACAGAATTTCTAATAAAACCGGAAAATTGGAACAATTCACAACAGATGATTTTTCGATTAAAGTCCTTGCCCCAATTGAAGTTGAGTACAACTTAAAACCTGCTTATGAGTCTCTCGGTGGACTCTCCCAAAATACTAACGGACATAGTATTGTACTCAGACTGGATTACAAATCTGTAAGAATACTATTGACAGGAGACTTGAATTCATTAAGTCAAAAAAGAATACTTTCTTTCTACAAGGATCATGAATCAGAGCTGGCATGCGATATTTCAAAGTCATGCCATCATGGGAGCGATGATTGTTCTTTTGAGTATCTCACACATTTATCAGCAGGAGCTACAATAATATCCTCGGGTGATGCTGAAGGACATGGACATCCAAGACCGTCAATAGTTGCAGCAAGCGGGCTAACCGGTTATAAGACCATCAGGGATGATAACATTCTTACCCCTTTGATTTATTCAACTGAAATATCAAGGAGTTATAAAATTGGAAAAATTGAGCAATTGCATATAAAAGATAGTGATCAAACCCTGGAAAGTAACACCGAGATTGATGTTACATACAAGGAAGTAAATGCCGGTGATCTGAATCCTCAGACAAAAACAAGATCATTCTGGGATAAGAAAATTGTTGGTGGCATTATTTATGGTTTGGTAAATGTAAGAACTGATGGCAAGAAAATACTTTGTGCAACTATGAGTGAAAAAAGGAAATGATTGGGAAATAAAAACATTTAATACAAGATTTTAAAATGGTTTCTCTTTTAATCTATTAGACCAATTTTAATATTATCAGATTTTAATAATTATTTAAATTTCAGTTATCATGAAAACACTAAAAATGTTAAAAAAAGTCCTGCTGGATAACAATTCTAAATGGACAATTATTGATGAACTTGCTGATTCTACAGCCATTACCGATCTCAAAAACCAGTTTATACTGGGTTCCTTAAAAGCACCATCCAATATGCTTACAGCTCGTTTTCCGAGAATCAGAGTTGATAGAAAGGGTGTTTTAATTGCAAAACCGGGAGTTAACCGACTTGCAGTAACTAAATTATCACCAATGCCCAAAGTCTGGGATTGGCGAAATGTTAATGGTAAAAACTATGTGAGTCCTGTTCGAAATCAGGGCGGATGTGGTTCTTGTGTAGCATTTGCTACCGTTTCTGCAATTGAATCACATTATATAATAGAGAGCGGTCAGACAGCCAATAGTATTGATTTATCGGAAGCCAGTCTGTTTTTTGTCTCAGATCGTCAGTGTAATATGGGAGACCCAAGATACGGATGGTGGGTCCCGACTTCACTGGATGCTAGTATTGATGAAGGTATTTGTTTTGAAGAAAACTACCCTTACAGAGCAATGAATCAAACTGCACAAATACCTAATGGTACGATCAGGACAATTAAAATCAAAGGTTACGATTCATCCTCAAATACTACCCAAATGAAAAAATGGTTAGTTGAAAATGGACCTCTGGTTGCTGATTTTTCTGTTTACGATGATTTCTTTGCTTTTTTTAGTAGTGGAACCGGTGTTTACAGTCATATAGATGGAGATCTGGCCGGAGGGCATGCAATTTCTATCATTGGCTTCGATGATAACCAAAATGCCTGGATTTGTAAAAATAGCTGGGGAGCAAGTTTGTCACATCCTGACGGTTGTTTTCTGATAGCTTATGGCCAATGTGGTATCGATGACAGGATGTATGTTCCGCAGGATGTCTATGATGTTTTCACTAAAGATGAAATACCTTATGATCCAAACCTTCTTACAATTGTGAATAAGGGTTCACTTGGCTGGCTTTTAACTGATGGCAGGATGCAAATGCGTCTTTTTGACAATGCTGAAGATGCACGTAACGGCTTACGCATAGCGCGACGTCACAACCGGCAATGTTTTGTAGGAAGAGATAATCCACGAACTAACCGAATAGACTACATTCTTGAATATTGGACAGGTAATAGCGGTTTGCCTTATGAACCATTGACAAAAAATGATTGCATTTCATATAATTATGCAAATGTGGTAGCTACTGACTTGAATAATGATGGTTGGAGAATTCAGGACGGGAACCACTGGATGTTAATTGCTCATGACATGAATGATGCTTTGACTATGTTACAGGAAGTAGAACGTCATAGTAAGATCTGTTTTATTGGAAGAGATAACACACGTCCAAATCGAAAAAATTACATTATGACATATTTTGAATAGGAGATACCAGATTCTCAGCACAGCAGCAGCGGCCGATGCTGTGTTTTGAAAAAAAATAATCATGTTTGAAAAATACAAGTTTGAGGATGTACAATGCCAGATCTATCTGAACTTTGAACTAGAAAACCAGGGGATATAACTCTAACCTTGCAGGAAAAATTAGTTTCTATAATGAGAAAATGACCAGACAAATATTAATCAGTGAGCTTAAAATATTGGAATCAGCAGCAATGATATACAGGCACCATTAAAACAATATATTTTGTTGCTACTTCAAATATTAAAGTTCAGGACTGTCGATCCCGACATTTATCGTCGGGAGTCTGAGACTGGAGAGAGCAGAAAATTTTACCGAAACCTTGTAGGTAAAATTTCCGTAATTGAAAACGTTTTAACTTGTTGTTTTTAAAGCATAATAAGGTTTGCGAGTTTAATTTCGCACGAGTTTTTTGCTGCTTTTTGTCGGCACAAAAAGCAGAGAAATTTAAATACAAAATTTCTTTTTATTAATGAGAAAATGTGATCAAAAATTTATCAATTTATTATTGGAGTATTTACCTATACCAATGAGATATAAACGTTTTTAAATAGCTGATTTAAAACAACTTCATTGTATTCTAAAAACCATTATATTTGCAATAAAAAAAATGGGAAAAACAGTAATACTCGACAACGGACATGGCGGCATGATAAACAATGAATATCAGACTGCCGGTAAAAGGAGCCCCAACTGGACTCAGGGTATCTTATATGAGGGAATGTTCAACCGCTGGGTGGTAAACAGGATCATCGAAAAACTCGACAGATTGAAAATCCCGTATTATCACATCTGCCCTGAATTCAATGATGTAACACTTGAAACCAGGCGAAACAGGGCCAACCGCATCTATGAGATAAACCCTGATGTGTGGCTGCTGTCCATTCATGCCAATGCCGGCGGAGGAACCGGTATTGAGGCATTCACCACCATCGGACAGACTTCAGCCGACGGCCTGGCCAACATCGTACTCAGCAATCTGGAAACCGACATGCAGGACACCCGCATGAGGTTTGATCTCGCAGACGGAGACAAGGACAAGGAAATGAATTTCTATATTCTAAAGGAGACCATACCACCTGCAGTGCTAGTAGAGCTGGGATTTATGGATCAGCGCATCGATTACGACAGATTGTGGGATGAGAACTACCTTGGACGTCTGGTAGACAGCCTGGTGAGGAGTGTAGGGGAGATAGCGGGGTGAAGGTATGGATAAATAATACACTAAGCAGCAAATAAAAATAAAATATATTCAATTAAAAATAAGATAATAAAAATTCATTCTTTAACTTTGAACCATAAAATAGTACGATTGTCAGGCTGCAGAAATCTGTAAAGGAAATGGAGAAACTAAAATAAATAAGAGTTAAAAAAGTAAAACTTTAAAAAGCGAAACTTTGATATTTTTTTGGGTCTGATATAAGCGTGTTTGCTGACATACATTGACCAACACAATTAGACATTTCAAATGGAATATGCATTAGTTGAGAATATTAGACTTAAAGCGACAAATGGAGTTAAGGGAATTTGCCAAATTTGTGGTTCTGAATTAATTGCTAAATGTGGCTCAATTAAAATAAATCATTGGGCTCACATGGGAACTCGTAATTGTGACCCGTGGTGGGAAAACGAAACAGAGTGGCATCGAACATGGAAGAATAATTTTTATAAAGACTGGCATGAAATTGTTTTAACAGATGAAACTACTGGCGAAAAGCACATTGCTGACATTCGGACAATTCATGGACTTGTGATTGAATTTCAGCATTCACATTTAGACCCAGTAGAACGCACTAAACGAGAGGGTTTTTATAAAAATATGGTTTGGGTTGTTGACGGCACAAGATTAAAAAGAGATTATCCTAGATTCTTGAAATCAAATTCTCAAATCAAAAAAACTGAAAAGAAAGGAATTTTCTTAGTAGACTTCGTTGACGAAGTCTTTCCTACCAATTGGGTGAACAGTTCAGTACCAGTTATTTTTGACTTTAAAGGAATTGAAGCTTTAAGCGACAATACTGACAAGCGAAAAAAATTGTATTGTTTGTTACAAGTTAGACAAGGTATATATTCAATTCTTGCTGAAATTCCTAGGGAAGTATTTATAAAGACAACAATTAATGGTGAATGGGCAACAAGGATTCAAAACTATATTGAAAGTCTAAAACCTAAGAAAGAGATACCAAAACAAGAACGAAGCAATATACACACAAGACATAGAGAAGGGACACATTATTACGACCAGAAAAAAGGCAAATTTGTAAAAAAGTGGCGTTTTTAACAAACATAGACTCAAGACAATGAATACAGCAAAAACAAGGGACAAAAGAGAATACCGTACGCTCAATACCTAAGGTTTCCCCGCTTTAGGCGTGGCAGGCTGTTACGTCACCAACAATGAAACCTTTGTTGAACGTAACCTTGTAAAAAAAAATGATCATTCGTGAAAAACTTATATATTTGACGAAAAAATAAAAACTGTAAAACCCTTGCAAAGTCAACAATTTTTTTTCATAAAGAAGGGTTTTCTGTGCAGATAAGTAAGTTAGGTACCATAAAAGAAAGACATGATACTAAACAACAAAATTTCGATTAAAAATTACAAATGTTTTGACTCTTCAGGCGGAGGATTTGAAAAGATATTACCTATCAACCTGATAATTGGCAAAAACAATTCTGGTAAAAGTAGTCTAATCGAACTGATAAGATTCATTGTCGAAAAAAAGAAGGAAATTATCGAAGGAGGTAGAGATAATTTTAAACCAGAAATCATAATTGAACATAAGTTAACAGAACAAGAAATTTCGAGAGTATTTCCTTCAAATACTAATGGAGGTGGGATTCCTGGCAGAACCTTTTTTGAATATGGGAAACAGTTTATTGGAAAAACATATACGTACAAATTAGAAGAACAAGGAAAGAAATCATTTGTACAAATTAATGCTGAATTTGTAAATGAAGCACGAAAACTTATAGACCAACTTTCAGGTGTGATTCAAGAACCTCTTTTAGGTAAGATTTTCTGTAATATTGCTGCTGAAAGAGATATTGTGCCAGAAGAAACAAATGCTGATATTGTCTTAACACCAAATGGTTCTGGAGCAACAAACGCAATACAGCAAATTATTAATAGGACAAATAGAGACAGCCGCTTGATAGAAAATGAATTATTGAACGAATTAAATAGTATAATTAATCCCGATATAGTTTTTTACAAGAATTCTTGTCCAATTAAAAGATAATAATCTATGGGAAATATTTTTTGAGGATGCAAATAAGAAAAGTATTGCACTTTCAAAAATGGGAAGTGGCATTAAGACCGTTTTGTTAGTTCTATTGAATCTCGTTGTTCGTCCCATAATTGAAAATAAAAGCAGAGGTTCATACATATTTGCCTTCGAAGAATTAGAAAACAATTTACACCCGTCTCTGCAACGGCGATTATACAATTATATTCGTAATTATTCTGAAAAGCATTCTTCATATTTCTTTCTTACGACACATTCAAATGTTGTAATTGATGCATTTGGAACGGACAAGAATTCTCAGTTAATACATGTTATTAACGATGGTAATAAATCAAGTTCTACAACAATATTATCTTATAACAGGACAAAACAAATTTTGAATGATTTAGGAATTAAAGCTAGTGATATACTACAATGTAATGGTGTTATTTGGGTTGAAGGTCCTAGCGACAGAAATTATTTAAATAGATGGCTTGAAATTCTAGCTTCAGATTTAAAAGAAGGCTGACATTATTCAATTATGTTTTATGGTGGTAGATTGTTAGCTAATCTGACATTTGATTTTGATTGGTTTAAGAGTGAGGTGATACCTCTACTAAAGATTAATAGAAATGCTTTTGTTGTTTTGGATAGAGATGGAAAGACGATGAATGCAAAAATAAACGACACAAAAAATAGAATTTCAAAAGAAATAGGAGATAACAATAGTTGGATAACTAAAGGTAGGGAAATTGAAAACTATCTTTCAGATAAAACTATTTCAAATTGGCTTTTAGAAAAGCATGGTTATAAGTCAAATTTCTCTAATGAGAAAAACACAAAACCTGAAGATAACATAGCAAATTCAAATAAAACAATTAATCTAAAATATAATTCAAGCAAGACAGTTTATTCCTCTGAAATTGGAAATTTTATTGATAAAGATTCGCTTGATATTTTAGACTTAAAAGAAAATATTGTAAACCTTATTGATAAAATAAAAGGTTGGAATGAATAATTACTGTACCTAACACCTAAGGTTTCGTTGGACACATATCACCAACAATTGCCTGCCCCGCCAAAAGCGGGGAAAACTTTGTTGAACATAACCATGTAAAAAAACGATGATTTGTGAAAAACTTGTATATTTGACGAAAAATAAAAATTGTATTATCCGTGCAAAGGCAACACTATTTGTTCATAAAGAACGGGTTTTATGTGCAGATAAGTGAGTTGGCGGTAATAATAGAAGAATGATAACCGAACAAACTCTTATATTAGAAACTATTCATAATCAACTTTATAAAAAAGATGTTGATTATGCGATAAATATATTTCTATGCGGTGCTGATACAGGACGCTCGGATTCAATAAGAGATTTGTTAAATGTAGAGTTTCAAAAAAACGCAAGATTCAATACTGTTTATCCTGAATTTATTTTTGCAACGTTATTGAATAATAAAGAAAATAATCTTCTTGAGCTTGAAGATGAACTGGCTAAATATGTTGATGTTATTGTAATTCCTCTAGAAGGATTAGGAGCGCTTGCTGAAATTGGAGCATTTACTGTTAATAAAAGTTTGCTTCCTAAAATCATTGCTATTAATGATATAACATTTAAGAACAAAAAAAGCTTTATTAACTTAGGGCCACTAGATTTAATTAAGAAACATAATCCGAAGAATTTGGTTTTTTTTCACAAAGGCAGAGAGTCTGAGATAATAAATGAAGTTGTTGAGAGAATCTCTTATAAAAGGTATGATAAAAAGCCTCAATATGGAATGGAGAGTATATTCAATTTATCGAGATTTTTATATTATATAATTTCAATTTATCAACCAATTAGCAAAAAAGATATAATCAATCTATTGAATGTTTTGTCAGAACAGAATAAAGATGAAAAATAAAACTTAAATATATAGACGCAGCAATTCAAATTTTAATTCAAAAAATAGAATTGAAAAAGAAATTGATAATAATTTTGATGAAAAGTTTCTTTTAACAAAAGATGGACATGACTACATTTATGAAAAATTATTACCAAAACTTAATGTTAAAACGACTGTTTTCTGAAATAAGAATTAAAGTAATAAGTGAACAATTAAAAAAAGTAAAAACATAATGAATAAGGAGTTAAAACTTTTAGAATTAAAATAACCAAATAATGTTTGGCGTTTCGCTATGCTGGTTATCTCTTACATATATACGATAATTAAAGATTTTGATATCGTCTGAGATATCAAAACTTTAATTATCTAAGTAAAAGTCTCCTTATTCATTTATTAATATTATATGAAACCATTTGAATCATTAATATTAGAACTTGGCTTAAATTCAAGCATTCTCGAAAATTATATCACATTTTCTGATGCACACTATAATACCTTTTATATAAAAAAATCAGATAAAGCTAACAAACGAGAAATTGACTAACCAGGAAAAGAATTAAAAACTATCCAAAGATGGATTCTTCAAAATTACCTTAATAAAATAAGTGTTAGCAATAGAGCAAATGGATTTGTTCTTAAGCGAGGCATAAAGAGGAATGCAATGTTTCATCTAAATAAAAGATATATTTTGACAATGGATATAAAAGATTTCTTTCCTTCAATAAGTCAAAATCAAGTCTTTAATTCTTTGAATAAGCATTTTGAGGATAAAGAATTGGCAATTAAGATATCCAAATTGTGCACATTTAAAAGAAGACTTCCTCAAGGTGCACCAACTTCTCCAATGCTTTCTAATATTGTATTTTTGCCAATCGATGAACAAATCACAAAACATTGCAACACAACATTAGTAAATTATTCAAGATATGCTGATGATTTAACATTTTCATCTGACAATAAAAAAGTATTGGTTTTTATATATAATTATGTTTCAAAATTGCTTTATGAGAATGGGTTCGATGTAAACAAAAAAAAGACTAGATATTTATCAGGAAAGGGAGTTATGTCTATTACTGGAGTAAATGTAAATACAGGTAAAGTAAAAATTAGTAAAAAGAGAAAACAAGATGTACGTGCTCTATTATATAATTATATAATAAAGGAAGATAAATCTATTTCCAAAAATGTAATCGCAGGCCACATATCCTACATAAGGAGTATCGAACCTGACTATTTACAATCAATAACCGAATATATAAAAAAACTTAGAAATAAAGTAATTATTGGTGCCAACACCTAAGTTTTACACGCTTTAGGAGGGAGGTATTAATCACCAACAATAGCCTGCCCCGCCTAAAGCGGGGAAACCTTTGTTGAACGTAACCATGCAAAAAAAAGCATTATCGAGTTTTCGACCTTTGGGAATAGTCCTTTTTGATTAGGTTCAATAAAAATGTTATCTTAAATTTGGCTGAATGCATGAATGAAATCTATCATGCCCACACCCACAAGCCTTTAAAAATCAAAAAATATTTCAAATAAAATAGTAAATTGAAAATTCATTCTTTATCTTTGAACATTATAATTATGGAAGTATCTGATAGTAAAAAGCATAAATGAAAATATGTAGTTTTCTATAAAAAAGATATTTAAAAAGCGAAACTTTGATATTTTTATGTGTAGTACAGAGTTGAGTTGTAGGCCATGTTAAAGGAGCACTAAATTTGAGCACATTTTTTTTGTCGACAAACAATGCTAAAACTAAAAAACCAAACAAGCTTGAATTTTGCCAACGCTCAACAAAAATGAAAAGATTTGGAGAATGAAAAATGAAGCTCATGCAAGAATTAAAATAAACCAACTGCTGTCAGAAGCGGGATGGAGATTCTTTGACAATGAGGAAGGTGAAGCAAACATTCTGCTTGAAAACCATGTAAAGATTACCCAGCGCGAAATTGATGCTTGGGGAAAAGACTATGAGAAAATTAAAAATGGTTCGTTAGACTTTTTACTTGTCGACAATGACAACAGACCAATTTGTGTCCTTGAAGCTAAGAAAGAAAGCCTTCATCCACTTGTTGCAAAAGAACAAGCAAGAAAATACGCCAAGACAGTTGAAGCAAGATATGTAATTCTTTCAAATGGAATTGTTCACTACTTCTGGGACACAACAAAAGGAAATCCAAAACCAATTTACAAATTTCCTTCACCTAACGAAATCGGTGCTATTATTAAGATTTCTTAGAAAGTATCAACTTAAAGCAATTGAAGAATTACAAAAAGCAGTTGCACTAGGTAAAGACCGATTTCTTTTTGAAATGGCTACAGGAACTGGAAAAACTTTAGTTGCTGCCGCAGTTATCAGACTTTTTTGAGAACACAGAATGCAAGAAGAGTTCTATTCCTCGTTGATAGATTGGAATTGGAAGACCAGGCATGGAAAGCTTTTACCGAATACTTAAAACCCGATTACACCACTTACATTTTTAAAGAACACAAAAGCGACTGGCGAAAAGCAGATATTTTAGTAACCACGATTCAGTCACTAATGCATAACGACAAGTATCGTTATGATTTTTCTCCAACAGATTTTGACTTTTTAATTTCAGATGAAGCACATCGTTCAATTTCCGGAAATGCAAGAGCTGTTTTTGAATATTTTCATGGTTACAAATTAGGACTTACCGCAACCCCAAAGGATTATCTCAAAGGCGTTGACCCTGACAAAGTGAGAGAAAATGACCCCAGAGAGATTGAGCGGAGAATGTTGCGAGATACTTATTCAACTTTTGGTTGTGAAGGTGGCGACCCAACATTTCGATATTCATTAGTTGACGGGGTAAAAGATGGCTTTCTTATTAATCCATGGGTTTTGGATGCAAGAACAGAAATTACTACTCAATTACTCTCAGATGAGGGTTATGCAGTTGTAATACCAACAGAAGAAGGAGAAGAAACCGAAACCTTCATTTCAAGAGATTTTGAAAAGAAGTTTTTTTCTGAAAAAACTAACAGGATATTTTGCCAAACCTTTTTAGAAAATGCACTTCCCGACCCAATTACAAATGAAATTGGCAAGTCTATCGTTTTCGGTGTTAGTCAAAATCATGCCCGGAAACTAACTGAAATACTGAATGAATTTGCAGACCAGCTTTTTCCTGGAAAATACAATTCTGATTTTGCGGTTCAGGTTACTTCTCAGGTGGGTGATGCCCAACAAATGACAATCAATTACACCAATAACAATCTAAGCGGGAAGACAACATGGCTTGAAGGATATAAATCATGTAAAACCAGAGTTTGTATTACAGTCGGCATGATGACAACTGGATACGACTGTCCTGATTTGTTAAACATTTGCATGATGCGACCAATTTTTAGTCCTGCTGATTTTGTTCAGATTAAAGGAAGAGGAACACGAAAAAACACGTTTGAATACAAGTTCAAAAACGAACTGGACGAAGAAGAAATCCTACGCCATGACAAAAAGATATTCAAGCTTTTTGACTTTTTCGCCAACTGCGAATATTTCGAAGAAAAGTTTGACTACGATGAAAAACTAAAACTACCACAGCCTAAAAAAGGAAATGGCGAAGGTGGTGGAGTAAATATTGATAAATATACAACCTACCAACCTGACCCGCTTTTAAGTTTGGTAGAAGAGCCAGTCGGTCCTGAGGGAATGCGTATCGATAGAGAACTTTTTAGAAAGTTTGAAGACCGCATAATCATGGATGACATTATCAAGAAAAATGTAGAATTAGGGAACTGGGAACATATAGTCAGCCATATTCAACAGGAGATTTTTGACAAACCGGAAGAATACTTTAATCTTGAGAAAATCAGAAAAGCGGCAAAGATTGATAGAAAGGTTTCCATTCGCGAGGTAGTTGAAAAGATCTTTGGAATCATCCCAAAATTCAAATCAAAAGATGAATTGTTGGAAGAAGAATTTGATAAGTTTATTTCCATTTATCCACCGGAGGAAGATGTAAATTTGAGAGCTTTAAAGTATTTTTTCAAAGCGTATATTGTTGACAATGATATCCGCCAAATTATTGAAACTAAAGATTTTCATGCGTTACAAACCAATCCAACGCTTACCATATCACAGTTTAAGGCAGTTGCCGCTAAATACAGGGAAGTAATTCCTGTTTACATTAAAGATTACATCAACCTTGATAGATTTGCTGCATAATGTCTGATAGGTTTCAAAATAAATATCGAATTGAATCCACCAGGTTAAAAAGTTGGGATTATGGATGGAATGCGTCTTATTTTATAACCATTTGCACGCAAAATCGAGAATGTTTTTTTGGAAAATGTGGTGGATGGTGAAATGAATTTGAATGTATTTGGGCAAATCGTAAAAAACGAATGGTTGAAAACATTTGAAATACGACCTGACATGAATTTATCCATGGGTGAATTTGTGGTGATGCCAAATCATTTTCATGCAATAATTGGAATTGGTGAAAACAAATACAATACACAACGTGATACGCACGATGACATGCAAGGTAATACGCAATGTAGAGACGCAATGCATTGCGTCTCTACCATCACCACCACCGCCACCAACGATAAAAATGACGCCAATAATCCTAAAAATAAATATGGCCCACAATCCAAAAATTTGGCATCTATTATTCGTGGATTTAAAATCGGTGTCACCAAAAATGCCCGATTGATTAATCCTGATTTCGCATGGCAATCCCGATTTTATGACCATATCATTCGAAATGATGAATCATTCCAAAAAATATCAGAATATATAATCAATAATTCAATGAATTGGTCAGAAGACCAATTTTTCAAATAGAAAACATGCTTGATACACAGACAAAGAGAAGAATTGACGATTGCAGGGATATATTGGTGGGAAAACTGCCTGACCCCAAAGCTCAAATTGAGCAGATTACCATTGGTTTGATTTATAAGTTCATGGACGACATGGACAAAGAAGCTGTTGAGTTGGGAGGTCGGGCAAAATTCTTTTCTGATTACAAAGTGCCAGACCCTGAGTTTCCGAATGACCGAAGCAAAGATAAAGTTGTTGAGTTCAGTAAATACGCCTGGGATAAGCTACACCCTAAAGTGACAGCAGCTGAAATGTTGACACTTTACGCCGAAGCCATTGTGGGTATGGAAAAAATCCAAATATTCCGCAGTTGTTTCGAGACATTTTTTAAAAATGCTTTTTTGCCCTATCGTGACCCTGAAACTTTGAAATTGTTTCTGAAAACAATCGGCGAGTTTGAGTACACCCATAGTGAAAAATTAGGTGATGCTTTTGAATACCTGCTTTCCGTAATGGGTTCTCAGGGCGATGCTGGGCAATTCCGTACGCCTCGTCATATTATTGATTTCTTAGTTGCAATTGTTGACCCAGATAAAAATGATACAATTCTTGACCCTGCATGTGGTACAGCAGGATTTTTGATTTCTGCTTACAAACATATCTTGCTCAAATATTCTAAAGAAAATAAAGAAGGTTTTAATATTTTCCAGTACAACCAATTAGAAAAGAAACCTTTTAACAATCTTGGTGACCAACTCACACCAGATGACCGAAAGAAGTTAATTCAAAATTTTGTGGGGTACGACATCTCGCCTGATATGGTTCGATTAAGTTTGGTCAATTTGTATTTGCATAATTTTAATACACCTAACATTCATGAGTATGATACACTGAGCAGTGAAGAAAGATGGAACGAAACTTTGATGTTATATTAGCCAATCCACCGTTTATGAGCCCTAAAGGTGGAATCAGACCACACAAAAATTTTGCGATTAGTAGCAATCGTAGTGAAGTGCTGTTTGTGGATTACATCGCTGAACACTTAAATACTAAGGGTAAAGCAGGCATAATTGTACCAGAAGGAGTGATTTTCCAAAGTGGTACAGCCTACAAGGATTTACGCAAAATGTTGGTAGAAAACCATCTTTATGCGGTAGTGAGTTTGCCAGCAGGTGTTTTTAATCCATATAGCGGTGTAAAAACTTCAATTCTATTGATGGATAAAGAAGTTGCCAAAAATCGTGAGGAAATTCTATTTATCAAAATTGGACAATGACGGTTTTAATCTTGGAGCACAACGGACAGCAGTAAAAGGTGGTCAATTGGAAGAAGCGATTAAGCTCGCACATATTTTTATTGAAACGGGTGAATTTGAGGAAACTGCAATTGCCCATCTTGTCCCTAAGAAGCATATAAGCAGAAATGCAGACTTTAATTTGAGTGGGGATAGATATAGGACGACAAGAAATATAGATTTATCAGAATACCCTCATTCTACTTTGGGTGAGTGTTGTAATATTTTAAATGGTTCAACCCTTCAAAACAAGAAGAAGCATATTGGGAGAATGGAACTATACCCTGGTTTACTATTGAAGATGTAAGAAATCAAGGCAGGGTAATTCGGTACACATCTAAACACATTACCGAAAAGGCACTAAATGAAACAAGCGTTAAATTGTTGCCTCCAAATACTGTTCTACTTTGTTGTACAGCATCTGTAGGAGAATATGCAATCACAGAAATTCCGCTAACGACAAATCAACAATTCAATGGTCTAGTTGTAAAAAAAGAATTTCAAGCCAAATTAAATCCACGTTTTCTTTTCCACTTATCAAGTGCATTTAAGAATGAATTAATTAGAATTTCTGGTCAGACAAGCTTCAACTTTGTTAGTGTAGGGGTTTTAAAAACCCTTCAAATCCCACTTCCACCTTTTTCCATTCAGGAAGAAATTGTAGGTGAAATTGAAAATACCAAAATGAAATAGAAGAGCTCCAAATAAGAATAAATGAAAATGAGCAATTGGTTAAAGAATTGATTGCTAAAGTTTGGGGGGGAATAAATATGAGAGCGTTACAAAATATTGTAAATAGGCATGATAAAGTTGCTTTCTTGATTGGAAATGGTCCAAATCTGGCAGCTAATATTATGCCCTCCTGGAAAGACCTATTAACTTCTGCTGCTGATAGACCAATCACCTTTGAAGTAGATGGTTTAACCAATACAGAGGTTTATGATTTAGTAGAGATTCATTCAGAACTAGGTCATGATGTTAAGGAAAGGGTAAAACAAAACTTGAATTATTGCCTACCTATAACTCTCGATATACACCGTAGATTAATGGATTTAGCCAGAACCTATAATTCCCCAGTTCTTACTACCAATTTTGATGAATCCTTCGAGAAATCAGTTGATGCACAATTGTTTCATATAGATTCAAAAGGTTTCACACGCTTTTATCCATGGAAAACATACTACGGACATGAACAATTGACCTTGCCAACAAACGGTTTCGGTATCTGGAAAATTCATGGCGATGTAAGATATAAAGACAGCATTCGGCTTGGGCTTACTGATTATATGGGGAGTGCTGAGAGAGCAAGAAAACTTATACATAACGGTGACGATCGACTATTTCAAGGCAAACGACAAGAGTTTTGGCAAGGACATCAAACCTGGCTGCATATCTGGTTTAATTTGCCAATTGCAATAGTTGGTCTAGGCTATGGGATTGATGAAGTATTTCTGAGATGGCTTTTAATTGAGCGGAGAAGGTATTTGAATATCTTTTTTGAACCAATGGAAGTTTATTACATTTCAAAAGGTGCTCCTGCTCCTGCAATCAATAATCTTATGCAAAGTCTTGGAGTTGAGATTATTTTAATTAACGACTATTCTGAAATATACGGTTAATGGAGCCTTTTGAACAATATCATCACTATAGCCAAAACCTCTTACTAGCACAGCATGAGGTTTCAGAGATTATCAAACATAGTTTGACAAGAGGAGAAGTTCGTGAAGATTTCATTATTCAGTACTTAAACAAATCAATTCAGAATTGTGAAGCGTATTTGAAAAGAGGTTTTATAAATCTTGGCGAAGATGAACAAAGCGGTCAAGCGGACATTTTATTAGTCAAAAACTTTGCTGAATTAGTTGACTTGGGTAACAGAGGAAATGTAATTGTAAACCCAGAGGACTGTTTAATGATGGTTGAGGTTAAAAGTACATTGACAGGAACATACCTAAACGAACTAAACGTAGAAGCTCAAAGAATAAAAGCAGTAAACCCAGACATAGTTTGCGGAATGTTTGCCTACAAATCGGAATTGGAAAAGAAAACAATCATGAAGCGTTGCGGACACGATTATAATTCTGAAACGAAAACCTATTTTGATGCTGTACTAAAAAAAGAACAATTGCCTACCTATTATCCATATATTGACTTTGTTCTTCTTCTTGACAAAGTTGAAGAAAACGAAACGGAAGAAGATTTAGAAATACAAGGGCGAAATCAACTATTCATGAGAAAAAGTGTCGAGATTGATGCAAGGTATTTTAAAGGAACATACGACCCGGTAATTAGAAACCTCGTTGGACTTGTTAGAAGTCTTTTAATAAGAGTATAGATGTGCCGACACTCAACAGCCACAAACATTGCCAAGCTGAACAAGCTAACACTAAATCCCAAGCTTTGCAAGTTGTCTATCCCATCGCTCGGAAAGACTAGGTAGTATTTAGCACAAGCACAAAAAAAAATAAAAATAAAAGCGGTCTGACAGATCAAGTTAATATTCCTGGTTGTAAAGACGTTTCAGTCATCATTTTCATAACTACATCTACGTTCAATTTATTTATATACTTACTTAATGAAAGTTTTTGTTTTATTGAAGAGGAAAAATTGTCAAAGATGTAAAATTCGGTTCAAATTGATCCCTGAATCATTTTTAAACTGACCCCTTGATCCGGTGAAATTGACCACCCATCCCTTAACATAAATCTTGATGAGAAGTAAGACAAGGAAGATTGCTAAAAAAGGAAATATCTTTTCGGAAAAAGCAAGAAAAATAGCCAATAAGGAAACCATTATAAATATTGGTCAATGACTATATATCAAATTATTATACTGATGACTGTATCCAATACATCCCACAAATGTTAAAATTCCCCTTTTAAAATGTTAAAATTGTAGTGCAATAAAATAATTTATTTGCACTGTTCGTTTTTGCCACAATGTAATTTTTGATTTATTAACCATTTAATTTTTTTAATTATGGCATCAACAATTGAAACCGGCCACGCTAAAAACGTAGCCAATTTTCTTGATCTAATCACATTTTGTCAGGCTTATGGCCCCTCCTACAATCCGGTCAAAGATAGCCTGAAAATCCTTCAGTTACAGTCCAAATTTGAGTTGTCAAATGAAATGCTGAATGCTGCTAAAGTACAGAAGACCAGATTCGACAATGCTACTAATGAGAGAAGGATAGAATTTGAGGATCTGAAACCTTTTGCCACCAGGATTGTCAATGCCTTTGGAGTATCAGGAGTCAACAAACTGGCAATGGATGATATGAGATCTGTCAACAAAAAATTGCAGGGTACAAGCCCCAAAAAACCGGCAGCACCGGTAGAAGGATCTGATAAACCGGCTGTAAGTATCTCCAGTTCTCAGCAGTCCTTCGACATGCAGATCGACCATTTTGCTATGATCATCCAGACCCTTGAGCAATACCCGGCATACAGTCCAAACGAAGATGAGCTGAAACTTGCAAAGTTGCAGTCAAAGCTGTCTGAAATGAAAACAAAGAATGCAGGACTTATTTCTGCCTATACTGATTATAATAATGCATTGATACAGAGAAATGTGGTACTCTATGATCCTCTCACCGGTTTGTTGCAGGTATCGAAAGAAGTCAAGCAGTATGTCAAGAGTTTGTTTGGAGCTAAAAGTCCTCAGTTCAGGCAGGTTAGCGGCCTCGAATTCAAAAAAATACTTAAAGACTAAAATTCTTATATTTTCCTGCCATCATTTATAATTCTTGCAGCAGCGATCAATATTTTGGTCGCTGCTTTTTATATTGTCCTGTCGGATTTTTATATTCCAGGCATTGCGCTTGATATTTTTGCGACTGCTACTTAGGATTTTTGTAATATCCCGTCATTTGTCATTAATGAAGTGTTCTAACAATTGAATTTTGATTATTAAATTTAAAAAAGATAAAACATTATAATAAAAGGAACCTATAATATATTTTTGTGGTAGAATAATTCATTGATTAACATGGTGAACTGATTTAATAAGCATACAAGAATTGCCTAGACACAAATTGTCAAAAATTATGAAGTAAATATGGAAAGCTATGATAGAAAATGGTAATTGCAAAAATAATAATAATTACCTAAAGGAATACATAGCCAGCTAATTTTGCAGGCTTGTATTACTTTTAGTATTGGTATAATAAGTTGGTGGCAAGTGTATAGAATTCTCACGAGAAGACAAAATATTTGGACAAATGAAACAAAATAATTTAAAACGAATTGGATTTTTCTATTTTTTAACCATTTTACTTTTTGGTTTGATATATTGGATTTTATGGGTTAAAAACCCTTCTTACTTTATTATTAATACAGACTATAACGAACATACAATTAGACCATTTTACTTTCACGGAGATTTGGATACTCTTGAAACAAAATACAGAATTGTATCAGCAAGAGAAACAAACGAGATAATTAACCCATTCTATGATAGTATAAATTTTGTTAGGCTGGACATTGCTGAAATAAAGCTTTTAACAAATGAAATCAAGAAAAAGGATAGTTTGAATAGCATAAATCAAAGTGATTTTTTTACAAAAAAAATGAATGACGAAGTTGTTACCACCACAAAAGGTTTTGTGAAAAAAAATAGACAGCTTAAATACTATTCTAAATAAAGAATTAACTATTCAAAAATCAATTAGCAAAATTCACAAGATTATTTTGATAGACAAGTTATAATTTCTAAATTGAAATATGAAATTTCATTGCAAGACCTTTTGAATATAATAGACAAAATTAAAAGTTTACAACAAGGATTTTTCTGACTTTCATAGCGATAGTATAAAAAATATCGGACTTAAATATTACTATCAAATTGACAGTTTGGATCAACTTAATTCATTAAAATTAGAGAAAGTTGCTTCATTGACTGAAAATATTAGACTAAATGTTGTTGAATACTATTTGGGACAAATAAATAATGTTGGAGCATTTGACTTTATTTATTTCAGTATTGTGACTGCGACTTCAACAGGTTATGGTGATATTTTGCCAAATTCAACACTTGTAAGAATATTAGTTTCTTTTGAAATATTCTTATGCTTATTCTTGTTTGGATTTTTCTTTTATTATATTGCTAAACCGAATAAGAAAACTGAATAATAACAATAACACCAGCCACCAACAAAACGGCTTAAAACATGGTGGTAGCATCAAGTGAGCATTGGGCGTTCCCGTAGCGCAGTTATAGCGGGGGATACAAACTCAGCTCGCTGTCCTCCACGATTTATGCCGTCAACCGTTGAACGTAACATCGCAAAAAAAGTACTTTGGAGTTTTCGGCCTTTGGGAATAGTCTTTTTGCAACTTATAGCATAATCACCAGCATTTAATCCAAAAGTTCATTATGATTTGTTGATGGAACCATAACCAAAGGCTAAATATATTGCGGAACGGGTTTTATATTGACCGGGATACGAATATGTAAGTTCTTTTGGCAGTTTCTGACTTGATTTCAATCCAGCGAGACTATCTCCTTGATCTCCAGTCCGTAGCCTTTCAGGGCTATTTTCCTGACTGGATTCGATGATATAAGCCTTACATTTTTAACTCCCAGCTCTATCAGTATCTGTGCACCGATACCGAAATCCCTGTTTTCCATATCTTTATCATCTGAATGAGGAAGATCGCTTTCCATCCTTTTGATTTTTTCGAGGATGAGGTTATCTTTTTCTCTTTGTCTCATGAACCGGAGGATACCTGAATTTTCTTCCCTGAATTTATTTACCACCTTTTCGATCGGGGTATTGTTATGGTCAAACATAAACCTGAATGCTTCTGTGATCAGAGTATGCGAATATACTTTCACCAAAACATCATCTTCAGGATAGATATCTCCGAATACTATCGCAAAATGCAGGTCTCCGGTCAGTAATTGCCTGAAGGAATAGACAATCCGCTTGCCTGTTTTTGTGTTTACTTCTATCTTGTTTTCGAGTTCTATCAGCCTCTCATTTTTCATCCTGTACCACCAGGTCTTTTATGGATATGATCTTTAGTTCGTATTTTTTTGCCACATTTACAAGTTGCGGCAATCTTGCCATTGAGCCGTCTTCACTCAGTATCTCCACCAGTGCACCCACAGGTTTCAATCCGGCAATTCTCGCCAGGTCTATTGCAGCTTCGGTATGGCCTGTCCTTCCTAGTACTCCTCCCGTTTTGCTATAAGGAAATATGTGCCCGGGCTTGGAAAGTCACTGGCAGCAAAACTATCCTGCGATAGTGCTTTGATGGTCATGGATCTGTCATAGGCAGATATTCCTGTGGTACACCCATGTCCCAGCAGATCGACAGAAACTGTAAATGCAGTCTCGTACAGGGCAGTGTTGTTATCAACCATCAGTGTCAGGCCGAGTTCGTTTGCCCTGCTCTCGAGTATCGGAGCGCAGATAAGTCCCCGCCAACTGTAGCCATGAAATTGACAATAGCAGGTGTTATTTTTTCGGCTGCACAGATGAAATCACCTTCGTTTTCCCTGTCCTCATCATCCACTACTATCACTACATTCCCTTTTTTGATATCCCTTAGTGCATCCTCTATACTGTCCAGTTTTATTTCCACTTGCTCCATGTGTTATTTTTTAAAAATTTCAAAAAGTTTATGCTTCTGATTGTCCCAGTTGTATTTTTCTGTTATGAATTCCCTGCCGGCTTTGCCTATCTGGTCTGCGAGAATAGGATCGCGCAGCAGTTTTGAGATATTGAATATAAATTCCTCTCTGTTGTCGGCTATCAGTATGTCCTTTTCGTCTGTGGCACCTATTGCATTGTTGACAGAACTGGTGGTTATTACCGGTATTTCCATCGACATCGCTTCCAGGATTTTGTTCTGCTGCCCTCATACCTGTGAATATTGGAGAAACAAAGATCCTGATGCTGTTGTAGGCATCTCTTATATCCTCCATCCAGCCGCTCACAGTTATGTTGTCATCTGCCAGCACTCTTACCCTGTAGTCAGGTCTTGCACCGGCCAGCAGCATTTTTATTTTTCCATTTTCCCTTATAATCTGCGGGATCACCTCTTTAGCCAGATACTGGCTTGCGAGTACATTTGGCCTGTAGCCCATATTGCCAACAAATCCCAGTTCATATTTTTTGCCGGTATCAGATGGTGTATAAAAATCAGTATCCACACCATTTTGGTATCACAGATATTTTATCTTTTATCTCTTCGCTGAATGTCTCTCTGTCCTGTTCCGAAATTATGATATGCCTGTCGAAATAGGGGAATATATTTGTTTCATATTTTCTTAATCTTATATTTTCCATCCTGAATATCATACTGAAGGGAAAGAAGCTGGATTTCGCCCTTTTATTCATGCCCTGGGAGAATGAATCCATATAGTCTATCACCTTAAAGTACTTAAGATCTTTTGTGTATTCTGATGTCCTTATAAGTTGGTTGTAGATGAAGTCGGGATTTTCAGTGTTTATGATTTTTTCAATGAACGGTTTCAGGGACGGATTGAAAAATATAGTACCTGGAAGGTGGCTGGCTGAAAATTCCCTTAAGCAGCCTCAAAATAATGCCGGCTTTTGATAATCTGAAAAGATAGACTTTTGAAACAAAGCTTTCGATATGGTCGCGGTGCTCTTTTTTGACTTCTGATTCGGTAAGGCTGATAAGTACGATTTCAAATTTTTCCGACAGGTGCCTCAAATGGTAATAAAGCCTCAATTTATCACCCTTTTCAAGAGGGTAGGGAAATCTTGGAGATATTACTACTATTTTCACTATTTCTATCTAAAATTAATAATATAAATATTCAACACAAATAAATCCGGTCACCTCTCAAAATATCAGTCAAACAATGATCCCACAAAAGCTTCCTTATTGAATACCTGAGCTGATCCATTCCTTCACCCACTCCAATGTATTTTATAGGTATCTTAAATATATCGGATATTCCCAATACCACACCTCCTTTGGCAGTGCCGTCCAGTTTTGTAAGAGCAAGAGCCGAAACCTCTGTGGCTTCTGTAAAATGCCTTGCCTGTTCTATAGCATTCTGACCTGTGGTAGCATCCAGTACAAGGAGAATCTCGTGCGGAGCTCCCGGAAGTTTTTTGCCAATAGAATTTTTGATTTTTGTCAGCTCTGTCATCAGGTGTTTTTTGGTATGCAGTCTTCCTGCTGTATCGATGATTGCGACATCATAATCACCGTTCATAGCAAATTGCGTCGTTTCATAAGCTACTGCTGCAGGGTCTGCATTCATGCCTTTCTCAAAAATATCTACATTTGCTCTTTGTGACCAGATTTTCAGCTGATCCAGTGCTGCAGCCCTGAAGGTGTCACCTGCTCCTACCACTACTTTTTTCCCGAGGGCTTTGTATTGTTTTGCCAGTTTGCCTATGGTTGTGGTTTTACCCGTTCCGTTTACACCAACTACCAGTAGTATATGAGGTTTCTGTTTCAATGGAGTGGAAAAATCTTCGAGATCTTCTGTTTTATTTTCTGAGAGCAGGTCTATGATGACTTTTTTCAGCATTCCATTTAGCTCGGCTACATTGAGGTATTTGTCAGCGGCAACTTTTTGCTCCAGTCTATCAATGATTTTCACTGTAGTTTCCAGTCCTACATCGGCTTCTATGAGTATTTGCTCGAGGTCATCGAGAAAATACTTATCTACTCTTGACTTTCCTGCTATGGCTTTAGTTATCTTATCAAAAATACCGGTTTTGGTTTTTTCAAGTCCAAGATCCAGATCTTCCTTTTTTATTTTTTGTAAAATACTTTGAAAAGAAACTCATGTGTTATTTTTTTTTACTCATCGTTGAGTATATTAGAAACAAGGCTTTCATCAGAGATACATACTGCTACATACACAAAAGGCTTTTCTAAATCAGAAAAGCCAGTTTGCTTGTATTTTTTAGAAATCCGATTTACTTGTTTTCGAAGAAACTTTCACTTCATCCTTATGTATCATTTGCTCTTTGTAAGAGTATTTGCCGGGTGACAGTGATCTTTTATGCTTTTTACCACTTTCACAAAATCTTTCCCACCTCCTGCGTTAGCTGCTCTTTGAGCTACTTTAGCATTTTTACTTACTTTTCCCATAATTATTTAATTTCTCTGTGAATAGTATATTTTCTTAAAATTGGATTATATTTTTTCAATTCCAATCTGTCAGGAGTATTTTTCCTGTTTTTTTCAGTGATATATCTTGATGTACCAGGCATTCCACTGGTTTTATGCTCTGTGCATTCAAGGATTATCTGCAATCTATTACCTTTTGACTTCTTTGCCATTTTTTCTGAATTATTTTTTAATTAAAGCTTAATGCCTGTTTTGACTCCTTGCTTCTCCAGTCTCTTCAAATACTCATAAACACCCAGTTTATTAATTGTTCTTAATGTACTTGCTGCGATTTTCAAAGTTATCCACTTATCTCGTTTCAGGAACGAAAACCTTTTCTTAATGATATTAGGAAGAAATCTTCTCCTGGTTTTTCTGTTTGGAGGGGAAACATTGTTTCGAAATAGGCCCTTTGCCGGTTAATTGATCTATTCTTGCCATTTTCTAATTACTTTTGAATTTTTTTATATTTTTATTTTATTTTTAGTTTTTGATTAAGTCAAAATCTCACAAAAATAAAATATATCAAACTTACTTTTTTAATTAATGATAACGTCCTTCCTAAAATCTGTTTATAACTGTAAAGTGACCCGGAAGGATTCGAACCTTCAACCTCCTGATCCGTAGTCAGGGACCTCATCCAATTAAGCTACGGAGCCAGTCTGAATTTTTTTTGAAGTGCAAAAATACAACTAATTTCTATATTTAATATATTATCAGGTAAATTTTTAAAAATATTTTTGAAAATGACTGATAAATAGCGGGTAATATCTATAGTTTAGCTGTATATCTATGCAAAGATACAATGATTTTACTTATTTGGCTCTATTTACATAAAAAATGTCAAAACTCATCATTTTGGCAGTTTTCCCTGCAAAAGTGGCTGAAATCGGAAATTGATTCAACAATATGGATGACAATTTTGGAGTAGATTTTGGGGTTTTTTAACTCTAAATAATCTTGGAGACACGTTTGATTACAGAGTTGAGTTCCGGGGCAATTTATAAATATTGTTATTATTTACCTTGTACATATATACTAATTGTACAATTGTAAAGTGTAAGCCGAAGCTGTTTAAAAAGCATACCTTTTCTTGAAATGAAATATTATAATTTATTTTGCAGCACTTTGCGTCTTAGCGCCTTTGCGTGAAATTGAACTAATTTATTTTTTTACAACCTTAAAATCATTTACTTGGTAAAATTGAAACATAAGTAACAAATTTAGCAATCACCTAAACAATTACAAATATTGTTGTATTTTTCAGCTTTAATGTGTTGTTTTTAATATTCAACCCCATCCGGGGTTGGTTTTCCCCACGTTTGTTGGTCCCGGCAATTCTTGCCGGGTTAATGATATTAAACCACTTCGTGGTTTTTTGGAAAGGAAGTATTCTCAAAATCAGTAAGGAATAGAAAATTAATTCATTACTATTATGCTTCCATATAATTCTTGCCGGGTTAATAGCATTAAACCACTTCGTGGTTTTTTGAAAATGGAGTGATCTCGTGATCAGGAAGGATTTGAAACATGATTCATTACTATTTTATTTTGGTAATTCATTCCGGTTATTGAGATTAAACCACTTTGTGGTTTTTGAGAAATGAAGTAATCTCAAAATCCCGAAGGGATTAAATATCAATAACTATGGGTGAAACCCATAGCCTTAAGAAAAACCTCACAACAACCCGGAACGGGTTGAATTTATCCGGAATATTGAAATTTTCACAAGTTTTATTAATTTTGCAGACAGTATAATAAAATTTGTAATCACTATGGCATATACCCAACTTCTATATCAAATTATTTTTTCAACAAAAGGAAGAGATAAAACATTGCTAAAAAATGGCAGACAACAATTATTCAATTACATCAGCGGGAATACTGAATAACAAAAATGTCATTTGTATTGCATTAATGGAGAATCAGATCATATACATATTTTAACCCATATTCATCAAAGCATTGCAGTATCTTCTCTGGTCAAAGACATTAAAATTGCGACTTCAATTTGGATTAAAGAAAATAAAATTTTTCCCCATTTTATTGGATGGCAGGAAAAATATGGAGCGTTCACTTATTCCATTAAAGAAAAGGAAAATTTGATTAAATATATTTAAAATCAGGAATAACATCATAGGAAAGTATCTTTTACGGAAGAGTTTATAAGGATATTGGAAGAGAATGGAGTTGAGTTTGATTTGAAGTATTTGTTTTAATTCAGCCATATTCGTGGTGGTATGTACCTTTAAAGATTTATCATAACATTACTCACCTGGTTATTGATTTCAACCCCATCCGGGGTTGGTTTTCCCCACGTTTGTTGGTCCCGGCAATTCTTGCCGGGTTAATGATATTAAACCACTTCGTGGTTTTTTGGAAAGTAAATGACCTTAAAATTAGTAGTAATAGAATATTCATTCATTACTATTGTTCTTCCCTGTAATTAATAGTTTTTTATTGACATTGAAAAGCTTTGTGGTAATTCATGCCGGGTTATTAATTTAAACCCCATTCGGGGTTGTTTTTCCATGTTTGTAGTTCCCGGCAATGCTTGCCGGGTTATTGATAGTTAAACCACTTCGTGGTTTTTTGGAAAGGAAGTATTCTCAAAATCAGTAAGGAATAGAAAATTAATTCATTACTATTATGCTTCCATATAATTCTTGCCGGGTTAATAGCATTAAACCACTTCGTGGTTTTTTGGAAAATGGAGTGATCTCGTGATCAGGAAGGACTTGAAACATGATTCATTACTATTTTATTATGGTAATCATTCCGGGTTATTATTATTAAACCACTTCGTGGTTTTTTGGAAAATGGAGTGATCTCGTGATCAGGAAGGATTTGAAACATGATTCATTACTATTTTATTTTGGTAATTCATTCCGGGTTATTGAGATTAAACCACTTTGTGGTTTTTGAGAAATGAAGTAATCTCAAAATCCCGAAGGGATTAAATATCAATAACTATGGGTGAAACCCATAGCCTTATGAAAAGCACAAAACAACCCGGAACGGGTTGAATTTAACCGGAATATTGAAATTTTCACAAGTTTTATTAATTTTGCAGACAGTTTAATAAAATTTGTAATCACAATGGCATACACCCAACTTCTATATCAAATTATTTTTCAACAAAAGGAAGAGATAAAACATTGCTAAAAAATGGCAGACAACAATTATTCAATTACATCAGCGGAATACTGAATAACAAAAAATGTCATTTGTATTGCATTAACGGAGAAGTAGACCATATTCATATTTTAACCCATATTCATCAAAGCATTGCAGTATCTTCCATGGTCAAAGACATAAAAATTGCCACTTCAATTTGGATTAAAGATAATAAAATTTTTCCGCATTTTATTGGATGGCAGGAAAAATATGGAGCGTTCACTTATTCCATTAAAGAAAAGGAAAATTTGATTAAATATATTGAAAATCAGGAAGAACATCATAGGAAAGTATCTTTTACGGAAGAATTTATAAGGATACTGGAAGAGAATGGAGTTGAGTTTGATTTGAAGTATTTGTTTTAATTCAGCCCTATTCAGGGTTGTATTTGCCTTTAAAGGTTTATCATAACAATACTCACCGGGTTATTGATTTCAACCCCATCCGTGGTTGGTTTTCGCCACGTTTGTTGGTCCCGGCAATTCTTTCCGTGTTACATATTAAACCACTTTTTTGTAAGGTAATTGGTTAAAAATCGCATTAGCAATCAAATAAAATAATTTAGAAATTATCCAGGATACACTGTTTTAAAATTAGGTTTGATTTTTTGACAAAATCCAAATTATAGTCAATCGTAAAATATAATAAGCTTTAATATAGGCTTAATAAATATTAGTGTTATGAAAATCAAAATGGGGTATTTTTGAGCATGATTTAATAGAACTCCGTTTTACACTAACATAAATGGAAAGAATATCAAACAAGGATCCATACGGACAAGCTTAACGAATTAAGATTTTGATGTATTTGAATTCATAATTCGTTAATCAATATTCTTAAATCATTTTACTCTTTGGATCTGGCTTGTCCAGGTGAGGACAAAACAACCCAATAAACCTCCTAAATCCTCTTAATTCCCTTTCCCAAAGCACCATTATTCTTACAAAATCTACTTATAAATCATTTAAGTTTAATAATAAATGAAAAAATTAAGAAATCAATAATTAAAATTAGAGTATAAAACCTTACTTTTGCACAAAATTTTAAAATTATGTCAGGTCACAGTAAATGGTCGAAGATAAAAAGAAAAAAAGGGGCTAACGATTCGAAAAGATCAAAAATATTCGGAAGGATAATTAAAGAGATAACAGTTGCAGTCCGTGAAGGACAAAGTGCAGATGCTGAATTCAATTCAAGGTTGCGATTGGCAATAGGTAATGCTAAAGGTGCAAATATGCCAAAGGAAACTATTGACAGGGCAGTCAAAAAGGCATTCGATACTAAAGGTGAAGCCTTACATCAACCAACATTTGAAGGATACGGTCCCGGTGGAGTTGCGATTTTCGTTGAAACTATGACCGATAATAATCAAAGAACTGTAGCCAATGTGAGGGCTATTTTCAACAAAAGAGGTGGCAACCTGGCAACTTCAGGTTCTGTAGGATTTTTATTTGAAAGAAAAGGTATCTTTCTTATCGATCCTGCCGGAAAAGACCTTGAAGAGCTGGAACTTGAAATGATAGATGCAGGGGTTGAAGATTTTGATATCGATGAGGAAACAGGAGAAATTGAACTGACTGTGGATTTTGGTGATTTTGGTGCAATTCAAAAGAAACTGGAAGAATTGGGAATTGAGGCAAAGAGCGCCACACTCGAAAGAATACCGACAACGACTACTAAAGTTGATGTAAGTGAAGCTAAAAGAGCATTGAATTTGGTGGAATTTCTTGAAGAAGATGATGATGTTCAGTCTGTTTATCATAATCTTGAAATGACAGATGAGATTGAAGCAGCACTTGAGGAATAAATATAGAATAATGTAAATTTTTTAAGTTGATTACAAAACGTTCAATAGAACGGGTAATTGAAACTGCCAGAATTGAAGAGGTGGTTGGTCACTTCGTCAATCTAAAGAGGAGAGGTGTCAATATGATTGGACTTTGTCCCTTTCTACAATGAAAAACCCCTTCATTCACTGTCTCTCCATCAAAAAATATATTTAAGTGTTTTGGCTGCGGAAAAGGTGGTGATCCGGTTGGATTTATTATTGAACATGAAGGATACAGCTACATTGAAGCTATCCGTTATCTGGCCGGAATGTATCGCATTGAAATTGAAGAAGTTGAACAAAATGATGAGCAGATTAAATCTGAACTTCATAGTCAAAGTCTTTTTGTAGTAAATGAATGGGCAAAAAAAAGATTCATCAATAATTTATTTGAAACTCAGGCAGGTGTAAAAATCGGTCTTGCTTATTTCAAAGAAAGAGGATTCAGGGAAGGTACCATCAAAAAATTTGACCTGGGATTTGCACCCGATGATCCGAAAAGTCTTACCGAAGCTGCTTTGCATGAAAAACATAATCCTGAATTCCTGCAGGAAGTTGGCTTGACAACAGGCAATAACAACGATTTTTTCCGCAACAGGGTGATGTTCACAATCCATAACCTAACCGGCAAAGCTATAGGTTTTGCGGGCAGGAATATGGGCGACCACCTTAAACAGGCTAAATATATAAATTCTCCTGAATCGGAAATTTATAACAAAAGAAAGGTATTGTATGGTCTGTTTTTTGCAAAAAACGAAATCAGGAAACTTGATCACTGCATACTTGTGGAAGGTTATACTGATGTTATCAGCTTATATCAGGGAGGTATACAGAATGTTGTGGCATCTTCAGGTACTGCTCTGACTACAGATCAGATAAGATTGCTGAAACGGTATACTAACAATATTAAGGTGCTTTATGATGGTGATCCTGCCGGAGTAAATGCTGCTTTGAGGGGGCTGGAACTGATCCTGGCTGAAGATATGACTGTAAGGTTAGTATTACTTCCTGAAAACCATGACCCAGATAGTTTTATCAAAGAAGTTGGTCCTACTGAATTCACCAGATTTATTGAAAAAAACGAAAAAGATTTTGTTTTATTTAAAACCCACCTTTTACTCGATGAAGCTAAAGGTGACCCAATTAAGAAAGCTACTGTCCTCAAAGATATAATTGGAACTCTTGCAATTATAAAAGACACTATTATGCGCTCAATGTACGTAAAAGAGTGTTCTGAACTCCTTAAGATAGATGAAAAGACGATTTTTAATGAGATAAATAAACTGATTAAAAAAGAGATCCAGGATAAGAATTTCCAAAGACTAAGAGAACAAAATGTTGATGCTGTTCTTGAGAAATTGCCGGACGATGATGATCAAAAACTAGACAACAGTCTTTTCTGGTACTTTCTGATGAACATCAGGAAAGAGAAGTTCTAAAAGTCCTGATGACAAAAGGTTCACAGGTATATGATGAACAAACCGGACAGTCTGTGACAGATTATATAATATCGGAAATTTCTGATTCCCTCGAATTTTTCGATAATGAGTTTTATGCTTTTGTAGTTTATGAAGTCATAAAAAATAAAGAGAAAGGTGAGAGAATTGATCATTTATTTTTCAGCAGCACAGTGACAGCCGGGTAAAGGACCTCTATATTGAGTTTGCTATGAATCCATACGACTATGCAGACTGGCCGGGAAAAGGCCTTGAACTCCAGACCCAATTGCCGCCTGAAAGAAATCATATCAGGGAAGCAGATCAGGCAGTTCTAATACTGAACTATAAAAAATAATTAAAATGATCGACTTCAATAAGAAGAAATTGAGTGAATTTAGCCCGGATTCTGATGACTATCTGCTTTACTTGAAAATTCATAACAAATTGTTAACAACAAGGAAAAATGTGGCAGGAATTTTGAACCTCGTTATCAGTTGAACAAGATATTATTAAATTTAACGTTCCTCTTACCATGAGTATACTGAGTTTATGAAGGAAGAGAATAGTAAAATAGAGAAAAAATCATCATTTTTGAGATTTTTATATACCGCATCGAAGACTCTTCTTGTATTTATACTGCTTTTACTGAATGTTATCACACTTGCCTTGGCAACACCCTCAATACAGAATTCCTTATCAGATAAAATAACAGGTTTTCTTACTGCCAGAACAGGATTTGAAGTCAGTTTAAACCATATAAATCTGAATCTCAGTAAGGGATTGCAGCTTGCTGATGTTTTAATACTTGATCTTAATAAAGATACACTTTTGAGTGCAAAACCATCAATACAAGTGTGCTCAGAAATGTGATACCGATGATCTTCAATAAGAAGTATAATTTTTGAAACGTTACTAGAAGTGATGGTTTGATAAAGATAATAAAAAAAGAAGGAGATTCATTGTCAAATCTTCAGAAATTTATTTCCAGACTTGACCTGCCCAAATCAAACAATTCGGAATGTACACGATTTTCGCTCAGGAAAATTTCAATAAATCATTCCAGGGTAATAATTGATTTATTTGATAAGCCCTCGAAATACGAAACTGTAATTGGAGAATCTGTAATAAAATTCAGGAAATTCAATCTTTGCAGTCACGAATTCAGGGTAAGCATTATCGATCTTAAAAATCCTGAAGTGGCTATTATTTCAAAGAATGTAAAATCTTCAGGAGAAAAAGATGACAGCCTTTTTAGTTTTCCATGGAATATCACAATCGATGATATCAAAATATCCGGGGGAAAATTGAGGTCGAAAGCATTTGATGAATCCAGTGGCATTAAAACAAGAAGAAGTCTGATTGATTTTGCTGATCTAGATCTGCAATCAATTGATTTTGATGCAAATGATATAGATATCAATGATTCCATCAACTGGAAATTCAGTATCGGGAATTTGTCATTTACTGAAAAATCCGGCTTCAATTTGAGGAAATTTTCTATTGATGAGGGGATATTCACAAATAAAAAATTAAACCTTCAGACATTAACACTTAAAACAGAAGATACTGATATTTCTTCTGATGTTAAACTTGTTTACGACCAGGTTGAGGATTTCAAAGATTTTGAGAACAAAGTTTTTATAAGCGTTGATTTTTTCAATAGTTACCTGACCCTTGCAGATCTGTCTTATTTTATAAAAGATTATGAAGAAAAAAGGGCTTGAAAAACTTCAAAGGGGAAAGATAAGTCTGAATGGAAAAGTATCGGGTTTAGTAAATGATTTTAAGACTGACAATATTGAACTTAGCATACAGGATCAGCTTGTCCTGTCGAGCGATATTCAGTGTAAGAATCTTACAGATCCGGAATTGCTGTTCTTTAATGTTAATAATCTCAAACTGAACACAACTTCATCTTTTATTCAGGAATTATTTCCCGAAATAAAACTCAGTGACAGATTTCAGAAATTTGGCAATCTTGATTTCAACGGATCTTTTTTTGGTTTTATCAGGGAATTCAATACAAAGGGAGTTTTGAAAACCGACATCGGGAAAGCTGACATCGATCTGTATATGAATTTTAAAAATAAGGATATCAAGTATTATGGACAGCTTTTATTGAACGATTTCAAACTTGGTGAATTTATTGATCAGAAAAATGTGGGAAGTATTGGAGGAAAGATCTTTGTTCTCAACGGAACTAATCTGACACCTGAAACTATAAACTCAGATTTCAATGCCCAGATCGACTCTGTTGAATTCAATAAATATACTTACAGAAATGTTAAAATCGATGGTATACTCAAAGCTAAAACATTTATAGGTGAGCTTGCTGTAAATGATATTAATTTTGACCTGAAACTAAACGGTAAAATCGATTACCAGCAATCAGTTCCGGTTTTCAATTTTAAAGCCAGGATATCAGAAGCTGACATGAAAGCTCTTAAATTGTATGACAGGGAATTATTTGTAAACAGCGATGTTGAACTCGATATTTTGGTGACAAAGCAGAGGATTTTATAGGAAAATCAAAGTGAAAAACGTCGAGATATCCGATGGACAGGAGATGGCAACTCTTGATTCCATCAGCATTTATTCTGCAGTGAATAAAAAAAGGAGAGCGTTATCTTGACGGAGACTTCTGACATACTTTCATTCTATTTTGACGGAAAATATAGTCTGAAAGAGTTGAAAAGATCTGTTTTCAGTATATTTGACAGACATTTTTCAAAATTCCTGGTAGGATTTGATGATCTTAGAACAAATAGTGAACAATACAGAGACTATTACTATAATTATAACTTTACTGTATATAACTCTGAAAACTTTTTCGCAGTAATTACAGGAAAACCATTCAAAGCAGTTAATTTTTCAGTTGACGGAAGCGCTTATCACAAATCAGACAGTATCAATATGGAAGTCAGATTTGATTCTTTGATCTATGATAAATATGCAGCTGCCGGATTCAAATCAGATTTTAATCTATATCAGGGTTATGGTGATTTTAAACTTTCTACAAAACAACTGATTTATGATAAAACAGTAATTGGAAATTTTACCTTTAACTCCGATGTCGACAAAGATGAACTTTATTTCCATACTAATATCGACTCAATATCTAATGAAAATAATTCTATTTCATTCTCAGGGAAAACAGTACCTCACCGCGACAGTTTCGAAATTCAGCTTTTCGGAGGTTATATTACTGTCCTGGATGATGTTTTCGAGTTTTCAGGCGATAATCGTATGGTTCTAGGCAAGGAGTATATAAATCTGTATGATTTTAACCTGAGTGACAAAGAAAGCAGGGTCTTGATCGAAGACGTAAATAACAACAGAGGAATAAGACTTAATTTCAGACAGTTCGATGCAGAAGCTCTGAATTTACTCGTTAAATATGACAAACTTATTTTTTCCGGCAATACAAATGGTTATGTTGAAGTATCTGATGTTTTCAAACCTGAAATTTTTGAAAGTGAGCTTGAAATACCTGACCTAAAAGTTAACGGAGATTTTCTGGGGCACTTTAAAAGCCATATTCTTATAGATCCTGCAGAGAAAGATAAACTTATGTTCAATGCTTTGATAGGCGCTGAAAATCCGATTCTCCTTGCAACCGGCAAATATGATTTTAAACATAAGTCTTTTTTTGGAGATTTTACCCTCGATGATTATCCTTTATCATTCCTGGAACATATCATTGGAGAAGGAATATCTGAAACAACAGGAGTAGTTGATGGCAATCTGATCATTAAAGGTCCTTTAAAAGAGATAAATATCAATGGAAGTGGGTTGGTAACCAATGGTTCGGCAAAGTCAACTTTCTCAATACACACTATTTCTTTGATCAGCAAAGATTCACTGTCAGCAATAAAGGTATTGATTTTAAAGGTGTTATGGTTAAAGATGAGCTTGGTAATACAGGGCAGGTAGTGTCCGGTGGAATTGTTTATAACCGTTATAAAAACTGGGGAGTGGATATCCAAATGACATCAGATAAGATCATGTCGCTGAATACCACAAAACAACTAAATAAGGATTTCTGGGGTATGCAGTCGGTAAAACCAAGGCAAGTTTTAAAGGCCTGTTCAAGGATGTTGTTTCAATGGACATAGAAATAACGACAGCTCCAGGGAGTAATCTGACAATTCCTGTTAAGTTATATGTTGGAACAGAAGGTGGATCATTTATAAATTATACTAAGAGAGACGATCCCGGCAAAATTAATGCTGAAGAAGAGATAAGCGAATCAAAAATAGAATTGGAATTGTATGTAAATGTTACAGAAGAAGCATCTGTTACCATCATAATGGATGAAAAAACGGAGACTATCTCAAAGGCAACGGAAATGGGATCATTAGAATGGCTATGAATAAAGACAAGGACTTTGATTTGTTTGGTGATTTTAAATTCGTTCAGGGTAATTACGTCTTCAAATATGAATTACTTGAATTTGGTTTGATAAACAAGGAATTTGCTATTCGGCCTGGTAGTCATATAATTTTTTCGGGCAACATTTATGATGCTGCTATAGATATCAAAGCTGACTACAGGGCAAACCGGATTTCACTTTACAATCTCCTGGGAGAATACAGCAGGATAAGCGGGGCTAGTTATACTGCTGATGTAGATTTAATTCTTTTGTTGACGGGATCTTTAATTAATCCTGAAATTAATTTTGATTTTAATTTCAATAATATTGACGAACGTATCCGGTCCCAGGTAATAAGTAAAGTCCAAAAGCTAAAATCAGATCCTAATGCGGTGTATACACAGGCAGTGAGCTTGCTCACTTTTGTAACATTTGTGCCGGATCAAAGCCTGAATGAGTCTTTTCAGAATGAAACTTTCCTTTCATCCGGAATTGCCGGAGGTGTTAATACAATCAGTGAGCTTATCGGTAATCAGCTTTCTCAGTATGTAACAGGACTATTGCGTGAAATTGTCCTCGATTCCAAAGTAATTTCAGGTGTTGATGTTTCTTTTGATGCAAGGTACAATTCCATACTTAAAAATAAAGGTCAGCCGATAACCGATGATTTGGGTTCCCAGCTCCTTAATATGAATGCCACCCTGTGGTTTTATAACGATAAAATGTTTGTTCATTTTGGAGGTGACTACAATTATCTTGATAGCGGAAATTCTATAGCTTCCAAATCAAATTATTTTCCCAGGGGAATGTGGATATTGGTTATGTCGTCACCAAAGATAAAAGGCTAAAAGTTAAACTTAGTTTTAAATCAGAATTCAATGAATGGCAGGGATATTGGGAAAATAACAGTGGTATTGGTATCAGCTATGGTAAAGATTTTGGCAAGCTTATTAAAGAAAAATAAACATATTGCAAAAAAAAGTAATATGTTTTTTGTTTATTCAATTTATTGGTTTATTTTTGTGCCTTGAAACATTTAGTAATTAAAAAAATATAATTGATATGAGTGAAATAATTGATATTCGATCCAGAGAAGTTCTTGACTCCCGTGGTAATCCAACGGTAGAAGTTGATGTGCTTACATCTTCAGGTATTATAGGAAGAGCAATTGTACCAAGCGGAGCCTCAACAGGCAAACACGAAGCTGTTGAATTGAGGGATGAAGATAAAAGCAGATTTATGGGTAAAGGTACTCTCAAGGCTTGTGAAAATGTAAATAATATATTAAGGGAGACCCTGATAGGGGAGAGTGTTATGGATCAGATTCGCATAGATGAATTGATGATGGAAGTTGATGATACGGAAAATAAATCTAAACTTGGAGCGAATGCCATACTTGGTGTTTCTCTCGCAGTAGCCAAAGCAGCAGCCCAGGAATCCAATCTGCCTCTTTATAAATATATTGGAGGTGTTAACGCACACATCTTGCCGGTACCTATGATGAATATTTTAAATGGTGGATCACATGCTGACAATAGTATAGATTTTCAGGAATTCATGGTCATGCCGGTTGGAGCTGATTATTTTTCTGAAGCCCTTAGAATGGGAGTGGAAGTATTTCACAGTCTGAAAAAAGTCCTCAAGGATAAGGGATATTCAACCAATGTAGGTGATGAAGGTGGATTTGCACCTAATCTGAGATCGAATGAAGAAGCAATTGAAACAATTTTATTTGCAGTCGAAAAAGCCGGATATAAGCCCGGAGATGATATAATGATAGCTTTGGATCCTGCCAGCTCTGAATATTATCTGGAGGATGAAAAGAAATATCACCTCAAAAAATCTAGTGGTGCAAAGCTTACTTCTGAAGAGATGGTGGCATACTGGAAAGAATGGGTTTACAAATATCCTATTATTTCCATTGAAGATGCTCTTGCTGAAGACGACTGGGATGGATGGAAATTATTCACGAAAGAAGTAGGCAATAAAATACAGATAGTAGGAGATGATCTTTTTGTTACAAATCCTTACAGATTGCAGAGAGGTATCGAAGAGCAGGCTGCAAATGCAATTCTGATAAAACTGAATCAGATAGGAAGCCTGACTGAAACACTTGACGTGATAAATATGGCAAAAAGTCATTCATTTGCAAATGTGATAAGCCACAGGTCAGGAGAAACTGAAGATACGACAATCGCTGACCTCGCAGTAGGAATGAATGCCGGACAGATCAAAACCGGATCTGCTTCCAGGACTGACAGAATAGCAAAATACAATCAGCTGTTGAGAATTGAAGAAGAGCTTGGAAATATGGCATATTTCCCGGGTAAGGATTTCAGGCTGATCTGATTGCTTATTTAAATTCTTTTGAAATTAGAACTTAGTTAAAATTAAATCGTAGAATATAGACTGAATTTTTAAAATAACTTTAATTTTGTATCCCGATGAAATTCCCAAAAACCGTTGGCAATAAATATGTTTTGTTGAGAAAATTTGTATTGAACAAATTCAGATTTTCTTTAATAGTATTTTTAGTATGGATGCTTTTTTTTGATAATAAAAATGCGTTTGTTCAGTTCAGACTTTCTCAAAGAATTCATGAATTGAAAACTGAGATGAAAGATTATGAATCAATGTATGTCACCATCAAAGGAGAGCACAAAGATCTTACTGAAAACATCGAAAAATTTGCCAGAGAAAAGTATTATATGCATAAGGAAAACGAAGAAGTTTTCATAATTAAATAAATTTTTTATGAGTGTTTTAGTAAATAAAAATTCCAGGGTCATTGTCCAGGGATTTACTGGTAATGAAGGAACTTTTCATGCCACACAGATGATCAGTTATGGTACAAATGTAGTCGGTGGGGTAACTCCCGGCAAGGGTGGTACTTTTCATCTGGATAAACCGGTATTCAACACTGTTTCTGATGCGGTCAGCAAGGAAGGTGCAGATACATCAATTATATTTGTCCCGCCTCAATTTGCTGCTGATGCTATTATGGAAGCGGTAAATGCAGGGATAAAGGTTATTGTAGCTATTACAGAAGGCATTCCGGTACAGGATATGCTTAAGGTAGATTCCTATATGAAGGGAAAAGCTTCAAGGCTGATCGGGCCAAATTGTCCGGGAATCATAACTCCTGAAGAAGCCAAAGTCGGTATCATGCCTGGATTTATTCATAAAAAGGGAACTATAGGCATTGTTTCAAGGTCAGGAACTCTTACTTATGAGGCAGTGGATCAGGTAACAAAGACAGGTATGGGACAAACCACCTGCATTGGTATAGGAGGAGACCCTGTTCCGGGAACTACCACTATGCAGGCTGTTCAGTTATTGATGGAAGATCCTGAAACAGAGGGGATCATAATGATAGGTGAGATCGGAGGTACCATGGAAGCCGAAGCTGCCAGATGGATAAAGCAGTACGGTACAAAGCCGGTCGTAGGCTACATAGCAGGTCAGACAGCTCCAAAAGGCAGAACTATGGGTCATGCAGGTGCGATAATAGGAGGAGCAGAAGATACGGCAGAAGCTAAGAACAGAATACTTGCAGAGAATGGTATCAGCGTTGTCATTTCACCGGCTGAGATAGGCAGGAGGATGTATGAGTTGCTGCATTGACATGAAATTAAATTATAAAGTTAAAGCCAGTTAATATTTTAGCTGGCTTTTGTTTTTATTAACATTTTAAATATGTTAATTTGCATTTTTATTGAATTTAAACAATACTCATGAAATTTTTTATAGATACAGCCAATATTGATCAGATTACTGAAGCAAAAAGTCTTGGTATCCTTGATGGTGTCACTACTAATCCATCCCTGATGGCTATGGAGGGAATAAAAGGTAAAGATAATATTTTTAAGCACTATGCTAAGATATGCGATCTTGTACAGGGAGATGTCAGTGCAGAAGTCATTTCAACTGATTATGAAGGAATGCTTAGAGAAGCTTATGAACTGGCAGAAATATCAGAACATATAGTTGTGAAAATTCCAATTATAAAGGATGGTATAAAGGCAATATGCAAACTTAACGATGAAGGAATTAAAACCAATTGTACCCTTGTTTTCTCAGCCGGTCAGGCAATCCTGGCAGCTAAAGCAGGAGCTACTTACCTGTCTCCATTTATAGGCAGGATTGATGACAGTAACTGGGATGGAATGTTGCTGATCAAAGAAATTGCTGAGATCTACGCAGTGCAGGGATACGATACAATGATACTGGCAGCTTCAATCAGGAGTTCAAGACAGATTGTTGACGCTGCCAGATATGGAGCCGATGTTATAACAAGTCCGTTAAGTTCAATACTGGGTTTGCTTAAACATCCTCTGACTGATCTTGGACTGGAGAAATTTTTGGCCGATCACAGGAAGTCACAGGGTTAATGTGCCAATGAGATAATGTGCCAATGTGATAATGTGCCAGTGTGATAATGTGATAATTAGCCAATGTGCCAACGTGATAATGTGCCAATGTGATAATGTGCCAATGTGATAATGAGATAATTTGTAATTTTCGCATTTGCTAATTAGCTAATTTGCGAATTAAATCATTAGTTTATGAGAATAGTCTTTATGGGAACGCCGGATTTTGCAGTTCCTTGTCTCAAAGTACTGGTTGAAAACAATTAGGATGTGGTGGCAGTAATCACAGCACCTGATAAATTTGGTGTAGGGGAATGAAAACTTATACAGTCACCGGTAAAAAATATGCTGTTGCATATGGATTGAAGGTGATGCAGCCTGAAAATCTGAAAAGTCGGAAATTCCTTAATGAACTCAGAAATTTAAATCCCGAAATAAATATAGTTGTGGCGTTCAGAATGTTGCCGGAAGCAGTATGGGATTTGCCCATTCATGGAACTTTTAACCTGCATGCATCATTGTTGCCCAAATATCGGGTGCAGCACCTATAAACCGGGCTATCATGAACGGGGAAAAGGAAACAGGCCTGACCACTTTTAGGCTTCAGCATAAGATTGATACAGGGTCAATAGCATTTCAGGAAAAATTGGAGATTTTGACAATGACAATGCTGGTAGTCTTCATGACCGTATGATGGCAATTGGGCCAGAGCTTATCTTAAAGACAATCTCAGCAATTGAAAACAATAGTTTGGTCCTTGTACCTCAGGATAATACAGAAGCTTCTGACGCTCCAAAGATTTATAATGAAGATTGTGAAATAGATTGGGAAAAATCCTGTGAGAGCATTTCCAACTTTATCAGAGGATTATCTCCATTTCCGGGAGCATGGACTAAACTCGATGGAAGGACACTCAAGATCCTGAAATCTGAGAAAATCATCAGCAATACTAACATTGAACCCGGAGTTGTTGAAACCGACGGGAAAAGCTATTTAAGGATAAAATGCAGTAATGGCAAAATTGAATTGATGGAAGTTCAGATGGAAGGAAAAAGTAAAATGGATATAAAATCATTTCTTAACGGATACAAACTTCAGGTAAATATGATTGGCTAATAAGTGTCCTAAGACTGTAAGAATTTTAAAATAATAGCTGATAAATTTTTCAAAATCAAAAAGTCATTTGATTCATAATTATCAATTTCCTTAGCTTCTTCACTCTCAATTACTTCTTTGACAGCAACCGAGCTATAAATCTTATTATCAAACTTAGAATATTCATTAAACAGGTAAGCTGAAGATGAAAAAGAGACCACAACAAACACAATCCATACCAATTGGGATTTGATTGTTTTATATAATTTCATGTGTTACATTTTAGTTAATATACCTTAAACACCAAAACCAGTAAAAAAGTTACAGCTGAATAGAAAAAAGTTGAATATTTTATATAAAAAAAACAGGCTGAGAAAGATCAGCCTGTTTTTTTTTCAAAACCTTATAATTATTGCCACCCTTTTGGGAGTTTAGAACAACTTCCGACTAATATTAAAGATGAATATACAAAAGATAATTGTATTCACTTCTAAAAAAAAGTAAGATTATTTTGTGAAAAGAATTTATTTTGATAAAAAATGATGTGAGGTTTTGTCCTTAAAATAATGGTGTATTCAGAGGTAAAGCATTATATTTGTCTGAAGTTTTTGATTCGTCCGTCTACCGATAGCAATCGGTATGACGAAGACTTCGGACAGCAATGAAAAGCATGTGTATTACAATTAAAATTAAAAGCTTGAAAATATGAATAAATTAGTGAATATAATATATGTGTTATTTATTTTTGTTATTATAAGTTGTTGTGATTCAAAATGTATAGAGGGCTATAATTTTGATGTACCTTTGGAGATATCACCGTTGGAATCAACAATACATGTTGGAGACACATTGTATGTAAGAATGATTACTAATAATCAGGCATTAAAAGAAACCTATGGGAATCGCATTGTGAAATTTCCGGATTTTGACCCAAATGCTATATTTAATCTTCCTGTCATTGATACATTTCCTGTCAAAGAAGGTTTTCTCCTTAATAAGTTGATAGTTGATACCTCAATATATGATACACAAATTGGACATACTGAACACCTTGGACTTGGATTATTTTTTTTTGATATTCCAAATGATGAATACGAGAGTAGAATTGAATTCAGGGTTGTTATGAATACTCCGGGTAATTATATGCTGGTGTGCAGAGATGGGATATTCTTTACTGATAGAAACAAAGAAATAAAATTTCCCGACACATGTGGGCATGATGGCGATCTTAGTGTACATTACAATATTTCGCAAGGGAGTCATGAAAATATATTGAAAGAAAATCATTTTAAAGTACTCGATGAGTATTGGAAAAATAGTGAGGGAGACAAAGATTTGTCGGATAAATACTATTTTAAGGTAGAAGAGTAAAAGAAACAATAATAGGTCAGATGAAGCAGAATAGGAAATTAATCCCTGTTCTGCATTTTTAATTTATTCTTATAGGTAATAGTTTCGTTTTGGATTCATATAGATATCCTTATTTATCTTACCCTTACTATCGGAAGTTTAGAATAACTCCGACGAATATTAAAGATGAATGTACAAAAGATAATTGTATTCATTTCGTACAAAAAGCATGTGGTCAATTAGATTAGAGATTCGAAATGGAGAAATGTGATTAGAGGTCAGGAGACCTTCATCACGGTGAAATATAAGTGCCAAACTATCTTCGTTTATTTTGAAAAAAGAATTTATTTTTGATAAAAATTGATGGAAGGTTTTGTTCTTTAATTTATTGTATGTATTCAGAGGTAACATATTATAATTATCCAAAGTTTTGGATTTGTCTATCTTCCCGTAGCTATGGGTATGACGGAAACTTTGGATAACGGAGGGTCATCTGCAATTAAATTTTTATTTCCCATTTATTTCATTCCTGATTATGTATAACTCAAAATTGTAAAGTATTACGTTTTTTACTGAAATGCAATATGTTAAATTTAAAAAAATATACATATTTTATTGTTTTTTTCATTAATATAATGTTAATTTGTAATACCAAAAATAGATTAAATGGTTCTGTGGAATCACATAAAAAATCTTCCTAAAACGATAATGCTGTATATTGGGCAGATATTATGCGAATTACAATTTTTCAATTTTCAATTTTCAATATATTTTGAAAGTTTATATTAGCTTAATATTATGTGATTTCAAAATTTATAAAAGTGAAAAAAATATTATTTATTATAGGCCTGAATTTGATGTTCGGAATTTATAATCGGATATGTTCTCAGGAATTTAGATTTGATCTTTTCTTTGAGGATTCAGCAGGTCATAGAGATACTATAATCTTGGGATACGATATTCAAGCAACCAAAGGAATTGATACATTATTTGGAGAAATCAATATTATCGATCAACCAAGAAACAATGAGTTCGATGTTAGAATTTCAGATGAGTGGGAAAACCGTTTATATGACACTATACCAGGTACTTTTCATACTAAAAATCAAATAGTAAAAAAAATGGATTGTGATCATAAGTTTACAATCACATCAATAGATATTTTAACAAAAGAATGGCCGGTTACAATGAGGTGGGATTCAACACTTTTTAGTAATTTTTGTTATGATGGTAGTTTATTCACCAGTTTCTATCCTGGTGGTTGGTGGGATACAGGTGGAGATCTGGTTTTATTTAAGGAGAAATCGATTTTGGTATTTACTCCATGGGAATATCCATCATTTAGAAATAAATATGGATACATCAATACTGAGGGAGACACAATTAGAGTATTTTGGCAGACTTTTGGTGCAAAAGATTTACTTTTCAATAATGTAAATGATGTTATAAGTGATCGAATTTTAAAAATCTTTCCAAATCCGGCTACGGACAATTTGTATTTAGAATTTCCAAATAATTTCAATCCCCAGTCAACTTATATTCTAAATTGCATTGGAAAAACTTGTAAAATCATACCGGACAATACCAGATTAATAAATACATCAAATCTAGAAATAGGAATTTACTTTATTGTAGCAAAAAATAAGGATGGAACAATTCTAACCGGAAAGTTTTTAAAGTAAGAATTATCACTGTATTTATTTAAAATTAAAATTAAAAATTTATTTTTCTATAAAAAATAATTGTTTGAAAAGTTGTTTTTAGCCTTGTTACATCATTTAAATCTAAGAGACCAAATAGTATAAATTTTTATTTTGGCAGGTTTTAGGAAATAAAAAAAACAGGCTGAAATACAGCAGCCTGTTTTCTAAATAAAAAAAGTTATTATTATTGCTCTGTTTGTAATTATATTATACCAATCCCTGAGCTATCATAGCATCAGCAATTTTTACGAATCCTGCTATATTTGCTCCTCTTACATAATCTGTAAAATCGCCTTCAGTTCCGTGGTTAACACAATTCTGATGGATATTGACCATGATCTCGTGCAATCTTGTGTCAACTTCCTTTGTTGACCATGAAAGCCTCATACTGTTTTGTGACATTTCAAGTCCTGAAGTAGCAACTCCTCCTGCATTTGATGCCTTACCAGGAGCATAGAGTATTTTTGCTTTCAGGAATACCTCAATGGCTTCAGGAGTGGAAGGCATATTTGCACCCTCGCATACACACATACAACCATTCGCTACAAGGGTTTTAGCGTCTTCAAGGCCGAGTTCATTCTGTGTAGCACATGGCAATGCAACATCTACTTTTACTTCCCCTGGCCTCTTGCCCGGAACGAATTTAACATTGAATTTTTTAGCATAGTCCTCAACTATATCTTTATTGCTGAATCTCAGTTTAAGCATATAGTCAATTTTTTCACCTGATATTCCGTTCGGATCATATACATAACCGTCAGGACCGGAGATCGTGACGACTTTAGCTCCAAGTTCTGTTGCCTTGGTAGCCGCACCCCATGCTACGTTTCCAAAACCTGAGATTGCAACTGTTTTTCCTTCAAAGGAAGAGCCTTTGGTTTTCAGCATTTCCTGTGCAAAATACACAACTCCGAATCCGGTTGCTTCAGGTCTGATCAGTGATCCACCCCAGCTCAATCCTTTACCGGTAAGTACTCCGGTGAATTCATTTTTTAATTTTTTATACATTCCGAATAAAAATCCGATCTCTCTTCCGCCAACTCCGATATCGCCTGCCGGAACATCAGTATCCGGTCCAATGTGTCTGAAAAGCTCTGACATGAAAGCCTGGCAGAATCTCATAACTTCATTGTCTGATTTGCCTTTTGGATCAAAATCTGATCCTCCTTTACCACCTCCCATTGGAAGTGTGGTAAGACTGTTTTTCAATACCTGCTCATATCCCAAAAACTTAAGAATGCTGAGATTCACGGTAGGGTGGAAACGCAATCCGCCTTTGTATGGGCCGATAGCACTGTTGAATTCAACCCTGTAACCTCTGTTCATCTGGATCTGACCATTATCATCCATCCATAATACCCTGAACTGAACCGTTCTTTCAGGTTCACTCATCCTTTCCAGTAGCTTGTAACCATGATATTCAGGATGATCATTGATGTAAGGAATGATTGTCTCTGCTACCTCATGCACAGCCTGATGGAATTCAGGTTCGTTAGGATTTCTCTTTTTAACTTCATTCATGAAGTCATTTAAATTATATTTGACTGCCATAAAAAATATTTTAAAAAATGATTAAACTAATAAAAATTAATAAATTTTGAAATAATTCATAAAATTAAGAATATTATTTTGTATGAAAGTTATAAACGAGCTTATTAGTGAATAAAATTTTGTTATTTGAAATATTGCTAAATAATATAATGAAATTTGATAGTTTGCAATTATTTTTAAATTTCCCGTGTTAACCTTATCGTATTCCGTAATAAGATTTTGATATGCTGCAATACAATCTTAATTTTAATTAGATGTTATATATGAATAGTATATTTATCGATTTCATTCACAGAATTTCTTATATTTTATTACTTTTGCGAAAATTTTATAAAATGCGTTGTGGATTTATATTTTTTTTACTTTTCGTTGTTTCCCTAATTAAGGCTCAGGATGTAAATTTCAGTCAGTCTTATGTATCCGGACCTTATCTGAATCCTGCACTTAGCGGCATGTTCAATGGATTTGTCAGAGTCTCAACACTATACAGGGAGCAGGGCAGGGGAGGTTTTGATACTCCGTTTAAGACTTATGCCATTACCTCTGATATACGCTACAAATTCAATTTATTCAATAAATTTTCTTCAGACATATTAGGAATTGGGCTATATTTTTTAAATGACCGGATGGAAGTATATGATTTTAATACCAATACTATAGCCCTGAGCCTTGCGTTTCATAAGTCTCTTGGATTCAGGACCAAACAATATATAGGGATTGGATTTCAAGGCGGTATAGTCCAGAAGAATATTAATTTTGAGAACCTGACATTTGAAGATATGTACAATAAGGTTGATGCATATTCATTTCCAACGAGCGAACCTGTGCCTTCAAATAATTTTGCAGTCGGTGATGTTTCTCTAGGATTTTATTACACTATAACCCCGTCTAACAGGATGTCGGTTGCAGCAGGAGTGGCATATCAGCATTTTGCTCAGCCAAATATCAGTTTTTACAGAACTGAAGAAAATTTTGATAATACAAGTAATCTGTATACAAAATTGACTTTCCATGCTATGATGGATATGAAGCTATCATCATTCGGTAGATTGCAGCCACGTGTTAAAGTTCTCACTCAGGGTCCTTTTGCCGACTATATGGTTGGAGCCAATTACAGGATATCCTCGTTTGAGAAAGATTATCTTTCTTTTCATCTTGGGTTAAATGTGCATGCAATAAAAGATCTTGAGTCATTCGGAATAGGTCCGGTAGTACCTGTAATTGGAATGCAGATCAGAAATTTTATGATGGGATTATCCTATGATGTAGTTATGAGTCATCTTGCAAATTCAAGGAAAAACCTTAATACCTTTGAATTTACATTCAGTTACCTTGGAGAGATTGAGGATGAGGGATTGATCTGTCCTCAGTTTTAATCCGGCATTGGTATCATATTCTCAATTCAAAACAAAGAAATGCAAATTTATTTGCATTCACATAATGCAAATAAAAATCTAAACAGGCTAAAAAAAGCTATATCAATTAACTATCAGACGTTTAAAGATATTTCCATTTATACAGACAATGTAAAATCCAGGGTCGAATTCTGTTATATCCAATAAAGTATTCTCGGGTTTTAATTGGCCTTTAAGTATTTCTCTTCCAAAAATATCAAGTATGATAAATTCTTTTCCTGCCATTTCTTTAGGGGAATTTATTGTAATAGATGTATTTGCAGTGTTAGGATAAATTGAAACATTTTTCACTGTGATCCTTGGAATCGACGCAGTTTGAGTGTTAACATAATTTCCAAGAAAATCTTTAAGGTCGAGACTATGAAGTTTTTGAGGTATGGTGAAACCTGACTGAGTCCTGCTTTCATTTGAAATGAAATATTTTAATTCTGTTTCACTGCAAATTCCTTCAACCTGATGGAAAGGAGCATTTATCAGGACTTTCCGTTTGTTTCCGCTAAAAAAATTATAGTCTTTGTAATCATAAAGCAGGATTAAAAAAGGCTGCAGCAGTGAGGAATATCCTGTTAGTACAACTATTCTTTTTGTTTCATGATATGTTGCACCGGTTATCAATCCTCCTATATCATATCTGTCCCTGAAATTGGCAATAAACTTACCAGGAGTTTTTGGAAGTACATAGATGGAAGTTTTTTTGCTAACCCATTCTTTTGTGAAAAGATAGATACTGTCATTTGATACTATAAATGCTTCGCAATCAAAATCAGTATTGTTCGCTCCAGTACCGTTGATGTTGTTTTGGAGTGAATACCGAAATGAAATTGTATCTATTTTGGGGTTATTTACCATCAAAGAGTTCTTTTCTATTCTCAGTATTTTAAGATCAGTTCTGTTGCCATTTTTATTATTGCCAAAATCACCAACATATAAATATTTAAAATCCTGCGATATTTCTTCCCAGTCATTATTTACTGTTCCGGTTAGGGGATATGATTTTATATCAGTAACAGCATTTGGTTTAAATGAATATATTTTAATATCAGTATCGTCATTGTGAGTCCAGATTTTTTGATTCCAGAAGATCAACCCGGAAGTTTCATTCAAATATTCGGTCAGAATCTCACTGGATGAAGGGGAAATAAAAGCTTCAGAATAAAGACAAGTGCCATTATTCTGTGTGGCAGAAGGATTAAAATTTGTTGCAAGTGGATCATTGCAGCCTGAAACCTGGGCAATTATTGCATTATCCGGAACATATAACAGTAAGAATCCAATAAATAACAAGTAATACTTCATATATTTTATTTTTTAAGCGATTTAACTTTATCTCAAAATAATCATTCTCATTTTCGTTCAGATTGATTGTTTTATGGATAAGTTAGTAAATGTAATTAATTTCATTTTTCAAATTTAGTGATTTTATTGTTATCGGATAAATTTTTATAATTTTAATTTACTAACCAATTTGTAACTACTCAGGTTCTGTTGACAATGGTGTATATACTCATTTCTAATATATCTGCGTTCATCTGCGTTTTAGATCTGCGTGATCTGCGGGATAAAAAAGGTTTGCCCTATTATTTTCCGCAGATTTGCGCAGAAAATATAATTCTGTTTCCTATCCCGCAAAAAATGAGTCCTGATCGTCCTGGACAGAATTTGTTGAAAATTTGTCCTTTAAGTAATCACCATATTTCACACCATGCCGTCAATATTAAAGTCTCATTTAAAAACCTGAGTAGTTACACCAATTTAATATTTATCTGCTATTTATATTTTATTATATTTTCTGCCATTCCATTGAAAACGAAATGGTGAAATGGTAACACTGAGTACCAGTATAGCCGGCCAGTTAGTCCTATGGGTCTGAATGTAGCAGTCTGATTAAGATAAAACTATTATCTTTCTTAATAATTTTAAATTCAAGCCAGGCTTCACCGGGTAAGATCATCTCTGCATATAAAAGCAATCTCATGCTTTGTTTATCGGCAACTAATACTCTCCAGAAATCCAGTGTATCTCCTGAATTTATATTTTTCATATTTGTCCTTCCTCGTCTGAGTCCTACACCACCCGCTAATTTATCCAGAAAACCTCTGATCTCCCATAACCAGTTGCCATAATACCAGCCTCTTTCTCCACCAATAGACCATATATTTTCGAGTACCTGATCTACATCTGAAGTTATTTTCTTAATTCTTATATCCTGAAAACATCCGTTTACAGGAATGTTAATATGTTCCAGGAGAGAATTGTCTTTGTAACTTGAGATAAGTGAGTCTTTCCAACTCGAAACGACACTATTCTGCTCAATCATCTGGAATGCCATTTTAACAGCATCTTTATAATTTATCAGGTTAATTTTTAACTGATCCCCTAAGTCTCCGGGAGTTGCAATAACTTCAACTTTCATGCTGTTTACCAGGTTCTTAGCCAGTTTAAAAGAGGTATTGGTCACAAAATATAACCAGTAAGATGAAATTTTTGGTGACATAACAGGAATTGTCATAACAAATCTTTTTAATCCCCGGACTTCAGCAAATTGAAGTAACATCTGCTTGTATGTTAAAACGTCAGGGCCACCTATGTCATATGATTTATTGAATGTTTCTTTTTTTAATAATACACCTGTCAGATATTCAAGAACATTTCTTATGGCTATGGGTTGAGTTTTGGTATTCAGCCATTTTGGTGCGATCATCACAGGCAGCTTTTCGACAAGATCCCTTATTATTTCGAATGAAGAACTTCCTGAACCTACAATTATTCCGGCCTTTAATGCCGTAACCGGTATATGGCCAGATCGTAAAATCTCCTCAACTATTTTCCTTGAAGCAAGGTGCTTTGAAAGCTTTTCTTCATTTGTAATACCTCCCAGGTAAATAATTTGTTTTGCATTTATTTTTTCAGAGAGTGCAACAAAATTGTGTGCAGAAATCTCCTCAAGTGTTTCAAATTTTGATGAATTATCACTCATGGAATGAATGAGATAATAGGCAACATCAATATTTTTGAACGGTATTTCATTTGGAATGTCCTTCAAAAAATCTATCTCTGCAATTGAAATATTGGGATGTTTGTAGAATCCTTCTTTAGGAAATCGGTTTTTATCTCTGACACAACAGATAACTTCATGACCCTGTCTGATAAGCAGAGGAAGCAATCTTTTTACGATATAGCCATTGGCTCCTGTTAGTAATATTTTCATTAAAAAAATTTAGTTAGAAGAAAAAAGGTAAAGATTTCAGATCATACTTAAATTTCATTGTGCATACAAATTGTATAATGCAGTATGACAATATAAAACATATTGTCACATCAGTATTATTTCTCTTTACATAAATATGTCTGATGTTTTTATTCGATGTTTCTCTTTCATCTATTAAAAATTTATCAGTGCTTTTTATCAGCTGGAATAATTTTGTGAAGCCATAATTACGAGGATCAAAATCCGGTTTTTTTCTGAGTATGAAATTTCCAAGTTCACCCAGAAATGTCCATCCGCTTTCATCAGCCAGATCAGTTACACTTTCAGTAAGCAGTTTTATCAGATCTGCATTTATTTTGCTGAGAGGATTTTTATTTTCTTTGACTTTTGATTTTTTGTCAGGTTCTTTTCCTGTTGGTCAGCGACTTTTAATATTTCTATATAAATAAATTTATCGCATGCTGAAATAAATGGCAAAGGAGTTTTTTCTCACCGATCCCTATAACTTTCATTCCTGCTTCCCTTAGTCTGGTAGCGAGTCTTGTGAAATCACTGTCTGAAGAGATAATACAAAATCCGTCAACTTTGTCAGAATATAAGATGTCCATAGCATCAATTATCAAAGCACTGTCACTGGAATTTTTCCTGAAGTATAACTGTATTGCTGGATGGGAGTGATCGCATTTTCAGCAATACATTTTTCCATCCTGATACTGTTGGTTTTGTCCAGTCAGCATATATTCTTTTATGGTTGGAGTTCCATGTTTCGAAATTTCTTCCAGCATCTCTTTAATGGATGCATAGGGTACATTGTCGGCATCAATTAAAACAGCAAGTCGTGAATCATTCATTTTATATTTGTTTAATAAGTTTTAAAAAGCCTTTAAATTATGTTGATTTTGAAATTTCAGTATGACATTTTTTTGTATCCAATGCCAATTGATTATTAAGGTCAAATATATAACAAATTATTGACAATTAGCAAAGTTTTATCACAACTAATCTGTTTATTAAAAGAAAAATGTTATTTTTAATTCAAACAGAATATTTTGAAGTATATTAAAGTAATCTTTTAAAATTATAAATTAAAATTACTTAATATGTGTAAATAATTAATTAAGAGCAATTCCAACTATAAACCCAATCCAGGGTTGATTTTGATAAATCCAAATTTTTTTGTCCCTGTTTAATAAATAATCATATCCATATGAAATTCCGAAACTTGCAGCATTGGATTCCAGAAATCCTGCCAGCCCAATCTGCATGCACATTCCATTGTACTCTCCATCAAATCTGTCTGATGTGGAATAAGGAGATACTATTGTTGTACCAATTCCGGCAAATATTCCAAAGTCTACAGCTTTGTTGGAAACTTTTAAGTATTTTTACCAAGGGCATCAGTTTTATTACTAATTTTAAATTGGTCAAATCTTGGACCAGCATAAATTGCCAGGTTGAAGTCTGAAGTCAACTCATCACGGTGGTCTTTATTGTTAGTCCTGTATTTTAAAAGAGTGGATGTAATATCTATGTCAAGACTTTTTTTTTGATAATTTCACGATATTGAAATTCATATTTTCACATTCTTTGCGGGGAAAGTGTTAATTCCTCATCGACAATATTTTGGTGAGATACAGAATAAATTTTCAGTGTTTCTTCATTTACATCTACATAAACTTTTCAGGTTTTTCTTTTTTATTTAATTTATAGTAACCACTTTCAAATCCATGGCTGGATGATTTCTCTAAAGTACTGCATGAATGAAGCGAAACAAAAGCAATAAAAATAATAAAGAACCTTTCATATTTAGTAATCATATCAATGATTTTTAATTTTATTAAATATATCTTCTCACCTTATTTTTATATTTGTTATAATCATCAGCAAATCGGGATGTTAAAAAATTTTCTTCAGCTAAAATTATCTTATGATAAATAAAAATGCTGAAAATGCCTAAAATTGAGATAATCCAGTTTAATGTAAAAATTATAGATGCAACTGTCATAAGATTAAAACCTAAATACATAGGATTTCTACTGAATCGATACAATCCATTGTATTTCAATATAGTGCTTTCTTCGGGAAGTCCAAGCCTTGTTGATTTTCCAAGATTAAGAATGCTTGAAAATGTAATTACAAAACCAAACAGAAACAAGAGTGTTGAAAGGAAAGAAATTAAAGAAAATTCTTTTAAATTTACTACGGATAATGATAATAAAAAAACACCCCAGGTAATATAACCTGATATTTTGCCACTATAAAACAAAAATGGATTTATAGATGTTTTTCCAATCAATTCCACAACTTCTTTGATTTTAATTCTTATTGAAATTTTTAAATCAATAATTTCAGTTATTTCATGTACTGATTAATAAATTAAGAATCTAAAAATATTATTTTCAAAATTAAAATAATTTTTAAAATCTTCACAATCTAATCAAAAAAACTTATTCAACATTTTTGAATTTAAATTATTTCTAAAGGAGGGAGATTTGAATGCTTATTTTTCAAAAAATCAAAAAGAATTTTGACTAAAGTATATTGTCGTAGAAACGTATTATTTTTCTCTTATCAGATGAATGTTGAATCTGTCACAGCAAGGTGCAAATAGATCAAGTGTATCTTTATTCAATATCAGATATTTTTCAGAGTCACTGAGAAGTTCAATCTTTGATGATTTATCAGCTTCAAAAGTGCATAGCAATCCTTCATTATCTGCCATCAATACCAGTTTTCCATATGCTATCAATGAATCATTGCGGATCACTCCAAATATGCAGTTTTTCTTTAAAACAAGATAATCAAAGTCCTTGCCATATCCACCACCGTGGAATCCCCCCTGATGAAGCTATGAATTTCCATGTTCCATACACATTTTTATATGAATCCGGCATATTATCTTTTGAATAGTATTTATTAGCAGGAATGTCTTCAAGGTAAATTGATTCATAATCTGTTTTCCCGCAATTGGTAACTGATAAAACCAGGCTTATCAAAAATGTAAATTGTAGTAATGTTTTCATTTTATTACATTTAACAATATACCATGACGTTATATTTTATCCTTAAGGTTGGATAAAACATTTAAAATTTATCAGTTAAATCCTCCATGTCCCCGATATAACTTGACAGGTGTCTCGAGTTTTATTTTTATAACAGTGACATACTTATCAAGTTCTGTTTTGGCAGATCGATGTAAACAAGGCCCGGAACTTTGCTCCAGGATATTTTGCCGACAATTTTGTGATTTAACTTTGTGCCACTGCCAACAACTGAAATATCGCTGATCTTTGAATCCAGACCTTTCAGCATCAGCTGACCACTGTTGGTGCCATGGACAAAAAGAAACAATGAAGTAGAATCTTTTGAAATAGTTGTTGGTCCATAAAAATGACCCTGGGGAATTCCCGCTTTTGTTCCGAATATTGCTTCACCATGTTTTTTATTCCATGCTCCAAGTTCCTTCAGTATATTTATCTGTTCAGACGGGATGGTGCCATCTTCTTTAGGCCCGATATCAAGAAGCAGATTGCCGCCATGAGAGACTGCATCCGCGAATATCGTTATGATCTCATAGGGTGTTTTCCAGTTCAGGTCCTTGTGCTGAAATCCCCAGTTATCATTTATTGTCATGCAGAGTTCCCACCATTCCGATTTTGGTCTGCTGACAGGAAAATTCTGTTCAGGTGTTTCATAATCACCATATCCCTGAAGTCTGCTGTTGATGATAGTGTTTGGATTGTTTGTCATTAATATATTTCTTATCTTTTCTGCTTCCCATTGTTCAGCACTGTGTTCCCAGTCACCATCGAACCACCAGAGATCGGGTTTGAATTTTGTGTCTATCTCTGCTAACTGTCCCTGGAAAAAAGTCCTGAACCTGTTCCACCTGGCATAATCATCCTCTATCTTATACCGTGCGCTGTCTCTCAGAAATCCGGGATAATCATAATGACTCCAGTCAATAAGCGAAAAGTAAGCTCCGCACTTTAAACCTCTCTTTCGCAATTCTTTAAAGAACGGATCTATCATATCTCTTTTAGCAGGAGTCTGTTTTAAAATGCTCATCCCGTTCATTTTGGTGTCATACATTGCGACTCCATCGTGATGTTTTGTGGTTATAACAGCATATTTTGCACCGCTTTCTTTTATCAGATCAGCCCAGAAAACTGGGTCGTAGTTTTTAAGCGTAAATCCATTGAGTTGCGTCATATACTCCTTATGTGAAATCTTTTTATTGTGGAAACTCCATGATTCATCAACTCCATTCACAGAATAAATTCCGGTATGAATAAAAATCCCCAGTTTTGCATCTGCAAACCACTGCATTTTTTCTCTGATAGTTTCAGGTTCAACTTTTGCCTGAGCCACTGCAAAGCTTGTGATCAGGATATTGAATATAATTATTAAGACGAATAACGGTTTGTTTTTCATTGTCATCATGATATATGTATTAACAGTGTTTTTAAATAGTTTTTAGTTATCTCACGTTAAAATAATTAACAGAATTATCTGTCATCTGAAAGTAGTTTGTCTCAATATTGTTTTGCCGAACGGGATCAATTTGATTTTCTCTTTTTCATTGGTTCTCTGATTTTTAAGATTAGTATAAATTGCTCCTTTTCTGTAGCTTGCTTTATTATTTTCATCAAACAGATATTTGTCATACTTCAATGGTTTATATAAAAAATCCTCAAAGCCATTTTTATATTTCCTGCCTTTTATTTCAGTGGATTCTATCGGCAATGCAAAGATTAATGCACCGTATGAAAAGTATTTTTCTCCATTTGGATCAACTGATATTTTAACATCAGTGTTGAAAGTGAATTTAATTTTGTCTTTTCGGTTAAAAATACGTTCAAAAACTATATACCCGGATTCCGGAATGTACTTTTCTTTACATTGAACCGGAAGTCACCCATTCAGGCTTCCTGATTTTCAAGCTGAATTTAGCAGGTTTTTCCTGATTTATGATAATTGTGAAGTCATTTTCATAGGGATAACCGGTTTTATTTTCAATGGTGATCTCCGAATCATTGATTTCAGTTTTCACAATGTTTGGCATCAGCAATGTTGCAACTATTGTATTTTCATTTTCCTTCATCCAGGAATTTTGTATGAAATAGGGTGTAATACGACCTGCATTGGGATTGCAACATACAGCAACATCCTGATGAGCCGGAGAATATTTGTAACGGGTTTGTTTCCTGCCGGGTTCAATTTCTCCATTTTTTGTTCCCATCATTTCATATGAATTGTCGGTTTTCAAGTATGCTATACACGAATGATCCGGGTTTCTTGATCCCTGGGCTGCATTGTAAAATGTATTCTCAATAGCATCACCGGTTCCTGAATTTCCGGTTTTTTGAAGTAGCAGGGAGTAGCTGTCCAGCAATTCCTGCAATGAGCAGTATTCATAAGCTGTATGAGTGGCATTTGCATGACGTTCAGCTATCCATTCGTCCCCGGCAGCTCCTCCGGTGGGAGTAATGATTGATTTTATTCTGTCTAAGTAGATATTCAGGGCTATGCTTAATACCGGATTTGCAGATGCGTATCTGGCAGTTATCAGCGGACGCATGTGTTCGAAGGTATGTACCCCATGAGATTTTAATTTATATTTTGGATCCAGGATATTCTTTAGCTGTGCATCGCTTTCTGACTGTTGTGTATTTGAAAAATCCAGGTATAAAAACAAAGGCATATTCCAGGTATTTATTATCATGGGTATGAAAATACATCCGTTCCAGTATATCCGTAAATGTCAGCCCATGCGAAACACCACCGTTGAATCCATTACCTGAATTATATGGACTGCTATGATTGACCGGGTAATTTTGCATTACATTATCTACTGCTTTTACCAGGGAATTCCACTGTCTCATCTTTGGAAAACTCATAATATGCCAGAAGGCCTCTGTATAAGGTAGTTTTTGACCATAGTTCACCATTTTCTGATTTGAAATTGTACCGGAGTTCATTATCATAAATACCAAGATAACCATCCTTATCCTGGGTCGCAAGTATTGACCGAACATAGCTTTTTACTTTGGCTAAGTCCTTTTTATTCCCGAGCAATAACGCATTTCTGATATACCCATCCCACCAATTTGATTGAGTTTCACTGTTCCACCATTTATATTGTTCATCACCGTCTATGTCACCTTCTTTTTGATTGCCTAAATCTTTTGCTTTGGAATCTTTTTCAGCCTGCCTGCACTATAAATAGGGTCATTGATCAGATCAGGAACAATTTTGTCAAGATTTCCGACAAAACCGTCAATATCTTTATGCATTTGTTTTTTTAACCAACCAGTCGGTTTGATACTTCCGAAATTCAGCGGACGGAAAGCTTCGGAATTCATTTTCATATTTTTAGTATCTGATTTATTGCTTAAAAGGAATTTTAAAGGTATAAACAGGCGTTCTTTCCATGCATTTTCAGAATGATCCTTACCATTAAAATGCAGACTTACCCAATGGTCAGTGGGGTATGGTGCCATAACCATATCGATTTTTTTCTGCAGAGGAGGATACAAAGCATCTAATGTCTGATCCCCGTGATCGAAATATAAGTAGTTGCCGTTGAGATTTTTCAAATTTGATTTTATGTAATCCGAGAAAGCTCCCGGAACAGGATTGTTTTCGACAGCAAATACTCCCGGCCAGTGGGTTGAAAGACAGGCTGCTCCACCAAAAACATTAGGATATTCAAAGATTGCATACATCGAAATAAGACCTCCCATACTGCTGCCTGCAATAAAGCTGTGCTCCTTGTTCCTGTGCACAGAGAAATTATTATCGATGTAGGGTTTCAGTTCATTGACAATGAATTTCAGGTAATTATCAGATAAAGGTTTGAATTCCTCAACAGTTCTGCCTGCATTAGTCAGCTGAACAGATATTTCCTTTTTTTGATCAGGAGACAGCATTTCAAATGGTTTCTGTGGAAAGAATTCTGAGTGACGCTTATCAGTATTCCAGATCCCGACTATGATGAAGTTTTCAACTTCTCCTTTTTCCATGAGTGCTGATGAAATATCATCCGCTTCCCAGGCCTGATGATTCCATGTGACAGTAGAATCAAAAAGCATCTGTCCGTCATGCATATACAATACTGAATATTTCAGCTTGTCAGAATAATTGTCCGGCAACCAGACATCTACATTCCTTGGTGAGACGAATTCCGACGGAAATTGCTCAAATCTTTTTATCATGCCTGAGCTTTGTTTGATATCCTGGGAATTAAGGGTGGAATTAGTAAATAGAAAAATAAATGATAGCAAATCAAATAATTTAGTTTTTGTCATAGAAATTTCAGATTATCAATAAGCTTAAAAATATCTCATAAAAGTAATTTTAAAATAATTACAAAATTAATTTTTTTGTGAAATATTGTTGTTTGTTAAGTGTACTTCATTAAATTATCCTGTAGGTGCAAATTTAATTGTACAGTAAGTGATTTTTGACTGTTGGTTTTAAAATGATTTTTGTTTGGGAAGATTTTGAGTTACACTGTCAAAAATCAACAGATTGATTGCAGAAAAATGTGTTCCTATTTTGGAATATCTTAAAAACTTAAAACAATATGCCATTAGATTCTAAAGAATAATACATTCTGAATAACTATAACCAGATTTTCTTATTTTTGCAGTAACATTTATTTCGATTTGAAGATAATGTAGAATATTATATTAAATAATTGAATAGTTTTAAAATATGAAATTTACTTTTTCCGATTCAAAATACAGAAACCCATATAAGACGAATATATGGTTGTGGCTTTTTATTTTTGTGTTTTTAATATTCTGGATAAATACATTTATCAACACCAATGATATAAACAACTGGATGCTTGAAAATACACTAACTGCATTATTGATCATCTTTTAATAACTACTTTCAGGGAAATATCAGTTCAGCGACATGACCTATCTTTTGATTTGTATTTATTTAGGTTTACACGTATATGGAGCGCAATATACTTATGCTGAGAATCCTTTTGGCAATTGGTTAAAAGATTATTTTCAGATGAGCAGGAATCATTACGACAGAATTGTGCATTTTAGTTTTGGTTTTCTTTTGGCTTATCCAATCAGAGAATTCTTTATCAGGTGGTTAAAATTTCCAAAAATTGTTTCATGGTATTTGCCTGTAGAAATTACTTTATCAGTAAGCGCATTTTATGAACTCATAGAATGGTCTGTGGCTGATATATTCTTTACTTCTCAGGGAGATGCATATCTCGGTACTCAGGGTGATATATGGGATGCACAAAAGATATATTCTCAGCAATAGCTGGGGCATTGATAGCAACTACACTAATATCTGTTATTGAAAAATTAATTATAATGTATAATAAAAACAATATCACCCAAGAATTACGTGCATGAAAAACTAAACAATCAAGCTTTCAGTAGTACCTCAATATCAAACTTCTGCATTTGTAAAAATGACTTAATGACCCTTTCTCCTTTTTCCGGGTCATTCATAAGTTCTGACAAAACAGCAGGAATTATCTGCCATGAAATACCGTATTTATCAGCAAGCCACCCGCACATTTCATATTTTCCTTCAAGACCAAGTTTATACCAGTAATGATCAATTTCCTCCTGATCTTCACACTCGATAACAAAAGAGATTCCAGGAGTGAAATCAAAATCATGTTTCATTGTACTGCTCATAGCATTGAAAATGAATCCATTGAGTTTGAACTGTGCAAAAAGAAGAGTTCCGTCCGGTACCGTAGCACCTGCAGGGTAGGGAGCTTCGAGCAATGTGGAAGAATTTGTGAAAATTGAAGAGTATTGATTCAATGCATCCCTGATAAAGTTCATTTTTTCATTTGCAAAAAGCAGAGCAGGTACAATTTTTTGATTGGAATTTATTTTATCAATATCCAGTTGCCAGTTTGTTCCATATTTATCAATAACCCAGGCATATTTTTCTGACCAGGCATATTTTTTCAATGGAATAAGTACACTTCCATCCTCTGACAGCAAACCGAACAATCTGTTTATCTCTTCATCTTGGCCACAATAAACATAAAACGAAATTGAAGAATTGACCTGATACATCGGGCCACCGTTGAGTGCCATAAATTTTGTGCCATTCAACTCAAAATTTGTGACAATAGGAGAGCTGTCCAGGATTTTTGAGTCCGTAAATACTGAACAATAGAACTCTGCAGCTTCTCTGGCTTGTGTATCAAACCAGATACATGGATACATTTTGGTTTTCATAATTAAATTTTTTGCTTTTTTATTTTAATTCTCCTACCAGGTATATCGATCCCAAAATCAATATGATATCATCTTTTTGAGCCTTGCTTTTGCAGCACATAATGCCTCTGACAGGGTGGGGAATGCTTTTCCGTTCAGACCATACTGAGAAGCATTGCGGAGCAGCTGATTTTCTTCCATAGCCCTTGGGATATTTGCTTTTGTGAAATAGTATTCAGCATTTTCAGGGAGTATTTTCAGTACATTTCCCCAGTTTTTATCGTTTACTACTCCAATTATAATATGAGTTTTTGTGAATGAAAATCCTGAAATGTAAGCGATGGTTTTTTCTATGGCATCGATATTATGTGCTCCGTCTGCTATTGTAACAGGTTTTTTTACCGAGTATCCTCCATCTGCCGAAGTAAGAAGTATTTTTGCTGACCCTTTGAAGTCCATTTATGATGTGTTCATCTTTAATATTGAATCCGGTACCATAATGATCCCGGAATTTTAGAATTGCCCCACAGTGTATTTAACATTTGAAGCCAAAAGGGCCTGAAATTCTAGAATTTACATTAAAAATTTTATTCTCAAATTTTATCTCAAGTTTTGATTTGTCAATTTTGTTTCTTTTGTTTCGATTTCGACAAGGTCATCTGCATAATATAGAGGAGAATGTTCTTTTCGGGCTTTATCTTCATATACATCATTGCATTCCTTTTGTTTTTCACCTATCACAACAGGAATATTTTTTTTGATGATTCCTGCTTTTTCTGCAGCAATCTCAGGAAGTGTATTTCCGAGAACAGCTGTATGGTCATGAGAAATATTAGTGATCAGAGAGAGCAGGGGAGTGATGATATTTGTTGAATCCAGTCTGCCTCCCAGTCCTACTTCTATCACAGCTATGTCAACTTTTTCTGAGGCAAAGTAACTGAATGCAAGGGCGACCGACAATTCAAAATAGCTGGGTTTGAGTTCCTCAATGAAAGTATAATTGTTTTTAATAAAATCCCGCAGGAATTTTTTAGTAATGAATTTCCCATCAATTTTTACTCTTTCTCTAAAATCCTTATAATGAGGAGATGTGTAAAGTCCTGTTTTGTATCCTGCTTCCTGAAATATTGATGATATCAGATGTGAAGTAGTCCCTTTCCCATTTGTTCCGGCAATATGTATTGATCGGAAAGACTTGTGAGGATCACCAAGATGCTGGCACAATTTTTCTATATTTCCAAGATCATATCTGAGGGCTGAAGGCCCCACATGCGGAAAACATCGGTAAACGCGAAAAATATAATCGATCGCATTTTTATAAGTCCGGATCATAAAATTATTTTGTAGCGCGAAGGTTTTTCGATAAGGTATCTTCTTACTATGTTGTTGAAGTCCTTGTTATATTTTCCTGGATTGATGATGGATTTAACGTCATCTATTGTGTTGATAGTCATTTCATTTCTGTTGAAGAATCCATATCCCATCAGTGTATTGTCCTGTATAAATACTATCGTTGACTCATCGTGCGATCTTCCTTCATCTATTATTGCAAATGTATCCTCTTCATGTATCCTTAAATTCTCAATGTGGTCCAGAATGCGTTCATTATATGAAACCGGTGATTCTTCTCCTACACAGGCACCCATACATTTTCCCATTTTATGGTTGAGACATTCCCTGTCCATATTCTCAAGTCCTGATATCCTTCTGCACAGGTTCAATTCTTCCACCAGGTGTTCGAGGTAATTTCTTGCTGCAATATTGCTGGAAAAACCATTAATTACACCGCTTTCATTTTTTAAGGATTTACGTATTTTAAAGGTAATATAGCCGTCTCTGTTCTGGTCAGAAACAATCATATAGGGATATTCTGCCTTTTTTTAATGCTTTGTTCAGATCAGGCCTTATGTGTTTTATCTCTTCAGCTTCTTTTATACAGGCTACTAGTTCGCTTCCTGTCAGTTCAAAGTCGATCTTGTGGGTCAAATTGTAGAGGCTGGTGCTTTTGATATTGACTTTCTGAAAGTGCTGCTTTATCCTTTTCCTTATATTTATGCTCTTGCCTATATATATCACCTGGTCGTATTCATCATAGAAATAATACACCCCTGTTTTTTCCGGCAGATTTTCGATAAGATCATATTTTACGGCTGGTGGATATTTAGTGTCCCTGATGCTTTCATTTAGTATGGTTTTCAGAATTGTTTCTGACTGAGGCTGTTCCATCCCCATTTTCATTATATCGAAAGTAGCTTTCACATCAGCCATTGCCCTGTGTCTTGAATCCACATTTATATTGAAATGCCGGATTAGATTGCCAAGACCATAGGAGTTGAGTCCCGGGAAAAACTTTTTGAAAAGCTTGATAGTGCAGAGTTGTTTTCTGGAATATGTGAAACCGAGATTATAATATTCTTCTGCAACAAAACTATAATCGAATCTGACATTGTGGGCTACAAATATACAATCCTGAGTGATCTCAATTATTTTCCTGGCAATTTCATAAAACCTGGGTGCATCAGCTACCATTTCATTTGAAATTCCGGTCATATGGGTGATGTAGGGTGGAATATTCCGTTCAGGGTTGACCAAAGACTCAAATTCATCCACGATCTTGAATCCGTCATATACGATCACTGCAAATTCTATAATTCTTTCTCTTTTGGCTGATCCTCCTGTAGTTTCTACATCTATTATTGCCAGCTTCATAACAAGATAGGGTTAAATAGGCAGATCAACTTTTAGAATTATTCATGTACTTACAGAAATACTATTTCTTTTTCTTAGGGGTGATTATTACTATCATTTTATTGCCTTCCAGTTTTGGAAGATTTTCTACTGAACCATGATCGGCAAGTTCTTTGATAAATTTCAAAAGTAGTAATTCTCCTCTGTCCTTGAAAGCAATAGCTCTTCCTCTGAAAAAAAACATAAGCTTTCACTTTATTATTTTCATCAAGGAATTTTTTAGCATGGTTTAGTTTGAAATTGAAATCATGATCATCTGTATTGGGTCCAAACCTGATCTCTTTGATTGTAACTTTCACTGCATTTGACTGGATCTCTTTTTGTTTCTTTTTTTGCTGATAAATGAATTTTGAGAAATCCACAATTTTGCATACAGGTGGTACAGCATTGGGACTGATCTCTACAAGATCTTTTCCTAATTCTGTAGCCCAGTGTAAAGCAAGTTTTGTGTTGTAAACATCGACTGGAACATTGTAGCCGGCTATCTGGCTTATTTCATCCATATTTTCACCTACTAATCGGATTTCCGGAGCTTTGATCTGACTGTTGATCCTGTATTGATTTTTAATGTCGTCCTTTGGAGAAGATTGATTTCTTCTTAAATTGATGCTCAAATTTTAAATTTTTAATTAATAATATTATTCTAAATGCAAATTTATAAAAGTTTTTAATTAATGAAATAATATTTTCTTTTAATGTTTATTTATTTTCACATCAATTGAAAATTACAAAATTTAAATTTTGATTTACATAAAAACTTAAACAATAAATTCTGACTGACAACAGATATGAAAACACGACATTATAAAGTAATCTAAGATTTTAACTTTAGGCTACTTTGCAACTTACATCAAAAAAATATTACCAACTATTGTTCAGTCTGTTCATCAGATTTCTCCTCGGTTCCTTCACTTTCTGCCACTTTCAATTCTACTTTGATATTTTTATTTTCATCCAAAGAAATAAGAAGTGTGCTGCCATTGTCGGGATTATCATTAAGGATAAATTCAGAAAGCGGGTCTTCGACATATTTTTGAATTGCCCTGTGCAAAGGCCTTGCCCCGAATTTAGGGTCAAACCCCCTTATCTGAAATAAATTCCTTTGCATCATCATTGAGTTCAATTGTGAAGTCAAGTTCAATAAGTCGCTTGTAAAGATCTGAAAGAGCGATGTCAATGATCTTGTGAATATGTTCTTTATTCAGGCTGTTGAATATGACAACATCATCTATTCGGTTGAGGAATTCAGGTGAAAATGTCTTTTTCAGAGCATTTTGAATAACTGTACCTGCATTTTTATCTGCCTCAGCTTCCTCGATTTTGTCGCAAAACCCATACCTGCACCAAAGTCCTGCAATTGTCTTGCTCCAATATTGCTTGTCATTATGATCATTGTGTTCTTAAAATCAATTCTCCTTCCAAGTCCGTCAGTAAGCTCACCTTCATCAAGTACCTGAAGGAGGATATTGAAAATGTCGGGATGTGCTTTTTCTATTTCATCAAGCAGTATAACACTGTATGGTTTGCGCCTTATCTTTTCAGTCAACTGTCCACCTTCTTCATATCCCACATAGCCCGGAGGAGCACCTATCAGCCTGCTTACAGAAAATTTTTCCATGTATTCACTCATGTCGATCCTTACTAGAGAATCTTTTGTGTCGAAAATATATTCAGAAAGCGCTTTAGCCATTTCAGTTTTACCTACACCGGTAGGACCGAGAAATATAAACGACCCAATAGGTTTCTTAGGGTCTTTCAGGCCAATTCTATTCCTTCTGATTGCTTTGGTAACTTTTTCAATTGCTTCATCCTGTCCGATTATTACTTTTTCAGGTCTTCAGCCATAAGAATAAGCCTTTTGCTTTCTTTTTTGCTACTTTATTCACAGGAATACCGGTCATCATTGAAATGACTTCAGAAATATTTTCCTCATCTACCGGGAAACGCAGTGATTTGGATTCTTCATCCCATCGCAGTTTTGCTTCTTCAAGAGCATAGTTCATTTTGGATTCCAGGTCACGGTACCTTGCTGCCTGTTCATACTGCTGGTTTTTACTGCTGATATTTTTTCTGTATCAGGTCTTCAATCTGCTTCTCATATTCTTCTATTTCCTTTGGGACAGTGAGGTTGTTAAGGTGTGTTCTTGCTCCGGCTTCGTCCATAACATCTATGGCTTTGTCCGGCAGGAATCTGTCACTTATGTACCTGTTGCTTTGTTTGACACAGGCATTAATTGCTTCATCGGTATATTCAACCTGATGAAAATCTTCATATTTGCTTTTAATATTTTTCAGAATATCAATAGTGTCTTCCACAGATGGAGGATCAACCATTACTTTTTGAAATCTTCTTTCCAGTGCACCATCTTTTTCGATATACTGACGATATTCATCGAGAGTTGAAGCTCCGATGCATTGCAGGTCTCCTCTTGCCAGCGCAGGCTTGAACATATTTGATGCATCCAGTGAACCTGTTGCCCCTCCAGCTCCTACCATTGTATGTATTTCATCTATGAATAAGATTATATCATCTGCACCTTCCAGTTCTTTCATTATTGATTTCATCCTTTCTTCAAACTGACCTCTGTATTTAGTTCCAGCTACTATTGCTGCGGATCCAGCATCATTATCCTTTTATTGAAAAGAGCGTGCAACTTTTTTCTGGATTATCCTGAGGGCAAGTCCTTCAACAATTGCGGTTTTCCTACACCGGGTTCCCCGATCAGAATTGGGTTGTTTTTCTTTCTCCTGCTCAGGATCTGGCTCACTCTTTCTATCTCCTTTTGTCTGCCGATTATCGGATCGAGCTTATCTTCTTTTGCCATCTGTGTGATATCCTTACTGAAACCTTCAAGTATAGGGGTAGAACTCTTAGGTGGATTTTTCTGCTGTTTAGGTGGAAAATCTTCGCGTTCCTGAAACGGACTTCCCGGATCGGCAGAATCATCTATATATTCATTGTAATCATCATCAAATTCCATGTTTTGTTTTACAAAGTGCAGCTCTCTTTTAAATCCTGAATATGTGATACCTGAGTCTTCAAGCAATACTCCAAGTTTTTCGCTTGGGTTTTTGATAATCGACATCATCAGATCTTCACTTTCGATCTGGTTATTTCTGTTCAGTTTATCTTCAAGAAAAGTAACTTTCAGAATTTTTCAGCCGCCCTGTCGAGTGGAATATTTTCGATGGCATGTATGTCGGAAACAGATTTATTTATACCAATGATTTCAAGCACTCTTTCAATCAATTGATCCAGTTCAATATGCATTGCTAGAAGCACTTTATTTGCGAGATTGTCTTTTTCCTGCAACAAACAAAGTAAGAGGTGTTCAGAACCTATGTTTTCACTTCCAAGTCTGGCTGCCTCATCTCTGCTTCTGGTTATGATTCTCTTTACTTCTACTGAAAATTTTCTGTTCATTTAATCTGGTTTTTTTAATACTAACAAATATTAGCCTATAGAGTTTTATTAAAATATCAAAAAAAATGCTGCAGTTTATTATGAATAAGCATTTTTGCTGCAAATATATAAATAATTTTATTGATTGTAATTAACTTACATATTATTGAGAAAATTAATGTTTTTTAAATTTATTAGTAGGACAAACCCTTTTACTGCTTATGAAATCTCGAAGGTATACTTTGGGAAAGACAAATCAATAAAATCTTTTACAAGTATTAATCTAATGATTTGATTTTTTCTATTTCCTGTATGAATTAATTGATAATTGTGAAGCATCTAATACTAAGTATCAAATGAAATTCAACTATAATCCTATTGTCAGTCTTTATAGGTTCAGGTAATTTTGCAGTAATAAAAATTATATTATTATGAAAAATTATTGTAAATACTTATTTGGAATATTAATTATAGCTTTTGGTTCCACCAATTGCTTTTCGCAGAATGAATCGCCAATTCAATTTGGTGCTGATTTAATGAACAGGTATATTTGGAGAGGCGTTGATCTTGGAGGTGAAAGCCCCAGTATACAGCCTTCATTGAAGTATGTTTGGAATTCTAAAGATTCTAATCATTCGTTAGTTTTAGGTGCATGGGGAGCATATAATTTTGCCACGACGAATCAGGAAGCAGATTTATATTTTACCTATACATATAAGAACCTGGTAAGTTTCACTTTTACTGATTACTATTTTCCGGGATTATATGGTAATGATTCAAGCAAAGGAAAATATTTCAATTATAAAAAAGACGCAACTGGCCATGTATTGGAACCTACAATCAATTTTATTGGTACAGAAAAATTTCCATTCACATTATTGTTTTCTATGAATGTGTATGGTGCGGATGCAACAAAAGTGAATGACGACGGGACTACCGGTGATATTTTTATGAGCAAATATATCGAAGTCGGTTACAAAAAAGCAATTTCAGGAGTAGATTTCAATGCATTTATAGGAGCAGTCCTGGATGATCCAAACGAAGAAAATAGTGAACTTGGATATTATGGATTAAACAAATCAGCAGGAATTGTTAATATCGGTATAAAAGCAGCTAAGAAAATTCAAATCTCTGATGCATTTGAATTACCTGTTCAGGCTTCATTAATAGTAAATCCGGAAGCAGAAAAGCTTTATATTGTTTTTGGAATTTCGTTTTAAGTTAATTTTTTAATCATATAAATTTTATACATTATGTTAATGACAATATTACTACAAACCGTGCCTGGTATCGATACAGGCTCAACAGGATTTATGCTTCTAGCAACTAGCCTTGTAATGTTGATGACTCCAGGACTTGCTTTTTTTTTATGGGGTCTTGCTACTAAAAGAAATATTCTCACCAGAATGGTTCAGAGTTTTGTTTCTTTAGGTTGGACGACTGTATTATGGGTTATCATAGGGTATTCTCTTTGCTTTAGCGGAGGAGAAGGAGGGATAATTGGAAATCTTGACAAAGTGTTTTTGAATGGATTGAATATGAATACTATTTGGTCAGGTAACGGAAAAATCCCGGAATTTGTATTTATAGCATATCAGATGATGTTTGCTATTATTACTCCTGCATTGATCACAGGGGCATTTGCAAATCGTGTAACATTTAAAGCTTACTTTATATTTTTAACCTTGTGGCAAATTTTAGTTTATTATCCATTTGTACACATGATATGGGGCGGTGGATTGCTTGCACAATGGGGTGTGCTTGACTTTGCCGGAGGTATTGTTGTTCATGCAACTGCAGGTTTTGCTGCGTTGGCATCTGTATTCTATCTGGGGGCACGTGTTGATAAAAACTCTACACCTAATAGTATTCCGCTTGTTGCAATCGGTAGTGGATTATTATGGTTTGGATGGTATGGTTTTAATGCCGGTAGTGAAGTACAGGTGGATTTTATAACTTCCTTAGCCTTTTTAAACACTGATATAGCAGCTTCATTTGCCTTAATTGCATGGCTGGTTGTTGAATGGATAAGAGAAAGGAAACCTAAATTTGTTGGTCTTTTGACTGGCTCAATAGCAGGATTAGCAACCATAACCCCATGTGCCGGATTTGTACCACTATGGGCAGCTCCGATAATTGGTACAGCAGCAGGCTTAGTTTGTTATGTTGCTGTTCAGTTTAAAAACAAAATGAAATGGGATGATGCATTGGATGTTTGGGGTGTACACGGTATTGGAGGACTTTTAGGCTCAATTTTATTGGGTGTATTTGCCTCAAAAGCAATAAATGCAGCAGGGGCAGATGGTTTATTTTTTGGCAATAGTACATTTTTCGTGAAAATGTTGATCGCAGTTGTCGGAGCTTCAATATATGCTTTTATTTTTACTTATTTAATGCTTATTATTATAAACTTTATAACTCCTGTCAGAGTAACGGCAGAAGATGAACGATTAGGGCTAGATAGTGCACTTCATGGTGAAAAAGCTTATGATGAGGGATCTTTATAGATTTTGTTTTTAGCAATAATTTAAAATGAAGGCTCAGTAATATGAGCCTTTTTTTATCTTTGTTCCTGAATATTTGAAGAACCTGGTAATTAAAAAAAATGTTAAATATTTCAATCACAAGAAGACTTTTAATTCTATTTTTTTATAGTGGGAGTAAGTTCCCTGTCTGTGGTTGGAACATATTCTTATTTTAATGCGAAAAATGCTATTCTTAAACGCACATTAGATCAGCTTACTTCTATAAGGGTCATAAAAAAGGGACAGATTGAATTCTTATTTAAAGAACGATTTAAAGATCTGTTTTTTCTTTCAAATACAGATTATATTAAAAATCTGATTGCTGAACTTAAGCAAGGAATTAATCAGTTAGAGCATGATAAAAATATAAAAGCATCATATTCTGATGCACTTATGGATAAACTAAATTATGAAAGGTTCGGCTTTACTAATATGTTTGTTTTATTAGAAAACAAATCAAAACAAACAGTTATATTTAGTGCCAAAATAACAATTTAAAACACTTTGATGATGATCCTAAAATCAGGGAAATTCTGAATGGTCTGTGGAATAAATCAAAGTACTCTGATAGTATTCACATAATTGATTTTAAAAATATAATTCCAGAATTAAACGACCCAGTTTGTTTAATTGGTAAACGGGTGATTGATAATAATGGCAATGTTTGTGGTTTATTGGCTCTTCAGATACCGATCAATGCTATAAATGAAATAATGCTTGAAGACAGTAAAGAAAACGGACTTGGAGCTTCCGGAGAGGTTTATCTTGTCGGGCAGGATTATTTAATGAGAAGCAACTCCAGGTTTATTAAAAATTCTGTATTAAAGACAGTAGTAAATACAACCAGTGTAGAAAATGCTTTTAAAAACAAAGTTGGTTCATCTCTTATTGATGATTACAGGACTATAGCTTGTCTTAGCTCATTTGATAAGGTTTCAATTAATGGTCTTAACTGGGTGATTATCGCAGAGATTGATTATGACGAGGCCATGATACCAATTGTTTCTATCAGAAATGATATTTTGTTTTTATCTTTCCTGATCTGTATTTTATTGTTTTCTGTTGCCCATTTTATTTCAAAGAATATTACACAACCGATCATTAAATTAACAAACGCTGCTTTAAAAATAGGACAAGGAAAATTTGAAGAAAATCTTCATTCATCTTCAAATGATGAAATTGGTTTACTCACTGATGCATTTAATACAATGTCATTGCAATTGAAAGAAGAAAGGTCAAAGAGAATGAGTGCTCTTTACGATGGACAGGAACTTGAAAGACAAAGAATATCAAGAGAACTACATGACGGGCTGGGACAAAAACTAGTTGCAACAAAGCTTTTTTGCTTGAAAGTACTTCAAAACAAAATGATGAAACAACCAAACAGACAATTGAAGAAGTCAAATTTAATTTTTTCAAATTGATTGAAGAAGTTCATGAGATTTCGAACAACCTTTCACCTAATGTTCTAACAGAATTAAGTATTGACGCTGCTGTAAAAAATTTATGTTTGTCAGTAAGTTCAACTGCTAATATTGATGTAGATTTTTCATCCTATGGAGATTTTAGTTTTGTTGACAAAAAATAAATTCTTATATTTTCCGGATTGCCCAGGAAGGTTTAAACAATGCTGTCAAGCATTCTGAAGCAAAAATCATCCATGTACAGTTAATCAGAAATACAGAAAATATTATTCTGGTTATTGAAGATAATGGAAAGGGTTTTTGTTTGACAATAATTTTAAAAGTAAGGGTAATGGTCTTTATAACATGAAAGAAAGAGCTGCATTGATTAATGCCAGTTTAAATATTGAAACAGAGCCTGATGAAGGAACAACTTTAAGGCTTAAAATCCCCGTAAAATTAATATAGTATCAATGAATAAAATTAAAGTCCTTTTAGTTGATGACCATCAAATAGTGAGAGATGGGTTGAAAAAATTCTTGCTGAAGAGAAGGATTTTGATATTATTGCATCATTAAACGATGGACTGGAAGTGCTTAGCTTTCTGAAAAAGAATAAAGTTGATATTGTGGTTGCTGACTTGTCTATGCCTGATATGTCCGGAATTGAATTGACGGAGAAAATAACAACTGATTTTCCAGATGTGAAAGTTCTGATCTTATCAATGTATACAAATGAGGATTATATCTTTAATGCTATTAAAGCTGGTGCTAAAGGATATCTACCCAAACACGATTCCACTTCTGAAGTTTTAATTCAGGCAATATATACTGTTGCAGGTGGTGAAGAGTTTTATAGCCCTTCAATATCAAAAATAGTCCTTAAAAGATATATAGAAAATGCTAAAAATTCCGGATTTTCTGATATCTCGAAAAAGATCCAGTTAACGCTCCGTGAAAAGCAAATTCTGAAACTGTATGTTGAAGGTCATACTAACAATGAAATAGCACACACTCTCAATATTAGCACTCATACTGTGAAAACACATAAAAATAATATAATGTTAAAATTTAATTTCAAGAGTACAGTAGAAATGATAAAATTTGCTCTCAGAAATAAAATCGTAGAATGGTAAAAGCAAGGAATTCAGTAAGTATTTATTTTTTTTTGCCACTTTGGACGTTAACACACTTTTTCCATTTTAGCAATTAACCTTCACAATTTCACATTCCCCTGAGATTTTCAATAGCCAGAATTATCTTTTCATTTGTTGCAGGGATATCAAGTTCGGGATCTTTTTTATGATCTGCAGTTGATGCAACCGCATATCTGATAGCCAGCCACACTGAAAAAGCCAGCATAAAGGGGGGTTCTCCGACAGCTTTGCTGCTATGTATTGTAAATGGATTCGGGACTCCTTTCAACAATTCCACATTGAAAATTTCAGGAATATCATCTGCAACAGGGATTTTGTATGTGTCCGGAGAAAAAGTTATCAGGTGACCATCTTTATTGTATTTTATCTCTTCGGTCGTGACCCAGCCCAAGCCCTGAATGAATCCGCCTGTGACTTGCCCAAGGTCTATATCCTGGTTAATACTATCTCCGACATCCTGTATTATATCTGTTCTGATCAGTCTGCAACCTCCGGTCAGAGTATCGATTTCTACCTCTGAAACTGCCATTCCGTAAGAAAAATAATAGAAAGGATTTCCGGTACCTTTTTCCCTGTCAAAATAAATATCCGGAGTTTTATAAAAACCTGTTTCGCTAAGACTTATCTGTGACAGATATGCCTTTGCAATCAGGTCTTCAAAAGGTATTTTCAGTTCTTCAAGCCCGGAATCAAATACAGAGGATTCTTTAAATATGAATCTTGCTTCAATGAAATTAAAAGAAGTATAACTTTCCCGGAGCATATTCAATGCTACAGTATTGAGTCGCGACTTGATTTTGTCAATTGCATTTTTTACAGCCATACCATTTATATCAGTACCACTTGAAGCGGCTGTAGGTGAAGTATTTGGAACTTTAGATGTATTTGTAGCAGTGATTTTTATTTTTTCAGCCGGAAGACCAAATTCAGATGAAGCTATCTGAAGAATTTTGGTATTTAAACCTTGTCCCATTTCAGTGCCTCCATGATTTACCTGTACAGAACCGTCTTTATAGATATGCACCAATGCGCCGGCCTGATTGAGAAATGAGGTAGTAAATGAAATACCGAATTTTGAAGGGGTCAAAGCGATTCCTTTCTTGATAAATCCGAATGTAGAATTGAAAACATCGATATCTTTTTTCTTTTGTAGTAATCAGAACTTACAATTATTTTCTCGTAAATAGTCTGAAGATGAATGTTACTGAGCAACTGGCCATATGGAGTTATAGCTTTATTTTCAGGAGAGTAAAAATTCAACAGCCTTATTTCTGCAGAATCTTTTCCCAGGAATTTTGCAATCCTGTCTACTGCATGTTCGATCACGGCCATGCCCTGAGGACCTCCGAAACCACGAAAAGCTGTATTTGAAAAATTGTTTGTTTTCCAGGCAGTTGCTGTGATTTTGATATTTGGTATGAAATATGAGTTTTCAGCATGAAGCATCGCCCTTTCAAGGATAGCCATGCTCAAATCAGCAGCATGACCTGCATCTGCGTTGAGATCAACTTCATAGGCGAGGATCTCTCCGTTTTCATTAAATCCTATTTTGTAGGATGACTGGAAAGGATGCCTTTTTCCTGTTATTTTCTGGTCATCATCCCTGAAAAGCTGCATCATCACAGGTTTTTTAGCATAATGAGCAAGCAATGCTGACCAGGCAGCAATATGGTTTGCCTGTGTTTCTTTACCTCCAAATCCACCACCCATGCGTTTGACTTCGCAGGTCACGTTTTTTGATTCCAATCCTAGTACTTTTGCTACAATGATCTGTGTTTCTGTAGGATTCTGACTCGAAGCATAAACTGTAATGTCTCCGTCTTCCTGTGGTACAGATAAAGCTGTCTGAGGTTCAAGGTACCAGTGTTCCTGTGCACCTGAAGTGAGTGAACCTTCGATTATATGTTTTGATCCATTGAATCCTTCTGAAATATTTCCTCTTTCAATTGTTCGTGTAGGGGCTAATTTGCAGTTCTCCTTTTTTGCTTCGTCAATAGTCAGTATGGGTTTTAAAGCCTTATATTTTATTTCTATACGATTTACGGCTTCATGGAGTACTTCTTCGGAATCACCTGCAAGCAATATAACAGCCTGTCCGATACATTCAACTATATCAGATGCAAGACATGGTTCATCATGAAAAACAGGGCCAATCTGGTTCTTCCCAGGAATATCCTTTGAAGTTAATATACAGTGAATGCCGATAATATTCCGGGCCCCATTTAAGTTGATCTTTGTGATCTTAGCATGTGGATGGTTGCTGTAGATCACTTTTCCAATCAGCATATTGTGCCTGTCATACATGTCATTAACATATACAGCAGATCCGGTGACGTGTTGTCTGGAACTTTCGTGATGAACATTTTTATTCATAAATTCACTTTTTAGATTTCATCCAAAATAATTATAAAAATGAAACACATTTTGTAACTACTCAGCTTTTAGCAATTAGCCATTTGCCTTTAGTTTAGTAATTAGATTATTTATCATTTTTTGAATTTTGTTTATATCATTTACCAGCTCGGCAATTTCAGCTTTTTTTGAAATTAATAACAGTTCATCAATGATGATTAGTTGGGTTTCCAATTCGTAAGAAGAACCTAATGCAATTTCTAAAAAATCGCTTAAAATCGATTTGACTAGTCCGGCTACAACCTTCGGCAATATTAGAAGGTATAGATATTGCCGCACGACTGATTTGACTTCGTAATCCATATTTTTCTTCCAAAGGTAATAATTCCGCCAGATGATAAACTTTCTTAACGATGGTAATGCTATCCTTCCAAATGTTGAGGTTTCTAAAGTTTCTCATCTGATCAAATTTTGTTTTAAATTCAAATAGCTAATAGCCAAATGCAAATAGCTGAATAGTTCCTACATTTTTTTATCCTGATTAAATTTATAATAATTTTAACTATCTGCTAATGTCTCATTAAAAAAGCCTTGCAATAGATTTCCTGCCACAATTGTTCTGAACTGTTCTCCGCTTCTCGCATCAGATAAAGGCCGGAATTCATTTCTGAGAATTGGGATTGCCTTATCAATTGTCTCCTGTGTCCAATTTTTACCTTTTAGAAACTCTTCACATATCAAGGCTCTTTTTTGGGTGGCAGCCATTCCTCCGTAAGCCAGTATTATTCTATCAACAGTATTGTTCTGTGTATTTTTTTGAAGACTGAAACAGGCACTAAGCGTTGAAATATCCATTTCCCTTCGTTTTGAAACCTTGTATGACCTTATGATCTTGTTTTTATCAGGTATTGGGATTTCTACACTATAAATTATTTCACCAGGTTGAATATCAGTTTTTCTATAGGAAATTATGAACTTTTCAACTGGTATTTTTCGGGTGTTTGTTGCATTTTTTAAAACTACTTTTGCTTTATATGCCATTAAAACTGGTAATGTGTCACCAATAGGAGATGCTGAACCAATATTACCACCCATACTTGCCATGTTTCTGATCTGCCCTGACCCAAAAACGGATAACATATAATATAATGCCGGTAATTCGTCTTTTATGACAACTCTGATGTCTTCAATAGTGGTACCCGAACCTATGAATATGGTTTTAGCTGTTTTTTTAATAAAATTGAGTTCTTTCAGATCAGAGATATCAATAATTTCAGGCAGAAGTTCATTTTTCTTTGTTACTTTCAAAGCGATATCGGTATTGCCGCAAATGAGAATTGCCTCAGAATATAACTGCCTGTAAAAATATGCCTCACTCAGATCAAACGGTTTTATATATCGTTGGTTTTCGGTAAAAAATTCCTTGTTGCTGTTACTATTAATTTGTTTTAAAAGTTTAATGATCTTGTTTTCCTTGATCGAAAAGTGATCTTCTTCAATGTGTGATAATACTGATTGTGCTGCTTCAACTATCGGTTTATAACCGGTACAGCGGCATAAGTTGCCACTCAGTGTTTTCTTTATTTCTGCTGTTTCTGTTGAATGATGGTTCTTATATGCTGAAAATAAAGTCATTACAATTCCCGGAGTGCAATATCCGCATTGTGAACCATCTGATTCAATCATTGCATTTTGAACAGGGTGCAGTTGTCCGCTATCTGATTCAAGATTTTCAATTGTTATCAGTTGACTGCCCTGTAACATCGGGAGGAAGATGAGGCAACTGTCGACAGCTTTGTATTTCATCTTTTTTCCGTCAAAATGTGCCAGAACTACGGTACATGCACCGCAATCACCCTCTGCACAGCCTTCCTTGACACCTTTATGTCCGGGCAGGGATCTCAGGTATTTGAGTACAGTAGTAGTAGGGGAATAGACTGAATTATTGAAATCAATCTCCCGGATAGTGTCATTTAATATAAATTGCAACTTATTCATAATCACTGGTTAAGTTGTTTTTTACATCTATTAATTTTGCTAAAATGCTGATGGCAATTTCCTGTGGTGTCACTGCATTGAATTTAATTCCTATCGGCATATCTATTTTTTCAATGGTTTTCTCATCAAAAACTTCCGATTCAGTAAGTCTTTGTTTGATTTCTGCTACTTTTCTCCGGCTTCCTATCATTCCAAGGTATGCAAAAGGTTTTTGGGCAAGAGTCCTGAGTATTTCTTCATCAAATGAATGTTTATGAGTTAATATGACCGAGAAAGTTCTTGCATTAAAACTGAGTGATCCAATTGCCTTCAGATATTCGTCATTTATGAAAGTTACACCTGGAATATCATTTTCATTAAATATGCCATCCCTGTTGTCAATGAGAAGTATTTTGAAACCCAGTTCAGTTGCATAACGTGCTAAGGTTTTTCCGATATGTCCTGCACCGAAAACATTAACCTGAATTTTGGGATGTACCGGTTCAAAATATAATTCCACGATGCCACCGCAGGCCATGGAAAGGTCTTCTTCAAGTTTGTATTTCTTTGTTATGGCCAAACCTTTTTCGAGAACCTCAGGGCAGAATTCAATTGCCTGGAATTCAATATTTCCACCTCCAATGCTGCCAAAAATAGTTTTATCAGGAAGGACAAGCATTTTGAAGCCTGCTTTTCCGGGTACCGAACCTTTTGTATCAGTTACTATGCAAATAACAAATTCCTGATTGCTGCTTTTTAGTTCCTGTATTTTTTGGTAAATGTCCATTTCAATGATTTATTCTCCAAAATTAAAAATAATCCGGTAATAAAACAAAGAAAAGTAAGGCTATTCCTTCAAAAACATGTTCAAAAAAAATGAACATGATTATTTAAATGCTTTTTCCAGTAATCCATCTCCTTTCATTGTAAGCCTGTCAAAGTACACAGGGACCTGATTTCCTACCAGTTTGTCGACATACAGTTTAGCAAGATACTGGCCAAGCATGTAGCCCTGTCCTCTTAATCCAAGAAATAGTCCCAGGTCTGTATCGAGTATCATCCTTGGTTCAACGTAATAGCCTGACCATACTGCCTGAAATCCAACTGAAGAAAGCTTTGGTATCCAGTTTACAAAAACTTCAGAAGCTATTTCCATAAATTCAAGGGTATTGATTTTAAGGTTTTTATCTGCTTCCTGCGGATCAAACATCGGTGATGCACAACCAATGATCTGTCCGGTCTCAGCAAGTTGTTGTCCGTATACGGCAACAAATCCCTTGTATCTTCTTCTGTCGATGATCATCGGCAACGGACTGCCATTTACTCCAAGCATGGGCAGTCTGCGGGTTATAAAAGCCTGATGTCTTACACCATAGTGCCCGGTCTCAATACCAAGTTGTTTGGCATATTTATGACCATCAGGTCCCATGGCATTTATAAAGTGATCACAGTGAAATTCCAGGAAGTTCTTTTCATGATCCTGTGTTATGACTACATATTTATCACCGTCTTTATAGATGTTCAGGAGTTTGCAATCTTCGTATACCGATCCACCTTTTTCTTCCCCGATTTGTCTGAGCAGGTCAACAACTTTCCCCGGAGTTGCCTGCCAGCAATTGCTTGTGATCAATGCTGCCTTGTAGGTGTTTTTCAGTCCTGGATTGATAAATGGTGATATTTCATTGGAGAATGAAGATGGCTCTATCATCCTTGCATCAGACCATGCTATCGAGGCTTCGAGTGATCTGTACATTTCTTCATCGTGTGCAAAAGTAACATAGTTGATCGGTCTGAAGTCTATATTTTTCAGTTTATGCAGGTCTCTGAATATCTCAAGATTCTTAACTGCAATCTCCGACAATTCCGGAATGCTGAAATTAGGTCTGCCACCTGCAATATTCCTCCATGAAGCTCCCCTCCCGTAGTTGATCATTGCCGGCTGTAACCCCTCTTCAGCGAGGTATCTGAACAATGCTGAACCGGCAATACCACCTCCTGCTACAAGTACTTTGACTTTGGTGATCTTCCGTCTTGATTTCAGAGTGATTATATTTTCATGAACATTCCTAGGGTAAAGTTCTCCCATCGATATCTGATTTGATAACGGAGCCCGCGGTGTTGGTTCCCCAACAATCGAAATACCTGAACCCATTAAGGTCGTTTTCAATCTTTTTATGCATCTTTTACCCCTGCAGGCACCCATACCAAGCCTTGTAGTATGCTTTACTTCATCTACCGAAATGAATTTCCTGTCACCTATTGTTTCAAGTATTTCTTCGAGTTTTACATCATCACAGTGGCATACATAGAAATCATTTGACAGGCTTTCTTCGCTTTTTGCCATAACAATAGGTTCAGGATAATCGGCAACCGGGATAAAACCCCTTATTTCCATAAGTTGCTGACCCTTTACATCATGGGATTTTACCCGGGCTATATCTGTCTTGTTTTTCTTTTTCAGTATTTTTCAATAATCCCATTTCCCAGTTTTTCCCTGTATTATCAACCAGGAATACTTTGGTACCTTCGCTGATCTCATATTCTATAGGAAGGAACAGCCAGTCTTTTTTAAGATTATAACCAAAAATGGCAAGTCCCGGACATTGATAAACACATTCCATACAGCCGATGCACTTATCAAAATCAATATGCGGAACAGTACTGGTAGAAGTTTTATGAATCGCATCATGTGGACAGGCAAATTCGCAGGGATTGCATGCAAAACCATACAGGCAGTCTATAAGGACAAAGGGTTTTGTTACACTTCGTGTTTCATCGGGTCTGTAAACATCTTCCCTGACACGTACCGGATGTTGCTGAGAATCAATGTACTCTTTTGACACAGAAAGAAAATCATCATAACTGAATTTTGCTCCCATCTCATCCAGGATCTCAAACGCAGCCTGTTTGCCTCTTAACACTGCGCTGGTACCTTCTCCAATCCTGATTGCATCACCGGCACCGAAGACATTTCTGCCGAAAATTTCCTTTCCCTTTGCCAGAAGCTGATCGTCCTGAACCAGTCCTGTGCAGATATTAATAGCGTCAATATTATCAATTATCCTTTCAGTCCCGGGTACGGCTTGAAAATCAACGCAATCAGCAACAACTGCCCCGGTAATGCCCGTGTTATCTTTATTTGGTATAGCTTTTAAAAGTATAGTTGAGGTTAAAACAGGTATCCCAAGACGTCTGACCCTGTTTGCCTGAACCGGAAATCCTCCTTCCCGGGGCATAGCTTCAAGAATGGCAACTACTTTTGCACCTGCCTGCATTAGCTGATATGAGGTGAGATAACCGATATTGCCTGCACCAACTGTAAGAACTCTTTGTCCAAGCAGTGTAAACTCATTGTTCATCATTTTCTGAACGACTGCTGCAGTATAAACACCCGGAACATCGTCATTTTCAAAAGCAGGCATAAACGGCACTGCTCCGGTGGCAACGATCAGATATTTTGCATCTACGAAATAGATTTCATTTGTCAGGATATTTTTTACTGCAATTCTGTTCCCTTCAAGAATATCCCAGACTGTTGAATTCAGAAATATGCCGGTATGGTCATCTCCTGCAAGAGTCCCGGCTATATCAAATCCTCTCATTCCACCGAATTTTTTTTCTTTTTCGAAGAAGAAAAACTGGTGCGTCTGCATGAGGAATTGCCCTCCGATTTTATCATTATTGTCAATAACAATATTTGGTACCTCATGTTGATTCAGAACTTCACGGGCAGCAAGTCCTGCAGGACCGGCTCCTATAATAGCGACTTCAGTATTAAAAACATTGTACGAAATATCTTTATTTACCGGAAGTGCGGCGGGTGAATAATCAACAGGGATCTCTCTGACTTCCTTTATATTATCTACTTTGGTAATGCAAATCCTGCTGATAATGCCATCAACAAGCATTTCACAGGCACCGCATTTACCGATACCACATTCAAGACTTCGGTTGCGGTTATCAAGGCTATGGCTGTGAACAGGGTGGCCTGCCTGATGCAGGGCTGCAGCTATTGTAAAACCTTTTTCACCTTCTATTTTTTTTCCCTCAAACAGGAATTCAATTATTTCCGTTTTTGGAACTTCAAGTATTGGATGTTTTTCTATTTTGAACATAAACTATTTATTGTAGGATAATTATGCAATTTCATATATTATAAATATAATGGATATAAAGTGCAAAATTAAGTATAAAAAAACTGTAGGGGAAGTTTAAGTAATTTGAATTTATGTATTTAGAATATAACCAAATGAGTAATGGATTTTATTGGTGTATGTCAAATTTACAAAAAATTCAAATTAATTTGTGATTTGCCCTTAATCACTTTTACAGGGACAGGATCTAAAGGGAATCCCAAAGAATTTTAATTATCCAATGATAGATAAACCAAAATAATGGGATACACCCAACTTTATTGTAGTTTTGATGAGTTTGTTATTTTTATAAACTTGAATATCGCAAATGTTAAAGCAGATAGCATGATTTCCAAGCCATCCTTTGATACATATTTCAAAGTGAGCCCGGAAAATGAGTTGCTTTCATCTTATTTCCTTTCGGATCGTGAGTTACTTCAGCAAGTCCCAGTTTCTCCATCAATGGAGGAATGTACATACCAAAACGTCCGCGAAGTCCTTTTTTAAGTCCGTACCAACCACCAAGCGGATTTGCTTCTGAACGACCCCAGGCTTCAACTGTGCCTTCTTTGGGAGGTTTCTGTTCATCAGCACTGCCAAGTTCCATCCAGCCTACATGATTTTTGAGCATAGTGTGAAGGTCGGCAATACAGCGGTAATCATACAGTAAGGTTGTTTTTCCTAAACCCATACAATTACTTGTTTTCCGTCTTTTTCATCTTTATACATCTCATAATCAGAAGTTAAAGGTGGGGTTTTTAATTTCCATGGATCAGCTTTTGTGCCTTGTTCCTTAAGCATTTTAATAATATTTACAAGTTGCCGAAAATAAAGTATTTGCAATTAAAAAAGCAAAAATAGTAATTTATTTTATAAAAACAAGAATTTATCTTTTTTAAATTGTCTGAAATGTAAGAATCATTTGTTGTAAATCGCAAATTTAAAAATTATATATTGATTTAAATTAATGAAATAATGCGTTTGTAATCTTAGTTTAAAGATAGTAAGTCCTCAATATCCTTAATGAATTTCTTTGTTCCATCCTCAATTTGAAGAGTTAAAGATTTCAGGTCATTAAAATCCGGGGTTTCACTCAAAGTATATTCTAAAATTGAATCAACTCCTGTTAATGATGTTGGAATGCGGCAATTAATCGGGACATTTCTCCTGAACGAATACCAGTATCTGGTCTGCACCTGCTTATTCTGTCCTGCCAGCCATGCTTCAAACCTAAAAGTTTTATGGATAAAAACTATCATGACCTTAAGGTTCTTACTCTTTAAAAAACCTGGCGAAAATGAAAAAAAAGTCATGTCCATATATCCGTAATAAAAATTACCTGAAACATAATATTCAGGATACTTTTTTTTGAAATATATTCTCAGATCCAGAATATACTGGATCAATGCCTTGTATCCAGCCTGTATAAGCCCATTTTCAGCTTGTTTTTTGTAGTGATAAATATTTTCACTTAAATTGTTCATTTTTAAAGCCTTTAATTTTACGTTAAAGATTAAATGGTTTTATTCTTTTTTCAATTCATAATTAAGGACTACAATACCACATTCAAACGATCTTGATTTTACTAATTTCAGGTCTTGTCTGCTCTTGAGGTCCTTGAAAATAGTCATTCCACTGCCAATAGCAACCGGATTGATAAAAAAGTGAAACTCATCAATAAGTCCTTCTTTTATAAGAGATGAAACAAATGTGCCTCCCCCGTAAGCAATTATGTCATTGCCTTCATTGTTTTTCAGGTTTGTTAGCTCTTCACTCAGGTTTCCGGTTGCTAAAACGGTCTTTTCCCAACCTGCAACCAAAGGGTCAGATTTGTCCAAAGTTTTCGTAAAAACCACCTTAACTGTACTGTTAATTTTATCAGCACCTTCTTCTTCAGGATTGGCAGCCCAGTGAGGTATAAAACCCTCGGCAAGTTTACGGCCCAAAACTATGCAGTCAACATTTGCTGTCAATTCTGAGACATAATGCTTCAATTCATCATCCCAGTTCCAGACCATCCAGTCCATTTCTCCGTTTAAACCGGCAATAAATCCATCAATACTCATCTGTACCTGTAGTTTCAATTTTCTCATTTATTTTTGATTTATTTATTTTTCAAAGTTGAAGATTTAATACCCGGAATTTCATTTATATTTATTCTCATAAGCAAAACATTTAAACTCCGGTTCATCAAGTTGATCCAGGCGGTTTAAATTGCATAATATCTCTTCGTCAGGATCGACATCTTTTTTACACGACAAACACAGTTGAGGTTTTGGATACAAATCCGGATTTAGTTCAGTACCATCATCTTTAAAATATCCATTCATTTCAATTTTCTTTCTTAAGGTTATATTTATTAATAAATCGACCCAAAAATATATCGACCTAACTTATTCTCAAACAATTTCTCTATAAATTTTAATTTTTTTATTTTTTCTTGTGTTATCATAATAATACTTAAAATCACTTTTTCACTTCATTAATGTGTTCAGTCGTCAATTCGATTGCAGCGAAGAATACGCTTAGGATTGAATATGCGTGACAGCAGGAGGCAGTCAGCAGCCTGAGATCTCACGAAAAGATAAGACAAATTTTAAAAGACAAACAGACAACAAAATAACTGACAACGGATAATTTACAACGACACAATTATCATTTTCCATTTTCCATTTTCCTTTACCCATTCCTGATCCATTCCTTGAATTCACTTACCTTCAATCGGCTGATCACAGAATTGATGTTTTCCTTAGGAGGTGTAATGTCAAGTTTTAGCTTGTAGTTAAAGTAATTGTGGATTGATTTAATGGCATTTATGGAAATTATTATTTGCCTGTTGATGCGGAAAAATTTAGATGGATCCAGTGATTCACTTATTGTGTCAAGGCTTTCATCGAGGACATGACGGACATTGGTGTGCGTTTTAAGGAATGTTAGTTTTTCTTCGGAGTAAAAATAAGCTATTTCATTTGTGTTGACAATGATGAAGGAATCAGATTTGCTGATGAGGAATCTTGTTTTGTAGATTTTATTTTTTGATTTTATGGTTTCAAGCAGGATTTTCAGTTCCTGGTTTTGATCTTCAGATGGTCTGCTGAAATTTTTCCATTTTTCCAGGCTTCGTTCTAGTTTAACTTTATCTACCGGTTTAAGCAGATAATCTATGCTGTTCAGTTCAAAAGCTTTAAGGGAATATTCATCGTAAGCTGTGGTGAAAATTATAGGGCTTGAGATATTGACTTTATTGAAAATATTGAAGCTGAGACCGTCAGAAAGATGGATGTCGAGAAATATCAGATCTGGTTGTTTATTTTCAGAAAACCAGTTTACTGATTCTTCAACACTTTGCAGAATATCCAGTATCTTTATAGTATTATCAGTCTCAGCAATGAGGTTTACTAATCTCTGTGCCGCTCTTTTTTCATCTTCTATAATCAGTACCTGCATATTATTCGTTTTCAATATGTTAAGTTGTTCAAATCATATACTGACCAATGGGACTTTGACTATGAATTTCCCATTTTCAATTGCTGTAATTAATTTCTTTTCAGTTAAATAACTCAATCTTTGTGCCAGATTGTTCAGTCCTTGTTTTGTTGATTCAGAGTTTTCTCTCGGTTGATAATTGTTTTCAATGACAAGATAATCATCATTTTCAATAAAAATATTGATAATCAAAGTTTTGGGCTTTGATATCACATTGTGTTTAATTGCATTTTCTACAAGCGATTGTATTGAAAGAAAAGGAAGTTGTAAAGAATTATATTTTTTATCAATGTTTATATTTACTCTCAGATCATCCTCAAACCGATATTTTTGCAGTTGAATATACTTCTCAGTGATCCCGATCTCTTCTTTCAATGTTTTGATCCCCTGACTTTTCTCTTCGAGCGAATACCTGAGGAATTCCGAGAGTTTCTGTATATATTCGACAGCGTCCGGATTTTCATCAACATATGTGGTAAGGGTATTCAGGCTGTTGAACAAAAAATGCGGGTTTACCTGACTTTTCAGCAGATCGAATTCTGCCTGCAGGTTTGATTTTTCCAGCAACATCGATTTGTTGAAGTTTTCTTTCCACTGATAGTAAAAAAACATGGCTTCATGATATGTGACCAGACCGAAAACAAGGATCAGTATCACAGAGGTGTTTCTGAGGAACTGATCTAAAGTGACAACTTCTGTGGTACAAAATTGAAAAAATAAAGCATTCATAGACATCATAAAAACCGTGAACAAGATCAGAACCGGAGCTTCAACCAGAATGTGTTTTTTAGGCTTTATGTGCCAGGGATATCTGTTCCAGAGTTTAATAACTATAAATCTGCATACAATCCAGTTAACGGCTGTAACTAAAGTTGATATTAAGGAAAAGACAAGATGTCTGTAAGTAAAATATTCAAAATTTCCTTCATTGAAAACAAATGTCAAAAGGAATCCCACCACAGGGATCCCTATCAGCATGCTTATTTCTCCTTTGTAAGTTTCTTTTAATCTTCTATTCATAATATTTAAAACTGAATTCTGTATAGAAACATCGGGTAAAATCCGGTTTGATAATCAAAACTTGTATTTTTTGACCTCGGATTGAATGACTCGGAATAAATGTTTTTATTGTTGGTAAAATTCTGCAGATCAATTGCCCATTCCTGATTGACCCTCTTACCGTTCATTTTAAAACTGATCCTTGCATCCATCCTGAAATAATCATCAAATTTATTTACATATGCCTCATTCCAATTGTATCTCGTAAAATTATCAGCTATCGATTTATCAATGTCTATCGGAATATATCTTTTACCTCCCGCATAAACAGATCTTAACGACAAAGATAATGAATTATGTTGACCAAGTTTAAATTCATAACCTCCTAATATATTCCACACAAAATTTCCATTGAATGATGTATTTCTTTCCACACCATCAAAACCTTTGTATTTTGAATCAAAAAAACTCAGAGTAGTGAGAAAATAGTAATTTCCGTCAAAGAATTTTTCAAGAGTAAGTTCAAGCCCGTAATTATAACCCGTTCCTTTATTCAAAAGGCTGTCACCTACCAGAAGTGTGAACGAATCACCTGAATTGAGAAGTGAAAACTGTGGAGTTGTTTTGCTCACAGGGACGTCGTACAGGTATTGATAGTAAACTTCAGATTTGAACCTGAAATTTTCTGACAAAACATTGTCATAACCTAAAACAAGCTGATGAGATTTTGTCATTTTCAGATCAAGATTGTTTTGAGCATATACCAGGTTAACTGTATCCACCAGAGCCTGTATGAAATAATACATACGGGGTTGCATGATACTATGTAATCCGTATCCAAAGCTGATTGATTGTGAAGGTGTCAGATTGAATCTCATATTAATTCGTGGTTCAATTACAAATTCTTCATTTACCGAAGTATAGGCCGAGTAAATGCCTGCGTTCAGTTTCAATTTGCTGTTGAAAATGTGCTGCCACTGTCCATATCCTCTCAGCATCGATATATTACCCTTGATGTCAAAGTATTTGGCAAATCCATTGATTTTGTACAGACGAAAACTATCAAGATAATCTACGTGATATGTATCGTAATATATTCCAATTGAAGTATTATTCTTCGTATTGAGTTTGGTTTTCAGATGAGTGGAAAAGGAATATTTTATTTCAGTTCCTATGGAATTATAGAATAAATAATTGGAATTCTGAATTATGCTGCCATTTTCATCAAATTTCAAAGAATCTATGTGCGTGGTTGCCCTGTTTCCAAGTACAGAAATATTTGTTTCAAGTCTTGATCTGTCATTCAGGAAATACTGGTGCGATAGTCCCAGTACTGACATATCGGAACCATAATCTAAGTCAACTCCTCCATAGTTGTAGTTCAGGTCATCTTCTTTATTCAACAATGACGATTCACTGTCGTTCAACTCAATGAAACTTGTACCACCGAGTCCGATAATATTGAAATTGCCGTATTTTTTTGTTGGCACATTTATTTTGAACGTTAAGTCTTTATATTGGGGTATTGCAGTGCCGGTACCAAATTCCAGACCAAGGGCATGGAATACTTCGAGAGTCGAATATCTGAAATTGGCAAGATAAGTTGCTTTGCTGCCTTTTTTAAATGGGCCCTCGGCTCCAAGCTCAAAACCATTGAAACCTATCTGTCCGGTATATTCTCTTTTCTCCTTATTTCCGGTACGCATTTTCAGGTCAAAGACTCCTGATATCACGTTGCCATATTCAGATGGAAAGGCACTTGTCATGAAATCTGAATTCGTCAGCAGATTGTTGTTCAGCATGCTCACTGGACCTCCGGTAGTACCGAATGAACTGAAGTGATTAGGATTGGGAATCTCGATTCCGTCAAGTCTCCAGAGCAATCCGGTCGGACTGTTTCCTCTGATTATGATGTCATTACGCGAATCATTGGTCATTGCTACACCTGCATAATTGGAAACCATTCGTGAAGGGTCACCAAGGCTGCCTGCATATCTTTCTGTCTCTTCCACAGTAAAACTTCTCGCACTTACAGTTGCCATTTTGTTAAGTGCCATGTCTTTACGTTGCCTGGAAGATATTACAATCTCCGATAGCTCGTTGACTTTTTCTTCAAGTTCAATTCTTAGAACCATCTCTTTTCCCGATGTCAGATTGAGGCCGTTTAAAGTTATCGTATTGTAACCGAGATATGATACTGCTATTCCCTGTCTTCCGATAGGTATATTTTGCAATTCAAAATTTCCTTCCATGTCAGTGCTTGTCCCGGCAACAGGGTCTGAATTTAACAACACCACAGCGGCACCCGGCAGAGCAAGCTGGGAGTTTTTATCCAAAACAACACCTCTTATGGTTTGGGTATAACTGTTTTGTGCTGCGATGTTGAATGCATTTAAAATCAATATAAAATAAATTAATATTTTCTTCATGAGTAAAATTTTTAAGATTAAAAAAAATGGATATTATATTACTTTCTGTCCAAGTTTTTCTACAGTATCTATCCATTTTTCCTTTTATTTCCATCTGCATGCCTTACAGGATAGAAAGAAGTGAATTTAACAGGATTTATACCACAGAACTTCAGAATACAATTCCTGACTGAATTGTGTCCCGGCATTTTGTATATGAGCCAATAATACCATATAGGAGTATCCATTGTTACTATTGCTCTTGCAGATCTTCCTGTGAGCAATTTTTTTGGCAAAGGAGAATTTTTCTGATATTCGAAAGCAAATTTTGGTAAAAAGACTCTGTCAAAGAAGCCTTTGAGCAGGGCAGGAAAGGTACCCCACCAGTTTGGATAAACAAAAACGAGGTGATCTGCCTCTTTTATTTCATTTTGCATCATGATCAGATCGGGTTCAAGTTCATGCACTTTTTTGAAACCTGTCCGCAATACAGGATCAAAATCAAGATCAATAAGATTAACGAGTTTCGCTTCAGCACCGGCAGATCTGGCACCTCTCATATAAGCCTGAGCGAGTTCATGTCCCAGACTCTCTTTGTCCGGGTTAGCATTGATAATAAGTACTTTTTTATTCATTTTATTTAGTTTATGGTGCAAATATGCATCAACATGTTGCCATAATGCAATACTTTTCTGACGAAATGAATAATTTGAGTGATGAACTGAATATTTAAGTATTTTAGATGTTTTGGGTATTTTTATCTTCACCTGTGGGATATTCAGATATTAGATATGGAATTTTTGTTTGTTTCAGGCAGCCCTTCTTAAGCTAAATCTGTCGTCTTAAAAAAAATAATGAAAAAAGATGATCACATCAAGTACTAAAAAATCCGAACCTAAAGATTGTTATGCAAACTTGTTTTAGGTTTGTTCAACGTTTAGTACTGGCGATCGTCCGCAGCGATAGCAAGGATGGCGTCCAGTACGCTGTTATAAGACGGCTCTTCACCCAATTTCATTTTTTTTCTATCAGAAAATTTAGTCATCTTCTTTTTTTTGTACGATAACTAATTTCTCTTCTAATTGGGTGTGAACCATTATTCAATTCAATCCAATTGCCATTTTTGTCAAATGTTATTTCTTGAACAATTCTTTCCTGATAGAACAAGGATATTTTTGTTTTTCCAGAGTCAATAGTGTCAATTTTAGTAATAAAATCTGGAGAATCCCAATATGGCCTATTGCTTTCCTTTTTTTTCCAAGAAAGTATTTTTTTCAATGATCCAATTCTATCATACTCTAACTTTAAAAAAGTACTGTCTGTGTCACCTGAGTCATAATAATTTACTCTATTTTTAGTTTCCAATCGATCTCCATTCCATGTATAATGGTCGACATAAAATTTTATTGTTAAACTACTTTCAGGTTGACGCATTACTTTGAAATATTTTATTTTATTATTTTCAGCAAATTCTGTTACATAAATTAGTTGGTTGTCTTTTACCCTATACCATTCAAATATTTTTCCGTTTCGTTTAGCTTTCTTAAGTTCTCCATAAGTACCTTGTTGAATCAAATAATCATTTTCATCGTATAAATATAAGTTATCTAAATCTTTGCCATCTAATATTTTGGATATTCGTCCATCTTCTAAATAAATTGATGTCTTAGATATATTTAAGTAGCCTATATTTTGAATTATAGTTTTGTTGTCTTTGATAATTATTTGAGTAGTATCAGCTTTATTTACAATAACACGGTAAATAATTACACTATCGACCATTACAATATTTTTAACAATTTGTGTTCGATTTTGGTCAAACCATTCAAAGGGTGTTAAATACGGACGATTACCAACATATTGATCCAAAAAATGATAATTTGCTTCATTAATCAAAACACTTAACTTTAGGCTATCTATTTGACCAAAGCTTTTGTAAAAAGTGTAATAATTTAAAATTGCAAAAATGAAATATTTAAAAACTATTTTTGGCATATATTATATTTTATTTGAATTATGTCGCAAATTTACCTGTTTATTTTATTTACACTTGGTGCCTTATAACTCAATTATGTAAGCACCAAAAATATATCAAAAGTTCGTTTTTTTCAAATGTTTTATCCTTTTTCAAATTTTAGCAATCAAAATTACTCTTTTTACATTTGCACTAAAGGGATACACATTTATGTTCCGGACTATTTCATTTCAGCTTTCCGGGAGCTCATTTGTATTTGTAAGATGCATTTTAACATTTGAGGGTATGGCAGACAAAAAAAAATTACGTGCAAATTCTATGTAAAACTTACTTTTGCATTTTACAATAGTTTTTATGTAAGTGATATATCAAAATGGAAATAAATAGAAATATAAATATCGGGAAAGTGCTTTTGAGAACTGTATTTTTGCCTTTCCTTATGTCCTTGTTTATATCATCATCGGCACAGGAGAATCTGCAGGCAAAATATACTTATCCGTACCAGGATGTTAACCTGGGTTTTGAAACAAGGGCAAAAGACCTGGTCAGCAGGATGAGACCGGTACAAAAGGTCGGGCAATTGCAGCATGCAGCCCCGGCTATACAAAGTCTGGGGATTCCGGCTTATAACTGGTGGAATGAATGTCTCCACGGTGTGGCACGGAACGGACTTGCCACTGTTTTCCCTCAGGCTATCGGTATGGCTGCAACATGGAATACTGAACTCATCCGGTCGCAGGCAGATATTATTTCGACAGAAGCCAGGGCAAAATATTATCAGGCACTGGAAAATGGCAGCACTGATATTTACCAGGGACTCACATTCTGGTCTCCCAATATCAATATTTTCAGGGATCCAAGATGGGGCAGGGGACAGGAGACATACGGGGAAGATCCGTTTCTCACAGGAGAGATCGGCAAAGCATTTGTTCGTGGTCTGCAGGGTGATGATCCAAAATATCTGAAAGTGGTTGCAACCGCAAAACATTATGCAGTACACAGCGGGCCTGAACCTGCAAGGCATAGTTTTGATGTATGGATATCAGAAAGGGACCTTTTTGATACATACCTGCCTGCTTTTGAAGCACTTGTAAAAGAATCGGAAGTGCAGTCTGTTATGTCAGCTTATAACAGGGTCTATGGAATCCCTGCTCCTGCCAGTGATTTTTTATTAAATGATATATTGCGTAGAAAATGGGGTTTTGATGGTTATGTTGTCTCCGATTGCTGGGCAGTTTCCGATATTTACGGATATCATAAGTTTGTACCTGATGTCACAAAAGCATCTTCTCTTTCATTAAAAGCAGGTACCGATCTTACCTGCGGACCCGAGTATGGTTCGTTGCTGAAAGCCCTTGATTCAGGTTATATTGCAGAGAACGATATTGATACTGCTCTGGTGAGGTTGTTCACTGCACGGATGAAACTCGGCATGTTTGATCCACCCTCAATGGTTCCATATTCTGCCATTGATAAGTCCCGGGTTGACCTGGCTGAACACCGGAAAATGGCTCTTGATGTTGCAAGACAAAGTATTGTTCTGCTGAAAAATAGGGATAAAACTCTTCCTTTGAAAAGCAATTTGAAAACAATTGCTGTCATTGGACCTTATGCCACGGATACCACCGTTTTACTTGGCAACTATAATGGTTCTCCTTCATATATGATCACTTTACTAGGGGAATAAAAAAGGCAGCAGGGAAAAACACAAAATTCTCTATGGTCAGGGTCTTTTACACCTGAAAAAGAGATCCGGGCAACAGCAAATGAGATTTCTGTACTTGCTGATGAGGCTTACAAAATAGCAGCCAGGGCAGATGTAGTTATTTTTGCGGAGGAATAAGCCCTGTACTTGAAGGTGAAGAGCTAAAACTGGAAATTGATGGTTTCAGCGGAGGTGACAGAACTCACCTTAATCTGCCTGTTTCCCAGACAAATATGATCAGAAAAATAAAGGAAATGGGTAAAAAAATCATTCTTGTGCTGACAAATGGAAGTGCCTTGTCAATAGTTGAGGAAAACGAAATTGCAGATGCCATAATTGAAGTATGGTATCCGGGGCAGGAAGGAGGAAATGCTGTGGCGGATGTTCTTTTGAAAATACAATCCTGCCGGACGACTACCTGTGACATTTTATCGTTCTGTAAATGATTTACCTGATTTTGAGGATTATTCGATGAAAAGCCGTACCTACAGATATTTTAAGGGTGATGTACTTTACCCATTTGGATATGGATTGAGTTATACTGACTTTGAATATCAAAGCATGAGTGTGGGATTTCAAAAGAAAGGAGAGATTGAAGTGGTGGTTAAGATTAAAAATGCCGGAAAATATGACGGCGATGAAGTTGTTCAGATCTATATACAACAATCTGATAGTTTAGCAGATCAACCAATTATATCTCTGGCAGGTTTCAAACGAGTCTTTATTGCTAAAGGTGAAACTGCCAAAGTAAAATTAATAATACCTGAAAAACAGCTCCGGTATTATGATCCTGAATCAGGAGAATATAAAATAACACTGGGAGGATATAGTATTAAGGGAGGTCGTTCCTCTGCTGATCTTCCTTTTATAATGATGATTAATTATGACATGTAAACATAAATAAATTGGTCATTTTTTTATCATTGTAAAATCAAACCTTTTGAGGATGCTATTTAATTGATTTAACGCAAAGATGCAAATTTATCAAGCTGGAGAGTGCAACACGCAAATGTTATATTATAAACATATATATATTGTAAAAAATCTATTATTATAAAAACATTTGTTTTTCGAACACACTCTTTTATTGCTACAAAATAAAATCTGTTGAAAGAAATTGCGAATGTTTGTTTTTCATTATCTCGTTTAGTATCTTTTTATTCTGCTCGGTTTCCTTAATTGCTACCAGGGTTCTTATTGAAAATACCCTCAATGCATCACTGACGGAAAGAGTACCTTCAGCCGAATCTTTACGTCCTGTAAACGGGAAAATATCCGGTCCGCGCTGGCACTGTGAATTTATATTTACCCTGCATACCTGGTTTACCAGTTGATCAGTAAGTCTGGATATCTGCACAGGATCAGTACTGAAAATGCTTGCCTGCTGGCCATAGGGTGACTTTTCAACATATTCCAGTGCCTCTTCGATCCCGGTAAATCTGACAACAGGTATTATGGGGCCGAATTGTTCTTCGTGGTAAATTCTCATGGTATCATCGACATCAGAGATTATTGCAGGAAAAACAAAGTCTTTTCCGTAAAGCCTCCGGATGGATTACAAGGTGCCCGCCTTTTTGGGTTGCATCATCAATTAGCCCTTTAAGATAATCTGATTTGTCCGGTTCAGGGAGAGGAGTTATATTTACTTCCGGCTCCCAGGGCATTCCAGGTTTCAGTTTTTCGACTTCATTACTTAGTTTCTCTAAAAAGCTATCATATATTTTGTCCTGTACAAATATAATTTTCAGGGCTGTGCATCTCTGTCCGTTATATGACAGTGCTCCTGAGATCACTTCCTTTACGGTTACATCCAGATCTGTATCATTGAGTATGACAGCAGGATTTTTCGCTTCAAGACCCAGAATTGATCTTAGCCTGTGGGGCAGAGGATGTTGTTTCTTCAGTATGTCAGCTACTCTGCTTGTGCCAATGAAAGCCAGTACATTTATCTTTCCGGATTCCATCAACGGTGCCACGATTTCCTTTCCGTCACCGTAAATCGTATTCACAACTCCTTTCGGAAAGGCTTCACAAAATGCTTTCAGCAAAGGTGAATGAAGTAAAACACCGAGTTTTGGTGGTTTGAAAATGATAGTATTGCCCATTATTATCGCAGGTATCAATGTTGTAAATGTTTCATTGAGGGGATAATTGAAGGTCCCATACACAGGACTACTCCAAGAGGCGCTCTTCGTATCTGTGCTATTATTCCCTGTTTTATTGTAAATCTGGATGCATCCCTGTCTGCATCTTTGAAGGCAGCTATAGTGTCGTTTATGTATTCTATTGTCCGGTCAAATTCCTTTTCAGAATCAGCAAGCGATTTTCCTATCTCCCACATCAGAAGATTTACAACTATGCTCCTCTGTTCTTTCATCAGCAGAACAAATTTATTCAGGCAAGTTATCCTGTTCTCCACGCTCATTGAAGGCCATTCTCCGTTGCCATTATCGTAGGCTTTAACTGCAGCATCCAGGGCTTTTAGTGAAGTGGTACTGTCCATCAAGGGGTAAGAACCTATTTGATTTATATATTTATCATTTTCTTTAAAATATACCGGAGAAATTACTGTTTCAAAGTCACCTTGCCATGTATGTATCTCACCGTCAAGCAGATATTCGGTCTGATCATAAGGCAGAGGTATCATGAATTTTTCGGGAATGCTTTTCTTTTCAGGAAAAATGTCTGTGTTTATTTTTTGCATATAATATATTTTTCTAAAATAATGATTAATGGCATTCAAAATATTAATCGTAAAACGTATAATCGTAAATGATATTTAAGTTATCTCATTATTTTTTGGATGTTATCTGAATTTAACAAAATATTTGGGTAAAACCACTATCCTGACCTCTGTCAGCGATTTTATCCTGCTTTCTAAAAATTAAATAGTCCGGTATGTAATTATAATTGCCTGTATTTCAAGCGGTATTATGCCAAAAATAGGCTGACTAAAAGTGTATTTGGCAGAGATATTTGTAAATGAGCCAACGGTAGAATCTGTGAAGCCGAAAAGTGAAAGTCATAACTTAAAATCTAAATATAAGTTTTAAGTATCTCATCGGTGGTCATAATTTCGGCAAATTCCTGTTCAGACTGGCTAGTGAGATATCATGTATGACTTCAGCAGAATACTTTTTACCATCATGTCCTGAGGTATCAAATGAGACACAGGCATCTGACACAACATAGGTTTCAAATCCGAGATTACCGGACATTCTTGCTGTAGTAGATATGCAATGGTTGGTTGTAAATCCTGCAATTACAACTTTTTTTGACCAGGGGTGAGCCTGGATTTACAGAGCAATGTTTTACAATGTATACCGGCATTCCCATTTTTCTCCAGTGATCCAGAAGTTTTGCTGCTTTGAATTCAGCATCGGGATTATTTCTGTTTCCTCCCCAGTATGCTGTGTCCTCAAAGCCCTTTTGAATGTCAATCAGCAACAGTGCCGTTTTTTCCTTTTCCCCCATACTTTTATTATCTTTTAATATTTTAGATAAAATATTGTGATAAGCGATTTTCAGGTTTCAAAATTATGGAATAATTCTCATTATTGCATTAGACCTTTTAATCTTTTTGAAAAATTAGAAAGTTGAAACGTCTTATTAGATATTAATTTCAATATCCAAAGTATCAAGTCCCTGCATGATGCAAATGAAAAAATCTAATTAATGATAGTAGCTATTCATGCCAATTAACTAATCAAAGATTTTATTTTAACAACAAATTTTAAATAATGATGTTTATTTAAAAAAAATATATGGAAACATCAATTTTATTCTGGATAATCTTTAATGTCTTTGTTCTCATAATGCTGGGACTTGATTTGGGTGTTTTTCATCGGAAGAGCCATGAAGTCTCTATGAAAGAAGCGTTGACATGGACAGGTGTATGGATTTTTCTTGCTTTAATTTTTAATGTAATAATTTATTTCTGGAGGGTCAGCAGCAGGCATTTGAATTTTTTACCGGATATTTGGTAGAAAAAGCCCTGAGTGTAGATAATATTTTGTATTCTTAATGATTTTCACATATTTTCAAATTCCTTCAAAATATCAGCACAGGATTCTTTTCTGGGGGATAATCGGGGCTTTGATCATGAGGATTATTTTTATTTTTGCCGGTGTTGCGCTAATAGAGCAATTCCATTTTACAATATACATTTTCGGAGCAATCTTGCTTTTTACAGGTATTAAAATGTTTAATAACAGTAATACGAAAATTGATCCTGATAAAAATCCGGTTATTAAATTATTTAAAAAGATTATGCCGGTAACTCCAAATTTACATGGGGATAAATTCTTTACAAAAATAAATAACAAACAATTTGCAACACCATTGTTTTTGGTTTTAATCCTTATAGAAACAACCGACCTGATATTTGCCGTAGACAGTATTCCGGCAATTCTTGCAATTACTCAGGATCAATTTATCGTATATACATCCAATGTTTTTGCCATACTTGGTTTACGTTCACTATATTTTGCCCTTGCCGGAATTGTCCATCGTTTTTGGCTTTTGAGCTACGGTTTAGCGATTGTTTTGATTTTTGTTGGTATTAAAATGATGCTGGTTGATTTTTATAAAATACCTCTTGAATGGTCACTCATATTTATTGCTGCCGTGATAGCCGGCAGCATTTTCTTATCATTGAAAATTAAAAACCCAAAAGAAAAGTATGATTGATTTGCAGAGCAATTTCGCCAATTTTGTTTTTGACGCCCATTATATAATCGAATATGGAGGTTTAATTCTTATTCTGGCAATTATTTATATTGAAACAGGTTTTTTTCTTGGTTTTGTTTTACCTGGAGGCGATTACCTTCTTTTTGCGACTGGCATGTTTAGCGGAACTCATTATTTGGATATTCCACTGGAATTGCTTCTGTTATTATTGGTTAATGCAGCTTTTTTAGGTGATTTTACCGGTTTCTTTAAAGGTAAATGGTTAGGCGAAAAACTGTTTGTTGATAATAAGTCCAGGTTCTTTAAGAAGGAATATATAGAAAAAGGCAGTAGATTTTATAAACGCTTTGGAACTTGGGCATTTGTTCTGGGTCGGTTTATGCCTGTCATACAGACTCTGGTGCCAATGCTGGCTGGGGCCTCTGACCTTAAATTCAAAAAATTCTTATTGTTCAATCTTTTGGGTGCAGTGACCTGGGTTTGTACATTGGTGCCCTTAGGTTATTATATTGGAAAAACATATCCGGGAGTAATGAAGTATTCCATTTATATTCTTCTCATTTTTGTTATAATAGCTTCAATACCCATGTTTAAAATTATGTTTTCAAAGATCAGAAAGGCATAAAAGTATGGTAGAAAGAGTTCAAAAAATCGTCGGAAACAAGTTATTTAATAATTTTCTTTTTGCCATTATCCTGTTATCGGCAATAATCATAGGATTAGAAACTTACCCTGAACTGGTTAGGGAATACAAGGTAATTCTGTCTTTAGCTGACAAGGTTATCGTAGCAATATTTACTTTTGAAATCATTCTAAAAATAATTGCACATGGCAAAAAACCTGGAATTATTTCGCTGATCCATGGAATGTTTTTGATTTTGTGATTGTTGCCATTTGCCTTATCCCATTGAAGGATACCCACTATTTCGCGGTTTTCAGGATATTGAGAGTTCTGAGAGTTTTCCGGATGATAACTGTTTTGCCCAAGCTGAAGTTAATAATCAGTGCTTTGCTTAAAAGCATTCCTTCAATGGGTTATGTTCTTATGTTGATTGGCATACTTTTTTATGTCTATGCAATAGTAGGTGTTTTTGTTTTTGGGAAGACGGATACTATCCATTTTGGTGATCTGCATCATGCTTTTGTTACACTTTTCAAAGTGTTAACCCTCGAAGGATGGACAGATATTATGAATGTTCATATTTTGGGTCCCGTAAATAATGGAAATCAGCAAATCGTATCATTATGGCCTTTTTTATATTTTGCTAGTTTTATTGTAATTGGAGCAATGATCATAATGAATCTTTTCATAGGAGTAATTATGAATAGTATGGAAGAAAGCCAAAAAGAACTAACAAAGGAAATAAATGAGATTAAATATCAGGATGATAATACAGATGAACTTTATAAGCACATTCTTGACCGGTTGGATGAACTGAATAATGAAATAAAAAGTATTAAAAAGAGATAAGTAAAGAAATTGTTGGTTTAAGTTTAGAACGAATTTATTTTCAATAGTTTTAGTATTTTTTCTAAAGTTTTATCATCAACAATTGCTTTTAATCAAAGAAAATCAAAGTTTGATAGTTAATAATTTGCAGTATGTGAATTTATGCTTTTCTTCTGCAATCATTCTGAATTGTTATCTATTGCTAGAAAACCAGAATAATGGTTTTGTAGGTAAACCGTTAATAACACATAATTGACTTCACAAAAAAAGCAGGAAAATCCTGCAATTTTTAAAATCAAAACTTATTATCTATGATTAAGTACGTGCCAGCATGTTTGATTTCCTTCGTTTTGACCTGATCTTCATTTCGTAATTTATCAGGTACAATGATGGTACGAATATCAGAGTCAGGAAGGTTGCAAAACTTAGTCCGAAGATTATTGACCATGCCAGCGGACTGAGACATCACATTGTCTCCCCGATGTGTATCTGTGGATCAAAATGAGTCAGAAGGGTTTCAAAGTTTATATTGAATCCGATAGCGAGCGGAACCAGTCCAAGTATCGTAGCTGTGGCAGGTATCACCGGTGTTATACGGGTTAAGCCTGCCAATAATCGCATCCCTGGTTTTATATCCTCGTTCTTTCAGTGTATCAATGAATTCAACGATCAGTATCCGGTTCCGCACGACAATACCTCCGAGAGCCACAATACCGAGTCCGGTCATAATAACTGAAATAGACATGTCAAAAATGACGATACCAAACAACACACCGATAATACTGAATATAACTTCGCTGAGTATGATCACCGACTTGCTGAAACTGTTGAACTGTGTTATCAGTATGAAGAAAAGGAGCCCTATCGCTATCATCATTGCCCTCATCAGGAATGACACGGCTTATGCCTGATCCTCCTGTTCTCCCTGTCAGCTTGATCTGTACACCGTTTTTTACAGGGAAGGCTTGTGCTATTTTCGTAATTTTGGGCACTATGTCATTTGCCGAATAACCTGTTGTCACATCGCTTGATATTGTGATTATCCTTTTCAGATTCTGACGGTTGATACCGCCATAAGTATCTGTATACCTTATGCTTGCAACAGAGGATAAAGGCACATGTCTCAGCATCCCTGTTGTCAGGTCCATAAATGTGATCTTCAGATTCAGAAGATTATTTATATTGCTTCTTGTCTCTTCCGAATACCTGAGCTGGATCGGGAATTCATCTTCATATTGTTTGAACTTTGAAATTTCCTTGCCCAATACCGCAGTCCTTATCTCACCGGCAATTTGGCCGTCGATATTCCTTCATGATTTGCCCGTTCCTGTCAACATCGATGATGATCTCCGGTTTCGTTTTCTTGAAGTCCATTTTTTAGTTCATCGACTCCTGGCAATTGCAGTGAATCGAGGTGATTTTTAAATGATTCAGCGCTTGTGATAAGATCTTCAAGGTTATCACCGGTGACCTCAATATTGATGGGTTTTCCGGTCGGAGGCCCCATTCTGTTCTTCGGTGTAGATCTCAGCACCGGGAATTCCTTTGATCACTTTTCTGATATCATCGAGATATTTGTTGGTCTCTTTGTTTTCCTGTATTTGTATTCAACAAAATTTATTGATACTTTACCTTTTTCAGATGTCACTGAACGGTCAAATCCCATCTGGTCACCTGCATTTAATGCAACATTTGAGATAACAGATTCTATGTCAGGATTATTTTCTCCAAGTACTTTCATGATCCGTTTTTCAACTATATTTGTCACCGAGTCTGTAACTTTCTGATCAGTACCCACCGGCATTCTTATCATGACAAATACATTATTTGGCTGATTGGCTGGAAAATACAGTACCTTTGGTTTTTTTACTCCTACAATGTAAAATGAAAAGAACAAAAGCAAAATACCCCAGGGTAAGCCACCAGCTGTTATAGCCTTTGAGGAAAAACCTGGACTGGTTTTCATATATTTTCATTAAATATGGCCAGGCTTTGTTTTGCCACCAGCTGATATAATGTCTGGAGGGCAAACTGATAAAATAATACCAGTATTACTGCGAATATCATCAGGTTTCCGAGGCCGTACATAAATTCATTCTTCGAAACAGCATAAATGCTGTAAAAGAACATTCCTATACCCAAAAGCCAAAGTATATTCTTAATCAGTCCTTTTCTTTCTTTTCTCTTGTCAGGAGCATCATATTCATGTTTCATAAAAGAAATGGCAAAAACAGGATTTATGATATAAGCTACAAAGAGTGAAGCAAACAGAGTAATAATTAAGGTTACAGGTATGTAATACATGAATTTACCCGTGATACCCGGCCAGAATGCAAGAGGAAAAATGGAGCCAGGGTTGTAGGGGTACCGGACAGGATGGGAAGAAAACTTCCCTGCACCTCGTTTTGCCGCTATGACGATATCTGGTTCAGAACGATGAACCCTGTGAATGTTTTCGATCACAACTATCGCATCATCGACCACAATACCAAGAGCAAATATAAAACCGAACATCACGATCATGTTCATTGTAAATCCTATTCCCGGCATTACCATAAATGCAATGAACATCGACAAAGGTACTGCCAGACCTACAAAGAATGCATTCGTGAAACCCATAAAGAACATGAGAACAATGGTAACAAGTATAAAACCTATCAGAATAGTATTGTTGAGCTCCTCAAGGGTGTTTCGTGTATATCTCGACATATCTCCTGTCAGAGTGACTTTCAGATTCCCGGGGAATGCATTTCCCTTTAATTCTGTATTGACTATTTCCTTAATTTTATCTGCAGCTTCGATCAGATTCTTGCCGCTTTTCTTTATAACATTTAATGTAATAACATCTTCTCCGTTGAGTCTGCTGAAATTCTCCTGTTCCTTGTATCCGTCCTTTATTTCAGCTATATCGCGAAGGTAAACCAGGGCACCGCTCGAAGACTTGATTATTATGTTTTTTATTACTTCGATATCTGAGAACTGACCTACAACCCTGATAGATCTTTTCATATCCTGTGTGTTAACTGTTCCGGCAGAAACGGTCATATTTTCAAAAGCAACAGCATTTTCTATATCCCTGAATGTAACTCTGGTAGCCTGCATTTTAAACATATCGACATTGATCTGTATTTCACGTTCGAGAGCCCCGAGAATGTCGACACGTGTTATTTCACCCAGAGTTTCTATTTTGTCTTGGGCTATTTCGGCATATTTTTTTAATTCATCCCTTGTATATTCACCTGAGATCTGGAGGTATATGATCGGAATTTCTGAAAAATCTATTTCCATCACATTCGGGCCTACAAGCATATTGCTGACCGGCAGGTTGTTTTTTGCCTTATCAACTGCATCTTTGACCCTCTGTTTGCCCTCAGCAACATCGACATCTGTATTGAATTCGACGACTATGCTGGAGAAATCCTGAAGCGACTGACTTGTTATCTTTTTAACGCCGCCAATGCCTTTTTACCTGTTTTTCAATAGGTCTGGTTATGAGGTTTTCCATGTCTTCAGGTGATGTTCCCGGATATACAGTATTGACTATGATTGTCGGTATGACAATTTCGGGAAATTGCTCTTTGGGAATACTTTTGTAACTCATAATTCCCAGTATAGTAATGAAAATTGTCAATACATATACACTGGTTTTATTATCTATTGCCCAGCTCGTGGCAAAAAACTCCCTGAATTTATTTTTTTCCATTTTCAAATTTTCGTTTTGATTTATATTATTTTGTTTTACCTGCCAGGTGTAAGCTTTTTAAAGTTCATCACGGTGTTTTTGATCATTCTGTCATTGGTTTGTTTATGTTAATGATCTGTCCGTCAGCAAGATTGTTTTGTCCGGTTGTGATGATCTTATCTCCTGTTTCAGTCCTTAAGTATTTCAGCAACACCATTATAGGTCTGACCTATCTCAACCCCGATCCTTTTGGCCACTGTTTTGTCACCCTTTGATTCTGCAACATATACGTATTTTCCATCTATAGATTCCTTTATGGCATTCACGGGCAATACAAGGCTTTCGGATTATGATAGTCATTTATTTTAATAATGGCTATCATATTGGCACGGTAATCAACCTTGCTTTTCCCAATTTTAACTTCTGCCTGAAAAGTCCGGTTTGTAGGGTTTATAAATTTACTTGAAAACCTTATAGTGGCAGGTATTTCTGTATCATAGTCAGGGAAATATACAATAGCCTTATTGCCGGATTTTACCTTGGGAGCATATGCTTCGGCTATATCTGCAAGGACTTTTACGGTAGCGAAATTTACTACTCTGAATGCAGGAAGTACTCCTGCTGCTGCCATTTGTCCAATCTTGATATTCACTTCTTCAACAGATCCGTTAATAAGTGATTTTATCTTGTACATCTGGAGTTGCTCTTTCATGGCAGAAATATTTTTTTCAAGAGATTCTTTCTGATTTTTCGCTGAGAGATATTGCACTTCTGTTCCAATCTGCTGATTCCACAACGATTTTTGTTTTTCATAAAGATCGGTTGCAAAATGAGAGTTGCTGTTCTATTGTCCGAAGCTGTTGCCTGAGCACATTATCATCAAGCTGAGCCAGAACCTGCCCTTTGGTGACCATTGAGCCTTCTTTGACATACACAGCGGTAACAATACCCGGCATCTGGGGAGAAATACCCACATTTTGTTCGCCATCAACTTTGCCCTGAACTTCAATGAAATGATCAAATGTAGTGCTTTTTAATTCTGTAATCAGAACTTCAGTTGACTTTATTTCTTTTTTAATTGTATCTGTTAAAGTAAGTTCAGACTCTAATTTCCTGATCTGTGCCGTTAATTCATCCTGCTGCTTCTTCAGACTTTCAAGCTGGGTTTTTTTATCAGGCTGGCCGCATGATATTATTATCAGAGATGCAAGCATTAAGGTCATTATTCTGTTAATTGTTTTCATATCTTTACTCATGTTTGTTTTAAAATTATTGATTATTAGTTAGTTTATCGATTTTATTTTTTGCCACCAGCAGACTGTACACTGCCGTAAAAAAATTGGATTGGGCACCGAACAACTGATTTTGCGCAGTAGTAATATCCATGCTGCTTGCCAGTCCTTCCTTAAATTTTATCAGAGTTTTATTATATATTCTTTCAGCCAGTTCAATATTGCGTTTTTCATTATTGTATTTTTCCAGTGATGTGCTGAAATCATTGTTTGCAGATTTAAATTCCAGCTGCAGGCCATTCAATGCCTGTTCCCTGCTGTTTTGCATTTTTAAAAGTTCAAGTTTCCTCTGTGCTACCGCAGATTTTCTCTGCCCGCTTGAGAAAATGGGAATATTCAACTGCACTCCAGCCATATCTTTCATAAAAAATCGAAATCAGCCTGTTTGGCTTTCTCAGAATGCTTGTAAAAGGCTGCAAGGCTGGGCAGGTAACCGCTTTTTTTCTCTTTTGAGGTTCAGTTCACCTATTTTTACCTGAGTGTTTAGAATCTTAGTGACAATATTGTTCTCAACTTCAAGGTTTCTTCCGGTTATTGATTCAATTACTGCAGAATTAAGAATTTCATCGAGAACATCTGAAAGTTCAAGTTCAACATCATAGGGCATTCCTATCTGAAATTTAAGCAGGTCGGTAGCTCCGTCAATCTGACGCTGTAAGGTGTTTTGCGCATTTTTTACTGAAAGAATTGTGAGTTCAAGTTGATCGACATCTGTGATCTCAAGAAATCCTGCTTTGTTCAATTGTCTCATTTCATTCAGAGTCTTATCCAGATTGATTATCCTCTTTGAAAGTATTTCTTCATTTTTTATTAAATTCAGGATCAAAAGATATGTGTTTGCAACACTTTCACGTATATCTATTTCATTTTTTTCAAGTGCCTGCTCACTTATCTGGTAAAATACTTTTGAAGCCTGCAGTCCAACTAAATAAGCTCCGTTGAAAACAAGCTGTGAAAGTGTAATGTCAAAAGTCAGATTGTCTGCAACACAGAGTTTTATAGGCGGAGATGAATAATTATTCACAAATAATGAATCGCCGGCAACAGGTAAACCATACTGGGTACTTGTATTTCTGCTATTAGACAGAATGGTTCCCGGAAAAGACACTTCAGGTACCTTGAAAATATGCGAATAGGCTGCTGCTGCATTAAGTTGAGGTAATCCCATTGCAGTAGTTTCCCATATTTTTTTCTTAGCAATTTCCAGGTCTACACGAGCATTTTTAATTGTCATGTTATTTTTCAATGCGTATTCCTGTGCATCTTTCAAGCTTAAACTTTTAACTACAGGTTGTGCAGACCAAAATCACAGGTAAAGAAAGCAAAAAGGAAAAAATAAAGAATTTTCTTTATCATATGCATTTATCTTTTTGGTTTTTTTTATCAAATCATTTTAGTTTTATAACTCTAACTATTACTCACTTTATTTTTTTTTCCAAGTCCGAATAATACTTTATACCTTTTGCTGACATTATCCCATACATATTGTATTCAAAGAACTGCTGTATTATTTCTGATTTTGATTTTTTTTCAAGATGAATGTTTTCCTCATCAGAAAATAATTGCAGTTGCTTTACATAAAGCAGCGAAAGTACAACCGGATCAATTTCAGGCCTGTAAAACTCTTCCTTAATTCCCTTGTCTCAGATTCAATTCAATTATCTCCCTTATTGATTCACTGTTAAACCCTTCTATGCATTCCCAAATTCCACTGTAAAACTTTTTCAGATCTGTCATAACTGAAGGATGGAGCTTATTGTACATCAGAAAAATGAAATTTGACAGTTTCATCATCATATCGATTGAATTGACAGAGCTTTTAACAATATCTTCAAATGCTTTTTTCTCATTTTCAATATGAAAGTTGACTATCTGTCCAATTATAGTTTCCTTGCTTTCAAAAATATCATAAAGAGTTCTTTTTGAAATGCCGAGGTCATTGGCAATATCATCCACGGTTATAGTCTTGATACCATATTTAAGGAACAACTTAGCTGAATGCTCTAATATTTTACTTTTATCAATCATATTAATGAGAACGCAAAAGTAGAAATAAAACTAACAAAACTTCAAAAATGTTTTGAGTTTTCTACAAATATGTTAAATTATTCGATAAAAACTACAAATACATTAATTGTGAAAGTATCAGGATTCTGCAGCTATCAGTGTAAAAATAAGAAGATAATAAAAGAATACATCAATTAAAGAATTCACCTCTGATGGAAATATTACGTATATCAGTGGTTAATAATATTGTACACCCCAGAACCAGGGCTGTTCCATTTTTCGTTTATCTTCAATATAATCTTTCAGCATTTTATCATATTGCATTGTATTGATTTTTTTCCCTTTTACTTTTTTAGGAATGTCAAAGAGTTTTGTATCAGCAATGGAATCTATTTTCTCAGCAGATAATATCATAGCTCCGTTATTGATGTCGACTTCCAGTATAAGACCCGGTAAACCTGAGAACCTTTCAGGTCCGGTACTCAGCGGAATGTCGAGTGCAAACCATGCTTCAATACTTTGCTTCCTGATTGAATCATAAGTTGTTGCATTCATGCATATATGTCCTGCTATTTCTTTGATATTGTTTTTAATTTTCCATGCCGGCACATATAAAGAATCTGTTATTAAATATGGCTTTCCATTAAAAATCAACGCACTTTGAAATGTGTTTTGATCATAATTGTTTAAAATAAAATATACTTCCTTTTTTTGGCTCCAGTGCCTCATTTCAGGGTTGGCAATTTCATCAGAATTTTCAAATTTTGAAATATTTTTTTTGAAATGCAGCTTTTTATACTGTTTCCATCCGGGCCTGTTGCTGCTCATGTAAGATATCTGATCTTTTTGATTTTGACTCAGATAATCCAATGATGCCATCATTTTTGTCCAGTTTGATATCTGTGTATATGTAACTGTCCCTTCCAATGGTTTTTGAGCAGCAGCGGAAATTGTAAAAACAGCAGTTACAATGAAAACAGTCAATTTTGATAATATTATTTTTTTCATTTTTTCATTTTTTTTACATCATCATAAATCGTCTTCTTTGCGGAGCCTTATTTTCAAATCCTTTGATATTATAAGTAAGGCCTAGCAACACATACCTTGATAAAGTATTAGTTTCACTTTTTTCAACAAAGTTTTTTGATGCATACTGGCTTAATGTAAGGTTTTTATTTAGAATATCGAAAGCAGACAAACGCAATTCAAATTTCTTGCTTTTACCTAGTATTCTTCTTACAGAAGCATTCCAGATCGGTAGTTTTTTGTCAAAATTAAATTTTTTGTTATTATATACAGAAAAATTATAATTACTCTCAAAAAAAGTATTTTTTTCAAATTGCCATTTAACCGATGATTTAAGTACATAATTATAGAAATCCTGATCCTGTGTGCTATTTGCTTTATATGTTATTTTAGAAAAATTAGTACTTGCTCCAACTGTTAATACCAGTTTCAGATTTGGAGTGAAATTTAAATTTGATCCTAAGTTTATGCCGGCAGAATTTATATCATCAAGTTGATTGTTAATTTTAGTAGGTGTTATTGAATTATCATATCCAGCATTGAAATTTATACTGAGTTTAGTTTTCACGATCGGAATATTGGTCCATAAATTTGTTCTGAATGAGTTTTGTTTTTCCATGTTTTCAGGCATTGAAACAGTTACAGCACCTTTATTCGGGTCAAAAACTGTCTGTTGATTGTACACGATAGGATCTTTGGTTACAGTGTAAGTTGAGCTAAAGTTAATATTCGAAAAGGAAGCAGGATTCCAGTAATGGAATTCAAGTTCAACTTCATGTGATTTTTCAGTATTAAGCTCAGGATTTCCTATTATCTGGTAAGAAGGATTTGCGGTGTTTAATACAGGATATAAAGCATCAAAATCAGGTGGCATGATCTGATTATTATAGCTTAATTCAAGATGTATTTGTCTCGTAACATTGTAACTGAAATCGATATTGGGAGTGAGATTGTTATATTGTCTTGGTTCTTTTTTGTCATTCCATTCAAGTCCCTTATCCAGGGCATAAATACCATTAAGGATCAGGGATTGACCTGCGAATCCTGCTGAAAAGTTTATTCCATTATACGAATATCTCAGTACTGTGCCCAATCTGTTGTATAATGTGGATTGTTCATAATAAACACTTAAACTGTCAATCCTGGAATTACTGCTTAAGAGATCTGATGCCTGACGGTTGCTAAAATTGTCAAGATTGCTGAAATTGTAAAAAGTTTCAATGAAGAATTTTTCTGATAATGGTTCTGAATACAACACACTGGATTTGATTTCATTTACATTCTTATCCTTAACTATCAATTGTTTGATTTGTTCTGTTGGAGTAGTTGCAGAGAAAAAATCGTTCAGCGTATTGAGATTTTCTGAACCATCTGAAATATTAAAATTATATCCTCCGCTTATTGCAAATGACCGCCCTTTTTTCTTGAATAAATGCCTGTAAATAGCCAGACGTAATATTTAATGAGGATAGACATCAGTTTCATTGTCTATGCTCAGGATATTAAATGGTAAAGACTTGAAATCTGTAAATGACTGGTTATTTTTACTCGTATTATCGTTGGTTGAAAAACGGAAATTTGCTTTCATGATCAACCTGTTGTTTGGATTGAATTCCTTCTCAAATCTGCTACCCAAACTATGGCTTGATCTGAAATTTGAATTATCCAGAGTATCATTTTTCAAAAACGAATTGTCTTCATCGATAAAGGTACGCCTTTCAGAATTTTGTAAATAGTTCAGCTCAGTCTGGTTGTAAAAATAACTCGCATTGAATTTTGTTCCTTTATTATCAAAGTTATAATTTGTACCTGCCCCAAAATTTTGTGTCAACCCTTTACCATCATAATTTCCAACAGGTGAATCATTGAATTGAAACATAAACCTCCTTCTCATTCCGGAAAATCCGAAATCTCCATTGTCATAATTATTAAACAAATTGTTTCCTCTAAATTCATTGTAATCTTCCCAGTTAACACCTGTCTGGTTAACATTATTGGCATATCCTATAAATGACAGCTGAGTTTTATTATTAAACCTGTTGAAATTGCCACTTCCTGCCCACCTTTCTTCAGTGCCTGCAGCTGCAGATACTTTTCCGAATTTGCCATTTTAAACTCATCTTTTAATTCAAGGTTCATGGCTTTTTCTTTGCTGCCATCATCTATCCCGGTCAGTTTAGTTTGTTCTGATTTTTCATCAAAAACCTGAACTTTTGATACTACTTCAGCTCCGAGGTTTTTTGTTGCACTTTTAGGATCATCTCCGAAAAATGTTTTCCGTCAACATATAATCTTTTCACATCCTTGCCTTGTGTTGAAATATTACCGTCAGCATCGACATCAATCCCTGGAAATCTGCGCAAAAGATCTTCAACTGTTGATCCGGGAGGTACTTTAAAAGTTGTGGCATCATATTCAACTGTATCTCCTTTTATAAATAGAGGAGCTTTGGCTGCCTTTATTACTACTTCCATCAGGGTCTTACTTATCGGCTTCATGATCAAAGTTCCTAAATCGACAGTTTCAGTCTGGAGAAATCGATATTTTTCTGAAACGGCATATAAGTCATATGCGAAATCTTAAGCAAATAAGCTGAATTTTTGATACGGAAAATCTGAACTCCCCATTATCACTTGTAGTTGTAAAATTCTGTAATGTGGAATCTTTCGGACTTAACAACATAACTGTTGCAAATGGGACACTTTCATTTAAAGTATCTTTGAGAAATCCTTTAATCGTAATTTTTCCGGGTGACTGGCAAAAACTGATACAAGAAAGAAAACCAGGCTTGTAAACAACAATACTTTTCGCATTAGAATTGATTTTGTTATAAAAATTAACGCATAGTAATTATTATTGTTATTACAACATGCCTTAATGGTTCATAAATTCTATGAATAGCAGAAATTAATAGACAAATGGTTTAATAAATATTTTACATGTTAAACCCTGATTTGATTTACAAATTTAAAACTGAGGATAAAAACAGATTTGGTTCATTAAAACAAATCCTTCCACTATGACTCCGGAATAAAAATTAAATATCCTTATTTCAGCAGAGGCAGGTAATCTCTGTTTAAATTACGGTGTTTACAAAAAATATTTTTGTCTGTTAAAAAATAAATTTTTAAAATAATAAAGAGACCGGTATTTATCCTGAATACACCTGATTTTCCTGCTCGGCAACCCTTATAAAAGTTGTTCTTTTGCTTAACTCCTTCAGTTGTGATGCACCAACATAAGTGCATGTACTCCTTATTCCTCCAAGGATATCAAGCATTGTATTTTCAACTTTACCCCTGTATTCAACTTCAACGGAAATTCCTTCACTTGCCCTGTAGTCAGCTACCCCACCGGAGTGTTTTTCCATCGCTGTCCTGGAACTCATTCCATAAAACTGTTTATATCTTTTTCCATCTTTTTCAAAAATATTTCCTCCGCATTCATCATGTCCTGCCAGCATACCTCCAAGCATTACAAAGTCAGCTCCGGCTCCGAATGCTTTCGCAACATCTCCAGGTGTGGTGCATCCCCCGTCGCTGATGATCAATCCTCCCAGGCCATGCGCTGCATCTGCGCACTCAATAATTGCTGAAAGCTGAGGATAACCTACTCCGGTTTTTATCCTTGTCGCACACAGAACCAGGTCCTATACCAACCTTTATTATATCTGCCCCTGATAATAACAGCTCTTCGACCATTTCCCCTGTTACCACATTGCCGGCAATTATAACTTTTTCGGGGAAATTCAATCGTGTTTCTTTTACAAACGAAACAAAATGTTCAGAGTAACCATTGGCAACATCGATACATATAAATCTCAAATGTGGGTTTGCTTTTATAATTGCTTTAAGCTTGTCCATATCATTCGGTACTGTCCCAGTGCTGACTGCAATGAAATTTTCAATTCCCTGAGGAGCATTTTTTAGAAAAGTATTCCATTCTTCAACGGTATAATGCTTGTGAATAGCTGTAAAAACTTTCAATGAACTCAGAGAAACTGCCATTTCAAAAGTTCCGATAGTATCCATATTTGCAGCCATGACAGGAATTCCCGACCATTTTGTATCTGTGTGCATAAGTCTGAAAATTCTTTCAAGATTTACCTGGCTTCTGCTTTTAAGTGTTGACCTTTTTGGCCTGAACATCACGTCTTTAAAACCAAGTTTTATATCGTACTCAATTCTCATTTGTTCATTATTTTTGTCAATGTAGTAAAAACCATTTAATATTTTTTATCAAATATATATAATATTGATGGATAATCAATAGTAATATTAAAATAATTAGTACAAATTTACAAATGAGAATTTCCGTGAAAGTATAAAATGTAATCTGAACTTTTTTCATGTAATTTACTTGTAATAGTATATTGAAAGGAAATATTTAATAAAAAAAATGTAAAAAAAGTTTAATGTAGCCTGGATTTGCTAATTTTGATTCAAATAAAGATTTTAAAAAGGAGTTGATATCATGGAAATTAAATAAGTGCTTTATAAAACGTAGTTGATGAATGTTAAAACGGATAATTTGAGTTGGCTCAATAGAATTAGTGCAGGAATTCCGCTGATTATTGCCGGGCCCTGCAGTGCTGAGACTAAAGAGCAGGTTTTGAATATTTCTCACCAGTTATCCGGAAGCAAAGCTACGGTTTTCAGGGCAGGAGTCTGGAAGCCAAGGACTCGTCCCGGAAGTTTTGAGGGGGTGGGGGATAAAGCTTTAAAATGGCTTCAGCAAGTTAAAGCTGAGACTGGATTAAAAATTGCAATTGAAGTTGCTAAACCAAGGCATGTTGAACTTGCAATCAAGCATGATATAGATGTCCTGTGGATTGGAGCGCGAAGTACCGTCAATCCATTTACGGTTCAGGAACTAGCGGATTCTTTGAAAGGAACTGACAGGATCATTCTGGTAAAAAATCCCATCAATCCCGATCTTGAACTCTGGATTGGAGCAGTCGAAAGACTTTTAAAGAGCAATGTCAATAATATTGGTGTAATTCACAGAGGTTTTTCAAGCTATACGGTTACAAATTACAGAAATCAACCTAATTGGCAGATACCTATAGACTTTAAAACCAGGTTTCCGGATATTCCGATGATATGTGACCCGTCACATATATGCGGGAGAAGAGATTGCATCGAAAAAATAGCACAGACAGCTCTTGACCTGCAGTATGATGGATTGATGATTGAAACACACAATGATCCTGATTCTGCCTGGAGTGATGCTGATCAGCAGGTAACTCCTGAGATTTTTAAGCAGATCATTCAAAGACTCGTTGTGAGAGAGAAGAAATTCAGGGAATCAAAATTCAGTGAACTACTTGCTTCTTTACGTTCTCAAATCGATAATATGGATATCAGGCTGATTGAAAACCTGAATGAAAGAATGGAAATTGTTGGTACTATTGGTAAGCTTAAAAAGGAAAACAATGTAGCTGTTTTTCAACAGGAAAGATTTAGTGAAATTCTGGAAAAAATGATAATGCACGGTGAGTTATCAGGACTCAGCCATGATTTTATTAATAGTATTTTTAAAGAAATACATCTTGAAAGTATCAGGATACAGGAAAACATTTTCAATTCCTGAGTTTATTATCAAAGCATCATTTTCGGGAAATGACCAATGGTTTTGAAACTGAATTGTCTCCTGATACTAAAGTCAGGTAATACACCCCGGTGGGGAAACTACTCACATCGATATTAATACTCCTGGTACCGAAAATATTTGGTTTAAATATCTCCCTGATGACCAGTTTCCCACTTGCATTATAGAGATTTAATGTGTGATTATCATAGTTTTCTATGTCATATTCTATTGTAGTATTATTATATGCTGGGTTTGGTGCAATCGTTTTTATTAATAGCTTATTTGTTGGCAGGGCACCGCATAATTCCGCAAGATGAATATAAGTGTTATAAATATTCAGTCTGCCACCGCACAATGTTTTATCTTTCAGGTCACTGTGCTTATCGGAATATGTTAGCAGATATTCTTTGATCTTAAGACTCAGTTCTGAAGGATTTGCTTTTATCTTATCAGTAAAACCCTGGCAGGGAATAGTATAGATCAAGCCTATTGCCCCGGCAACATGAGGGGCAGCAGCAGAATTTCCGGTGAAATCTTTCCTGTAAGCATTGTCGGTTGTAAGTGTATAAATTGCCCTCCCGGGAGCAGCTATATCAATACTTTTTGAACCAAATGATTTCGTTACATCAAATTTGTCATTTTCATCTGTACTCGTGACGGGAATAAGGTACTGGCTCGTGCACAATGTGGGCATGTCACCTTCAATCTCAACATTCATGTCATCATTTGAAGCAGAAGTCACACTGAGTATTCCCTGGGTACCTAACAGGTCATAAATATTGCACCAGTCAGTAAAGGCCTGACTGTCATCCGGGAACGTTTTGTCGTAACCTGCAGAAAGATTTGTACAAACAATAAAAGCACCTTTTACTCCATTAGAATTATTGTAAGACTTTCGGAGATTATAAATATAGTTATACCCTTCTATTACATCAGAAATATATCGGATTGAAGTAATCGGAAGTATTTTAATATTCCAGTTAATTCCTGAAATGCCGATATTGTTATTACCTTTTGCTCCTATAATTCCGGCAACACCTGTACCATGGTAATGTGAATTCAAAGCATCTGTCTTCGTTGCAATGTCGAGTCCGGAATGATCATCAATATATCCATTGCCATCATTGTCAATTTTGTCACCAGGTTTATCTGCATAATTCTTCCAGATATTGTCTTTGAGATCTTCATGGCCAGCAAACATTCCAAGGTCAAGTACTGCTACTACAATTGTATCTTTTACTCCGGTGAGACCACCTGTATTATTATCCCAAACTTCATCGGCTTTTATAATTGATGGAGCATATTGTTTTTTGTAAAAAATATCGTTAGGTGTATTTCTGTATTCAAGAGGCAGATCTTCAACAATATATTCTATTTTATTGTTTTTTTCTAATTCAGAAATTACCCTTTGACCATCTTCCTCCAAAATGAGGGAATAAAGATTCAATTCATTGAATATGGGCTTAATATCATCTGCTTGTCTCAGTTTAAGAATGGTTTTAAGTCTTTCCTCAGAATTATTGCTTTTTGTTTTTATAATATAACGATTTAAACTCTGCGAGAAAACAATATAAGGGAAAAATAAAATTATGATTAAAGGAATGTTTTTCATTATGTTTGTTTTAGTCCGGAGAAATAGTTTAAGTTAAATCCGGTATAATACTGCAAATGTCAGATAATTTATGAATTAAATTTTTTGGGTATAGAATACTTAACTAACGCAGCAAGAGGACAAATATTATTTATGAATATATGGGAAAATGGAATTTTAATTATTATGGAAAAATGAAAGAAGAATAAGAGCTAAATTGGAATAGGTAGTTAGGAAAAAGTGATAATCAGGAAATTTCCGGACTTATTAAAAAATTAATTTAAATATTGAAATCGTTTAAGGGTATCACAAAACTAATTCATCATAAGTGTGATCTCAAATCAATATGAAAGGACTGACAAAAAAATACAACTTGGATAATATTTCAGACAACAGTGAAAAAGCTATGTTTGAAACTTTATTGTCAGAAATTAAAGACGAAAATAAATTTTTTGAGATATTGGAAATTCACGATTCAGCATCACAGCTTAAGAACTGGAAGAAATTTGACACTGAAAAAGCATGGGCAAATATTTCTTCGAAAATCAATAATAAGTCTCAAATAAATTGGTATAAATACGCAGCAGTAGCAGTTGTTTTGGTTTTCAGTGTTTTTGCTATCAGATTTTTTACAGACAGTAGCACAAAATACAAGGCAAATGGTGCAACTGATCATTTGGTTTTAGTCGATGGCTCAGATATTATTCTTGACAACGGATCAGAACTTCAACTTTCTTCTGAGTTTAATTCCGGCAACAGAGAAGTCACACTACATGGAAATGCATTTTTTAACGTGGCGAAAAGTTCATCACCATTTAGAATTAAAATAAGGGATTATTCTATAACCGTTCTCGGTACTCAGTTTTATGTCGATGATTCAGATAAAGGAATCAGTGTAGATCTTATAGAAGGCAGAGTTAAGATAGAAGATAAAAACGGTAAAGCAACATTTCTGTTGAGTAAGCAAACTGCTTTTATCGGTGATGAAGTAGAAGTTAGAACTCTGAATTCAAAAATTGCAGGTGAAGGAATTTACTATGACATCAAGTTTGACAATGTTACCGTTAATGAGGCAATAAAAACGATAAATGATATTTATCAAAATGAAGTAATAGTATTAAATAATGATATAAAAGATTTAGGAACTGAAACAATCCATACCACAATCAGAAATTCCTCGGTCAAGGATTTCACCCGATTCATGGAAATTGTTTTTGATGTAAATGTGATAAATTCCAAAGGGCAGTTTATCATTTCCTCGAAATGAAAGTAATATTAAATTTTCATTCTTTTTTGGTTTTAATGGTTGTTTAAGTGAGTGATTGTTTATTTTTGCAAAAAATTAAATTCTTGATTTTGAGTTCAGTATTTTGCAGGTGTAAGCCACTCACTTTTTTTTTGCTGATTTTCATAGTTTCATGTGAAAAGGAATTTCCGGTTTCCGATTATAGGGAAAAAGATAAACTTGTTCTGAATTGTTTCATTACCAACGATACAACTTTTGAAATGTCAATCACAAAAACAAAGTCTCCTTACTCAATTGGAAATACCGATATCGATTATGATAAATGCAAAATAGAATTATTCGACCAGAATAATAGAGCAATCAGTTTTGTCAGAAATACAAACAGCAATTTGTTTGATGTGAATGAAAAACTCTTAAGTGATCAGTATTACTCAATTTATGTTAGTTATCCCGGATTTGAGATGATAGGTTCTGAAACCTGGCTGCCAGGACCAGTTAATATGATCAGTTATACCGGCACCGTTCATTTGAATACAGAAAACGAACAAGTCCTGTCAAACCGGTTTGTAATCAATCCGGGCAACAATAAATACATGATTATCCGGCATATAGTCAAAAAAAAGGCAATTTCCATTTCAGGTGATACAATTTCATTTACCGATACATCTTGGATATCCAATAACAGTCAAAATATAATGTCAGTACTGCCTGCAAATGCTGTTAATACACTTCTTTTTGCCCAATTGAAAAAAATGAGCAAAACTATTTAGAATTTGATAGTTATGATGGGTTTGATAAAGAGAATAACATAATTGAGGGTTATTCTACTTTTGAATTTATAAGCTGCAGTGAGGATTATTATAAATATATTAGCACACTTGAACAATTAAACTGGAATAAAAACAAGGATGATAGCACGATTATACTTCCTATGAATCTTTTTTCAAATATAAAAAACGGATATGGCATTTTTGCCGGTTTTGCAAAGACAATACATAAAATTAAATATAAATAATGGGTATTGTGAAAAAAAATTAAAAAAACATATTAAAAAATTTTGTAATATGATTTTTAGTTTTACTTTTGCATCATAAACTATATGTCCGGTGTTATTTTAGTTTCAGAAGGAATTATAGAGTTCATCCCAAAAACCTTTTTTTCTCTTTAGCGGGCATATAGTTTTTTTTTATTTCAAATAACTTCCTTTCTATAATATTTTCTCTTTTATTTTGTTTTAGGTTCATATTTGTGATGCACTTTTCATAAAAATTATATTCTTTGATATTGAACAATTAAAACTCATTAGATGAAATTTATCAGATTTTTTATTTTTGCTATAGTACTGCTGAATTTTTCATGTGGAAAAGAAGTTGATCCTGTTGTTGAAGAAGAAGTCCTTGTACCAGTATTTCAGATGGAAATAGACGGTAAAAAATGGGAAGCAAGGGATTTTTATTATAAAATAGATAATGGAGTACCCAGAATATTTGGTTCTGATAATATCTATACTCTGCATTGGGAAATAGATGGGGCTTTGAAAATGAAATCCTATACCTTAGGCAAATCGGAAAATGAACTCATCACTTCTTTTTATCTGTTTTCAGGTGGTAAAACATATGTATATCTGATAAGCTCAGGAACACTTAAGATTGACAAATTTGATACTGTTAATAAAATACTTACAGGTACATATAGTTTTACAGCTCAATTTGAAGGAAAAGACCTGAAAGTTACAAATGGTAAGTTCGTGATAAAAAACTTTTAGGATTTTTCCATAAACTTCATTAGCCATATTTACTTTTAGAAAAAATGTTTTATTTTTGCACTAAAATTTTATTAAACCAATACTCACACTCAAACCCACACTCGCACTCACACTCATTCTCGGGGTGTAGCGCAGCCCGGTAGCGCGCTACGTTCGGGACGTAGAGGCCGGAGGTTCAAATCCTCTCACCCCGACAATTACCTATTATAAAGATTCTTGTTTTTGAATTTAATTTATAGCTCAATAATCATGCATGGTGGACTTATTGGCAACAAAATACATCAGTAGTATTAACACAATTGTAATACATTCAATACCTATGAGGTCTATTAACCAGATACTGAAATGTTTTAAACAATAAATAATCTAATTTTTATAGGTTTATTACTGATGTGACAATAAATTATTGCAATTAAAAATTTTATTATCTATCAGTATTATGCAATTTTTATTTGCAACATTATGAAAGTAAAATTGTATAAGATAGAGAAACTGAATCAGGCAGTACAGGTTTTTTTCTTCTGAACAGTATTCAAAAGATGAAAAGATTTTTAAGAATGGTAATTTTAATTTACTTTTGTATTTTTATAACAAAATTTTATATATGACAAGTAAATATTATATCGATCTTGAAGATAAGTATGGAGCACATAATTATCACCCTCTTCCTGTAGTGCTGAGCAAAGGAGAGGGAGTATTTGTTTGGGATGTGGAAGGAAAAAAATATTTTGATTTCCTTTCTTCATATAGTGCTGTTAATCAGGGGCATTGCCATCCTAAAATTGTTAATGCTATGATTGAACAGGCAAAGAAACTTGCTTTGACTTCAAGGGCATTTCATAATGATGTCCTGGGAGAGTATGAAAAATTTGTTACAGATTATTTCGGCTATGATAAAATATTGCCTATGAATACCGGAGCAGAAGGTGTTGAAACAGCAATGAAACTTGCCAGAAAGTGGGGATACAAGGTAAAGGGAGTTAAAGACAACCAGGCTAAGATCATTTTCGCAAGAGATAATTTTCATGGCAGGACTATTTCTGTTATCTCGGCTTCTAATGATCCTGAATCAACTTCTCATTACGGGCCATTTACACCAGGAATCGTAACAGTTCCTTATAACGATACTGAGGCACTCGCAAAGCAATTAGAAGACCCTGATGTGATAGCATTTATTGTAGAGCCAATTCAGGGAGAAGCCGGAGTGATGGTTCCTGATGAAGGTTACCTGAAAAAGTCTTTTGAATTGTGCAAATCCAGAAATGTTCTCTTTATAGCCGATGAAATACAGACTGGAATTGCCAGGACTGGAAGAATGCTTGCTTCTGATTATGAAGATATAAAACCTGATGTTGTTATTCTCGGCAAAGCACTTTCAGGCGGCCAATATCCGGTATCAGCAGTACTGGCAGATGATGAAGTGATGCTTACGATAAAACCCGGTGAGCATGGTTCAACATTTGGTGGTAACCCTTTAGCATGTAAAGTAGCAATTGCTGCTCTTGAGGTAGTAAAAGATGAGAAACTTACTGATAATGCTTTCAAAATGGGTGAAATCCTGAGAGCAGGTTTGAGAGGCATTGACAGTGATATGATCACAAATGTCAGAGGAAAAGGACTTCTGAATGCTATAGTAATAAAATCAAAAAACGGTATTGATGCTTGGAATGTTTGTCTGAAATTAAGGGATAACGGATTGCTTGCGAAACCTACACATGGAGATATCATAAGATTTGCACCTCCTTTGGTAATAACTGAAAATCAAATACATGAGTGTATTGAAATAATCAGAAAAACAATAAAAGAGTGCGATAATTAAAAAAATGATCATAAAAGGGGACTTTGGTTCCCTTTTTTTATTTTTTCCTTTTTCTCTTTGAAAGTGATATTGAATTCTTGTAATTCCTCAAGTATAGGTTTATAAATTTCTCTTTGGATTGGTATTAGAATACCCTTTTTATTGATTTGGCCTGTCAATATCAACTTAGCTGCAATGCCAAGTGGCAATCCGACAGTCATTGCCATTGCTGTATGAGTTTTGTCTTTTCCTGTCAGAACAAGTGATGACGTTATCTTATTGATATCCTTTTGGTTAGTCTCAAAAACAAATTCATGTTGCATTACTATCATATCTTTGTCATCCGGATTCAGTTTCCATTTTTCTTCCAGCAATTTCTGAAGTGCAATTGCTGGTGTTGCTCCCGCAATTGGAATTATCTTATCTTGAAATATTTCAAGCCATTCAAGCTTTTTCATTTCGGTTGAATCAATTTCTATGTTCAGATAACTGGCAACTTTTTCCCGTATATCAGCTGATTTCCCTTCCGGAAGCAAAGATTCCAAAAGTTCTCTATAGGTCATATTTTTTGAATTTTCAAGAACAAAACTGTCTTCGGTCAAACCAAGTTTTATCATTTGATTCCAAGAATTGCTAAATCCTGACCTTCTGATAGTTCCTCTGTACATAGTTTCAATATTATGTAAGCCATATACAGATAAGTATTTTAAAGAATCTCTGTTTGGATATGTTTCAAAATTATCATCTTCTTCTATTTTAATTGGTTCAGCTCTTTCAAATAATCTGTGATATGGCACATATTTCAGTTTTCCGTTTTGCTTATATTGAGCTCCGGCTTTTCCTGCCAGAACAACATTACGGGGATTCCATGTGAATTTATAATTCCAGGGATTGTCGTCGTTTTCAGTTGCTACAAGACCTCCTGTAGAAGATTTAAAAGAAAGAATATTTCCCCCTTCCATTCTGATTTTATCCAGTATTTCCATAGCCGACATGTGATCAATTCCCGGATCAAGTCCACATTCATATATTACAGTCATTCCTTTATCAATAAATTCCTGATTTTTTTTCCAAAGTTCATCAGGTACATAAGAAGCTGTAATCAAATTCTTTGAGAATCTGAGGCATGTCTCAAGCAAAAGGTAGTGCAAATCGGCCGGAAGGAGAGAAATTACAATATCTGAACCGGACACAACAGAATTCCGCATTTCTTCACTGAAGACATCAAAGTATACAGCTTTACCGTTAGGATGATTTTTTAATTTTTGATTTGCCAACTCCTGGTCAAGGTCTCCAATCAGAATCTCCCAATCATAATTGACAGAATTTTTCAGGAGATAATCTATAAGACTGGCAGATGACAAACCTGCTCCGACTACAAATATTTTTTTCATCTTTGGACTTTATTCATTTGTGTTTTACTTTATAAATTCTTCCATGTACAGGAATTCCGGAGTGAAATTGCCGTTATGAAGTATAAGACCTTTTTTAATGCACAAGGGTAATTTGAGGTCTTCATATTTATCGGAGTAATCGCATGTGACAATGTCAGGAATATATTGCAGGATGGCACTGCTAAAACCTTCTGAAGACTCTCTGGGTAATTCACTGGGCAGAATATCGACAGCCAGAACGCATATTCCCTTTCCAATGAAACCTGATTTTTTGGTACCTTGTTCCGGATTAAATATAAAAACAGGATCTTCGATTGTCGTGCACTCCAATGTAAATTCGATGGAACCTTTAGGGTCACAGGTAATATCACCGATGGTCTTTAGCTTATGATTCTCCGAATAAATATCTCTCATCTGATCCATTGTGATCAGTTTCGGATATCTTTTATCCCAATACATTGAATTGACCAGAATAGATAATTTTCCGAAATATTTTTCAAAATCACTGACATATTTTTCCGGATGACTGTAATAATCCTGAAGTTCGAATTCAAAGTTGCTTATGGGTTTGACAAGGACTTTTTCCCGGAAAGTTGTTATATAAATTGTTCTGCTAGAGTATTTTTTTGAATTTTCAAGTTCAAGTAAGTCTTCAGGGCTAATTTCAACAGGATTTAGTAATTCCAGTATTTCTTTTACTCCCGACCCTACATGGCCATAACCTGTAATACCAATAGTCAGCGGGCAAATGTTTTCAGGAAGGCCCTCAGTTTCAATTTCTTCTTTTATGGCTATTATAGTGCTTTCTGCTTCAGCAAGCGAATGATATTTATATGCCTGTTTGAGATTTAAAAATGGTGTAATAATCCCCAGAGAATTTAATCTTTGACCATAAGCCCATAATGTATTTATTATTCCCGCGAGACCGGCATATCTGCCAAAGAAAATTTTTCTATTATCAGACTCATCACGTATTTTTTCATAGTCAATGAGATTTACTTTTTTTTCTACCATTTTCTTTAATTCAGGCATATTTGCAGTCTGCCCCTTAATAGTATGTGAGAAAAATACATATGTAAATCCTTCCTTAAAAATATCTGAAGGCATTTCTTTTACTCCAAAAACGACAGGTATGTCACGAATTGAGTTAACAACTTTTGCGCCTGCATTTTCAAACTCTTTATCAGTAAATACTCTTTTTGATGAACTTTCAATATATATATCAAACCCGAAATTTTCTTTTAGATAGCTTACGTGCTTTGGAATTAAAGGTACCCTTCGTTCCATTGTGTATTTGTCTTCAATTCTGATGGCTATCTTTTTATTCATGTAGAAATGACATATTTTAGAATTCCCAAAAATAGCATAAATAGTTTGAATTTTTCTGGACATTCAGGAACTTTTTTCAAAAGGCTTTAAATCAAACTGTTTGTTTTACGATAATAGGATCTGAATATCAGGAAAATCTGAACTTCAGTCAACCTTCAGGGTTAATTTGGGTTAACGTTCTGCAATCAAAAAACAGGACTGCTATTCAATGCTCCCCTTATAGGGTCCTGACCATGATTATATTTGACAAATTGCAGGACTGATGATTTTACACCAATGAAAAAAGTATAAGAACCTCCACTCGGCCTCCAGCTGAAACTCATTCTCCAGCAATGAAGATCCCTTTCCAGACCTATATCAGGATATTCAAATCTTTTTTCCTTTATATTATAGTCAAAGTTGTTTATTCTCAGATTCCAGTTTTTTGACAAGGGGATTGAACCATTTACAGAAACAGAATGAAAGCTCACAAAGAATGTGTCAACGTTTCTTTTGTTTTGTTCCCATCTCATACTTATATTATAATTAAGTCGAAAATCCTTTAAGATTGACAGCAACTTATCTTCCTGTTCGACAATTTTTTCGGATTTTTCCTTTTCCTGATCTGGACCTTTCTTGTCTTTTCTGAACATCTTCATGATCTCATCTATTGATTTATTATTCACTGAGATTCCTACAGATGAATAGTCATGTCGCAAAGGTATTTTTTTACTTTCCCAGACAAATTTGTCGATTCTTTGACCATTTAATTTTTCATAGAAATCGAGCTGTCCGCTATAAGAAATAAAAACAAAATTATTGAATAATGGCAGATTAAAACCTGCCCTGACAGGCGTGAAATTCAAACTGTCATCAAAAACATTGTAACTGCCGGAAATACTCAGGCCTTTTATAAGTGATATTTTTTTTTATCGGAATCCTTTTTGCTCCATACTTTAGCATCGATATAATTATTTACCCCATAGGAAATTGAAATATTCCTGCCGGAAGGAGACCCTGACCCATAAGGTCCTCCTAATTCGAAAATGCTATATTCTTGTTTTTTATTGTATTGGGGTCTTGTGTCGGTATCAACTTCACTGATATATTTCTTCCTTTCATCGATAGGGTTACCACTTATCGATATTGAATATGCTACTTTATGTTTTATGCCTCTTAGCCATCCATTTTTGAAGATCAGTTTTCCATATTTATTTGTGGAAAGGGATAGGGAAGGGGTAATCTGCCTGAAGACTCTCCAGTCAGATATTGTATTTGTAATCAACTCACCATATATAGTATCGTATAGTATATTTCCAACATCATCTTTCCCTTTTTCCCTAAGGATAATTGTGTCTTTGAGGTTTTTGTCAACAATTTTAAAAAAATGGTTTTCATTATAGTTTGCATTAAAGCCGATGTTGATATATTTAAATACCGTGAATGATGCTCCTGTGCTGAAAGACTGTTTTATTCCGGTTTTAATGTTGTTTTTCAAAGTATCAAGAATGAAAATAGTTGTATCTGTTGCGCTAACCCTGCTTTCACTTGAAGCGTCGTATTTTAAAGAAACTTTTTCATACCATTTTTCTTTTCCTGTTCTGTTTTTTAACTTGAAGGGATAAATCGTGTTCATATTTACTGATAATCTCGGAAAAGTCACATTAAAAGCTCTTGTGGCATTATTCTGATCGTGATTAAAAGATGCAGTCAGACTGAAGGGTGAATCAGGAAATCGTCTGTTGTAATTCAGATTAGAACTAACAACATTATTAGTTCTGCTGTAAGCATCATTATTAGCACTTTTTTGAAAATTTGCAAATTGCAGATTGATAGTTCCTCCTATATTCTGATAAGGATGTGCTTTGGAATCCTGAGAATGAGATAAATAAATCCTGAATGATGGTGAACTTTTTTTAGTGGTGTCAGTCTGACTTTCTTTAATTTCATTGAAATAGCTTAATGATGCATTCCCCCTGAATTTGTACCTCTTATTGTAATTTGAACTCAGATAAATACCGTGTGTTCCTCTTGTATAAATATCTGCTGTAGCACGGATATCCACATAATCACTAAGTACAAAATAAACTCCTATATCTTTAAATCCAATACCGTATTGCGCATTTATATCAACATTCCTCGGCAATATCAAGCCGGATTTTTGACCTTGAAACATCGGATAAAGTCCAAAGGGGAGAGTGAGAGGATAAATAGGGACATCTGCTATTTCCAGCATTGAGTATCCGAAAATTGCGAGTTTATTGGGGATGAGTTTTATTTTGCTGGCTTTGACCCCCCAGTGTGGGTGGTCGTTGGTACAATTTGTTATTATACCCCCGTCGATGAACATCTTATCTACCTGATTTATGGTATCTGCATCCTTACTGATATACTTGCCTTTGTAACCATGTACAGTAAGTTCTCCCTCTTTTTTAGCAGCATATTCAACCCATGCTTTTTTCGATTTCAGATTGTATCTTAGTTTTTTAGCTTCAAATTCATCAGTTTTATCTTTATAAACCGGTTTTTGAGCATTCCTGGAGTTGGATTCCGGAAGAGGTAGTCCTAATACCTCTTTTTTTTCGAGATCAATTTCAAGATAACCGGCATTTAGTGAAATATCTCCATATTTGATATATGCTTCATCTATAAGGATGAGCTTATTAATATCCTGATCAAAATGTTCAAGTCCTTTAGCCCCCCATAAAATAACATCCTCAATAGCATCTTTAGAAATATTATAATCCGAAAACGAATCAGTAAGAATACTGTCGCTGCTGAAGAAGGAATTGCTGGATAAAACCGTGGAATCTGTTATCGTTTTAGTGCTGTCGATACCTATTTGAGCAATAAAATGATAATTATATAATAAAAAAAATAATACTATGTAAAATATTCTCGTCAAAAGTTTTATATATTAAAAGTTATTATTATATTTGCAGTTGAGAAAACTACAATCTACTAATAATGACAAAATTAAATCTTTTAGTAAAAAAGGCTTTATTATTTGCTGTATTTAATTTTTTCTTAACATTTCCATTTCACTCCAGCAGCAAGTATTACATTAACGAAGAAAATTCCCCAACAAATACATTTTCTGTACAAAAAGTTCAGAAAGGTGAAAGTGATTCGCAGCTTGTGATCGTAATTGATCCGGGTCACGGTGGTAAAGATGTGGGAACAAGTTATGAAGGAATACGCGAAAAGGATGTTGTTCTTGAGATTTCCAAAGCATTGAAAAGGAAAATTGAAGCTGCATTGCCAATGTCAAAAGTTGTACTTACAAGGGAGAGCGATGTCTTTGTCCCTTTACATTCCCGTATCACTGTGGCAAATAATCTGAACGCGGATCTGTTTTTATCGGTTCACTGCAATTCATTTATTGAAGACAGGAATGTCAACGGTTCTGAAATTCATGTACTGGGTTTGGGTAAAAATCCAGATAAGCTCAATACGGCACTAAGAGAAAATGCCTCCATACTTTTTGAATCTGATCATGAAAAAAATTATGACTGGCATGATCCTGATTCACCTGAAGCTCATATTTTCCTTTCTGCGTTTCAAAATCTTTTTTTAGGTGAGAGCATCGATCTTGCCGTGAAATTCAGCAGGAGCAATCAGATCAGGCCAATATTGAAACAACGTGGTGTTAAACAATCAGGTTTGCTTGTTCTCAGAAATGCTGCAATGCCGGCATTGCTTATCGAGACCGGTTATTTATCGAACGGGAGTGACAGAAGTATTATGAATATGGCTACAGGTCAAAATCAGATTGCTTCATGGATTGCCAATGTATTGATGGAGCATTTTATTTTTGATAAGAGAGGTTTGGTAATGAATAAATCATGATTTAGCTGAATTCAAAACCTCATTTATATCATCTTCGATAATTCTCAGTTTTTCCTTGCATAAACTTACCAGCTCTCCGGCTCTTTTTATTTTTACGGATAATTCATCAATCTCATAATTGCCATTCTCAAGATTTGAGGCAATTGTCTGTAATTCTTTGAAAGCTTCAGAATAGCTAAACTCCTTTTTCATCCAATTAAGATTTTTTACAAAAGTAATATTTTTTTTTAAATTCGGAATGATACGATCAGCCTAAAGCAATTATAACTATTTTTGTGAGTTAACAGATTAAAATATAATGAAGATTCAATTAATTCTTGCGGTATTCTTTTTTGTTTTGATTTTGTCAGGCAGATGTTTTGGTCAGGCTGGTATTAAAATTGGATATAGCCTTGCTGATAATAGTAAGGTTGATGAGTATCTGTTTGATAACAATTCTGATTTTAACTTGTTCAGGAACAATTATAATATCGGTTTAGGATACCAATATATTTTCGAGGGAACAGGAATGTCTTTGATACCGGGATTGGTTTACACTTTTTCGAAAACCATTGTTGGAATTGCAAATTTAAAATTGAACAGATTCAGTTTTGAATTGCCATTTAAGTTTTTTCCGTTCAATATGGAAGGTGACTGTAACTGTCCTGATTTTTCTATGAGAAACAAGTTCTTTGAAAAGCATTTCTTTTTATTGGTCAATTCAGGAATTAATTTCAGTATTAAAAATAATTCCCTTTTTGAGGACTCTGTAATAAAAGATGTAAGCTACAGTGCAGGATTAGGTTCCGGTATAACAATTCCCTTGGCCAAGAACATCCTAATCTCACCAGCCGTCAATTACAAATGGTTTTTCAACGATAAATGGGATAATAAGTACCTGTTTGCCTTATCGGAAGGAGAGTTTAATGCTTCATTTTCCGAACTTGAGATAGAGGCCAGAATGGTTTATTTATTGAAATAGATAAGCAATACTTTTGGCTTTAATACTTTAGTTTGGATTAAGAATTCACACACAATTAAACTTAAATATGCAAATTAAGCATAAGAATCAATAATACTCATAGCAGAAGAGGAATATGATCCTCCAAACAGATTCACATGTACCAGAATATAGTACAACTGATAGAATCTGGTCCTTTTTCCCCATCCTGTTTCCAGGGGGTAAATATTGTTATAAATTTCAAAAACATCATCGGGAAATCCACCAAAAAGTTTCATCATTGCTATATCCATTTCCCTGTGTCCGTAATATATTGCAGGATCAATAAAAATCGCTTTTCCGGTTTGATCAATCATATAATTTCCGCTCCAAAGATCCCCATGAAGAAGAGAAGGCTGAATGTCAGGCATCTCATTTTTCATTTTTTTAAATATCTGCTCTGATTTGCCGATATAGGCTACAGGAATTTTCCCTGACTCTGCTGCTGATTTAATCTGTGGGTTAATCCGGTTCAAATAGTAGAAATCGAGCCAATTTCCTGAATATGAATTTACTTGTGGGAGGCTACCAATATAATTGTCATAGTCAAGACCAAAATTTTCGGCAGATACATAGTGCAGAATTGAAAGTTTTTCTGCCAGATCCTTTGATGTGCTTCTTTCAGCTTTTCCTGCCTCAATCCATTCCAAAATCAATACAGATCGATTATCATGATCTGCAATCCTGATCACCTCCGGAACTCTAATTCCTTTAATTGAATTTAACAAAAGCAGGGCTACTGATTCAGTCCTGAGCATTTTTGAAGCTACAGGCCCGTCATTTACTTTTGCAAAATAAATTCCTTCAACAGTATCAATTTTATATGCCTGGTTAATATCTCCACCGTGTACACTTCTGACAGAAAAAACCTTGCAATCAATTATTTCTGAGAAAAAACTAATCATACAATTTGTTGAAAATCATATTCTTTTTCTCTCTATTGTGATCATCAGTTCGTCTTTATAGTTTTTTCCTATGGGTATGAACTTGGTTTTTCCCTTTTCAAAGACTTCAATCATATTGCCCATTATTGAATTGATTCTGTCGACATTGACAAGGTAAGAACGGTGAACTCTCAGAAAACGGTCAGAAGGCAATTTATCAGTAAGGCTTTTCATGGTTTGCAGAGTCACTATCCTTGAATCCTCAACCCGGATGATTACATAATCTTTCAGTCCTTCGATATAGATAATGTCCTCATATTTGATCCTGATAAGTTTTTTGTCAGCTTTTACATAAAAATAATCGTCTTCAGAATTTGAAACTGTTTTTTTGGAATTGATCCTTTCACTTACCTTATTGACTGCTTTCATAAATCTGTCAAAAGAGATCGGTTTAAGCAAAAAATCAACTACATCCAAATTATAACTTTCAAGAGCATAGTTAGAAAAAGCCGTGGTAAAAATTACAAAAGGTGGATTTTTCAATGATTTAAGGAAGTCTATACCTGAAATCTGTGGCATTTTAATGTCAAGGCAAATTAGATCAATTTCCTCAGTTTGTAAAATATTATTTGCTTCAATCGCATTGCCACATTTAGCTACAAGTTCCATTTCAGGTAGCTGGGAAATATAACTTTCAAGCACCTGCAGTGCAAGAGGCTCGTCATCAACTATTAAGGTTTTTATTTTCATAATTATATATTTATCCTGTTTTTCAGATTTGTTAAACCAGATTTAAAGTTAATTCTATTTTATAATATGTCATTGTATTTTCAATTTCAAGACTGTAATTGTTATAATAAAGCATTTCAAGCCTTTTTTTGACATTTGAAAGTCCTATGCCTCCCTGACTTTTATTGATTACACTTGCTGTAAATTCTGGTTTTGAATTTTCAACAGTAAATTTGAGATTGTGTTTTTTAACTTTCATGAAAACTCTGACACATGCATTTTCAAGTACTTTATTTACTCCGTGTTTAAAGGCATTTTCAAGAAAGGGTGTAAATATCAGGGGAGTAATTGTCTGTTCTTTTATTTCGCCTTCAACTTTAAAATCTATTATCACATCAGATTTTTGTCTCAGTTTTTCGAGATCAAGGTAGTTTTTTATGTAGCTGATCTCATTTTTCAGTTTTACTTTTGGTTCATTACATTCATAAAGCATATACCTCAGAAGATCAGAAAGTTTGAGTATTACTTCAGGTGTAGCTTCCGACTTTATAAGAGAAAGAGCATAAATATTATTCAGTGTATTGAACAGGAAATGAGGATTTATCTGGTTTTTAAGGAATTTAAGCTCAGACTGCATATTCTCCTTCTCCAGTTTTTTCTTGTCCCTCTGATAAATAACCCATTCATAAAGTATTTTAATGACTGTTGATGAACCTGCTACCAGAAAGGCGCTTAAAAAGGTATAATGTAGATTAAACAGCACTTGTCTTCTGGAATCCTCATCACTGAGATTGAGTATATAAAATGCAAGCCCTTTTACTGGGGTGATCAAAACTACCGAGATAAACAGAAAGACTGCATATTTGCCTAATGACTGTCCTTTTAGATATTTGGGGAAAAGATAAAAAATATTGAAATAAATAATGAATATATAAAAAATTGCATCTACCGAGATTTCAATAAATGTAGATAAATAACCGGAATCACTTTTTAAAGGAAAAGCCAGTCCAAGCAAAAGCAATATCCAGATAAAAAAATGAATAAGAAACCTGAATTTTGACTTTCTGAACATTTAAGTTATTTGTTGATTTTCTTTAGATCCTTTACCGGTAATTAACTGCTAAGTTACAAATAAACTAAGCTGGAATTCATTTTTATAGATTAATCAAATGATTTTATATACAAACTATTAGTCGCTAATTGAATTTAGTGTGTATTTAAATATTAATTCAAATATTACAGGCTCTCATTTTTCTCTGATGAGTTCTTTTAGAAATTGCAACAAGCTTTCATTTTTAGAAATCTTGCACCCTGAATCCAACAGATGAAAAAATTCCATTTTCTTATCCTCAATTCCTTTTTTCTGACCTTTGTAAATGCTTATATTTTCAGATGAGTTTTCAATTAAATCTGCCAGTTCATTGATTTTAAACTCATTGTCAAAATTGAAGTAGCCATCGGTTTTAGTCTCAATTCTGATAAAAAAAAGAGTTTTACTTTCAAAATAATACAATGTTATGGAATTCTTCAATCTGTGTTCAAGGATGTCGACATTGGTCAATGTACTTTCAAAAATGGAATCACTGAATTCTTCAATAATTGTGTCAACTTTGGCCTGATCCTGCAGTTTTATTCTTTCCCAGTGTTCTGAAGAAATTCCGTTCACTGCAAGGAAATGTACGAATTGTTTTTCGGTTGCTTTAAGTTCCCCGGTTGTAAGAATACGGTATTTCACCATAAGCTATTATTATATTGAGCCTTTTAATTTTCGGACAAGCCATTCAAAAGTCAAAAGGGCCAGCAGCAGAAAAAACAAAAGCTTATAGTCCAGAAGGTGCCTGGTATGGTCGCTTGAATAAACTACCGGTTTAATATCAGCATCCAGAAGTTTTTTTATTAGCTGATCATAATTCTCAGGAAAGAACATTTCTCCATTTGTCCGAGTCGATAATTTACTTAGAACAGAATGGTCAGCTATCATGTCATAGTACTCAAGGTCCTTGTTTTTTATAGTAAATTTACCTTTTTTTACAAGTTTTTTACCTCCGGTTGCTGTTGTTGCATTAAAATCATAATCACCGGGAGGGAAACTTCCTGCATTTATTTCGTAATGATTATCGACTCTTGAAAATACAAAGTGATATTCTTTTTTGTTGATGTCTGTTACTTTTAAGACAGCTTCAGGTTCATTGATCAACTGGTAATTGTCATTGTAGAGTTCACCGTAAAACTTAATATTTTCAGATTCCTGGAAAATATTTGACCCCGTTCTTACCTGCCACTGACTTTTGTCTTTTTTTAGTGTCAGATACTGGACAGTCTGATCAATTACAGATCCTATTGCTTTAAAGTCTCCGGTTTGCTGGTATTCAAAAAATTTCCATTTAAAGAAATTTGATGCGGTAAGAATGGCAGCTCTGTTTTTATTTGCTGTACTTAACACAAGCAGTGGATAGTTTGTGCTTATATTCCTGATCTTTTGATAAAAAAGTACTCTTGCTTCCGGACTGACATTGTAAGTCCCGAATGGTGAGCTAAGAGGAGGAAAATTATTAATTCCAATGGTTAGTATGTCGTCAAAAACGAAAAGAGAAAAGTCTTTATTTAATACAGCCTGGACATCATTTGCAGAATTTGCGAAATTACTTATCGTAACCAGGTTTTGAATTTTGTTCAGCTGGTTGATATTTGTTTGTGAACCAACGATAAAAAAAGAAGGGATATCAGCTATGTTCATTGAGTTTGCGACTGAAGCAAGATCATTTTTTGAGCTTGGTAGATTGTGGAATATCAACAAGTCATATTTTTGAATATCAACATTTTCTCCTGTATATTTTATGTCAATAGTATAGTTCTTTTTTATGGAAAGCAATTCTTTTATTGCTGAAATATCCGGGTGAGGGCTGTTGGCATACACCAGCACTGATGTTTTAGAATCAATTACCTCAATGAAAAAATCCCTTGAATTGTTCTTATATGAGATCTCTGAAGGAAGACTCGAAACTGTGATATTAAACCGCTTAACTCCTGGAGAATTCAAATCAATTGTAAAATCATAAGTGGAAAGAAAATCATTGGAACTGATATTAACTGCTTTTTTTTCAATTATAATTTTTTGTCCCCCTGAACCATATTCACTTAAAACAAGTTGTGGTTTTCCTCCAGTTGCATTTTTTGCCAGAATATCTGTTTTTACGGATAGCCTGTCACCTGCAAAAGCTATTGTGTTTTGATATATATTTTGAACAAGTACATCTTTTTTGATTGTTGTGTCACCTAAAGCAATTGTATAGACCGGTGCAGAATTCCTTATATTGAAATAATCCGGATTTGAGCCCTCGTTATAGATCCCGTCTGAAGATAGTATGACTCCTGCCAGTTCTTTATTATCGTATGCATTATTTACATAGTCAAGGAGTGCAGAGATATTAGTGCTCTTAAGGTTAAAAGAATCACTATATCCGTTTTTTAATTCACCACCAAGAGAGAACTCCTGAATTTCATATTTTTTACTTAGTTTTTTCGATATTTCCTTTGTTTTATCATTCAGTTCCCTGAGTTCTTTTCCTGTATAAGCATTTTTTAGGGAAATAGAATAATCCTGTGCTACGAGAAGTATAGGTTTTACTGTTCTTTCGGCAATACTTTTAAATAGTGGTGCCAAAAGCAGGAAGCTGATGATTGAAACGGTAATAAAGCGTGCCAGGAATAAACCATAAAACAAGATGGGATTATTTTCTTTACTACTTTTGCTTTTATAGTACAAAGCAAATGCATAGATAAATCCAGTTAAAAGGCAAAGGAGTATAAACCAGGGACTATATTGAAGTATTAAATTATCCAAATTAAATGATTATGTGTATGTCGAATTATTAAAATACGAATCTTAAGTCAAATTATTGTTATTCTTAATTCCAAACCAAACAATAAATCAAAAAAAAAGAGGCAACAGATATTGTTGTCCTCTTTTTTAAGAAGTACCCGAAGTGGGACTTGAACCCACACGGACCTTTCAGTCCACAGGATTTTAAGTCCTGCGTGTATACCAATTTCACCATTCGGGCAATATAAAACAAACAATATTTCAAAACTTCCGTATACTCCTGACGATCAGTCTTAACTGATGTCAGGATCGTGAAAAACACGAAATCGGAGATTTCTGTTTCGTCATCGACAATTTCACCATTCGGGCAAAAAAATAGTTTGATTGCCAATCAAACTATTATAAAGAGCGAAAGACGGGATTCGAACCCGCGACCCCGACCTTGGCAAGGTCGTGCTCTACCAGCTGAGCTACTTTCGCAAATATAAATTTGTTTTCTTCAAAACGGATTGCAAAGATATGTGTTTTCAAATAATTATCAAATTTTTTTATAAAAAATATTTTAAATATTACCTTTACGAATTATTATGTTAACCCAATAATATTTTAATTATGACCAGTTTTCAAAGCATCATTATCAAAACTCAAGACGATCTTGAACTTAATATGCGGCAATATGGCAATGTTCAAAATTCAAGTAAATCATTGATAATAACTCACGGGTATGGTGAACATCAGGGTTATTATGGTGAATTTGCAGATTTTTTCAGCGAGAATGATTTTTTAGTATTTACATATGATCTCAGATCACATGGCCTATCTGAGGGCAGGAGAGGTGATGTAGCCGATTTCAGATTTTTTCTTGACGATCTTCGCAAAATTATAGCTTATACAAGGGAAATAAGCCTGGATAATAAAATCTACCTGTTCGGACATAGCCTTGGTGGAAGTATTGTATTAAATTTTTTACTCAGATTTCCTGATTTTGAAATAAAAAAAGCGATTGTATCGTCACCATGGCTGAAGCTTGCATTTGATCCGCCAATATTTAAACTTGCACTTGCAAAACTTGGGAAACTACTTTTTCCATCACTTGTAATCAAAGGAGAACTGAATATCGCTGATCTTTCGAGAGATAACGAATTTGTCGAAAAATTTGATAAAGATACTCTTACTTATGATAAAATTTCATCAAGGTATTATTTTAGTATAAGGGATGCCGGATTGTATGCCCTGAAGAATGCATCAGGATTACAAACTCCGGTTTTAATTTCTCACGGAGATGATGATAAAGTGACATCATATGAAGCATCATTGCAGTTTTGTAAGGATTCCGGAGCTAAATTCAAGTCATGGGACGGAGGATACAAACATGTTGTTTTTTCTGAAAATGATAAAATGGATATTTTTAATTACTACCTAGGGTATTTATCAACAATATAAATAATTGTATTATTTAGCCCGATATTTATTGCAAATCCTGATTTGAATTTAGCTTTGGGATTCTGAAGCATTAAAGTTTTTTGGATTTATTTCTTCTGAAATTTCATTGTTTATTAATATTAAAAATTTTCGTATGAAGAATATTACTGTAATCGGATCGGGTACTATGGGAAATGGAATTGCCCATGTTTTTGCAATGGCAGGCTATGAGGTCAATCTTTTTGATATATTTGATGCTGCACTTGAAAAAGCAATGAGCACAATTGGTAAAAACCTGGACAGAATGGTGTCAAAGGGAAGCATCACCGAAGTAGAAAAGGATGCTGCATTAAAGAGGATAATTTTATGCAATGATTTGAAAAAATCTGTTGAAGATGCTGATCTCGTTGTAGAAGCAGCAACGGAAAACTGGGAGCTGAAATCCAAAATATTTAAGGATTTGGACGAATATTCTCCTGAAAAAACTATTTTAGCAAGTAATACCTCTTCAATTTCAATCACAAAACTGGCTGCTGCCACGAAAAGACCTCAAAAAGTGATAGGTATGCATTTTATGAATCCGGTGCCTGTTATGAAACTTGTTGAAATAATCCGTGGATTCAATACTTCGGATGAAGTAACCAGGATCACAATGGACTTGTCTGTGAAATTGGGTAAATCACCTGTCGAAGTAAACGATTATCCTGGTTTTGTGGCAAACAGGATATTAATGCCTATGATAAATGAAGCAATAATGACTTTGTCAGAAGGAGTGGCCGGTGTTTATGAAATTGATACGGTTATGAAGCTCGGTATGGCACATCCGATGGGGCCCCTGCAACTTGCTGACTTTATAGGACTTGATGTTTGTCATGCTATCCTTGAAGTAATGCATGAAGGATTTGGCCATCCAAAGTATGCACCATGTCAGTTGCTTAAGAAGATGGTCCTTGCCGGAAAACTTGGAGTTAAAACTAAGGAAGGATTTTATAATTATGAAGGTGGATTTAAAGAATTGGTTGTTTCAGCATATTTCACAAAATAGTCGCTTAAATTTGAATTCAGGTTAAAATACTTCCAGAATTCTGTCTTTATCCCTGATGTCTTTAAGTATTCTTAGGTTGTATGTTGACATCATATTTGAAATTTCTGCAGCGTGAAATTCATTTATCTCGCACAATATTTTTCCGCCGGGATTTAAATGATTTGTAGCAAAATCAATTATTTTTCTATAGAATATCAGATGATCCTGACCTTCAGGGAATAAAGCTATTTTCGGTTCATAATTCAGTGTTGAAAAATCCATTTCTGATGCTTCTTCAAAAGGAATATATGGTGGATTTGATACAATTATATCAAATTTGTCTAAATATTTCCAGTTTTTTTCATCAAGAAAATCCCAACATTCAAAATTAACATTATTTGCTTTTAATCCGGATTTGTTTCGCTCAGCAATCTTTATTGCATCTGCCGATATTTCTATGGCTTTGATTTTTGCGTCATGCCATTCTTTACCAATACTAAGTGCAATACATCCTGATCCGGTTCCAATATCTAATATTTCCGGATTGCGAAAAAATGGTTTTAAATCTAAAATGTATTTTACAAGTTCTTCTGTTTCAGGTCTTGGTATCAGGACAGAATCATTAACTAAAAAAAGGTATTTGTAAAACCACGCTTTCCCGGTAATATATTGAACAGGCTCCTGAAGTTTGAACCTTTCGAGATCCTGATCAAAAATGTTAATAAATTGTTCTGAAAAAACATTTTCACTATTTCCTTTGATTTGAAACCTGTCCTCAAAGTAGATTTTTGCTATATTCTCACTTTCCCTGACTTCAAAAAACTGTTCAAGGGTTTTCCGCAATTTGTTTTTGAAAAAACTAAACTCTTTACTCATAAAATCAAAAAAAACGGTTTCAATAAGACCATTATTGAAACCGTTCACCAATAAAACTAATTTAATTCAACTATTACTATCGGTAGTTACTTCTTCTATCTCTATTGTAATTGTCACTGCCTCCTGTTTTTGGTTTTGGCATTGATTTTTTAACTACAACAGTTCTACCATCAATTTCACTTTCATTTAATCCGTTGATTGCTTCCAAAGCCTCATCATCATCATCCATTTCAACGAAACCGTAGCCTTTTGAACGGCCAGAAACTTTGTCTGTTACTATTTTAACAGAACTAACAGTACCAAAAGCTTCAAAAGCAGCTCTGACAGTTGATTCTTTTGTAGCGTAATCCAATTTTGTGATAAAAATGTTCATAAATAAAAATTAAGATATTAAAAAATTAAACTCTAAAGCTTTAAATAATAAAGTTATGCAAAGGAATAACATTTTAATTTACAAAACAACTTTTCATGTTTTTTTTGCAGATTATTTCTTAAATAATGATGTTTTCTTTATATTTCATTTACTGATATTTTTGAAGCAGTTGTTGAATAAAATGTAGAGAAATTTCTATATTACGGTAAAAAGAAAATGAAAAATATGTGGCTAATCTCTTTAGTATATAGTTTTATTCCAGTAAATTTGAGTCGATAAGGAAAAATGTTATACTTTTCACATGATTATTTATCATTATCTTGAATCTCTACAAAGATTAAATAAACAAGAGTCTTTTTAAAATGTTAAAGAATAATCAGAGCATAAATTTAAAACCAATCAAATAAATTTTCATATATGGAAGATAAATTGAATTCCAAAAATGCTTATGACAGACTAAAGTCGATTTATTCAGATTTATTGACAATTGTTGGAGAGGACAAGGAAAGAGACGGATTGAAAATGACTCCACACAGGGTTGCCAGATCTATGCAGTTCCTTCTTCAGGGGTATGACCAGGATCCGGATGAAATTTTGCAGGCAGCATTATTTGATGAGAAGTACAGTGAGATGGTGATTGTCAAGGATATTGAGCTTTATTCTATGTGTGAACATCACATGATCCCTTTTTTTGGCAAAGCGCATATAGCTTATGTTCCTGATCAAAAGATCGTGGGATTAAGTAAGCTGCCAAGAATTGTTGATGTTTTTGCCAGAAGGCTTCAGGTTCAGGAACGCCTTACAAATCAGATACTTTATGCTCTTGACAGAAATCTGAAGCCTCAGGGGGTTGCAGTTGTCATTGAAGCACAGCATATGTGCATGATGATGAGAGGAGTACAAAAACAAAATTCCGTAACAACCACTTCGGCTTTTACAGGTATTTTTGAGAAAATGGAAACTAGAAGTGAATTTTTAAGATTGATAGGTAGTAGTTTGCATTAAAACGATATTTTTATAAAATTTTTATTTTGCATTTTAAATTCTAGAAATTTTTATGATAGCATATTTATTTCCCGGACAAGGTTCACAATTCCCTGGCATGGGTAAGGATCTGTATGAAACACATAGGTTAGCTAAAGAATATTTTGAACTGGCTAATGCAATTTTGAAATTCAGGATATCAGATATCATGTTTGATGGGACTCAGGAAGAATTAAAGCAAACTAATGTCACTCAGCCTGCAGTTTTTCTTCAATCGATAATAAGTTATTTTGTCAACGGAGGTAGATTTAAACCGGACTTTGTAGCCGGACATTCACTGGGTGAACTTACAGCATTGGTAGCTAACGGCACATTGAGTTTTGAGGATGGTTTGAAACTTGTCAGTATCAGGGCTAATGCCATGCAGAAAGCCTGCGAGGCTGAACCAAGCTCAATGGCTGCAATTCTTGGGGTGGAAGATGAGATTGTTGAAAAGGCATGCAGTGAAATTGATGAAATTGTAATTCCTGCCAACTATAATTGTCCGGGACAATTGGTGATCTCAGGTTCAAAACAGGGAATTGCAAAAGCTATGGAATTGCTATTGCAAAGAGGTGCCAAAAGAGCTATTGAACTTCAGGTTGGGGGGGCTTTTCACAGTCCTTTTATGAAACCTGCAGAAGAGGAACTGGCAGACGCGATCATAAATACCAGATTTATGCAAGCTCAAATGCCTGTATTTCAAAATTATACTTCTAGGATGGAAACTGATCCTGAGATTATCAAGGAAAATCTTATAAAACAGCTTACGGCTCCTGTTCTGTGGACGCAAACCATCAGGAATATGATTACTCAGGGTGTTACAAAGTATATAGAAGTTGGAGGAAATGGAAAAACTCTTACTGCATTTGTGAAGAAAGTTGATAAACAATTGGAAACTGACTTTATTTAGTTTTTTTGGAATTCAAATAATTATTTGTGAAAAATTCAGTTTATTATATGACTTTATTTTTTGTTGGATCACAAAATAAGCATGGATCAAAGTTCTAAAGATATTATAATAAAAAAAGGTGACCTCCTGGTTTCTCAACCATTTATGATTGATGGTAATTTTCGTCGATCAGTTGTTTATCTTGCAGAATATAATACTGAAGGAGCACTGGGATTTATTCTTAACAGACCCCTCGATTATAAAGTAGTAGACCTGATGGTAGATTTTCCTGAATACAAAGATCTTGCATATTTTGGAGGACCGGTAGCCACAAATACTATTCATTATATACATAGGGTAGGGAGTATTCTTGATGAAAGTATTGAGATAAGCAATGGTATATACTGGGGAGGAAATTTTGAAAAACTCAAATCCCTGATTGCAAATAATTTAATTACAGATAAAGATATAAAATTTTATGTTGGTTATTCGGGCTGGTCTGCAGGACAACTTGAAGACGAACTTATAAACGGGTCATGGATCATCGCTCAGATAGATTCAAATTACATTTTTAAATTTAAAAATATTGACCTGTGGAAAAAAGTCCTGGAACATAAAGGTGATAATTATGAAATAATAGCACAAATTCCTGAAACATTCTTTTTAAATTGATTTTCAATCGCTATCAGATTATTCCCAGCTCATTTTGCAAGAAATTTAAAAAAAATTAAAGTTTTATAAAACATTTATGAAATTTTATTTGTAATATTGCAAATTAATATAATATATTTGCGACATGAAATCAATTTATAATATATATATACTAATAGCAATATTTGTTTTTCTGATTTTATTCAGCTCAAAAGCTGTGAATGCACAGGAATATTATGAAGTGAAAGTTGGCAACGGAGATGGTATCTTGTCTATACTTCGTAAATATCAATTACTGGATTTTTCGTGCAATCTTGATAAATTTCTGGAAATAAATAATCTTAAGAGAGAATCTGATCTAAAACTTGGAAAGAATTATAAATTGCCATTACTGATCTATAAATATAATGATATTAGTATAAGGTCGACAATTGACATTAAAGATTTGGACGCTGCAATCAGGATAAGGGATTATAACTATACACTACTTGATAAAAATCTTGTAAAAAGAAAATTTGAAAAGAGCAGGGAATTACTTGTCCCTTACTCTGAAATGAATTGCAGAAAAAATAGAGAAACTGACAGCAAAGTAACAACTGAAAAATCAGCCACTACTGAAAAGGGAACGGAGGATACAATTAAACCAGAAAAGGAAAATAAAAAACAGAAAGACTCAATCATCAATGTTCAGTACTTTAAGCAACCAAAGGGAAATGGTCTTAACCGGTATGTGCCATTGTTTGGAAGCAAATGGGCAACTGTGCCTCTGGAAGACAACAGATTGGAAAACAGGGTATTTTATATTTTAACAGGACACGGAGGACCTGATCCTGGAGCTATATGTACTGATAGTGAGCCTATGTTGTGCGAAGATGAATATGCATACGATGTATCTCTGAGATTAGCGAGGAATTTAATGCAACATGGTGCAACAGTTCATGTGATTGTTCAGGATCACAATGACGGCATCAGGGATGAAAGGTATTTGCCATGTGATAATGATGAAGTCACATTGGATGGAATTAAGATACCGATCAGTCAGAAGAAAAGGCTTAAACAACGCACTAATGACGTTAATAATCTTTACAGCTTTTATAATAAAAAGAAAAATGTAAAATCACAGACTTTAATAGAAGTTCATGTAGATTCCCGACATTCTGACCAAAGAATTGATGTGTTTTTTTCATATCCTAAGGGGAGTAAACCGAGTGAGAAACTGGCTAATAATATGCAAAAAACTTTTGCCAAAAAATATTCCCAGCACCAGAGTGACCGAGGATATGGAGGGACCTCCGGACAGCAGAATTTCTATGTTATAAACAATTCACTGCCAACTGCTATACTTGTTGAACTTGCAAATATTAAAAATTCAAGAGATCATGAAAGGATATTGAATTCATTTAACAGGCAGGCTCTTGCTAACTGGATGTTTGAAGCAATCCTCGATACTTACAACTGAACTTTATGGGAGGAACTCAAGTTTCTCCTGAAAAACAGTCCATTTGTCCATCCAGTCATCCAATTGTTTTTTTAGTTCAACATGCATTTTTAATTTTTCAATCGAATCTGCATTGGTATGAAATTCCGGCATTTGCATTTCTGACTCCAGATTTGAGATCTGAATTTCCAGAAGTTCTATTTTCTTTTCAGCTTGTTTTATTTCTTTCTGGATCGATTTACGTTCTTCAAAAGATGCTTTATTAAGATTTTTTGCAAGTGTTTCCTCCTCAGCATTTCCATTTTGGATATTTGTCCTGGACAGGGATGTAAGTTCCAAAGTTCTTATATCATCAATTTTTCTTTTTTCGAGAAAATAATTAATGTCTCCAAGGTAGGTTTTGAGTTTATGATCCTTGAATTCAAGGGTTTTGGTTGTAAGATCACTTAAAAATTCCCTGTCATGCGAAACAATGATCATGGAACCGGTAAAATCTTCCAAAGCCTGTTTTAAAACCTGTTTTGATAAAATATCCAAATGGTTGGTTGGTTCATCAAGAATCAAAAAATTGAAAGGTCTTAGAAGCATAACAGCAATTGCGAGCCTTGCTTTCTCTCCACCGCTCAACACCGATACTTTTTTTTCAACATCTTCTCCGCTGAACAAAAAGGCACCTAAAAGCTTTCGGATATTAGTTCTGGTTTCTATTGTAGCATTGTTTTCCATCGTTTCAAGTACTGTCACGTTTGTTTCCAGCAGATCAGACTGGTTTTGAGCATAATATCCTATCTTAACATTATGGCCTAATTTCATATCACCTTTTTCATAATCTAGTTTGCCGACAATGATCCGGGCCAATGTGGTTTTTCCCTGTCCATTTTGACCTACAAAGGAAATCTTATCACCCCTTTCCATCTGAAAATCTATATTTCTCAGTACATTCAGGGAATCATACGATTTACTTAAGTGTTCAATTTTTGCTACAATTTGCCCTGATCTTTCAGCAGGAGGGAAGATCAATTTCATGGTTTTGGTGTCAAACTCCTCCACTTCTATTCTTTCAATTTTGTCCAGCCTTTTTTGCATGGACTGGGCCAATTTAGTCTTTGTGGCTTTAGCCATGAATCTTTCAATCGTGCGCTCCTGTTCTTTAATAACATTCTGTTGATTTTTGAATGCAGATATCATCTTCTCCCTCCTCTCTTCACGAAGTTCCATAAATTTTGTATAAGAAGCAGGATAGTCGTATACTTTTGTATTCTCAATTTCAACTGTTCTTTTTGTGACATTATCGAGAAATCTCTGGTCATGTGATATTAGCAGAACAGCTCCAGGATATGATTTCAGATATTCTTCAAGCCAGATAATGGCTTCAATATCAAGGTGATTTGTAGGTTCGTCAAGTAATATATAATCGGGTTGTCTGAGAAGCAATTTTGCAATTTCTATCCTTATTTGCCAGCCACCACTGAATTCATTTACTTTTTTGGAAAATTCAGAAGGTTTGAAACCTAGACCTTTTAAAACTTTTTCAACATTCCCCTTTAATACTCCTACATCATGGTTTTTGATTATTTCATTCAGATCTGCAATTCGCTGTACAAGGTTTATATAGGATTCATCTTCAAAATCAGTTCTGTGGGACAACAATACTTCGAGAGCACTTAATTCATCTGTCAAACTGAGAATGTCATCAAAAGCTGTCAAAGTCTCTTCCAGAAGTGTTCTTGATGCGTTTAATTTGATCTCCTGTTTAAGATAACCTGTTGTTTTATTACCCGGTATTATTATTGATCCGGCATCAGCTTTCATTTCACTTATCAGAAGTTTGAAAAGTGTTGTTTTTCCGGCTCCGTTCCTGCCAACTATCCCAATTTTATCATTATCCTTAATAGTCAGGCTTATGTTGTCAAAGAGAATTCTGTCACCAAAAAATAGAGATAAATTTGAAATTGTGATCATCTAAGTTGAATATTTGTAAGTCAGTAAAACTATATAAACTAAAGCCAATTGATTTGAAAATTTTGATGTTATTTAAAAAAGATAATAAATTTATTTATTTTTTGATATTTATCTTTCCTGCCCCTTTACCGGTAAACTCTCCTATAATCGTTGCATTCGTAATGCCTGCACTATGCAATGCAATAAGCAGTTCTGTTGCATCTTTTTCGTTTAAAGCTATTAAGAGTCCTCCTGAAGTCTGCGCATCGCATACCATAAGTTTTTCTGTGCGGGTAAGGTCATTGAAATCTACACTATTCTGCACATATTCTAGATTATTGTAACTACCTCCAGGAACAATACCGGCTGAAGCAAGAGCTTTCACTTCTCTGATAAATGGAAGTGTATCGAAATAAACTGTGGCATCGCATTTAGAGGACATGGTCATTTCCCTAAGATGTCCGATCAATCCAAATCCCGTCACATCTGTGCAGGCATTCACGTTATAATTCAGCATTAGCCCTCCTGCTATTTTGTTAAGAGTAGCCATAATTTCAGTGACTTCTTTTTTTAGATCATTATCAACCAGTCCACGTTTTATTGCCGTAGACAGAATACCTGTACCAAGAGGCTTTGTCAGTATAAGTACATCTCCGGGTTTTGCTCCGGCATTCTTTACGATTTTGTTCACATGAACTTTACCTGTAACTACAAGCCCGAATTTGGGTTCCGGATCGTCAATGGTGTGACCACCTAATATGCTGATTCCGGCTTCAGAAGTCTTATCTGATGCTCCTCTCAGTATTTTTTCAAGTACCGACATCGGTAGTGTCTTTTCCGGAAAACCTACTATATTCAGTGCAAAAAGAGGAGTAGCTCCCATTGCGTAAATATCACTTAAGGCATTTGCTGCTGCAATAGCTCCAAAATCATAAGGATCATCGACAATAGGAGTAAAAAAATCGAGAGTCTGAACTATTGCAATATCATCCGTAATTTTAAAAACTGCCGCATCATCGCTGGTTTCGACACCTACAAGAATATCGGGGTTTGGAAGAATTGGTATATGCTTAAGAATTTGCTCAAGTTTCCGAGGTTCTATTTTGCATGCACATCCAAGCCCATGTGTGTATTGTGTCAGCCTGAACTCTTTACCTTCATTTTCTATCACTGCTTTCATTTCTATCTTCTCCGGCATAAGTTCAAGAACTCTGGATACAATCTCTTCAGAAGCTTTTTTCACTATATCCATAGAGGTTTCCCGGCCTGTTGAAAAGCGAATTGTGCCCATTGCGTAATTTATTGGTACTGTCATAGCTCTTAAAACTGCCGAAACATCGATACTCTCAGAATGGCAAGCTGCACCTGCCGAAGCAGCTACACCATCCAGCCTGGAAATCAATGTATTGGCTTCGACTCCCGGGAATGAAATGCTTAATGTATTGGGAAGTCTGTATTCTGTATGTCCGTTCAATTCTATCTGTGGCAGGGAAATTTTTAACAACTCGTGAAGATAATCTCTTGTTTTTTTGTAATGTGAGATATTTTTTGCAAGGTCAATCCTGGCAATTTCACATGCCTGGCCAAGTCCTGCTATTTCAATCACGTTTTCTGTGCCTGCTCTCATATTTTGTTCATGATCGGCACCATAGATCAGTTTTTCAAGTATTATCCCGTTTTTAATATACAGCGCACCTATTCCTTTAGGAGCATACAATTTGTGTCCGGCTATACTCAGAAGATCTATATTAAGTTTTTGAACATCCACTTCTGTCTTACCTACTGACTGGGCAGCATCTGTATGGAAAAAAATATCATGTTTTTTAGCAATTACTGCCAGTTCCTCAATTGGTTGAATGGTTCCGACTTCGTTGTTGGAATGCATGATTGTGATCAATATTGTATTATCCCTGATAGAACTCTCAAGATCATTTGCACCGATCATGCCATATTTATCAACTGGTAAATAAGTCACTTCAAAACCTTGTTTTTCAAGATATTTGCAAACCTCTATCACTGCAGGATGCTCAATTGAAGAGGTGATTATATGATTTCCCTTGTTTTTATGAGCAAACGCGATACCTCTGATGGCAAAGTTATTTGATTCAGTGCCACCACTGGTGAAAATTATCTCCTCAGGTTTGCAGTTTATAAGTTCAGCGACTTGTTTTCTGGCTTTTTCAATTCCAAGTTTTGATTTGATGCCATAGGTATGGACACTTGACGGATTTCCAAAGTGATTATCGATGTATGGACGCATTGCATCAGCCACTTCCGGGGCTATAGGAGTAGTTGCATTATAGTCGAGATATATTTGTTGCATAATTTTATCCCTTAGAAAATGAGTGCAAATCTAAGAAATAAGTTGTTTTTGATAGCGTAAATCTGTTTTATTTAGTTAATACCTGTATTATATTACAATAATAAAAACAGAATTTAAATCTTTTTAAACTCATTTACCTTAACAAAAAGACCTGCCTTAATCATTTTTCTTAATTGTTCGGGTGTTGGATCTACCAGGTAGAAATAGTCATCATTATTTTTTTCCTTCATTTTCTGTACAGGAGTTATCTTTTTTATCCTTTCGACAATCATTTTTTCTTTAACAGCATCATCTTCGATATTTTTAATTTCTTCCTTTAATGAATCCATTTCTATATGGTATGCCGAAAATGAATTTACTTCCGGCCTTATCAGTATAACTATCCATCCTGATTCATCGTTATGGTTCATGATATAATAATTATCAAATTTTGTCAATTCCAGAGTGCCTTTGACAAGACTGTCCCTGTCATGCGAGAATCCTGAATTCTCATTGCCGTATTCGAAACAACAATCTGTAATAATCATTGTATCACTTTCATTGTCAACATATTTTCCGATCAGTTCCTTGGGAAAAGATGGGATACTTTTAGCATTCTGAGGCTGCACAGTTTTAAATTTTATAGCAACACAGGCAGAAAATATGAATATCAGATATAGAAATATACTAATTCTAAAAAAGAAATTGATTTGAATTTTCATTGTGCTGGTATTTAATAATGAAATAATAATGTGAATCTTTAATTTAACGATTTTTAAAAATTATTATTTTCATGGACAGGTAAGTGATCACAAAGGGTGAGTGAAAACTGAACAATAATAATTAAGCATTCTAAACCTTCAAATATTTTGTAGTTCATGCTCAAAATAAACACTGAATTTTAATAAACTTTCTAAGTTATTTTCATGTTAATAAATGTGTATTTTTGTCAGAATATGGCATTTTTTAATCAATTTTGCATTTTTTTATAATATTAGCATAAGGTATAGGGTTTAATTTGTTATGAATATTGAACTTTGGTGTATAGGAAAAACTCAGTTTGATTATGTGATGAATGGAGTTGAAGAGTTTAAAGGAAGAATTAAGCATTATAGTTCATTTAATATTATTTATATAGAAGGTTACAGACAAAATCCGGGAGATAATCCTCAGATAGTTAAGGATAAGGAAGCTGAGAATATATTAAAAAAACTGGATTCCAGAGATTATTTGATATTACTGGATGAGAAAGGAATTGAAATGAACTCAATTGAATTTGCCGGTTTTATCGAAAAAAAAATGATATATGGCAGTAAAACGATTATATTTCTGATTGGTGGTGCTTTTGGTTTTTCACAAAAGATATATGAAAGAGCTAATGATAAGATATCTTTGTCAAAAATGACATTTTCGCATCAGCTCATCAGGCTAATTTTTACCGAACAGTTATACAGAGCTTTCACTATCATAAAAAATGAAAAATATCACAATACTTAAATTATGGTAACAAAAATTTTGGCTGTCTTTATTTTTCTGGTTTCTCTTCAGGGATTCAACAATATTGCTTTTTTCGACAGGTTCAAACACGATCCTTACAAGGTTAACCACAATAAAGAGTATTATCGTTTGTTGTCAAGTGGATTTCTGCATGGAAGCTGGGTTCATTTACTTATCAATCTTTTTGTTTTCTGGCAATTCGGAGGTTTTGTTGAAGAGTACATTTTTGTATCTTCATTTGGACAGATTCAAGGCAGCATTCTGTACCTGCTTTTGTTTTTATTGTCAGTTATAGCTGCAAATATTCACACAACCATAAAACATAAAAACAACCCTTATTATGCCAGTATCGGTGCTTCTGGGGCTGTTTCTGCAATACTATTTTCATACATGCTTATAAATCCATGGTCAAAGATATATCTGTATGCGATAATCCCTATTTATACGGTGGTAGCTGCAGTTTTATATCTTATTTATTCTCAATGGGCAAGCAAGAATTCAGAGGATCATATCGATCATTCAGCCCATTTTTATGGTGCAGTTTTCGGATTTATATACACTGTTGCAGTTAATCCGGCTATTTTTACATATTTCATTGACAGTTTGGTCAATGATTTTCCATTTTAAAATTAATATAAAGAAAATATATGAGTAAAGAAATTAAAAGAATAGCAATTCTGACCTCAGGAGGTGATGCTCCGGGAATGAATGCAGCAATCAGAGCAGTTGTCAGGACAGCTACTCATGAAGATTTGCATACCTATGGCATTGAAAGCGGCTATAAAGGCATGATTGAAGGAAATTTAACACGTCTTGAAAGCAAAGATGTAGCTAACACGATACTGAGAGGTGGCACAATATTAAAAACAGCACGGTGTGAAGAATTCAAAACACCCGAAGGAAGACAAAAAGCCTATGAAAGCCTGCTGGCTTTTGATATAGATGCGGTAATAGCAATCGGAGGAAACGGAACATATACTGGTGCTTATTACTTTACACGGGAATATGATATCCCATTCATTGGCTTGCCCGGAACTATTGATAATGACATTTACGGTACAGATTTCACAATCGGTTATGATACTGCTATCAATACTGCTGTTGAAGCCATAGATAAGATCAGGGATACAGCAAGTTCTCACAACAGGTTATTCTTTGTAGAGGTTATGGGTAGATCTTCAGGTTTTATCGCGCTGGAAACAGGTATTGCGTCTGGCGCTGCTGCAACCTTCCTGCCTGAAACTAACTGGGGAGTTGATGAATTGATGGTTCTACTCAAAAAGGCAGCTATCAGGAAAAAGTTGTTCAACATTGTAGTAGTGGCTGAGGGTAATAAAAGCGGAACTGCTACTGAACTGGCAAAGCACGTCAAAGATAATTTCCCTGAATTTGACAGCAGGGTGGCAACAATCGGACATTTGCAAAGAGGTGGGTCACCAAGTGCATATGACCGTGTCCTTGCCAGTAGATTAGGTTACGAAGCTGTTATTGCATTGCAAAACGGTATATACAATAAAGCACTTGGCTTAGTAAGCGGCAAGGTCCATTTTGTTGACTTTCTGGATGCAATCAACAAAAAGAAAGAACTTGATACTGAAAAAATAAAAATGCTCGACGTACTGGCAATGTAGAGGAGAGTTGAAAGTGAAAAGTGAAAAGTGAAAAGTGAAAGTTGGTTTAATGGATTGATGTATGTAAAAAAATACCTTGTCATCTGGTCACCATTAACAATCAACAATTAACCATTTACAATTAACAATTAAAAGTTTACAATTCTTTCTTCCTGAAAAGTTCAATCAAAATACTGGCCATAGAATCCTCATGTGATGATACTGCTGCATCGGTAATTATCGGTAAAGAAATAGTAAGCAATGTGATAGCCGATCAGAAAGTTCATGCTCTTTATGGTGGTGTTGTGCCTGAACTGGCATCAAGAAATCATCAGGTAAATATTATTCCTGCTGTTGATACAGCGCTAAAGAATGCCGGTGTCGGTAAAGAGGAGCTTGATGCTATTGCAGTGGTCAACGGGCCCGGATTGCTTGGAAGCTTGATAGTAGGTGTAACTTTTGCAAAAACGCTTGCAGCAGCTCTTGGATTGCCATTGATAGAGATCAATCACCACAGGGCACATATAATGGCCTTGTTTATCGATGATCCTGTTCCTGCATTTCCATTTCTTGCATTGACAGTTTCAGGTGGTCATACTCAGATCAGTATTATGAAAAATTTCAGGGATATTGAGGTAATTGGGAGAACCCTGGATGATGCAGCAGGTGAAGCATTTGATAAGACAGGAAAACTTTTTGGACTTGACTACCCTGCAGGACCGGTGATAGACAGATTATCAAAACTCGGAAAACCAGTATTTGAATTTCCTGAGCCAAAAATTGAGGGGCTGGATTTTAGTTTCAGCGGATTAAAGACCTCTATTTTGTATTTTGTTGAGAAGAAACTCAGGGAAGATCCGGATTTTGTAAAAAACAATATCAATGACCTTTGTGCATCAGTTCAGGACAGAATTGTCAGTATTCTAATGAATAAAGTAATCAAAGCGGCACAACAAACGGGAATAAAGGAAATTGGAATTGCTGGTGGTGTTTCAGCCAATTCCGGATTAAGAACTGCCCTGACACAAAAGGGTAGGGAGGCGGGATGGAAAACCTATGTCCCAAGATTTGAATATTGCACTGACAATGCTGCAATGGTAGCTATTACAGCGTATTATAAATTTTTAGGAAAAGACTTTGCAGATTTCAGCCTAAATCCTAAGCCAAGGTATTCGGTAGATTGAATTCTTGTAGTGGTATTATTTAAATTAATTGTCATAGGATAAAATATAAGCTATTTTTTTTTATTAAAGATATTTTGCTTTACTTTGTGCTATATTTCACTTAAAATCTAATGTTATGAGATCAAATTTACTTAATCGATTTATTTTATTCTTATCTCTTCTAGGAGTTGTATTGTTTATGAATTCTTGTACAGAAGACACTGTCAACACAGTTTCATCTGAACTTACAAAAACTTACGATGCTTCAGTTCCGATTGGATGGAATGAACTTTTAGTTGAGATTGACAGATATTCTCCAGGCTACAGGCCACCTGCAGCAGCCCGTTTGATGGCTTATACAGGACTGGCTGTTTATGAATCAGTAGTTCCGGGTATGCCAGAATATTTTTCTTTGGAAAATAGTTATGCAGGACTTAATCTTCCTGCAATTGAAGAAGACAAGGAATACTATTGGCCTGCTTGTGCAAATGCAGCATATGCAACTATGTTCAGACATTTTTATCCTCATATTGTGCAGAATGATAAGGACAAAATTGACAAACTTGAAAAAAGCTTTAATGATAAATTTTCATACAAGACTTCAGATGAAGTTTTGACAAGATCAATAGCATTTGGTAAAGCAGTCGCAGATGCTGTATATGATTACAGTAAAACTGATACTTATGGTCATGATGCATATAAAAATCCTCGTCCTAGTGATTATGTGCCTCCAGTTACAGGCCCTAATGGAGAGAAACTATGGCAACCAACATTTCCTGATTACACACCTGCATTGTTTCCATATTGGGGTAAAGTCAGAACATTTGCAATGAAAGAAGGTGATTTGAGAGGGAAACCACCAATCCCATATAGCGAGGATCCAAATTCAAAATTTTATCAGCAGGCAAATGAAGTAAGAGTCACTGTTAATTCTTTGACACTTGAAGAAAAATGGATTGCAGAATTCTGGAGTGATGATATGTTTCAGGTGACATTTGAGCCTGCTGCCAGACAATTGGCAATAGCTAACCAATTGGTCAGCAATGAGAAATTAGCACTTGATAAGACAGTCGAATTATATGCCAAGCTGGGTATGGCTTTGTGTGATGCCGGTATAGCTAACTGGTATACAAAATACCTGTATAATGTTATGAGGCCTGTACAATATATCAGATCTACAATAGAGCCAGGCTGGAGAACAGCATTAAATCATCCATACAACGATCTGAAAGGTTTTACTCCAGAATTTCCGGCGTATCCATCTGGACACTCAGGTTTTGGTGGAAGCGCTGCTTTGATTTTTACGGATATCTTTGGCAATAATTATCAGTTCGTAGATAATTGCCACAAAGAGAGATATGAGTTTTTAGGTACTCCAAGGTCATTTAATTCATTTATTGAAGCAGGTATGGAAAATGCATACAGCAGGATACCTCTGGGAGTTCACTTCAGGATGGATTGTGATGAAGGATTGCGGCTTGGATATCTGGCTGCAACCCGGGTGCTTCAGCTGGATTGGAAGAAATAATTAAACGTATATATTTTATATTGGAAAAAAGGCTGTCACTCAAATGACAGCCTTTTTTGCTTGATTAACTTTCAAAAGTTTCAAACTTTTGAAAAGTTTTCACTCATTTAATTCAGATGAGAAGTATCATTCTCCTTTATAAGGGTGATCTGCTCTCCGTCATACTCAAAAAGGTACATACCGGTATTGTTATGTTCATATTTTTCCATTGCTTCGACAGGTTCATCAAGCAGTCTGGTGACCAGCATTCTGAGAGCACGACCGTGAGTATTGATCAGTATATTTTTTTCTTTCCGACGTTTTATATCATGTACAAAGCTTTCTATCCTTTTTTTCAAAGCAGTAGCACTTTCTCCTCCGGGTATGCAATAATCATGATTTCCATTTTTCCACTCTTTTATCATGATCCTAAATCTTTCCATGACCTCAGAATCCAGCACTTTGCCTTCGTTTATTCCCCATGAAACTTCAGTGATCCTCAGATCTATAACATGTGGTATATCCATTTCCCTGAATCTTGCAACACTTTCTATGCTTCGTTTAAGGTCTGAACTGAACACTACCTCAAAAGGCACATTTTTGTAATACTCAAAAAACTTATTGACCTGGCTGTTTCCCTGTTCATTCAGACTCACATCAATTGACCTGCCCTGCATCATTTTCAAACGGTTATATTCTGTCTCACCATGCCTGAATATATACATTCTTTTCTTCATTTACTTAAAATTTTGTTAGGAAATCATACATTTGCATTATGCTAAGTATATTAATTCCGATATATAACATCAATTGCACCGGTTTGGTTGAGAACCTGGTAATGCAATGCTCAGAATTTCTAAATAAATATGAGATAATCTGTATAGATGATCATTCAGACGAAAAATTCCGGACTGAAAACCTTCCATTGAAGACACTTCAAAATGTGTTTTATTTTGAACTCGATGAAAACATGGGTAGAGCGCGGATCAGGAATTTGCTGGCTGAAAAGGCAAGGCATGAAAACCTGCTATTTATAGATGCTGACTCCCTGATCATAAGAAATGACTTTATAAGGAAATACTCAGAGTATGCTGACAGTGAAAATGTAATCTATGGAGGAACGAATTATCATAAACATTGCCCTGCTGATCAAAATAAAATTCTGCACTGGAAATATGCATTCAAGTATGAGGCACTGCCTGTGGAAGGAAGGAATAAAAAGCCATATCTCGCTTTTATGTCTAATAATTTCCTGATCAGAAAGCAGATCTTCGATGAAATTCAATTTAACGCATCACATACCGGCTACGGTTATGAAGATACGTTGTTTGCCGAAGAAATAAGAAGCAGAGAATATAGAATTTGCCATATCGACAATCCTGTTGTTCACAATGGTTTGACTGATACTGATGGTTTTTTAGCTAAAACTGAGGAGGCTATGAGAAACCTGGCTCTGATGTATACTTCCGGACAATTGAGGGACACGTCCATGATAAGGTTCTATAATAAATTAAAGACATTTAAGATTCACGGCATTTTGGCATTGATCGTCAGACAGATGTTGCAATTGATAATCAGAAATCTTAGATCCCGGAAACCGGTTTTATATTGCTTTCAGCTTTTCAAATACCTGCGATATTTTGAGGCAGTAAATGTTAAAAAAACATAATGGGCAAAAAGGATGATATAATAGCAGGTAAGCAAAGTATTTAATTTCATAGTGGTAAAACTTCCGAACAATATTCTCACTGATCTTATTCAAAAAAGGCTATTCCCAAAGGTCGAAAAGTCCCTATTGTTTTTTTTGCCAGGTTACGTTCAACAAAGTTTTCATTAATAGTACCTGACACCCAACAGTCTGTTCCGCTTAAGCGGGGAAACCTCTGGTGTTAGCTGCTACCCTTTCTGTCCGAATGATTGCTTTCAGACCAAAAACGATTTATTGGCAAGTCTTTTTCCTGCATCTTCATCGTGAGTTGGTAAATATATTGTACTGCGAAGAGTGGCATAGTCTATAAAGTTTTTATAAGTCTGTTTTGTTTTATTATAGTCCGTATTTGCCCCCGCCATTTCGCCTTTTAAAACCTGGTCCTGATGATACGACGAATCACCTGCAAAAATAATGTCGAATTCATCAGTTTTGAAAACTATTGAGTTGTGTCCCAAAGTGTGACCTGGTGTTGGAATATAAAGCAAATCTTCGGCTTTAGTAATAGGATATGCCTGATTAAAAACTTCAATTCTATTTTGAATAAAATCTACTTTTTTAGGTTTAAACCAAGATGGTAATGCAGTTGTAAAGCAGTTATCGGGATGTGTGAATTCATAATTCCCAATCAAAATTTCTTGTTTTGGAAAAAATTTAAGTCCATCTACGTGATCAGAATGTAAGTGTGTCAAAATCACTAATTTTACATCTTCTGTTTTTAAGTTCACTTTATTTAATTGGTGGTTCAATTCCTCTTCGGGTTGAATTTTCACTGTGCAAGCGTGCTTGAATTGGTATCTTGCAAAAAAACTTTCTTTAGCAAGATATTTATCAATGTCTTTGCTTTCAACATTTTCGCCTGTATCAATCACAATTAACCCTTCCGGGTGTTCAATGACCCAGACCCAAATAGGTAAATACTCAGTATATTCTTTACCTAAAAGTATATTCATTTTGGACAAAAAACCTGCTCCGTTTTTGGTTTTGAAATTCTTTTTTACCGCAACTGTTCCAATGCTCAAGGCATGAACTTTTACATCTTTACCTTTTAATTTTACTGTAGTCGTTACGTTTTGATACCTGGTATCGGTAATAATTTGTCTATGTTCCATATTTTTACTTTTTTTAAATTAATGGCACAAAATTACAACTTATGTATTGGTCAAAACGATAACAAAAGATAAGAAAATGAAAGTTTTACTTTTTGGATAACCGGTTTCTAATTCTACTTAAAGAAACTCTTGTCACTCCTAAAAATGAGGCAATTTGGTGTTGTGGAATTCTTTGCAATAATTCTGGTCTGTCTTTTAAAAGCATTAAATATCTTTCTTCTGGACGGTTTAAAAGATAAGAAATAAACAAGTCGTGCAACAATACAAATCGTTGTTCAATGGCTTTTCTTATAAACTCGTTCATTTTCGGAAAAATGTCATAAAGTTTTTCTTGTGCTTGGTAAGTAAGAACCAAAACTTCACATTCTTCTAATGTTTCAATGGCAACTTTACTGGGTCTTCTTGAGATAAAACTGTCATAAGAGCCAGCAAACATATTTTCTGTAAAAAAGTAGGTTGAGAGTTCTTCTCCGTCTTTTTCGCAATAAAGTCTAATGCAACCTTTTATAATGTAAAATACTTCGTTTGATACTTTACCAATGGCTAAAAGATTAGATTTTTTCTTAAATTTTTTGGTTTCAAAATATGGCATGATGATTTCTAATTCACTGTCATTAAAGTCAGTGAATTGTCTGAAAATGTCTATTTTTTCTATTTCCTTCATATTTATTGTGTTAATCATATTTTACTTCTCCGTCGTCTTTTCATATCATTATTATTTTCCTTCATTTAGTATGTCTAAAATAATTGGTTTTAAGCCACTAAAGAAAAATTCAACAGCAATCACCATAACAATCAATCCCATAATACGCATCATAACATTAATTCCTGTTTGTCCGAGCAATTTCATTAATTTTGAAGAACTAAACAGAATTAAATATGTCAGGAACATAATTAAGACAATTGAGATGATTAAAACGATTTGCTTGGCTAAAGTATTTGCATCCTCCATTAATACAATAGAATTGGTTATTGCTCCAGGTCCACATATCATTGGTATTGCCAAAGGTGTAATTGAAATATCTGTCACATAGCTTTTTACTTCATTGTCCTTGATTTTAACCTGACCCAATCTAGCCTGCAGCATATCCATTCCCATTATAAAGAATATAACTCCTCCTACAACTCTAAAACTATTTACCGAAATCCCAAAAAAATTAAACAAAAGTTGGCCTGTAAAGGCAAAAGAAATTATTGTAATTAACGATCTCATTGATGCTTTTCTAGCGGTATTATTTCTGTCCGCAATTGATAATTCAGCAGTCATTGACATAAAAACAGGCATTGTTCCCAATGGGTTAATTAATGTGAAAAATGAAGTTATACACAAAAGTCCAAATGAAATAGTTTCTGTCATAATGTTTTTTTCGGTTTTTAAAACGGTTATTTCTTTATTATAGCATTCATTTTATAGTTAGAGGTTAAGGAAGATCCCATCTTTTCGAAGCAGGTAGTCTAAAAACAATAATTTTACATGGTCAAAAATAATGGGAAAAAGTGAAAAAATGCAAACTGTGGATGAATATTTTTCAACAGAGAAGAAAAACCTGATTTTTTGGAAATATGGAATATAGAGTACCATATCGAAAAGACAAAAGAAAAAAAGATTATGAATTTCTTTTTGAGTACATCAAGGTCTAAGTTTGAAATTAATCGGAGAAAATTATAAGGGATAAAAATAAGCCCTGCAACGTCACTGTACTCTTCATACCCTTTTACTTAGAATTTAACTAAACCAACATTATATAGTGGTATTTCCCACGATACTCTGACTTCATTTATAAAGGAGCTGAAAATTGATACAATATTAGACCCTAATTCTTTTTTGGTATCGCAGAAAGACCTGATTTCATACAAAAACAAGAAAAAGCAAACATAAAATCAAAATTTTTTTTATACCCAATATGCCGATATTTTATAAGTATTTATGAGCAGCTTTCTGCAATCTGTCCATTATTGCAATTCCGATTCCTTTCTCCGGAACAGGTTCTGCTATAATAAATTCAACATCGCTGTCTTCAAGAATGTGAAGTTTTTCGAATAGTTTTATTGCTGCTTCATCGAGGTTTCCATTCTCAGAAAGAAATTCGATAATTTTAAATTCCCTGTCGGGTATCGTGCCGAATGATAAAAATGCAGCATTTTTTGTGTCAAGTCCTTCTAAATTATCTCCCAGTATGTAAAGCGGTTTGTTAGGGCTGTAATGCGATTTTATATTGCCGGGCGAAGACATTATCTCGTTTTGGTCGATATCTTGTTTCGAATATGGCAATACTTTTTCCAAATCTTCTTTTGTTATTTTACCTTGTCGTAAAATTACAAAACCATCTGAATGCAGAGTTATAACAGTTGATTCTATTCCTATAGTTGTTGAGCCTCCGTCTAAGATACAATCAATGTCAGGAAGCTGTTTTTTTACGTGCTGGGCTTTTGTAGGGCTTATCCTGCCAAATTTGTTTGCACTTGGTGCAGCAATCGGACACCCGGCATGTTTTATCAGCTCAAGTGCTATTCGATTGTCTGGCATTCGAATTCCTACTGTATTCAAACCGGAAGTGACAATATCAGGAACAATTTTGCTTTTTGGCAAGACTATGGTTAATGGTCCCGGCCAGAACTTATCGGCTAATATGTAAACGCGGTCATCAAGTTTTTCTGCCAAAATTTCCAAATCGGCAATAGAAGCAATATGAACAATCAGTGGGTCGAAAGAAGGACGTTCTTTGGATGTAAAAATTCTGGCAACAGCCAAAGGATTAAGAGCATTAGCTCCTAAGCCATAAACTGTTTCGGTTGGGAAGGCTACTAAACCACCTTGTTTTATTATTTCAGCTGCATATCTGATTTCCTGTTCGCTTACCATCCCAAATAATGTCTTCCGTGCTTTAATTAGTTCTGAATACTTTTATCTGCTTCTTCCAGTTCTATACGTTTTTTTTCCTGATACTTAGATATTTTGTTCTGAATTTCCGGATTTGACAATCCAATAATTTTCAATGCTGCAATTGCCGCATTTTCAGGACTAATAACTGTTAATGGTGCCACTCCTGAAGGCATTCTGATACTTGAATAAATGTCATTTCCCCCAAATTTTTCACTATATGGTGGACATGCAATCACAGGACAATAGGTTTGAGCATCCGTAAATCCGCTTAATGCATTGCTCATTCCAGCAATAGTTATAAAAACTACATTTTCTTTTTCGTATTGCTTAATCAAATCGTAACATTTTAACGGTACTTTGTGTGCTGAAGCGATTCTGCTTACTGATTCGATTTCAAAACTCTTCAATACGCTGCTAATTTGATTAGCCCAATCAAGGTCTGCTTTGGATCCCATAATAATTACAACTTTGTTCATAATTCCTTTTTTTACATTGTTCATTACTTTCTATTGTTCCAGTCTGTTTAAATTAAAACTGGAAATATGGGAGTTTTCCCATTTATCTCATTTCTTTTTTACTAGTTCACTTTCCTGAATATATTTTTCAAAGATAAAGAATGTCTTTTAAATCATCAATTATTTTTTGATTTTTTTTACTTACAGACTTCTGATAGAAGTTTGTTATTATATAGAGATTTGTCAGTATTTTTTCAAGCTCAGGATTAAATGCTCATTTATCAATTATTTCAACAAAGTACCTGAAGCCGACTGAATTCTTCGGACTTCCGTCATAGCTTTGTTTATTTGCAATTTTAGTTAATTCCGGAGAGTCCAACCAGCTACCACCTTTAACTATATTGCTGACATTCAGCATTTCTGCAACATTTCCACTCATATTGTACATGCCATATTTGTTTGGTAAAAAAGATTTTACAGGAGAGGTTATTGATGAAGAGTTTAATCCGGAAACTTCTTTTAAATCATCAACGGACCTGGCAAAATTGCACATATAATGTCCTTTTTTGTCTTTTAATCCATTTCGTTGCCATGGGTAGACAGCCGTATTGTTGCCACCCCGAGCTGCAATCATCCATTCCTTTTCGGTTGGTAATCTGAAATTTACTTTCCTGAATTTTCTTTTGGGATTGGAATTATATTCATTGGTCAGCCATTCGCAAAACAACATCGCAGCATCATGCCTGATGTTTAAAACCGGATAGTCTTTAAAGGCAGGGTGGGTATGGTAATAACTGACGAAGGGTTTGTTGGATCCCGATTCATCAAGCCACATTGAAGAGTCGATTTGAGCAATTGCCAGTTTTTCATCCAGGTTTGCTTCCATCAATGAATGAATAAATGCAAGGTACTGACTATTGGAAACCTCGTATTTTGACGCATAAAGATTTGCATTGATCTTAGCTAATGATTTGTCCACTTCTTTAATACTTAACTGTCCATAAGTGGTCAAGAAAATTTGTATCAAAATGAATGTCAGAATGTGTTTCATGGTTTTTATATTTTTAAAAAATTGTGATAAAAGTCAGAAAATAAAAGATTTAAATTTTTTAAAATTGTTATTTAAAATGAAGTTGTTTGAAAATGAAACTTTAAAAAGTTCATATGCCTTAATTAATTAAAAAATTATATCATAAATTGAATGAAATTATATTGACCCATTTTTAGTTTTATTAAAATCGATATTTGAATTAAAGTTTATCTTCTTTTTGATCCTACTGACGTTGACAGTCAGCACAGGGTTCAAAAAGAAGCAATCCCGACGATAAATGTCGGGATCGCACTGTCCTGAACTTTAATTTTTAACCAACTTCTCCATTTAAATCTCCGCTTATCACTTCGCCCACATCTTCTAATAGTGTTTCAATCATCAAATTCAATTGCTCCTGAAGTTCCAGAAAACCTTCATGGGATAAAACTGATAAATCAAAGGGAGTATTTTTTTCTAAAAATAGCTGGCATTCTTTCATGATTATCTCGTAACCGGATTTCATAAAATTAGCAGATCTTCGTGTATCACTTGCCATTTCATCTATAAGATCGATTAATTCCTTTGCCTTTAACTCCTCTTCACTTAAGTCGTCAGGGTGTGTATAATCAAGAAATGAATCACCAGAACCATCATTATCATCCTGATTTAATTCTTTGTCAAACCATAGCTCCTGCTTAGGCCATGGTACAGGTGTTTTTGAAGGTGTGTAATTTTCAAATGCTTTATCAAATTCAGCAGGATCTTTAATTGTGCAGTACCTGTAAAAAATGTCTGGTATCTCATCGGCATAGATAAAATCTTCTCTTATCACTTTTTCTATTTCAAGATAAGTCTTTGTCTGGAGGTTATAAATCAGCTCACCGTAATACTCATTTAAAAACCTTTTAATCACAGGGGATAAAGAATGATGCATAAATTCGTCAAAGAATATTCCAAAATCATATTCTGAATCATCTTCCCAATCATTCAAAGTATTGATTTCATCTTCCATAGGCTTTTTGTTCTTATTCTATTTACTTATTCCTGATTTTAAAATGAGATATAATAAATAAAAGTTTTTGTTTTATTGACAATTTGGACAGAAACTCAAATAAAAATTTATCTAAATTCTACTTTTTTATTTCAACAGTATTTGAAATAGTGATTGTGCCTGTACCAGTATTTAATAAAGTACTGCCTCCGGAAGTGCTGTTGGTGTCATTCAATTCCAGATTGTCCATTTCAAGGATCCCGTTGTTAATAATGCACCTGCCATCTGCATTTCCCAGACTGCAGTTTATTTTCATTCCGTTAATTGTTACTGATTTGCCTGTAGAAATACTGAAAACACCACTGTTATATGCTGAACCATCAATGCTAACTTTTTTTGACGGGAATCCATTTATAGTTAAGTTTTTATCAATATTTATGGGTGATGCAAGTGTTATTGTCTGGTTGTAAACAGGATACTCGATTGTAACAGTTTCTCCGTCATTTGCACAATTTATAGCTTCGCGCAGTGAATTCTCACCTGTATCAGAGGTATTTCTTACATCCGTACATTTATCTATTTTAAAGTTGGTAAAGATCAGCATTTCCGAAAAAGAGAGGTTATAGGGAGCACCTGTATTAGTAACCACAAAAGAAGTGCCATCAAGACCTGGATCTCCGTTATACTTATACCATGTTCCGGTAACATCAAAATTGGGATAAGCATCATGTGCAGCAGCAGGGTCAAGATTTGCAACAATTATAACATGTTTGCCATCGGATGAAGATAGTCTCATAACTCTCGGTGTTGTAATATTTCCTGCTCCGGATCCAATGTTTCCATAATCAGGAGGTGTAGAATACAGGGCATAATTATTTCTTAGTTTCATGATCCTGGAAATAAGTGTATAAATCTGTTTCCTTTTCAGGTTATCATAATACTCCCATTTGACGGGTTTTTCTCCGGTTCTGCCATTAAAGTCAATACTGATATCATATCCGAGTTCCTGAAATTCCCATAGCATTCTGGGGCCCGGAAGAAGCAGATTGAACCCAAGCCCAATCTTTAACCGGTCGATGATCGCATTGATTGAATCAGCAGCAGTAGTTTTTGGTCCTGCAAATGCGCTCCAATTAAAATAGGATTTTACCTCAAAACCTTGTCTTTGTTCATCGTGGCTTTCTGCATAACTCATCAGATTGGCATAAGTAAATCCTTTAGCCGGAGAATTATAAACTCCACTGCTATATATATTAGTATCATCACCATTCCATCCGAGAATAAAATTTTTAACCGCATTGTGATGACCAACACCACTCCACATCAAAATTCCCAGATCTGCAAGGTCATTTTCTTCATCGTAGTCGGCAAGATGTTCGAAAATAACAACTGATCCGGGATTTCTTGTTTTCATGCCATTTGCAATTCTCCATAAAAGATCAATTCTATCCTGGTCTTTAGATCCTGCCCAGGGATCAGCCGGATCCGGAGCTGTCTGTCCAAAGCCCTTGGTAAAATCAAATCTGAAACCATCAAATTTGAATTCCTGTAGCCAGTAATCCAGTATTCTGTCTACCATATTTTGGGTATGTTCGCTTTCATGATTCCAGTCCGCTCCCCAGTGGCCATTTTGATCATAGATCATTTTATGTACAGGGTTGAACCAGGGATTTTCATTAGCAGGCTGGTTTAAAGTGCTGTTCCAGTACATTTTTGCCATCACATTGCTATAAAATGCATGATTGAGCACCATATCATTGAAAATCTGTATCTTTCTTTTGTGACATTCATCAATAAATTTTTTCAGATCATTCGCTGTGCCATAAGCCTTGTCTGGTGCAAAATAAAAGTTTGGATTATAGCCCCAGCTCGAATTTCCTTCAAATTCTGAAACCGGCATAACATGAATAGCATTGATACCTAATCCTTTTATATAATCCAGTTTTTCTATGGCTGCAAGATAAGTGCCTTCATCGGTAAAATCCCTGAAATGGAGTTCGTAGATATTCAGATCATTGACTGAAGGTTTTGTGAATGGATCTGCTGTCCAGTTAAATGCCTGCTGATCTGTCTGCAATACAGATGCTCTGTCTGAAGCCTGCGATCTGTAATCGATCAGATCAGGGTAAGTTGATTGTGGTATATACTGGTCATCAGGGTCTGAGATCTTATGGGCATATGGATCAGCTACCTGCAATTCTCCGTCAATAAGGTATTGAAACACATATTCCTGTCCTGGATTCAAGCCGGACAATTCTATCCACCAGTAATCCCCTCTGTCACCATCATTGTCAGCGTCAGTTGTGCCATCCCAACCATCCCTGTCTCTTTTTAACTTATAGCTTTCAGTAGTTGTCCAGTTGTTAAAGTCACCTATGACATAAGCAACGTTTTTTGGAGTTGTATTTCCAGTTCCGGATTGAATTCCGGTACCTTTTTTATATATTGTAAAGGTTGGAGCATGTAGCACAAGTGTGACTTTTGTAGAGTCTGAAGAATGATAATTGATGCCTGGCTTAGTCCAGGAGGGTCTTGAAGTAATTTCTACAGGATTGTATCCCTTAATAGAGAATGTTTTAAATTTACTGCCAGTATTAAAATCAGCAGTGAGTTTAAATTTCCTTTTTATTGTATTTGTAATATTTATTGTGTGTGAAAAAGCAGTATTTCCATTTTGTGTAGCTAAAGTTGCAATTAGATTACCTGTCAAGGTATCAATTTCTATTAATGTCCAGGTCGAAGGAGCTGTATTTGCAGCAGCAGTATGGATAAGGCTCTGTCCTACTTCACCAAAATATACAGGATTTAATGGTGAAGTAATTGTAAAATAATTTCCCGGATTGACTGCATTGAAATAATTTTGACCATTATTATCGACTTTTATATTCCCCTGTGCATTCCTGAAAAGAAAATTTAATCCAAAAATATCTTTATCTTCGGGAACCTGGTAAAAAACTCTTAATCCGGGGCTTATAGTTATTTGCCAGTTATTCCCTCCTGTATTTGTCATTTCACCAACACCATCATCCTGACCCCAGTTTCCTTTAGCATAATCGAATGAGGTAGGAGAGCTCTGTTTGGTGGATACTCCGGAGTGCAGATATACTTTAGCAGAACCTGCAAGTGTGGTACCGGAAGCATCAAAGCCAATTGTTACCTGCTCATTGTCAGTAGGAAAGGCCGGGGTTACTGTGATGGCTCCAGAAAGAACAGTATATGAATAATTGCTGCCATTGTTTGTATTCCCATTGATTGAATACCAGTCAGCATTTTCGTGTGCAATAGTTAAACCAGAACCCGAAGTCAATATATAATAACTAACAATTGTACCGGGTGCCTGTGATGGAATTACACCTGTATATGATGTGCCGGAGCCAGTCATTCCAATAATAGTTGAATTTGTCCAGTTGTTTGTTGTATACCTGAGATATATACCCTGACCAGAATTGAGATTATCATTTAAAATCGCAGTTACAGTCACTGGTGATGAAGCACCCACATTAGATGCTATCGGCACCTGACTTACAGACAGTACATTTCTGGCATCTCCCTGAATTTCAAAAAAAATAAATTTTCCTGAAGGATTAGTACCTGCATTGAAAGTTTTAAAGGCATATTTATAGCTGATATTGGGTACATTGTATTTTAAGGCACCACTTGTTGTACAATTTGGATTCAGAGTATATTCAGTATTGGGAGCAACAATAACATCGCTTCCGATTGTTATGGTACTTTGTGCAGTTGTACTGCTCCAATCGATTCCGAATCTGAAATACTGGTCACCTGTACCATTTGCAGAAAATACTCCACCAAAACTTGAACCAAAACTATTTGAAAAATAGTTAAAATTTGTATTTCCTGTCGGACATACTCCTCCTCCCCATCCGGTAGAAAAACCGGGACCTACTAAAGCATTTTGAGCAAATATATTTAGTGCAGAAGAAACTATAAATATCAAAATATATAATAATTTCCTGTTAAGAATTTTGATCAACATATCCTTTGATTTTAATATTGGTTGATTACACATCAATTATTTCGCTAAATTAATGCAGACAAAGAAAAAAACAAATAAACAGTTCATATTTTAAATTAATAGTTCAAACTGAAGCCATATCCCAGGCTTGGAGCTAAGCTTGATGTTCTCAATCACTTACCTGACTTCAGGACTTCTCTTTCTTTTCATATAATCAATGAAAAAATTTATTGACAGTGAAAAAATGGAAAAAGCCAGAGGTATAGTGAATAGCAACATTAGCAGATTGAAAAACGGACTAAGGGCATAAATACCGAAAATCATCAATGTGCCATGTGTGAACAGTGTTAGCTCTGTAAGCAAAAGTGAGATAATATAGAGGGAAATTATTAATGTGTTCGATTTGGAATTCTTAAACAATCCTATCCTGAAGGCATAACTGATGATAAATGAACTGATAAATCCAAGAGTTACAAGATGCATATATCCGACAATCAACTGTCCTCTAAGAATATAACTGGCTTCTGCCAGAAATGGTAATAACTGACTTAATTGCAATAAAACTTTAATGATCAGAGAAATCCAGGCTATGATGAAAAGCAATTTTTCTGCAAGCATTGCTTTTCTGAGATATTCCGACACAAATCCTGTAAAATATATAATTGGAACTAATATAAGCAAAGCTCCTGTAAAATTGAGTATGTTGAAGATGAGCGGTACTTTGTTCCAGAGCAATGAACCGGAATAAGTAAGTATAGTGCCAGTTATCAGCAAAATGAATATCTTATATGTAAGTTTTTTTTCTTTTGTGCTTCCTGAATGGTTCGAGTTTTTAAGGAAAATTGATAATATGACGAATGTTATAAATCCATTTATGAGAAAATGTAGATAAAAATAGATATTATAAAAATAAAATGGTGATTTTTTGAGATCAGTCACTATTAACACAGGCAATACCCATGTAGAGAGGCTTGAAATGAAGTAAAAAATTATTGCAGCTCTGATGAAAACTACATAAATCTGACTGTTATGTCTATTCTCAATTCTATCAATTTCCTTTAATAATTTGTAAAAACCGTAATAACTCACCAAAAGAAATACAACCAGAGACACAATTGAAATGACACTATAACCGGACAAGACAAAACTAATGCCTGACATTATCACTATTAAACAAAAAATGGAAAGAAATATATTTGTACTGGATTTTTTTCTAAATAATTCTAATCTGAAATCAAAAATGATAAATAACAATAGTGCAACCAAAACCCACCCTAAAAAACTTGTATGTGAATGAGATTGGAGGATATTGTAATAGTTTTTATTTTCAATATTAATCTGAAATGGTAACCATCTGATAATCAATCCTTCAAGAGCTATAAATAAAAAGAAAATCAAAGCTGCTCCATACCATTTTTTGATCATGTTGTCTGTCATAATTGAATTATTTATGAAAATGTACTGCAAATATAAAAAAGCTGCCCTTAAACCAAAGGCAGCTTTTTTAATTATACTTTTTTCATCTGTAAACTATTCGTTTGCCAGCACTTTTTCAATGGCTTCTTCAAGATTGAATCTTGGATTTATAGCAGCTATATTTCCTTTTTTATCTACCAGGAATGTTTTTGGTATTGATTCGACTCCATAGTTTTTTGCTGCTTTGCAATCCCACTTATCCAGTTCACTAACATGGTAATCCCAACTCAGATTATTCTTCTCTATTGCAGCTATCCATTTTGTCTTATGGGATTCCTTTGCAGCCTGCAGTGACGCAGCATCAGGATATCTTGCTGCGGATCTATCGTCAATTCCATCCAGAGAAACACTATATACTGTAAATCCTTTATTCTTATATTTTTCATAAGTTGCAGTCAACTCAGGAAATGATCTTATGCACGGTCCACACCAGCTTGCCCAAAAATCAATTAAAACTATCTTGCCTTTCAGCTCGGAAAGCTTTCTGATCTTACCGTTAATATCCGGCATGGCAATTTCCGGAGCTGGTTTGCCAACCTGAATTTTTTCCATGGCTGCAGCACCTGCCTGTTGCTGCTGCATTTGTTGTACTAGACCGGCATAATCCTTACTCAGATACAGGTTGGGATATTTATTTGTCATATTTATGCTTACTTGCTCATGCATTGCTGCATATTCAGGCCTGAAACTGAATACATTTGCCAGTATCATAGCTCCTACAAGAGGATCTTCATTTTTAGCTAATTCTCCAAGGCTGTTAACATCTATTTTGCCTTCCTTGGCAGCATTCATAGTATTCATGAATTTATCAGTAAAAGCTGATCCTTTCACAGTGGCAAAATTGTTGTTGAAATTTGCATAGGTTCCGGTGATTTCAATTTGCTTTTCTGTCCCGTCCAGAATAAAGAAAACTGCGTTTCTGCCAGATCTCACTCTGTAATATCCTGTTCCCGGATTTGAATCAAGCTTAATTTCCAGCTTATCGTCTTTTGCAGTTACCTCACTTAGGTTTACTGTTTGTCCTGTCAGGCTAAGCCTTTCAAAGAATAACTGATTGCCCTTAAGTCCTTCTACTGTTCCCCCAATATTAAATCCTCCGGCATTTTTAGTAGATTGATTGCATGCAATTGTGCTCAGCACCATAATTAACATCAATGTCAATAAATAATTAATTTTTCTCATTTTAAAATTGTTAGTTATTAATTTTTAGTATAATATATAATTGTTATTTTCAACAAACAAAAGTTTTATGAAAATGTTCAGATTTTCTTTAAAATTTGACGTTAAAATCGGCAAAATACTAATTGATTGTAATAAAAACGAAGCAATAGTTGTCTAATCGTTCAACTCCTTCAGAGTTGTGGACTGACTTTATTTCTTTCCCACGGGTTTCACCCATGGTTATTGATGTTAAACTCCTTCGGAGTTTTAGATTATATTTTTTTTATATCTAAAATCTTTGCATTTTTTGACTTAATATGGAAATTGTAATTTTTAATAGAGAATAATGAACCAGGAATAATGAAGTCCGATTTGTTTTTTTTTTTATGATTTGAACAGGGGTGAGTTATTTACCCAAACTTGAAGATATTTCGTTCAACTCCTTCAGAGTTGTTGAAGGACTTTCTTTTTTTACATGGGATTACTCATGGTTATTGAAATTAAACTCCTTCGGAGTATTAGACTATTAATATAGGGTTAATGAGTTTCATCCACACTTTACCTTCTCATAATATTAGTGTCAAATATAACCAAATCAAAATGAATTTATATTTTTGTAAAAAATTGTTATGATCTCTCATTCTGAAGCTCTTGATATAGTACTGAATACAGATTTTTGCACCGGAACAGAAATCATACCTGTAAATAGCAGTGTGAACCGTATTTTGTCAGCAGATATATATTCAGACATCAATATGCCACCTTTCGATAAAAGTATGGTGGATGGTTATGCTTGTTTGAGAGAAGATATTAATAATGAACTTATAATAGATGGTATACTAGCTGCAGGAGATCAAGATCGATATAAAATCCTCCCTGGACATAGTGTTAAGATAATGACAGGTGCTCCGGTCCCTGAAGGTACTGAAATTGTTGTAATGGTCGAGGAAGTTGAGATTTTCAATAATAAATTAAAAATCAGCAATAAAAAAACCTCTGAAAATATATCACCCAAAGGAGAAGATATAAAAATTGGAGACAGAGTATTGAAAAAAGGTACTGTTTTAAAACCATTTCATTGTGGAATCCTGGCAACATTAGGATATCCTGAAGTTGAAGTCTTTAAAAAAGCAAAAGTAGGTATTGTAGTTACGGGTGATGAGATAGTGGAACCAGGGAATCCCCTGTCGGAAGGTCAGATATATAATTCCAATGCTGCACAACTGATCAATTATTGTCATTCGCTCGGTTTGACTCCTGATTATTATGGCATTGTTGAGGATAATTATGAAATAGTTTCCCAAACCATCAATAAGATGTTATCCCTCAATGATGTATTGATAATTACAGGTGGAGTGTCTATGGGAGACTTTGATTATGTAGCTCCTGCTATAAAAAATTCAGGACTGGAAGTGAAGTTTGAGAGTATTGCAGCTCAACCAGGAAGGCCTTTGGTATATGCTACCGACAACAGGAAATTCTGTTTCGGGATGCCTGGAAATCCTGTTTCCGGACTTGTGTTATTTGAAACAATTGTAAAACCATTTCTATTCAAGATCATGGGAAATGATTTTACTCCGGGTTTATTCCCTTTCAGGCTAAGTGAAAAAATTTCAAGGAAAAAGGCATTGAGACGGTCTTATTATCCGGTTAAGTTATATGGTCCGGATACAGTCAAACCAATCGATTACCATGGTTCTGCACACCTGAACTCATATTCTGAAGCCTTTGGAATAATTACACTTGAAGAAGGTGTATTTGAAAAATCAGCAGGAGAAATTGTTTATGTTAGACAGATATAAAAGAAATATAACATATTTAAGAATTTCAGTTACTGATAGATGCGACTTGCGGTGTGTTTATTGTATGCCCGAAGAAGGCATCAAACTTGTACGGCATGAAGATATTTTAAGCTATGATGAAATAATTGAAGTGTGCAGGGCAGGGGTCGAATTGGGAGTGAGAAAAATAAAAATTACCGGAGGAGAACCTTTGGTGAGAAAGGGGATTGAATATCTTGTTGAAGCAATAGCAAAAATACCTGAAATAGAAGATATTGGTATGACCACAAACGGGATTTTACTGGAGGATCATGCTCACAAGCTAAAAGATGCCGGATTGATGCGGATAAATATCAGCCTTGACACACTTGATCCGGAAGAATATGCACGGATTACAAGGGGTGGAGATATCATTAAAGTTTTTCGCGGAATTGAAAGTGCAAAAAAGGCAGGACTGAATCCTGTCAAATTGAATACCGTAATTTTTGATAAGGATGATAATGAAAAAAAAGAAAATCTGATCCGATTTGCTGAAAAGAATGGTTTGGAAATCAGGTTTATTTCAAAAATGAATCTTCAGAATGGTGAATTTTCTATTGTTGAAGGTGGCACCGGTGGAAATTGCAGGATATGCAACAGGATACGCCTGACGGCAAATGGTTTTATTAAGCCATGTCTGTTCTCTGATGATATATACAACGTAAGAATATTGGGAGCTAAGGAAGCTATACTCAAAGCTATAGAATTTAAACCTGAGAAGGGATCAAAAAGTTTACTTGGTAATTTTTATAATATCGGAGGTTAAAATGGAAAACAAAGAATTTTCACATATTGACAAATCAGGCAGGGCAAACATGGTTGATGTTGGAGGAAAGCCCGACAGTGAGCGAAAGGCTGTAGCTGAAGGGTACATTTTATTGCAGTCAGATACTGTCAGGATGATCAGGGAAAATATAATTAAAAAAGGAGATGTGCTATCTATTGCTGAATTTGCCGGTATTACAGCAGCAAAGAAAACATCGGAACTGATCCCATTATGTCACCAGCTAAACCTGAGCAAAGTTGAAGTTTTTGCTGAAACTACAGATAAAGGTGTTAAAGTCACAGCAACCACAAAATGCATCGGTCAGACTGGGGTAGAAATGGAAGCTCTCACATCAGTAAGCATAGCTTTGCTGACAATCTACGATATGTGTAAAGCTGTTGATAAGGAAATGGTTATATCGGGAATAAAGTTGGTATGCAAAGAGAAAACGGAAAAGATAAAAGGGTAGGAGGGTCATCCTGTTAAGCTGGAACTGGCTACAAGGGGTAAATTACGAATTACCAATTTACAATTGAGATGCGGTGCTGAATGTTTGATGCCAGGAAGATATGATATAAAAATGAAGGAATATCAGGATGATATTGAAAAAAAGTGGAGATATTGTTGTGAATTAAGATGAGAAGGTATAACTTTGACGGCTCATTCCCGAAAACATTGTAAGATATAATATTTTTTTAAAAGAATGCCCGGCAAACAGAGCAAGTGTTTGCCGAACATTCGAGGCGTCATTTATGACAAATTAGAAAGGTAAGGAACGAATTTTCCCGTATTCGGGAGAGTTCGTTCCATATTTTGAGCGAACATAGGATTTAATCCTTTTCACCCTATCCTTTAATTCTACATAAAGATTCTTTCTCTCCCTTTTGGAATTCTGCATATCAGAATATTTCTGAACGACAGTATCATTCAATAGATTGAGATTTGTAAGAATGGTATTGAGGTTTTCAAGCTTAAACTCATCATTGCCGGGTTGATATTTATCCAATCCGCTTATGAAAGTCACAATATCATGAAAACTCTTTGTGTAGGTGCCATACGATTGATTACCCAGGGTATATGATTTCACCTGATCAGGAGTTTGATTTTCCTGAGAAGTCAGTGATACCTTCGTGTATCGTATTGCATTGACTATTGTATCGATCTGTGCCTTTTCTTTCGAATTGGCCCCGTATTGTGATATTATCACAGATCTCAGAGAATGGATCATTTGTCTGATGGATTTATCTCCATGCAAAAATGTTTCTTTTCTCTTATTCACCCAATTTCTGTAATCCTGCTGATGAGAAATTACATTCTGATTGGATTGTGATAATAGATCGATAAATAGCTTAAAGCCTGTCAGGCTTTCTTCCTCCCGCGGAGGGGTGTAGGCTTCAAATCCTTCCAGCAATTTGTATAAATCCTGAGAACGACGAAGTTTTTCGGCAAATGTCATGCTTATTTTGACATGTTAAAAGATTTTAGAGATTATAAAAATATTTTCCTGAGGATGCTTAAATATGTAAATCTGAATTATCAACCTGATAAAAATTATTTACTTTAATCAACCTCAATTCACTTGTTCTGTGCATCTTCATCACGGGGGATGATATGGATGCATTGGACTCAAACTGAATTTTAAGTTCATATTGCCAATGTTTTAAAGGTTAAAAAATATTGTTTATTCATTAATATTTGCAAAGTTAATATATAAAATAATTTAATTTCATTAGTTAATTTTAAGTGTAGAATACCTGCGGTTTTGTTGTAGTCGCGGTTGATATTAATTAGCCCATTGTTGCTTTCACCAAGATATTTTTTAAATTCCTGATTTGGATAATTTAGAATAAGACCAGTAAATGATAAATCCGGCAAGGCATCACACACAACCGGATTGCCTGTTTTCGTATCTGAATGAGAAGCACACAGAGCTGAACGATAACATAAGTGCACGGCTTTACCCATCCTCATGTCTGAAGCCCGATAATATGTAAAAGGCAAGCCAAAATATGCAACCGGCATTGCAATCCACCCAACGAAATAGCTATCACACAGAACTGACATGCCTGTTTTCCCAACCGACAAGCTATACTTACCGGCAGACATAGCAGTTTTATCAGCAGACATTGCTGTTTTTAGTACCTGAACAATATGTTCTGTAACTATAAGCATAAGCATAATGCAATTATTTACGTGCCTTAGCACCATAGTTAATATATCAATCAGTATGTAATATATCTTAAAAAGCGTGGAGGGACAGTCAAAAAAGCAAAAGGGATTTACCCCTAATAAAATAAAATTAAATAAATATAAATTCTCTCCTAAATGAATTAAGGAATCACCAGAGAGATAAATAAATGAAATAAATAAATATAATAAAATCAAAACAAACAAATTTAACAAATTAATAAAATACCTGATTCATCAATCAGTCTTGCTCAATATTTGTTATTTGTTTTGTTGATGCAAAGATATAACTATTTTTTATATATGAAAAAATTATTTGAAAAGAATTAAAAGAATTTTTTTAATTATTTGAATTGATAGATTTTGAACCAACTGTCAATCAATCACATATTGAGGAAAATGAAATAATAAAATAATTAGTATAATTAAATTTGTTAATTAAAAATCAGATCACTAATTTTGTTACTGCCAATTTTTTCATTGGATTCCTATCCATCTCAATTAGAATAAACTCATATCATTTGCAAAAATACACTGTGAACCAACAATCTATGACTGAATTAATAAATGAAGCTACTTATGAAGCCTATGCTATCGGTCAGTGGGAATATCATAACGAAGCAGAATTCAAATTTGAACTCTTTCACAAACTTGCCAATAAAAAGGTTGATGGAAAGCCATTAAGTGAAAAATGTGTTAATTCTCCTACTTCAATTCATTTATGAATTAAAATACAAATATAGGGAAACGGATCTGATAAAGGGGAAGACAGTTATAATTCCCAATTTTTTAAATTAAATTAGTCTATAAATAAATTGCATCAGTTTTTAACGAAAAATTTTTTTGTAAATCTATAAATAATTAAGTTTGCGATTGGACGAAATTGTTCTAAGGTATTCTTTAAAATGTTCATTAATTTATTAAAAATTGGGTTTATTTTTGCTTTAAGTTTTGGAAAAGTTCAAAATGAATTCATACTTATTTCATGGAACATTAAAGATTTTGGAAAATCCAGAGATAATGACGAAATCTTTAGAATAGCAAAATTAGTAAAACATGCTGATATTGTTGCGATTCAGGAAGTAGTAGCAAAGGACTCCGGAGGAGCTCAAGCAGTAGCAAGATTGGTTGACCAATTGAATCGAATGGGTGCAAAATGGGACTATATTGTCAGTAATCCTACGAAAAGTACTTCATCTTTCAAAAGTGAAAGATATGCTTTGATTTGGAAAACCAAAAAAATTAAATTATGTCAAAGAAACGTATCATTGATTAAAGAATTGGAAACAATAGTCGAACGAGAGCCACACTATTTGCAACTGGAGGTTAAAAAAAGGAAATTAATGTTTTTGAATTATCATGCGACTACACATACAAAAAATTATCCTGAGCGAGCTGAGATCAAAGCTATAAGTAAATGGATAATTTCTAAAGATTTTGAAAATTTAATATGGGCTGGAGATATGAATTTAAATATAAAGGATAAAGCATTCTATGATATAAAAAATAAAGGATATAATTATTGTATTAAAGGACAAAAAACTACCTTAAAGAGAAATTGTGAAAATGGAAATTATCTTAGCAGGGGAGAAGATAATATAATTTTTAAGTTAAAAAATTTTAAAATGAAATCTGTTAAAGTAATAGATTTTATCAAAGATGGTAAGTGTGAAGATGTAATATGGAAAAGAAATTCATATTCAGATCATTTGCCCATTGAATTTCGCTTTACTTTAAAATAAAAAAAAGATAATTAGAGATTTTAAAATGTAACATTTTGGTATGGAAGAAAAAAACAAAATCTTTGGGAATTATATAATATATTTTATTTCTTTTTACTGCTAATTTGCTGATAACCAATCCTAAAGACAGCGATTTTAAAAATGAAATCAAAAACAAATATTCAGTATTATCTTTCAATTTGGATTCAAAAAGTGAAAATTTTATTTTCTTATCTATTTACAAAACAAGCAATTATTAATTTCAGAGAGGAAATGAGGTAGTTTATTTTGGTGTTTTCAATCAAATGTTTGATATTACAAAACTATGTAAGTTGTTTTTTAATTAAATGAAGTAATAAACGTATCAGTTTTTTTAGGGTATTAAGTATAATTTAAAAAATAAAGTTATATTAATTTATTAAAATAATAAACTACTTTTTTGTTTGGAAAAGTTTAGAACGATTATTAATAAAGTATTAAAGTGTTGATAATCAGTGAGAAATAATACTACTTGGTCAATAATTTATTAGGATATATTATGGGTAGTGTTTTTAAAGGAATTTTTTTAGATTTTTAAATGTTAAATAAATATGTCTTATTCAATATATAATTTATATATAAGAATGATTAATCAGATAGATTTTCTTAATGTATTATTAAACTAAATATAATGGATCAGAGTAAATTTTTAAAAGTATTCTCAATGTTAGCCTTTATTGCATTCATGTTTATAAGTTGTTGGGCTACAGTAGAATCTCTACATATGTTACTTCCTACTTGGCCAATCCCAATTTTCTGGATTGCAACTATTGGATTTTTTGTACTTGCTTCGATTGGATCCAAGTTAATTGTAACAAGTTTCAATCAAAATATTAGAGTTGATTATAGGGGGTGGCAACTTATAGGTGGGACAATAATGTTAGTAGTATTTTGGATATTATTTAGTTTACCTACAAATACGCATACATTTTTCTATAAATCTGTAATCAATGATGTTTTAGTTCGGGATTTAACCGAAACCAAATCGAAACTACAGAATTTAGAAAATGAAGGGGATGCAAAGAAAATAATTGATCAGGAGAAGGCAGATTTCAGACATAAAATAAATGCTATGTTTTCAAAATTTGCAGCTGAAATTAACAATCCAGGAAATCTTGGGTGGGCAGATAAAGCAGAAGCAGTGATCATTGAAATTGAAGCTGAATTAGGAAAAATTCAAAGGTTAAGGCTTCGTGCAAATACTCATAGTGGGAGGCAAGAGTTGATAGTGGCTATGGGCAATCAAATTGATAAAATGGTTGAATCGAAAATAGAAAATGTTTATAATCAACGCATTACCAATGTGAATAATGCCTTAGACAAACCTCAGATAAAAAAGCTTATAGCTGAAATTCAATCTGTCCAGAATAAACTTCAAGCAATGCCAAATAAAAATGGTGAGCCTTCAGAAAAAACTGGTATTGTTTTATCTCAATCTTATAAAATTATTGATAATTACAGTGATGTTCTCATTAATGAATTTGATAAAACTCATTCAGATAAATTGAAACTTGCGAAAGAAGACAAAAAAGCCTTTTCGGGTGTATCTAGAACTGAAAAAATGCATAGTGTTATCGAAGTATGGAAAGATTTTTTTAATGGAAAATACACAGGTCGTGGTTTTATATTTTGGATTTTAATTGCAGCTTTAGTTGATATTGCTGGTTTTATTTTCTTTGGAATTGCTTTTAAAAAAGATGAATTTTGATAAATAACTAAATTTTTGAACGATGAATAAAATAGATGAATTTGATTTGACACTAAATGATGACAAAGGTCAATCAGTTGAAGTTGATAATAAAGATGAAGTACTACTAGGAAATATTGACCAACCAAAAGAAAAAACATCTTCTGAGGAGGAAAGCTTAGAGTTTCCAAATTCTATAGAGGTGGTGATAGCTGATCCTTCACCAGTAATAATTTTATTTGGTGCTAGAACTTCAGGAAAGACTATGACTTTGATACGTTTAACACGGTATCTTCGGAAGCATGGATATCAAGTTGAACCTGATCGTATTTTTAGACCAAGTAAATCAAAGCATTACCAAAAAATGTGTGATGAGTTTAATAAAAATGTTAATAGCAATGATATTTCAGAAAATGGAACACCTGTAATTAATTTTATGTTGGTTAAAGTAATGAATAGATTTGGTGAACCTGTTTGTCAAATTTTAGAAGCACCTGGTGAGCATTATTTTGATGAAAGTAAGCCTAATATGCCATTTCCTAGATATATAAATGAAATTCTCAATATTGATAACCAAAAAACTTGGGTTTTTATTGTTGAAAAAGGATGGAAAGATGTAGAAGTGAGAAATAATTATGCAAATAAAATAATTGAAATGGAACACCTTATTAATACAAAAGACAGAATAATATTTACCTGTCATAAAGCAGACTTGCACACAGCACTTATGTCCCAAGGAAACCCAAATATCAAACAATTTTTTGTTGACATAAAAAATCAATATGAAGGAATATTCGATAAGTATATAAATAAAACACCTATTTTAAATTGGTTTAAGAAATATAACTTTAATTTTGTTGTATTCTCTGCGGGAAAATTTAATAAACTCGAAGAAGGACGAACTGGATTCACTTATAATCAAGGAAATGATAAATATCCTACTGCTTTATGGAATGCAATATTGAAAACAATTAATGGAAGTTGGTTCTAATTTTCTAATATGACTTTACCAAGATTTTATATTTTTGGGGTGCCTGACGGTTTTAATTTGTATCAAGGTAATGTTGACGAGATTAGCTATTTTCAATTATTTTATGATGCAAGCAAAGAGAATACGAAGTTAACGGTACATCGTGCTCATTATAATCAAGTTTCATATACTTATTTGAAATACAACCTTTTTTCATGTTCAGAACGATCAGGTGCTTTTTTTGGAATGGCTTTGGTTTTTGATGGTGTATATTGTCATGATATTCATAAAATTTACAGACTTTTCGATAAAGTTTATAATGAAATAATAATAAATAAAAGAATATTTATTGAGGAAATAAGTGAAAACCTTTTTGGACAGGGAAAATTTTTGGTTCATGAATTTGGGGAAAATGAAATTGAAGTAAACAATATAAAAAATATCTTATTAAAGAATATTGAAAAGTATTTTGTAAATGATTTCAGTCCGCTAAATTCTTCTTTTAAAAGTGGAGATTCTTTTTTAATTTTAAAATTAAACAACAAATTAAGTAAAGCAAAGCTATTAAATGCATTGAAAGAATACAGGTGGGTTTCTATATCCCCGGATTATCCAAATGAAAAATATGATGAAATTAGTGAGGAAGGGAAAATGAAATACAGGATGAATGCTTTTGACAATAGTAATTCAATTTTTTCTTTTCAAAGTAAAATAGGATTAGAGGATAAAAGACAATTAATTTCCGAAATAAATGAATTGTCAGAATCAATAGTAAAGGATGTTGGATTAATTCAGAAATACATAAAAAAACAACCAGATTTGCAAGAAAATTTAGAGTATTATAATTCTAATTTAAGACTTATAAATGATCTAAAGAAAATAATTGAAACAGAATCTTCTAGTAAAAAAGAAGAAAAATTAAAAGAAATAGAGAATATAGGAATTAGTGAGAAAGCAACAATTTTAAAAAAAACATCAAATGATCAAGAGAATAAAAAACTAAAATTTTTTTTAGAAAAACTCAAAATTAATAAAAACCTTGTCTTAGGTTCTTTTTTAATAATAGTAATTTTATTATTAGTAACTCTTTTTCAATTATTTCGCCCCATTAATTTCTTTTATAAAGAAGAAGAAGATTGCCCAAAGTGTATACATTATTATGAGAATTTTGATAAGTATGTCTCAGTAAACAATTTTGGAGAAGCATGGAACCAGTTGGAGAAATTGAAATTGGAAAATAAAGATATTTTGGAACAACAAAGCATTTTATTAAAAAAAGTTAGATTCAAAATTGAAAACTTGACAAATAATAACAATGAAAACGATTTGAGAGAGGCCTTAAACCTATTAAAAATATCGAAAAAATATGGAAACTATGAAGTTTGGAAGGATTCATTAGACATTATTCAAACTATAAGGATTTTACAAGCAAGTAAAGATTTTAAAAGTATGAATTATAATAATGCAAAAGAAAAATGTATGATAATTTTAAACTCTGAATGTTCTGAACAGATTAAAATTCAAACTAGAAAACTTATAGAACAAATAAACAGTGTAAAAATAGATTCAGAAAAAAGATCAGTTCAAATACCAAAATTCAATTTTAAAAAGAAAGAGATACCAAAAAATGAAAATGGGGATTTAGTTAAAGAATTAGTATTATCAATCGTATATGCCAACAGTGATTGGGGAAAGTTAAGAGACAATAACCAAGGCAATCAAAATTTTAAAGTTGGTGAGAAATTGCTAATTTTTATTAAAAGTGATGGAGAAGTTTTACCTCTGAAAAATGGTGAAGAGTGGAATATTGAGTATAATATAAGGGGGATAGTTGAAATTAATTCTAGAAATTCCAATCCAATAAAAGTTGATTTAATTGGTGCTGGAGAGGTTAAACTTACTTTTAAGAATCAAAGCTGTAAACTCAAAATCAAACATTGAAATAGTTTTAATTATGGTTTATTCTAGGTCAGTTATAGTAAGCATTTTTTGTTGTTAATATCAAATTTTGTTACAAGTCAACAAGTTACAGAAAATTATTTGCAATTTTATTTAAATAAAGTAAACGAGGATAGTATTAATTATAAATTTTCAATTTCAGAAATAATAAGATTAACAGATCGAATCAAACATAGAGATAGTATAATTTTAAATACGAAGAAAACTACCGAAAAACTCGAGTATTTATATCGAAATTATTTTGATAAAGATACAATTATTGAAATATTGGAATACTCTTTATTTGAAACAGAGAAATCAATAAATGATAATTTGTTAAATCTGAGAATAGCAAAATTCTTTTGTATTCAAGATACTTCAATTTTAGAAGTGGCTTTGAAAGTTTTGAATTTTCTGAAATACCTTTATGTTTACATAATCACTATAAGTTGATTTCAAACATACGCAAATTGGATAATCTTATAATTGGAATAAATACAAAGATTTCCAAAATAGAAACTGAACAATATTTAAAAAATCTGCAAATTAATGTAAAACAAGAAATATTGAAGTCAGTTATTAGTGAAAATATAGAAGAAGCTAACTTATTAATCAAAGATATTGAAGCACAAGACAAGAGTAATTTTTACCCTAATCAATATCAATTTTATAGACCGTATTTAATAGCTTTATTTAATGGATGCATAGAAAAAATTTCTTCTAATGATTAAGTATAAAGCTTTGTCTTTCATTTTTGTGATTTTTTGTTTTTTATTATCTTGTAGGAGTTGTAAATCTGATAAACCTGATACTTCTTATTTAGATACTTCGACATATGAAACAACAGACATTGAAAATATTGAAAATAGTATTATTGAACAAAGCATTGAAATACCATTCACTGAACAATATGGAAATACAATCACAATTCCAGTGAAAATAAATGGGATGTCTCTTGAAATGATCTATGATACTGGAGCATCATCAACAATGATCACATTAGCTGAGGCTAGATATCTTTATGAGAAAGGTAATTTAAAGTATGATGATATAATTGATTATCAACAATTTCAAACTGCAAATGGACAAATTGAGACAGGTTTAAGAATAAATTTGAAAAATGTTCAAATAGGAGATAAAATTAACTTATATGATATTGAGGCTGTTGTTGTTCAAAATCAGTTGGCCCCGTTACTTTTAGGACAATCCGTAATGAAACATTTTAAGGAAATCTCAATAGACCGAGAAAATAAGTTTGTTAAGTTTTATAAATAATCTTTTATGAATTTTGGAATTTATTTACTCGGAACACCAAATGGATATGATCAATTTCCAAGAGATTATAATACAAAATTATTTAAAAAAATAAGTGAAGAGCCAGGAAAACAATTAAAGTTTACTTTTCACTTATCTGGCAATTTGATTTACTTCATTTATATTTATAAATACTCAGACCATAACCCGAATATTTTTTTTGGGTTATGTTTAGTTTTCAATGGAGTATACTGTGTAAATTTAGAAAATTTGTTCAATGCTTTCAATGAAATAATGGAGGAAATTATTTATAAAAAAAAATTTTTGCATATAAACAATAAAGGTAATCTAGATTTTTCAATAAAAAAATTTGTCGACAATATTGATGAAATAGAGCGAATCAGATTGGTTTTTAAATCTAAAATTGACAGTTCAATAAAAAATGATTTTGTTGTTTTAGATGGTAACACAGCAGTATTTTTGAAAAGTGAATGGCCAAGTGTGTTTCCTTTAAAAATTCACAATAAGGATGAATTTAAACACAAATTTGAGATGGAAATACATAATTATAATTCAGATTTAAGAAAGTTTTATAATTTTGAGCAATTGATATCTATATTGGAGGATAAGATTTTTGAATTGAAAGAAAATGAGTATATTGATTTAAATCATATTATCTTGAAAATTATACCACTCACGAATTCATGGCTTGGAAAATTTTGGTATTATAGAATTCTCGGTCAACCTACATTAGACTTCAAAATTGAATTCTCAAATGTTAATTTTGAAAATAATGGAAAAGACAAGCTAATTGCTGCCCTAAAAAGCCTCTTAACTAAAAATTATGCTGAATATTATTATCTAATTGATAAATTGAAGTAATATGAAAAGCGATGAATTAAGAAGAAAACAGTTAAAAAGGCTTGTAAAAAGATTAAGTTTAATCGGTTTATTATTAACATTTTTATTATTTCTATTAGTATCATTTTCACAAAGTAAAATCAAAGAATTACAGTATAGAGAAAAATTCCAATCAGATTTTAAATGGAAAGAAAGAATTTCAAACCAATTTGATAGCCTGGTTAAAAAAATAGATACCACTTCTTTAAATGAATGGCAGAAATCTATGATATTTACTACCAGGATTATGATAAGAGCTTCCGAACCCCCAATTAAAAAAAAGTATAAACAAAATATAGAAAATAAAATGGATGCAATTTTAAAATTTCAATAGATGAATTTAAAATTAAAATATTTCTTTTTGTCATCTTTCAGCTTATTATTCCTGTTATAATATTTGGGCAATGTGAGGATGAAATAATGAGTTTAGCGAACAATATTACTGAAAAAGCTAAGGATATAGATAAATTGAAAAATGAAAAAAAAGTTTTAATTCGTCGAATTGATTCTCTAACTCTGGTGATAAAAGAAAAATCCTCGACTTCAGAGAAAAAAGAAAAGCCAAAATCTGTGGTAATTATTGACTCTAATAAATTTTTTTTAGATGATTTACAAAAAAAGTTAAAAGACTTAAACAAACAATATGATTATAAAAAAATTGAAAATGCAAGATTAAAACAAGAAAAACGTAATGCTATTAGAGAAATTGAAAAACTCAGAAGAGATACAAGTGTTTTAGCTATAAAGCTAAAAAAAGCTAATGAGATTATTAAATTTAAAAATGATACAATAAGTTATTACAGAAATGTACTTGTTTGTATTGATAAATTTAACCAGGAAAAAGAAGAAATCAGTGATGAAGTTAATGCAAAGCTAATGCATGCTAGGCAAGAATTTGAGAGATATAGTAAGTTGAATAGAGTAGAAAAAAGTAATAATGAACAGATTATCCATGAAATCATCAATACTTATGAAAGGTATAAGGGGAATTTAAAGACGTCAACTTGTGGTGAATACAAATTAAGCTATTTTAAAGACAATCTTATAGCAAAAGACTATTTGATAATTGCAAAAATATATGGTTATAATCTGGGAAATGCAATCAATCAATTAGGGGAAAACAAAGTAAATAAAGCAACAGAACAGTTTTTAATATCACTTGGTTTTGCTATAGGAAATGGATTTTATGATGATAAGGCTGAATCAGAAAAGCTTAAGAAAGAAGCAGACATAATGATAGAAAATATTGGTTCACTTGCAATTATTGTAAAAGATAAGTCATTTGATTTAGCCAATAAGTTTCAAGACATCATTGATTATTACAAAAAAGACCAATTTTATGAAGCTTTGATCAATTATGACAAGTATTCAAAGTATATCAATTTAGATGAAATGATAGATTATCAGTCCCTTGTTAACGAAGCACAGTATTGTGTAGGAGCTATATTATTATGGAAATTATATGATTTCAATTATCAGCCTTTGACTAAAATATTTCATAATCAATGGGCTGAAGGATATGACAATCAAAGGGAATTAGGAGACAGATTGCTTAATGATTTGTCCAAAATGAAAGCAAATGATTCCCAAGATATTTTACCAAGTGAGAAAACAATAGATAGGGAACTTAAGAAAAAAAGCATCATTGCCATAAAAAAGCTATATGAATAAAACTGTTTTAATATTAATTATTATTTTTATGTTATCTGGTAAAACATTATGTCAAAGTAATGATGTAGGTAATCGCTGGGTTATATCTCTTGATTTGCCTTTTTCAATTGCAGTTTATAACCAGCAATTTGATTTTTTTGACAAAAAAGTTCAAGTTATTAAGGATTATACGTCATATTTTGGGTTTGAGAGTTTAAAATATTACCCAAATAAAAACAGATTTAAGTATGTAGATATTGGTGTTGGTAATAGAAATGTTTTTTTACAATCCTCCCCGAATATTCATTATAAAGAAAATTACATCAGAATAAATAATACCTACAACTTTTGCTTTGCAAATAAGAAACCTGTATTTGAAGAATTGACTCGTTCATTTCTTGGTATTGGGCTATCATATTCTTATGATTTTGGCAAAGATCTCAACTTTGGATCAGTCAATCAAAATTTTCCTAAACTAGTGAACACTCATAAAGTTTATGGACTATTATCTTTAGGCATTTTGGAAGATATTTTTAATGTACCTGAATTGACATCATTATCAAAATTTAGTGTTCTATTGAGGATACCTCTGTTCGATTTTGGAAATAATTTTTCTAATAAATATCTGAATTTACCATCAGAAATTTCGGAATTTCAAAAATCTAAATCACGAAACATTGGTTTAGAAATAAGTTATAATCACCTTATCGATAATAAAAGGAATACATATCAGCAAAAATATATGATTGATTATGATCAAAAATGGCCTGCGGTGGATGACAATTTTAAAAATTTATTTCCTCCAATAATAAACAATAAATTACCTACCAGAGATTTTTCTGGGAATTTTTATTATGAATTTTTAATACTTAATACCTTAGATTCTATTTTTAGCGAAGATTTAGATTTAAATTGCCATGTAACAAATAAAAGGTTTAACGGATTTGCTTTTGGTTATACAATAAATCTGTTTGGCAATTACAGAAAAGATTATCTTGAAGATCATACAGGTCTTAGATTGTATAATGTAGGAGATAAAAGTTGGAGAAGAAATTTTTTCATATCTGTTGGATATTTGAACAATATAGTAGAATCTGAAAGATTTAATTATGCTTTCAAGGTTTTTAACAACTCAATTGTTTTGGGTGGAGGTTTAAAAATAAAAAAATTAAATGGACTTCGTTTTGATATGGCATTTGGAGGTGATTACCGAAAACCAATATTTGCAAAGACTTATTTGAATATGCAATCAGTGAGCGCTTTTAACCTGAATAATTCATCTTATTTTATTGGTTTTGGTTTAAATAATTATATTTTAAAGTTATCTTTGTCTGCAAGAAATTTTAAGGAAATAGATCTACTTCATGGATTTAATTTAAGTTTTAATGTAGGAATTTGATGATTATAGAAACTCTGTTAGAAATAGATGTTTGTAAAGCTTGAGATCATTAGAGTTTACTTAAATTGGAAAATAGACTGTATTAACAATTATCTGATAAGTTCTATTTATGATATTTTATTAGATCTTTTAATTGGATTAATATCTTAGTATTCCACTAAAAACTCTCTGCTAAATGTAAGTTCATTAAATTAAGTACTTTTAATATTTAGGTTAATATGGTCAGAATAATCAGAATGTATCAGGAAATTATACTCCACTGCGACTTCATTAGGAAAACTGTGCCATCTTCCCAATATTGATCAGAGTGAATCAGGAAATTTTACTCCACCTAATAAGTGAAAAATGAAAAGTGAAAAGTGAAAAATGTTAGTCAGTTGTCAGTTGTTTGTTAATCGGTTAGATTAGAGTTGGTTTAAACGTGAAAAAAGGTTAATTTTGTTCAGCCCAAGTTCTTTGAAATATTGTACCGATCCAATTATGCAGAAAAATTATTAATCAATAATCGCAAATCAGAAGTCATTTGAATCAGGAAAATATACACCACTGCGACTGAATATCTTGTGCGAATTCCGGTGTCCACATTGACTTATCAGAGTGAATCACGGATGACTGACAGGTTCCGACAATGGAGGAAATCGAATGACTAAATGTCATTAGATAGGGATGGAACCGATGCATCAGCATAGGGAGGGTTGGATATTCCACTGCGACTTCCCACTCTTACAGTCTCTTATTGCTAAAAAATCAGAGTGAATCAGGAAATTATACTCCACCGCAAGAATGAGTTAGAGTTAGTGTGTGAGCGAGGGTGTGTTGGGTTCGTCTGATGGTTGAATTTTGAGGAAATTTATAATTTGGTGTATATGGCTGAAGACTTCTTACTGTGGACTTGTGATAGGAATGGCTTAGGAAATAATACTCCACCGCAAAAATGAGTTAGAGTTAGTGTGTGAGCGAGGGTGTGTTGGGTTCGTCTGATGGTTGAATTTTGAGGAAATTTATAATTTGGTGTATATGGCTGAAGACTGCTTACTGTGGACTTATGATAGGAATGGCTTAGGAAATTTTACTCCACCGCAAAAATGAGTTAGAGTTAGTGTGTGAGCGAGGGTGTGTTGGGTTCGTCTGATGGTTGAATTTTGAGGAAATTTATAATTTGGTGTATATGGCTGAAGACTGCTTACTGTGGACTTATGATAGGAATGGCTTAGGAAATTTTACTCCACCGCAAAAATGAGTTAGAGTTAGTGTGTGAGCGAGGGTGTGTTGGGTTCGTCTGATGGTTGAATTTTGAGGAAATTTATAATTTGGTGTATATGGCTGAAGACTGCTTACTGTGGACTTATGATAGGAATGGCTTAGGAAATTTTACTCCACCGCGACTTTAATCAATTGATTTTTTTTGCCTAATTAAAACTTTAACATATTTAATTTTATAAACTGTATGTTTTATAAATGATTATTTAATTGTGGTAAATGCATTATTATTTTTATATTTCATAAAATGATAGTATAAATTAGCATTATTGTTTCTTTTATGGTACAATTATTGAGTATATAATTATTGCTTAATCCGTTTTGCTTTTTTTAATAAGAAAAAATGAAATTGACATCAAAACACATTAGTGCCCTGGCAGGATTTTCAATTATACTGGTGATACTGGTCATAAAGCCATTTTTAAAAAAAATGGAAGTATCACAAAATATCAGTATGGCAATTTATTTTACAATTGCTGCATTTTTGATTTATTTAATATATCTAAGAATTAAATTAGAAGAGGATAAAAAGCAATCATATACAATACTTGCAATTGTCTTAATTACTTTGTTTATCATAATTGCAATATATTTTTACTTTTTTAATATAGACAATTTGTAGCAAATAAAAAAATCCCGCTCAGACAACTATGAGCGGGATTTTTTTTAATTTTGTTTTTCAATTAAGCTAAAATATCATGAATAAATATTTAAAATTATCGCTTATAATTGTTCTATGGTTTGTTGTTGCAAGCTTCTATTGTTTTACAATGATTAGAATATTTCCCTTGCGAAATTATAATTTATTTAGTTGCTTTTTAATAGGTTGCCTTGTTCTGTCTCCTGGAGTAATTGTATTTATTTTCAATTGGTATAGAGATAATTTTAAAAATAATAAATTATAAAAATAATAACCCCCGCCCAAAGATATGGACAGGGTTTTTAATTCAAAGTATGAATTGGGATTGAAAAATATCAAAAGAAAAATAGAATGGAAAAATCATTTAAAACTTTAGGAATAGTATTTACCGGATTATTCGTGTATTTTTTAACTGATTTTTTGTATGTTGTCATTTTTAATGATAAATCGATACATAATTATATTTATGTAATTGTAATATTTTTAGGAATTACTTTAGGTACCAAAAACATTCATATTAGAAAACAAATTATTATTATTTGTATTACAGGTTTTATAGCAGCAATACTTAATAATTTGCTTTTCTAACTTAACTAAATGGTGGCTTATCATGTTGCTTTTTAAATTGGTTGCCTTGTTCTGTCTCCTGGAGTAATAATATTTATTTTTAATTGGTATAAAGATAATTTTAAAAAAAATAAATGATCATAATGAGCATCACGGTCCAGATCTCTGGACGGTTGATTATAGGAATGGCTAAGGAAATTTTACTCCACTGCCACAGGATATAGCAACGCAGATGCAAACTGCGATGATCACATTCAGTTTAAACCGGATTCAAGGGTCATTTTGATCCGGATTTTACAGGCTTGTGCAGCATATTACCAATATCTTTACTAGATGGGTGACTGCTGCGAAGTGTCATTAGTTCTGATTTTTTTTAAAGTTTTCAGCTTGCTCAAAAATCTCAACATACACCTCATCTCTCTCAACGGGTGGATAACCAAACTTGTCCAAAATCAAAATAAGGTCCACTTTCAACGCTGATTTTATATCGTCGCGTTTGTTCCAGTCAGGGAATTGGGCCTGATTATCAACTATTATTTTAACTGCCTTTGACAATTCAATCAATTTATCTTCCGGATAATTAAAATCATATTTTACACAGAGTTCTTTCAGGATGTCGTAAAAGGCTTTTTCTTCAAAGTCAATTCCTAATGCGTCACCTGCCTTAAACTCTTTATGAACGTCCCAAATGAGATTAGTAAGGGCTTCTGCCATTTCCTCATAAACTTCACTTTTAAAAATGTCATTTGCTTCACGGTTGTTGTATCGTTCTACCAAGGCTTGCATTTTTTTCGTAAAATCAATTCCTTTCACTCGGTTTACTTTTCTGATTTCGCCTATCACTTTTGCCAATAGTTGTTGTAGCAATTTGATTTTTGTATTCGGCAATTTGATTTTATCTATCTTTGCCAGATAATCTTCATCAAAAATATCTTGTTCTGTTTCTCCTTCGTCACCCAGTTTGAAAATTTCTTCTACTCCGTCACTTTGCAGAGCTTCTTTTATCATTTCCCTAACTTTGGCGTTCATCTGCGCTGTGTCGGGTGCATTGCCTTTGGTTAGTTTGAAAACAATGGAACGAACTGCCAAATAGAAGTGAGTGTTATCTCTTTCTAACTGCCTTAATTGTTCACTACCAGCACAAATATCATAGGCGGCTTTCAGTCGCTTTACCAAACCCATAAAACGGGTTTCAAAGTCTTTGGTTTGTTGTACGTATTCAGCAGCCAAATTCAAAGTATTTAACTGTTGAATAGTTGTGCCTTTGAAATACTTTGAACTGTCAAACATGTGAAACAGTTTCGCCAATAGGTCTAAATGGTTGCGCACAATGATTAAAGATTCTGCGATGTCTTCGAAATTATCTTCATCACCTTTGTTGTATTTGGCTAAAGCCAGGTTCATTTGGTTTTTGATGCCGATATAATCCACGACCAAACCTTTATTCTTACCTTTAAACGTCCGGTTTACCCGTGAAATAGTCTGAATCAGAGTGTGTTGCTGTATCGGTTTATCAATGTACATACTGTCAAGGAACGGCACATCAAAACCTGTGAGCCACATATCAACCACAATGGCAATTTTGAAATTTGATTTTTCGTTTTTGAATTGACGGTCTAATTCTTTGCGGTAATCTGTTGTGCCCAATAAATCATACATTTCCTTTGGGTCGTCTTGCCCTCTGGTCATTATCATTTTAATGCGTTCAATTGGTTTCAGTTCCCGTTTGTCTTTATCTGAAAGTACTGCACCTTCTTCGGCTGCCAGTATCTTGTTCCATTCGGGTTTAAGTGCAATAATATTTTTGTATAATTCGTATCCAATTTCACGGTTACTGCATACAAACATTGCTTTGCCTTTCACTGTCGAACCTTCCGCAACTCTATTGCTGTAATGGTTTACAAAATCTTCTGCAACGGCTCTCAAACGGTCAGGGTCGCCTAAAATGGCATACATATTGGCCGTTTCCTGTTTGCTTTGTTCTATCTGGTAATCATTAGCTCCTGCTTCTGCTGCTTCTTCATAGTAACGTTCAATTTTTCTAACTCGCCATTTTCAAAGCCACTTTGGCGGCTCTTCCTTCATATACTATTTTTTACAGTGATTTCATCTCTCACCGATTCAGTCATTGTGTAGGCATCTACTACTTTCCCAAATACATCAAGTGTTGCATCAATGGGGGTTCCTGTGAAACCGACAAATGTTGCGTTTGGTAACGAATCGTGTAAATATTTGGCGAAGCCGTATGTTTTAGTAACACCTTTCTCTGTTACTTTTATTTTTTGGTCAAGATTTACCTGGCTTCTGTGTGCTTCGTCTGATATACAAATTACATTGCTCCGGTCGGTGAGTAGTTCGGTATCTTCAGTAAACTTGTGAATGGTAGTAAGGAAAACACCACCGCTTTTTCTGTCTTGCAGCAATTCTCTCAGGTTGGCCCGGCTTTCAACGCTTACTATGGTATTGTCGCCAATGAAATTCTTAGCATTAGTAAATTGGCCCGAAAGTTGGTCGTCTAAATCAGTTCGGTCTGTTATCAATACAATGGTAGGACTTTCAAAATATTCACTTCTCATTAACAACCTTGTAAGGTAAAGCATTGTATAACTCTTTCCGCTACCAGTGGCACCAAAATAAGTTCCACCTTTTCCGTTTCCTTCAGGCTTTTGGGCTTTTTTTATGTTGTCATACAATGCCCGTGCTGCATAGTATTGCGGATAGCGACAAACAATTTTTTCATTCTTTTTTGAGCTATCAGGAATGTAAATAAAGTTGCGAATAATGTCTCGCAAGCGGCTTTTATTAAACATTCCCTGAACGAGTGTAAAAATACTGTCAATGCCGTCAACATCTTTTGCCAAACCTGCGACTCTACGCCAGGCATAAAAGAAATCGTAAGGAGCAAAGAATGAACCTGCTTTGTTGTTTACTCCATCGCTAATTACACAAAAAGCATTATACTTAAACAGCTCAGGAATGTCTCTGCTGTAACGAACCGTCAATTGCTTGAAAGCATTAAAAATGGTAGCCTCTTCACGAATAGCACTTTTAAATTCGAAAACCACAAGAGGCAATCCGTTTATGTAAACAATGCCGTCAGGTATTCGCTTTTCATTTCCTGCAATTTCCAACTGATTGACGAATTTGTAAATGTTGTTATCAGGCGGATATTGTTCTTCCAGTTCGGCTGCAATAGAAATTAATTGCTCTGTATGGGGTTGGATTTGTTTGTTTAGTCCTGCATAATTTATGAATTGAATATAAATATCTTTTTGGTCGCGGTCTTCTCGTTTCAAAATAAAACCGTCTGAAAGCATTCTCAAAAAGGTTTTATTGCTTTCATATAGGTCAGATGAAGGTAGTGATTTGAGTAGAAGAATAATAGATTTGACTTCGTTTACTGTAATGCCCTGACTGACATATTGAGTTAACAGGAAATTTTGTAAATCTTCCTCAATCAATACTTCGTCCGGTTTGCGGACAATAGTAATGCCCAAATGGTGGTGAAATCCTTCTTTTCCCAACAATTCTGTAAAAGCCTTCTCTAATTTTTCTTCTGTGAATTTCATTTTTGCTCAATTATTTATAGTAAGGTCTTTAATTATCCAACCTGCATTTTCAATCTTCGGAATGTCATCAATTACATTTTCTTTTAATGCAGCAAAACATAATAAATGAGTTGGACGCGAAAAACCAACATACATCATTTTCAAAGCCTCTTTTGCTCTGCTATCTTTTTGTGGACGATATGAATGTTCTTGCCCTATTAATGGATATGGAAGAAATTCTTCAGGCTTTTTTCCCGTTGCTTTTTTTGAAACAACTTTTAATTTTTGAGTTTCATATTCATAATAAGATGTTTCTACATACATTGTTGCACAATGTGTCTGACCTTTTGCAGAATGCACAGTCCCTATTTCAATATTAATTTCATTATTTGCTTTTGCTTTGATTGCCCCGTTATATTTATCTACGATTATTTTATCAAACTGATCACCCAGAAATAATTCTAATTCATGCGTAATAGGAAAATTAAACCAAATCTTAAATTTATTCATTACAAATTCCTTCAATTTATCATAAACTATCTCGTATTCTCTTTTCACCATCAATCTAAATGAACACGCATAAATAAACTTCTTGAAAAATTCATAATCACAATTATTCTCAGGATTCTTTATAAATTTTACAAGTTCGTCTTTTGAATAATATCTTGATACTTCTTTCCCTCTAATTTTTGTTTTATACGTTAAATTTTCAATTTTTAAAATATGAATCAATGAGTTTAAAACAGCTTTTCTAGCTGCTTCTAACGTTGTTTTGTCATGATCAAATAATTGCAAATATTTACTTATAGAATCAAAAGTCTCTTTATTTCCCTTTGCCGCCTTTTTGTATGATTCAAAAATGTTCTCTAAACGTAATTTACCTATATGATCTTCATCATTGTCCCATTTTGCATTCCAACCAATTATTTTAAAACCATATTTTTCCGCTTCGCTCGTTTCTTGAAGTGAGTAATTTTTGATTAATTCTATAAAAGAGTCCTCTAACCTTCCCATTGTCTGATTATCAAAGAAAATCATATGAGGTTTAATTACAGTATCGAGTTGTCTTAGTCCATTAACAATAAATCTTGGATATCCTTCCTCATTCTGTTGTCTGTCAAGAGTAAAGTAATTTACAGTGTTTGCTATTTCAGGAGTTAATCTCTTTGAACCATTTAAATACATCTGGTCTCTTGGCACCCAGTCTGCTTCAACTTTTACACTTTTCCCTGAATTATATATTGATTGATTAATGTCTCCGATTCTTTGAATAATTGAAGTTGATTCTTCTCCTGTAAAAATTTTATCAATAATATCTATCTGAAACTTTTCTAAGTCTTGCATTTCATCTATGAAAACATATCTAAATCTTTTTTTAACATAGCTTTTACTCCTGGGAAAAGATTCAGGTATAAGTCACCAATAGAGTATGAATCATTAAAAGAGAGAACTCCTTTCCTAAATTGATTGATCTTCCATTCTTCTAATTCTTCATAGAAATTACTCGTTGCTCCACCATGTTTAAATATTGTATTATTTTTTTGACCCAATATCTTCCTTTGAATAAAATCAAATTTAAAATTCAAAATATATTTAATTGTATTTACTTTTTTTTCGTCAGATGCTTGATCTTTCCTTCCATAGTTAGCTTTTAAATAAAGTGTATTGACAAGATTTCTTGGTTTTATACCTTTTTTTGACCATTGAAGTGATAAAAAAAACTTGATTACTTCATCATTATAAACTTCATCATCATTTTTTGAAATGTATGAACCATACAATTGGCAATTCCCAGGATTTGCTAAAAACGTGTTTACAAAACTTTGTACTGTACCAACAAAATTCGGGTATTCGAACAATTTTGGGCAATGTCTTTTTAAATTGTTTTCAATTTCATTAACTGCTGCATTAGTATGCGATAAAACCAAAATTCCAGAACCGTCCCGATATGGTAAATTTTTTGAAATGCAATAAAGTTTTGCCAAAAGAGCTGTAGTTTTCCCGCTACCTGGCACTGCTAATAAATCACAAGAGCTAAGCTTCTTGATGAAAGGAACTCGTTCCTCGCTGTCAAACTCATTCCCGTTGATTAACAGTTTTTCAGCTTCCCTTATATGTTCATCTTTAATTATTACCATTAACTCCGCATACGTGCTTTATTGCATCAATCAAATATTTTAAGAATTCATCATTTTCATCCAAAATGGGTTTGTTATTAGAAATTTTCTCAGCAAGTGTGTTTGCAACAGCAACCTTATCTATGTGAGAAGTCCCTTCTTTTTTACTGAGTTTTTGTATTAGCTTTTTTTGGAAGTCTGGTTTGTAGGAATCATTCTGATCTTTCTTGAATTCATCAGTTTTTGAATGAACTTTTGCAACAGCTTCTTTAAACAAAGTTGAAAGAGATGGCGCTTTAAATAAACACCATTCTAAAGTCCACTGTTTTGCAATTTCTAATTTGACATCTGTAGCATTGAATTCTTGAAAATCTGCCTTAATATTATTTCTCTTTCCTAACTCCTTTGCTGTATCAAATACGCCATGTTCATCTGGTCGAATATCCAAGTCTGTTACAACCGATATAGGGATATTCATTTTCTTTCCATCATTTCTCAAAAATATCTTAGCGAAATGCAAATATGCAGTTGAGCCAACATTTACAATAGATACTTCATTTTTTGTCAAATCATATCCTAATCTCTCAGCAATTGCAGGAATTAATATTTCTTCAGCCCAGCCTTCAACAATAATAATACCCTTAGCAAAGAAAAGATTAGATTTTGTCACATCTAAAAATCTTTTCAAAAATGCATAATTCTCTTTTTCTAATTTAGTTTCCGATTTCTTCAACGGATATACTTCATTCCCATTGCAAATAATCAAATTCTCAATATTTACTTTCGACGCTAGGTTTGGACTGTGTGTCGTTAATATAAATTGAACATCTTTTTCATTTTGCAAAGCTTCAACAACCTTCATCTGTGCCTGCGGATGCAAATGAGCTTCTAATTCTTCAATCAGACAAAGCTTCAGTCCATCCCATTCTTTTTTTAGATGCAATAGTTCTGCTGCCATATAAAGACGATTCATAGTTCCAAGACCCAAGTTCCTTGCACCTTCTATTCCTAATGATATTTTTTCAAGGATTGCCTTTATTTCTGGGTCAGATAATTGTAATTTTGAGTTACATGAATTCTTTATAAATTCCTGTAAGAATTTGTCAATAACATCTTTTATCTGTTCCTTGTTGCTTTTGCCATCTCCAATAACTTCTGTTTTTTCAAACCAATCTTTTATTTTATTATTAACCTCTGTAAACCATCCTTCAAATTCATGAGGTGGTTGACCTTCTTTCTTCTTAAACAAATCATGCCCTTGTAAAATTTGAGATACTCTGGAATTTTTCTTTGCAATTAATTCATTATCCGCATCTCGTAATGCTTTTAAATAAGTAGCTCTCAGATAATCCCTAGCCTCTGCATTTAAAGGATAGCCAGTTTCATCCATTCCAGCTTTAATATCTGAAGGCAGAATTCTATCATTTTTTATTTCAACCTCATAAATAAGGCGAAGAATTGGTTTTGCATTATCACCTTCACCTTCCCATCCAAGCCATTCCGTAAAATTTTTTGCTTCCTCTATTTTTAATCCTTTAAAAATTATTTCAATACGAAGTTTAGTTGAATCTTTGTAAAAATCCACATCTTCAACCTTTATCCATTCGTAGGCATGTGTTTTTAACACCAACTTTATTGCATCCAGAATTGCTGTTTTCCCAGAATCATTCTCCCCAATTAGTACATTCAATCCTTCATTAAGCGGAACAATTAAATGTGGTTTATCCAAATCCCATTCAGATGTGCCATATTTTCGAAAATTCCAAAGTTTCAGTTCTGATAAATACATTTTTTTAATTTTCTATTGTTGCTAATTTGGAAAGAAGTAAATCTTTTAATGAATTCATTGCTAATAATTGTTCCTTCCTATTAGATAACGATTTATTTAATTTATGACTAATTTTTATGTAATCATCTAAAACTTTATCATCAGGAAATGCAATTTTTTGTTGCCCAAATGTTGTGATTGTAATTGCATTTTGTGTTGAACCAATTGTAATTTCATCAATCAGTGAGTTGAATTTTTCACTTTGCATAAAGTCATAAAGAAAATAATTTGCTCCGCTCTTTTTGAAGTTTTTAAACCAAACCACATTACCGTCTTTGAAATAAAACTCCTCATTTCTTACCATATAAGTAGAACCAATTGTCCCAACAGCTGTCATTAAAATATCCCCTTCAACTGGCTTGCCGAATGATTTAATAATTTCAGCATACCTCTCTTTTGAAATATAAATTGGTTCAGATATTATTTCCCCAGATTTTTTTAAAGTGATTTCTTTTCCCCGATAAAACGGAACGCCTTCATTTTTATATTCATTCTCAAAAATACGTTTGCTTGAAGTGATTTCAGAAATTGATGATATTTCTTTCCAACTCCAACCTTTAGGTATTTCTCCAAATTCATTCTCAATTATTTCCCCACCATTACTTTTATACGGCTTTCCGTTTTCATCAGGAAATTCAAACTCCACAAACCACTGCTTATAAATAGCCTGTGCGGTTTCTTCCAGTTTTTGGATCAGTTGTTGGTTTAAGGCTATGCGGTTTTGGATTACGTTGTATTCTTTTACGATTTCTCGTTGTTTATCGGGGTGTGGAACTGGTAAAAGTGTGTTGCACATTTCATCCCAATCAAAAATTTCTCTGGCACTGCCGTGGCTTTTAAACCGTGCATAGCGGTCAAACTCAGGTCTGCGAAACCACATCATCAAATATTCGGGGTCAAGTTCGTTACTGTCTTTTACCTCAAAAGGAATATAAGCCTGAGAAATCAATGCTTTTTCATGATCATTAAAAAGTGCAATTGTAATTTTATCTCCGTTCCTTGAAGTTACTGGTCCATAAGCAATTTGATTCTTCTCAATGATTCTGTATGTTGACATATCCGTTCCTATGGTGTTGGCAATAGAGGGGATAAACTTCTTTTGAATGCTTAAACCCACTAAAGGCAAATCGCCCAAATCACTATTTCGACCAACTACTGGCTGAATGTATTTGCCAAGCGGTTTATAATTTGATTTCATAACCTAACTCTTTAAAATTATCTGAACACGATTACTTGATTTTGGGATTAACAAGATTTTTATTGTATACCCTTTTAAAATCCAAACTTTTTCCACCAAAGTTGATTAACAGACCGTCTGCAATGTTGTATGCTTCGCAATAGTTAATAGCTTGTGCCTTATGCACATCTTCTAATTTTTCAAGAGCTTTAATTTCGACCATCACTTTCCCTTCGACAAAAAAATCAACTCGTCTTGTCCCTATTTCTTCTCCTCTATAAAATATTTGCATTTCTTTTTCTCGTTCAAATTCCAAATTGGCGTAAAGCAATTCAATTGCAAGTGCACGTTGATAAATTACTTCTTGAAAACCATTACCCAAAACCCGATGCACTTGCATAGCACAACCTATTATTATATGTGTTAATTCGTTTATATCGTCTTTTATAATCTTGTCCATCTTTTAATCTATTAAATTGTCTGAACACGATTCATTGATTACAGGATTTCCACGATTAGAAAACCATTCATTGAATTTTTGTTTCAACATAATCTTGTCTATCATTTAATCTTTTTTAATCGTGTTCAGACAGTTATTTTATAACCCAATTCTTCAAACACTTTCAATAAATCTGTTTTAGATTGTGCTTCCGCTTTCAGCAGTTCGGCAAAATCACTTTGCAGCGTTTGCATTTTCTCGTCAAAATCAATGTTTTCGTCACGGTTTACAAACTCAATGTATTTGCTCGGCACTAATGAATAATCTTTTTGGCTACTTCATCAAATGATGCTGAATAACAAAACTCAGGAATGTTTTCAATTTCCTTGCATTGCCATTGATGGTAAGTGCTTACTACTTTTTGAATATCGTCATCTGAAAACTGGGTGTATTTCTTTTCAAAGGGTTCGCCCAATTGTCGCAAATCCATAAACAGGATTTCATTCTCACGGTCTCGGTTATTGCGGGTTTCGTCACCCACTTTTTTATTTTGTGCTTTTTTGTTTTTGTTTATAATCCAAAGCGTAACACTTATATCTGTGGTATAAAATAAATTACGTGGCAATACCAAAATGGCTTCCACCAAATTATTTTCAACAAGCTTTCTGCGTATTTTATATTCTTCGCCTCCACCATTCAATGCACCATTTGCCAATATAAAACCTGCAATACCATTGTCACTAAGTTTGCTCACCATATTCAAAATCCAACCGTAGTTGGCGTTGCTTTTGGGTGGCACATCATAGCCTCTCCAACGTGGGTCGTCAATCAATTCATTTTCGCCTCTCCAGTCTTTTTGGTTAAAAGGTGGGTTAGCCATTATATAATCGGCTTTCAGGTCTTTGTGCTGGTCGTCTAAAAAAGTATTGGCTGCCTTTTCTCCCAGATTACCCGAAATACCACGAATGGCAAGGTTCATCTTTGCCAGTTTGTAAGTGGTATTGGTGTATTCCTGTCCGTAAATAGAAACTTCCTTTTTGTTGCCGTGGTGTGCCTCAATAAACTTAATGGATTGCACAAACATACCGCCCGAACCACATGCAGGGTCATAGATAATGCCTTTGTAAGGTTCAATCATTTCGGCAATAAGGTTTACAATGCTTTTGGGCGTGTAAAATTCTCCCTTGCCTTTTCCTTCTGCCAATGCAAATTTTGAAAGGAAGTATTCATACACTTTGCCCACCACATCTTGCTTCGGGTCTTTGGTAGTATCAATGTCGTTAATGGTATCGAGCAACGAAGCCAGTTTGGTTACATCTAATCCCAGTCGAGAAAAGTAATTGTCGGGCAATGCACCTTTCAGGGCTTTGTTGTTTTTTTCGATGGTATGCAGGGCTGTATCAATAAGCAGTGCTATGTCGTTTTGTTTCGATTTTTTAATGAGGTAACTCCAACGGCTGGTTTCTTCTAAAAATAACACATTGCTCATATTATAGAAATCAGCCATTTCGATGTATTTCGTTTTGCCTTCGGAAATCAGTTTGGCCCGGTGATCTTCAAACTTGTCACTTGCAAACTTCAAGAAAATCAGTCCTAATACTACGTGTTTGTATTCGGCAGGTTCAACGCTTCCTCTTAATTTATTTGCGGCTTCCCAAAGGGTAACTTCTATTGCTTTTTCTTTTACTACTTTCTTTTTTCGCTCAGCCATGAAATCCTGATTAAGTGTAGTAGTTGATTAAAATTTTAGATAATCAAACAACTCGGGTTTTAATTAAAATGGTGTATACTTTTTATTCTGTAAAAATAATATTAAAAGATCTAATGTTTTATAGTATTTAATGGTTTTCTTTTAAAAATAATAAAAAATTGGTGATTATGCAATTATTTGAAAAGTGAAAAAATCGAGCATAAAAATGTTTTAAGATAGCATGCTGGAAATTTAATATACTATACTTGTAAATCATAAATTTTCTTTATAGTGATTTCAGCCCCGTTTTTATATGTCCACTTTCAATTCTCAATTCACAATTATTCTCCCAATCACCACATAAAACTGATAAACCCCCAATTGAAAAACCCCCCAGATCTAAACAAAATGCTAACATTTTTCATTATTATTGTAAATAAATTATTGCTTAAACTATCACTGAAATGGAATTTACTGTAATCTCTCTCAATATCTCTGAAAAAAGGGCACAACAAAGCATCCGGTTCAGGAAATTTATTTGAATGAAACCGGCATAACCGGTGATGCTCACAGTGGTGACTGGCACAGACAGGTCAGTTTACTGGCAAAAGAAGATATTGACGCTTTCTCACGGAAATGCGATAAGGTGTTTAAGGAAGGGGATTTTGCTGAGAATATAACAACTCAAGGCATCGATTTGCGTAAAGTAAAAGTTCTTGATACCATATCTAATGAAAGTATTGAATTATTGATCACTCAAAAAGGAAAAAATGTCATGGAGGTGGTTGTGCCATTTTCACTGCAGTAGGACAATGCGTAATGCCAAAGGAAGGATTATTTGCCAAAGTCATTCGTTCGGGCATGCTTAAACCCGGTGACAAATTAGAACATAAACCCAAAGTCTTTAAAATTGCCGTTATCACTTTGAGCGACAGGGCTAGCAGGGGAGAATATGAGGATTTAAGCGGTCCGGCTATAAAGGATGTCATTTCCTCATTTTTCACTGGTATTGACAGGCAATTTGAAATAGTAAATCATGTATTGCCGGATGATTCTGAAAAATTGAAAAATTTGATCAAGGAGTTATCTGCCGATTTTGATTTATTATTCACTACAGGTGGTACCGGCATCAGCAGCAGAGATGTCACAATTGAGACTATAAGCCCGATGCTTGAAAAACAATTGCCGGGAATCATGGAGATGATAAGAATCAAATATGGACAGGAAAATCCGAAAGCACTCCTTAGCAGAAGCATAGCCGGAACAATAGGTAAAATGCTGGTTTTTTGCCTTCCGGGCAGTCCTAAGGCTGTTAAAGAATATCTTGGTGAGATCAATAAAGTCCTGGAGCACATGATCTATATGCTGCAGGGTCTGGATAATCATTGAAACTTAAGCATTCAACAAAATTATTGCATTTTCCCCCAGCCATACATTAAAGCTTTAGAACACAAAACTTGTATTATTGTATATAAAGTTGTTTAATAATTGAAGTTGAGGACTGTGCGAAATTATGTTTGAGCTGGAGAAAGCAGGAAATTTTACCGAAGCCTTGTAGGTAAAATTTTCGTAATTGAAATATGATAACATGTAAATTTAAAAGCATTATAAGATTTGCGAGTTTAATTTCGCACGAGTTTTTTGTTACTTTTGACGGTTCAAAAGTAAAGAAATTTAATTTATAAATTGTGTTAATTAGGAGGAAATTGTGCTTAAAAACTTATTTATTAATAATTTAGTTAAATATCAATGAGTTATAAATATTTTTAATAACAAATTTTAAACAACTTCACTCTTTAGAGTTCTTTTATCAATATTAATAGTGCTTATATTATCACTGTTTTTTTCCACTCGATTCATAGTAGCACCAAAAAAACATTATATATTTATTTTCCATAATTTATTTATCCTGAGTTTAAACTTGCTCTTAAATACCTGTTAAAACTTTTGTTACTCTGAAAAAAACATTAGTTTTGCCTAAGTCATTTTTATTATAAAAAATATCTTAGAATGGAACACTCTTTATCTGAACTGATTTCAAAACAGAAATTATTAAAATCCTGGACTTACGAATGGCATCCTATTTACCGGGGATACAATGACCGGACATTATATATAAATGTCGGAAACCTGACTATCAAAGAAAAGGAAGTAACTCAGCACATGAAGGATAAATTTATTGGTGGCAAAGGATTTGGGCTGAAATTATTGTGGGATGCTACAAAACCCGATACTAAATGGAATGATCCGGAAAATGAGATCAATATTTCTCCGGGCCCCATTGGAGGTATCTCGCAGTATTCAGGTGCCGGAAAATCCCTGTTAGTGTCAATTTCTCCACAAACTGATTCAATAATGGATTCCAATGTTGGTGGATATTTTGGTCCTTTTATGAAATTTGCAGGATTTGATGCTCTTGAATTGCAGGGGAAAGCGGAAAATGATGTTATCATATATATAGATGGAATTAACCACAAAGTTGAAATTTTTAATGACCCGGGGTTCTCAACTGATTCACATATACTTGCTGAAGAATTGACTGCATAGTTTGCTCTTGACGAAAAAGACGCAAAAAATATAGGAGTAGTTTCGACCGGGGCTGCTGCAGAACATTCGCTTATCGGAATGGTCAATTTTTCTTTCTGGGATTCAAAACGCAAGAAAGTCAGATTTAAACAAGCTGGCAGAGGTGGAATAGGAACAGTTATGCGCGATAAAAAAATCAAAGCCATAGTTGCGAAAATAGCCGGTATGGAAAACAATGCCAATAATGTTGCGGATTTGAATGCAATACTTGAAAGGGGACGTAAGTACTCTAAAACTATGAAAGACCTGGATGATTCACAAAATCAGATGAAGAAAAAAGGTACGGCAAATATCGTAAATGTGATGAGTGACTATGACCTTTTGCCCACGCATAATTTTAAGTTCGGAAGCCACAAGGATGCTTTCAAAATCCATAGTGATATCTTGCGCGACAAATATTTTACTCTTGGGATAAACGATGGGTGCTGGTTTGGATGTGCGATGCAGTGTTCCAAGGGAGTTGATGAATTTGTAGTAAAAACAGGTCCATATAAAGGCACAAGGGTACTCGTTGACGGACCTGAATATGAGACTGCTGCAGGATTGGGAGCAAATATGGGTATTTTCGATTATGAAGCCATTATAGAATGCAATTTTTATTGCGACACTTACGGTATCTGTACTATCACATGGGGAACTATTGTAGCCTTCATTATGGAATGCTTTGAGAATGGGATCATCAACAAAGAGATCACAGGTGGATTAGACTTGCATTTCGGAGCTATCAATGATTCCCTCGAATTATTGCATCAGCTTGCCCGGGGAGAAGGTTTTGGTAAAATTGCAGGACAGGGAGTCAGGAAGTTAAAACAACATTTTGTTGAAAAATACGGTGCTGATGAGAAATTCCTCAATGACATTGGCATGGAAAACAAGGGACTTGAGTATTCACAGTATGTTTCCAAGGAATCACTGGCCCAGCAGGGTGGGTATGCTATGACAAACAAAGGTCCTCAACATGATGAAGCATGGCTTATATTCATGGACATGGTCAACAATCAGATACCTACATTTGAACAAAAAGCTGAGGCTCTGCATTATTTCCCGATGTTCAGGACATGGTTCGGACTGATGGGATTGTGCAAAATCGTATGGAATGACATAGTTCCGGCTGATAATAAATTTACTGCAGAACCACATAAAATACCGGAGCACGTGGATAACTATGTTGCTGTTTATAATGGAGTGACCGGAGGCAACATAGATAAGCACGAAATGATAAGACAATCTGAAAGAGTTTACAATTTCCAGAGGATATTTAATATTAGGAGGGGATTTGGTTTAAGAAAACATGATGCTCAGCCATACAGGGCAGCAGGTCCCGTCACAAATGAAGAATACGAATCAAGATCGGAAAGATATGACAAACAGCTAATGGAGATAGTCGGTATAGATATTGAAGGAAAATCTACGGCAGAAAAAAATTCAATTCTCAGGAAATTCAGGGAAGATCAGTATGAGAAGCTCCTTGATGCCGTATATGAAAGAAGAGGCTGGACTAAAAATGGTGTTCCAAAAATTGAACACCTGAAAGACCTTGGCATGGATCTTCCCGAACTGATTGAGGTTGTTGCTCCTTTGCAGTAGGAATATTCTTTTAAGTAAATTATTAATTCTTATCAAAGCTATAAATTGGATCATTGATTTTGTATCCTGATCAAAAATGTTTATTTTTGTATTTATGATTACAAAGAATGAAATATTAAATAAACTAAGAGACTTAAAACCAATTCTGTATCAAGAGTATTCGGTCAGTCGGATAGGTCTTTTTGGCTCTTTCACAGATAATTCATACACCAATGAAAGTGACATAGATTTACTTGTCGAATTTGAAAAGCCTATTGGATGGAAAGTTTTTCATTGGAAATATTCCTGGAGAGTCTGTTTGAGCGCAAGATTGATCTGGTGACAAAAAATGCATTAAAAGAAGAAATTAAGGAAAAGATTTTAAATCAGGTAAAATACATTTAAATTGAGGAAAGAAGACCGTGATTTTAAAATGTATCTTCATGACATCCTAATTGCAATGACCAGGATTGGAGAATATATTGAAGATTATGATTTTATTCATTTTAAAAGGGATTTCAAAACAGTGGACGCAGTGATTAGAAATTTTGAGATTATTGGGGAGGCTTCAAAAAAACTGCCGGAAAAAATTAAGGAAAAATATTCGTATGTTCCATGGAAAGAGATGTATTATCTAAGAAATAGAGTATCTCATGAGTATTTTGGAATTGATTATGATATAATTTGGGATATTGCATCAAAATATTTGCCTGAGAATAAAATCCAGATAGAGCAGATAATAGAACTCGAAAAATAAAGATATTACTTGATCTGGAGTACAAACAATCTATTTTTAATGATCACATTAAATATTATAGATTAGATATTTTTTATTGTCATGAATTTTGACATTATCAAAACCATATTGAAAGAAAAAACCGTAGGTATTGCAGGCTGTGGTGGACTGGGTTCCAACTGTGCCGTTGCTCTTGCCAGGGTAGGGATAGGAAAACTTGTAATTGCAGATTTTGATGTAATTGAAAAATCAAATCTAAACAGACAATATTTTTTCTATGATCAGATAGGTATGCTTAAAGCAGATGCCTTGAAGGAAAATATCAGGAGGGTCAATCCTGAGGTCGAAGTTGAAGCTCACAATGTTTACCTGGATCAATCCAATATTCCGGTATTATTCAGTGATTGCGATGTTATCGTGGAAGCATTTGACAAGCCTGAAATGAAAGAAATGATACTAAGATCAGTTTCAGTGTTGTTTCCTGAAAAATACCTTGTGATGGGTATAGGCATGGCAGGGTGGGGTAAGAATAAACTGATTCAAGAGAAAAGATATGAAAAACTGATCATTTGCGGAGATGAATTAATTGAGATATCCGAAAACTGTCCACCTTTGGCTCCCAGAGTCGGCATAGTCGCTAATATGCAGGCAAATGTAGTTTTGGAAATACTGCTTGGATAGGAGATGATGATTTAAGATTTACGAAGTACGATTTACGATTTTGAATTATTGAGTTACTGAATTATTGAGTTATTGAATTATCAAGTTACTGAATAATTAATCCAATAGCTTTGCAGAAAGTAAAAAAAAATTAACAATTCAACCCTGCTACCTTATTACCATTCCACTAGATGTATATTAGAATTTCTGTCATTTGGCAAATATATGGTAAATAATTTGGAATTCAGGTAATATTTCCTTTTATTTGCATTGATATTTCGATTTGTTAATTCACTAAATTTTTATATTATGAAAAAGTTATTTTCTCATCTATCTATCTATCTATCTATCTATCTATCTATCTATCTGTAATATGTAATCCGCACATTATGTATGGTTTAGGGTCATTTAATGTACCAGGCCAAGTAAGTCTTTCATGCTGTGGTGCAAATTCCTGGGTTAGTTACAAAGCAATTGGTACTCAACAAGATGGTGTAGAATGGGAATTGGATTTTCAATGTTACTTTTGATGAAACAGACCCAAACAATTGTATCTCTGGATTCAAAACGTAAGATGGTTCAATCCTATAACTCATCATGAAGTTGCTGGGTGGAATGTACATTATTTTATACAAGGAGGATATGCTACAATAGAATTGAAATTTTTGGTAATGGGTACTTGTGGGAGTCAAGAATTTACTGTTAACATTAACGTAGATAATATTCCTGATTGTCCAACTAATTTGTGTCATTCTAAAATTGATTATTGTAAGACAACATTAGGATGTTGGGATATTTATGGAAATCAACGTGAGCATGATCTTACAATTATTAAAATGGTTGACGGCGACGGTAATTGTTTTTACTTAAGTGAAAATGATAATCCTTATGGAATTTTTCATTTCCCGTATAATTTGCATCATGAAGAATCCTGTCCGAATAACATGCCAAATATGTACGATCTTATCAATGATTTAAATACATTTCTCAGCCCGCAATATGGGCATACAGGCCATGCATTTATTTGTACTTTCGAAGGGCCTCCGGCTCCTGCCTGTAAAATCATGTTTGAAATAGTCGGTTCTGATTTGTCTTTTCAAAATGGATCACAAAGCATTGGCGGTTTGATGTGGACAACTGTAAACGTCTTCTCCCAATTTGCAATCCTGCCTATCATACAATGGCAGAGGGTAATAATTGCTTTTCACCTTATTATTGTGAAAGTCAGTTGCCTTTAGTAAATTCTAATGGTGATGATGAATCTCATGATTTCGGTTTGGTAAACGAACAGTTGCAGGAACTTGACTTCATGGTAGAACCAAATCTGACTGATGATATGATCAATGTGAAAATACTGACAGAAACATCAAATGATATTGAAATTCAGATTTTCGATGTTAATGGCCGCTCATTGCGATCAATAAATACTCCGATGTGGGATATTGATATCAATATTTCTGATTTAAAAAATGGGATGTATCTTATCCGTCTTTGTGATAATTCAGCAGGAATAACAGGGATCAGGAAATTTGTTAAAATTTAAGTTTATTTCAAAATGGGGTTAAAATTGAGATTCTTCTAATTTTAACTCCTTTTCCTTCATGTCAAATCCAAAATTGTGTATAGACAAATTGTTTTAGCCATCATATTAATGTCTATCAGTATATCTGACTTACCGGCTCAGATGCAGAAGATTTTAGCTAATGACCCAAATAAATCATGGAATTACGGTAATACGGTTAATATTTCAGGTAATTATGCAGCTATAATTAGAAATGATGATCATTGGCAAACATATCAATATACTATAGAAATCCTCCGTAAAATTAATAATAAATGGAACTTTAGTAATAGAATTAATCCAACTGATCAGTTCCATGGTCTTTACGTTTGGGGAAATTTAGGATCATACTTGAATAAAGGAAAGCTATTTTTCTATAATGAATTAATATATCATATTGATAATGATGATTACTTAACTAACAAACTGATGATAAATGATATTGAAAAGCAAACAAAAGATTCAGTTTCATCAATGCCTTCAGAACAAATAGAGAGCTTTGGATATAACGGTGAATGGTTGGTGATCAGAAAATCAAAATTGAAAAAGAATTTGGAATGCCCCAAACCTATATTATTGATCTCTTTTATAAGTATCTGGACAATAAATTGACCCTTATAGATAGTATTAAATTTAAACATAGTGTATTATTGCCTCATCCCAACACAAGCAGGATCAATATCTCAGAGAATTTTTCAATTATTGGATTTGACAGGGACAGCGAATATGGCCTTGATGATGGGAGTGTCAACATTTATAAACGTTCTGGAGAAAATGGTTTTTTTTCAAAAATTACCCATCATAACCCTCATGCACAATACAATAGCAGGTTTGGAATTGGCACTGCCATATCAGAAGATGAAAGATTTTTAGTTATTGGAGCAATCCTTTCAAAAGATATTAGAGGAAAAGTTTATATTTATGAGTTGCATGGTGATAAATATGAATTGTATCAGACAATAACTGAACCAACTAACAAAACTGCCGGGCTGTATGGTAATTCCATAAGTTTTAAAAATAATATCCTGCTTATTGGCCACTCTGAAACTCAGGATAATTCTTTCAGAGGGAAAGTTTATTTCTATACTTTCATAGATGGTCATTGGCAGTTGGAATACACCATTCAGCCGCCGGTTGGTGATACAAAATATGAAAGATTTGGTATAAGTGTCGATCAGGATGGAGAAACATTCATTGCAGGTGCTGATACAGATAATACATATCACACAATTTCCGGTGCCGCATATATTTTCCAGATACCAGCCCGGGATACAGTCATAGCATCGGTTTGCAAAAGTGAGGGATATGCTTTCGGAGATACCACATACTACGAAAGCGGCACATATAGGGATACACTCATTGCATCTTATGGCGTGGACAGTGTGGTGGTGCTGAATCTGAGTGTGCTGCCGGTCTATAAGGAGAAGCTCGATACCATACTCTGCGAAGGGCAGTCGGTACAGATCGGAGATCAGGTTTCGATCAGAGCGGGCATTTCATCGTCTCACTGACAAGCTCAGCCGGTTGCGACAGCACAATCGATCTAACCCTCAGGGTAATAGACCGTGAGTATCCTATGGTTGATACATTCTTCTGTAGTGGGTCATCAATATACCTTCAGGGTCAAAATATTGTTTCAGAAGGCACTACAGCTTTATATTGAAAAATATAAATGGTTGCGACAGCATAGTCATCTACAATGTATCCCGGATCGAACCTGATAAAATGAATATCGACACGAGTTTCTGCGAGGGTCATACTCTTACCATCAGAGACAAGGTGATCAGCAAGTCAGGCACATATGGTTTTGATCTGAAAAACCGGTTTGGCTGCGATTCTATCGTAAGTTATATTGTGAAAGAACTGCCAGTAAAAAGACGAATATCGATACTCTCATCTGTGGGGAGAAAGCATAAGCATTGCAGGTAATGTATTGAACCAGTCAGGACAATACAACTTCACACTAGTATCCTCATCGGGATGCGACAGCCTGGTAGAACTGAATCTCAAAATTGCGATGAAAAACAGCAAAACAATAGATACTGTGTTGTGTACCGGGCAAAGCATAAAAATAGGTGATCAACACATCGAAGCAGCCGGGGAATACCATATCATCCTCAAGAACATCTATCACTGCGACAGTATCGTGAATATCGCTGTGGCAAAAAGCGAACTCGAAGTCACCAATAATGTCCTGAGTGACCTTGGCTGCAAAAGCGGAGGAATAGACATAAGCACTGAGGGTAATAATCCCCCATATCATTATCTCTGGAATACAGGCAGTACACAGGAAGACCTGGTATCGGCTGAAAAAGGCAATTATGTGCTCACTGTCAGCGACAATACAGGATGTAGCTATGAATTTTCATTTGAAATAGATGATTCCACAGCATACCTGATCCCCGAAGCATTCATCCCTGATGATCAGAATGAGGAATTGAACAGGACCTTCCTTATTTACATGGCAGATCAGGGCAATGCTGAACCAAGAGTAAAAATACTATCAACTGAGATATTCAACCGATGGGGAGAAAAATTTACGAAGTACGAAGTACGATTTACGATTTTGAATTATTGAGTTATTGAATTATTGAATGAATGAATGAGTTATTGAATGAATGAGTTATTGAATGATTGAGTTATTGAATGAATGAGTTATTGAATGAATGAGTTATTGAATGAATGAGTTATTGAATGAATGAGTTATTTAGTTATTGAATGATTGAGTTTGTGAATATTTTTTACCAAATACCATATATCTTTGAACTATAAAACCATCAAACCATAAAACCAAAATACCAAAATACCATAATACCTTCAAACCATAATACCATAAAACCAAAATACCATCAAACCATAATACCTTCGAATCATAATACCTTCGAATCATAATACCATCAAACCATAATACCATTAACAATTAACCATTAAATTTCTTTCCTTATTCTTTTTTTTTCTGATCTTTGCCATAAAATATTTTAATTTTAATCGGAGCTTATGCACATAACAGTCAACAATAAACCTGAAATATTAGACAGGGATAGTATCAGCATTGCTGAACTAAAGCAATTAAAGAATTTTACGTTTTCAAAGATCATAATAAAGCATAATAATTTAATCATTGAACCGGAAGAATACCATAATACTTTCGTCAGAGATGGTGATGTCGTTGTGATGCTTCATTTACTAGCCGGAGGATAAAAATCAGTTGCTTCTGGTTGAATGTCCTTTCAATATACAATATGTAAGCTAAAATCAAGTTAAGTTTCAAAATATCTGAGCTTTATGGTGCGATTCTTTCTTTCAGTAATATTTATTTGTTTAGTTTCAGTTTCATTTTCCCAAAGCCAAACTTTATTTGGAGAATGGAAATCATATCTGCCTTTCAATAAAAGCTTTAAACTCACAGAAACAAAGAACAAGATTTTCTGCTCTTCGGAACTGACAATTTATTCTGTCGACAAGGAAGATTTATCTATAACACTATACGATAAAACAAATGATCTGAATGATCTTGAAGTTGTGTATCATGAATATGACAAATATAATGATCAGCTGATAATAGCGTATAAAAACGGCAATATTGATATTTTGAAAGATGATGAGACAGTGAGGATCTCTGATATCAGGGATAACGGAAATATTCCGGGCAATAAATTCCTGAATGACATATTTGTAGCAGATCAAACTTATGCATATTTTGCCTCAGATTTTGGTGTTATTCAATTCAATCTTAAAGAACATGAATTTGGATTTACCTGCTTTACAGATTTTCCGGTGAATACTATTATAAGTAGTGAAAAAAAATTGTATCTGGGATCTGACAATGGAATATATAGCTTTGATTTGAATTCTAACGGAAACCCAAATGATTTTCTTCAATGGATTAAGCTAAGTTCTGTCAGTTGTGATGAATTTGCTGATCATAAGGGTATTCCTGTTTTTTATTCAGGAAGGGATATTTATAAGATTATCAATAATTTACCCGAAAAAGTTTATTCTGTTCAGGATGACCGGTTTGAAGTAAGGTTCATAAATACATCTGAAGATCTTATAATGATTGGAGCTTTTGATGATTCACGTTATCTTAGCCGGGTGTTTATCACAAATCTAAAGGATTATGAATATGAATTATCAGGTTGTGCTTTCAACATACGAGATGCTATACGTGATAGTCAGGGGAAAATGTGGTTTGCAGATAATGACCGAAATATAAGTTGGGCTCAAGGTATAGATCAGGAATGCAATAAAATAAGCATCAATTCTCCCTATTCTCCGGATTGCAGTGATATTGTATCCAGTGGCGAAAACATTTTTGTAGCTTCCGGCGGGTCCAACAAGATCAATTATGGTTATGCATCCAACCATAACGGATATTATATTTCAAATGAAGGTGTCTGGAAAAATTACAATAGGAACAATACTGATTTTATTAAGAACAATAACCTTGAGAATTTTTTAAATATCCTGTCTGCAAAGGATTTGAAAACAGTATACATATCTGCTTATGGTAATGGTTTGATTGAAATGAATACAGAAAATAATTCATTCATTTTTTATAATCATACAAATTCCAAGCTAGGTGAAACACAGGGTGATTCTCCTGGCAGGGTGAGAATAACCGATATGCAGTTCGATGACAGAGGCAATCTGTGGATGACATTGTTTGGTGCTGAAAGACCTTTGGTAGTTAAAACCGCAGATGGAAAATGGTATAGTTTTAAAATGCAGGACGGCAGTACCATTCTTGCAGAATTGGATATAGATAATGACGGACAAATATGGATTAAGGTAATAAGCAAGGGTATTATAGTATTTGACAATAACGGTACGATAGAAGATCCTACTGATGATAAATTTATTACACTTAATAACCAGAATACCAATCTTCCCTCTAATAATATCAATTTCATCAATACTGATCTGGATGGTAATGTATGGATAGGCACTGACAAAGGTCCTTTGGTTTTTGAATGCAGCAGTGAAGTGATCTCCGGTGATTGCAGTGGTACAAAGAAAAAAACTGTTCTTGAAGGAATTGCTGATTATGTTCTTAATGAAGTAAATATTAATTGTATCGAATTTGATGGTGCTAACAGAAAGTGGATTGGAACAACAAGTGGATTGTACGTGCTGAATCCTGAAGGAGATGAAGAGATAAAACGTTTTACCACAGAAAACAGCCCGTTGTTTGATAATAATATAACTGCCCTTGCATTTAACGGTGAGTCAGGAGAAATGATAATAGGAACACTTAAAGGAATGCTGAGTTATAAAACTGAAACTATAGCCGGAACATCAAAAAATAGTGCTAAGGCTTATGCTTACCCGAATCCTGTACCTCATGACTATGATGGTTTAGTAGCATTTAGAGGTCTGGCTAGAGATGCTAATGTAAAAATCACTGATATAGAAGGTAATCTGATGTATGAAACTAATGCTCAAGGTGGTCAGGCTACATGGGATGGCAAAGATTTTCGTGGCAACAGGGTAGGGTCGGGAGTATATTTAGTATTTTCTACAGCAACGGAAAGTCTCGATAATATCGATTCTGTGGCTCTTAAATTGTTTTTTATAAAATAATCCCTTTTCCTGAAACACCAAAACTTACTGATTCAAAATTACCCCACTATAAAAAGTTGTATTTTTGCCACGAAGACACCAAGTCACAAAGTTGCACAAAAGCTATGTACCTGAATTTCTAATCAAACAATAATTCATTTATAAATTGTCTGTAATCATTCACAGCATGCTGTATCACTGAATGTGCTAGAGGATCACCATCACCAACTATTTCATTTCTGTTCATAGCGTAATTGCTGATATCAGCTACTTCCTGTCCGCAATATGTTTTTGGTATGAATCCGTATAAGGCTGGTAAAATACTGCTGAACTTCTGTGGACGGTCTATAGTCAGATAACCTGTCTCTTTATTAACTTCATATTTTACTGTATCAGTCGGAACCATTTCTATAAAAACAGTTATAACCTCGGGAGCATTTTTACCTATCTCAACTCCATGCCATGGATGTGATTTATACCTGAGACCTAACAATTTTCCAATCGGATCAATTGATTTTTTCATTTTATTTTTTTAAATATTCCAATAATTGCGAAGTTTTAAAATAAGGGAATTGCTATAGTGCTCATATGTATCCATTATCTTTATATCGGTGTCACCAATTTTTTCTGAATGTATTTTAGGCTCTTTATTTATTCCTGCAATGAAATTCTCAACACCTTTTACAAGAACTTCAGGTACATAGCCACCTTCAAGTACAGCAAAAACATTTGAAAAGTTTTGAGAAATGATCTGGCCTATCCTGTAATAACTGTCAACTGATACTCTTAAATCAAGCAACATATCAGATTTGTGAGAGTCGAAACCTGCTGACACAGCCACTACATCCGGCTTAAACTGTTTTGCAACAGGAAGGAAAGTTTGGATTGCATCTATAAAAAGATCGTCTCCGGAACCTGGAGGAACAGGTATATTTATATTGAATCCCTCACCGGCTCCTTTTCCTATTGCTGATGGATGTCCGGTACCGGGAAATGCAGGAAACTGATGCATTGATAGAAACAAAACTTTATCAGTATCATAAAATATGCTTGATGTACCATCTCCAAAATGCCCGTCAAAATCTATTATCAATACTCGTTTTCCCTGATTGACGAGATTCTGTACTGCTATTGCTATATTATTAAAGATACAGAAACCTGTTCCTTTGCCAGGATAAGAATGATGTCCTGGAGGCCTTACAAGGGCAAAATCTCCTGTTTGTGATGCCTGAATTGTAGCCCCCACTGCAGTAGTGGCAGCAATAAATGAATGTTCGGAGCAAAGAGTGTCCATGTCAAGGCTTATTCCCAGTTTGCATTTCATTTCTACATCGGCAATGTATTGCCCGTTATGAACTAATTCAAGATATGGCCTGCCATCAATGATATCTGAAGATTCAAGATTTTTAAAAGCTCTGAGACGCTCCTTATTCTCAGGATGATGTCCTGTATCGTGCTTCAAAAAAATGTCATTGTAAATTATTTTCATCGTAAAAAGATATCTGTTTCTAAATTAATACAATATTTATCTGGTTTTCAAATAAAGAACTTTTTATAATTTCATATTTTGCTACAATAATAATACCATTTTTTATATCGAGTAAAATCAATTTCAAATTAATACTGGCTTCACTATAAATCCCTTTTGCTTAAGTATCCTGATCACACCATGTTTGCCTGGCAAATGTCCTGCTCCTACTGCCAGTAAGACTGATTTATCTCCGCTTTGGTTTACAAATGAATCAGCGATCCTCAAATTTCTGTCAAAAACCAGTATTTTTTTTAGTTTTCCAAGTGATTTCAGTGAATTTTTATACAAAAGCCTTAGTTTTTGATTTTCGTAAAGATACACTATTTTATTGAGTTTTTTCCTGTATTTTGATGTGTTTTGAGATATTTTAAGCAATGAATTGATTTGCTTTTTGATGGAAAGATTCTTCATTATGTTTATCTGGCTTGCAGTGGACTCAGCACCAGTTACTATTTTGCTGTTCTCTTGAGCGTAGTTCCATAATTCGAAATCCATTGGGAAATTATAATCGCTTTCAAACATTGAATCTGTGATCATATTTTCAATTGCCATTGGTTTAAAAAATCCAAACCTTTCAATGTCTATATTGAAAGCTTTTAAGAGCTGATTTTTTAATTTATCATACTTTTTGGAGTTTATATAATTTTTTAGATGTTTGTTATCGGGCAATTGCAGGGCATGCATTATGTCAGGCTGACCACTGTCCTCAAGATCATATTCGGCTATAAAAATATCGCAATTATTTAGTATTTCCTTTATTTTGTCAATCAGGAAATATACTCTTTTGTCTCTGAGGTGAATAGTCCCGTAGATATAGGAAATAGTGTTTGAGCCTGGTTTATAGAATTTCCATAGAAGGCTATCCTGATGTGAAATGACGTTCTTCATCAAGATCAGTATTGTTCATTTTCGTTTGGAAAATCACATGCTCTGACATCTTCTATGTATCTGATTACTGCATTTGAAATGTCAGTGGAGAGATCAAGGTATCTTCTGAGAAATCTTGGATTGAATCCTTTTGTTATTCCAAGCATGTCGTGGAGTACAAGGACTTGTCCATCAGTTTGTCCTCCAGCGCCAATTCCTATAGTAGGTATTAGCAGTGATTCGGTGACTTCCTTTGAAAGAGATGCAGGTATTTTCTCCAAAACTACTGCAAAACAACCGATATCTTCCAGCAGTAATGCATCCTCCTTAAGTTTTTCTGCTTCTTCCTGTTCCTTGGCACGCACTGAATAAGTTCCGTATTTATATATCGACTGAGGGGTCAGTCCAAGATGGCCCATAACCGGTATTCCTGCTGAAATGATTCTTTCTACTGATTCTTTTATTTCCCTTCCACCCTCAGCTTTCACTGCATGAGCTCCCGATTCTTTCATGATTCTTATTGCAGATTCCAAAGCATTTTTGGAGTCTCCCTGATATGACCCGAAAGGAAGATCCACTACTATCAGTGCCCGTTCAACGGCTCTTACAACCGATTGCGCATGATATATCATCTGATCAAGAGTAATAGGCAATGTAGTCTGATGTCCTGCCATTACATTCGATGCTGAATCACCCACCAGTATAACATCAATACCCGAAAGGTCGAGAATTTTTGCCAGTGAATAATCGTAAGCAGTAAGCATAGCTATCTTCTCTTTATTTTCTTTCATTGCACGAAGGACATGAGTCGTGATCCTTTTTGCGTTTACGAATGTCGACATTCTAAGTTTATTTACAAACGTGATTAAAAGTAAAAAAAGCCAAATCAGATATATTTAAGCTCCATATCAGGATGAATGCCCAGCAAAGTATAATAGATAAGATTTATCACATGCTCAATATCATCTTTGTGTGCCATTTCAACAGTAGTGTGCATATACCTTAAAGGCAGAGAGATAAGGGCTGATGGTACTCCGCCATTTGAATATGCGAATACATCTGTATCAGTTCCTGTACTTCTTGAGGCTGCTGATCTCTGGTAAGGAATATTATTCTGTTTGGCAGCATTTAAGACCACAGAAAGCAGTTTGTTGTGAACAGAAGGTGCATAGGTCAGTTCCGGTCCCTTGCCACATTCTATCTCTCCATATGTATTTTTATCTATCATAGGTGTGGAGGTGTCATGGCTCACATCTGTAATTACAGCAGCATTTGGCTTAATGGTTTCAGTGATCATCTGAGCACCACGGAGGCCAACTTCTTCCTGAACTGAATTAACAATATATAATCCAAAAGGAAGATCAATTTTATTTTCATACAATTTTCTTGCAACCTCAGCTATACAGAAACCACCCATACGATTGTCAAGCGCTCTTCCGACATAATATTTGCCATTTAAATCTTCGAGATTATCGACAAATGTGATTGGATTGCCTACATTTATACCCATTTTGAGAACTTCATCTTTTGAACCTGCTCCAACATCAATAAAAATGTTATCTGTCTCCGGATGTTTGTTGTTTTCTTTGGAATTTCTTGTATGAATTGCAGGCCAGCCAAAAACACCTTTTATAATTCCTGACTCATCAGTCTGAATGTTTACTCTTTTAGATGGCGCAATTAAGTGATCTGAACCCCCGTTTTTTATCACATATATTAATCCTTTATCATTTATGTAATTTACTCTCCAACCTATTTCATCGGCATGTGCTTCAATAATAACCCTGAATTCTTTATCTGGATTGATAATTCCGTATACTGTACCGTAATTATCACTTTTCCAAGTATCAATATAAGGTTTAAGGTATTCAATCCATATTCTCTGACCGCTGGCTTCATAACCAGTTGGGGATGCATTATTCAAATATTCAAATAAAAATTTCTCTGATTTTTTATCCATTTTCAGTAGTTTATATTTTTGTACCAATTTTCGGGATCAGTTTTCCATTTTTTTATAGTATCATGTTCCTTTTCGGTAATGTAACTCAGTATTCTTGCTTCATTGATTAAAATATCAAAATCACAAATACTTTCATAATTACAGGACATCTGTTCAAAATTTTTGCGGGCAGCATCCAGTTTATAATCGAAAAGAGAAATAACTCCTGCAACTTTACAACTGTTGCTTCTAACTGCCTCAACTGCTTTTATTGAACTGCCTCCTGTTGAAATAAGATCTTCAATAATCAAAACTGAGTTACCTTGTATCAATTCACCCTCTATCTGATTTTTTCTTCCATGTGATTTCGCCTCCGCTCTGACATAAATAAATGGTTTTTTTATTCTGTCAGCAACAAGTATACCCCAGGGAATTCCGGCAGTTGCTACACCTGCAATATAATCAATATTTTCGTACTTTTTTACAATTTCCAGCAGGCTTGCAATTATCTGATCACGACTTCAGGATAAGAAAGGGAAATCCTGTTGTCACAATAAATTGGGAATGAATACCAGAAGCCCATACAAAAAGATTTTGTAAGTTTATCTGAATTGCTTTAATTTGCAAAAGATTTTTAGCGAACACTGTTGAATGAAACATAATAAAAAATAATCGGACAAATGTACAAAATTTATATTAATGAAAAACCTTTAATACTTATTTCTGAAAATGATGTTAAGAATTTTGAAAAAAAGCATAATATATTCATCGCAAAGTACCCTGGAAAGCCAAAATTCTTACTTAATTACATTGATATGATGGAGAAAGGTATGGATTTTGAATCTATTGTACTTTATGATGAAACAGCCAAAAAGATTTATCTGGATCTGAAAACAATAGCCCAGCCAATAAAAGCAGCCGGAGGTATAGCTTTCAATGATAAAGGAGAACTGCTTGTTATTTTCAGAAAAGGATTCTGGGATTTACCAAAAGGTCAGATTGATACTGGTGAGACTAAGGAAAATGCTGCCATCAGGGAAGTAATGGAAGAAACCGGGCTTAAACAAATTGATTTAGGGATTAAAGCAGGAAAAACATATCATATTTTTAAAAATAAGACCAGTTGTCTTAAAATTTCACATTGGTATTACATGAAATCAAACCAGATAAAACTTTATCCACAGGAAAAAGAGATGATATTTGAAGCAAAATGGATAGATCCCAATGAATTTTTCCTCTCACATCATATTTATGCAAGCATTGAGGATCTGTTAAAAAAACTGGAAATAATTTAAGCTACTTGACTATTCCCATAAATTATTCGGATAGAAACCCTCATCTATCAGTTCCTGCAGTTTTTGTGTGACAAAGGGTTTGTCTTCCTGGTATGTTACTCCAAACCATTCACTGTCCGAGCTTAAAACTTTTACTATTGCACTGCCTTCTTTAATAAGCAAATCTATAAGATCAGGAATGTAATATTCAGAAGTTGGATTGGAACCATGTTCATCCAGGAAAACCCTGAAGTTTTTGTCAAAATAGTCAAAATAACTTGGATAAAATCCCCACATATTCATTGAAACAAGACTTTCTTCACTTAAGACATTTTTCCCGTCACCTTGTGGATATCTGATGATTCCGTCACTTTCTTTTCCAATTTTTTTACATTCTTTGATATCTATGAGATTCCCATCCTTATCAGCTTCACATACACCTCTGTTTACAGTACCATGATCTGATAATGTCTTTTTAAGTTTGTATCCCATCACAAAGAATATATCTATATCGTCCAATCTGGAAAGGGGATATTCATTGAAATAATCAAAAGCAACTATATAAGCATCTCTGCCATAATAATCATCAGCATTAATGACAAGGAAAGGTTCATCAACTACTCCCGCAGCCATTTGAACAGCATGAGCTGTTCCCCAGGGTTTTTGTCTTTCAAAAGGTCCGAAGCCTTCAGGTAATTTATCAAGTTCCTGAGTTACATACTCAACTTCAATTTTATCCTCAAATTTCCCACTGAAGAAATTTTTAAAATCTTCAAGAAATGATTGTCTGATAATGAAAACTACTTTGCCAAAACCGGAATTAATGGCATCGAAGATTGAAAAATCAAGAATTGTTTCACCATTTGGGCCAAATGCATCCATTTGTTTTAATCCCCCATACCTGCTACCCATACCGGCAGCCAAAACTACTAAAGTCGGTTTCATGCTTACATCTGATTACTGAAATAATGATGCAAATATAATTTTTTTTTGATTATATACAAAAAATAATTATAAATTGAATGATTTATTGATACCAATTTTGAAATTGAATGAAGTAATTCTGTCATTATTGGGTCCAATATCACCGTTTAAAAGAGAAGTTGAAATCTCTGGTTCAAAATATAATTCAATTCCATGTGAGAGCTGTGTTTTTAAACCTAATCCGAGATTCATTGCCAGACTTGTGTTACCTGAAGTATTTCCACCTTCCAGTATCCCTTTGGCATACTCTTTGGAGGCATAAACTGTTTGTTTAAAATCATTGTTTTCAAGCAATTCGCTGGCCAGTTTACTCAAATTACCAGTTCCTTCTTCATTTTCTATGAATTCATAACTTGATTTGGTTATGAAAAGTGGATTTATACTTGCTGACGCATAAAGGTCGATCTTATTTCCTGTTTCAAAATGAAATTTGTAAAAAAATGGAATCCCGATTTTATTTATACCAATCTTATCCAGCCAATATGATTTATTGCCCTGAGCAACCACAACTTTCTTTGGAGAATAAAATAATCCCTCATATTCAAATCCAAGCCCAAATTCATGTTTCCCAGAACTCCTCGATATTCCCAGCCCGACATTGTAACCGATCGAACTGTGGTCATAACCTGGTACTTTTAACGCAATATCATTAGGTGTTTTTATTAAATTCATAACAGGGCTACCATAGGCCTGAATGTTCAATTTTCCAGTACCTTCAGATTCAGTTCCCGCTTCTTTAATTTTTTCATCTTCTATGTTGTCAGAAATGGCATATTCAGCATCATTAATAAATTTGTCAGATTTTGATCTCTGAATATCCTCAATCCTGATTGCTTCCTCATTGTTATCTTGAATACTAATGCCCTGCTCAAATTCCGGACCCAATTCATCCATCTGAATTAACTCATTGAAATTTATTATATTCCAAGTGATATTGTTAACAGCATATACAGCATATAAATTATTCCTGTCAAGATCATATTTTGTCAAACTTAGATCGTTGGCCAAAGAATTATTTGATAAGATCAAGAATGAATTGTAATTTAGGAAAGAGTATTTAATTCCAAAATCAGACGCTGGATTAATTATTTTAATTGGATTTAAGTTGTGGAGTGTTATTTTTCTGTTATCACTTTTTACAATAGTATTAATAATACTTTGAGATGTTTTTTCAGATTTATCAGATGCTTTGAAAATATAACCATTCTTTTGGCTTTTTTTTGCTGTTATATCAGAAGTAGAATGATTTTTAGCTAATTCAACTGTATTTGATCTGTTTTTTTCAAAAATTGCATCATAGCCTAAAGTAAAGATCATTAATAAGAAAGAAGCAGCAATACCTATAATATATATGAGCTTTCTGTATGATCTGTAAGAATTAAGATTTGCCTTTTTTTCAAATCGTGCAAAAGAACTTGCACTCATAGGAATGCTGAAATTATTGAGTTTATTTGCTATTACTCTGTCGAATATTGCATCTTCCTTTTCTTCATAATTGAGTTTGTGTTCCAGTCTGCGCCAGGAATCAAGTGAATATTTTACCTGATATTCATCGATCATGTTCTCAATTATTTTATCAAATCTCTTATCTTCCATAAAATTTATCATTAGAAAGCAAAATCTCTTTCAGCCTCTTCCTTGCTTTAACCAGATTGCTTCGGGATGTACTTTCGCTTATATTCAGTGTTTCAGAGATCTCTTTATGTGAGTATCCTTCCACAACAAACATATTGAATACAGTCCTGTAAATCTGAGTCAGTTGCTGCATTGAAGCAATAATTTCCTCTGCAGTCAATGTTTGTAAAGCATTTGGTTCCTTAACTTTGAGATTATATACATTTTCCAGTCCTACAATTTTTTTCTTCTCTCTTTTTCGGTAGTTATCAATAGCTGTATTGATAACTATTCTTACCATCCAGTTTTTCAATGAAGTACCCGGATCATATTTTTCAATATTTTTAAAAATTTTGATGAAACTTTCGTGCAAAATATCTTCTGCATCTTTGTCTGAATCAGCGTAACGCATACAAAGAGGCATCAAAGACCCGTAATAGTCTTCATAAAGAGATTTTTGTGCCCAGCGCTCATTTCTGAGAACTGCATCTATTAGATCTCTTTCATGTTTTTGTATGTCATACGATCGTTCCATATTTTCATATAATATCTAAACGAAGGAAAGTAAAAAATGCTGCTAAAACATTTACTTTTTTTCAAATATATGTTGTTTTTCTTAAAAATCAGGATAATCGAAAAGAATAGTGAAAAAAAAAGCCAAATTTTTTTAATTTTTTTTTTGTGAATTTAATATCAATATCAATCATAAATAAATTAAAGTAAATCTTAATTTGTTGACACATTAAAACTATCTATAATACCAATCGGTTTTTGGTACGCTTATTGGATTTATTGACTTGATGAAAAAGGAATCTTAGCATATTGCTATGATGAATGTGGCATAGCCATGTACATTAAAAAAATGAATTAAAAAAAATTAATCTGATGAGAAAACCATTACATTATTTGGAAAAAAGGTTTTTGAGGTTTTCATCAAAACCGTTACTAACTTTGATGTTCCTCTTGCTGCTTGCAGGAGTTATTCAGGCACAGACAGGCACAATAGTCAATTCCTGTGTATGTCTTAGCAATGCCAGTTGCCCGCTTGACGGCCAATTTACATCTACACTCCGGATTACGGGTGGAGGTGCAGGACCCTGGTATATTGTGCCCGGATCTGTAAATGGATTTTATGTAAATCCAAGTCCCGCTCCGCCAGCCCCTCCATTTCAATTTAACACTGGTCCGGGCGGAACAAATTTCACAAATTCAGGTGGTGGAATTTTTGAATTGACTGGTATTCATGTTGATGGATTAGCATTTAGTCTGCAGGCGACTAATGGAGCTAGTGTAGTCTCCTTTAATTCAGCAGGGTGTTCGTACCCTCATACACGTATCATAGGTGATCCTTTTGTTTGTGAAGATAAAGATACCTTCTATACCACAGCATCAAATATAGGTAGTACTTATGTTTGGTCATTGGATCATGGAGGATCGATCACAAGTACTGTTCCCCCTTATCGTGCATACATAAGCTGGGATCCCTCTTCAAATGGTCAGGTTCATCATCTAAGTGTTACCGAAACATCAGTTTACGGATGTATAGATACCAAGGTACTGAATATAGAAATTGAGGATACTATAACAATGGCATGCAATAATAATGTTCAGATATCACTCGATGCAAATTGCGGAGGGGAACTGACAGCAGACATGTTCCTTGAAGGTACCCGTTATGAGAATGCTTCATATAGTTTAAAAATCCAGGATGCCCAGGGTAATATTATCAGTCCTGCTATTCTGAACAACAGTATGATCGGAAAAAAATATATGGTAACTGTAAAACATCTTTGTAGTGGCAACAGTTGCTGGTCAAATATGTTCGTTATGGACAAAACAGCTCCTGAACTTTTATGTGATTCAGATACTGTCAAATGTTCTGATAGTGTCAGACCTCAGGATCTTACTGGTGGTTTTCCTTTAGTACATTATACCAGTATTCAGACAACATCAAATCCATTTGTCTATATTGCAAAAGGTACAAATGGCTGTGGTGATGTCACTTTAAAATATTATGATAATGTGAAAACCGAAAACTGTGTTTCACAATTTACATCCAGAATTTTCAGGACATGGATTGCACTGGATCAATCAGGCAATCTAACTTCTTGTATAGATACTATATTTACTACTCGTACAGGACTTGAAGATATAAAATACCCTAAAAACTGGGATGGCATGGCTGGTAATCAACCTTTCATTGAAGCTTGTTCCACTTATAAGAAAGATAGTAAAGGGAATCCTCATATTGATCTTACAGGTCAGCCTGACGGTCCGTTATGCGGAAATATAATGGTAAGCTATTCAGATAAAAGATTATATCTGTGCAAGCCTGACCAGAATTCGTATAAAGTTTTGAGACATTGGATTGTAATGGATAATTGTACCGGAGAATCATATGATACCATTCAGATCATTGCAGTAATGGATACAAAAAATCCGGTAGTAACAATTCCCGGAACTGTAAATGATATTCTCACTATTAATACTCAGGATTATAACTGTGGAAGTGATGTCGTATTGCCAGTCCCTGTTATTTTGGATTGCAGTTCCACAAGCTATAAAGTGAAATATCAGGTAGCAGATGAATTAGGAAATTTCCCTCCGGATAACATCCCTTATGCTTCTGTTCCATTTGTAGGTGGTAAATATAAAATACCAAATATTCCTGCAGGACTTGCAAGAGTAAAATATATAGTTGAAGATGCATGTGGCAATACAACAGAGAAAATTATTACAATTAAAGTTCTTGATAATTTGCCTCCGCAAGCTATTTGCGATGCACATACATCCATCACCCTTAATGAAAATGGCTGGGGATATTTAAACAAGATGACTTTTGATGATGGTTCATACGATAATTGTACCTCCGTTACTTTCAGGGTCAGGAGGATGAGCAGTACTTGTGATCCTACAGACACTCAATGGAAAGATGGACTTACTTTCTGTTGTGCAGATGTTGCTTCAAGCCCGGTTATGGTCGAACTTGAAGTTACTGACAAAAATGGATTCAAAAATACTTGCATGGCACAGGTTTTTGTTAACGACAAGGAAGTCCCAAAAATAATCTGCCCTTCAAATGGCGAAGTAAGCTGCAAATTTGATTATTCAAACCTGAGTGTTTTTGGCACAGTAAGGACTAATAAGAATGATGTTCAAAAAATATACATAACAGATGCAGAAAACGGAGGGTATAAATATTTTGGTCTGGATGGCTATGCTACTGATAATTGCAATGTGATCATCGAACCGCTTACTCCAAGTGTTACAATCAACAATTGCGGAATTGGAACCATTACAAGACCTTTCAGGGCTAAAGACAGTCAGGGAAATTTATCAACCATTTGTTATCAGACAATTTTGGTTAAAGATTTCAGGCCATTTACTCCAACTCTGGATATTGATTGGCCGGATGATTACAATGTTGCAGGTTGCCTGAATGAATCAGTATTGCCGGACAATCTTCCGGAAAAATATGGATGGCCAAAGTTAATAGGTGAAGACAGGTGCAGCATGGTCGCTATGGATTATGATGACCTCGTATTTGAACATATAGATGGGATGTGCTATAAAATTCTCAGAAAGTGGAGAGTTGTGGACTGGTGTCAGTACAATCAGAATGATCCCATCAATTCTCCCGGATATTGGGAATATACACAAAATCTGATCATAAATGATGATGTCAATCCTGTAGTTACCGGAGGATGCCAGCCTGTCAATACTGTATCATTGGGAAACTGCAGATACAAGCTCAGTTTTGCAGCTTCAGGAACAGACAATTGCACAGCACCGCAATACCTGGCCTGGTCATATAAACTCCAAAAAAACAACAGTCAAACTGATTTTGTAACAGGAAACACAAAAGAATTTAATATTGAATTGTCAAAAGGCACACACCGTATTACCTGGTTTGCAACTGACCATTGTGGAAATATCGGACAGTGTTCACAGACATTTACGGTTGTTGATAACAAAAAACCTACACCACAATGTATTGAAGGACTTGTCACAGTGCTGTTGCCAGTAACCGGACAGGTTACTATCAATGCGTCAAGCTTTAATGTACACAGTTTTGATGACTGCACCAATAGCAATTATGGAACCTGCGGTTGTCTGACTGACCTTAAATTTTCATTTTCTCAGAATGTGAATAACAAGACAAGGTTATTGACATGTGCTGATATTGGAGATGGCAGAAAGGATACAATTGGATTGCAGATGTGGGTAACAGATGAATCCGGAAATCAGGACTTCTGTAATACTTTTATAATACTTCAGGATAATTCAAACGTTTGTCCGGATTATTTTCCGCCTCATGACACTACATACTATAATCTGGATGGACTGGTAAGAAAACCAAATGACCAGCCGGTTGATAATGTGAATATTGTTTTAAGAAATGAATCAACAGAGTTTTCACAAAGGTTCAATTCAACTAATTCAGGAAAATTTGAGTTTTTAAAACTTGCTGATAATTACAATTATTATATTGAAGCTGATAAATCCGGAGATGATGCAAACGGTCTTTCAACAATGGATATAGTGCTGATGCAGAAGCATATACTGAATATTAAAAAGCTGGATAGCCCTTACAAGCTCATAGCTGCCGATGTCAATAACTCAGGAAATGTAAGTGCTGCAGATATACTGGAAATGAGAAAAATAGTGCTGGGAGAAAGCGATGTATTCAAGTCCAATAATTCATGGAGATTTATCGACAGTGATCTTAAATTGAATGAGAATTCGAATCTGAAGAATATCTCATCACAGATAGTAATTGGAAATCAACTGGAAGATATATCAAAAAACTATACAGCGATCAAAATTGGTGATGTAAATTATTCAGCTCTCACCTCATCAACAAGTGGACTGAAACCGAGAAGCGATATTCCTTATGATTTGATAGCAGAGGATAAAACATACAGATCAGGAGAAAATATTTCTTTGGAAATACTACCATCAACTGATATAAACTTTTTAGGTACACAGTTTACATTGGAATTTGATGCTTCAAGTTTGGTTTATAATGGCATGGAAAGTAAAATACTTGGTATTTCAGAGAATAATGTAAATGCTACCAACGCTCAGAACGGTATTATTACTGTATCTTTTGATGAATCAGGCATGAAAAAAATCTTATCGGGTGAAAGTATATTAACAGTAAACTTTACTTCTATCGATAATGGAACTTTGAGCCAGAGGGTTAAAATAAGCTCTAAAGTAACTGAAGCTGAAATTTATGAAGCTACAGGATCTTCAATTGAAGAGAAATCTGTCAAACTTCGGTTTGATAACGATAAGATCGATTTTAGCTTTGAAGTATTTCAAAATACTCCAAATCCATTTAGCGAAAAAACAACAATAGGCTTTATCTTACCTGAAGCTGGTTTAACCATACTGAAAGTTTATGATTTAGCCGGCAAGGAAGTTTATCAGGCCAGGAAAGATGCCGCAAAGGGATATAATGAATTTGAGATAAATAATAATGACCTTGATGTTAAAGGTATGCTTTATTATAAGCTTGAGAGTGGACAATATTCTGAAATGAAAAAAATGATATTAATCAGATAGTAACGGTTATTGGAGCAAAGGAATAATTATGACTTTGCTCCCTTTTTCCAAACTATTTTATAATATGAATAAAGTTTAGTAAAAATGAAAAATTATCTACAAAAATCGAAAATAGCAACAATAATAAAGCTTTTATTTTTTGGTGCTTTCTTTGTTCTGAGCAATAATATTGTTGCACAGTGCGATACAAAGATAAGTGATCCTGATAACGATAAAAAAGATTATGTATGTGCTAAATCAACAGTTACTTATCAGGCTGTCCGAACGGGAACTTCACTGGGAAGTACTATTTCATGGACTTTATCCGGTGGTGGGTCAATTCTAAGTAACTCAGAAAATGGTATTACTGCAACTGTAACCATCAGATGGGATAGTCTGCCTGGAGCAGGTCCTTTTTGCCTGACTATGACAGAAGTGAACGGCTGTACAGGTACTGATAAAATGCTTATATACATCGAAAAACAAAACCTGGTGATGGCTTGCAATGATCTTGTACTTGTAGCACTGGATAATTACTGTCGTGATACAATAACAGGTGATATGCTTCTTGAAGCTCCGTTGTATCCTAATGACAGCTATACTGTTACTGTATTTGGAACAAATGGACAACCTAGGCCTCAACCTATAGTCACATTAAATGATCTTGGTGATACTTTAATGGTATTAGTAAAACATACCTGTTCCGGCCTTGCATGCATGGGCAATATTGCCTTTCAGGATAAGCTGGCTACAATGCTTACCTGCAGGACTGACACTATAAAAATACAGTGCAATGAGTCGACAGATCCTGAGAATGTACATATTGGATTCCCATTGGTAACCGGCTCACAGGTATGGAAAATTGATGAAAACATTTACAGAGCTCAAATTCCGGGAGACTGTGGAGGTATTTTTAACCTGGTATTTACAGATGAGGTGGAAACAAAATCCTGCGGAGGAAAATATCAGTATGTAATTCACAGGACATGGTCTGCCATAGATAATTCTGGCAATCAATGGTCATGTACTGAAATCATTGCAACACTTTGGGGTGATTTTGACACTATGAAAATGCCATGCAATTTTGACGGATTGAACGGGAGGAGATATTTCCAGTGCTATAACCCAAATCCTCAGCCGGGAGTAAGTATTTTCTGGCCATACAGGGATTCTATCCCAGGACCTGAAATAACCGGATACCCTGAATTTGCAACCTGCAGCAATATTCAATTCCTGTATGAAGACGTTGTGATACCGGTTTGTGGTTATAACAGAAAAGTACTCAGACAATGGATAATACTGGATTGGTGCACAGGAAGATCAAGGATGTGTGACCAGGTACTGGCATTTGTTGATGATAATCCACCAATATTTACTTTGCCACCAGATACTTTGAAATTCAATTCCGATCCGCTGCATTGTTATGGAAGTGCTTGTCCATTACCTGTCCCGAATGTTTTATTTGAATGCTCAGCATGGACATATGAAGTTGTGGGTTATCATATTAAAGGCGATGGGAACTGCTCTCCGGACTTTGCCCGAAAAGAGTTTCTATATAAAAACAATGCAGGATTTTACTGTATAGACCAATTACAGGTCAATACTCCTGTTTGCGTAATTTATAAAGTCACAGATGAATGTGGCAGATATAGTTATGGCAATATGCTAATATTAATTCAGGATAAACAGCCTCCGACCGCAGCATGCGATGCTCATACAGTAGTAACGTTAGGTGAAGGTGGAAAAATTTATGCGATAACTCCTGATGGTACAGGAGGACTTGATGATAAAAGCTGGGATAACTGTGGAATTAAAAAATATGAGATTAAAAGAACTACAAACAGATGCGGTGATATTAATGACCTGTATTTCAGGGAATATGTCAATGTATGTTGTGCAGATGTTGGCAAGGATCTTATGGTAATCCTCAGAGTTACGGATTTAAGCGGTAACATCAATGAATGCATGGGATCAGTGACCGTAAGAGATATTGAAAAACCGGTACTGACAAATTGTCCCAAGGATTTTACAGTGAACTGTGACCAAAATTATGCAACAATTTTTACGGGTGGAAAACCAACAGCAACAGATAATTGTGAAAGTGTAACTATTACAAATGTAGATGTTGCCTTTTTGAATGATTGTGGTATTGGCTATGTGACAAGAACATGGACAATAAAAGATGGTGCCGGTAATGAAAGCCTGCAAAAATGTGTGCAGAAGATAACTGTCATAGATGGGAAACCTCTTACTTATGCAGATATCAAATGGCCAAAAGATATTACAGTCACAGGTTGTTACCCTAATGTCAATATAGATGAAGCAATCACAGGTATTCCTGAAATTACAAATACATCATGTAAAAAACTGGGAATTGCTCACACAGACATAGTATTGCAGGATCCTCCAAATGCAAATCATTGTATCCAGATATTGCGTACCTTTAAGGTAGGTGACTGGTGTAGACCTCAAATGCCTTATATTGAGCATACCCAGATCATTTCGATCCTGGATGGAGGTGCTCCGGTTTTCACATATTGTCCTTCTGATACAACAGTACTTACAGGTGATGCTTGTTCAGCAAATGTAACAATATCAGCACTTGCAACAGATGATTGTACAAAACCAAATGACCTGAAATACACTTATAAAGTCGATAAAGGTAATAACGGCTCATTTGAACTCTCAGGAAATGGCAGAACTGTTTCAACTACTCTGGACAGAGGTTTGAATAAAATAGTTTTTACAGTAACAGACGGTTGCGGAAATCAGGCTACCTGTACAAGATTTGTAAGGGTGAAGGACTCAAAGCCACCTACACCGGTTTGCTTACACAAATTGTCAACATCTCTTGGAACAATGGGAATGGTGACATTCAAAGCCAGGATGTTCAACAGAGCAAGTACAGATAATTGTACTCCTTCAAATCTTGGAGAATGCGGTTGCGGTACAGAATTGAGATTCTCATTTTCACCAAATATAAACGATACCGTAAGGACTTATACCTGCGATAGTCTTGATAATGGGGTAGGGCAGATATTCATATTAAATGTATGGGTCTGGGATCTCGACAATAACAAAGACTGGTGTATTGTCGAACTGAGTATTTCTGATACAAAAAATGTTTGTCCTGATGCACCAAATCCTATTATTTCTGTGACAGGACGAATAAGTGATGAACAGGGAAATGGAATGGAAGGGTTTTTAGTAAAAGGAACCGGATTGTTGTCGAACGATGAAAAAACAACAGTAACCGGAGATAATGGACAATACGACCTGAATTCCCTGGGAGCTTATGATATGTATGAAATCTCTCCGGACAGGGACGATAATCCTCTTGATGGTCTTACAACACTTGATCTGGTACTAATTCAAAAACATATACTTGGCATAAAGAATTTTGACAATCCGTTCAAATATATTGCAGCTGATGCCAATAACTCACATTCTGTCAGTGCAGCAGATTTGCTGGCACTGAGGAGATTGATTTTAGGTATTGATGATCAGCTGGAGATAAATGAATCATGGAAATTCCTGAGATCGGATACTGAATTTGAAAATCCGTATCAACCATGGAATTATGACTTCAAATATCTTACAGATTCTTTATTCTTTGGACTGGACAGTCTTGATTTTATCGCTGTAAAAATTGGGGATATCAACAGGTCTGCTACAATTTATAATGAAATATCAGGATTGACCTTCAGGAATGAACCAAATAAATACTTAGTAATAAGCAATACCGAATTTCAATCAAATGAAATATTGCCTGTTGCAGTGAAAATGGAAGAATCCGAAAAAATTACAGGATTCCAGTATACTTTTGAATTTGATCCTTCAGTTTTACAGTTCATTGGAATTGAAAATAAATCAATTTCATTGGCAGGAAGTAATGTCAATACTTCTAAAGCAGGGCAGGGGTTGATCACATTAAGCTGGAATGATGGAAACGGAATTCAACTCAACAAAGAAGATGTATTATTCAACATTAATTTTAAATCCCTGTCAAACGGGACTTTAGACAGATCTGTCGGAATAACATCTAAGATAACCAAGTCAGAGATTTATGATGATAACCTGGGTATGTCAAATTTAAAACTAAGATTTGCAGGCCAGAACTATGATAAACTGATTGTAAATCAGAATACTCCAAATCCATTTTCTGATCAAACTGAAATTTCATTTGATCTGCCACAGGATGATATCGTTAACTTCAGGGTCATCAATAGCACAGGAAAAACCATAATCTCAACTCAAGGGCATTACTCAAAAGGACAAAACACAATAACCATCTCAAAATCAGATCTTAAAGAACAGGGAGTTTACTATTATGAACTCACTAATGATGAATCAACAGTACTTAAGAAAATGGTTTTGATCAAATAACAATAACTCAATCTCATGAAAAAAAGCTGTCCCAGACCCCTGGTGACAGCTTTTTTTTTATTATCATTAAAATTTCTAAACCATAATTTGACCGATAAACTTTTAAAAAAAGGACTATTATACGTATCCCTGAGCAAGCATTGCATCGGCAACCTTAACAAAACCACCTATATTAGCTCCTTTTACATAATCTACATAACCGCTTTCATCTTTTCCCCATTTTACGCAGTTTGCATGGATATCGATCATAATATTATGTAAGCGGGTATCAACTTCTTCTCTTGTCCATGAAAGACGCAATGAATTCTGAGACATTTCAAGGCCTGAAGTAGCTACACCACCTGCATTCGCAGCCTTACCAGGACCGTACAGGATCTTATGCTTCAAAAATACCTCGATTGCTTCAGGAGTTGAAGGCATGTTTGCTCCCTCTGATACTACAAAGCATCCGTTTGAAACAAGTGTTTTTGCATCTTCACCGTTGACTTCATTTTGTGTGGCTGCAGGGAAAGCTACGTCGCATTTAACTCCCCATGGCCTTTGACCTTCAACATACTCTGCTTTGAATTTTTCAGCATATTCACTTATTCTTCCCCTCTTTTCATTCTTCAGCCATTTAATATAATCAAGTTTTTCCTTGTCAATTCCATATTGATCATAGATATATCCATTAGAATCAGAGCATGTGACAACTTTAGCTCCGAACTGGGTAGCTTTCTCAATTGCATACTGAGCTACATTTCCTGATCCTGAAACTGTGCAGATTTTACCTTTCAGGCTGTCATTGATGGTTTTCAGCATTTCCTGAGCAAAATATACCTGGCCGTAACCCGTAGCTTCAGGTCTTATGAGGCTTCCTCCCCATTCGATACCTTTGCCTGTCAATACACCGGTAAATTCATTCTTCAATCTCTTATACTGACCAAATAAAAATCCTATCTCTCTTCCTCCAACTCCGATATCTCCTGCCGGCACATCGGTATCAGGTCCGATATGTCTTGCAAGTTCAGTCATAAAGCTTTGGCAGAATCTCATAACTTCATTATCAGATTTTCCTTTAGGGTCAAAGTTTGATCCTCCTTTTCCACCTCCCATAGGCAAAGTGGTAAGACTGTTTTTCAAAACCTGCTCAAAAGCCAGGAATTTCAGAATTCCAAGATTTACAGTAGGGTGAAAACGCAAACCTCCTTTGTAAGGGCCTATTGCACTGTTCATTTCAATTCTGTAACCCTTGTTGATCTGAAGTTCTCCTTTGTCATCAACCCATGGCACCCTGAAGAGTATTACTCTCTCAGGTTCTGTCATCCTTTCAAGTACCTTAGCAACTTTGTATTTTGGATTTTCTTCAATAAACGGAAGTATGGATTCAGCTACTTCCTGAACTGCCTGGTGAAATTCTACTTCTCCCTGGTTTTTGGCTATTACATCAGCCATAAAGTTCTTTACCAATTGATCGTGTGCCATAATTAAAAATTTATAAGTTTTATTTAATAATGAAAAATTAAATTTGGACAATATTAGAAAAAAGAAATTATATTAGACAATAATGCGCCTGTTTTTTTTATTTGCAAAATTTATAGTATAGACACTGTTTGACATTTTTTGTTTTTTTTATAACATAAATGATCGGCTTAAATCCAAAAATCTGTTCTTAACAGCAGTTCAAAATTTTGTTAAGATTTACAATTATAATTAGTTATGAAGTATTTTATGTACCAAATTAAATTCTGTCTAATAAGGCATAGTAATTATTTATACATGTTATAAATATATTAAGGGCCGTATTATTTATTCAGCACAAACAGGAAACTTAAAAAAAGTCGGGAATTTCCGGTGATAAATTGAGTTTCTGCAACTACATTATTCCAATTTTTTTTGCGTTTTTAACCCGCTGAATATTTTACCATTATATAATATATAGTTTAAAGGTCTGGTCTTATTAATTAATACTACACTTAAAGCATTTTATTCCACCTTGAATCTATCCACTTTCTTCGTTGACCCTGTGATAGGTATGTCCAGGCAACAATACGGGTTGTTTTGTTTCCGTGACTCATAGGAATAGTTTTCATTTCAACCGCATTTGCATTTTTCAGAGCCGCATAAACACTCTTCAGATGGGATTGTCTGGAGATCAATGTGGAAAACCAAAAACAGGAAGATGAGATATTTTTGCTTTGGGATATCATTTTTTGAACGAATTTTTCTTCACCTCCCGGGTAGCACAATTCACTGTTCTGACCTCCAAAGTTCAATGCTGGTTTAGTTATTTTTTTATTATTGAGATTGCTTAATTTCCGAAGTGCTACAGATTGAGCTTCTTCAAATGAAGCATGAAACGGAGGATTGCAGATGGTCAGATCGAAGTATTCATAACTATGAACGATCCCATGGAAAATATCATTCGGATCCGATTGTAATCGGAGTTCCACATTTCCTTTAAGGTGTGAATTTTTCTCAATGATCTCTGAAGCTGATTTCAATGCAGCCTGATCAATCTCCGAGCCGACAAACGACCATCCATATTCTCTATTCCCTATGATCGGATAAATGCAATTTGCTCCAACTCCGATATCGAGACACCGTATCCGGGATGGTATTGTCCCATTATTGCAGCTTCCAAGTAAATCGGCAATATTATGAATATAATCGGCTCTGCCTGGAACAGGAGGGCAAAGATAGCCGGAGGGAATATCCCAGTGTTCAATTCCGTAATAATGAATCAACAGAGCTTTATTCAGTATCTTAACTGCCTCAGCATTTGAAAAATCAACAGACTCATCATTGTAATCATTGAAGCGGACAAATTGAGCCAGTTCAGGACAACTGCCGATGAGTTCCCGGAAATTGTATCGTTCGCGATGTTTATTCCGCGGATGCAAGCCCGGTTTTTCTTTAGGATGTTCTTTCTTTTTTTGAAGCACTTTAGTTTGATTTTTCTTAATTTTTACCTTATTCTTTTCTTTTATAATCACGGATGTTTAACCAAAGACTCATGATAAAGCTTGAAAAGAAAACAATAGCAGTAGTGATATCAACTAATGCTTCCAAGAAATTTATTCCTGTAAATTTCAGAATTAGAAAGTGAATATAGGAGCTTGACATATCCTGATAACCGAGATTCCATCTTACTTTCCAGTGCCAGTCAGTACAAATACAAAAACCCCAGCCGAACCAAATCCCTAAAATGAACCAGGAGAATGCTGTGAGCATCAGCGTTATTAGATTCCATTTTCTGAATTTTGGAAAAATCCACCCGAAGGAATTGAAAAGGATCAGTGAAGTATGGAAGAAAAAGAAAAAATAATTGAGTACAATATAAACCATGCACTTGTGATTTTGTGATTAAAAATAATTAATGATTGTTTAACATTAGTTTGAATTAAATTAGAATTTGCTATTTAGATTGATGCCGACCACTTATTTGTCCAGAAGTTGTTTATTATATTTCATAACGCTATTGGCTGTTTTGATTTAAAAATGTCGTATAACGGCAGTTTGTCTCAAAACCAGTTAAATTGTTAAACAAAAATAAGATAAAGAAAGCTTAAAGAGCATATTAAATTTGAATATTTGCAAACGTATTAGAAGTTTTGTATTTGAAACAGTAAGCATTATAGACTACCATACCATATAAAGGAGTTTAAAAAACACTTTGAAGTACTTTTTAAGTACATCAAGGCATAAAATTGAAATCAATCTGAGAAAGTTATAAGCGATAAAAATAAGCCCTAAATCCGCTTATGCCCTGGTCATACCTTTTTTGGTGAGAATGTAACTGAACCCCTGATTAATTGTTCTATCAGGATGTTCCTTTTAGAAATTCTATTAAGTATTAGGGTTATTCCTCGTACATGATGACCTGGCCCTATAATCCATTCGTTGGCTACCATTTCTAAAATATTTCACGTTTAATTTAGGCTTAATTTAAAATTTATTTGAAAATGATTATCTTCACGCATTATTTTATTAGACAAATTTAGTGTTCGGATGCGCGTAAATAATATTTACAAAACATATGAGATAGACAAGGAAAATGAATTGTTTGAAACACTGTTTTCCGGCAAAAAAATTAAAATAGAGAAGATATCCTCCTTCGGTCAGGCTACTCCAGCTGATGATTGTTACGATCAGGAATGGGATGAATGGGTCCTTGTACTCAGGGGAAATGCAGTGATAAGGTTTTTCGAACCGATGGAGGATGTGGTAATGCATGAAGGTGATTTTGTATTTATCCCTGCTAATAAAAGGCATCGGGTGGAGTATACGGATCCGGAGAAGATAACCCTATGGCTCGCAGTTCATATATTTAATGATTAAAACAGGAAGAAAAAGAGTATGAGTACAGAATCCAATGTAGTGCAGTCATTTATAAACAGGAACAACTTCAACCGGGATATTTATCACGATATGATGCCCTTTAAGGTCAAGGAAATACTGCTTGTGTCGCATTTATATGATGCTTATCTGATAGAGGGAGAAGGAAAATTTTCAGAAAATATCCTTTCTGACTATGCCAATCTGAATCTTACGTCATTACCCAGAATAACCGGGATTTCATTTAGCGAGGATATCTGTTCTATTCTGAGTGAGAAGAAAACTGATATGATTGTTTTGATGGTTGGACTTGACAAGGATATGCCAATGAACCTTGCGCAAAAAATAAGGAGAAAATTTCCGGATATTCCTTTGTTTATACTTCTGAATGATAAATCCTATATGGATATTTTCGTAAATGAGCAGAAAAGAGGAAATGTTGATATGGTGTTCATGTGGAATGGTGAATCGAGGATATTTTTTGCCATGATAGAGTACCTCGAAGATAAGATGAATGCAGAAAATGACACTAAACTGGCATCTGTCAGGCTTATACTCGTAGTGGAAGACTCTCCCGCCTTCTACAGCTCATACTTGTCTATACTCTATCAGATCATTTTCAATCAGACAAATAGGATCATCTCAGAGATATGGACGGATTACGGATACAAAGCCCTGAAACTGAAGACCAGGCCCAAAGTATTGCTGGCTACAAATTATGAAGAAGCTATTTCGCTTTTCAATAAGTACAAAGACTTTCTTTTTTGCATGCTTACTGATATAAGGTTTGAAAAAAATAGTATCCTGAACGAAAAAGCAGGATTTGAACTGATATGCGAAGTCAAAGCACGAAAAAATGAATTGCCTGTGATAGTGATGTCTTCAGAAAAAAATGCAGGAGGCAAGGCTGCCGGTTACGATGCTGTGTTTATCGATAAAAATTCAGATGCCCAGATGGCAAATCTAAACCACCTGGTCATGCAGAGCCTCAATTTTGGGGATTTTATATTCCGGGACATCGAAGGCAATGAAATAGCACGGGCAGGCACAATAAATGAATTTGAAGGCCTTCTAAAGAAGGTTGAGGATTCGACTATTATGTACCATTCGGCAAAAAATGATTTTTCAAAATGGCTGATGGCCAGAAGTGAAATTCAACTGGCTAAAGTACTTTTACCTAAAAAATCGAGTGAATTCGATACTGCAAATGAAATAAGGGAATTTCTGCTCGATGCCATAAATCAGTATCGTGATGAAAAACCTCATGGCAATATAGTCTCAATTGACAATATCCACTGGGATATGGAGGGCAATATAGTGTCATTATCTTCCGGATCAATGGGAGGTAAAGGCAGGGGACTTTCATTTGCAAATTCCATATTGTACCAATACAATCTTGAGAATCAATTCGATGATCTGAAATTGAAAATTCCAAAAACAGCCGTAATAGGAATTAATGTCTTTGAAGAATTCTTTGCTAAAACCCAGCTGGATTTAAACAATATTCCCACGTATGAGGAGGTCAAGAAGATTTTTCTGAAAACAGAATTGAATCTGAGACTGAAAGTAAAATTATTGAAACTTTTAAGTCATTTTAATAAGCCTCTTGCAGTCCGTTCTTCAGGATCATTTGAAGATAGTATTTCGCAACCGTTCTCAGGTATATTTGAGACTTATATGATCCCAAATAATAATGAAGATAAAAATATCAGGCTGCAGCAATTGATTAGTGCTATTAAGCTTGTTTTTGCTTCTGTTTTTTCCGAAAGATCAGTTAATTATGCAAAAGCTCTGAATATCAGGATAGGAGATGAAAAAATGGCCGTTGTCATTCAGGAAGTGGTAGGTTCTGACAGTGATGGTACATATTTTCCTCATATCAGTGGTGTCGCTCAGTCATACAATTTCTATCCATTTGCAAAAATGAAAGCTGAAGATGGATTTGCTGTTGCTGCTTTTGGATTGGGCAGATATGTGGTGAACGGTGAAAATGCATTCAGGTTTTCACCCAGGCATCCTGAAATACAAGCCCTGTCGATAATCGATCAGGTCAGATTCACACAAACTTATTTCTACGCTCTTAACCTTGAAAATCAGGATTTCATTCTATCTGAAGGTACAATGTCAACTCTTAAAAAAATAGACATTGAAAATTTGGGACCAAATCCGGTTTTAATGCATTGCGCATCTGTTTACAGTATGGATGAAAATAAACTGTATGTTGGAATTAATAAGCAGGGCCCTGTTGTTATCAATTTTGCAAGCATATTGAAAAATGAGTACATCCCGCTGGCAAATATGTTAAATTTCCTACTTGATTTTTTCGAAAAAAGTTTTGGTTCTCCTATTGAAATTGAATTTGCTGTTGATCTGAAAGAGCCTGTCACATTCTATTTGTTGCAGATAAAACCCCTTATAAAGGCAATCAGTGATTATTCTATAGACCTCGATGAGATAAATAAGGAAAAATCTATTCTGTATTCAGAGAAAATGATGGGTAATGGTGTTATTGATACTCTATCGGATGTAATTGTTATTAAACCAGGGGTTTTTGATAAGACAAAAACAGAATTTATGGCTAGGGAATTAAGTGTCCTGAATGATAAAATGAATCAATCCGGGGATCAGTATATATTGATCGGACCCGGAAGATGGGGTTCCAGAGACAGATTTCTTGGTGTACCTGTCACATGGCCTCAGATAAACGGTGCCAGGGTAATAGTGGAAACCGATCTGGACGGATTTCCTCTTGATGCATCTTATGGCTCTCATTTTTTCCACAATCTGACAACTCTGAATATTGCATACTTTTCGGTTGTGACTGAAGACAACAGTTATCTGAACTATAAACTTCTGATGGAAGGAGACTTAATTGAAGAAACAGAGTATTTCTTCCACCTGAAATTTAAGGACAATCTAAAGGTTAAAATGGATGGCAAGAAAAGAATTGCTATTATTGAATTGGGAGGAGGGTAGGAAGGTAGTATGGTAGAAAGGTAATAGAAAGGTAATACGGTAGAAAGGTAGGAAGGTAGGATGTTAGAAAGGTAGTATGGTAATGGGTTATGATGGTAGAAAGGTCGGATGGTTTAATGAAAAAAGTAATTCATAATTAATATTTTGTAATTCGTAATTGTCCCGAGCGATCGGGATCGTAATTAATAATTCGTAATCGAATATGAAAGCATTATACATTAAAGAAAAAGGAGATTATCCTGTTTATGAAGATTTTCACACTCCTGAAGATAATGATTTAGTAAAAATCAAAATGCTGGGATCAGCTCTCAATCACAGGGACCTGTGGATAATCAAAGCCCAGTATGCTGGCTTGAGGTATCCGATAATACTTGGTTCGGATGGAGTAGGGATCCACAATGACAGGAGAATGATCATAAATCCCTCGCATAACTGGGGTTCAGACCAAAGTCATCAGGGGGCTGAGTATAAAATACTTGGATTGCCAGATAATGGTACGATGGCAGAATACTGCTGTCTAGACAATAAATATCTTTATGATGCACCAGACCATTTATCTGATGCTGAGGCTGCTGCTTTACCATTGGCTGGGCTGACCGCTTATAGGGCAATGTTTGTTAAGGGTAGGGGACAAAAGGGGCAGAAGGTCCTGATCACAGGCATTGGTGGTGGTGTAGCTCTGTTTTTACTTCAGTTTGCCATCGCAGAAGGACTTGAAGTTTATGTCACTTCAGGTAACCAGGACAAAATTCAAAAAGCAATAGATTTAGGTGCAAAAGCTGGATATAATTACACTGACAGTGACTGGGCATCCAATTTTAGCAGAGAAGAAGGGGGTGTTGACCTTGTCGTAGATGGTGCTGCAGGTGAAGGGTTTGCAGACCTTCTAAAAATTGTTAAACCCGGAGGAATAATTGTGAATTATGGAGGCACAAAAGGAAAAATAAATAATTTGGTTCCCCAGACAGTTTTCTGGAAACAGATCTCAATTATAGGCTCAACTATGGGTTCAGATAAGGATTTCAGAGATATGCTGGACTTCGTGACCAGGAACAAAATCAAGCCAGTGATTGACAGTATCCACAAAATCTCGGATTATAAAAATGCTTTTGACAAAATGGATAATGGAACCCAGTTTGGCAAGATAGTTTTGATTAACAATTAATATCCTGAAACCGTTAGCATCAATCTGTATCGTTGTTTTCCCTGTTCAATTCGGGGTATGATATCCTGACATGGTGGATATTCTTTAGGGTTTCCTTTAAGGTTTGTTTTACTATTATCAATTCCTTGAAGCTCAGTTGAGATTCATCGAATTGTCCTCCTTCAATTTTTCCCTTGGTTATTTTTTCAACCAGATCATTAATATCTTTATCCGTAGGTTTGATCATGCTTTTGGCTGTTGCTTCAAGAGAATCTGACAGCATAAAAATGGTCTCTTCCTTTGAATATGGTTTGGGTCCTGGATATCTGAAAACGCTTTCATCAAATGGTTTATCCGGAAATTCATTCATTTGTTTAATATAGAAATACTCTACTCTGGTAGTTCCGTGATGTGTTACTATGAATCGTTGCAATACTTTAGGCAAATGGTTTTTAATAGCCATTTTCTCACCTATTCTCACATGATCTATAATTTTCAGGGCACTTGTGAAATTATCAAGTCCCTTATATGGGTCTTCCCCAAGTCTTTGGTTTTCAATAAAGTATTCAGGAGCATAAACTTTTCCAATATCATGATAAAGTGCCCCGATTTTAACCAACAGAGTATTGCCGCCAATTTTTTCAGTTGCTGCTTCTGCGAGTATTCCTACCTGAATTGAATGCTGCAATGTACCTGGTGCTTTAACAGATAGTTCCTTTAGCAATGGCTTATTGAAATCTCCCAGTTCTGTAAGTGTTATCTTGGAGACAAAACCAAAAGGCTGTTCAAGTAAGGGTATCAGTGGGTAAGCAAGAAGTATCAGCATTGCATTAAAGAAGAAGGAGACCAATACATTCCAGTTGACTTCGCTTAGTGAACCATAATTGATCACTGATAAACTAATGAAACCTGCAATATAAACTACAAAAATTATTGTAATATTAATAAAAAATTTATTCCAGAATCTCAGTTCAGCAAAAAGCATAACGGCGATAATACCTACCACAAGTTGCAATACTGTGAATTCATATCCTAGCTTTGTTATTAAACTGGCTATTAATATGATGACGATATGAAGAGCAAGCGCAAGGTTTTTGTCAAAGAAATTGATCACTACTATAGGTGCTATTACGAATGGGATGGCATATACAAATCGTTCACCATGTGAGTCCAGGAAATATATTGCATATGAGAAAATGATTATCCACATCATTATAAAGAGCAGACTAACGGGATTATTAAATATCTCCCTTTTATTTCGTGTAAGATAAAGAATGATTATAGCTAAAATTAGGAAAATAAGTATGAAATATGCGATATATGACTGTAATTGCGAATTGACATTTCCAACCTGTTGTATAAAGGATTCCTTGAAAGAATCAAGCAACAGTATCCTGGATTGTGTTATGACTTCCCCCTTACTGATTATAATATCTGCTTTTTTAAATACCCCTGAATTGACAGCAACATTGTCAATCATCTCCTGCAGCAATCTGTTGTTTATTTCATTATCGTAAATACAGTCGGGAATAAAATTTAAAAAACCAATATTGGATAACTGAACACTGAAGTTATCACTGATCCTGGCTTTGATTCGTTCATTTGCTTTTTCAGGTGTATAGAGATCACTAAAAGTCTTTTTAACAGTACGCTCGCTGTCTGTAACGAGTATGTCCTTTGTCTTTATTTTTTGGTAATCTTCATTACTCAGCACCCCATGAGAATAAATAGCTGTTATCTCCTTTTTTAGTAAACTTTTTATTTTGCCAAGATCAGCTTCAGCAATAGAATCGAAAGTGAGATTATCGATGTATAAGATCAGTTCATTGCCAATACCAGGACTTTTCCTGAATCTGGGGATAAAATTATTCCTGATATTGCTCTTTTCATTTTCAATTTCAGCATTGGTTCTGAGAATCGGGAAGTTAAAAGGTGCTCTGAGAGTTTCATAATTCCAGATTGCACCTTTTGAGTACTGATAATGAAACATTTCTCTTTTCGGACAAAAAAGTGAAATTATCAGTAATGTACCGGCAATTATGATGTATTTTAAAAATTCATTAAGAAATTTACTCACTTTACTTTATGATATCTGTTTGAAAAAAAGGGAAATTATTATTTAAATCAATTATTTTAACTGGTTTGATAGGATTTTTATTAAATCTTTTTCAAGTGATTCTGTAGGTGTTTCGATTATTCTCCCAATTTCCTTACCATTTCTGTAAAAGATAAAGGTTGGCACATACTGGATATTATACTCCATAACATCCAGACCGGGAGCAGTTTTTGATCTGTCAAGACCAATGTATTGCACCTTTTTATTTTTAAATTTCAGGTGCTTGAGTATTTTGATAAATCTTGGAACTTCACGTCTGCTGTCACCACACCAGCTCCCGAATAAGACCTTTATCTTAATACTTTTATCAATCTTTCCAGTTTTCATAAATGCATTTTCATCAACATTATATGAATTGTATTCCTCTTCATACCATGCTAAATATGGTAGTTTTGAAAAGTCTTTAAGCTTTACTTTACCAATCAACATTTCAACAGGAACCTTTCCTTCAGGCTGTCCGGATAAGCTTATAGCAAAAGATATTATAATGAATAATGTCAAGAACATTATGGATTTCATAAATTTATTTATTTTCATCATGCTATATTACAATTATGTCTTGATAAAGTTTCAATATGAATCAAAATTAGTTTGAAATAAAAATCAAAAATAGTAAATGCTATCAAATTTCCGGTAGATAAGAAACATATTTATTTGCCATAGGTATTCAGACCATAATTTGTTTTTTTCTATTGCCTTTCAAAATCAAGACGCATTGGATTTGAATTTCCGGTTATTTTACCTTTTTCAAGGGCAACAGTTCCATTCACCAAAACAGTATCAACAGTCGAATTAAATATCTTACCTTCCAGTGGAGACCACCCACATTTATACGCGATATTCTGAGTATTTACAGTATACTTCTTGTTCTGGTCAATGAGGACAATGTCTGCCCAATAGCCTTCCCGGATAAAACCCCTGTTCCTGATATTGTATACTAAAGCAGGATTATGGCACATTTTTTCAACAATAATTTCTATTGTTATGATGTTTTTATCTCTGAAATCAAGCATAAGATTGAGGCTATGTTGTATAAGTGGTAATCCTGACGGTGCATTAAGATAAGGTCTGTTTTTCTCTTCTAAAGTATGCGGGGCATGATCTGTAGCCACAACATCAAGTTTTCCGTTAAGCAATGCTTTCCACAAAGCTAAACGGTCGTTCTCTGATTTGATTGCCGGATTGCACTTGATCTTGTTGCCGAGCAAAGAATAATCAGCCTCGCTGAAATAAAGATGGTGAACACAAACTTCGGCAGTAATCCGTTTTTTGTCAACAGGAATATCATTGCGAAATAGCTCCAACTCCCTTTCTGTAGTCAGATGAAGGACATGAAGTCTTGAATTGTATTTTTCTGCAAGTCCAACAGCAAGTTTTGAGGACAGGTAGCATGATTCATGATCTCTGATCACCGGATGGTATTCGGGTCCTATTGCTTCACCATATTTGTCAAGCACAAACTTTTGGTTTGATTTGATAGTATTTTCATCTTCGCAATGAGTAGCTATGAGCATACTGCTTTTTGAAAAAATTGCTTCAAGGGTAGCTATATTATCGACAAGCATATTGCCTGTACTCGATCCCATAAATATTTTTATTCCGCATACATTTGTGCCATCTGTTTTGAGGACTTCCTCAATATTATCATTAGAAGCTCCCATGTAAAATGAATAATTTGAATAAGACTGTTTTCTTCCAATCTCATATTTATTTTGAAGCTGGATCTGATCCAGGATAGGAGGATTATTGTTTGGCATATCCATATATGATGTAACACCTCCCATGACTCCTGCCGTGGATTCAGTTCGTATATCTGCTTTGTATTCATTCCCAGGTTCCCTGAAATGCACCTGATCATCGATAATACCAGGTATTACGATAAAACCGGTCGCATCGATAGTTTTATCAGCTTTGGTATCAATGACAGGGGCCAGCTTTTCTATTATTCCATTTTTTATAAGAATATCACCTTCTGATTTTTTACCTTCATTAATAATAGTGCCATTTTTTATAAGTACTGTTTTCATGCTATTTCTTTTGAATCATAAATTTATAATGAAAAATCTATATTGGCAAAAAAAAATGAATTATTTGAAGAAATATTTGGGGGAAAGGTGACATGGTAACAGGGTAGCTTGGCACCATGGTAGTACGTTTTGTGCTTTTTTTGATAAGCTGTCACATCTCCAGTACTATAAAATCAAGGATATTCAATCACACATTGCCAACTTTACGGGATTTAATAATCTTGATATCCTTTGTCAATCGACCAATTCAAGAACAACCTGGTAAGGGATAAAATGGTACATCGTAATTCGTACATCGTAAATCCTACTTCGAAAGCATTAAACCAAAATTACCTGTGTCTCTGTTTATCTGTCATTTTCAGATATTTATTAACTAGCAAATTGATAAAAACAGGAGGTGATATTATGCTTATTATGAAGATTACAAATAAAACCAAAGCTGTAAGTCCGTAATCGAGGAATGCATTGAAAATGTCGTATTTGAAATTTAGGAACAGGAGCAGCATAACTATTATCATTACTGCAAAAAGACCTGAAAAAACTCCGATTTTTACTGCCAGTTTGATGTAAGGCTTTTTGATGAAATCCGGACTGGCACCGACCAGTTCCATTGTTTTGATCTGAAACCTATCAGAGTGTAGAATAAATTTGAGATTGTTGTAGATAAGAATAAATGAGAGGATTATAAATATAAGAGCAATGATAAGTAATACTGAATTGAAACTGCTTAGATTTGATTTCAGGTCATCAACATTGTCTTTTTCAAAATAGCATGTTTCGACCCATGGCCTGGACTTCAGGTCTTCAGCTAATTTTTCAGCCATATCATTTTCAAGATATTTATCGCTGAGCTTGAGTTTGTATATATCTTTCAATGGGTTTGTGCCGCTGATAAAATCTTTTCCAAGTTGCTTTTCCATTAATTTAAGGCCCTCTTCCCTGGAAATAAACTCTATTTTGCGTATCCCGTTATTTTTACTCAGATCGTTTTTGATCGATGCCAGCTGAGAATCACTAAGGGTATCTTTCAATTCTATTACAAAAGGAGTTTTCTGGTTTACAATACGAATAAGATTTGATAAGTGTATCAAAACAATAAGATAAAATCCAAGTATGAACAAGGATATGGAAAAACTAAGGATCGATAATACTGTACCAGGTTTGAATTTTAACATTGCTGATATTTTAAAACAATGCGCTAAGATAAGTCTTTAATATTGTTCTTCTGCAAAATGCTTATGAAAAAAATATTCATGAAGCATGATTTTGATTTACGACTGTGTCACACCCCTGGTAGCTCAGAGATTGGTTAATCCTGACCCTAAATCCCTACAGCTTTAACGGCACAGGTACTTCTTTTTATTAACGAAAATTTACTAAACACCTTTTCCCCAAAAAGGAGAGGGATTTGTTTTAGTCGTTCTTTCGTAGCACTAAAGAAATTCTGATGTTTTTATTGGGAAAGTACCCCCCTTCTCCTTTAAACTAAAGATTTTTCGAACTTAAGAAAAGTTTGGAACTTTTCTTAAGTTTAAAGTCATTTAAAGGAGAAGGGGCTGGGGGATGAGGATAAACAAGACACAGTACGATTTATCATTTTTGACAGTTACACTCTTTAGGCATACCCAGGGTGGAAAAAAATCGTGTTTTGTATTTCATGATTCGCATTTTAATTAAATTATTTTTCAAAAATACATCAAATTGAAAGATGCGAAAGAAGGAATTAGTACTTTTGTAAAAACCAAAAAAATCGCAGCTTATGCTTTATGATAAATTATTGGATAAATCAGGAAATTTCTTTCTTATAGCCGGGCCTTGTGTCGTGGAAAATGAAGAAATGGTATTTGAAATTGCTGAAAAGGTTTTAGGTATTTGCAATAAATTTGGTATCACATATATTTTCAAGGCTTCGTACAGGAAAGCAAACAGATCAAGGCTCGATTCATTTACCGGTATCGGCGATATTGAAGGATTGGAGCTTATCAGAAAAGTAAAGGAAAAGTACAATATTCCAGCTCTAACGGATATCCATAACAATGAAGAAGCAGCTTTAGCCGCTGATTATGTCGATATTTTGCAGATACCAGCTTTCCTTTGCAGACAAACAGATTTGTTGATTGCTGCAGCCAAAACAGGAAAAATTGTGAATATCAAAAAAGGTCAGTTTCTTTCACCCGAATCCATGAAATTTTGCAATTGAGAAAGTTAGAGAAAGCGGAAATGAGAATATCGTGGTGACAGACAGAGGCACAATGTTTGGATACGGAGATATGGTGGTGGATTTCAGGGGAATTCCAAAGATGCAAAAGTTCAATGTTCCTGTTGTGGTAGATTGCACACATTCACTTCAGCAGCCCAATCAATCCAAAGGAGTCACCGGAGGAGATCCTGAAATGATAGAAACCATAGCCAGGGCTGCAATAGCAGTAGGAGCTGACGGATTGTTCATAGAAACTCATCCCAGACCTGAAATTGCAAAATCTGACGGGGCAAATATGCTTAGACTGGATAAGATGGAATCACTAATAGAAAAACTTGTGAGGATTAGGAAAGTGTTAAAATAATAATAGCCTGATATACAGGCTATTAATTAAGTACCGAAGGGGGGAATCGAACCCCCACGATATTGCTATCACTGGATTTTGAGTCCAGCGCGTCTACCAATTCCGCCACTTCGGCATCTTAGAATTATCCAATTCTTCAATCGGGAATGCAAATGTATGATTAGATTTTAAAATTTCAAAATTTATTGTCAAAATAATCTTCTGATATCATTTCCCAGTGCAAAAATCATTAGTGCAACAAGGAGAATAAAACCTGCTGTAGTTGCGTATTCGACAAACTTATCGCTTGGTTTTCTGCCTGTTACAATTTCATATATAGCGAAAACCGCATGCCCTCCATCCAGTCCAGGTATTGGCAACAGATTAAGGAAAGCCAGCAATAATGACAACATTGCAGTCAGGGTCCAGAACTTTTGTACATTCCATTCTCCTCCGAACATTTTTCCCATGGAGATCACACTTCCGACACTCTCTGTAGCCTTTATCTTGCCCTGGAATATCTTTCCAAAAGCCTTAACCTGGCCGGAAACAAAATCCCAGCTTCTTGTGATGCCCTTAGGTATAGACTGCAATAAATTGTAATTTTCAGTAGTAATTTCAAAGTAATGGTCAGGAAGATAAGGTGCTATTCCCAGCATGGCATCTGCTCCAAGAGTAGCTGACAGGGTTACAGTGTCTTTTCATTTCTCATTACACTTACTTCAACTTTATTATTTGGAAGACTTTTTATTTTTTCCCTGACTTCATAATCCCACACTGCAGCAGTATCATTTATAGCTATTATCCTGTCATCCTTCCGGAATCCTGCTTTTTCAGCAATGCTTCCTTTTGTTATTTGATCTATTGTAAAAGGAATCCTTGGAATAAAAATAAAATTCTCCTTTGCTTTAGCCAGCATAGATGGTGCATCAGCAGGTACCGGTACCTCAGTTTCTTTGCCATCTCTTATTACCTTGATAGTCTTTATATCTTCAAGGATCAAGGTAGTTGAAAAGCTGCCAACATCAAATTTATCAAATGGTTTCTCACCGAGGCTGAGTATTTTATCTCCATCTCGCAATCCGAGTTTGTATCCAAGGCTGTCCACATGGATTCCTGTGGTGACACTTTCATTTTGAGATATGTCTTACCATATGCATAAGTCAGTGCAATAAAAATAACTATACCTAGCAAAACATTTATAATTATTCCTCCCAACATGATTATCAGCCTTTGCCATGCAGGTTTAGCCCTGAATTCCCAAGGCTGTACTTCTCCCCTCATCTGTTCCTTGTCGAAACTTTCATCAATCATTCCGGCAATCTTTACATATCCCCCCAAAGGTAACCAGCCAATACCATATTCTGTTTCACCTTTTTTACTTTAAATGGAGTAAACCACGGATTGAAGAACAAATAAAACTTTTCCACCTTAGTTTTGAACATTTTGGCGGCAATGAAATGGCCACCTTCATGCAAAAGAACAAGTATACTCAAACTCAGCAACAGCTGAAATATCATCATTAACACATCCATATTCTAATAAATATTTATATTTTCTTTAAATCAAAATTTCTAATAATGCAATTACAATAACCTAAAAAACACTTAAATGTTTTGGGTGCAGAAAAAAGATTTGCAAAGGTAACATTTTCAGCGAATAACGAATATGAAAAAGGTATTTTTAAAATTGAATTTATCAGTATAAAATTCTTATTATTCAACTTGATGAGTGAAAATGAAAACATTTAAAGTAATTCTGTCGTTAAATCAAAAATCGTTTATCTTTATTCTTAAATATTTTTTTTGTGTATTTAACTGCGTTTAGTTATAAAAAAGTAATATTTTGAACTTTGATAATATAAGAAGAAAAATTTTTATTGTAGGTCTTTTTCTCCTGGCAGTTGCGGTACCTACGTCGGAAACAGGGGTTACTGCTTCAATGATAATTTTGCTGGTCGGATGGTTGATTGATAATAAGCTGTTTACCAAAATTAGGTCTTTTTTAGCAACAGGATAGCGCTATCATTTTCATTGATATACTTTGTTCATTTGATTTGGCTTGCTAATACGAGTGACTTTGACTATGCTGTGTTGGATCTTCGCACCAAGTTCTCTGTTTTTTTATTTGCGCTAATCTTTTCTACTTCTCCGCTTATTTCAGGAAAAGAATTCAGAAATTTAATGCTTGTTCATGCCCTGACTGTTTTTATTGCTACAATTATCGGAGTATACAGGTATTATAATACGGATTCTGTTGATTTTCGTAATTTTTCGCCATATATTTCTCATATAAGGTTTGCACTGAATATATGTATTGCTGTTTTTACTTTTATATATTATACTTATTATTCTGAAAAGTATTTCAGCCTTTCACATGGAGTTAAACAAGGTATTAGCGTCATTTTTAGTATTTTGGCTGGCTGGCTTATTGTTTTTCTCATTTTGATGCAGTCATTTACCGGTTTATTGATTATTGGCTTTGTAGTTTTTATCGGTTTTATCCGTTATTTGTTCTCATCATCGATTTCAAAATCTGTAAAAATAACTATTTTGATTTTAACAGTCGGTATTCCGCTTGCCGGCATTGTATTTCTGTATAATTCATACAATCAATACACCAGCAGACCCGGTATTGATTTCAGTAAACTGGAAAGAACAACAAATAGAGGAAATGAATATATTCACGATACTATTGTTTATGGAATAGAAAATGGCAAATGGACCGGGCTTTACATTTGTGAAAAAGAAATGAGGGAAGCATGGAACAAGAGAAGTAATATGAAATATGATTCACTTGATGGAAACGGTTTTTATGTAAGTTCTACAGTGATCCGGTATCTTACTTCTATGGAACTGAGAAAAGATTTAGACGGGATAAATGCTCTTACTGATGAAGATGTATCTAATATAGAGAAAGGCATAGCTACCACAGAAAGCCTTAAGGGTTTTGGTGTCAAATCCCGATTAAATACTATTTTTTTTGAATTGATGAGATACAGGACAGAAGGTGAGATTAAGGGATCAAGTATGATTCAGAGGTATGAATTGCTTAAGAATTCCACTTACATTATTTATGATAATTTCTTCACTGGAGTTGGGACAGGAGATGTCCCGAATGCATTCAGGCAACAGTTGCATAAATCAGATTCCCCGCTAAAAGATACACGAATGCGCAGCCACAACCAGTATTTATCTCTATTTGTGCATTTGGTATATTGGGATTCATTTTGTGCTTGATATCATTAACATATCCTTATCTCAAATCAGGCAGCTACAGGAGTTATTTTACCATAGTTTTTCTGCTTATATTCCTTTTGTCCAATCTGACTGAGGATACTATTGAATCACTGTCAGGAGCTACATTTTATGCTTTTTTCGGAGCTTTATATCTTTTTCAGCAACCACGAAACAGGTCTTGATCATTTCCATTTTATAGCACACTGGTCAATTCAGTTCTTAACAATATTTTTATTATTCGATAATTTAGTATTGAAGCTTCTGATTTGGGACTTTGCATTTGGAAAATCAGATTAAACTCAGTTACTCAAATGAAATAATTGAGTAAGTTTAAAAGAATTTAACTGGTGATGACAAATCTTTAAAAAGCTGAGAACTTTTATAATAACACAGCTAGTTTAAAAGAAGGGAATTATATAAATATTCGGTACCATATCACTTAATATTTTTATATTTGTGTCATAATATAAACAAAATTCTAAGCAGTGATAATATTTTACACAGAACAGATTGATGGTGATAAAGCTTTGCTAACAGGTGATGAAGCCGGACATTGCAGCCGTGTGCTTAGGAAAAGAGTAGGGGATAATATCACATTCATCGATGGAAACGGATATTTTTTTGAATCTGAAATTACTGCGATACGAAAAACAGAATGCGAACTGGAAATTATCCGAAAATGGGAACAGGATAGAAAAAACTACTCTTTAACTATCGCCATTTCACCGGTTAAAAACCCTGCGAGATTTGAGTGGTTTGTTGAAAAGGCTGTTGAGACCGGTGTAGATGTGATAATACCGGTTATTTGTGAGAGGACTGAAAAGATGAGTATTAAAGATTCAAGACTTCAGGGAATCATCATAGCAGCATCAAAACAAACGTTGAAGGCAAAATTCATGAGTCTTCAAAAAGTAATGACTTTTAAAGAACTTATAAATTCAATAGCTACAGAACAGGCTTTTATCCCTCATCTAAACGATAAAACTGAATATCTTGGCAAGATCATTAAGCCTCATTCCTCATATACAGTTCTGATAGGTCCCGAAGGTGATTTTACTGATCAGGAAGTTAAGATGGCTATACAAAAAGGTATTATCCCTGCATCACTGGGTGCAAACCGTCTCAGAACTGAAACAGCAGGAATTATTGCAGGACAGATAATCGGAACCATCAATGAAATTAACCAGTAAAAATATTAAGCTTGCCCTTTATATCCTTGCAGCTTATTTGCTTATAATATTATTCAGGGGATTCAACTACGCATCGGGAGATGTTGTGGATGTGATGAGTTATGCGCGTTATTTGCAGGACAATCAATTATATAATTTCGATTTTTATATTCAGAATATCAGCAAAATAATTCCCAATGAAAGATATGTATTTTCTTTTTACTTTCAAAAATGGGAACATGGATCCGGTTCCTGCCTTTTGTTTTTCACAGCATTTTTTTATTTGCTTTTTTATTCTATATATATAAGATAGCATCCATTTACCTGAAATCATTATCATTGAAATTTATAATGATATTGGTTCTTCTAGGCCCGTTATATAATTACAATTTGGGCGGTAATGAATTGTATTACAATATGTTCATCGCCAGTTTTGCTGCAAAGGTTTTTGGAGTGGTTTCATTGTTTTATTATCTGAAAAAAGCAAGGACAATACCATATTTATTGCTGATAATTTCAACTGCCATTCACCCCACTGTTGGTATTCAATTGTTTATAATATTTGTAGTTATTGACGTTTTTGAAATGGCTAAAGAACATATGAATTTCAGTATTGGTAAACTTTTGGGACCTGCCTTTTATCTTATGACTGCCGGAATTTACATTTGCATTCTTTTAATCAAGGCAAATTCAGGCGGAATAGCCGGCAATCAGTATATGGAAATATTTGAATTCAGGAATGCTCATCATTTTTTCCCTCAATATTTCCCTGTTTCCTCTTATGTTGTTGAAATTACATTGTATTGTACAGGTATTTTTATTATGATCAGAAAAAAAATGTATGATATAATAAAGATAAGTACCGTGATCATCATTGGACTAATATTTTATACCATAGCAGTGATAATATTAAAGTCAGATATGATATTAAGTACTCAATGGTTTAAAACTACCATCTGGCTCGAATTTCTTGCTCTTTTAGCTATTTTCAGTTATGGAGAAACTCTGTGGTTTAAAATTAACCAAAAGTTTACTGATATTAAGGTTCTTGGAACATTGTTCCTGGTAATTTCTATTTCAATGGCTATGATCGTTACAGATTTAGGCTATTTTAGTGCCAAACCTTACAGATTCTTTTATGGAAAGAATATCAGCGACGAAGAAGATATTGGCATGAAGATAAAAGCTTTAACTGAAAAAGACGCAATAATTATCTATCCTGTTGATTTTACCGGTTTCAAATTATATTCTGAACGAAGTGCATATATCGACTTTAAATCAGTTGTACACCGTAAGGATGCCCTTGGTGACTGGTATTCCAGGATCAGGGAAGTATATGGAATTGATATTCACGATAGAAGATCGGGACAAAACCTGTTTTCTGTTGCTGGTAAAAAGTATACAACTTTAGGACCTGATAAACTTAAAGAATTGAAGGAAAAAGGTGTTGATTATATGATTCAGGAAAAGGAAGCTGATTTTAATCTGCCTGGGCTGGTTGAAAATAAAAAGTACAAAGTGTATGTTCTAAATCAACTTAAATAATTCAGAAAAGTTAATGTTTTATTAAGATACTTTTAAATCAATACGATTTGTGCTTTTAAGATTATATTTGCATTGATAGAAGTAATACCAAAGGTGTTTTTGTTAATTTGAAAATTGTATTAAAATGAGAATAATAGGATTAGTTTTAATATTCCTGAATTTTTTTATTCAATCAAATGCTCAGGAAAATAAAGTATAAATCAGTTAGTCAATCTCGACTCTCTGATAAAAACAGTCAGGATATTGTCAGGTGAAGATTCAGTTTTCATTGCAGGAAGTAAAACAAGGATCAGTGAAAGACATTCAGAAATTGGAACTAATAAAGCTGCCGATTTCATAAAGGAAAGATTCAACGAACTGGATATCAATGTTTTTGATCAAAAATACAGTGCGACAGGAAGGAATATTTATGCGATTCAGCAGGGTAGTGCCGTACCAGATTCATTTTATATAATATGTGCTCATTATGATTCAGTTACAGATTACTGCGCTGATGACAATGCAAGCGGGACCGCAGCGGTTCTTGAGGCAGCAAGGTTACTTTCAGACTCATGTTTCAGGTATTCAATTATTTATGCTTTGTGGGATGAAGAAGAGCTGGGGCTAGTCGGAAGTTTTTATTTTGCATCACAGCTTGAAAATTTAAATTATAAGATCAAAGGAGTTATCAATCTCGATATGATAGGCTATGACAGCAACGACGATGATGTGTTTGATATTCATGTCAATAGCGACCCGGCTACGAACAGGATTAAGGATGAATTGCTGAGAATAATTGCTGATTATGATCTTAAACTGAATCCATCAGTCAAAAATCCCGGAACTAATGGATCAGATCACACTCCTTTCTGGTTGAAAGGGATAGGAGCTGTACTGATCATCGAAGGATACTTCAGCGGAGATTTTAATAAGTTCTACCACTCAGATAAAGACAGAATTGACAAATTCAATTTTCCTTATTTCTATGAGCTGTCAAAACTTGGAATCAGTTCACTTGCATCGCTTGCAAAACCTTGTGAGGAAAGTTCTGCCATAACAGAGATCCCGCAGGAACTGGTTTTTGTTTACCCAAATCCGACTACAGGGGTTTTCAAATTGTTGAAGAGCAGTGATATGGTAAGTGTAGTCACTGTTCTTGATATTTATGGTAATATTGTTTACAGGACTGATATCAAAAATGAGCAGGTATTTGAGCTTACAGACCACCCAGATGGAGTTTATTTAATCATTTTGGAAGGAAAAAATTCAGTAGCAAAAAGAAAATTGGTGAAAGTAAAATAGGTGTTTTAAACTGATTACTATAAAAATATTAATACTATGAAAACTATTTATTTAGCATCTCTGATCATCCTCAATATAAATTTACATGCACAACTTATACAGAAAAATTTTATCGATCAGAATTACATTGAAGTAAGTGGTGTGGCAGAAACTAGTTATTATCCGGAGATTATGACATTGAAAATAGTACAAAAAACAAGCAGTTATAAAAAAAACATATCTCTTAAAAATTTAAAAAGCAAATTGTTTTTAAAACTTCATGAAGCCGGAATCGACACCATAAGGGATTGTGAATTTCTGGGTTATAATTCTGGTTTTCGGTTCACTCCTCAACAAAATTTAATTCCTTACATTCAGGAATTCATATTAACAATAAGGGACTTTCAGAGTTTTAATGCTATCATGAACGATTTCAAAGAGATGGGGATTTATCGTATGTATCTCATAAAATATGAACTTGGAGATATTGAAAAGAAAAATTCAGAAGTTTTCGAAAAAGCTTTGCAGGATGCTTATGAAAAAAGTCTCAAATTGACAGCTATTAACAAGCATACAATCGGTAAAGTATTATATGTACAAGAAAAACCTGATGTTTCAGATACTATTAAGTGGTATGTAGAATTTTCTTCACCCCAACTGCTTAATTTGTCTTATTATAGTAAATTACAGATTAACATGATGAAGATCAGGAAATCAATAATTGTTAAATACGCCATTGAATGAGTTGAGCACTTGATTTAAGGGGCTAAATCAATCTACGTGTTGTATTTAGATGAAATTGAATTTAAAATTTAGTTATCTTATAAGACCAGATATTGAATTTCTCCATCCTTCAGATGACAAACAGTTGTAAATTGTAGCAGAATCATTTGAAATGACTTCAGATTAGTGAGGGCTTTAAGGATCACAAAGTTTCCGATGATTGCATTGAATGAATTAATGGGCTACAACCTCACAAAATTGGATATGACATTATTCTGCTGCATGATAATGCTTGCCGTAATCAATGTTTCGAATCAATTAAAGGTATTCTTTTTTAGATTTTCCCTGCTCTATTTTCAGTTTTTCTGCCAGATGATTTACTGCATCAGAAACAGTGATATCAGGAAAATATCTGTCCCTGCAGAAATGCATGTACTTCATAAGTTTAAATGCATCAAACCAGGCATAAAAGCGCTTTTTGAACATATCCGGGTTGGTAGTATTTGCTTTTATTTCAGCTATTTTTTTTTCAAAGTCATACAAAGTCAGGAATTTCAAAACTGGTGATGACAAGGTACATGCAAATTCCTCAAAATCAATATATGCTAAATCCGGATTATCAGTCAGAGACCTCAATGCCTCGAAAGATTTGTAATTATATGTCATTAAACTTGAATTACTGTTTTTTGAAATTGATTTTCCTGTACCAAAAGGAACTCTGTCAGAGATTCTTGCTGACGGAAAAACTTTTGTAGAATTGATCTCTTTGAAATATCCGGTCTTGATGAATTTATGCAAAAAATAGAAATCTTCTCCTGCCTGCCGTTTGTTCATCCCGAATGCTTCAGCATATGCATAAGCCCTGACCGCCATTGCACTGCCGATTGTATAATAAGCGAAAGGAAAGCCAAGCCAGCGCTGCATATTGATATAATACCTCAGATGGAGTTCATAATCTATGATGGCAAGCCGGTTTGATTCTCCGGGGGTATTTTTCAAATCATGCTCAAAATAAATGCTGTATGCCTTTATATTGTTTGAAGCAGATGATGCCTTACTTAGCTCCTCAAGGTAGTTAGCTGCAGTAAGTGTGTCTGCATCAAGACATGCAATAATTCCATTCAGATTGCCGATGCTCCTGAATCTTTGTATGCTTCATCCATTCCTGTTTTTCTGGCAATTCCAACTCCTGCTTGCTTTACATTGATCTTGTCTCTCAAAACCGGATAGAATTTCAGCCTTGAAGTGCTGTTTACTTTTGCCCAGCTCTGAAGACGGTTTAGTTGTGACCTGTGAAATTCACTTATCTCGGCAGGAGCATTTTCACTTTCATTAATGACAATGATAACTTCTGTACTACCCTGAAAATCAGAGTTGTTAATCAGTGAAATGAGGGTTTTATCAATATCCGGCTCATTATAGGCAGGAATTACAACAATTACATTCAGATCATCGGGAGCTTCCTGAGCGATCAGAGGGTAGGGGAATTCAAAATTGGCGTAATAGCGCATGGGGAATTAAATTCATTTAATAATAAAATTCAATAACCCTCCGGACAAATAACATTGTTGAGTTTAAGAACAATAGGTCTGATCTTTTCAGGCTGTAATTTTGACCAGTATTCAACCAGTCTGCAACTCCACTCTACATTCGAATATTTGGAATTCTTTACCTCATTTGTAAATTTATTCACAAAATTTTCAAAATTAAAGGCTGTTGATTGTCTTAATATCTTTAAATATTCAAAAATATAGTAATATCTTATCATGTATTCTTCTTCTTTTTCAATTTTAACCATTTGTGACAAACTATCAAACCTGTTATAATTTTCAGTAATAAGATAAAATTCCAATAAATTTAACTGATTACCTGTAACTTCAAAATCATTATCTGTTTTTACTTGCTTTAATCGCTTTTCTTCTTTTTGAAAGTAAAGCTCTGATTTATCTTTATTATTCATCATTTTATACAACATCCCAATCTCAGAATTAAAATTGAGCTTGTATTTGTTTTGCATTAATTCTAAACCTTTTATGCAATTTAGAGTATCGGATGTATAAAGATAGGCTTTCGACATTTTTTGAAGTCCTTCCAATAGGTCGTTTAAAATTGTTATACAACCTTGTAAGTTATCATCAATAGCTAATTTATAATGTGGAATACAATCACTAAACCTACCAGCATTATAAAGTGCATTTGCATATTCAAAATGCTTTATCTTATTAAAAGCCTTAATAGAGTCTATTTCTTCTGCTATTGGATATAATTCCAGAATAGGGTTATCGCTTTCATCATGATAGTATCTGTTACAAATTTCAATTATTACATCTAATAAATTCTGTTGTTGCATCAATTCTTCTTTTGTAACATAACCTGCCTGATATCCAACTACTTTTAAATTAGTACTATTCTCAATATATGTGTTCAATTTTCCAAGTTCATTACTCCTGAGTTCTAATTTTGAAATATTTGAATTGAAAACTTCTTTTGGTATTGTTTTGATTCTATTTTTATATAAATCCAATCGTTTAACATAAAAACTATCCCAACCTACTGAAGGCAGAATAGAAATGGAGCAATTTTCCAAATTCAAATCGAAGTTTTTGCTGTTTGTCTTCATCAATATCTCCAGACTTTTATCTCCAAGTTTTTCATTTTGAGAAAACTCTAAACGTGTTAATTTCTTTAAGTTTATTATACTGACTGGGATTTCAGAAATATCATTTTTTGTTCTTTCTGTTCTTGTAGATTTTCTATCAAACAATGAGCATCCTCTACTTCCCACATCAAAATACTCAAGAGAGGTTAAATTGCCCAAATTTTTTGGTAGAATTGTTAGTTTATTACTATTGAGTGATAATTCTTTAAGCTCACTTAAATTAGTAATCTCTTCAGGCAGTTCTTTTAAAAAATTACAATTTAAATTTAATACTTCCAAGTTTCTGCAATCACCTATGGCAGGAGGGAGAAATTGAATTTCATTAAAATAAGCATTAAATTTCTTTAGATTTTTTAAATTACCTATTTTGGCTGGTAATTCTTTTAAATAATTTTCTGATATTGAGACCTCTTTTAAATTATGCAAATTACAAAATTCTTCAGGTAGTTCTTTTAATTTATTCTCTTTAATGTTTAAGGTCTCCAGATTTATAAGATTTCCTATTTCTTGTGGAAGATATTCAATCTCATTATAATCTAAGGATAATTCTCTGAGCGATTCAATTTTGCATAATTCAAGTGGGATAGCTTTTAAATTGCCATAGATTTCTATTCTTTTTAATTCAGGTGAATTTGTTTTTGAAATTTGAAACGTTTTTAATGAGTCTAAACTCAACCGAAGATCTTGAAGAGATTTAATATTAAAAACCGGATCTAAATTATTATTAATATTTTTTTTAATACCGAGTTCTAATTCTTTAAGATTATTAAGAGCTTGTAAATTTTTTAAATCTTCTGAAATGCAATTTTTAAGGTGCAAAACTTCAATTTTTTTTAGTTTTTTAAGAACATCAGAGAATGAAATAGAAGGTTTAAGTACTTTATATTCGAATGAAAAATATTGTAAATTTTTAAAATTAGAAATCAAATTGCAAAAGCTACCATCTAGTGTATCAATTGAAATACTCAATTGCTTTAGAGATTTTTTTTTCAATTTCCTCAGATTGGTTTTTAAAGAGTTATCATTTTGATTACTTATAAATGATACAATATTGTTATCATTAGGTAAAATATAATCTCCAAATAAAACTTTAAACCCTTTAAGTTTTTTTAAAACTGTATCATGATCAGGGTATTTATTAATACTTTTAGACAAATTTGTAAAAACTAAATATTGAAGGCTATCAATTTTATTTATTTCGGAAAATAAATTCCTATCAAAATTAGGAGTACTGCCTTTAAAAACAAGCACTTTAATATTTTTTAACAGTCCTATATCGGGTAATTTCTGGCTAGTAGTATCTGAAAATAATTTATTATTATATATTTCTAAAAATACTAAATTTTTGTTTTTACTTAGGTTCTCAAAAGCGACTTTATCCAGTTGCTCCAAATCATTCAGATCAATTTCAAGAGAATTGTATGATGTATCTTTAAAGCTTTCAGGATTATTTGTATAGTATAATTCCTTGCCAATGTTATTATGATCAAAATAATCCTCAAATAATTCAAAAAAGTTTATTTGAGAATAAGTATCAATATTTATAAAAGCTATAAAAATAATTATTAATATATTCTTCATAATTACAATGATTTATATAGTAAATGTAATTCTACCACCTGCTTAATCAACGATATTTTCCCATCATTTGTAATCACATGATCAGCATACATGAGCATTTCTTCCTGGCTCATCTGATTCCTTATCCTTTCCATTACCTTGTCAGGGTCAACATAATCGCGTTGACAAACCCTATCTATACGTAGTTCCATTGGTGCTGTGACAACTATTAGCTTATCCAAAAGCTTATAACTTTCGGATTCTATCATCAGTGCTGCTTCATATATTGCATAAGGGGCTTTTTGTTTTGATGACCATTTTATAAAATCTTGCTTAACAATAGGATGTACATATGAATTTAATTTTGTGAGCAGTTCTTGATCGTTAAAAATCTGGGCAGCTATAAATTGTCTGTTCAGTTCATCATTTTTATAACTATCTGTGCCAAGCAAAGCAATGATTTTTTTTCTCAGGTTTTTATCGTTTACCATAAGCTTTTTTGCTTCATAATCAGCATTATAAACCGGAACACTAAGATATTGAAATATACTGCAAACAGTAGTTTTCCCACTTCCTATTCCTCCCGTGATGCCGATTTTAATCATAAATACTGATTTTTAATCCTTCAATTACTTCATCTCCGCTGATTTCTGCTACATCCCTTTTTAACAATGCTGATAAGATTTGCTTTTTCAGGACTTCAGTTTTGCTTGCCCTTACTTTTAATATCAATAAAGGTAAGGGATCATATCTGTTATCAATAATATGGTACGATCCGTCATTAATGACCTTCATAACTTCACCTGTATGATCATATGAATACCGGATCTCTATCTTTTTTTCAATATACTTAGTTTTGGTTTCTGCATTTTCAAGGGCATCCCTGGCTGCATTTTTATATGCGTTTATAAGACCGGAAACGCCAAGTTTAATTCCTCCAAAATACCTCACAACTACAATCCCAATGTTTGAAAGTTCATGGCTCCTTATCTGGTTATATATTGGAATGCCGGCTGTTCCGGATGGCTCACCATCATCGTTGTATCTGTGATTTAATCCGTCTGTTCCAATTGTATATGCATAGCAGTGATGCCTGGCTTTAAAATGTTCCTTTTTGATCTCAACGAGCTTTTCCTTAAATTCTGCTTCACTCTCTATTTCAAATGCATAGGCAGTGAACTTACTTCCTTTATCTTTAAATATTCCGGTTGAAGGAGATTGCAGAGTTTTATATTCATCATTTAGAGGTTGCATAATTAGAAATTAAAGCCCTGCGGAATCTCTTATCTTTTTCGGCAAGCCGGATACTATAAGGGAATAGGATTCATCAGTCATTTGTCTTAGCAGCTTATCATTAACATCGCTTTCCAGCAAAACAGTATTCCAGTGTGCTTTATTCATGTGGTAACCTGGTATAACTCCCTCATACCGTTCCCTGAGTTCGGTATTCTTTTCAGGCAATCCTTTGAGATTTACTCGTGGAGTCTCGGGTTCATCAAGCGAAATCAGTGCAAATATCTTTCCTAAGACTTTAAATACAAGTGTATCTTCGCCGAATGGGAAGGATTCTTCAACGTGTAGTTTATTAATACAATATTCCCTTAATTGTTCTATATTCATAATTATTTCAGTTCATATCATGTGACCCATCCTGTCCTTTTTAGCCTGAAGGTATTTTTCATTTTCGTTGGTGGATTTAATTATAAGAGACTCTCTTCTTAAAATATTTATTCCGGATCCGTCAAACGCATCCATCTTATCAGGATTGTTTGTCAGGAGAATTATCTCTTTAACCATGAGGTCCTTCAATATATCAAGTGCATCCGAATAATCTCTTTCATCACTATGGAAACCAAGTATGAGGTTAGCATCAACAGTATCGATTCCCTGATCCTGGAGATTATATGCTTCGAGTTTTTTTATCAGGCCAATACCTCTTCCTTCCTGCCTTAGATAAATAATTATACCTTCTTTTTTTGCGATTATCTCCTTTGATTTTTCAAGCTGTGGTCCGCAGTCACATCTTAGTGAGCCAAATAAGTCACCTGTAAGACATTCTGAGTGAATTCTCACATAAACCGGCTTGGTAACATCGGCATTCTCGTGAATAAAAGCGATATTAGGCATTCTGTCATCTGATTCATGCGAATAAGTGATCATTTTAAATTTTGCTTTTTCTGTTGGTATCCAGGCCTCCGCAATTCTATGCATTTCAATATTTTTTGCAAAATTAGTCAAATCATTATTGTTTTCACTTATGATTTTAATTAATTTTTATAATTGAATAAAATCAAAAAAAAATGTAATTTTGCTGATCAAAACTAAATCGATCTTATGAAAAATATTTACTTTGGTTTTTTGCCATTTTACTCATGTTCGGATCTGTTTTCTATCAGCGAATTACAGGACCCACAAATCCCTACAGGGGGAAATTTTATTTCGATATTCAGGAATATAAATACTCCCTTTTAAGATCGCAGGAAACTACCAGTGCGGCATCGATAGAACTGCCCGTGCCGAATATTCCGAAATTTGATGCTACCTTGCATTTTAAAAGGCTTGGAACAAAAGATTCCATTACATCAGTTCCGTTCAAATTGCAAAGTGGAAGATATTATGCATATTTGCCTATTCAACCCGCAGCCGGAAAAATGACTTATCATATCACCATAAATGCAAATGACAAGGCATTCAGAATCCCGGAAAAGGTTGATGAAGAGATCATATTGAGGTATAAGGATCCTGTACCTTCGTGGGTATTGATACCTCATATATTTTTTATGTTTTTTGGGGTTTTATTTGGTATTTTAACAGGGTTAAGTGCTGTTTTTGATATTACGCAAATGAAAAGATGGACATATGTTACTTTTATTTTGATCACAATAGGTGGATTGATGCTAGGCCCAATAGTTCAAAAATATGCTTTTGGAGCCTATTGGACAGGATGGCCATTTGGAAATGACTATACTGATAATAAGGTTTTGGTCATGTGGCTTGCATGGTTCGTGGTATTGATTTTTGCCAGATGGAACAATCCTGAATTAATTAAAAGAAACAGGATAATTATTTGTATAGCTACTGTAGTTATGTTATTGGCATATTTGATTCCACATAGCATGGGAGGCTCGACACTCGATTATGATAAAGTGGATAAGGGAATTCACCCTAAGGAAGCAATAAAGACAGGGGGTAGGATACTTTTTTAAAGAGGAATACATCTGTATTTTCGCAATTAACTTATGATTTTCAGAAAAATTAGTTTGCATAATGTTGCTTTGCACCATTTTCTGAGCCTGATACCTATCGTGATTCTTGTCATCTAATGCTTTTTAACAAGTTAGTAAAATAATTCCTTCATATCAATTTTTTAATAAATTCGGATATTCAATCAGGAAATCTGGTTTTTATTCATATATTTGATAATTGAAATACTGAGCTCAGAACATTAAGATGCAGTTGTTTTTATGTCGTTTTTGGATTTTTTTTGATAATTATTTAAAAATTTAATTATGCCATTCTATCCTGATCTAAAGTAAAGTTCTTAATAGTGGAAATTATCAGAACCCTAAAGCAAAATTATCTCAAATAGCATCCAAATTACTTGAATTGCAAAAGTTATTGAGACAATCAATTCCTTCAAAAACGAGGGAAGACAAATTGCTCCTTGCAACATTTAACATCAGGGAATTTGATTCCAACAGGAAGAAATTGGGCCACAAGTGAGTCATTATACTACCTTGCAGAAGTAATATCTTCATTTGACTTGATCGCATTGCAGGAGATCAATCAGAATATTTCAGCTCTAAAAAAAGTTATGCACATACTTGGTCCTGACTATCAGTATTTTCTTACAGATGTTACAGAAGGAAAAGGTGGAAACGGAGAGAGGATGGCATTTGTCTTTGATCAGAAGAAAATTTCATTTCGTAATATTGCCGGTGAAATTGTCCTTCCAGATACAAAAGAGAAACCAGTACCTCAATTTTCAAGAACACCCTATTTGGTTTCTTTCCAGGCTGGATGGTTTAAATTTAGTTTGTGTACCGTTCATGTTTATTATGGAGAAGATAATGGAGAAAAATTGGAACAAAGAATCAATGAGATTGAAAATCTGTCAATGTTCTTCAAGAAACGTTCTCAAAAAGACGATGAGAACTTTATCCTACTGGGGGACTTTAATATACTTGATTATCAGGACAGGACTATGGAAGCCTTGTTGAAAGGTGGATTTAAAATACCGGAAGCTCTTGTGAGAGGACAGGAGTAACCTCAAAAAAAATTTTATGATCAGCGTCTATAGAGAAGGAAAGAATAAAGTTAAATTTACAGGGAAAGCAGGGGTATTTGATTTTTATGAAACTGTATTTAAGGAATCTGAAAAGGATTTGTATTATGAAGATTTCTCACGTATAATGACAGCAAATAACAAGAAGTCTGATGAATCAATTTTTGATAAAAAATTCAATGAATGGAAAACATTTCAAATGAGTGACCACTTACCATTATGGGTAGAATTTGATATTAACTACTCTGAAGCATATTTAAATGCTATGATTTCTGAAAATATCGAATAGGGTATGAATCTATATCCGAAATGAATAAGGTAAAAAAGTATTTTTGCATAAAAGTACTTGTATAAGTGTAGATATGTTTACAATGGGAGTTAACTCTTTTTCCTAAAGAAATTTAAAACCGCAAAATGTAAAATTATAATGTAAAATTATAGGTTCATGGAAATGTACTAAATTACCCATATTTTTAGGGCAGGGCAGGGGATGGGAATAGGGAATTACATGCCTCTATGTTTTAATAATTAACATGGCTACCTGTACCTTATCCGTAGTATCAGGTTTTGTCACCTCCAAGGCTGAATATCCATCTGCGTGTCTTTTCGAAATTGGCAGATACAAGACGTATAAGGTATAGACTATGCTCGTTATTATAATGTTGAATGATATATTCGATCAACTGATCAAACAATCGGGGATTTTCGAATCTTTGTCTTAATTCATGGTAAGAATCAGTTACAATATACTTTTTTTTCTTTTTCCTCAGCCTGTTTAGAAGTCTTTTTATGATTCCTGGCTCGTTAGTAAGTAATTTTTTTAATGATGTCTTTGTTCTGTTGCTTTCTTTTATGAAATATATCATATCTAGAAGTGAGAGTTTTTCCACTTGTTCATCTTCAGAGATAGTCTCAGGCAGCAGTTTATACATTATTTTATCCTTGACCTTGATTATGAATTTGTATTTGGAACTTCCTTCAATGATCGAAGCTACAAAGTCTGACCAGAATTTAGCCTGCACTATACTCGGTATCATCAGGGCATTTCCTATAGGTGAAAATCCTGCAGATAGCGGCCATGCCAGCATACTTCTGAAAAAATTGCCTCTTACAGTTTGTTTGTCAAATCCCCTGAAATAATTGTGTGTAGCCAGGTATGTTCCGTTGGCAATGTTTATAAAAAAGAATTTCGAAAGTTCATAGATAGTTCCGTCATGTGCACCTGTCCAGATAACGTCGAAGTTTTCCTTTACGAATCCAAGTATAGGTACTGAAAATCCTGTAAAAAACAGTGACTGTGCAAGGTTAGTCCAGTTTATATCGCTTTCATGCCATTCATTGGGATTAATTCCATTTCCGGATACCAGGTCCACAAAAATATTCCTCGATCCTGTTATAGTGAACCACAGCAGAGCAAATTCCCAGCCAAGAATGAAATACGCAGGCAGGAATCCGATGGCTATCATCAGGAAGTTTTTTATTTTAGGATTGAGATATTCCAGGGCATTTTTAAAGCTTATTGCCTGCTCTATGTTTTCATCTCCAAGCATATTGACCTGACCACCAACCTGCCTGCCCATACAGATTATCTTCGCTTTGTCTTTTCCTTTGAGAGTGGTTTTTGGTATTTTAGCCATTTTAAACATCAGTGCTGAAACTTCATCAGGCAGTGAATGATGATCATGTTCAAATTTATTTCTCTGATGTTTTGCTAGCCTGCTCTTGAGAATAAAACCCATGCCCGGGGTGAGAGTTGACCTTCCTGCAGCATCGCTGCCTACAGAAGGAAGAATTTTCCTCTCCGTGAAGTTTTCTAATGCCCGGTTCAGTTTTTTATCACTGAATTTTAAATTGTTCTCACGAAAAAAAACGGTCAGTTTATCTTTATGTCCCTCATTTAATAGTTTTATAAACCTTGTGTACAATACAAAATCACTTTCATCAACCACTATGGTATCGTACATATTGTAGATCTCAGTTATGTCAATCATCCGGTGATTTTCAAGTATCAGGTCTACAGCATCCTGAACTCCGTGTTCCAGAGGTTTAATAAGTTTGATCCTGCCACCTGATTTTTTTGCCTGTTCTGATATTTCATTTATATTGCTTACAGCTGATTCTGCTATTATCGATTCATCTTCAAGGAAATATTCAATTCTGATCTTTTCAGGGTCGAGATTCTTATATTCTGATCTTATGGTACGATACTTTGATTTAATATCCTGCAGTTCATCATGTGTGTAAAAAGATGAATTCTTTTTAGCTCTCTGCATCAGGGCTGTTATTTGCAGCGCTCTTTTCTCATATACCTTTTTTAGCCTTGGGTAAAGATACTCTCCAAGTTGTCTTCTTGAAAAAATATTCTGATCCGATGATCTTTCATGGTTTTTAAGCGACATTGGCTCCAGATAATATATTGATCCTGGTGAATATCCCTCATTAATAAATGGCAAATAATATTCATTGAAATTGAAAATCAGGCTTTTGATATTCTTAATTCTTTTTTTCTCATTTTCTTCCAGCTCCTGCAGGAATTCCCTGAAATCTTCCGTTTGGTGTTTCAGGAATTTTTTTAATTTTTCCTTTTTACTCGAAAAATTAGGGAGAATGTACATATAATGAAATCTCTTGCCATTGGTTATAGCACTGAATTCAATAGCAATGTTTACCTTGATACCCAATATTTTACCGGCTTCAAGGACTTCCTTCACAGGTTCTAAGTTATCAAGGGTATTATAAGCGACTGTCAGTTCTGAAATTCCCTTTATGAAAGCATCAATTATCAGTTGTGAAGGCGATTTTAGCCCGTAGGAAGTTGTATCGTGTACATGAAAATCCCATCCCATCTTCAAATCCCTGAGCTCTTCACCTGTCTCAGGAACTTCAATGATACTGAATTTATTAAGGTATTTTCTTATTGACCTTGGATGGCCGAAAGAAGTAACTGTAAAATCTCTCATCAGCTCCATTTGAACTCTCTTGTTGTCCCTGTTTTTAACAACTTCCTTCATTATTGCCAACTGCACTCTCGCTGCATTCAGAGGCATTTTCAGGGACCTGGAGTAAATAATATTCTCTGCCAATAGTTTCAGAGCTTTAATCCTCTGATCATAACTTGAAGATTCAAGAGTTTTTGTGATCCTGAGATATGATTCTACAATCGTAGTCCTTCTTTTTTTAAATTCTTTTAGGAATCCTCTTGGATGTGAATCAGGCAAATCAGAAATAATGTATGGCTGATCGATGCTGGTATTTATCTTTTTTCGCATCTTCCTCAGGTTTTCAGCAAAACTGAGCAAATTGATGATATTGTTATAGATCCTGATCAGCATTATCTTTATATAGTAAATTGTTCTTTAAGATATTAAAAATTATAGCTTTGTCCTTTTTCAGTAGAAAACGCCATTGGGTACATAACCCAGAAATTTTAAGATAGTTTGCCCCCATAAAATTATAAAAAGCCAGGATATTACCATCATCGTCATACCGTATTTTATCGTATCTATATAGCTGTATTGATTTGTTGTGTACAGTAAAGCAGCTGGCTTGCTGTTGTAAGGCATCACATATACATGCTCGATAAGCAGGGCTACCGGGAATGAAAGACTAAGCACCGGATATCCGAATTTTTGAGCGATTCCTATAGAAATTGGGATAAATATCAAAGCCCTCATGGTTTTAGACTGAAAAAGCAGAGCACTGAAAATCATCATCGCTGTCATGAACAGGTACAAAACCCAAAAAGGAGTCTGCTCACTAACTCCAAGTCCACTAAAACTTGCATCTACTATTGTTTTTGGTAGTCCTGTAGCATCAAGTCCGGCACCAAGGGTGTAAGCACCTGCTGAAAAAAGCATAAGATGCCAGGGAATATCGACATCATTCCATTTGACGATACCAATACCGGGCAACAATGCCACTACTGCACCCATAAAAGCTACTGCTGTCTGATCTATACCGTGTTGCTTATCAGTAGCCCACAATCCAAGTACAATGACAAAAATGGCTATGGCCTTGTACTCGACAAATTGCATTTTACCCATTTTCCCTAGTTCTGTTCTGAGAAATTCCATTCCACCCACTATCTGAGGTACTCTTTCTTCTTTTTTTAATGGGAAAATAAGTTTTGAACCTACAAACCAGGCTATCAATATAAGTATCATAGCTAATGGAAAAGCTGCAACAAACCAATCCTGGTAACTGAATAATTCCCAGCCCATAGCTCCTGCTATCAGCGAACCTGCAAGCAGATTTGCACCTGAACCGGTTATAAAGGCACTTGCTCCTATATTTATCTGAAACAGGTTCTGCAATACAAGATTCCTTCCGAAATTGTTTCTTTCGTTTCCTCCCCTCGCTCCGTATATCGCAGCAATGACCATGAATATAGGTAAAAGTATAGTTGCTTTAGCTGTTGTGGCAGATATAAATGCTGAAAGAACTACATTGATTATAATAAAACTAAAAATAACCCAAGCTGAATTTTTACCGAACCTAATTACAAACCAAAGTGCAAATCTTCTGGCAACCTGTGTCTTGACCAGCATGCTTGCAAGGATAAATGATAGAATATTCAGCCACATAACAGGGTGTCCCAACTGAGCATAGGCAACCTTATCAGTTGTGATATTTGTCAGAACCATTGCTAGAATAAGGATGAGCGATGTCAGATAGTTCGGAACAGCTTCAGTAATCCAGAGTACTATTGCTGCTATGAAAATTGCGAGCATAGCATAATTGGTCCGTATAAATGCTTCAGTTCCTAGTTCATCTAATCGCTTTAATGCTTCCTTATCAAGACCAGTTAAATCTATATTATTGAGGAAAGGCAGATCGACCAGGAGATAAATAACTATGAATGATAGTATCGATAAAGGTATTCCCACCTTCATCATCATTTTCTCAAACCCTGATTTTTCTATTATTGGCAATTTTTCAACACGGTAATTATCCATGTTCAGAATATCCCTGTGTTTATCCGATTGTCCTTCCATATTTTTATCGTTTAATGATCTGACATTGTGGTTTTATTACCATTTTGTAAATGGATGTTTCATCAGCATTGCATTGTAATATTTCACATCACCGGTTACTTCTTCCCCCAACCATTCAGGTTTTTGAAATTCTTCATCCTCAGAATTCAGTTCAACCTCAGCAACAGTAAGACCCTGGTTTTCTCCATAGAATTCATCTATTTCATACGTGTGAGCTCCTGCTTTCACCTGATAGCGTGTTTTGTCTATTACTCCGGGTTCACAGATTTTTAAAAGATTTGTTACATCTTCAACAGAGATTTCCTTCTCCCACTCAAATCTGCTGGTACCTGAATCATTTCCAATTCCCTTTATCGTGATAAATCCTTTTTCTCCCTTTATCCTCACTCTTACTGCTCTCTCCGGAACAGATGAAAGATATCCCTGAACTATCCTTTCACTTTTTGAAACCGAAGACTTAAAATCTCCTTTCACTAAAAATTTTCTTTCTATTTCCATTGTATAATTGTAAATTGTTAATATAAAATTTTGTGTAACTACTCAGGTTCTGTTGAAATTTGTGTACATACTCATATCTAAAATATCTGCGTTCATCTGCGTTTTAGATCTGCGTGATAAAAAAGGTTTGCTCTTTTATTTCCCGCAGGTTTGCGCAGAAGAAAGCACTATAAAGTATTTCAATCGTCACGCAGATTTGCGCAGAAAATTTAATTTTGTTTCCGATCCGGATACAAATGAGTCCCGATCGCTCAGTACGGAATTTACTAAAAATTTGTCCTATAAGTAATCTCCATATTTCATCCCATGCCGGTAATATTAAAGACTCATTTATAAACCTGAGTATATACAAATTTTTCATTTTTCATTTTTCATTTTAAATTTTTAATTATTCAAAGGTTTATCAATCATTCCTGTAACCCTTTTTATCGCCTGGAGGTAATTGATATTTTCAACACCTTCAAGACCAAGGTCAGAGATTGTTTTCAAAATATTACCGACTTCAGTCGATTCTGAATTCACAGTGACTATTCTTGCTCCGTTTACAAGCACAATTCCATATTCGCATATGGTATCATTTACCATATAGCCGAATCTTTGTTTGTGAACTTTTACAGCCTGAAGGTCTTTATGTGAATTTATCATTTCTATGAATTCGTCGAATGTAAATATATCTTTTGTCAGCTCAGGAATTTCTACCTGGAAAGCAGGAAATACTTCATTTAGGAGCACTTCCCTTTTCATCGGGAATTCACCTTTCATCAGAGGATTCCATTGTTCAAGTCCGTCAACAGATTGAACGAATGTTTTGATATCCATTTTCCCATCCCTTATTTTTGTATTGTTGATGTCATTTGTGCGTGACATAATGTATATTTCATCAGAATGTCTTTCCCAGACTTTTTCAGGAACAGGAACAGATAATCTGGACATCCTGAAGTGCGCATTATCAAAATTTTGTCCGAATGACCTGAATTCAAATCTTGGCTTGGATGTCTCTCCTATTTTTAATTCTTCTTTACTCATATTTTGTATATTGAAATTCAAATAAAAAGGGAAAGATATACTTTCCCTTTTTTTACTTTTCTATTAAAAAATTCTTAATTCGGAGTTACTGCTGTATTAGCAGCACCTTTTGTTGGTACCATCCATCCTTGTGTAGCAGTTCCGTCAGCGAATCTTCCCCATGATTTATTAGGAGTACCTGTTGGCTGGCCTGCGCTTGGAGCAGGATATTCCAGTCTGTTAACAACCTGTCCTTTGCTATTGAATAAGGTGACACCGTCTGAATTTGTTGTACTCAGTCCAAAACTTCCTGTTCCCTCTACAGCCTGATCATTATTTACTTCAGTGTGAATTATTAAGTATCCTTTTGCTGGAACTGATAATCCGGCTTTAATAAATCTCTTTGCAGCAGGTTTTGATACATCATCCTGAATTGCATATCCTGTCAGGTCTACAGCTGTTGTACCTGAATTATATATCTCTGCCCAGTCAGGATTTGATGTGTCGGGAGCTTTTGTTCCGTTGGCAAATACTTCATTTACGAAAAGTGTTGAATTTGAAACTACTCCGCTTGTAAATTTTTCTACAGTAGTTGGAGCTCCGGTTGGGTAAACTGTGGTTAAATCTTCACTGTTGATAGCCTCGATGTAATAAGATACCTCTGTTCCTAATGGAAAACTATCAATTTTCGCATAAAACACTCCATTAACTGTGCCAGCCAGATCAACAGATTTGAAAGTAGCGGCTGTCGATGCCTTAAAGAACAACTTTGCACTTTTTAATGCTCCGTTGTCATCCAGAATTGTTGCTTTAATTGTAGCCGCCGAATTTCCGGTCTGATCTACAGAAACATCCTGTATTAAAGCACTTGTAGGGTCTTTTTCGCAGGATAAAATTAATAAACTCATAAAAAATATTGAGCTTAAAATCAAAAAACTTTTTCTCATAGTATTAAATTTTAAATGATAAATAAAAATAAAACGCAAAGTTAACTAAAATATTAGAAATCTATTTCAAATCTTGTACCTAACCACAAATAATCAAATCCTCCTTCCGGAACTTCCCAGTTGTATTTGGACTGGGCATATTCATCATGATCGACATATGTACCATTTAATATAATTCTGGCATTGTTTTTTGCCCACCATGTCAGACCAAGAGAATACAATGCTCCGCTTCCACCAGTTACCACATTTCCTAATCCCACACTTATAGGGTTGTTTATATCATCAAGGTTAGCATTAAGGTTTAAAGTACTGTATCTGGCTGCAAGTTCAATTGCTCCTATGTTTGATTTAGGTCTGACACGTGTGAACTCACCTTCATCGTAATTAAAATTCTGTTTGTCGCCAGTCAGAAAATAAGCAGTTTCTACATAAAATCCATCGAAAATAGCATTTTGAAGTCCAACCCTTGGAATATCATCGTAAATCTGTCCTCTATTTACAATAGTATAATGATATTCAGACTGGATACGGAATCCTTTATACGCAAAAGCCATTTCTGCATTAGCTAAAACTATATTTTTTACATCTGAAATGACGTCAGTATCAAAGAATCTTTTTTGATGTGTGCGAATTTCATCATATGTTTTGAAGCGTGCGACATTATAAGCTCCTTCATCAGTGATCTGAGGTGTACGATATGACCCTCCAAAGCCTAATGACAAAGTGAAATCATTTTTGTTTATAGGATAAGCAACAAACCTGCCGGTTAACGCGAGACTGGCTTCAGTACCTGTTCTTTGTTTTCGTCTTACATCTCGAGTTCCTCCGTCAACGGCTTCTAAAAATTCATCTGAGAACAAACCTAATCCGGTATAAAAACGCGGATGAGAATATGATCCGGCAATTCCAAGATGCCTGGAAGGGTCAAATTCACAGCTAGCAGGACGTTCCATAAAAGTGACATATCTCGAGGTAGTATTGGTCATCATACCAAAAGGCTCACGGAAGTGGCCTGCTTTAAAATCTAATCTATCATTAAAGCTATACTTCAGATAAACATCATTTAGGTCAATTTCAGCATCACGGAAATCTATATCCAACTCTCCATACCATTTTTTACTCACCTGAGCTTTGAATGCAACCCGTAACCTTCTTATATGGAAGCCATTACTCAATTGAATGGCATCAGGCTCATTTGCTGCCGGTGATAATGAGTTGTCATAGTTATCAACGAAATAACCTCCGTCAAAGTTGATTCTGAAATCAGTCCAGAATTTGAAAGATTTATCTTTCGATTCAAATGTGATAATCCCGTTTCTTGCTTCAGCAGTCAATGGCAAACGGTCAACCTTTTGACCATACTGATCGTATCTGGTTGTCGTATCAGCTTCCTGCCCAAATATATGACTGAACGACATTACCGAAAATACAAGTAATAATGTTAATTTAAAATTTTTTCTCATAGTAAATAGGTTTTGATTAAAAAATTATGATTCTTTTATTATGCTGATTTTTTTGATAAATCAAATGGCAAAGGTAAAATTACTTCAAAATAAATTGTATATTTTCAACTATCAATATTAAGTTTGTGTTAATATTTAGAAACAATCTAATTACAAATAGTATTATTTGATTTAAAATTGTGACATTGATTTATTCATCCGTCATTATTGTTAATGAATAATTTATGAAGAAAAAATTGTTAAATAGTAATTAACTAAGTATATTTGTATGTGATAAAACTATAAATTAAATTTATTTTTAATTGAAGCTGAAATACAGGTCATATTATATTAATTTTATTCTTATATTATTTATCGTAATATGTTGTAATGCGTGTGAAGACAACATTGAAGAAAATATTTTTAAAACTGATTCAACAATTTGGGTAAATGCAATAATCGGAACTGAGGATTCAGTTAAGATTTATTTGGGGAATACCTCAGGTATGAACAGCGGGGATCTTGCTCAGTTCAGAAATGATGCCACAGTACATCTCTTTATTAATAATTCTTCCAGCCCAAATCTTTTAAGGTATAATTTAGATTCTGAATTGAAAGGATATTATTATTATCCCAGGCTTGCAAATGTAAGACCAGGTGATTCACTTTCATTCAAAGCCTGGATAGAAGACTCTGATTTTATGGAAATAGAAGGTAAAACGACATTTCCTTTTCCGGTCCTGATCAGCAAATTGGATATAAATTATGTTTCAAATTTATATAATAATAAGAAGGAAATTGATTTAACAGTATTACTTGACAGTTCAAGTATTGACAATAATAAAAAATACTTTGAACTGAAAATCAGAAATCAAATGTTTACTGAAAAAGATAATTTTCCCGGATTTCCTTCACAGGTTGAGACAATAAATGTGCTGAATAATATAAACATTCCCTTTGGGATGCTCTGGAATGAAAGATTAAATTCAATATTTATTGATTATGAACAGGTAGGGGGTCAGGAATTAGGTGTTTCTTTCGAAATTGCTGACAATTCATTCCGAAATAATCTTGAAGTAGAATTAAGAACTATATCAAAGGAATATTTTGAGTATTGCAAAGCTATAGACAGTGGTTTCTCCGGGCAATCAAATATTAAAAATGGTTCAGGTATTTTTACTGGTTATTCCCGCTCATCAAAAACAATCACTCTCAAATAAAAAGTAATTTTCACGATTTATTTTAAAGTATAATTGCCTTTTACAACTTAATTGGTTAAGTTTGCAAAAATTTGTTTTCCATTTTTAAATAATTTGAGGAATGGTTCAATATATTTCATTTTCGAATGGCAGGTTAGTGTTTCAGGATGAATATTCGGAAGGCATCTGGATCAATATCGTACCACCTCATCAGAAAGAAGATCTTGAAGAACTGTCTGAAAAATTTCAAATTCCTCTTGATTTTTTGACCGATCCGCTCGATATAGAAGAACGTGCAAGGTATGAACGGGAAGACGACATCAGGCTTATAATTCTGAGCATACCATACAAGCAAAGTGATGAAGACCATAGTTTATATTCCACAATTCCTTTAGGTATAATACTTACCCCACTTGACCTGATCACTATTTCACCGAAAGAAAATATAATAGTTTCAAGATTTGTTGAAGAACGGGTTAAGAATTTCAGCCTGACAAACAGAGAGTATTTTGTGCTTAAAATTATGGATCAGACATCACTTTGGTTTCTTGAATACCTCAAAAGATTGAATCTGAAACGAAACCTTCTGGAACAGGAATTATATAATTCAAGCAGAAACCAGGAATTGAAAGAACTTCTGAAAATCGAAAAGAGCCTTGTTTATTTTCTGAATTCTCTCAAAGCAGATGAATTACTGCTTATGAAGATGAACAGAACTGATTTTCTGAAGATCAGGGAAAATGAAGATCATGTCGATTATTTTGAAGACATAATAGTTGACTACAGCCAGGGATTGGATATGGCCAATGTACATACTAATATTCTAAGCGGTATTATGGATACTTATGCAACTATTATTTCCAACAATTTCAATAATTTGATTCAAAGACTTACTTTCGTCACTGTTATACTCCAGGTACCAACTTTAATAGCCAGTTTTTATGGCATGAACATTAAACTTCCTTTTTCTGATTTTAAATATATGTTTTATGTTTTACTGACCTTATCTTTCGCATTAGGAATAACTCTTGTATATTTCCTTATTAAAAGGATCAGAACTTAATTTTTGATTTATGATATTACTCGATGGTAAAAAGATTTCCTCCGACATAAAGACTGAAATTGCTGAGATTGTAGCTTTATTCAGGAAAAAGGGATTAAGGCCTCCGCATCTTGTTACGGTATCGGTGGGTGAAAATGCAGCCAGTCAGTCCTATATCAGGAGTAAGATCAAAGCCTGTGAAAAAGTTGGCTTTGATTCAACAAATATTAAACTTGATCAGAATATTTCAGAATCTGAGCTGCTTGATGTAATTGAAAAGCTTAACGTTGATCCATTAGTTGACGGATTTATAGTTCAGCTTCCTTTACCGGAAAGTATTGATGAATTCAAAATAATCAGTTCGATAGACCCATCCAAAGATGTTGATGGTTTTCATCCTGTCAATCTCGGAAAATTATTGATCGGGATTGATACATTTATTTCTGCAACACCAATGGGGATTCTTGAAATGCTTAAAAGGTATAACATTCCAACGGAGGGTAAGGATATTGCTGTTTTAGGCAGATCGAATATTGTTGGTAAACCAATAGCAGTGTGCCTGATGCAAAAAACTTATCCGGGTGATGCCAGTGTTTCAGTTTTGCATAGCAGAACTAAAAATCTAAGGGAAAAATTAAGAGCTGCTGATATTGTGATTGCTGCAATTGGCAAACCACATTTTGTAACCAGCGATATGGTCGGGGAAAATGCAGTTGTAATAGATGTTGGTATAAATAGTATTCCGGATGCTAAAAACCCCGGTTTGACTAAACTGGTTGGGGATGTGGATTTTGACAACGTAGCTCCAAAATGCAGCTATATCACACCGGTTCCCGGTGGGGTGGGGCTGATGACAGTCGCTGCTTTATTGCTCAACACTTTAAAAGCTTATAAACAAAGAAATGGAATTGACTGATAATAAATACTTTAAATACATTTTCTCAAGTGATTGGGATAAGGATATGATGATTGCGTTGCTCACTAATTTTCCTTTCAATTCATTTGAAGAAACAGATAGTGGAGTTATAGGTTATTTACCTTCCAGTAAAGTAAGTGATCTATTGGAAGAAGAAATATTGGATTTTGCCGATAAATATAAAATAAAAGTAATAAAGGAAGTAATAGAAAATAAAAACTGGAATCAGGAATGGGAAACAGCTTACAAACCCGTCAGGATAAATAAATTTTGCCTGATCAGGGCAGATTTCCACGATATTGACATCTCCGGATTTGAACATGTTATTACTGTTAATCCTGAGATGACTTTTGGTACCGGTCACCATGAAACTACTGTGATGATGATAAAATTGATGTCAGAGATAAAGTTCAATGGACTGAAAGTTTTGGATTTTGGTTCAGGTACTGGTATACTGGCTATTCTGGCTGAAAAAATGGGTGCTGCAAAGGTTTTAGCTTTGGACAATGATCCGGTTTCGGTTAAAAATATCTCAGAGAATGCTTCAAAGAATAACTGTTCTGCTATCAAATCAAAACACGCGGATACATTGAATATCAAGAAATTTTCAAAAGATATAGTTCTAGCAAATATTGACAGAAATGTACTTACAATTGAAGCAGAAAATATAAGCAATTCACTTCATAAGGGTGGGTTTCTTTTGATTTCCGGTATCCTTGTTAAAGACAGGGATCTGATGGTCGATTTATTTGAAGGGTATAGTCTTAAACACATGAAAACTTTAGAAGAAGGAGAGTGGACTGCATTGAAATTTATAGCATATTAAAACGGATTATTGATACTGAATACAAAAGTAGGCTTAAAGGAATTGTTGTCCCAGTATTTTCCAAAATTATTTTTGTAAGGGTTTCTAAGTTTAAATGCAAGATCGAACCTTAGTAATAGAAATACATCCAGTTGGAGACTAACACCTGCATTAACTGCTATTTGCTTATAAAAATCACTTTTAAATTGTGATCCTGATCTCTCCGGGTCATTTTTAATTGTCCATATATTGCCAGCATCCACAAAAATAGCAGACCTGAAATAGCTGGATAGTTTAAACCTGTATTCAATATTGGCTTCAAGTTTGATGTCCCCTTTCTGGAATGGATAATCATTTTGAACCGTGGAAGTATCTACATAGCTTCCAGGCCCCAGCGACCTTGCAGTCCATGCCCTCATACTTACAGGACCACCAGCCTCAAATTGTTTGATATAAGGCATACTCTGACTGTCTCCGAATGGTATTCCAATCCCGGCATAGATTCTTCCTGCAATTTCATTAGTCCTGCTTGTTTTGTATTTTGGCCGTATATCTATATTTGCTTTGATAAACTTGGCATAGTTAACGCTTTTATTATATCTCCAGTCATCACTACTTCCTGTTATTTTATTATAGAGTTTATTTATAAGAAATATCTCTGATCCTGATATTTCAAGTCCAAACAAAGTGTTGGTGAAAAATTTATCACTTTCCGAATTATTTTTAAAATCGAAAATAAAGTTTTTAAACAACAACCCTGTCTGAAAAAAATCATTTAAACTTTTCCTTTGAAAATTGTTGAATAACTCGTCATTGATAATTGTTGTTGTAAAATAATTAATACCGGCCTGACTGAAATGCATTCTTAATCCGTCTTTTTTTGAAAAATAATTATATCCAAAATTCAGGTTAAAAGAAGAAATCTGGAAATTACCCAACAAATTCTGATGATTGTAAGAAAGTGACAGATTGGAAGTGGCATTGTTCTGTAGTTTATCATATTTTTGACGGGCAATAACAAGATTATAGAAATAAATCGGTGTGAGTTTAATGCTTGCCGCGGTATTTGGGTAAGTATAATCAAGTTTAGCATTAAGGTTAACTTCCTGAAAACTGCCATCAGATATACTGATTTTTAAATCTCCGGATCCGTCAAAAGTCAGATTATCACCTCTGGAAGAAACTATGCGGTCATATATCAATCCATTTATGCCTGTATTGATAAAATTCTCTTCGGAACTTAATCTCAAATATTTGATATTGGTACCTCCTTCATAAGAAAACTTAAATTCATTCAAATACATGTATATATTATAATGCAGTATCCCCTGATTCAAGGTGTCAAGTTCAGTTTTAATCGATATGAATTTGTAAATTGTAAATTTTGATAATCTTGTGTAGATCTCTGCATTTTTCTCTTTTGAAAACGCCTCACCTGGTTTGATGGATATTGCATTTGAAATCGAATTTGGATTTACTATAAAATCATCAAGTTCCCTGAATAATCCAATTCCATCTATTTGAACAGAATCAAGGCTATCTGTATTTTGTGTAGGGTAATAATCAGTAAAAACATTAATTTTACCGATTGAATACTTAAGATGATCACTTTTATCTTTTGCATTTTTAATGATCACATTAAGATCGACTTTGTAATTACTGCTGTCACCCCTTAAGTCAAAATAATCCTGACCAAAAGCTGCAAACCCCTCATTTTGCAAGAGGTTTGTTATCCTGATTTTTTCAAGATCATAATTTGTTGAATTCACAGGATCTCCGGATATTAAAAATGACTTTTTCAGCGATTTATTGATAATATTACCTACTACTGAATCTTTACTCTCGTATTTTACTGAATTTAATGTATATCGTTTTCCCGAATTAATAATATATTCAACATCAGTCAGGTACTTGCTTACAGGGTAGATCCTGTAAATAACATTAACATCATAAAATCCTCTTTTGTCTTTTAGGAATGTTTCAAGATTTGTAGCTGTGGATTTTGACTTTTCTTCATCAAAAATAGAAGGTTCCTGTGCCAGGCTCTTTCTCACAAATTTATTGAACCAGTTATTCTTTTTTCCCTTACTTACATAATAAAACCATTGTCTGTTGACCCAAAGTATGTTTTCATTTGGAATCTGTTCATAAAATGTATATAATTCCTCCTTTAATAAAGCTTTGTTTTCTATTCTTTCCGGAGTTACAAATTTAATCGTATTTTTGTGAAGAAATGTTTCATTTTCCTTTAGAAAAGAAGTAGCCTGACAAGATGATAAAATCAAAATGACAGTTACAAAAAACAAGTAATTATTTTTATGAATTAATCCTGATTTCAATTTATAAAAAATGATAAATAAAAATGATGTAAAACTAATACGATCTTTATCTTTAAAAAAGTATAGACAAAGGTATAAAAAATTTATAGTAGAAGGAGAAAAATCGGTAATTGAAGCCATTAAGTTTAAAAATGACGATTTAGAAAAGCTATATTGTACACATGAATTCACTGAAAAAAACAATATAATTCTGAATAAAATCCTGCATTTAGTTCAAATAGTCACTCAAAATGAACTTGAAAGCATTTCAAATCTTAAGAATAATACCTCAGTAATTGCAATATTGGAAATCAAGGACTACCTTGATTTGACTGTATTAAATGACTCAAAATTACTTCTTTACCTTGATGCTATATCAGATCCAGGTAATTTGGGCACAATTGTCAGGACTGCTGAGTGGTATGGGGTTGATGCATTGATTTGTTCTCCTGATTGCGTCGATTTATATAATCCTAAAGTAGTTCAGGCTACTATGGGTAGTATTTTTAGGCTTCCTGTTTTTGCCATTGATTTCAATTCCTTAATCTCTTTAAAGGATGATAATTATATAAATAAATATGTCATGGTCATGGAAGGAAAAGATGTTTATAATTATGATTTTTCTTTTCCAATGATCATTGTTATTGGGAATGAAAGCAATGGAGTATCAGAGGATATTATTGCAAAATGTACTGAACGTATCACAATACCATCAGCAAATAGGGTAGTGGACTCTCTGAATGCATCGATAGCTGCATCAATAGTACTTTCAGAAGTCTACAGAAAACGCAGAAATTGAAATATTTTTACTAATAAAATGTTAAATATCTATGAATTTTAATTATTATTGAATTTTATGTATCATTAAATTGTTTTAGTTTAAAATAAATAAAAAATGAAATCCTCATTATCGTTCGTTGTAATTATACTTAGTGTTTTTCAGTTTGGTTTTGCCCAAAACCTTACTGATAGCAATATTTATTCTGTATCTGCCAAGGAGTTTAATAAGCTAATTTCTACAGGGAATTATATTTTGCTTGATATAAGGACTCCGAAAGAATTTGAAGAAGGCCATATCAGTACAGCAATAAACATAGATTTTTTCGGTAGAGAATTTGAACAAAGCATTGAAATCTATAAAAATGTCCCTGTTTTGTTATACAGCAGAAGCAGTGGCCAGTCAAAACAGGCATTGGATAAAATGTCGGGAATGAATTTTAAAAAAGTCATTGAACTCGAAAACGGAATTGTTGCCTGGAAAAGAGAAGGTTTGCCTCTTGTAAATTAAAAATGCGCTTTATTTTTTCCGGATCACAAAATTGAAAATCTTTACTACCAGTTTTTCACCTGTTGGTATTAGCTCAGATTCTATTTTGAATATTTTAATAAGAAAATAATAAATACCGCTTATTAGCAAGGATTTGTATATGAAATTTATTACAACCAAAGGAGTTGCAGGCAAATATCTTCCAATCAAAACCGTAATTATAAGAATTAAAAATATAGATAGAGTGCTTTTTGAAAATGGATTTATCCTGAATTTCATTTGTATAAATATTAACTTGATAATATTATATATGAAAACAGATATCATTGTACCCAACGCAGCACCAACTATTCCGTACTGAGTTATAAAATGGTAATTAAACACAATATTCATCAGAGCAAGGATCAGTAAAAAGACCAGATTGTACTTATAATATTTCGAATAAATCAGAATAAAAGAATTTATACTTGTCACCATATCAAAAAGTTTAGCAATACACAAAAAGAGAAATACATTTATAAAAGGGGAAATCCCATCCTTGCCAGGCATTATACTTACAATATCATTTATATTTATCCAGATCAGAACAAAGATAAATGCTCCTGCAATAAAAGAATTGAGTGAGGTTTTTTTGTAAATGGATTTAACATTTTGTATATCGCCATTCAGCATCGATTCAGAAATAATGGGGCTGGCTATAGGGTAAATGGAAGTTGCCGGGATTGCAATAGTATTGCTCATGAACAAGAAAATCGAATAAATACCATTGCTGCTCATTGTCAGCAACAAAGGGATCATAATTCTGTCGATCTGTGTTGTCAGGTTCTCGCTTATTATATTAAGCCCGGAAAATCCCATATAGCTAAGCAATTCCTTCATTTTTTTCTTTGTTAGTGCCAAGAAAGTATTTTTATTCAAACTAAGCCCTCCTAAATTCTTTAAGTATATTCCATTTAAAATAAAAGAAACCAGATAAAAAAATAACAATCCTGTACCTATATGAAAAATCTCAATTTTACCCATAAAGACAAGCAAAATCAAAACCGGTAAAAACACTTTGAAGGAAAGTTCATGTATGACAAATGGGATAACTATTCTTTTAAAATTTGCAGATTGAAAAATTAATATCTGAATGATGATAAACAATACTGACAAGGTATAAATCACAATCAAATTCTCATTTATAATATGGGTCTGAAAATCAAGTTTACCCAAAAAATTAATGATCGCATGTTTGAAAACACTAAAGAATATAGTTGAAACAGATATAACCAAAAATGTAACTGAAAAAATAATTGATAAAAATCCTTTTGAATATTTATCTTTCAACTCTGGAAAATATCTGATAACCAGACTGGTAGATCCAAAACTAAAAAAAATGGCAAAAAATGAAGCTGAACTGATCAGGAATTGTGCAAAACCATAGGAATCCTTAGACAATGGATATATGAAAAGAAGACTGATCACACCTATTAAACTGCCTATTATGCTTAAAATACTCCTTTTGAATCCTTGTCTGGCAATTATCCCCATTATATTTTTATTATAAAATAATCGGATATAACGATTTATTTGTAAAATTATTTGATTTCCTTGAAATTATGAAATAGAAGCAAATATTAAAAATTTAGCAAAACCTTGTAGCGTTTTCATCAATAATTAAATCTATATAATAACTCAAAAGAGATTAAAATATAATCATTTACATATAACTTGATTTTTTTTTATTTATTTATATTTTTTTTGACTTTGGCATATTAACACATTAAAATATATCATAATATATAAGTACATATATAATTAGTTCTTTATAAATTAAAATTATTTTTGTTTTGAAAATTGCTGTTTTTATAATTAATTTAATAATGAAAAAAGCATTAAATTTCTATTATATTAGCTTTTTTAGTACGATATTTGTAGTAATATAATTATTTAAAATCAACATTGAGAGTATGAGAAATAAAATTGTACTTCTATTTATTTTTTTTATAGCCGGAATCCAATCTTTATTTTCCCAGGATTTTCATTATAGCCAGTTTTATAATGAGCCATTAAATTTTAATCCGTCTTTGACTGGAATTTACGAAGGAGATCAGCGATTTATTATGAGTATGAGGGATCAGTACAGGTCAATTGCTGTTCCTTATTTTACTTTTTCCGGCAGCTATGACATGAAATTTTTACCTAAAATACCAAAAAAAGGTTTTTTTTCCGGAGGCTTGGTTTTCAATTATGATAAGCAAGGGTATTCAAAATTAACACTCTTTAATTTGAATTTTGCAGGCAGCTACAGTTATATGCTAAATGAAAAAAATATTCTGACAGCAGGGGCATTGATCGGATATTCTAACCGTGGTTTTAATACTGATGATCTTAGATGGGACAATAATTGGGACCCGATACTGGGTGTTTATGATCCAAGAAGACCAAATGGTGAGGATTTTGAAAGTTTTAGGTTTGGGTACCTTGAAACCGGACTTGGGTTAAATTACCGGCTTCAGTTTAGTCCCAGAAATAATCTGACTTTAGGTGGTTCTGCCTTCCATTTAACTAAACCATCCCAAAGTTTTTATGGAGTTGATAATGATAAACTTTACCTGAGGTATTCCTTTTTAGGCATACTAAACATAAAAGTAATAGATCCTCTGGATATTCAATTCGATATTTTGCATCAGACACAGGATGTTTATCAGGAAACAGTGATTGGTGGATTGTTAAAACTGTATATCACCAATACAATATCAAAAAAATTCGCAGTTCATGCGGGGGCAATGACAAGGCTAGGGGAGGGTTATTCTCCAAAAATCGCTTTTGAATACAATGAATGGTATTTTGGTTTGAGTTATGATATAGTTACCAAGGATAATCTGTCGGATTATTCTAATTACCGTGGTGGTCCTGAAATGCATCTTCGCTATATTATTACAAAGGCTAAACCTTTTGGAGCTTTCAAGATTTGCCCAATTTATTGATTTAATGAAAACAGATAAAATATATTATATGAATAGATATATATTCCTTTTGATTTTTTCATTTTTTGCTGCCTTTAGTATTAAACTGGATGCCCAAACCTTGAAATCGTATCTTGTGGCTGCTGAAAAGTCATTTGAAGAGAAAGATTATGGTTCAGCACTTCAGTATTACCTGGCAGCTAATGAATTTGTTGATGACAATGCTGATCTTTTATATAAAAGTGCTGAATCAGCACGAATGTTTAAAGCATATAATCTGGCGGAAACCAAACTTGAATTACTTGATGAAAAGCAACCTGATAATCAATATTCATTACTGACATTCTGGTTAGGTGATATTAAGCAAAGACTTGGTAAATATTCTGAGGCTATTGACCAGTACAAAATATTCTTATCCGAGCATCAGGGTGAGAATGATTATTTTGATAAAAGAGCGAATAAAGAAATAGCTGCATGTGAGTGGGCTTCTGAATTGATTTTCAATCCGAGTGAAAACATTAAAATATCAAGACTGGAAGGTGATGTTAACTCACCTTATTCAGATTTTGGTGCGCTGGAAGAAAATGACAAGTTTTACTTTTCATCAATGAGATTTACGAGAAAAGTTGATTCCCACTATCCTAACAGGCTGATATCTAAAGTGATGAAAAGTGAAAATGGAGAAAGTGTAATCGCAGACAGTATTTTTAGTGATGATAGACTTTTGGATGCTCACCTTAGTTTTAATTCAAGCAAAACCAGGGCGTATTATACAATTTGTGATTATACGGGTACAGCACAAATAAATTGTCAGATTTATTCAGTTGAAGTGAATCCTGATGGGTCTTTTGGAAAATCAGAAAAACTTCCGGATTTTATTAATGAAGTTAATTTTACTTCAACACAACCAAATATTGGCTATAGCAAAAACTTCAACAAAGATGTTTTGTATTTTGTGTCTGACAGAGAAGGAGGAAAAGGCAAAATGGACATCTGGTATTCTATCATAGATAAGAATGGAAGTTATACTCGTCCACAGAATATTAGTAATATAAATACGGCTGAAGATGATATCACACCAAATTTCCATAGCCCTACAAATACTTTGTATTTTAGTTCCAACGGATATTTAAGTATGGGAGGATATGATATTTTTGCCAGTCATATTGAAACTGCTGAATTTGAGACTCCTATACATCAGGGGTATCCCATGAACAGCAGTTATGATGATATCTATTTCTGGCTTTCTCAGGATGGTAAAAAGGCCTATTTTTCATCCAACAGAGAAGGGGCCTTATATCTGGATCCAACAACTGAAGCATGCTGCTATGATATCTTCAAGGCTGATATAGAGCCAATAAAGATTGACCTGTTAGTATATACCTTCAACAAAAAATCCCGGGCTGAATTACCTGGTACTGAAATAAAATTATATGATGCTTTAACTAATGAATTGGCAGCAGTCGTTATCAACGAAACCACAAATGAAAGTAAATTTAATCTGATCAATAACAGAAACTATTATATTGTAGCGTCAAAGCTGGGCTATGTTTCTGATACAACCAGATTTAATACTTACGGTATTACTAAAACTGACACAATTATCAAAAAATTATACCTGCAGCCAATGGATCTTTCATTAAAAGTTCTCACTTATGACAGAACAACTTTGAACGATTTGAACGGGGTTGAAATAATACTTGAAAATCTGACAGATAATACTGTCAATAAAATTATTGTCACAAATGAATTGGGTAACGAGTTTAATTTTGATATCATCAGGGGCAATAAATACAAAATCACAGCGAGCAGAAAAGGATATGAAAGTGTATCAGAGTTAGTAAATACTGATAATTATGGAGGTACTGTTATAATACAAAAACTTTATCTGGCTGATCTATTGAATGCTTATCTGCCATTAATTGTGTATTTTGATAATGACAGACCTGATCCAAGATCAAAATCCAAAGTCACTTCCAGAACATACTCTGAAACTTACAGTCAATATATAATCAGAAGAGATGAATTTGTTCAAAAGTATAATAAAGATGTTACAGATGAGAATGATAAAGAATTCTCAAGAATTAAAATCGAAGAGTTCTTTAATAAAGACATAAAAGAAGGAAAGGAGAAGTTTGATTTGTTTTTTAGTACATTATTAGCTGTACTTCAAGCAGGACATAAAGTAGACATCCAATTTAAAGGATATGCAAGTCCTAGGGCTGATTATGATTATAACCTGATACTTGCCAACAGAAGGGTAAAATCTTTAGACAATGAAATAAGGAGTTTCAGAAAAGGAGCTTTTACTAAATATATTAAAAAAGGTCAATTGAAGATTACTGATGTTTCGTATGGAGAATCATTAGCATCTAAAGATATATCTGATGATCTTTTAAATGATAAGATGTCAATTTATAGTGTAGGAGCTTCAAAAGAAAGAAGAGTAGAAGTTGTAAAAATTAGTTCTGATTTAATTGAAAATAAATAAAATAAATACAATAAATACAATGGATATGGTAAATATTTTCAAAAAAATAATTTTATATACCTTCCTTTTGTTTTTAATAATTAGTGAAACAAAAGCCACACATATGGTCGGTGGTGATTTCTCCTATAAAAGCTTAGGGAAAGGATTATTTGAAATAACCCTGACAATACGCAGGGATTGTGAGTTTGGTGCTCCGGATGCATTTTTTGATGAGAAGGCAATTATTGCTGTGTTCAATCATAATGGTTCCTTCATGAAAGAAGTTGGTTACAGGGGTGGATTTTTCCTGGATTATATTGGAAATGATACTTTAAATGAATCTCTCGACGTAAAATGCGGCGTGCTTGGAGCACCTGTTTGCGTCCATGAAGCAGTTTACAGAGATACGATTATGCTTCCGCGACCAAAAGAAGGTGAAAAATATATTCTTGTTTACCAAAGATGCTGCAGAAATCAGACATTGTTAAACATTACTGATCCGCTTGAAACAGGGAATAGCTATATTCTTGAAATAGATCAGTTTGCTTTCGATGAAAGGAATGATTCACCTTATTTCAAAAAATGGCCTGATATATATATATGTGCAAACCAGACTCTGAATTTTGATCACAGCGCTTTTGAACATGAAGGAGATTCTCTCGTGTATAAATTGTATGCTCCTTCGTCAGGTGCAACTATTACCTATCCAATGCCTACAGTTGAAAATCCTTCAAGATATACTCCATTTTATAATACTGTCAATTGGGCACAGGGTTATAGCCTGACAAATATACTTGGAGGAAGCGACCCACTGAAAATAGATTCAAAGACTGGTTTAATCACAGGTACTCCTACAAAGGTTGGTCAATTTCTGGTTGGGGTATTAGTTGAAGAATATCGTGACGGTAAATTGATATCAATAGTCAGACGTGATTTTGAGTATAATGTTCGCCCTTGTGTTGATCCACCTGAAGCGAGTTTTGTGAGCTTAGAAACAATATGTGGTTCCGGACAAAAAGATACTCTGAAACTTACAAATACAAGTCTTTTTGCTGAATCTTATAAATGGGAAATTTATGTTCATTCCACCAAACAGGTAGTAAAATTTACATCCAAAGATGTCAATTACATCTATAATTTACCTTCAATTGGTAAAGATACTTTTGACATTACACTTGAAGCATATCACAGCATCCCCAATTGCTCCGATTTTTTCACCAAGAGTGTGATCGTGATCGGAGACCCTTTGATGGTTGACTTCGAATATAAGCTACTTGAATGTCTTGATGATAAACTTGTTATCAATCTCAAAGATAAGTTCAGTGAATTAAATGATCTTTATACGTTCAAAAGTAATGAATGGACACTTATTTTCAGCAATGATACTATAGTCACTACAGGTAATAACATCAATGTCACAATTCCTAAAAACGAACAATTCTACATTATACTGGAAGTTTTCACTGAAGAAAATTGTGACAATAGTATTAAGAAATTAATAAGTTTTAACTTTCCAGATATCACATTCCTAGCTAATCCAGTTATTGTTTGCAAAGGTACAACGGCAAAAATTGTTGCAAACCCAAACAGTACATGGACATATTCCTGGTCACCTACTGCCGGCCTCACATTTAACGGAAATGACAAGTCAAATCCAACTTTTATGGGAGATACGGGGAGAAAATATTATGTTACGATTACTGACGGATTATGTTTCCATTACGATTCTGTTGTTGTAAAAGTTAAAGATTATTTTAGCATAAAAATTGATGGGCCGGATACTGTTTGTGTCGATCAGGTTCTGTTAAAAGGGGTGGGGGTTCCATCAGATGAGACAGATGCCATTTTGCAATGGTCAAAAGACATATCCTTCTCAAATATACTAGCCACTGGACAGATAATAAATGTTAACCTTACGGGAAGGATCAATAAATTTTATCTACGTGTTAAACCTGGTACAGGATGTTCAACAAATATCGATTCCATTACTATTTATAATGGTTATATTGACCTGGAATTTGATAAAGAAATTACTTATTGCTATAGAAATCTGACCAAAATAGAAGTGATAAACAAAACTCCGGATATCGGGGTAAATTATGTCTGGAAAGCTATTCCAAACATAATCGTAGGTCCTAAAGATAAATCCTATGTTTTGATTTATTCAGAACAGGAAGGAGAATACTTATTGATTTTCACTGCTACCTCAGATTGGGGATGCGAATATACTGATTCAATTTATGTTTATTCACAACCAGGTAACAGAATGGATATTAGCAGTAAGGTCACTTGCGGGACATATCAAATGTGCTTCAGTGTTACAGGAGGTACTGTTTCATCATATAACTGGGAGATCACAAATGCCAGCAATGAGAAAATCAAATTCACAACTCCAACACCTTGTTATGATTTCAAACAACCTGGAAAATTTAAAGTGTATGTTGAGATAAAAGTACAGGGTTGTGATGGTATAATAATAATAGATAAAGAAATCGAAGTACCTAAAATTATTGAACTTAAAGTTGATAACGATAAACTTACTTATTGCAAAGGGGAGACCATAGAATTAAGTGCTAAAGTCAATGTTGAAAGTACAATAAACTGGTACAGACCAAATGGCAACCTTATTGGGGTAGGGGATAAGATATTCTACAAGCCATCTGGTAATGAAAAAATCACTATAATAGCTATCGATAAATTCGATTGCACAGATACTGCATCTGTACAACTCACAGAGTATAAATTTAATTTAACCTATTTAAACCCGGGAATAGTTTGTAAAGGTGATACTATTGTTCTTGAGGTAAAAAATAATGATGCCACAAATCTTTCCTATGAATGGACAGGGGAGGATATAATAAGTGGAAGTAAAACAAGTAAAGCCACAGTAGTTGTCCAAAAATCGACTACATATGATGTTAAGGTCACTGACATTGGGTTAGGCTGTGATACTGTTATTACTGTTTCAGTCACTATGAGCGATATTGATATTTCTGTAATAGCAGACACTACCGTAATAGTTATTACTAATCCATTCGAACTTGAAGTTATTAATATACCTCCAAATAGCACTATATTATGGAGTACCGGTGAGAAAAATGTAGCTAAAATTTCAATTACTCCTATCTCTACAAAAGATAATGTTTTTGAAGAAATAAAACAATATTGTGTTACTGTTATAGATCAATATGGCTGTGCTGATACTGACTGCATTGATATTACAATTTTGGATCCTCCTTGCAATGAGGATGATATATATTTCCCAAATGCTTTTTCTCCAAATAATGATAATGCTAATGATGTATTCAGAGTAAGAGGAAAATATGATGAAAAATATATTAAAGAAGTAGAAATGGAGATTTACTCAAGATGGGGAGAATTACTATACAAAGCAAGCGGTAATGAAAAATTGTCCTGGGACGGTATATCTAAAGGCAAAGAATTAACTCCTGATACTTACACTTATAGAATTATGGTAATTTGTGATGATAAAACCAGATATTCTAAAGTCAGTAATGTATCCCTGTTAAAATAGAATTGACCATTTAGGATATTTAAGATTAAATATAAAAAAACCAAATGTAAGAGGGAGGCTCAGTTGTCTCCCTCTTTTATATTTATACTTTTCTATTTAACATAATATATATTATAGGCATTAAATAAGGAATAGTCATACAGTGCTAAACACTCGCGTATCCTATGTATTCGTCAATATAAGTTTAAAAAATCAGAGCTTACTTTATTGTAGTAGTAAGATTTTTTTTGTATGTTTGTGAGTTATATAATATAATATTTCGATTTAAGTTTTATCAATATTCTGCTATACATCAAAACTGTTTAAAATGGAAAAATTGCGATTTCTACTTTTCTTCTTTTTTTTGATAATTGTAACTGATGCTGTTTATTCTCAAAAGGAAAAGCTAAAGATTAGTGCAATCGGTTTTTATAATCTTGAGAATTTGTTTGACACAATTGACGCTCCTGATATAATTGATGAAGAATTTACTCCTTCGGGACCGAAATTGTGGAATTCGAAGAAATATTATGATAAACTTAAGAATATGGCTGATGTAATATCTCAGATCGGAACAGATGTGACAGATGATGGATTAGCAATTCTTGGAGTATCTGAAATAGAAAACAGAACAGTTTTGGAAGATCTAATTGCTCAACCTTCGATAAAATCCAGAAATTACAGCATCATTCATTTTGATTCCTATGACAGCAGGGGCATTGATCTTGGATTGCTTTATCAGTCGAAATACTTCTCCCCTACTCAGGCTAGCCCTGTTCCTGTGCAGATCTATAACGGAAGTGAGAAAATCTTTACAAGGGATATCTTATTTGTTTCAGGCAATTATCAGGGAGAACTGATACATATACTGGTGAATCACTGGCCTTCGAGAAGAGGTGGTGAATCTACAACTAATCCCTGGAGGGCAGCAGCCGCAGCAGAATGTAAAAAAATAATAGATTCGCTCAATAATGCTTTTCCGGGTTCTAAAGTTATAGTAATGGGTGATTTAAATGATGACCCTACGAGTCCATCTGTTAAGAATGTTTTAAAAGCTAACGGAAATATTAAGAAAGTCAAAGGTAGTGAGATGTTCAATCCTATGGAACAATTTTATATCAGAGGCATAGGGACTACAGCTTATAAAGATGCATGGAGTTTATTTGATCAGATAATATTAACAAAAAGCTGGATAAGCAGAAATAATAATAATCTGAGTTTTTATAAGGCAAATATATTTAATAAGGAGTTTTTAGTGCAAAAAAAAGGCAATTTCAAGGGTTATCCCTTACGTACATTTGTAGGCAATGAATATATTCAGGGATACAGCGATCACTTTCCTGTTTTCATTTATGTAGTTAAAACAGAATAGAACTATTCTCAAGGAACCCGTAATATTAAACCGTGCTTTTAAAAATGCATTGGAATTGCTGGAAAATTCCAATGTCAATATTTTTATCTCAGGAAGAGCCGGCACAGGAAAATCAACACTGTTGAGACTTTTTAAAGAGACTACTAAAAAGCAAATAGTGGTATTAGCACCAACTGGTGTAGCAGCTCTGAATATAAACGGACAAACCATACACTCTTTTTTCAGATTTCCACCAGGAATTATAGTAAATTCCGCGATCAAAAAACAAAGAAATAAAAGTATTTATAAGAAACTTCAGGTCTTGGTAATTGATGAAATTTCAATGGTTAGAGCTGATATGCTGGATAATATAGATTTTTTTTTGAGGCTGCACCGGGAATCTCCCCTACCCTTTGGAGGTGTTCAGATGGTATTTATTGGGGATCTGTTCCAGATTCCTCCCGTAGTATCTCAATCATTTGAGAAACAATACATTAATGAAAAGTATGAAACTCCATATTTCTTTTCATCCAATGTATTGAAAAGCAATAAATTACATATAGAATATATTGAATTGAATGAAGTATTCCGGCAAAGTGACAGGAATTTTATCAATCTGCTTGAAAGCATCAGAATGAATGAGATGGATTGGGAGCAATTAGAAGAACTTAATGCAAGGCACAGTCCTGATTTTGTTAAAGAAGGCAGCTATATTACCCTTTGTTCCCGGAATGCCCTTGCAAATAATATCAATAGTGAACGACTTGAAGGAATTGATTCAGGCATTTTCACATATGAAGCAGTCATCGAAGGAGAGTTTCCTGATTCGATATTCCCAACTGACCAACTGTTGACTCTAAAAGTAGGTGCTCAGATTATTTTTATCAGAAATGATATAGATAAAAAGTATGTAAATGGTACAATTGGAAAAATAACTTCTCTGGACAATTATACTATAAAAGCTGAGATTTCTGAAGCAGGTGACATTAAGGAGATTGAGGTTTATCCTGAGATTTGGGAAAATACCAGATATATATTTGACAAGGATGATAATTCAGAGATAAAGCAGGAAATACTTGGAACATTTAACCAGTATCCGATAAAACTGGCATGGGCAATCACAATACATAAAGCTCAGGGCAAGACTTTTGATAATGTCAGGATTGATATGGGTCAGGGAGCCTTTACTCACGGGATGACTTATGTAGCATTAAGCAGATGCAGGACTATGGAAGGGATAATACTAAATACACCAATAAAACCAAGGGATATAATGGTGGATAGCGCAGTCGTTGAATTCCTGGATGGAATTAAAAGAAATTAATTTTTATTTTAGGAAATATCCGCTGAATGCAAACGGCAGCATTTGTTTTACTGAATTAAAAATATATACCCTGCCTTTTGAATCCATCAGTAAAATCTCAATATCTTTTTCGAATCTGTTTTCATATTCAAGAATAACCTGACGGCATGCTCCGCATGGAGCCAAAATAAAATTGTCATTATTGTTCTGATCGTCAGATTTATTATAGTTTTTTGTTACTACTACCAACTTCTTAACAGCCACATCAGGGAAATTTGAACCAGCATTGAAAAGAGCTACTCTTTCAGCGCAGATTGCTAATCCGTATGATGCATTTTCCTGATTACTCCCTCCTACTATCCTGCCATCTTCAAGTAATAGAGCTGACCCTACATGGAAATTAGAATAAGGAGCGTATGCATGCTTCATTTTATTAAATGCTTCTGTGAAAAGTTCTTTTTCGATATCACTTAATTCTTCAATTGATTTATATTTCTTGAATTTATCCTTTTGAATTTTTTTTTCTTTCATAGAACGATATTTTTGTTCAACTGTGAAAATAGTATAGATTACACTGCAAATATTAAGCCAAATTTTTAATTTTGAGAAAATATTCTAATTCCACATTTTGAAAAGATATGTTTTAAATATTTTAAAGATTAAATCTGTTACTTCTGCTTATCAGTTATTTCAGGTTTTAAGATTTTCAGTTTTAGTTTTAATCAGTATTTTACTTGTAAAACTATCTTATTCACCTGAAGAAACCTCTGTTTTTGAATTGTTTTTATTTTCTGTAAATTTATTTACTTTTTTTTGGGTATCAGGTATTGGAAATGCTATTCTTAGCTGGTATCCTCGTATTGATGAAAAAAGTAAAACTAATTTTTTTGGTGATATTTTCTTTCTATTACAATCAATTGGACTAATCACTGCTGTTCTTTTTTATCTTTTTAATGGCTTTGGAGTTTTGTCTGACATTAAAACCGGACAAATTACCCTTTTCGTTTCCATATATATTGCTTTTTATTCGCCAACGATACTGGTTGAATTGTACTATATACTTTTTCACTTCAAAAAGAAGCTCATTTATTATGGATTGATAATTTATCTTTTTCAATTAATACCTGTAGTTGTTGCTGCAAGTGTCTATAATGATCTTTACTATGTATTCTCTGCGTTGCTGGTGTGGATAATTTTACGATGGTTATGGACAATCAAAGTTATCTTTTTCGAAAATTCATATACTTTTAAGCTACGATTTACTATTACCGGTCAGTTTCTTTTTTTCTCCCTGCCTATAATAATTCACATGCTTTTCTCTAATGGTTCGGAGTTCATAGATGGATTGCTGGTTGAAAATTTTTTTCCTCCTGACCAGTTTTCTCTTTACAGATATGGAGCAAGAGAGTTTCCATTAATTCTGGTTTTAGTTGGTGCGATAAGAACTACAATGATTCCCATGGCTGTAAATGACCTTGATTCGGCTATGGAGACCACCAGGAAATCAGTAAGCAAGTTAATGCATATTTTTTTTCCTTTGGCAATAATACTCCTTTTTACCAGTAAATACCTTTTCTCTTTTTTTTACGATTCAGATTATACATATTCAGCTCTGTTATTCAATATATATCTTTTGACTATATGCAGCAGATTTATTTTATCTGAGATATTTATTTATTCCAGTGGTCGCAATAAAATATTCATAATAGTATCGTTGCTCGAAATAATCCTGAATTTCATACTGTCTATTATACTAATGAAGTATTTAGGGCTTGCCGGAATTGCGTATGGAACTTTTCTGGCATTTCTGATTTCAAAGATATACCTGGTTTATTACGTAAAAAATAAAATTGGCCAGGAACTCTCAAAATATCTGAATTTGAGAGTTTATTTTGGCTACACCCTTTTGTTAATAGTTTCATTTTTAATTTCATACATCCTTATATTCTGAAATATATTCTTAATTCTATCAATAAATATTACAAATAGTAAGCTATTTAAAATAAATTAAATAAAAAACGTTTTAATTTTGTAATTATGAATTAATAAATTACTATTTTTGAAAATTAGAATTGTTACTAATTCTGTTATGCGAAGTTTTTTATTTTTTATTAAATAAATTTTATTGCCATGTATATAACATTCAATGAGTTAAGAAAAATCAAACACAGTTTACCAACAGGAAGTGTAAAAAGGATTGCTGATGAATTAAAAATTGATGAGCAATCCGTTAGAAATTATTTTGGTGCAATGAAGTACAATAGTGATGAAGAAATAGTTGGAAAACATATTCAACCTGGACCTGAAGGAGGCATAGTAAATCTTGAAGACACAGAAATATTGGATATGGCTAAGAAAATATTAGAAGAAGCTAATATTCAGATATAAAAAAAAGACCCCGAATTTTAGGGGTCTTTTTTTTATGTTTTATGTTTTTTCTTTCTGGCAGCGGGAAAAAGGATATTATTAAGAATAAGCCTGTATCCTGGTGAATTTGGGTGCAAAATAAGATCTGTTGGAGGATCACCTACATAATGTCTGTAATCTTCCGGATCGTGACCACCATAAAATGTCCAGAATCCCAGGCCATAATCTCCATGTATATATCTTGTTTCATCTATGCTTTTTAGTTCCCCCATGACAAGCACACCTGACTTAAGGAATTTCCTTTCAAATGTAGTTGTCTGACCCATAAATCCTTTAATTATCCGGGTATGATTTTGAGTAAGCATTGTAGGAACGGGATCCCATTTAGCTGAAAAATCAAACAAAGTGAAATAATCATCTTCTGGTCTGACATTTCTAGAGTTAAAATCAATAGAAGAAAACTCGTATTCAAATGGATTAGTTACCAATGTAAAATTCTGAAAGGCAAATGTCTGTGAGAAATCCAGTTTTTGCTGTGCTGCAGCCTCCATAGGGTCTCCATCGAACATGACATCACATATATCTGTATTTTGAGCTGCCAGTGCTATATCATAGGAATCAGTTGCAGAGCACATAGCAAACATAAATCCACCCGCACCGACAAATTCTTTTATTTTTTGAACTACAGCTAGCTTGAGTTTAGACACCTTTGAAAATCCAAGGCTTTTTGCAAGCGCTTCCTGACTTCTTTGATGATCAATATACCACCTTGCATTTCTGTAGCTTCCATAGAATTTACCATACTGGCCTGTAAAGTCTTCATGGTGCAAGTGGAGCCAGTCGTATTGCACTAATTTATCTTCAAGGACTTCTCTGTCATATATTTTATCAAAAGGAATTTCAGCGTAAGTAAGTGCGAGAGTCACAGCGTCATCCCAGGGTTGAATTTTTTCACCTTTCTCATCATATTCAGGAGTATATACAGCAACTTTAGGAGCTTTTTCAAGCTTCATTACATCCATATTTATTTCCGGGTCATCAATTTCCAATCTGATCTTTTCGAATTCCCCGTTGGTGATCACAGAATAACTTACATCTCTTATTTTACATTCACGTTCCAGTAGAGGCACAAGATTAAATGCAAAACTTCCGCCTTTGTAATTCAGCAGCCAATACACCTCTCCCCCATTTTCCAGAACCTTATATGCAATTCCGTAAGCTTTCAAATGATTCTTTTGAGATTCATCATCCATCGGAATAAATATATAGGAAGCCATAGCCTTAAAGGCAATAAAAATAAAAATAAAGGATAAAATGAATTTATTCACACTATCAGAATTAAATTAATAAAATCAACAGATTAAAATGTAATTATTTTAGTCAGAAAACGAAATGAGTTATATTTTATTGAGTGTAACTAAATATTTTATCACTTTCCAATACCCTCCATTCCACCAAAATCAGGAATTCCTTTCATTTTACTCATCCTGAACATCATTTTCTTCATCTGATCAAATTGTTTGATAAACATATTAACTTCATGAATAGATCTGCCACTTCCTGTGCTTATCCTTCTTTTCCTGCTCATGCTCATCAACTCAGGGTTGGCACGTTCTTCGGGTGTCATGGAATAAATGATGGATTCTACCTTACCGAAAGCTGAGTCATCTATATCAATATTATTTACCATTTTTCCCATTCCAGGTATCATTTTCATCAGGCCTTTGAGATCTCCCATTTTCTTGATCTGTTTTATCTGCCCGAGAAAATCATCATAATCAAATTTATTCTTTTTGATTTTTTTCTCAAGTTTCTTAGCTTCTTCAGTATCAAATTGCTCCTGGGCTTTTTCAACAAAAGAAACGATATCACCCATTCCCAGTATTCGCTGAGCCATCCTGTCGGGATAAAACATCTCCAGATCCTGGAGCTTTTCACCGTTGCTTACAAATTTTATAGGTTTACCTACTGTATATTTTACAGAAAGGGCTGCTCCACCCCGTGTATCTCCGTCAAGTTTGGTCAATACAACTCCATCAAAATCCAGTCTGTCATTGAATGTCTTGGCAGTATTGATGGCATCCTGACCAGTCATTGAATCTACAACAAAAAGTGTCTCATTTGGAGAGACAGATTTCTTGATGTTTTCAATTTCCTTCATCATTTCTTCATCAATAGCGAGTCGGCCTGCTGTATCAATAATAACCGCAGTATATTTATTCTCCTTTGCAAATTCAATTGCGTTCACAGAAATTTTTACTGGATCTTTGCTGTTTTCTTCCTTGTAAATATCAACACCTGCCTGCTGTGAAACTACTTCGAGCTGGTTTATAGCAGCCGGTCTGTAAACGTCACCTGCGACTACCAGGACTTTCTTTTGCTTTTTATCCTTAAGATACAGTGCCAGTTTGCCTGTAAAAGTAGTCTTACCTGAGCCCTGAAGTCCTGAAATCAATATTATGGATGGTTTGCCACTGAGGTCAATTCCCTCAGCCTTGCCTCCCATAAGTTCTGTCATTTTATCCAGGACAATTTTTACCATAAGCTCTCCAGGCTTAATGGCTTTTAATATATTTCTTGTCCCTAATGCTTCTTCTTTAACTTCATCTGTAAAATCCTTCGCAATTTTGTAATTTACATCAGCACCTACAAGTGCACGTCGGATTTCCTTTATAGATTTTGCTACATTCAGTTCTGTCAGAACACCCTCTCCTCTGATGCTTTTTAATGCTATTTCAAGTTTCCCAGTTAGATCATCAAACATAATAAAAAATTTTTGAATTGCAAAGATACAAATTTTTGATAAATTTCATGCTGATTCAATATTCAAATCAACAATTGTAAGTCTTTTGAAGAACTTGAAGCTCTATGGTTTTCCCAATAATTTGAACATATTAGACTTGTACATTTCTACTCCCGGCTGATCAAAAGGATTCACTGATAAATTGTATCCGCTGACTGCGCATGCTTTTTCAAAAAAGAAAATCAACTGACCTAAATAAAATTCATTGTTTTCCGGTATTGAAATAACAATATTTGGTACATTACCATCCAAATGTGCCATTAAAGTACCCTCTTCGGCCTTTTTGTTAATCTCAAATATTGTTTTGTTTTCCAGATAATTCAAACCATCCAGATTATCTTCATTTTTCTCAATCACAATTCCAGCCGAGCCCCTTTCGAATGACAATACAGTTTCAAACAGTATCCTTTCACCATCCTGAACATACTGTCCCATTGAGTGTAGGTCTGTAGTATTTATCAAACCGGCAGGAAACAAGCCTTTCCCTTCTTTTCCTTCGCTTTCGCCATATAATTGTTTCCACCATTCTATGAGGAAATACATTTTAGGATTGTAGGATAATAATATTTCAATTTTTTTTCCCTGCTGGTAAAGGGCACTGCGTATTGAAGCATATTGCAGTACGATATTTCTGTCATACTGAATAGCAGATGTAGTGTGATTATCAATTTCCTGGGCTCCTTTCAGGATTTCAAAAATGTCAAGTCCTGCAAGAGCGATTGGCAGAAGACCTACCGGAGTTAATACTGAAAATCTGCCACCAACATCATCAGGAATTACAAATGTCTTATAACCTTCTGAATCAGCAGTCTTCTTCAACGCACCTTTTGATTTATCAGTAATAGCTATTATTCTGGAAGCAGCATCTGCTTTTCCATATTTTTTTTCAATTTTTTCCTTCAATAGGCGAAATGCAATTGCTGGTTCGGTAGTTGTACCTGATTTTGATATGACAATAACAGCAAAATTTTTATCATCAATATATTGCAGCAATTCACAGTGATATTGTTCACAAAGATTATTGCCGGCATAGATAATCTCAGGTTGGGACTTTTTAAATGTGTCTGTCAATGAGCTTATGATTGCTCTTGATCCCAGATATGAGCCACCGATTCCTACTATAATGATAGTATCAAATCTTTCTCTGAAATTCTTTGCAACATCTATGATTTCAAGATATTCATCAGAATAGGGTGTATTTAACCAACCGGTGAAATCATTACCCCTACCCGATCCTGTTTCAATTTCTATTAGTGACTTTTCTGATTTTGAAATATTTGATTCCAATACATTTGAATCTAAAAATTTATTTGCATAACTTGAGTTTATTGTAATCCTGTCCATATTTTAATTATTTTATTAGAATTTATAACAACATCAATAAACGAATTGTTATAAAAAAGAGTATTTAGATTTTAGATAACTTTTTTACTACTCCGGTAGTAACGTAAATGATGTATAGTTTTGTCATGATTTTTGCATCAGGGCGCAAAAATGATGCCAAAACAAGCTCATGTTGACATTTTTACATCGGATTTAATCCGATTTTACCAATATTTAGCTCCTCCGGATCTATTACCTGAGTAGTAACACTTTATTTAATTAATTTTTTTAAGGAAAGTAGAAAAAACAGATACTTTACAATTTTATTACGTCTCAAGAAAATACGAAATATAAATGAATTTAGAATTATACGGAATTCTTAGATTCTTATTTCTGTACTTTTTTTCTTAAAGTCAGGAAAGGTTAACTGTCAAATTTTATATAAATGAAGAGAACAAAGGAGGTTATGTTGAAAAAGCAAATATTTGGATTACTGACCAAAGAGATTCTCTAAAACTGGTATTATTGACTGATAATATTGGTTTTGGTGAAAGTATGCTTGATTTGAACCGGGATTACATAATATCTGTTTCAGAAAAATTTATCAGAAAAATTTTATCTTCTTCAAGCAGAAGAAGTAAAATCAATATCTCCTGTATTTGTTAAATTTAGACTTTATTAAAAAGCTATAATTATGAATCCATTTACTGTGAATGATTTGTTGAACCTGAATCAGTCACGTAAAAAGGACAGATAATTGCATTTAATTCTATTTTTTTTTCGTCGCAGGCTATAATTTGCAATAAAATTTTATTTAATTGCTTAAACATTTATATATTTGTTTTTTGTTACTGAGGTTATGTTCTGGTTTATTTAATATGATGAATTAATTTAATATGTTTAAAAATTACAATACTTTGAAGGGAATACTAATAATAAGTTTATATATTTTCCTGATTGCACTAAGCAAAATAATTCCTCATCAGGAAAACTATTCTGCTATAACTGGTCTGGTTATTTTCGGAGGTTTTATGTTTGGCAAAAAGAAAGATTTTTTTCTCATTACACTAGTGGCAATATTTGTTGTTGATGTAATTTTCAATAATTTCATTCATCCTGAGTATTTTCCAGAAAGAACTGGATTTATATTATTTGAGGATTATATGATTTGGGTTTATCTTAGTTACGTGCTTATAATTGTTTTGTCCTCAAGATTTTTAAAGAAATTCAGTTATTTGAAGTTACTCTTTACAAGTTTGGGTAGCAGTATAATATTTTTCCTGATAACAAATTTTGCATGGCTCTATTCCACTCAATTATACCCAAGAGATTTTAACGGCTTATTGATGAGTTATGCTGCTGCATTGCCTTTTTTCAGAACCAGCCTGATCAGTGACTTATTCTTTGGATTTTTGATTTTCGGAGTTTATGATTTTATAATAAAAAGATATTTTATAAGATCTTCTGTTTTTTCCTTAAGTAAATGAACATGAGTTTAAAAAAGATAAATGCATTTTTTAAGGAGAAAGTTGAAAAATCAACTTTTGGGGTGTTTGCTTATATAGGTGAGAAATTTGGGATTCAAAGCAGCAAGTTAAGGTTGTATTTTATATATGCTACATTCATAACTCTTGGTTCTCCTTTGATTTTTTACTTTTTTGCATTGTTTTGGTTAAACCTGAAAAAGTATATAAGGAAGACCTATACAATGATATTTGAATAATTTAAAAGCTATATTTAAATTTTTATAATTCTATACCCATTTTTCAGTATCAACCACAGGCAAGGGGTAATCTTTTCCCAATTCTATGTTTGAATTTTTTAAATCCTCTGAATTCGCTTTATCGGGTTCGTGTATTATATTATCATTAAGGCCTGCTAGTTCAGGTATCCATTTTCTAACAAAATCACCATGTGGATCTAATTTCCTGGCTTTTGTTATGATACTGCAGTATCTGTCTTCTTTGGTGTCATAGGCTACTCCGGCCATTATATTCCAGTTCCCCCAATTGCTGCATGGGTTATAATCAACCAATTTTGACTGAAAATATTCAGCACCAAGCTGCCAGTTAACCTGGAGTTCCTCAATCAGGAACTGTGACAAAATCCTTCTGCCTTCATATGAAATAAAGCCGGTATTGTTGAGTTCACGCATAAATGCATCTACTATTGGAATTCCTGTTTTAGCATTGGCCCAAAGCCAAAATTTGTCCATTTCATGTTTAAGGTCATATTGCTCATTTCCTTTGATTCCAGCTTTATCAAAAATCTTTGTTTTATATTTTTTTTCCAGCAATTTTAGAAAATCTCTTCTCATTAAACCATGAATAATACAAGAAGCTCTGTTACTGTGGAATTTGTTTCCCATGAATTGATTAATACTTTCATATAAAGTTTTCGGGGATAGAACTCCTGCATTGATATACGGACTTAAATGAGTGATCAAAACCTCATCTTTATTTCTTCTATTTGTTTTTATTGAACTTACTTTAAAATTGTTTTTAATAAATTCGTCAAGTTTTTTTAAGCCTTCACTTTCTCCACCTTTAAATCTGAAACCTTCTCCCGGGATTTCATTGCTTTTAAATCCAAGGTCAATCAATGTCGGTATTGATTCAGATTCAACACTACCCATATAAGGTAACATTTTATCAGGAATTGGCAATGGTTTTCTGACCGGTACTATTTTACCTACCTCACGGTAAAAGGCAGCATATGTATCAGGAGTATGCCTTACAGGAAAGGGCAGATCTCCGGTGTGATACAGCATTTTGCCTCTTGAGAATCTTAACTCCTGCCCTATTTGCCACAATCTGTTTTCGAGTTTATCCTGTATGAATTCCTCTTCGGGAGCTCTTTCCCTGTTGCAAAAGACCCAGGAGGATTTTACCTGATCAGCTATTTCATATATTATTTCTTCAGCCTTGCCTATTCTTACGATCAGATCAATATTTTTTTCCTGTAATGATTTTTTAAGGTTTAAAACTGAATCAAGAATTAACTGAGCCCTGTAAACCCCTATCTGTCTGAAGCCATTTGGCGTTTGTTCTTTATATAGCCTTTCATCAAAGACATAAACCGGCAACACAACATCACATTGTTCTGCAGCATCAGTGAGAGCCTGATTATCCCTTAATCTTAAATCATGTCTGAACCAAACAATTCCTATTTTAATTCTCAATTTAAAAAGTTTAGATTTAGAATATAAAAGCGTAAATATACATAAATCAATTTATATCTTATATAAATAAACAAAATTTATTTTCGTTTTGATCTCAAAATAAATAATTTCGTAATAATCATATTTTCAGCATATAATTTTCACAAATATAATTATTGCTTAAATGAACAAATAATATATTGTAAATAATTATTATCTAAATATATAATATTTAGATATACAGCATATATTTAAAGGATTTATTTAAGACAATTGGTTTTATCTTAATTGTTTTTTGCCTTACTTTTTTGGAATTATCAATAATTCAACCTGACAATTGTATGCTCCCCAAATTCCAATTCCACCATCTATATTATCTTTTGATCTTACATACGATGAAAAGGGTCCCTGATTGTTCGAAAACTGGAATGATTCCCAAAATTCATAGTGTTCTTTGTCAAGAGTACACCATTTAAAAAGCAATGTATCACCCCGTTTATACAGGTTAGCAGTTTCAGGATCGAATTTTTCATTATCAAAAGACAGAGGATTCGGAAATGGCATATCAATGGTTTTTCCATTGAAAATTGCATCATCTCTTAGTGTACTGCCTGTTTTACGACTTAAAGCCCTTTTCTTAATGTCATATTGATAATAGTTTGCTTCTCCTGCAGGGTCAGGGATTTTTCCCCACAGTAGTGTCATTGTATCATTTGGTTTTCCAGGTGAATCCTTGAAATAGATAGAATCCAGGTTCACTCTTTTTGTGAGAGTGGTCTGGGAAGTTATAGTATTGTTATCATGACTTATTTTAAGTTTGTAAATCCTGCCTGCCTCCTTTTTCAGCAAATTATTTCTGTCAATATACAGACAAAAATTGCTGCTGAAAATCTTTGTTCCTACCTCACTTAGTAATTTAAACTGTGTTAACTGATCAAGATCCTGAATGCATACATACTCAAGCTTTATATCACTATCTCCATCATTTACAAATACTTCAGCATCATCTATGTATAACTGTTGAAAAGTACTGGTATCAAAATTTGAAAAATATGAGACACTTTTGCTTAAAATTAAATATGCAGGCATATTCAGGTCAGACAGTTCAATATGGCCTTCAACGACATACTCTTCTTTAGGTATTACGTCTTCAGGAATAAAAACTTCTTCGCACGAACTAAATGTTAGAATTGAAATGATAAATGTGCACAAAAATATCAATTCACGTGATTTGATTTTTATTATATTTATTTCATTGCTTTTACTTGCCATGCCATTTGAAATTATATGTAATTGAAGGAATTATTGGAAAAATTGTGATCTTGGATGCTGTTATGCTATTCTTTCCAGATTCAGTACCGATATCAGTATCATATGATATAAAAGTTGGATTTTTTCTATTGTAAACATTGTACACTCCAAAACTCCAGCTCGATTTCCACTTTCTTATAGTTTTGGGTTCATAACTAACAGAAATATCAAGCCTGTGATACGGACTATAGGTAGCTGAGTTACGTGTACCGTATTCAAGGTTAACTTTTCCGTCCAGAACATACAGATCAGTTACAGGAGTATATCTTCTCCCACTTCCATAGACAAAAACGGAGTTAAATGACCATTTTTCTGTGATTGAATAATTTAATACAACAGAAATATCATGTGGTTTATCATATGTGGTTTTAAACCATAAATTATTATTGATCAATTCAAATTTGCGTTCTGTTTTGGAAAATGTGTAGCCTATCCACCCGGTTAATTTACCTGAATTCTTTTTTACAAATAATTCCAGACCGTATGCTCTGCCTATACCAAATACAAATTTATTTTCAAGGTCTGATTCAATACCACCGGTATAATCCTCTCTGAATTCAATTTGATTTTTAAGATCCTTGTAGTAAAGTTCAAATGATGTCTCATAATTATCAGAAAACAAATTCCTGAATAGCCCCAGACTGTATTGAATGCCTGAAGCAGGTTTAACATATTCAGAACTTGAAACCCAAATATCACTTGGAAAAGAACCGGAAGAATTAGATACCTGATGAAGAAACTGACTTGTATATGTCAAACTTCCTTTAAGTGAAGTGTTTTTATCTAGAGTCCATCTAAAATTAAAACGTGGATCAAGTGTCAAATAATTTTTTACCAATTCATCGGGTTTATATTTTTTATTATCAATTTTTGAAGTATAATTTCCCATCTGTGAATACAAAGTTCCTCTCAGTCCCACACTTAAGAGAATGGATTTATTCAAATTCCAGTCATCCATTAAGTAAAGACTATTTTCATGAGAAAAGACGGGTTCACCTCCGTTTTGCAGCGAATAACCTTCAGCATTGATATTAAGAATGTTTGGATTGAGTTTATGATAAGTATAATTATGCCCAAATTTGATTTTGTGAGAAAAATTCAGATAATATTCAAAATCGGTTTTAATATTCCAGTCATGTACACCACTGAAATTGCTGAAGCTGAATTTTTCCTGTCCTGCCCCAAGTTCATACTTATAATCATTATATATGACAGAAGAATTCATAAATATTCTATTATTGAACACATGATTCCACCTTAGTGCAGCAATTGAATTACCGTATGGAAGTTCAACTTTAAAATCTCTGGTTGCAAAATTTAAAGTAAATATATCTCTACCGTAGTATCCACTGAAAAATACTCTGTCCTTATCTGAGAACTTATAATTGAATTTAACATTCAGATCGTAAAAATAATAATTGGTTCCCTCGAATTTATTGCCTTTGAGAAATGGCTGGGCCAGGTCAAGAACATATGTTCGTCTTCCCGAAAATATAAAAGAACTTTTGTTTTTTATAATAGGGCCTTCAACTGTCAATCTTGATGAAATCAATCCTATGCCACCATCAACTCCGAAATGTTTATCACTGCCTTCCTTCATCTTAATATCAACAACAGAAGAAAGTCTTTGACCGTAATTTGCCGGCATTCCACCTTTTATTAGTGTTGTTCCTTTAATGGCATCAGCATTGAAAACTGAGAAAAACCCAAGCATGTGCCCGGTATTGTATACAACAGCTTCATCAAGCAATACCAGATTCTGATCCGATCCCCCACCCCTTACATAAAAGCCTGAATTCCCGTCCCCTGAAGATTTAACTCCCGGAAGCAATTGTATTGACTTCAGAACATCAACTTCGCCCATTAGTGCCGGCAATGACTTTATTTTACCAACATCAAGTTTAACTGTTCCTACCTGAGAGCCTGTAATATTGTTTCTGGATTCCTGTTTTTTTGCATCAATTACTACATTCTGAAGCAAAATACCACTTATCAGTTCAATATTTATTACAGTATCCTTAGCAAGATCTATTACTATTTCCTCAGGTTGATATCCAAGGTATGAATATTTTAATTTATGATATCCCTTTGGGAGGTTTAGTGAATAAAATCCATAATTGTTTGTAAATACTGCATACTTTTGATCTGCCAGGTCAGTAACATTGGCTCCTATCAGGTGTTCACCTTCCTCTTTATCAGCAACATATCCTGAAATTGTAATATTTTTCTGACTAAATGTCTCAGAAATAAAAAATAGTGAGAGAAAAAGAAAAATTGTTGATCTGATACGAATAATCATGCATATAATTTTTTAATATATCGTAATAACCATTTAATGATGTATTTAGTTTTTCTTAAAATGTAAATTTTCAGTTTGTTAGACCAACAAGCTATAATCCAGGTTGAACCTAAGATAATAATGAATTAAAGTTCGATTGGGATTTATTCTATATTCATCTCATGGTTTTACCTTAACAATTACAATTGCAAAATATTCTTTCTCTCATTCCGGGAAACTGTATTTTTCAAAATAATATTTAGTTTCTCCTTGAATATCAAGATTTTGAAATTTACCAGCTCTTTGAGTGCATATTCTTATGAATTTTTCAGGTTATCTTAAAACTGGAAAAATTAAATACAAATAGTATAATAAATCATTGATATTTTAATAAATTTGCATTAAATAAAATATTGTACTTTTTGAAAGTCAGGATATTTTCGGTCTTTTTACTCATTGGTTTTACTGTTCCTGCAGTGATATACTATTTTTCTTTGAAAGTTCAGGGATATAATATCAAAGCAGAGGTAAAAAGTATTTTAAAGAAGGAAAAGTCAGATAATTCGATTACAGTTTTAAAATTCAGGATAAGTGAAATCAAATCAATATTAAAGTGGGAAGATCCAAAGGAATTTGAATATAATGGGGTCATGTATGATATAATTTCTACAAAAACCGAAGGAGATAGTATTTTTTACCGCTGCTATTGCGACCTGAAAGAATCCTTTTATAAACAAAAGTTTTATGATTATCTTTCCTCATTTGCAGGTAAAACAAATAAAGGATCAATAAGCTCTTCTGCTTCCAAGGTACTCAGAATATTTAGTCTGCCTGTTGATTTTCCTGCATTGAGTATTAGAATTGGACAAGTTAAGAATATACTTGGTTCATATAATTTGTTGATAGACCTTTTTTATATCATTCCCCCTACTCCACCCCCTGAATAACATCCTGTAATTCTTTACTTTATTTATTAACAAAAACAAAATATAATGAAAAAGTATGTACTAATTTATTTACTTTTTCTGTTTCACTATGGGATCAAAGCTCAGATCGTCACAGTATTTGATAGTGAGACAGAGCAAGTTTTACCTTTTGCTCATATAATGAGTGATTTAACAACAGATTACCTGATTACAAATTCTAAAGGGCAGGCTGACGTCTCAGTTTTTTCCGGAAGTACAAAAATAATGATTTCACATACAGGCTATGCTGATATGTACCTGAGTTTCGATGATTTGAAGGCTAGTTCTTTTAATATCTCAATGAATCCTGTATCAATTAGTTTGAGTGAAATAGTTATCTCAGCAAACAAACTGAATCAGTTATCGAGTTCAGTGCCTGCCAGGGTTGTTAATTTAAACCTGAAGGATATTAATGTCTCAAATATCCAGACTTCAGCCGATATGCTTGGGTCATCAGGAAGAGTGTTTATTCAGAAGAGTCAGCAAGCTGGAGGAAGCCCTATGATAAGAGGTTTTGCAACTAACAGATTACTCTATTCTGTTGACGGAGTAAGGATGAACAGTGCAATATTCAGAGCTGGTAATATTCAGAATGTAATTTCACTTGATCCATTTTCAATGGAAAAAGTTGAAATCCTGTTTGGCCCGGCATCCGTAATTTATGGAAGTGATGCAATCGGAGGAGTTATGAGTTTTAATACATTGACTCCCGAACTTTCAACAGATGGAAAAGTTTTGATATCCGGAAATGCCAATTTCAGATATTCTTCATCCAATAATGAGAGGACGGGGCATTTTGATGTGAGAGCAGGCTGGAAAAAATGGTCATTCGCCACTAGTGTGAGTTCATTTGATTTTGAAGATCTTAAAATGGGAAAGAATGGTCCACAGGAATATCTCAGGCCTTTTTATGTATCAAGGCAGAACAATACTGATGTGATAATATCAAACAATGATATGCGTATTCAGACTCCTACAGCATATTCACAGATCAACTTAATGCAAAAAACAAGGTTTAAACCCTTTAACAGAATGGATTTACAATATGCATTTCATTATTCTGAAACATCCGATTATTCAAGGTATGACAGACATATCCGTTATAAAAGCGGCTTACCACGTTATGGTGAATGGAATTATGGTCCTCAGATTTGGGCAATGCATAATCTCAAAATCGTGAAATCGGGAAATCATTTGCTATACAATGAAATAACAATAAATTCTGCTTTTCAGAGCTTTGAAGAGAGCCGTATAAGCAGGGATTTCAACAAAAATAGCAGGGAAACCCGCACAGAGGAAGTGAATGCTTATTCAATAAATGCTGACCTTATGAAGAGAATCGGAGAAAAAACCAAATTGTCTTACGGAGGTGAATATATCCTGAATCATGTAAATTCTACCGGTGTGAATACTGATATCTCTACAAAAATTTCTGTTAAGGGTCCTTCCCGCTATCCGGAAGCTGATTGGATATCTTATGCAGCCTATGCGACAGCTTTCTATAAATTGCAATCAAAGTTTGATATGACCGGAGGTGTAAGGTATAATCAATACTCACTGGATGCAGAATTCGATACTACATTTTACAAATTTCCTTTTACAAAATCTTCTTCTGAAAAGGGAGCATTGACTGGCAGTCTGGGATTTGTTTTTAAACCGGACAACAGGACTATTTTTAACATGAATCTTTCTACAGCATTCAGAGCTCCAAATGTTGACGACATGGGTAAAGTATTTGATTCAGCTCCCGGCATTGTTGTGGTGCCCAATCCTGGTCTAAAGGCTGAATATGCTTATAATGCTGATGTCGGAATGGTGAAAAAGATTGGTGAAAATTTTAAATTTGATTTATCAGGTTACTATACTATGCTTTCAAATGCCATGGTTCGAAGAGATTTTCTGCTGAATGGTCGGGACAGTATTCTTTATTCAGGTGAGATGAGCAAGGTTCAGGCACTTCAAAATGCTGCCAAAGCTACTGTTTACGGAATACAGGGAGGAATTGAATTCAGGTTTTTAAAGAATTGGACACTCATATCTGATATTAATTATCAAAAAGGTGAGGAAGAACTGGATAATGGTACTACCAGTCCTCTCAGACATGCTCCTCCTTTATACGGACAGACGAAACTTCTTTTCAATGATAAAAAAATTAGTATGCAGTTGTCATGTATATACAGCGGAGAAGTTAAATTTGAGGATTTGCCTGAAGAAGAAAAGTCAAAGACTGAGATATATGCAATTGATGACCAGGGTAAGCCTTTCTCGCCCTCATGGTATTCTCTTAATCTTAAGGTTAACTTAAATGTGTCAGAAAACTTATCATTAAGTTCAGGAATTGATAATATTACAGATCAGTTGTACAGACCATACAGCTCCGGAATCGCTGGCTCAGGAAGAAATTTCTTTTTATCATTTCATGCCAGATTATAAAATGAAATTGTAAAAAATAGAAAAGCTGGTCTTTTTCCAGCTTTTCTATTATATAAATGAAGTTTATTGCTCCTTTTCAAATTCTTCAACGGGAGGTATTTCTTCAATAATGGTGTCAGGTTCTATAACTGCAGATGTATCAACAGCAGTAGTATCGACCCTGACATACACAGTATGACAACTATAATCTTTTAGAATAGTCTGTGTTGGCTTTTTTGTCCATTTACCCCTGTATTCCTTTAGAGCTTCATCGGCAAGAACTTTCTCCATAAATAAGCCATATATCGGGAGTGCAGTTCTGCTGGCTTCTCCTAACTGACTTGTTCTGAAATGAATACTGCGATGATCTCCACCAACCCAAGAACCTCCTACAAGTTTTGGTGAAACTCCAACAAACCATGCATCTGAATGGTTGGACGATGTGCCTGTTTTACCCCCGAATTCAGTATCCCACCTGAAAAGATCCCATTCCCACAATGCCTGAGTTATAGCTCCCGGTTCTGTCATTCCTGCTTTCAAAAGTTCAGTCAGAAGCCAGGCTGTTTCATATGAAAGAACCTGCTTTTGATTTTTATCATATTCAAATATGACTTTTCCTGTCCTATCCTCAATTTTAGTAACTAATACAGGTTCATGATACTTGCCTTCATTCAATGGTGTGCAAAAGGAATTTGTCAATTCAAGAAGGGAAACATCAGAAGAGCCAAGACATAAGGATGCATTTTCTTCAAGTGGTGTTTGAATTCCCATAAGGTGAGCATATTTTGCAACTTCCTTTATACCAACTTCCTGTGCCAGCTGGACAGCTACGGAATTAATGGATCGGGCAAATGCATGCTTTAGTGTAATATCCTGATAAAGCCAGTTGCCAGTAGAATTTCTCGGACTCCATGATTTTGGCATTCCGTTTTCCATATAATCCCATGTTACTGGTTTATCAGTTCTGGTGTCACAGGGTCCAAGACCATTATCAAGAGCAGCACCATAAACAAATAATTTAAATGTGGAACCTGGCTGTCTTTTTGACTGACCTACCTTATCATATTGCCAGAAATTGAAATCCACATCTCCTACCCATGCTTTGACAAAACCATTCTGAGGCTCCATAGCAACAAAACCACAATGCAAAAAATTGTTCATATACCTGATGGAATCCATAACACTCATTGTAGTGTCTACTGCACCGAGTTTGTAGTCAAAAACTTTTACTTTTTTCTTTTTATTCAGATAATAATCGATAGAATCAATATTATTTCCAAATTTACTTTTCAGTAATTTGTAATCCTTCGTTTTTTTTGCAATATCTTCAATAAAATTAGGTATTTCAACATTATTTTCATCTCTCCAGGGATTATCCCTACCCCATCTCCAGTGCTCAAAAAATCTGCGCTGAACTCTTTGCATGTGCTTTAAAACAGCTTCTTCAGCATATTTTTGGACTCTTGTATCCAAAGTAGTATATATCTTTAAGCCATCTGCAAAAATATCATATCCTGTCTCCTTCTCCCATTCATCAAGGTACTTCTTGAGGTACATTCTGAAATGCAATGCATTACCTACATTTTGCTGTTTCATATTTATGTCAAGCATCAGAGGCATGGCCTTAAGTTTTTCTGCTTCTTCTTGTGAAATATGTTTCTTATCAGCCAGTACATTTAGCACCAAATTCCTTCTGTCACGGCATTTATCAGGATTATTTATCGGATTATAGGTGGTTGTGGCTTTTAGAACTCCTACGAGTGTTGCACTCTGCAGATAGTTAAGCCTTCGGGGTATTGTATTAAAAAATGTTTTTGATGCAGTATATATTCCGTATGAATTTGAACCAAAATCAACAGTATTCAAATACATGGTGAGGATTTCCCTTTTAGAATAAAAAATCTCAAGTTTTACAGCTGTTATCCATTCCTTGCTTTTCATTATGATCAACCGGATCCCGGGTATATAGCCAAACAAACCGGTACTATACTGATTCCGGGTTTTAAACATATTTTTAACAAGTTGCTGAGTTATTGTACTGGCACCTCTGGCATTCCCTTTTGTCATGTCCCTGGCAGCTGCAAACAGACCCTGAAAATCAATACCGAAGTGATTGTAAAATCTTTCATCTTCGGTGGCTATAAGAGTGTTTATCATGCTTGGAGATATCTGGGAGAATGAAACAGGAGTCCTGTCCTCGGTAAAATACCGACCAAGTAATTTACCATCAGCGCTGTAAACCTCTGAAGCGAAATGTTGCTTTGGATTGGCAATTGCCCTTAGTCCCGGAGATTTTCCAAATAACCACAAAACATTTATATCTACAAGTACCAGATATATAAAAAATAAAACAATCGATGTTAAAATGACATTTGCAGTCTTGCGATACCAGTTCAGGGTTTTAAATCTTTTATATCTGGCAATTCTCCAATTTATGAATTGTTTTCCCCATTTCAAAAGAAAATCTCTAGCACTGATAAGTTTAGGTTCAATTTTTTTCCACATACTCCGAATATTGATATGCAAATCTATGCAAAATATTCAGATTAATTAATCGAATTTTATAATATATATTTTATAATTTTTAGTATCAGACTGTGGGCATTTATAAATAATTAGCAGGACTACAGTTTACACTAAAACGAAGTGCATTTCCTCAAGCATACAAAAACTTTCAAAATCAAGTCTTAAGCAGTTTTTTGTTTATTACTCCATCCTGAGTTTCAAAGACAAGAATATAAATTCCTGCATTAATATATTCCCCGTAATCAGTTTTTCCATCCCAATGCAAAGTGTTAATTTCCCTGTTCAATAATTGAGAAGTATCGAAAGTATATATTATTTTTCCTGTCAAACTATAAATCTTAATGCTTTTGATATTTTCAGGTGATGATGAAATTATCTGAACATTCAGATCATCAACGAATGGATTGGGATAAATAAGCAATGAATCTTTTGTAATTCCTGATTCATCAACAGCTACAAGGTCGGTTTCGTCCTTGCAGTTATGACAGTAAAAAGTAGAATCTTCAAGACACAAAAAGGCTGTATAAAGAGAAAGTACCCGGGCATCAATGCTTTTGAATATAATATCATTGGCAGTAGAATTACTGATATTCTTACTTTCGAGATTAAAAATGTAATTACCTGCCCAAATCTTTGCCAGGGTTGAATCTGATTCGACTATATCATCCGACTCAACTGTTAATTCAGTTGTAAAAAAACCATTATCGAACTGACCTGAAAACTCAATTTCAAAAGAGCCAACACCGAGGAATTTTCCAACCTGCATAACAGGTTTGTCAATTGATACAAAACTATTTGAATTATCAATATTCATTCTGCCAAAGCAATATCCATTTGATACTTTTGTATGCATATCCAGTGAGTTGAAATTACCAAGCAGGTTACTGAATGCCTGATTTATAACCTGCAATTCCTCAAGGCCTTCCCTTACAGAAGTAAATGATCCATATGTCAGCTTAGAAAGGTTAAGGTATAAATATTCATTTCCGGAATAATTCTTGCCGTTAACGTTCTGATAATAAGTGAATTTTGATTGGAAATCAGCGATATGAAAGCTAACTTTGCTAGCCATTAAATTCAGTAAATCTTTCATTAAATTATTGGCAATCAGATAGTCGTCAAACTGTCCGGAATTTGCCAAAAGAAAAATCTTACCATTATCACCGTTATTTCTGTTAAAATTTATACCATTTACCAGCAATGACCCGAGATTGCTAATGTCTCCAAGTTTGCCTTCAATATAAGTAAATGCATTATTGATGTTTTCTGGTGTTGCCTGAACCCATCCGGAGCTGTATTTAGCAATTTCAAAATTTGAGACAAGAATATTGAAGGAATCTGCAGGATTGAGATTAACCAGCATTTTATTCTTTAGTTCATTTAAAATCTGTGATTTGGTACTTACAGATTTTGTAAAATCATAGTCAATAAGAAAAGCTATTTTTCTTTTTTGCTGAATATCTATAAGTTTGTCAGGAAAAACCGCCAGTTGATAATAGTTTTCATTCTTATGCGTGCATTTTGAAACAAAAATCCCATTTGTATGAGTGGATTCAAAATTAATACTCATTGGAGTTTGATATGCACTTAATGGAATTACTGCTTTCTTGTACTCTCCAAATTCTGGGTCTGAATAGTCAGCCAACTGATAATTTGTAACACCGGAAATATAAGGATTCAGGAAGCCCATATTTTCCCAGGCAAAAACAAATAAACTGGAAGGATCATATTTTGAAGAACGAAGAATTTCATTTGGAATTGGTGCATAAATCTTGTCATTATTCCAGGTCACAGGAACAAGATATGTCAGTTTTACTTTTCTTTTTTCGTTTCCTGCCATGGGGAAAATTCTTAATTCGTATTGGAGGTCACTCATTTTGGTAAGTATGGAAGGATCTTTTCTTCTTTTAACTATATTCTCATATATTGATGAGGCAGTCCATTTGTCGAGGATCATGGCTTTTGAAATCTCATCTCCTATCCACAACCAAGAGTCAATTATCATAGAGTTTGCCGGCAAATCAAAATTAAGCACAATTTCCAGAGAATCAGAACTATTATACCAATTTGTTCCCCTTGCTGAAAATGTGAGGTAAAGACCATATTCCAGATACAATCCCCGCGGTTTAACCGAGAGTGAAGCTTCTTCAATGGTTCCGGTCTGAAGATTCCAGGAATTTCTGGGATCAGAAACAGTAAGTTTATTATATGAATAAAGTAAACCTGTACTAAACAGAATAACGAAGGAAAGTAAAATTTTTTTCATAGCAGGAAAGTTTTTGTGTTTTTAGAAAATAAGAATTCCTCTTTTTCATGTAGCACCATCACAATGATTATAACGTATTAAAGGACTAAAACGTTAATGAAAATAAGGGATTTATTTTAACTAAAGAATAACGTAATGCCTAAAATTGACAATATAACAACTTTTACCAATCTGGTAATTGTCCGGAATGCCTGATGGTGAATTCTATCAGCAAGTTTTCCAGCCATTAGGGCAATTAAAAAGAAAATTACAAAAGCCTGCCCCATAAATATGAAGCCCATAATTATCATCTGTAAGGCAATATTTATACCCGGATCAGATACAAACTGCGGAAGAAATGCAATAAAAAAAAGTGTAACCTTCGGATTGAGGACATTCATTAGGAAACCCTTACGAAACAAACGGAAAAATTGAATATTTTTAGTCGTTTGCATTTGTTGCACAATATTAATACCAAGGTTTTCCTTATATGCTTTGAATGCCAGATAGAATAAATAGGCTGAACCTGCAAATTTAATTATAGTAAAAACTATATCTGATTGCCTTAGTAGAATTGACAATCCTGTAGCTGCGATTATGGTATGAATAAGTATTCCTGAAATAAGGCCTGTAGAAATTGCCATACCGGTTTTGTGACCTTTCGTTATACTTTCAATCAAAACGAAAATATTGTCAGGACCAGGCATAACAGTTAGAATAACAGATGCTGCGATAAAAGACAATATGTTTTCGACATCCATTTATAATATTGAATTTCTACGGATAGATTTTTTATCTTAAATAACTTGATTAGGAATTAAATTGCTCCTTCCATCGTATTCTGCAACTCCCTTGCATGACTCAGAAACTCATCTGTTTTCATTTCTTTATAGAAGATAAATCCATGAGTTCCCCTTATTCTTTGATTCTCATTCTGATAGAAATAATCTTTACCCAAAACCAGTTGAATAACTTCCCTTTGTTTCACCCAGATTTTTTGAGCCAGAGTGCTGAATTTACCATCAAGTTCATAGCTTGGGAAAGGAGCATCCACCTGTGTCAGATAACATGTGGAAAATGAAGAATCAAGTTCTGCCATTTTATTGAGAGAAACAGGAACAAATACATTTGCTTCAGCAGGATGGAATCTGTACCATACATTTCTGTAGCCAATGATCCTCAGTTCATTCAGATCTTTTTCCAGAGACCATAACCTTATAGCTTCAGCAATTGCCTGCAGCACTTTATAATGTGTATCAGGCCCGCTACCTTCAGGGTCAAAAGCTACCGAGATAATATCAGGTTGGATTTTTCTTAGCTGATCAAGTACAGGTATAACATCCCTGTTGGTTTCCGGAGATTCAGTAAAAGTATCACCTTTGTAAAAACCAAGCCTGAGGTGGTGTATATTTTCTGTTTTTATGCCATAATGACCCCAAACAAGTTCTTCCTCAAACTCTCTGATCATTCCTTTAAATTTTTGAATATCAGCGCTATTTTTCTCTCCATCATAACTTCCGGCAATTTCTGCAATCAGTTCATTTATCTTACCTACCAGTTCAGCTATGCTTTTTACTCCGTATATTTCTGAAATTATTCTAATGATCCTGTGTGCAAGTGCCCTTTTCTGACCCATAATATCATCTGAAGCGATTTTGTTGAGGAAGTGATTTACGTCCTTATCATATTTCAATTTAAATCCTCTGAAGAAAAAATCTGGATAATAAATCATCTGGATTTTTCCTTCATTTACAAAATCAAGAGTTTTTTTGAGAATGTCATATACAAATTCATTGGTAACGGCAGTAAAACCAGATGTCATGACAGTGAAATCAAATTTATTGGAAGAATCACGCATATCATGCACTATCCTCGGCATTATAGCCAGCTGTATATCATCATGATGAGGTCCGGTATGATAAAAAACAGTGTTTGTTTTCCTTGTAATTCCTCTTTTGATCTTGTGCTTAACAGAATCTATAACTTCCTGAACAGTCTTTTCGCTTACATCTGGAATTTTTGAAACATACTTGTCGTTGACTATGTCATCCATAGTAATATGATGCCCATATTTGTCGAGTTTTATAAGCATATCAATAACAGCTCTTTCCTTTTTCTCCTCAGTCCATTTTCCATTCTCATAATAAAAATCAATAGAATCTTCAAGAGAAACTGCAGCTCCCTGAGTCAGATAGAATCTGGCATTTTTCAATTTATGCAGACATGTCGCAGGATATAGAACATTCGGCTCTTTCTCAAGAGCATTTTTAACAACCTGAGCTTTTGCATCACCTGCAGCAAAAATAATAGCCAAAGAATCAGGATTGTAGGTAATCGTTTCAAGTCCTATGGTGATAACATGACGGTTTTTTGCAACCTTAATTCCTCCAAGGTCACCGGCAGCAACAGCCTGAGTCGGAAAATTGGTCGGAGTTAATCTGGTAATAGAATGATGATCAGAACCTTTGATATTGAAAGCTATATGTCCATCAGGGCCAATACCACCCAGGAAAAAACCTATTCCTCCTTTATCCCTGATTTTATCTTCATATTCATTGCACCAGTTGTCGATTTTAAATATTGAATCCTGCTGTTTAGATTCAATATTACTTCCTGCTTCACGGTATCTCAGTGAAAGATCAATTGTCATATCAGGAAATACCTCCTTATATTTTTGTCCCTGATAAAGTTCAATTCCATCACTGTTTATAAGCAGAGCTTTATTGGGATCAAAGCCAAATCCATCGAGGTAATATTTATTTACATAATAAAAAAAACTATTATGCTGGGATGGGTCAATCGGAAAAAACTCATCTATCTGAACGAAATGCAAACCTCTCAGATCAGGTTTTCTGTCAATTATGAGTCCGTTTTCCTTTCTGAAAGCTTCACTTTTAGGATCTTTCCAATTTTCAAGAAAGAATTGCGTCCATTTTATGAAATGTTCAGGTGTTTTGCCGGTAGGCAAACTAATTACTCCATCCGGATTAGTATCTACCCATTCTAGAAATCTCAATGAAGTAAGCAATCCCAGTTTAGGAAAGTTATCAACCCTGATATAGGGTATTCTTGTAGAAATTTTCTTGTTAGTTTGCCTTTCAAAGAAAACCTTTTCTACATTTGATAAGAAATCCATATTAAACGATTTACGATTTACGAAGTACGATTTACGGATTACGATGTAAAATTTACGAATTATCAATTACAACTTAAGAATAGAACCATCCATCTTTTTGGAAGATTACTAACTATATTACGATATTTTTATAAGTAATTAAAAGATCGTTGTCAAAATTCATAATATAATGATATTTGGCAGCATTTTCACTCAAAGACAGGTTAATAAATATCCTTGCAGAATCTTCATATGTTTTATCCCGTTTTGAATCCAGCAATAGTATATATGAAATAATGATATTTCCAGCCATTTCTACAAGTCTTCTTGAATGAAAATCAAGTAATTCAGTATTTTTATGTTCGTCAATGAAAGTAAAAGCTTCATTCAGTTCCGATGTCAGTTTTTGAAGTTTCACTCTGAGTTCAGAATAATCATTTTCAAGCATTTCGTCAAACTCTTGTATCCTTGATTGAAAAATTCCTGTAGTAACCCCTTTTATAGCAGCAATTACCTGCAGCTGTGATGTACCTTCATAAATCGATGTTATTCTGGCATCCCTGTAAATACGTTCAATGGGGAAATCTTTTGTAAATCCTGTACCTCCATGTATCTGTAATGAATCATAAGCTATACTGTTTGAATACTCACTACCGAAAAGCTTTATAAGAGGAGTGAATACATTGGCATACCTGGAATAGAATTTCATTTCATTCCTTTCTTCTTTTTCAAGGGTATGATTCTGAGAGTATTCATCGTATACCTTAGTAATATCAACATATCTGGTTGTCTCATACAAAAGTGCCCTGATACCATCCAGTCTTGCCTTGATATTTCTCAGTATTTCATATACTGCAGGAAATTCTATTATCCTGTGTCCGAATTGCTCTCTTTCTTTAGCATACTTTACCGCCTCCCTGTAAGCAGCATCTGCTATCCCAACCGACTGGGCACCAATACCAAGTCTCGCAGAGTTCATCAATGCCATTACATATTTTATAAGACCATATTTGCGTTGACCTAATAGTTCAGCCGGAGCATCCTTAAAAACGAGTTCTGTGGTTGGTGATCCTTTTATTCCCAGTTTGTGTTCAAGGTGCCTTACAGTCACAGCATTACTCGATTTATCATAAATAAAAAGTGATAAACCCCTTGCATCTGTTGTATTGGCTTCAGTTCTAACCAAAACGAGCGCAATATCAGCATCTCCATTTGTTATAAACCTTTTTACTCCATTTAATTTCCAAACTCCGGAAGCTTCATCAAAATGAGCTTTGACCTGAACAGCCTGCAGATCAGATCCGGCATCAGGTTCTGTCAGAACCATAGCAGCAGTTGCCCCTTCCCTGCTGAATCTTGGCAAATATCTCTGCTTCTGTTCTTCATCAGCAAATTCCCTTATAGTTTCAGCACAATCCTGAAGACCCCAGATATTTGCAAAACTTGCATCAGCTCTTGAAACAATTTCAGCAGCCATCACATAAGGCACTATAGGAAAATTCAATCCCTCATATTCCCTTGGCAGGGACATCCCTATCAGTCCGGCATCAAACAATGCTTTATAGTTTTGATCCGTTCCCCTGGCATATCTGACGTGACCTTCTTCAAGATGAGCACCTTCTTTATCAACTTCTGCAGCATTTGGAGCAATTACATTTGCACAAATCTCACCAACTATTTCAAGAACTTTATCATAATTATCCAAAGCATCGTCTTTATCAACAGGTGCATAGTCAAAACTAAGATGGTACTGGAAGTTGTTTTCTTTTAATCTCGTTATTTTATCCATTAAAGGATGTTCGAGTTGAAATTTTAATTCAGGTGTATCTAAATAGAAATTCTCCATTATCTTTTTTTTGTTTTTTAATCAATGTGCATGTTTCTGGTATGATTTTATCATTTTGGGTATAACATCACCCAATTCACCGATTATCACATAATCGGCAATTTTATTTATCGGTGCTTCCGGATCTGTATTGATAGATATTATCATTGCTGACTGGTCCATTCCTGCTCGGTGCTGAATAGCTCCCGAAATTCCGCATGCTATGTATAATTTAGGTCTTACAGTTACTCCGGTCTGTCCAATCTGACGTTCATGTTCTATAAAACCCGCATCAACTGCTGCCCTGCTTCCACCAACATCTGCCCCGAGAGTATGCGCTAATTCATATAACAGGTTAAAATTTTCCTTACTTCCTACTCCATAACCACCGGCAACGATTATTGGAGATTCCTTGAGGTTGACTTTGCTCTCTTCAATATGTCTTTCGATGATCTCAATGATGAAATCCTCATCATTTAATAGCTTATCTGCGTCAATTTGGACGACTTCTGAGGTATAATTATCGTCAAATATCTCTTTTTTCATGACACCTTCTCGAACTGTAGCCATCTGTGGTGGCCATTCCCAATTGACAATGGTAGCCATGATGCTGCCGCCAAATGCAGGTCTGATTGCAAGTAAAAGGTCGTTATACTCAATTTTTGTTTTCTTGTCGAGATGATTGCCAATCTCAAGCCTTGTACAGTCTGCTGTCAGCCCACACTGCAATGCAGAAGCAAGTCTTGGTGCAAGATCACGGCCTGCACTTGATGCACCGAACAATACTATCTGTGGTTTCTCCTCATCAAGGATTTTATATACAATACGGTGATAAGGTAAGGTCATATAAGGATCAAGCCTTTTATCATCAGCAACAAATATTTTGTCAACGCCATATCTGCAAATCTGATCTTCTATATCATTTAAACCATATCCAGCCACAATTGCTTCAAGTTTGCAGTTCAGTTTACCTGCAAGTTTTTTACCGCTCGAAAGCAGTTCAAGACTCAGATCTATTACTCTGCCTTTGTCTGTTTCGCAAAATACAAAAACATTTCCCTCCATTTTATACGATTTATTTTATTTTAGCCAATTATATGCGATCCTATAAGTTCGCCCATCATTAAGTCAATATCAGTATCGTTACTATTAAGAACTTTAGCTTCTTTAGCTGTCAGGACAACATTTTCTACATCTTTTACCTTTGTAGGGCTTCCGGGGAGGCCTATTTTTTCATGCTCTGCATTAATGTCCTCAACAGTCCACTCGGGTATAAAAAGAGATTTATCGCTTTCAATTCTGGCTTTGATATGATCCGGTTCTCTTTCCAATTCAGTAAATGTACGTGCATATTTGTATTTCATCACTTTTTTTGCATTCCTGGGTCTGCATTCATCGTATGTTCCTGATACTGTCATCAACACCGGCAAAGGGGTTTTAACGGTTTCCACACCTTTTTCAAGCCTTCTTTTAACAATAGCAAAAGTATCAGATATATCGATTAATTCTTCAATATATGTAACCTGCGGATATCCTATTTTCTCTGCAGTCTGAGGACCTGTCTGGGCTGTATCACCGTCAATAGCCTGAACTCCGCCTACAACGAGATCAACATTGCAAATTTTCTTGATAGCCATGGAAAGTGTATAGCTGGTTGCCAAAGTGTCAGCTCCTCCAAATCTTCTGTCGGATACCATTATACCAGTATCGGCTCCTCTGTACAATCCTTCCCTGATCAGATCAGCTGCACGTTTTGGACCCATTGTCAGAATAATGACTTCAGTGCCCTTAACTCTGTCCTTGATCTGAAGTGCCATTTCAAGTGCATTGAGATCATCGGGATTAAAAATTGCAGGAAGAACTGCCCGGTTGACTGTTCCATCCTCTTTCATTGCGTCAGGTCCAACATTTCTGGTATCAGGAACCTGCTTGGCTAAAACCACAATTTTTAATGGTCGCATAGTTGATTTTTTAAAATGAACGGTAAAAATAGTAATAATTGGGAAATGAATGGGAATTATCTGAAAAAAATTGTAATACCATAATCATTGAATAAGCATTGGAAGCAAATTTTAACTGCATGATTTTGGCAAAATTACATAAGCTTTCACGCTCAAATTATATACCGCCCAAACTTGAGGTCAAATACTCCAACAATAACCCCCCCTATTTTTTAACAAATTTCTGTATCTCAAGCATTGAATTGTTTTTATCATAGAATATGATCAGATACACCGATCCGGAAAGCTTCGAAACATCAATTTTACTATCAATTTTTTCTGAGATCACACATCTTCCCACAATATTAAAAATCCTGAACTTTACTATCTCTGCATATTCAGTGGTTAAGTATAGTATATCATCAGCCGGATTCGGAAATAATGTAACATATCGCTTTTTTAAATCCGCATCGGAAGTGGCATTTGGTGAGCACGGCCCTCTGTCCTTGATAATACTTTTAAATTTGCATGAAGGGTTGTTGATGTCTTTGATAGTCAGTTCCACGTCCCCTGCCCCGGCACTTCCGGGCTGCAGATTAAAATAGGTATTGACCCCGAAATCTACAGATACAGGCGTAATCGTTCCTTTATTAACTTCTGCAATGTATTTTCCACTCAGATTAAAACCTTTTGGGTCAAGATAGAACCATAGATAATCGTCTGATATATTGGTTGATGTGGTGTTCTCATTGCAATGGATCTCACTGAGATTGGAATTTGTTATTGCACATTCGGGAGAACAGGTTTTATTATCAAAGATTGTGAATTCAGTAGTGCAATTGGCAGAATCCAAACTCATCAATTCAATGTCAATATTGCCTTTCCCGGCAGTTCCTTTATCAGCTTTAAAATTCATAAAAGAACCAAAATCAGCAGTTTCAGGAGTAAATTTTGTATTTGCTGATACAAGTTTATATTTTCCGATTAGTTGATTGCCAATTGGATTGCAGCTAAATGTCAGATAATCATCAGTTGGATTTGAAGGAGTTCCATTATTATTGCAAAGTGTGTCTTTGAGTCCTGTCGTAATTATATTGCATGGACCAGAACTATTAACTTTGCCCCTGGTGTTATAGCCGACTGTATATTCCCAGGATTGACCGATCAGTTGCAATGAACTATTGCCCGGGTAATTTGATATTTCAGCAACACCAACATCAACAGATTTAATCCCTTTTGCTTTACCCTCACTAGCCGTAAAAATACCTTCGTAACTTTTAAATTCAATTACATCACCACATTCTCCTATTAGAGCAATACCATCCGGGCTTCCATTCTGAATGTCGATATTCTCCCAGACATAAAATGTACCTGCATCTCCGGTAGTCACATTCATGCTGTCGAGTGATTTTTCAGCATATTTCGTTCCGTTAGTGCCATTGTATAATTCGACAAAGTAACTTTTAATTTTAGTGGGCTGCGGATCAGGAATATATACTTCAACAAATTCAGTGTTGCTTTCGCCTTCATAATTGAACTCGTTGATCCTGGCAGGAGCATTGTCGCAATCAGAACATATACCTGGATCGGTCACTGTTAAATTATGTGTGCAATTTCCCTTTTTATACATCATTGTAAATAAAGCATTTCCATTGCCAGCACTTCCATTTCTCAATCTGAAAGCCGATTCTGTACCAAATTTTCCATAATCGGGAGTTATGAAGCCGGGATCCAGATGTTTAAAAGAAAAGGTATCTGTAAATGTGCCATAATGAGCAAGCAAGGTAAAAGTGATATAATCATCCTTAGGGTCACTTGTGGTAGAATTGTCATTGCAAAGGATATCTTTAAAACTCACATTGCTTAAATCGCATTTTGGAGCAACGATTTCAATTGTGATAAAATTTGAACTAAAATCAGCACATATTTCAAATTTATATATAGCTTCTTCAATTTCAGTAACTGTTTTGCCAACAAATTGCATAAATGCAGTTGAGTCATTTTTAGCCACACAAACTCCCTTTACATAATAAAGTCCAAAATCAGGAATGAGGTCTCTGAAGTCAGAGCCAATGTTGATCACATGTACTTTTTGGGTCACAGAATTATAAGCGAGAAATGTATAAAAATAATTTGTTCCTGGTGAAGGTATATTATCATACATCAATGCTCCGGCTGGTTTTGTTTTCAGATTTACATTATAACTGGCAGGTAGAGGAGGGAAAGTTGAAGAAAAACTTCCGATCCTCAAATAGTATGTTTTTCCCTCTGTTAAATTCAAAGTCATTGAATTGGATATTGTCACTGAAGGAGATCCAACAGGTTTTACAGCATTTGTAGCAATCATATTATTGCAAAGGTCAATTTCATCATATTCGCCTTGATAAATATTTATTACAAGACCATTTGTTCCTGTATTTTCAAAAGTATAGGATCCTGAAACTGTTATATAGAATTTAAAAATGTCGTAAGTGACTTCATTGGCGGAAATTGTGCATTGGTTATTATCCTGATTAAAGTAAACAAGGTTAGAAGGTTTGTCACTTGTAGTTGTACTGCCACTGAATTTTGTAATCACTTTTCCATAAGCAGGTATCAGATTCAGATCCAGATTGGGATTACTCGATTTATTGTAATCATATTTCAGGTTTGTAGTGGGAGTAAAAGTTGCTGCCTCAGGTGCACATGGAGCCTGTACTTTTATATCGGCATTGTTTACATCAAAGAATATATTGTTATTCGATTTTACCATTATCCGGCCTTCGAAAGTTGAGTAATCCGGAATAAGCAAAGTATGTTCTCCATCATTTGCAGTAGTTTCAAGGAAATAAGGGAAAGTCTTTCCTCCATTTGAAGAGAAAAATATATCCACTTTTGAGCAACTGACAGGTGCTTTGTCAGAACCAGATACGTTCCATTTTACTGTAAATGATCCGGTTCCATCTGTAACAAGGGTCGTAGCAGTATTCTGGCTTGTGATCTCAAATGGTCCTGAATTGCCTGCAACAGTTATCAGATTTTCATCCCATGCTACTCCACCACTTGCAACATTATTATCTCTTACTGTAAATCTGAACTTCATTGTCCTTGCAATGGCAGGAAGAGCTTCAAAACTCAGGTTTTTATTTTCACCAAGCAAGATATAATCCATATCAGGGAAATATCTTTTGGGATCAAGTGACGGTGGATAAGATCTGAATAAAGGGGCTTTGCTATTATTTGCAGCATTTGAGCCGATCAATCCCTGTGTTGGAATACCACTACCATCTTCATCATATTGTTCCCAGGAGTAGGTCATGATATCATTATTGGCATCTGTTGCTGAACCTGTAAGTACAAAAGCTGAATTTTTAGGAATTGTATAATCCTGACCTGCATTTACAACTGGTGGGATATTATTTACATTTACTGAACTGCCGCATGTGGTTGCAGCTATAAAACTAATTGCCCGTTCAAGGCTATTGATATGATAGTAATTATCGGGTTCTCCGGAAGGCTGGATGTTCTGCCCTGCACCACATACTCCATTATAGGACATTATTGTAGTTCCACTACCTATCTCATAGGCTGTAGTTTCGGAAATATTATCAGCAGTACATGATTCTCCTGTCCCATTGAAAGTATGCAGCATATTGAACTGATGCCCAATTTCATGTATAGAAAGCTGTACAAATTCATTGTCATTATTAAATGTTGAGCCACTCCATCCTGCAGCTTTTGCCGGTCCGTCATTGGAACCATAGCCTATTCCATTACTGCAAACAACACCTACACCTGCTAATCCACCTGATGACCAGTTCGAAGTAATATCAGGATGGTGATTATGTAGAACATGTCCTATATCATACGATCCGGAACTGAACTTCGCATGAATAGCATCGACTGCCTGAGTTGTTCTGGTCTTGCCTCCGGCAAGATCTGGAATAAAAGGATCAGTATTTTTATCAGTATAAAGAAATGGAGACTGAGACAAGTTAAGCCTTATCGACAAGTCTTTTTTCAAAATGACATTCCATGAATTCACCAGAGCAGTAATCACTGTATTAACTGAATTATTGTTCCCACCGTTAGCTTCATAGAATTCTCCTGTGCAAATCAATACGAGTTTGAATGTTTTAAATTTTTCGCCGCTTGAATAAGCAGACCTGGAATTTGCAGGATCGGAAAATTCCTGTATCATTCTTTGCGCGTGTTCTGAATCGTCCTGCTGACACATGAAAGGGACATATCCGTTTTCAGGATCATTGCCACCGGAATAGCATTTATATAGATTCCTCTCACCACTTTTCGAAGGCCATATCCCGATCAATCCTTCTCCTGAGGCAATACAAGCGTAAAGTTTTTCATTGCCGACTGTCAGTACCCCGTATAATGAAGGGTCATCTGTACTGTAAATATCGAAAGAAAGTATCTCAGGATATTCCGCAGCAAAATCATCAGTTATTGTACTATTCCTGATAGCCTTGAACTCGATAAAACCCCTGCCGGGAACCGGCAGTTTTATCAATGTATGATCATCAGTTGATCTCACAGATAAAAGCTGAGCCCTGATAGTGTTAAATTCAATTTTAACTAAATGATCCTGTGCACTTGAAATTCCGGTGAATGACAACAGGCAAACAAGAAAAATCAGTATAGATACATGCTTTTTCATAGCGATATTTTAAGTGATAATGAATTGTTATGCAAGATAGTAAATATTGAATAAAACACAAAATAAATTGCAGAATTTTGAATTATCCTGTGTTATTACTAACAAATAAATATATAAAATCCGGTTGATACTAAAAAATCGGCAAGTTAGGTTAAGTAACTCACCCCTGTTCAACAAATAAAAACAAGTTTTTATGTTTGAACTTCCCCTCTCTTTGAAAAAGAGGGGTTGATATGAATTGAAGTAAAATGTAAAAATTTACTTTAACCTGGTAATTTATTTGGTTCAATTAAGTCCCATAGATTACCATGCAGATCTGCAAATATGGCAACTGTTCCATACTCTTCTCTGACAGGCTCTCTGACTATTTTTATATTATTACTGAGCAGATTTTTGTAATCCCGTTCAAAATCATCTGTGTGTAAAAAGAGGAATACTCTTCCTCCGGTTTGATTACCGATCCTGGTTTTTTGCTCATCATTTGCAGCTTTGGCTAACAGCAGGGAACATTCATTTGCTCCTTTAGGTCTTACCAGAACCCAACGTTTTGTCTCTGAAAGGACAGTATCTTCTATTAAGTCAAAATGCAATTTTTTTGTATAGAATTCTATGGCTTTGTCATAGTCGTCTACTACTATTGCTATATGTGTTATATTCTGTTTCATATTATTTGTATAGAATTAATTTCTCTATTTCTTCAATAGTTCGTTAAAAAATTCGGAAAAAATATCCTTTGTTTCACTCCATTGGTATGAGTTGCGTAGGATTATATTTAAAATAGTATAATTTCTTTAATTTTCAAATCTGCCGGCAAGGTGCTAATTTTAGGTTTCGAAAAGTTATATTTGCTGTCTTTTAAAGATGAAATATCCATTAAAAAACCTCCATCAAAGGTTTCAGAGATCAGAATTAAACCATCATCATAATTGAAATCTACTGATTTTAGTTTCGCTCTTGCCTTAAGTTGTTTAAGGGGCATACCTGTATAAACACCTTCAACTGTCCTGTATTTTGGATTTTTTATTACGATTCTGTAAACCTTATTTTTTGTCTGATTATCATAGCCTCCATTAAAACTAAATAAAGCCACTTTTTTTGAGTCATCATTATAAACTACATACTCATATTCTTTTTCTTCGTCCTCATATACAAGCCTTTCTTTTTTTTCTTTAAAGTGTTTCTTTTTAGCGATGCCTATTGCAGTATTTATCGGCATTCCTATTTTCACATTTTCAATTGACTTATAATCCTTTAGTTCCGATATATATAGTTTAGAACTACAATTTGTTAAGCCTGAAAAAATGATAAAAAGTATTAATATTCGTTTCATATATCTTAGATTTTGCATTCTGATTATAATAAATTATTTTATTTAAAAACCAATTAGATACAAGATTCAAATCTTCAAAAAGCAATTCAATATTAGTCATTTATTTTTGCATCTTTTAACATATTCAAATTTTCTTTTTGATCCCGACTAAGTTCATTGCTACCGGTTTGCAAATTGGAAATTGACTTTGTTTCATTATTAAAAACTGCACGGTATATGGCAAAACTGTTAATTTTCAGCAAGATCTGGCAAAACCGGCACACTTTCTATTTGTCAGTTTATTAAGGTCTTTGAAATTCTATTAATCATGCTTATAAAAACTTTATCGGGTATATTACGAATAAACTGATCCAAACACACATGATGGACAGTCATCCGATATTTTTTTCTAAAATTGTCTTTATCATTTTTTTTGTACGGTTTTTTCTGTTTAAAATTAATATTGATTTACCAAAAAAAAGCACCGTTTGATCAATTTCTCTCCAAACGATACATAGTCAAAAGGCAGATCTTTAATCCCCTGACATGATCTTGTGCAATTCTTCTTTGGTTTGGCCAAGTTTAATTTGAAGTTTGCCAAGCATTTCGTCTTTTTTACCTTCAGCGAACATCAGATCATCGTCTGTTAATTTTGCAAATTTCTGTTTGAGTTTACCTTTCTGCTCATTCCAGTTTCCTTTTACTTCTGTTGTATTCATTTTTTTGAATTTTAAATTGCGAACGAATTTTCACAACATTACAAAGGTGCGTACATTAATTTGGAAAAGCTTTATACCTCTTTTAAAATAAGTTACATCATTCACACATTGACTTAATCCAAACTAATTTCTTTCCTTTCCTGCTTGTATTAGGGGCTAAAAACCAAATATTCTGTATTCCCTAATTTAAACTTTTGTATTTTATTTTGAATTTTATTGCCTTTGTTGAGTCTGATCTGTGTTATCTTATTGCTCTGAATTCCTATCTTGATTTGATCAATAATTCATAAATAAAGATACTTTTGCATTTATGGCAAATACCAGTATTTTTAAAATAGTAATACGAAAGAATAGCATAAAAGGGTTTAGACTCAATTGTTAACTCTATTCGATATTTTATTTACGAGTGGCCATTAACCACTAATACTTCAAAATTCTTATTCCCTGACATATTCAAATACATAAACATATATTCCATTTATCTATACATAATCAAAAATATTGCATATTATTACCTCAACATTCAATTCCTGTCATATCTTTGCACTCCTATGAAGAAAATGGAAAATATAAGGAATTTTTGTGTTATCGCTCACATCGATCACGGCAAAAGCACACTATCTGACAGGTTGCTGGAATTTACTCATACGATTTCAGAACGCAACATGACAACTCAGACTCTCGATAATATGGATCTGGAAAGGGAAAGGGGTATCACCATCAAGAGTCATGCCATCCAAATGTATTATGAGAGCAAAGATGGTGAGAAATATGTTCTGAACCTCATCGATACTCCGGGACACGTTGACTTTTCTTATGAGGTGTCAAGATCGATTGCAGCCTGTGAAGGTGCTCTGCTCGTTATAGATTCGACACAGGGCATACAGGCACAGACTATTTCAAATCTTTATCTGGCCATCGGTCATGACCTCGAAATTATACCTGTGCTGAATAAAATCGATATGCCAAATGCGATGATAGAAGAGGTTCAGGACCAGATAATCGATCTGATCGGTTGTGATCTGGAAGACATACTTCTGGCAAGCGGCAAGACCGGTGAAGGAGTGGAAGAGATTCTTGAAGCTGTTGTAAAAAAGATACATCCTCCTAAAGGAGATCCCGAAGCACCCCTTCAGGCACTGATATTTGATTCACTTTTCAATTCATTCAGGGGTGTAATAGCTTACTTCAGGATATTTAACGGCACTTTAAAGAAAAATGACAAGGTAAAATTCTATCATACCGGCAAGGAATACGGGGCTGATGAGATAGGCATACTGCAAATGGAACAGGTGCCAAAACCGGAACTTTCGTGCGGTGACGTGGGATATATTATAACAGGTATCAAAGAATCTAAAGAGATAAAGGTTGGTGATACAATAACAAAATATGATGACCCTGCCATGGAACCTATCCATGGATTCGAGGATGTCAAACCAATGGTCTTTGCCGGAATCTATCCTATGGACAATGATGATTTTGAAGATCTGAGGGACAGCCTTGAGAAGTTTCAGCTCAATGATGCTTCACTTGTATGGGAACCTGAAACATCCAATGCTCTGGGCTTCGGATTCAGGTGCGGATTCCTTGGACTATTGCACATGGAAATTGTACAGGAGCGCCTTTACAGGGAATATGACCAGGAAGTGCTAACCACTGTTCCAAACGTTACGTATTATGCTTACAAAAATAAAGGTGAAAAACTTATTATACATACCCCGGTAGATCTTCCTGATCCGACCATGCTGGATTACGTAGAAGAACCATACATCGAAGCTCAGATCATTACCAAACCTGATTACATAGGAGCTATTATGAACCTTTGCCTTGATAAGCGGGGAGTATTGCTCAATCAGAATTATCTGACCACTGACAGGGTTGAAATGATGTTTGAAATTCCGCTTGCAGAAATAGTTCTTGATTTCTATGACAAATTGAAATCTATATCCAAAGGCTATGCTTCCTTTGATTATTTTGTCAAGGATTTCCGGAGATCTGATCTCGTAAAAATGGATATTTTGCTGAATGGAGAACCGGTAGATGCATTTTCAATTCTGATTCACCGTTCCAAAGCTCAGACAATGGGCAGAAAGATGGTTGCGAAGCTCCGCGACCTGTTGCCGAGGCAACAGTTTAAGATTGCAATACAGGCTGCTATAGGACAAAATGTAGTGGCAAGGGAAACACTTTCCGCACTCAGAAAAGATGTTACAGCCAAGTGTTATGGTGGTGATATTACAAGGAAAAGAAAATTGCTCGAAAAGCAGAAAAAAGGCAAGAAGAGAATGAGAGAATTTGGAAAAGTCCAGGTGCCACAGAAAGCTTTCATCGAAGTTTTAAAATTTGATGATTAAAATTATCAATATCCATGCATGACATAGAACCCTTTTTTATCTGGAGGGATGAATATATATCGGAAGAAGACCCTCACTCTCCTTTTTATCGCAGGGTTTATGATGAGTTCAGTTACCATAATGCTATTTACAATTACTATATACATCCGCAATGGGATGATTTTGGTTCAGCCACATTGTATCTGAAAATAATATGGGCAGACTATAAAGCCAAATTCGCAATAATAGAGCTTCTGGGGGAGTGGAATGATGCATTATACAACGACATCATGTTTCTAAAGAGAAATATCGCTGAACACCTGATGTCGGAAGGCATTATAAAATTTCTGCTCATAAGCGACAATGTTCTCAATTTTCACGCTGATGAGACCGACTATTATGAGGAATGGTTTGAGGAAGTAATTGAAGAAAAAGGATGGATTGTCAACATCAATTTGCTTGACCATGTCAGAAAGGAATTTAAAAAGTACAAAATTGACAGGTACATGGAAATTGATGAGAAACTCAATAAGCTTGAATGGAGAATTATGAAACCATCATTTATTTTTGAATTTATAGAAAAATATTTATCTGAAAAACAAAAAAATCTTTATTGATATGCACAAAGCTGGTTTCATAAATATAATAGGAAAACCCAATGTAGGAAAATCAACCCTGTTGAATCAACTGATAGGAGAGAAACTTGCTATTGTGACTTCCAAACCCCAGACCACAAGACAAAGAATGCTCGCCATTTACAATGATGATGAGCACCAGCTTATATTTTCAGATACCCCCGGGGTTATATTCGAACCTGCGTACGAATTGCAGAAATCGATGAATAAATACATTTACAGCAGCTTCGAAGATGCAGATGCTATTTTGTTTATCACCGACATATATGATGACCTGAGCTACGGGCAGAAATTCATTGATAGTGTCAAGGGTTCAGAATCACCAAAATTTCTTGTTATCAACAAAATGGATCTGGGTAATGAGGAAAAGATACAGGAACTTATCAGTAAATGGAAAGAGGTGATTAGTTTTACTGATGTTTTTGTTATTTCTGCTAAATTGGGTTTCAATACCGACCATTTGATTGAAAAGCTAAAAGAGATCATTCCAACCAGTCCACCATATTATCCCAAAGACCAGTTCACCGATAAGTCTGAGAGATTTTTTGTTGAAGAAATCATAAGGGAAAAGATTTTGATACTCTACCAGAAGGAAGTCCCCTACTCTGTTCAGGTAGTTATAGATGAATGGAGAGATGCTGTGAGTAAAAATGAAAAACTGATCTATATACAGGCAAATATATTCATTTCAAGAAAATCCCAAAAACACATACTTATAGGAAGTAAGGGTGAAATGATAAAAAAACTTGGGACCCTTGCCCGCAAAGATATTGAAGAGTTTCTCGGCACAAAAGTATTCCTTGAACTTTTAGTAAAGGAACTCGAAGACTGGAGAAATGATGAAAAAACCCTGAAGAAACTGGGGTATTGAAATAAATGATAACTATTGGCCGTTGACAACCCCAGCGCGCCCCCCAATTTACTGCTGCCTTAATCTTTATTTTTAATTTTACCAAAGGAAACCAACAGCACTCCTGCAATTGTAAAAATGCCTCCTATTATCTGAAATTTTAATGGGAATTTTCCAAAAAACAAAAATGAACCTAAAAGTACAAACAAATTTTTTGACGTATTTATGATCGACTGCTTATATGCTTCCAGATATTTTAAAGCATGATAGGCAGCAATAGTATTAAGAAAAGGACCCAGAAAGGAACCTGCTGTCAGTGCATAAAATGATTTTGATGATAACCGGAAATCCTGTGAAGTTAAAAACATGAACAAAACTTAAAAGAAAGACAGGAAAACGGTTCTGTTCAGAGTAAGCAATTGAGGTTCTAAAGTTTTGATATTCTTTTTCACAATAATCATCAGAATAGCTCCTGTAAATGATGAGATGTACACATATTCTGATCCGGATAGCAGAAAACTGTCAATACTTGTATTGCCTATATAGCTTATTATAAAAGCACCGGTTATTGCCATGAAAACACCTGCTATTTCAATTTTTGAAAAAGTCTCCTTTAAAATGAAAAAACTCATAATTGTCACCAAAACAGGAGTAAGGTTTGTCAAAAATGAAGTCACAGATGGATTTTCTATTAAATCAATTGCATAGAAAATACATGTTGTGGAAATGGTCTCAAGTAAGCCTACAAGAAGATAAATTCTATAGGTTTTCTTTGGGATTTTTCTTATTTTTGATATGATCCCCCTGAAATTGGCAAATAGAATAAACCATAAAAGACCGAAGCCAAACCAGTAAAATCCGAACTGGATAATATTTATCTCATTAAGAGCAATTTTGCTGAAAATATAAACATTTGAAACTGCCAGGACAGAAGTAAAAGCCCAGATATATCCTTTGTAATTTTCTTTAATATTGATATTTAAGTGAGGCAATTTATTTACTGTATGTGCTTTTGCTTTTTGATAAACATTAAAAAAGCCACCTGAATGAGTGGCTTTCTTTATCTATGAAAATTATTAACTTAAGACTTTTTTTACAAGGTCAGCTGCTTCCTGAAATTCAATTGCATAATGCACTTTCAAACCGCTCTCCTCGATGAGGTCTTTGGCTTTTTCGGCATTAGTTCCTCGGAGTCTGGCAATAATAGGAACCCTCACATCACCGATATTGTTATATGCATCTATAATTCCCTGTGCTACCCTGTCAGCTCTGACGATACCTCCGAAGATATTTACCAGAATTGCTTTAACATTAGGATCACTCAGGATTATTCTGAAGCCCTGCTCTACCCTGTTGGCATCAGCTGTCCCTCCGACATCCAGGAAATTGGCAGGGGAGCCTCCTGATTGTTTAATGAGGTCCATAGTTGCCATTGCAAGGCCTGCTCCGTTCACCATACAGCCTACATTGCCATCCAGCTTTACATAATTGAGGTCAAATTTTTTGGCTTCTACTTCAGTAGGATCTTCTTCTGTCTCATCCCTCATCGTGATAATATCATGATGCCTGTACAGTGAATTTTCTTCAATACTGACTTTAGCATCAACAGCTATTATATCATCATTGCCTGTTTTCAGTGCAGGATTTATTTCAATGAGAGTGGCATCAGCACCAAGATAAGCTTTATAAAGGTTTTTGATGAATTTCACCATATTTTTGAAAGCATTACCTGACAATCCAAGGTTAAAGGCTATCTTCCGTGCCTGGAACTCCTGGAATCCAAGTGCTGGATCGATGTGTTCCTTAAATACAAGGTGAGGTGTTTTTTCAGCCACCTCTTCTATGTTCATTCCTCCCTCAGTAGAATATATGATCGCATTCTTCCTGTTTTGCCTGTCCATCAGGATAGAAATATAAAATTCCTTACATAATGAATATTCCGGTACATATACATCTTCTGCAATGAGTATCTTTCTGACAAGTTTTCCAGGTCCGTTAATTCCTCCCGGAGTCTGAGGTGTCTTGAGCATCATACCCAGGATATTCCTTGCATGAGTTTTGACTTCTTCTGCATTTTTTGCAAGCTTAACTCCTCCTCCCTTGCCTCTGCCACCAGCATGGATCTGGGCTTTTACAATACAAACGGTAGTGCCTGTTTCGGCTTTCAACTGCTCACTGGCTTTCAATGCATCATCGACTGATTCTACCATAATGCCTCTTTGAACGGGTACACCATATGATGCAAGAATTTCTTTAGCCTGATATTCGTGTAAATTCATTATTTGTATGATTTTCTAATTGAAAAATGTATCACTGAATAATTATTCTGCGAATATAATCACGTTCTTTTGTTTTTAAAACTAAATTGTAAAAACCGTGCTGATAATTAGATTTAGTCAAATTAAGAGAATTAGTGCCTGCTGTTAAATCTATTTCTTTAGATTCTACCAATTGTCCCAATGAATTATACATTCTCAGTTGAACATCACTGCTGGAAAATCTTGAATACAAATACAGTTGCCCGTCACTAACAGGATTAGGGAATATCTCAAAATCTTCTCCGGCATTCAATTCATCCTCTATTCCAACTGTATAAGCCCCTGTTTTAAAATTTGCAGGACCTAATTTATTTGTACATGTATTTCCGACATTATAAGGTTTTACATGCCAGGTGTATTTTTTATTCTTTTCAAGATCTGATAATACAAGTTTGGATTCAGATTTCACTATGATATATTTAATATTGTTAGGGGCACTCGGAGGGTAAATTGAAACCAGGTAATGTGTTGCCCCCGGCATATCATCCCAATCCAGTGTAACCTGATCGTAAAAAGCTGTTGTTTCATTTTCAAATGGTGAAATCACTTTAAAATCAGAGGCATTTATAAGAGTAGTATCCGGAATTACACCTGTCCGAATGTAAGCACGCAATGAATGCAGAAAATCTGCTCTCATGGCGGCTACCTGCATTGGGGTAAACTGATATTTGCCACAATTGAAAAAATAACTCATGTAGTTGTTTTCCTGTGTTTTAATTGTATCTTTATTAAAATCCAGAATAGGTCCGTTGAGTTTGCAGTTTTGCTCTGGATCGACAATTCCAAAATTGTAATCAGGAGGTGTATCGCACAATTTATCAGCAGCGGTATTGCAATTGGATTTGTTGACCAGTTCAATGTCAAAATTCACCCCACCCCATTGAATTTTCTGTATTTTCAAAGGATTACCATGAGTGACAGCATTATAGGGATTTTCTTCCCAGCCATAAAATGGATGTGCGAGACTGAAAAAGTGTCCGATCTCATGCGATACTGTTTGTTCACTGATTCCAATCTGGTTCTTTCTGATCACGATTACATCAAGCAAGGGAGAATAGTATCCCAATACCTGGCCAAATCCCGAACCACTAGCAATATTATCGACAATGAAAATATTCAACGCATTTTTATTTTTTGAAGTTTTAATTTTAGCTTCGGCAAATGATGCACCGGGATCACTGTATAAAAGATTATGCTTAATATAATTGAATTCAGGAGTAAAGTAAAATTTCATTTTATTAGGCAGGTAATTCTTGTTTATTGTACAAAGTTCCTCTATCAACTTGCGTTCTTCTACTCCACCTACACCATCAGCATTGCTGACAATATGAAACTGAACAGGAACATAAATCCAGTCATTATCTCCCCTGAAATTTATATGCTGATCCATAATGCGCTTGTTGGCTTCAAGTCTTTCCATCATTGAACCATCATCCTTAGTTCCGCAGATATGCACCTGGGAAAATGAATTCAAGGCAAACATGCCGATTAGTAAAATTAAAAAGTACTTCATTGTAATTATTTTTGATTTTGATTTAAGTATTATTATATCCCTGATTTCTTCTAACATCCTGAAATATAAACAATTTAAAGCCAGTCCAGGTTCAGGTTAATGAAAAACTTCGCAAAATTATTATTTAAATTACTCAATGCAAACATTTGAGATTTTATTTAAATAAAAATAATTGGCCATTTTAACAAATTAACGTCTAAAAACTTCTGTTTGTGTCAGAAGAGGTAAAATTTACAATATATATCACGTGGTTATGGTCAAACTAAATAAAATTCTTACTTTTCGAAACTCAATTTATCTTTATAAATCAGCTTTGTGATTATTCCAAATAATATAGCGGACCAGAAAGAAAACATTGAGTAAACAAGAGCTGGTTTTACCATTTCCTGATTGTGAAGCAAAGTACCTGCTATCAACAATGCAAGGGTTGTATTGTGAAGTGTGACTTCGATTGCTATTGTAAAAGCATCGCGAATTGTGAGTCGTGTTAACTTACCGAAGCCAATGCTTAAAATAAAACATGCTACATTGAAAATCAAAGTATAAGGAAAAATAGTCCATGCTTCAGCTGCAGTGATTCCAGTTCCACCATACTGCTCTCCGGCAAAAAATTTGACAGAATATACTATTGCAAGAAGCACCATCAGGATATATTTCAATTGTTTCTCCAGAAATTTAGCAATGTTGGGCTTTATCCTGTGCACAAATACACCAAGAGATGCTGGGAGTAAGGTAACCAGGAAAATCTGAATGAAAGAATCCAGGATTGGCAGATGAAGATTAGAATCCTGCTTCATAAAATACTGAAGCGAAAAATTTACAACAAAAGGTATTGTAAATATTGTCAATACACTGTTTATGGCTGTGAGGGATATAGATAATGCGACATTCCCCTTGAACAAATATGTAACAAAACCAGATGTGGTTCCTCCCGGACACACTGCAAGTATCATTATTCCTACTTTATATACATCCGGAATATCTGAAAATAACAGAATTAAAAATGCGATAACAGGCAATGCTATCATCTGTGAACTCAATCCAATAAAAAATGCTCTTGGATAGACCAATATATTCCTGAAGCTGGAAACAGTCAAAGACAATCCAAGGCCAAACATAATTGAGGCTAAAACAAGGCTAATAAAAATGTCAATATATGTGTACTGAAACGCTTCCATTAAATTCAATTTGCCGGCCAGCTAAATTACCGGCATGTTAATTATAAAAAATTAATAAAGTTCTAACGAGAAAATGCACCTGAATTATTGTTTATTTGTTGAATTATTTTAGTTTGAATTCCAAATAAAAATTTCAATTATATATAAAAGCTTAAATGTGGTTCAAACCGCTTTAAATATTAATGCAAACAGGCATCATTTTAAAAGTGTTTTGAAAGTATGATTTATATTCTTCTAAATGTGGACATCTATCTCATTATCAATAAAAAGATTATTCCAATCAGTATCCTGTAATATCCGAAATGTTTGAATCCATAGTTTTCTACTATTTTTAAAAAGATCTTTACTGCAATCCACGCAGTAATAAAAGCAATTACAGTCGTAATTCTCCTGACTTTAACGCCGGAAGGGTTTCGGCCACGCCAAAGCGGGGTCCCACCAATGCGCGAAAGCCCCCGTTTGCCCCCTGCGCCTGATATGGAAACCATAATCGTTTATACCGTCAAATTTGATTAAATATTTGCCTGGTATTATTAAACAATCATTTTTTTATTTTCTCATTAAATCCCTGGTCATCAAAAGGCTTAAGTTCTTCAATGAACATGGCTTCGAGTGATTTTATTTCCTTCTGATAATTCATTGGTTTATCATCATCCTGTTTTATTTCGCTGATTACCTCAAAAACGAAATTTTCCTGGCCATATTCATTCCACTCTTTTTGTAAAATTGAATTAGGGTGAGATCCGTAATTAAGCTGAAATTTTTGTCTATTCCATATTGCAGCCAGGTTTGTACTGCTCCCTATAAATATTTTATTGTTGGAAATATTCCTGATCTGATATACTCCTATTTGAAACTTCATTTCCTTATAACTTTCTTTAATCTCTTTTCTTGATCTCATAATTTTTTTCTTTATTGAAAATTTGAATTTATAGAATTAAAAACTAGTAACCAGACTTCCTGACTTATTTTTAAGACAGGAACTAAAACTCTTCCTTGTTACTTCCAGTCTAGTTTTTTATATTTTTTTATCATTTTTCCAAATATCTTTTCCTTTCTTCTTTTTTCTGCAATTGTTGTTTCAAAATATGCTTTTTCTCTTTCCATTTTCAGGAAATTTTCATAGCTGGCCTGGTCTGTTTCTCCATTCTCAACAGACTCAATGACGGCACATCCTGCCTCATTTATATGTTTGCAATCTTTAAATTTACAGTTTTTACCCAGATTTACTATATGCTCAAAAGTAATTTCCAAACCGCTATCAGAATCTGCAATACCAACTTCCCTCATTCCCGGAGTATCGATAAGGATCCCGCCATTTGGCAAAATGATCAATTCCCTGTGGCTGGTAACATGTTTACCTTTATTAGTACTTGAGCTGATTGTATCTGTTCGCATCAGGTTCCTGCCTGAAAGATTATTAATCAATGTAGATTTTCCAACTCCGGAAGAACCGAGCAAACAATATGTTTTTCCTTTTTCAATAACCGAATTTACAATTTCATATCCGTTATTCGTCACATTGCTGATAGTGATAACTGTAACATCTTTAATTCTCGATTTGACGATTTCCAAAATATCAGTTAATCGATCATGATCAGCCAAATCTGTCTTACTAAGTATTATTATGGGTGTGACCCCGGAAGAAAAGCAGATGGTCATATATCTTTCGAGTCTGTTGACATTAAAATCTCTGTCTACTGCCTGAACTAAAAATGCACAATCAAGATTAGACGCTATTATTTGTATTTCCCCAAATTTTCCAACTGCCTGCCGTTTTAAAACTGAGGTTCTCGGCAGTATCTTATGGATTATTGCAAAATCAGGTTCATAGGTAGTAATGGCAACCCAATCTCCTACAGCAGGGAAATCTTCCCGTGTTTTGGCTGAAAAACGCATATTCCCGGTTATCTCAGCTTCAAATTCACCATCAGCAGCCATTATTATGTATCGCTCCCTGTGTTCTGCTATTACTCTTCCTGCTTCAAAGTCACCTAACCCTATTTCCTTCATGAATCTTTCAAGTTCCGGATTAAACCCGAGGTCTTCCAATCTCATAATTTTATCAATTGTTCAAATAAATTTTCGATACTTCTCTTAATTTCCTAATTAATTACACTTATGCTTCTATTATATTGTTATTAAAACAAAATAATGCAAGTTGCAGTTTTCATTTTCTGCAAAAGTAAATAAAAAGCTATTATTACATAAAATTAAAACTTGATTCATTTTAGCTTTGATCTCTTACATTAAATATTAATTTAACTTCTATATTTAAAAATAATTTGCAGATAATGAACATTATTTAATAATTATTGTTAGTCTTAAAATTTAAATTTTTCTTAACTCAAATATAATTAATCATTAAAAAAAAATTTATGCCCACTATTAAATTAACAAATCAACAATTTATTGAAGACATTTTTGATTATACATCAGAAAAGGAATGGAATTACAAGGACAATGTCCCGGCTATTATCGATTTTTATGCAGACTGGTGCGGACCATGCAAAATGGTAGCTCCTGTACTTGAAGAACTTTCTGATACATATGAAGGAAAAGTTAAAATATACAAGCTTGATACTGAGAAAGAACAGCAGCTCGCAGGTGTCTTTGGAATCAGAAGTATCCCAAGCATCCTGTTTATTCCTGTCAAAGGGCAGCCAATGATGCAGGTAGGTGCCTTGCCAAAATCATCATTCATTGATGTTATTGAGAAAGAGCTTTTGAAAGACAATGCATCATAAAATTAATAAGTCATAATACTTTTAATAAGAGCTTGTCCAAGAAGGGCAGGCTCTTTTTTTTGAAGTTTTTTACAATTCAGACCATATTTTCGATTTTCATTCATTAAATTTGACAATTATTTGACAAAATGTATTTCATAAATCTCCTGACTATTGAAAGTACTTATAATAAGATTAAGCTCTATAGGTGATATTATTCTCACAAGCGCTGCTATAAAATATGCAAAACTTTATCTTGATGCTGAAGTGCATTATCTTACAAAAAAATCCAATGAAAGCCTTATCAGGCAAAATCCATATATTGATAAAGTCTATCTGTTCGATAATGATTTAAATGAGATTATAAAGCAGTTAAGTGAGGAAAATTATGACAGGATATTTGATCTTCACAATAATCTGCGGTCATTTATAATAAAACTTAAGCTAAAGGTTAAAAGCTCTACACTTAACAAATACAATCTCAGTAAATGGCTGATGGTGAATTTTAAAAGAAAAATCATTATCCCGCATATTGTTAAAAGATATCTCAGAACTATAGATAAGTCTTATAATACTGATTTTTCTGATGAACTTGAGTTTTATTATCCTGAAATCCCTTCATTTATCATCCAAACAGAAATGCCTGAAGAGTATTATTGTTTTTCGCTGGGGGCAAAGCATTTTACAAAGAAAATACCGGTTTCTCTTGCAATCAGAATAATTGAGAGTATCAATTCAAAAGTTGTACTCATTGGAGGCAATGATGTACTTGAGGAATCACATGAAATCGAAAAGAAATGCAGCGACAAGGTTATTAATCTGTGCAGCAAATTATCAATACAGGAATCTGCTTACATTATTGAAAAAAGCAGGCTTCTTGTCAGTTCTGACACAGGCATGATGCATCTGGGGGCAGCCCTGAAAAAGGAAGTACATGTGATCTGGGGTAATACTGTACCGGAATTTGGTATGTATGCATATTACGGTCCTAATTTATCAAAATCTTATAATTATGAAGTTGATCTGACATGCAGACCTTGTTCGAAGATCGGATTTGACAGTTGTCCTAAAAAGCATTTCAGGTGCATGAAAGACCACGACACTGAAGCTATAATAAAATCCATTTCAACATCATTATCTGTGGTTAATCGATGATTTGCCTTCTATAAGCGTAATTATTAGGTTTCTTATCATTTTTAAAATATCTTTGTATTATAATCAATTAATTAAAAAATATGGATATACTAAATCAAAACAGGAACAAAATTGAACTACCTTCATCAATGATCCGAATTTTAGTGATCGGTTTCGTATTGCTTGTAATTATATTGCTTGTCAGCGGAAAATCCTTTCTTACTCTAAATCCCGGAGAAAAAGGTGTTCTTTTTAAAAGATTTTCGGGAGGGCTGGAGAAAGATAAGATATATTCCGAGGGTTTTCACGTAATTATGCCTTGGAATACAATGTACATTTATGATACCCGGATAATGGAAAGTTTTGAAAAACTTGAAGTTTTATCCAGAAACGGCCTTAATATTAAAGTCGACTTATCATACAGATTTTATCCGGTTGCAGATGATATTGGCAACCTTCATACAAAAATCGGTAAGAATTTTCATGAATCGATCATAAAACCTGAGATCAGATCATCAACAAGAGAAGTCATAGGTAAATATCTACCTGAAGAATTGTATTCAACAAAAAGGGAAGCCATACAGGATGAAATATTCACCCAAACCAGTGCGGCTTTAAAAAAGAAATATATTATCCTTGATGCAGTGTTGATAAGGGAGGTAGCTTTACCGCAGACACTGAAGACTGCTATTGAAAACAAATTGAAGCAGGAGCAGGAATCTCTGGAATATGAGTATAGACTCGAAAAAGAAAGAAAAGAAGCCGAAAGAAGAATTATAGAAGCACAAGCTAAAGCAAAAGCAAATCAGATACTCAATAGCTCATTAACGGAAAACATCTTAAAAGATAAAGGTATTGAAGCAACTCTTAAACTTGCAGAATCACCAAATTCGAAAACTGTGATAATAGGAAGCGGAAAAGATGGTTTACCCCTGATACTTGGAAAATAAAAAAAAAGGAGTTGCAGTTTGCAGCTCCTTTTTTTTTAATTTAGTATGCAGATTCCATACCGAATTTCTTAACAAGAAGATAGTAAAACATAGCCCTGTACTTATTTCTATTGGAAGTACCTAGTTGTGCACACACTTCTTTTGCAGCAGCCATCATTTCATCAGCTGATTTTTTAAGTCCCAGTTTTTTTACCAGGAAATTATCGATGAGTCTTTGTAATTCAAATTCATCTGAACATGAAACTGTTGAAGAGTCATCATTGTAAATTGAAGGGCCTAATCCTACTGTGACTTTTGTCAGCAAATCCATATCAAAAGCAATATTCATTTTCTTAAACTCATCAGCATATTTTGCTATTAGTTCATCTCTTTTACTCATAGTTTTAAAATTTAAATTGTGAATTAAAATATTTGCAGGCAAAAGTAAACTAAAAGAAATAAATAATAAAATATTTTAACATTTAAATCTCTGTTTATAATTGTAAATCCATCAATCCCCAAGCTACTTGGGGAGGGACATGGTCATAAATGGTAAATAGTTAATTAAAAATAATAAAATCAAATCAATCTTTCCCTGTCACGTAAAGAGCAGAAGTTATCTATATTATTCTGAAGCAGAATTTAATTGAATTCCAATTCCAGGTTTAACCACCGCATTTACCTGGTCCACATTTTCCTTCACCGCATTTACCGGAACTTTGTTCATCCTTTTTATCCTTTTCATTTTTTAACCCCGAAGTATCAGTTTTTAAAGTTCCACTCAGTTTGTCATCCAGTTTACTGAAATTATTATCTTTAAAGTACTTCATCGCAGCTTCAAAACTCATAAATCCTTCATTTTGTTGTTTCATTGCTCCAAATCCAAAATTCATTGGGCTCTTATCTCCATATCTGAAAAAAGCCTTTTCAATTTCGAGCCATTCACCTGTTTCAGCATCAGTGATCCAGGTTTTGGGTTTTTCACCCTGTGAAAACCTTTCCCAGAGCACTCCCTGATTATACTTTGCAAAACATCCGAAATCATCAAAAAACTTGACATCACCATTCTTATTCATGGTCTGTACAACATAATGGTCCTCACCAATTTTCATCAAGCATTTTGCGCACAGATCGTTTTCATGGTCGATAGGGCGAGGTTTGAACTCAGGTTTTGTATTGCATGCTACAATCAAAAAACCAAATATCAAAACTATAATTAAATTCCTCATCTTATATTTTTTAAATTTAATAGAAAAACAGTAGCAAAAAAAAAGTATTCTAACTATTGCTAAAATACCTTTTTTAATAAGAAAGTGTTTTTTAATTCTTAAAAACTGCTTTTGCTTCCCTGTACATATAATTGATAGCATCAAAAAGGTCTTGTTCTGTGCAAGTCACACAAGTTCCTTTAACAGGCATAAGATTTTTTGTTACCGGGTTTGTATAACCGTTTATAGCATGGGTCATCAAAACGTTTATACCCATGTCAGCTCTTTTTTGCCAGTCTTCCAGTTTGTATTTCTCTGGTTGTAAAGCCGGTGCACCAGTTACACCTGCAAAATGACAGGTCATACAGGTTTTAGCATAGATTTTTTTTCCATTTTCAAAATTTGGTGTCCATTTTGTATAATCAACAGCTGCAGTTGCAGTTTCTGCAGGAGTTGTTGTGGTTTCAGTTTTAACTTCATTTGCAGGAGCTTCTTTTTTACCTCCGCATGCAGAAATTGCAAATGCAAAAACTGACAACATTAACGCATAAAAAATAATTTTTTTCATTTTAAAGTTTTTTATTAGAAAAATTTAATTTCGTTTTATTTAATTAAAACAATGGGGCAAAATTAACTGAATATTTTTAAATATAATAATTTGATTTTATAATTATAAAAAATATTTTCCTGTTCAGGTACTATATTTAATTCTTAATTGCTGTTAAAACTATATACTTTATAAACATTTATCTTAAAAAATTGGAATACAGCAAATATGTTTATCTTCAGAAACAGGCAGTTCTTAGTATTAATAATATTTTTTATATTTACTTTGCAGACGAACTAATTCAATAGTATAGTCGCATTTTATTCAAAATATTTTTGTGATTTTCGAATATATCCTTAATTTAACGCAAAATTTTTCAAACTAAAACTTTTGATATGATAAATCTGATCAATTGGGCTCAGGCTGACTTCTGGATGATATTTACCTTGGTAGTTTTACTCGCAATCCCTGTTTCAATTGGCATCTGGTTAATTTTTATGGTATCCAGGTCCAAAAAGAAATAAGAAGAACCAGTATTTAATAAAATTTATTACAATTTGTTTCATTTGATTCTGAATCTAAATGAAATATTGTAGTTTTGCCCTCTATGGATACTTTATTACACATAGATAGATATATATTTGAGTTTATAAATCAGGATCTGTCAAACAGGACTTTTGACCTAATTCTCGTTTTTTTCCGGAACAAAATTGTCTGGTTGCCCCTATATTTATTCTTAATAAGTTTCTTCATATTCAATCTTAAGAAGAAAGGAATACTGATAGTTTTATTTGCCTTCACCGGTACCGGAATTGCTGATTATACAAGCTCTTCCATCATAAAGCCTTCAGTTGAGAGGCTCCGCCCCTGTAATGCTCCTCAGGAAAATCCGGATTTGATACTAAGAGTCAATTGTGGAGGAGGATACAGTTTTCCTTCATCACATGCAAGCAATCATTTTGCCATGGGTGTGTTTTTTTACCTAATCATTCTTGGCATTTACCGAAAATACGCATTTTTATTCCTTGTATGGGCTGCTATAATTGCATTTGCTCAGGTTTACGTAGGAGTACATTATCCCATTGATGTCTTAGCAGGTGCGCTTTTAGGGACTATCATCGGTTATTTGTTTTACCGCTTATGCAGTTTATTTTTGGAAAGAATATACTCTAAACAAATTTTGATTTAGAAGTATGGTAAAAATTGTCATAACCGGACCTGAATCAACAGGAAAAACATCAATTGCCGGTCATTTTAGTATAAAATTTAATATTCCGGTAATAAATGAATTTGCAGTTGAGTATTTAAAAAAAACGGGAGGAAAATATAGTTACACCGACCTTCTAAAAATTGCGAGAGGACAGATCAGAAGTGAAGAAAACCTGATCAAAATTATTAATCCTCAATATATAATATGCGACACAGATCTGATAACCATCAAGATATGGTCAAAGGTAAAATTTAATAAAATCAACAAAGAGATACTGTCAGTAATAGAATCAAGGCATTATGACCATTATATTTTATGCTACCCGGATGTAGCCTGGGAGTATTCGGAATTCAGGGAAAATCCAAACGACAGGGATGTACTGTTCAGGCTTTATGAAGAAGAATTGAAATTCTACACTAAAAAATATAGTATACTAACCGGCAAAGGTCAGGAAAGAATTGAAAATGCTGACAAAATATTCTATAAGATTTTGGGTGATAATATCCAGGTATAATTAAAAAAACTAAACATAGAGCAGGTTACAACCCCTGACATCACTTTCATCAGTTCTGCCAAGAATTTTAAATCTGTATTTCTTCATGTTTACTCCAAGATCATCAGTTGCAATAAAGCAGCAGGTATCAAAGTTTGCCAGGTCAATTATATTCACTTTTCCCTGTATCCCGTCATTTAAAAAACTAAATGGATCATAAATATCGCTGATTAACACTTTCATAGAAGGAGGAGAGGTGAAAATTCCGTCACCTGTCGAATAAGCCTGCGACATCAACTCTGCCATACCATACTCTGAATACACTTTCTGAACATTAAAACTCTTCATTAGTTTTTCATGAACCAATTCTCTTGGAAGTTCAGGTCCCCTACCCTTCATACCTCCCGTTTCCATCACAATCATTTCTCTGTCAATGCTATACATTTTTGCAAATTCCAAAAGAGCATATGTCACCCCAAGTAAAATAATTTTTTTATCACCGGAATATAATCTAAGATCATCGTGTAATCTATGGTAATCTGTTTTATAAAATTTCCCGCAATTGCTTGTTTTCATAAAATGATCTGCCATATAAATCAGGGACGATGTGCTCTTTTCGAGATATGATGGTAGAAGTGCGAAAAAACAATAGTTTTCAATATCACCAACCAAAGTATTAAAACAATATACAGAATTGTTACGGTAAACTTCAAGATTCCTTATAAAATGCCTGGAAGGAATATTACCTGAAGTTGAGCTGCTTTCAAAAACAATTTCCTCTTTCCAAACTCCGGTCTTGATCACAGATTTCTTAAATAAAGAAACGGGCATGAATGGTATTTCTTCAATTGCATTTACATTAGAAAAATCTTTTTTAAACAATGAAAGAAACTCCTTATATACTTTGTTATTTTCACTCTGATAATGAAAAAACTCTATAGCAAGCTCATCAAATGAAATATCTGCTCCTTTTATGTAATCGATATATTTTGTTTCCAAATCTTTTTTCCCTATCATGATCAGGAATTATTCAAATTCTGATAAATAATGAGTTTAGCAAAGTTATTTTTAAAAAAAACTCATCTACTTTTTTCAAACACAAATAAAATTCAAAAGTTGAGTTTAATTTAGAATAAAACACTTTTTATGTCGTTATTTGTTTCTTATAATTTTTATGCTGGGAAATATTAAAATATTGGCTTTATTTTCAATTCTGGTCATTTGCATGAATTCATGTACAGACAGCCCACATTTTCCTGTTGAGCCACATCTGGAATACAAGGGAATCAGTAAAAAATCGATAAAGCAGGGAAGTCTTAATACTGATTCATTAATCATTTTTTTATATTTTACAGATGGTGACGGAGATATCGGATTTGATCAAACCGATTCACTTCAAAATCTTTTCATCATCGATTCAAGAACTAATAAACAAGCCGAAAGCATTAAAATACCAAAAATAGCTGATGCCGGTATTGGGAATGGAATATCTGGTGAAATCGAATTGAAATTATATACTACCTGCTGTCTGTTTAACAATAATATTCCACCTTGCAGTGTAGTGGAGGGAATTAATACCGATACTCTGACATACAAAATCTATATGATCGACAGAGCAGGAAATAAAAGTGAAATAGTTGAGACAGAAAATATTATTCTGGAATGCAGATAAGATAATTTTAACAAAAAGTATTGTAAATGGGGATTAAAGAAAGTGAACTGATAATCACAAAAGAAGGCAGGATATATCATCTTGGTTTAAAACCTGATGAGATAGGTGATTTTATTATAACTGTCGGGGATCCTGACCGTGTCGAAAGGGTTAGCAAATATTTTGATGAAATTGAAATCAAAAATCATAAAAGAGAATTTATCACTCACACTGGCAGACTTGGTTCAAAAAGAATATCGGTAATCGGGACAGGAATAGGACCTGATAACATTGATATTATGCTTAATGAAGTTGATGCATTAAAAAATATCGATTTTGAAACACGTACAATTAACTCAGTTCCAAAATCGATTTTTATAATCAGAATGGGTACTTCAGGAGCTTTAAGGGAAGATATTCCTATAGATTCCATGGTAATATCAACACACGGTCTTGGTATAGACGGTCTGATGAATTTTTATCAATACGAAAAAAATGAATTTCAAAACAGTTTTGAGGGTCGACTGAAGGAAGAATTTCCAGGTCTATATCAAATTTGTTTTCCCTATATTTTCGAAGGGAGTGATTTTCTATTGGAAAAGATTGGAAAAGGATTGATACAGGGCATTACAATGACTGCCGGAGGATTTTATGGGCCGCAGGGAAGGCAACTGAGGATTGAACAGAAGATCCATGAAATGATAGACAGGCTGGCTGCTTTTGAATTCAAAGGATTTGGCATTTGCAATTTTGAAATGGAAACTTCGGCTATTTACGGTATCTCAAAACTTCTGGGACATAATGCTTTATCTGTAAACGCGATAATAGCAAACCGGGCTACTAAAAAATACAGTTCTGACCAGTATAAAACTGTAGATAACATGATAAAGACAACTCTGGAAAGAATTGATGCGATTTGATAATTGTTAATGGATTTTATTTGATTGCCTAATTTTGTTCAGAAACTATATTGAGTTTCTAAAAATTTTCTAATCTTCGAATAGTTTCTTTTATTTTATCAATATCGCTGATCATGAGTTGATATTCATCTATTTCATTTATACCACCCATGGATACCCCACTCTTCCTATAGGCCATATTACTATCAACCGGCATTTTTCCTGACATGTGAAATTCATTGGCTCCCGTCATTTGAGATATTTGAATGATATTTTCTGGATTTATGCCACTCCCCGGCATTATAATAATCCTGTTTTGAGATTTATCTATCAACTGACTGATGACTGCAATTCCTTCGATTGCGGTATTGCTCCCACCTGATGTAAGGACTTTGTCAATTCCAACATCTATCAGTACATCAAGAGATCTGAATAAATCAACAGTCACATCAAATGCCCTGTGAAAAGTGATACTCATCGGTTTTGCCAGTTCGTATAATTGCGATGTCCTTTCAATATCGATATTACCATCAGGTTTTAGAATTCCAAAGACAACACCGTTGACATGCAAATCTTTACATATCCTGATATCTTCCTGCATTATTTCGAATTCTTTATCATCATAACAGAAATCACCACCCCTTGGTCTGATCATAACATTTATATCAATTTTCAATGCGGATCTGACAGTCTTGATCATACCATAGCCTGGAGTCGTGCCACCTTCATACATGTTATCACACAATTCTATCCGGTCAGCACCTGCAAACTTTGCATTCAGAGCAGACTGGTAATTGTAAACACAAATTTCAAAAACATTTTTCTTCATTTTATTTTAAAATTATTAGATACAAAAATAAACCCACCGACAGTATTTTAATAGATTTCTAATGAATTTATCCAATTGATAATGCAATTTAATAATTTTGTAGTAATTTTATATTCATAAGTAGCAGAGAAAATAATCATGGAAGAAATTGATGGAAAAATTCTATTAAAAATAGCCAGAAATGCAATCCTGGAAGAATTTGATAATAACTACAAAGTCATAAAAGAGGATTTTATAAAAATTAGTCCTGCACTTATAAACCCTCGTGCTACTTTTGTAACCCTATCAAAAGAATCCGGTACTGAAATAAATGAGCTTCGCGGATGTATTGGTTCAATTTTTCCACATCGAAAACTGATCGATGATATAATTCACAATGCAAAATCTGCTGCATTTCATGATCCCCGGTTCAATCCAGTTAATAAAAGTGAATTGGAAGAAATAATAATCGAGATTTCAATTCTGTCTGAACCAGAAAAAATACAATTTGAAAATACGGGTGATTTAAAAAGCATAATTATACCGTATAAGCATGGAGTTATAATCAGAAAAAGCTATAACAGGGCTGTTTTTCTTCCGGACGTATGGAAAAAGCTTCCTCATTTTGATATCTTTTTCAGCCATCTCTGCAGGAAGGCCGGTTTGAACTCAAACTGCATAGACACACTGGATGAAATTGAATTATTTGAAGTTGAAAAATTCTCTGAAGATGAAAGGAGTTGATAATCCGGTTTTCTTTTCAGATTATAAATCAGGAATAATCTGCAGGTTATGCAGTCATTACTGCCGGTTGAGAAATGGTCAGACAGGAGTTTGTGGTGTCAATCAGAATGATAATGGATCACTTAGAAATCTTGTATATGGTCATCCCGCTGCAATACATTCAGATCCAATAGAAAAGAAACCATTGTATCATTTTTTACCGGGAAGCACTTCACTTTCTCTTGGAACATTAGGCTGCAATATGCAGTGCCCGTTTTGTCAGAACTGGCATATTTCTCAGCAAAGTCCTGCATCTCAAACTCTTAATTTTGTTTCTCCGGAAGAGATTGTTTCTTCTGCCATTAAAAACAATTGCAAATCCATTTCATATACATACAATGAACCAACCGTTTTTTATCCTTATGCCAGAGACATTGCCATAGAGGCAAAAAAATCAGGTTTAAAAAATATTTTCGTCACTAATGGAATTGCATCTGCAGAAGTGATAACAGATATGGCAGGAATAGTAGATGCCTGCAATGTGGATCTTAAATCAACAGAAAAAAATTTTTACAAAAAACTTCTGAAAGCACCTTTCACTGTTCTGGAATCTCTAAAACTTATGAGAAAACTTGGTATATGGGTCGAAATAACAACTTTGATAGTTCCTGATGAGAATGACAGCGTATCCATATTTGAAGAAATCTCAGACTTCATTGCTGATGAAATGGGAGTTGAAACTCCCTGGCACATCAGTGCATTCCATCCGGATTACAAAATGCCTGATAAAAAAAGGACATCTCAAAAAAGTCTGGTTAAGGCATTTGAAACCGGAAAAAAAGGAGGATTAAAGTATATTTACATTGGCAATTCATCTTTTAAGAACCATACTTTATGCCCTGATTGCGGATATGCAGTTTTGGAAAGAATTGGCTATTCAACTTATAATAATTTTAAAAATCCCGGGATTTGTCCTGTATGTAATTATAAAATCAATGGTATCTGGGAATAGAATAATAATTTTATTTTTTTCTTTATTTTTTACGCAAATAGTAATTTTTGTTTTAAAATTGTCGCTTTATTGTTTTAAACTGAAATCATGATTATAGAAAGATTTAAAATTGAGATCAGATGGGCCTTTATTTTTATCCTCATGACATTGGCATGGATGTTTTTGGAAAGAATTGCTGGACTACACAGTTCAAATATAAAATATCATCCAGTTTTTACAAATTTGATATTATTGCCTATAATAACAATATTTGTTCTGGCTTTGAAAGATAAGAAGAAAAACTTTTATCATGGCAAGATGAATTATAGGCAGGCATTTATAACAGGGGCAGTTATAACTCTTATTGTTACAGTATTTAATCCGGTAACCCAATATTTTATCTCGACAGTAATAACCCCCCATTATTTTGAAAATGCCATAAAATATGCAGTTGACAATAATAAAATGACACAGGTCAAAGCAGAAGAGTATTTTAACCTTAAAAGCTATATTATTCAGGGTACAGTAGGAGCTTTTGTAATGGGATTTATAATTTCAGCAGTTGTTGCACTATTTTTTCAATCGAAAAGAAAATAATATGAAGTATTCAGTAGATATTAATATAAACAAACCTTTGAAAGATGTTATCAGTATCTTTGAGAATCCTGAAGACATGAAAAAATGGATGAAGGGACTTATCAGTTTCGAACAAATTGATGAAGAATACGGAAAACCGGGTTCGAAAACTCTCTTGGTCTTTGAAATGGGCAAAAGGAAAATGAAAATGGTTGAAACAATTATTGTCAATGATCTTCCCAAGGAATTTACTGCAAGCTATAATGCAAAAAATGTTTTTAATATTGTTGTAAATTCTTTTGAAGAACTTGGCCCTTATTCAACACGCTACATTACTCAACAGGAATTCCATTTTTCAGGATTCATGAAAATAGTTTCGCTTATAATGGCACCTGCTTTTAAGAAACAATCGATTCAGTACCTTAAAGATTTTAAATATTATGTCGAAAATAAATAAAGTAAGCAAATATTTAATTTGTCTCACAATTTTGTATTTGACTCTTGTTTCTTGCTCTGTAAGAAACAATAATTCAGATAAAGCTAAATTTGTTGGTTTCAAGCCAGAAGCTTATAACAGTGAAAAAGCTGATAAATATGGTTCTGATGAATTTGGTATGAAGAAATATGTGATTGCTTTTCTGAAATCTGGACCAAACAGGGAAACGGATCCTGTAAAAGCAAAAGAATTACAGAAAGCGCATCTTATGAATATCAATAAAATGGCTGAATCCGGCAAACTCGTTGTGGCCGGTCCTTTCCTGGATAATGGTGATCTTCGTGGAATTTACATTTTCAATGTTGAAACCGTTGAAGAAGCCCAAAAACTAACTGAAACAGATCCTGCAATCATTTTTGGAAGTCTGGTTATGGAATTAAAACCATGGTATGGATCAGCAGCACTGATGGAAGTCAATGAAATTCACAGGACTTTATCAAAAAGCGATATAATGAAATAATGAATTAATTCTTAGCTCAACAAAATTCCCATATGAGCAATTTAAATATCAGAGAAGCCGGAAACAGATCAAGGTTTTACCCCCGTGAATCTGCTCAAATTGAAAAAATGATTGAAACCTGGGAACACAATCTTTGTAAAAAGCCAGCTTCTGCAGAAATGAAAGATAAGCAGTACAGAATCGCTATTGTACCACATGCAGGCTATATATACTCAGGATTCACTGCATTTCAGGCATATAAACTCCTGGAAAACTTTATATTCAAAAGGATCATTGTAGTTGGACCATCTCATCATATTTACATTAACGGAATAAGCATTGCAGAAAATGAGTTTTACGAAACTCCGTACGGAAATCTGGAGATTGACCTCGAATATGTTGAAGAACTGCAAGAAAACTTCAATATTGATTTCCAGCCTGACGTTCATTATCTGGAACACAGTACAGAAACCCAGATGCCTTTCATAAAACGAATGTTTCCGGGGATTAAGGTTGTTGAAATCGTATATGGCAGAGTAAGTATAGATACTCTTTATGATCTGTTCGAATATATCCTGAGGGATAAAGATAATTGTCTTATTATTTCTACTGACCTCAGTCATTTTCATCCAAAGGAAAAAGCAAATTTACTTGACAACAATTGCATCAGAGCTCTCACCACAAAGAATTTCAAACTCCTTGATGAGTCTTCTGAGGCATGTGGTAAGGAAGGTTTAAAGGCAATATTAAAATATATTATACAAAACGACAAGAATGTAATAATTGCTGATTATTGCACTAGTGGAGATATCACAGGAGATACTAGCCGGGTAGTAGGTTATTTGAGTGCAGTAATCTGATGCCTTGGATTTTATTACGGTGCGTGTATTGAAAAAATGCCTTACACTTAGCATTCTTTAGGTTTTGCCCTTCTCCCGCTTTGCAGGATAGGCTCTAAAGGGAGTCCAAAAGAAATTTCTATTGAAAATTGTAAAAATGGGATATCCCCATAAATAGCATCACCTTTCTACCCTTCTACCTTCTAAATCCCTGATTCTTAATTTACATAGCTTAGGAAGGAATATAATTGTCGTCCCACTCTTGTATTTTGGGATTTCCAAGTTTTCCTATTGATTTTGCTACTACTACTGCACAAAATGCATCACCGGTTACATTTGCAACCGTTCTTAACATATCGAGAGGTCTGTCGACTGCAAATATCAAAGCCAATCCTGCTTCGGGAATCCCGGCCTGTGCTAAAACAATAATCAATGTTATCATACCTGCTCCAGGTACTGCAGCTGCTCCTATACTAGCCAGTGTTGCGGTCAGAATTATACCCAATTGTATTTCGAGGCTCAGATGCATGCCAAAAGCCTGTGCTATAAATACTGCAGCAACAGCCTGATAAAGGCTTGTACCATCCATATTTACTGTGGCTCCTATAGGCAATACGAAGCTACTGACTTCTTTATCTACTCCGAGATGCTCCGTAACTCTCTCCATCGTGACCGGAAGAGTAGCAGCACTTGAACTTGTAGAAAAAGCAACCAATTGTGCCGGTGCCATCCCTTTAATAAAAACAGAGGGTTTCCTTTTTGAAATAATTGAAGCAAATACCACATATAAACCCAACAACAAGAAAATACCTAAGATAATTGATAGAGCATACCAGAATAATGCAATAAAAAGATCCAGATTAGGAGATTCAACTATCAGAGTAGCTATCAGAGCAAACACACCAAACGGTGCTGCAAGCATCAGTATATCCACCAGCTTCATTATGACCTCGTTGAATCCGTCAAAAAATGCTTTAACAGGCTTTGCTTTGGCTTCTGAAACCAGTATCAAACCAATACCAAATAAAATGGAGAAAAAAATTACCTGCAGCATATTCCTGTTATCACTTGCTGCAGCAAAAATATTGGAAGGAACGATATCTTCAAACATTTTCAATGGGCCATAATCCTGTTGTACTTTCGCGGTTTGAGATATAGACTCTGTGTTGGATATATATTCATTAACAAGCTGGTTTCTGGTAGATTCTGAAATTGATTTGCCGGGATTAATAATGTTGACAATCAATAAACCAATGGAAATAGCAATTACAGTTGTCATCAGATAAAAAGAAAATGCTCTGATCCCAATTTTTGAAAGCCTGGAAAAATCTTTAAGATCAGAAACTCCTTTAATCAGGGATCCGAAAATGAGGGGAATTGCTATTAGCTTAAGTGAATTTATAAAAATTGTGCCAAAGGGTTTGATCCAATCCTGTATCCATTCCTTTCCACCTTCAATTTCTGATAAAATAAATCCAAAAAAAGCACCCAACAGCAATCCAAGGAGTATTCTCCAGTGCAATTCTATTTTCTTCATTAAAGATTCATTTTACAGGATTTATTATCGTAGCAAGGTAATATCACCTGCAAGCCTGGTTATATCACCGTTTTCTTTCAGAATTTCAATATAATAAACATAAACCCCCGGAGGAGATAGCTTTTCGTGAAAACGTCCATCCCAGCCAACGTATTCCTCATTGTTGCCGTAAACGAAATTATCTTTTTTATACAACAATTCTCCCCATCTGTCAAATATCTGCATGGTCTTTACATTTACTTCAACACCATTAGTGGATTTTATTCTGAAAAAATCATTTACACTGTCAAAATTAGGAGTGAATACATTTGGGACATAAACGTCGAAGTCCTTATTTACACGTACATCAATGCAATCTTCGACCTTGCAATCCTGACCATAGAACAATTCAACACAGAGATTGAAATCATCAGCAGGAATTATTTTAACTGAATCACAAAATCTGTTTGAACAAATGATACTGTCATTTAAATACCATGTTATACTATCCACTTCATCAAAGTCAGATTCAACAAAATATGTGTAAGCCTGATTAAAATTCACCTTATCTTCTCCATTTATTTCAACAAACAGTTTGTCAGGTTTAATTAGTGAAAAAGAACTTTTAGCAGTACATCCTTTTGAATCTTTCAATTCCACATTATAATTTCCGCTGGCAAGTCCGTTAATTTTAAAATCAGAATATGATTTCCCATTGAGGGTGAGGGTAAAATCAGGACTACCCTGGACCGGATTTAAAGAAAAACTACCATCGGATGAATCATAACAGGAAATATCAGTAATACTAAAGTCAAATTTTACTGAAGGAAATACGGTGATAGAAGTATCAAAATTGTAAATACACTCACCGATTCTGTATTCCAGATAAACAAAGTTCTCTCCTATTTTTAATTTTGATTTTGAAAGTTTACCTCCGTTATCAACTGCAGATCCTGACCAGGCAGGTGTTCCAGCAGTATCAGATTTATAGCCTAACTGAAAGTAATCAGGTAGTTGATCTTCGCATATCTGTTTTGGAATTCCTGTTATCTCAAGTTTCCTCTCAGGGCATGGCAAAGCTTTACAAACCGCAGAATCAATCTTGCCAGGACAAACGCAGTCACTTATTGCTTTGACTGTTATTTTTACTTCTTCTCCATAATTCAGGCCTGTAATTGCTTCTGGTCCGGAATTCAGCTTTTTATAAAAGGCACCATTAATCCAAACTTCATATTCTTCAAGGCAATCAGAATCGGAATCTATCCAGTCAAATTCAACAGATGTGTTTGTTGATTTCACACAACTCACCACAGGCAAATCCAATTCTTTTTTGACAATCACCTGGCTTATATAGTCTGACTTACACCCATTAAAATCTGTTTCTACTTTAACACTGTATACTCCCGGAGTATTCCATTTCAATTTATATTTTCCGTTTCCTAACGACTGAGAGGAGCTGCCAGGAGAACTGATATTGTATGACACATTATTAATATAATTGTTGAGTGAAAGCACTATACTATCGGTTTCACAGATCAGATCAGTGTTTAAGGAAAAAGCAGCATTCGGTATTTCTGTAATTATAACATCATTAAGGTCAAAACTGCAGGATCTGTTATTTTTGTATACAGTCACAATAGCAGAATATGTACCTGTAAGACTTATCGGGTATAATTCAAATGTCTTTGTTTCAGTGAACGGGAGATTATTTCTGAGCCAGTTCACTTTAAGACTGTCAAAGTCATTTGCATTGAAATTATCGGGTATCACTTTAATCATATAGGAAGTTCCGTTAAAACATTCCAATTGTGAAACACTACCATTAAATCTCATGAAATAAAACCTGTAATTGACAATGCTGTCGCAACCAATTGGAGTACTGTAAATCATTTGCTTTGTAGTGTCTCGGGTAAATGTTTCTCCACCAAAAACAACACTTATGGAATTGCACAGTACAGAATCCACACTTACTATAGGTTCAATTTTTTTTATTACCCTCACCTGTTGCCAGTGATAACACCCGTTAGGATATACAACCTTAAATCTTGAAATCCCATCCTTGTTGATCACTCCCCCAAGCCATCCGTAAGGGTTAACACCACCTGAAAGGTCATTGGCACAAACTATGGTATCCTTAAGTTTTTCATCAGCAATAGTATCAACCTGAAAATATAAGGCTCCGAAAGGAGAGGATGCACAATCAGTATATCCCTGTGCTTCAACCTTATAAACTACCCCAGTGTTTTTGAATCTGTAAATCAGGGAGGTGTCTGAATTTTCCTTCTTGCCATCTACCTGCCATATAAAGCTGGCAGCATTATTTACTCCTTCTACAGCAATTTTAAAAATTCCGTTGTGGCAAACCTTCACTGTATCATTTGCAAAGTACTCCCCTACTCCTTCTACATTAAAATAATCAACATGATCTACTTTAAGATTGCCAATACCTTTCAATACACGCAATCTGAAAGTAACTTCTGATCCTGAATAACCATCAATATAGAAGTAATAAGTATGCCCTGGTTTAAAATTCGTTCCATGAATTGTTGTAACAGGATCCTGAATTTTTGAACCGTCACATAAAATATAGTTGTTGGAAGTAAAATCACAACCATCCACAATCCCCCACTGATAACCTGCCTCTGTTGGAGGTTTGGAGGCATCTGCCTGTAAATTTTGAATAATTATCTCAAACTCCACATCATTTGAAGAAGGAACAAATGGGAAAAATAGCTGATTGTCAAAATTGCCTGTGACAGTACTCCCAGTACAAACACTCTGTGTGATATTATTAATAAGATCTTTGGGCAAAGTCCAAGGGCCTACCATAGATGCTGAATCGCAAAAGACATCAGCATGACTGCAAATCGTATCCGGTTGTGGAGAAGATCCCTGGCTGAATGCAAAACCATACATAAAAACCAATAAAAAACCTGTTATTATAATCCTGTTAAATTCCTTAAATCCCAATTTCACTTTATTTTTTTTTCCTGTACTAAAAAGAAATGCAAAGATATTAATGTAAATTAAAATATAAATAAAATTCGTAATATTTATTTGATTAATGTTAAATCTGTATAAAATGATTCAAAAAGACCATTTTCAAGTTCAAGTTTAAAGTAACAAACGTACACACCATTCTGGACAAGTGTGCCGTTAAATTTCCCATCCCAACCGTCAATAGGTACATTCAGCCTGATATTATTGTTCTGATACAATAACTCACCCCATCTGTCAAATATTTTAAACTCACTAATTGATTTTACTCCGTTATTTGCTTTTATATAAAAATAATCATTATTACCATCTCCGTCTGGTGTAAAAATATTTGGCACATAAATATCAGGTTTGCTGAGTACACTTATCCATATATCATCATTTCCCTTACATCCATTGGAATCAACAACTTCAAGTGAAATTAATGTTGATTCAAGTGGAAATATTCTGACTTTTAATGAATCTTTATCTTTGAACAGCCCATCGGGTTCCCAGATCATTTGTTTGATACCATTTGGGGCATTTACAAGCGCATCAATCTGAACACTGTTACCTGAATATATTTCCTCCTTATCAGCCCCAAGACTGACCTGAACATCTGCTCCGTCACCCAATATTATAAGGCTGTCTGTTTTACATCCGTTTTTATCTTTAACATAAAACCTGTATGAGCCTGCTTTCTTAGAATTGAAGATTTTGATACTCGAAAAATAATAATTATCAGTTGAATATCTGTAAGGACCTATACCCCCAAATATACTGTCTATGATTATGGAACCATCAGAATAACCGAAACAAGATGGTTCAGTAATTATCAGGCTGATACTGTCAAGCTGATATGCATTGCTGGTGACTAAAATAGAATCAATTTCCGAGCAGCCATTCTTTATATCTGTGACTTTTACTTTGTAGGTTCCTTGGCCGATTACTACAGGATCCGGGCTGTAAATACCATAATCAAGTATTCCATCATCCGTTTGCCATAAATAAGAATATAATCTGCCGGGAATTTGGTCTTCTATATGCAGAACTGCTTTATTGTTTTCACATACGAGTGAATCAGTATAAGAAATATTGAAAACCGGCTTAAGTGTGTCCACACCAACCTCCACTGTTATGCTGTCTGTACAGCCATTATCCCCTGTCACAATGAGAGTGTAGTAACCTGGAACTGATACCATTGGTTCTCTTAAGCCAGAAGTAAAACCCTGCGGCCCTTTCCATGTAAATGATTTGTCGTCAAGAACTCCGGTAGCTATTACCGGAACGCTCAATTCACTACAGCTAATTTCATTACCAAATGCATTAAACTCCGGCAATAGTGGAGTATTGAAAACTTCAATTGAATCTGTACTTATCGTTCCATTGGTACCTTCAGCATAGATATAGTAAATACCTGGCACATTGGTATATGCTGTAGCACCTTCAACATAGAAATCTTCCGGACCAATCCAGTAAAATATGGTTCCCGTCCTGTTTGAGTATACATGCATTTTTATGAGAGAACTATCACATGGCAGGTAATAGTTCTTCGAAACAATATCAGGAGGTATTGTATCTATGGCTATTAAAATGGAGTCTATATTTGAGCATCCGTTATCAGTATCTGTGACAGTAATCTTATAAACCCCGTCAAGAATAGTCCGTAAACTGTCTTCATAAGACAAAGTGCCATCAGGCCATTTCCATGTCACATCGTAATTCAAGGCAGTAGTCTGCATTTCAATTTTTACCTTGCTGTTATTTCCATTTATATTCTGACCTGTAAGAAAAATATATGGCTTTAATCTGTTAACTGGTACAAAAACTGAATCTGCAAATACACAACCATTATCAGCTGTAATTTCTACATAATAATTTCCACCATAAATAGCTTTAATATCTTCAGAAAATGAACTAAACCCATAGGGACCAAGCCATGAGATATCAGTATTTAATGAATTGACTGTCATGCTTATCTTTACTGTATCTTTCAGGCAAGTCAGAGTATCTATTTTATCGAAAAATGCAAATGGTTTAAGAGTATCGATGACCACATAAACCGAATCTTTCGATATACAACCCAAAGCATTTTTTACCTCGCAAATATACTTTCCTTCCTTGTCAACTATGTTTTTCAGCTCATAATAATTCTCATTATTTGGGCCGGTCCATATAACAGAAGTATAACTTCCATCAACCTGACAATCAATAAATAATGGATGAATGCCCGATTTACAGGTAACTGTATCACCTGTCACTTTTAAGGAAGGATATTTTTGTGATAGTGTTATAATTACTTTTAGAGAATCAGAACATCCATTATTCCCAACAACAGTAAAAATATAAATTCCCGGGTTGTAAACAAAATTAACAAGATTTGTTGTTGTAAAAAAAGATGGACCTTCCCAGGTGAAACCGGATATATCATCACTTAAAATAATTCCTTTTATAACTGCATAATCAGGATCGCATTCAATAATAGAATCATATTCAATTCTTATTTCAGGTATTTTTTTATCTTGCAGGAGTGTTATGATTGTGCTTTCAGTACAGTTACCATTTGTTACAGTTACATTGTAAGTTCCGGGAATATCAAAGACAGGAGACGAAGAATTTGAACTGATGCCCCCCGGTCCTGACCATGAAAAATCATAACCAGGATTTACTCCGGGCAAAATGACAGTCCGGGTTGGATTGGCGCATGTTAATAGCAGTGTGTCCGGTGATAAATCAATATAATCACCAGTCAAAATCTCAATGCTGTCACTTACAAAACAACCATTTTCAGGCGTGATATCAACATAATACTTGCCGGAATAAATTATTTTTGCTGTATCACTATATGTTGTGATTGATGAGTTATACCATCTTATAGTTTTGATTTTGGAATAATCTGATAAATACAGATTCACATAATCATGATTGCAATCCAGCAATGATGAAGCCAGGACAGTGACATTGACAGGAGAAGTATCCACAGGAGCTTCAATAAGGTAATAGCTCTTGCAGCTATTATCATTGTTTGTCACTGTCAATTGATAAGATCCTGAGATATATGAGTTTACAGACGACCCGCTTAGCACGTTGTTTTCAGGATCAAGCCAGATAAAAGAATAGTTGCCTGTATAATCAATAGTTATATTTATCTGTTTATCAACACAATCAATCGTATCGGTATTAATTCCTATCTTAGGAATTGTGTTATCGTGAAGAACTACTATTGAATCAAATGCTATACAATGATTTAGCCCTGTCAGTTTAAGATAATAGGTTCCTTTAAATTTAGCATAAGGATATAATTCTTGGCTGTTTATTATTCCGGGCCCGTTCCATTCTGCCGACAAAATACCTGATGTGTTAGTGAAAAAAAGTTGAACACTATCTACTCCGCATGATAACAACAAAGGTACATTGGGTATAAAAATATCAGGAGGAATGACATCCTGAGTAAGTAATAATGAATCAGTAGTTTCACAACCATATTCATTTGTGACATCCAAATAATATGTTCCTGGTTGTGAAACATTTATGATCTTTGAGAATAATTCTGTACTTTCAGGAGTAGTCCATTTATAATAAATCAGGTTTTCAGTTGATGAAAACCCCAGGTTTGTGTTTTCGTACTGACAATCAAGACCATTCCCTGTGATTTCGATATCAGGTTCGCCGGTAAAATCTTTTATTTCCACAGAATCAATCGAAGAACAACAATTTGTTGCCGTGAATGCAACATGATAAATATCAGGCTGATTTACAGTTATAGTAGTACCCGTTTCTCCTCCCTCAATCCAGAAAACAGATGCCAGTGCAGAAGAAGTATTCAGAGTTATAACCGCTGATGGCTGAAAGCAAGTCAGATCATTGTAAGAAAATGTAACTTCAGGTTTTATCGTATCAACAGGCATAAAAACATTCAGGAGAGCTTCACAACCTGCTGACGAAATTACTGTAACAGTATAATTGCCTGCCAATTTAGTAGTTAACAGACTTGACTTCTCAGGTAAAATATTTCCTTCAAACTCCCATATATAATCACTGACAGGTACATTACTTACAGATAGTAATATTTTGCCGGATAAATGGCAACAATCGATCTGCTGAACATTAAATCCTATCAGTGGGATATCATTATCAGCAGTAATTACAACACTTGCAGTATCAGTACATTTACCAGCAATAAGAACAAAATGATATGTTCCCGGCTGGCCTGCAAATACTTCCAATCCCTGTTCTTCAGGAAATTCCAACCATTTGAAACTCATTCCAATCCCGTCGGTAAAACCACTGCCTGTAAGTTTCACTACTCCATTGTCGATGCAGTTTATCTCTGTATCGGGTGCAATAATTGTAGCTTTCAAATCCACTGTTGTAACATCAACAAAATAAGTGGTATCACATGAATTGGTAAAACTGTTGAAAAAGTATGACCCGGCCTGAGAAATTTCTTGTCCCTGAAAAATGTAAATCTCGCCTTCACAAATTGAAACCGGGATTGTTGTAATAACACCGGCATCCATTATCCTGACAACAAGAGGCTTACTCATGATCCTGGAACAGAATGGAGTGCCTTCATAATTTATTGAATCAATAAATTTATTAAAACTCAAAGAATTGAAAAGATTAAAAATGCCCAGACTGTCATTATCATGATATGAAAATCCCCATATTTTATACTCCCCGATCCCGAATGTATTGACATCAAAAGTATCTGAAACACTGTAAAACGTATCATTTTTTGATATGAAATATTTATACTGATAAAAATCAGGATCAGCTTTCTTTCCTTTGAAACTCTGTTTGATATCTTCCTTTTTGAGGATCATTTATACAATAATCCAAAGTGTCATTTTCAAAGTATCCCGGATTGGAAGTACAGGGATTGCAATCAAAAACAGAACCATCGCAAAACTCAATCGAATATCCAAGTAAACTGCCTGTGTAGATTTTTTCATGATCATATACAAGAAAAGTCCAGGTGCCATTAGCAGGACCTTTATCAAGGCTTTCAAGACAATAATCATGGGGATAATATGATCCTTTGTACTGGGAAAGAAATCCCCAGTTATCATTATTGTTAAAATGTTCGGATTTGCCCGGATCCGGGCTGACAGCATCAGAGCAAGGATAAAAATCGATATCCCATTTGCGTTTTCCCGGGTTTGGTGACGAAAAAGGATTGTAAGGACCGACAAGAGTGACTAACTGTCCGGCAGGAGATATAAGATCAATAGTCAATTCAGTACGTTGAAAGTGCTCATATTTTAAATGTACACGGCATACTCCCTGGTCGGGATGAGCCATATCATTGTTCAATACACCATCAACTATTAATTTTACTCCCAGAGGATTCTCATTGTCAGGAATATTTATCAGAGTATCTTTAACCTCACACTGATTAAAACCAACATTGGCTTTAACAAATATGAACAGGATTATTATGAAGATATTTCTTCTCATATCTGATTAAAGATGACAAATTTAAGATGTTTAAATTTGCGATTACGCTGCATTAAATATTAAAAAAAATACTATTTACCTAAGTAATTCTCAATGTTATCTTTTATTCTAAGGTTGATATCGGGTGAAAGAGCCCTGTTGAATCTTAATCCTGTAACCCTTTCATATAATTCAATATATCTTTCAGACACGAGCTCGGTGAAATCTTTAGGCATATTTGGAATTGTCTGACCTTCTAATCCCTGAAATCCCTGTTCAATAAGCCATTCCCTGACAAACTCCTTTGATAATTGCTTAGGCTTTTCCCCTTTAGCAATTTTTTCTTCATAGCCGGCAGAATAGAAATACCTTGAACTATCCGGAGTATGAATTTCATCGATAAGTATTATTTTATCATTGTAAATACCGAATTCATATTTAGTGTCCACAAGTATCAAGCCCTGTTCTTTGGCCATTTCAGTACCTTTTTCAAACAATCTGAAAGTATAATCTTCCAGTATTTTGTACTGTTCAGGTGATACTATTTTTTGAGCAAGAATCTCATCTCTCGTAATATCTTCATCATGTCCTTCAAGTGCCTTAAATGTGGGTGTAAGAATTGGTGAAGGAAACTTCTGATTTTCAATCATTCCCTCAGGCATTTTTTCACCACATATCATTCTGCCTCCTTTATTATAAATTCTCCAGGCATGACCGGTCAGATATCCCCTGATCACCATTTCAAGTCTTATCGGTTCGCACTTCTTACCTACTGAAACATTAGGATCCGGGACTGCATCAAGCCAGTTGGGTGCTATATCAGCAGTTGATTTAAGAAAATAAGCTGACATTTGATTCAGAACCTGCCCTTTATACGGAATAGGTTCCTTGAGAACATGATCAAATGCTGAAATGCGATCTGTTGCAATCATAACAAGGTGGTCACCTACAAAATAAACATCTCTCACTTTGCCTTTATAGACAGAGTCCTGTCCTTTGAAACTGAAGTTGGTGGAAGTAATTGTATTGATCATAAATCAAATATTTTTATCGTTATTAATATTATAAATTTTCAATAATTTATTAAAAACCTGTTCTTCATTAAGATCCGTCTGAAGTTTTCCTCCAAATGCATAAGCGACATTACCGGTTTCTTCTGATACAACAAAAACTGCTGAATTACTATTTTCAGTGGCTCCAATTGCTGCTCTGTGCCGGGTTCCAAAATAGTTTGGTATTTCCGTTGTTGAAGAAACAGGCAGAATGGTTGAGGCTGTAAAAATTCTGCCATTTATTATTATGATTGCACCATCATGCAATGAAGATGTTTTGTTGAATATACTCTCTATTAATTCATAGCTTATATTTGCATCAAGGACAATTCCGTTTTTAGACATTCCCAAAGGATCACTTGAATTTGTAAAAACGATCAGAACTCCTATTCTTTTATGAGCAAGATCAAAAATAGCCCGTTTTATCTCATTTATCTCATCAAAATCCATAGATTGCAATTGAAAATTGCTTCTGAAGTATTTATTGAGGAAAGCAAATCTGCCTTTCAACGTAGATCTCCCAAGAAATATCAAAAACTTTCTGACTTCAGGCTGGAAAATAATAATCAGGATGATCACTCCAAACCCAACAAACTTTCCAAGCAACTCAATCAATAATTGCATTTTAAGAATATTTACAACCCACCATATCAGGTATAATAAAAGTACACCTATGATTATATTAAAACCAATTGATCCTCTCAGAAGTCTGTAGATCAGAAATAAGAAATATGCTACGATAAGAATATCAAGAATATCCAGTAACCTTATATTTATGAATCCAATATCAAAAAGCAGCATTTACACCTGTTTAATATTAATAAAAAATTAAAAATTTTAATCTGTTAAATCTTATAAATCAACCTTATCTATGATGATAATATATGCAAAAATATATTAATATTTATTAATAAACAAAGTTTTATTACTTTAAACGAAATTTTTGATAAAAATAAAGTTCAAAAAACAAAACCTGAAAATTCAGAAACATGTATGAACACATTGATTTTTAGAGAAACGCTTATGCAGGTGAATTTATTAGTTTATACTGTTAGTTTTGGCTTGTTTTTATGGAAACCAAAAAAATCAACCAGTTTTTACGCATTGTATTAAGATATGATAATCTTTATATAAGATGAAAAAAGATAAGGCAAATATCTTTTTAACTATAAAGACAATTTGTAATTGGAAGTAATTAATTAATTGAAGTTGTTTGAAAAAAGCTAATTTTTTTTTTTTTTTTCTTTTTTTTTTCTTTTTTTTTTGGCCCTCCTTTTTTCCTTTTGGCCCCCTGCGGCGCCTTTGTGGCTGGGCCACCCGCCCAAACACAAAGCAAAAGCCCCACTTCCCCCCCCACCCCCCCCCCCCCCCCCCCCCCCCCCCCCCCCCCCCCCCCCCCCCCCCCCCCCCCCCCCCCCCCCCCCCCCCCCCCCCCCCCCCCCCTCGCTAAAATGAAAATGGAGGTTTAAAAAATGAATAAAAAATAACGATATCCGGTCAAAATATTAATTTTACATTTTAATATCCTTTATTTTATTAATCCAGATATGAGGAATTGTCTTTTTTTAGAATTCATTTCATTAAATGCAAATTATAAAATCATGAAAACCATCTACAGTATTTTCGTTTTATTGGTGTTAACCGTGTTAATTGCCTGTTCTCCAAAAATAAATCAGCCGGATAAACCAATCTCTCTGACTACTGATCAGTCTGATGCTATCAGTATTAAAAAAGAACACACTTCGCTTGATCCAAATGCTGAAATTGAAGCCTCAATAATGGCCTCAAAGATCCCTGTCGATCCTTCGTTCAGAACCGGAATACTTGAAAACGGTATGCATTATTTCATAAAGCAAAATCCTAAACCTGAAAACAGGGTTGAACTCAGACTGGCTCTCAATGCCGGATCAATAGATGAAGATGATGATCAGAAAGGACTTGCTCATTTTATTGAACATATGCAGTTCAATGGCACTGAAAATTTCAGCAAAAACGAACTGGTAAATTATCTTGAAAGGGTTGGAACCAAATTCGGGGCTGACCTCAATGCATACACATCATTTGACAAAACTGTGTACAGGCTGCAGGTCAGAACTGACGTTTCAAATCAGCTTGATACCGGTTTGCTGGTTATACATGACTGGGCAGGCAGAGCTACTTTGGATCCCGTTGAAATAGATAAGGAAAGAGGAGTTGTGATAGCAGAATGGAGGTCGAGACTGAGCCCTTCGCAAAGAATTATGGAACAGATATTACCTGTAACATATAAGGATTCAAAATATAAAGACAGACTGCCGATAGGTGATCCTGAGATCATAAAAAATTCTGATTACAATACAGTCAAAAGATTTTATAAAGAGTGGTACAGACCTGAGCTAATGGCATTAGTAATAGTTGGAGATATCGATGTCGACAAAATGGAGGCACAGATCATAAAAATGTTTTCTTCATTCACAAATCCTCCTGATGCCAGAAAACCCCTGGATTACAAAATACCTTTCCACAAGGGAACCCTTGTCAAAATTGTCACAGACAAGGAATCACCTTCTACGAGTGTACAGATTTTGAATAAAGTTCCCAAAAAGTTTTATAAAGTCAAAGCAGACCTTCTGGAGGATATAAAAAGAGACCTGTTCTCCATGATGATAAATTCAAGGCTGGATGAACTCAGGAATTCATCAAATCCACCTTTTATAAGGGCATTTTCAGGGTATTCATCTGACCTTGGTGATATAGATATGTTCCGGTCATCAGCGTCTGCAGCAGAAGGCAAGGCAATGGACGCATTAAAGGCAGTTGCCACAGAAAGTGAGAGAGTCCTCAGATTTGGTTTTCAGCAAAGTGAGCTGGACAGGCAACTTACCAACATGCTCAAGAATGCTGAAAGGCAAACTAAAGAACTGGACAAAACTGAATCGGCAGTTTACTGCAACAGGGCTGTAAATTATTTTCTTGATGGAGATCCCCTATTGTCATCAGATCAGTTCTATAATTTTCTGAATTTCAATAAGTCCAAGATCAGTTTATATGAAATAAATGAATTTGCCAAGGAATGGTTAAAAGATGACAACAGGGTTATATCAATCACAGGCCCTGATAAAGAAGGGCTTATAATGCCAACTGAAAAAGAAATCACCGATTTTTTTGACGGCCTAAAAAACATTAAATTAGAAAAATATACAGACAAAACGACAGATAAACCTTTGTTTTCAAAAGTCCTGGCAACAACTAAAGTTGAACCCGTGATGAGCTATGACAAATATGGAATTTCAAAGATCAAACTTGCCAATGGGATTGAAATATATTATAAAAAGACCAGTTTCAAAAATGATGAGATTATTTTTTCCTCTTATAGCAAGGGGGGAACATCACTCTACGATGATAATGACTTTTTGAATGCTAAATTTGCCGGCAATGCTGTGGCAGAGATGGGGCTGTCAGAATTTGACAATACTCAACTCGGTAGGTTACTCACAGGAAAATCTGCGTCAGTCTATGCTGGGATAGGTTCAATGTACCAGTATATCTCAGGGAGGTCAACTCTGACAGACCTGGAAACCATGTTTCAACTGATAAATCTCAGATTTACAGAGCCTAGAAATGATGCAACATCTTTCGCATCATATATCAACAGAAGTAAAGGTATGTATTCTAATATGCTGAAAAACCCTGACTACTACTTTTCAGATGTTCTGGGAAAGATACAGTACAACAATCACCCGAGAGCCGGAGGAATCCCTAAATCTGAGGATTTTGACAAGCTGAATATAAATGAAGTATACAGGATCTATAAAGAAAGATTTGCCGATGCAGGAAGTTTTAAGTTTTTCTTTGTAGGTAGTTTTGATGAAAAAATACTTATGGATTATTGTTCCAGATACCTTGGCAACCTTCCTACTACACGAACAAATATTTCCTGGCTTGACAGGAATGTTGACCTTGTAAAAGGAAATGTCAGGAAAGAAGTATTTCAGGGCAGTGCTCCAAAAGCTTATGTAGATATAACATATCATGGTGATTTCAAATGGACTGCAGATAACGGTTATATTATCCGTTCTTTGATAGATGTTCTTAGAATTAAACTCAGGGAATCACTCAGGGAAGACATAGGAGGTGTTTACGGTGTGAGAGCGAGCGGAGGAGGCTACAATGAACCAAAAGAAACCTACAGTATAAATATTTCATTCAACTGTGATCCTGCCAAGGCAAATGAATTAACAACTGCTGCGCGGGAAATTATCAGAAAACTAAAAAATGAGGGTCCTGATGCTGATGTACTGCTAAAAATAAAGGAAACTCAAAAGCAGGAAAGGGTCAAGGCTCTGAATGAAAATGATTACTGGCTGAATATGATCGAATCAACAGTTCAGGATCAGCTTGACTTCTCAGAAATCAGTATCGAAACACTGGAAAACAGGATCGGTAAACTTACTGCCGAAGATGTACAAAATGCTGCTGTCAAATATTTTGATGAACAGAACATGATCGAAGTAGTGATGTATCCCGAAGGATTTAAAAGGTAGGATAAAGAGGATTTACGAATTACGAATTACGAATTACGATTTACGATTTACGAACTAAGTTATTTTTGGATTACCGGGTTTTATATTTTTCATTTTTCATTTTTCATTTTACATTTTGCATTTTACATTTTCGTCCTTTCCTTCCTCAGGCTACTTTAGAATAGGTGGATTTACGATTTAAGATTTACGAAGTACGTTACTTTGGGATTGGTGAATTTTATTTTTTTCATTTTTCATTTTTCATTTTACATTTTTTATCCTTTCCTTCCTCAGGCTACTTTAATATAGATGGATACACGAAGGAAGAGTTTAGGTAAGTTTTTGATCAACCTCGATTACTGCCATTTTGTAAAATGTCAGATACAAATTTGATGATATTGGTCTAACTGTTCAATGCAGAATTTGGCGGGCATTTTTCCTTGCAGTTCTTTGTCAAACCGATTGTACTATATAAGTAGCAGTCTTTGTCAAAAAGTTACACAGCCCGCTAAATATTTGCATGATGTTATGTACTATTTTACTTGTGATTATATTTCATCAGGATATTTTCAGCATTAACGTTTTTAGGATCTAACTCTAAGGATTTTTTATATGCGGCTAACCCTTCTTTCTCTTTTCCTGCTAACAATAAACATTCTCCGTAGCTGTCAAAAACGTTTGCTGAATTTGGATAAAGCTCTGTGTTAATATTGAAAAATTCAAGTGCTTCTTTTATCTTCCTTTCTTCAATCAATTTATAGCCAAGCGTATTAATTGCGATTTCAGAAATGTTGTAATCAGGGTCATTCTTTTTTGATTCTGCTAAACAAATTGTATGAATTTCCTTTAATGATTTTTCTGATAGAAGCTCATTTAATGATTTCTTCTTGCTCCAGTATAGCTCCTTCATGCCTAATTCATAAAAGAATTTTGAATATGCACTTTCTGGATAATTATCATAATTCAATTTCAACAAGGAAAGGGCAGTCTTATATTTTTCTTTGTTATAAAAATATTCAGCAATTTGTTTAATATAATATTCAGGTGGAAAAAAATTAAATCCTATTTTTTTGAAATATTAGAGAAATGATTTGAGATTATATTTCTTATAGAATCGCCATCATTTTCATTTTTAAATATAAATCTTATTTTTGCAAATTGTACCAATCAAAGATTTTATAAAAAGCATCAAATTCCGCTATAAAAGGTACACTTCCATGATATTCATGCGGATAATACTTCCAAGTAAAATCATACGTTGATTGATTCTTTCTAAAAGCATCAGCAGCGGTCATAATATTACGCATATGTCTAGAATCTGTTGTAGTATCTTTTTTAATATCATTTGTATCAGTTCCCATCTTCATTGTTTGAGCCATTGCCAAAAAAACAGATTTATTAGATAAATTTGCGTTTTCAATTTTATTAATAGAGTTATTATACCACTGATTATTATAATGGCCTAGACTTGGATCTATTACAATGTAAGCACTAAATAAATTCGTGTTGTATGCGATTATATTCATCGCTTTCAGCCCACCTAGTGAGTAACCGATAAGTATACGGTATGGTATTGTATGATACTTTGCATCAACATAAGGTTGCAACTCCTTTTCAATAAATTCTGTAAATTTATCGTTTGTCAAACTATTACTTGTTAATTTACCCTGATTGTCATGTTCTAATCCGAGATCTTTTTCCCTATCATATTGTTTAATGCCTACAACAATCATTTTGGGGCATATTTCATCTCCCATTGAAGTGCTTAGTCGATTCATAATATCAACAATACTTAGAAATTGTGAAGAACCATCGAAAACATAAACCACCGGATAATACACTGTATCGTAATCTAACCTATCTTCAATAGGGACATGAATGAATATTTCTCTATCCTCTCCTAGTACTTTAGAATGGATAATGTATCTTTTCCCAATAACAATATCAGTTGTGTCTAGTTGATTACCTTTATAATCTATTTGACTTAAAACCCTGTTTTCATGTAGAACCAAGAACATACTTGTTATAATTGCAAGATAAATTCTTTTTTTCATAATATTTCCAATTTAGTAAATTGTGCATCGGATGGCGGTATGAAAAGTTGCCGATTGCGGGCGATTTCCTATCCAGTTATACAAGTGTTGAAGCGGGCAACAATCCATAAATAACCTACTATCCCGGCAATTATTTATACCGCGTGTTGTGCGTTCGTGCATTTTATTCAACATGTATATCTGAATTTAATTCTCATTTTTTGAAATCTCCAAATCAGGAGGCAAATCATTTTTATCAATTAGAGGTACTTTTCTCAACCAGACAATTTGTCTAAAGGCAGAAGTAAATCCTGCAATTGTAACCCCATAAATAAGCTCAGAACCAGAAAGAATCGACAATATTAATAGAAGTATTGCTATCGAAAAATAGCGTCCGGATTGTATCAAATAAGCAGTTCTTTGATGTAAATACAATTTTCCATGAAGTCCTTTACGACTGGCAATATATCCGAATAAATTGTTCAGGTGTTGAGTACAAACTATTATAAAAAGGCCCCATATGTATCCAATAAATAATGCACTAAATCCTCGGGGAATTAGTAGTAAAGCAAATGATACTGTTGTTCCAATAATCACTGAAGCAATAAAATGTTTTGGATTTATCAACCGACGTTTTGCAACTGCACTCTGAAAAGCAGGACTACCTTCAATTGTGTTAATTGGATAACTTTGGTAATGACTAAAATAATGTTCCTTTCTTTCACTTTCCTGGAGTATTGTAAGTCCCCAATCTATGCACATTAAAACAAAAGTTATCAAACCAAAGATAAAAGGATTATTAAACAGCCATTCTATCATTTTGTGAAGTTTTTAGTTTATTTGCAAATCTTTTTTTTGCATGACGCACAACTTTCTTATCTGCACAGAAAATCCGTTCTTTATGAACAAATAGTGTTGACTTCGCACATGTTTTACCTTTTTTATTTTTTTGTCAAATATACAAATTATTCACGAATCAGTGTTTCATTATTTTTTTATACGGTCACGTTCAACAAAGGTTTCTCTGTTACAATGCCATCAATTTTATTAAAATTGTCACATGAATTCAGTAAAAGTATCATACATAGAAAGATACCAAACTTATAATGTATAAGTTTCATAAAGTTGTTCGAAGGTTTCATTTAATCATATCATTAGTAATTCTAATCCTGCATTCACAAAGTCCTCCCTCTTTAAAAGTATTGTCTAGAACTGAAAAAATCCATTTCGATTTATCATTCAAATTGATGTCATAATCTAATGTGTCAATTCCTATTACTCTCGCAAAAATTGAGTCGGCAAAAGTGTTGCAATCTTCAAACTCGAAAGTCTGTCCCAAGCCACTATACTCAAAGATTGATGTTTCAGTATGGTTATTAATTTGTACGGAGTCAAATGTATAAAATGATCCATCCCCGACTTTTGATTCCGGGTAAATATAAATAGTTAAATCAAAATCAGAATCATTTTGAACCACCTTATTGTATTTAACTCCAGGATCACAAGCTGTTAAAATAATTGTGAAGAGAGCAATAAATGAAATCAGTAGTTTGTTTGTTCTCATGTTTCTTGTTGTTTGCTGTGTCTTAAAGTGGTGCCAACGTTTCGCAGCTATGTCCAGTAACCGTTTTGCGGGTTTCGTAACTGTCCTAAGGTACAAGAATTGCGCTGGTAAACTGTTTCAAGTTGCTCTTTCGTAGCCTATTGGGCATTGGTGTTGTTGTGCTTAGTATTTTATTTCTATGTCAAGTTGTCTACCTTCTTTCAATGCTTTCTTGTCCATTCCATTACCAAACCCAAGTCCAATTGCGAGACCTATTGGCAACCCTATTCCTAAATACGCCATATTACCAAGACTTGTTCCAACTGCAGCACCCAATGGAATGCCGAATACAGCCATTCCTAAAGCCATCCAAATGTTTCGATAGTAATTTCTTGGTACGAGTTTGAGATCTTTTTCCAGCAGTTTGATTATTCTTTGTAGTCTCTTTTTGATCTGTTTCCTCAATTCGTTTCCAATATTTGTAATTGAATTGATTTCATCAATGTCGTTATTGATTGAAATAACTATTTCATCTGGTAATTCCCTTTTTTCTAATTCAATTAATAGCTTCGTGAATTGAGAATAAATTTCATTCAATTTGAAATCCTCATTGTCAGGTCGATGGTTTAGTTCATGTAGTTTCATAGTGTGTAATTTTTTTTAATATTAAGCACAACGGTTTCGGGCTTTGCATTGGTGGGCTTTTGAAACCGAAAACTGTCTGTCAGCACCAATGTTTATTTATTGTTCAAATGTTTCTATTCGCACTGTCTGCCCACTAACCCAAAACCCGTCTTAGCGGCTGGCATTTTCCAATTAATTGTTGTCATTGAGCTAAATTATTTATTGGAATTTCTCACCTTTTGCCAACTTTTCAATAATTACTTTCATACGTTTTTCTCGTGTCTCTTGTTTTTTTGCTGTTTGAAGTCGAAATCCAATAGAGAAAAGGTTTGTTTTATTGAGACCCTTAAAAACTCTTCTGCCTTTTGTTTTTACTGAGTACTTTTAAAAAATCTTCAGGTATCGTCATTTTACTTGGAGAATCGTATGCCTTTTCCCATCTACCGTCTGCTTTGGCACTTTCGATTGCTTTTAATCCAGCTGGGTTCATTTTGGCATTATTGATTAATCTTTCAACGTGTCCAATATTCACTTTGGACCAAATACTTTTTGCCGTTCTAGGGCAAAACTTTTGCAACCAGGACTGTTCGTCATATGCTTGTTTTTGACCATCAATCCACCCGTAGCATAGAGCCACATCAAGTGCTTCCGCATAGCTTATGGTCTTTATTCCGGAATCTTTCTTGAATATTTTTATCCAAAGTCCACTTGAACTGTCGTGATGCTTTTCAAGCCAAGTTTCAAATGATTCGGCTGTCTTGAATTCTATAGTCGGTATAGTATTTAATTTAGTCATATTAGAGTTACTTCTTCTGTTCCAGGTGCTTGCCGCTAACTCACATATCTGCACAGAAAATCCGTTCTTTATGAACAAATAGTGTTGACTTTGCACGGGTTTTACCTTTATTATTTTTTCGTCAATTATACAAGTTTTTTCACAAATGATCAAATGCTGATTTTTATTTTTCTCACCACAAAAATATATTATAGTTTTATTTTATTATAATGTTTTACCCCAGCTGTACGAAGTTTGCAACTTTGCGCAAATATAAAACCAATTATCAATTGCTTACAATTATTGCTGTTCAAATTATATCCATTTCAAGTTGCAATCTTGAAATAGCGGGGGATCAGCTTGACTTCTCAGAAATAAGTATCGAAACACTGGAAAACAGGATCGGTAAACTTACTGCCGAAGATGTAAAAAATGCTGCTGTCAAATATTTTGATGAACAGAACATGATCGAAGTAGTGATGTATCCCGAAGGATTTAAGAGGTAGGCTAAAGAGGATTTACGATTTACGAGGTACGATTTACGATTTACGAAGTAAGAATTACGAAGTAAGTTACTTTGGGATTGGTGAGTTTTATATTTTTCATTTTATATTTTATATTTTACATTTTATATTTTTGTCCTTTCCATCCTCATGCTACTTTAGTATAGGTGGATACATGAAGGACAAATTTAGGTTTTTTCGATAATCTTCAACCTCGATTACTGCCATTTTGGAAAATGTCAGATACAGCTTTGATAATATTGGTCTAACGTTCGGTTGGCGCTATGGTTAGTTGCCGTTTTCGATGCACTTTCCTATCAAGCTACAACTACTTTTTATACGAGCTGAGTCGTACGAATACGCACTGCACAGGCAATTAACTATACCGCTTGTTGGCAACTGATATTCATTCATTTCCGGCTGTTTGTCATTTATTTAGTTTTTATCTTGTCATTCTCAATCTACACCAACCTATCCACGAAGCACAAATTTATTTTGGTTTTTTGAGCGGAGGTAATCTTAAAACCGTCTTGAAAAGCGGTTGCTCGGGCTGGATTTGCAAGCTCTTTGACAAAGCTTTGGATGAAGCGTTGGCTTGTGGGGCTTTGGCAATGTGCTTGCAAAATGCGTTGGTTTCTTTATGACTTATTTATTATCAATCAATTCGGTAACCTATATTCCATTCAATAAAATCTGAGATATGATATTGATAGGTTCTTAAATTTAAACCAACATAAAAATCGTTGTAAAAATTATATTTTAACCCTATACGTTGATAAAAAACAGGACTTTGATTTTTGATGTTTTTTCGATAAAGGTAAAAACCTGGTTGAATAATAATAGAGACTTTATTGACAATTAGTTCATATGATGGAAATACGCTGATGTGAATGTTATCTACGAATAATCCGTTTTCCACTTCAGTCTTTCCTTCATCTATTGCTGTTTGTGTTTGGTGAGAACCGTCGTAGGAAATATCAAATCCAATTCCAATTTTGGATTTATTACTTATCTGCCTGTTGAATAGTGCTAAAATTCCATAAACAGAGAAGGTTTCTCCTTCATATTTTTCGGATAAATTGACATTTAAACTATCGTAGATTATGTTTTTCAGACCTGTAAAAGCACTTAGATAAATTTCATTTTTAGTTTTAAAATTTGGATTCTCTTGCTCAATATATTCAGTTTTTTTGGGATTAATTTGGTAATGCAAACTGAATTTAGGGGCGATGGTGTTTAAACCTAAATTGGGTGCTTTTAGTCTGCCATTTGAAAAATGAGACAGGCTAAAACCCATATCTAAATAAAGACTGCTGGTGAGCCGAAATGCTGTTTTTAACCCCAAATCAATATAGGCCGTTTGTTTTGCACCTATGGCATTATTATAAACATTTGAAGGTGAGTAATTTTTCCAATTAAATGCAAATCCCAATCCGGCCTCGTAAGAAAATTTAAATCTACTGTGATTTATGAATGGTGCAGAAAAATAACCAAAAAAAGCGATGGGTATCCCAATTTCTTCCGGATTATAAAAATCTAAAATACTCATTCCTACACCATATTCAGGATATTTATAATTCTGTTCCCAAAATTTACTACCTGTTGTTTGTTTTGTTAGTTTTAAAGTAAAAGTTTGAAACGCATCAATAATATCGTTTTTATTATTTATGCCTCTTACAAAATCGTTAGTCGGAAATACATAGCCGTTTTGATAAGAAATGGTAATGATTTTATCATTAAATTTTTTTAAGGTAATTTTATCATTATCTGTTTGTCCATTTAATATCGTGCTAATTATTAAAAAGATAATTAAAAAGATGTTTTTCCTCATTCTATGACCGATTTTCTAAAAATTAACACCATTAAACTTGGGAAAATCCATATCAATACGGGTAACCCAACCAGAAAACCTCCAATTACGGAAATAGCCAACGGTTGATGCATTTGTGCCCCGGTTCCTAGCCCTAAAGCCAATGGACTTAACGCTACAATGGCAGAAAAAACAGTCATCAAAATGGGTCGTAAACGAGCTGAAACTGCTTGTTTAATGGCAACTTTTGCGGTATCTTCTTTTAGAAAAAACAAATAACGGTGGATTGTAAAAATTGAATTTTCTCCAATAATTCCAATAATCATAATTAAACCTGTGTAACTTCCAACATTAAGTGGCGTATTCGTCAAAAACAAGGCAATTATACTCCCTGAAGTACTTAAAACACTCACAAATAATACAATTAGCGAAATATTAATATCGCCAAACATAAACAGCACAATAATAAAAACCAATAAACCTCCTATGATTAAAATAGTGAGAAGTTCATTAAACGACTGTTGTTGTTCGGCATAAGAACCTCCGTATTCAATTTGATAGGAAGGAGGAAGATTTACTTTAGAAAGTTCTGTTTTAATATCCTTCATAACACTTCCTAAATCTCTATTGTTCAAACGTGCAGTAACGACACCAATAGTTTGTAAATTTTCTCGGTTGATTTCTCCTACACCAGGTTTTAATGAAACATCAGCTAATGTGGATAATGGCAAATAAGTACCATCTTTAGTATAAATGGCTGCATTTTTCAATTTTTCCACAGGTGTTTTATAGTTATCCAAATTCATTACACGAATATCGGTCAATTGCTCTTGTTCTTGTATTGAACCGGCAACTGTTCCTTGCAGATAGATTTTTACTTGATTTTGTAAATCAACATCCGATAATCCGTATTGCTTTAGTAGGGCTTGTTTGGGATAAATTTTCACTAAAGGACCGGCTATCACAATACCGTCAAAAACATCGGCAGTTCCTTGTACTTTCTCCACTTTTTTGGCTACTATTTCGGATAATTCCTTTAATTTTTCGTGGTCAGTTCCAAATATCTTAATTTCAATGGGCTGAACACTACTCATCAAATCGCCTAACATATCCGTAATCACTTGCCCAAAATCTACAACCAAAGCCGGAACTGCTATTTCTGTTTTTTTTCTAATTTCATCAGCCACGTCCACAGTGGTTCTTTTTCTTTTTTATGCAATTCTATCAGATAATCGCCCTGTTTGGTTCGGTAATAAAAAGCCCATTTGAGTACCTGTGCGACGAGAATAGGTTTTTACTTCGGGTATTTTATCTAAAATTTTATCTACCTCATTTAACATTCTGTCGGTTTCTTCAAGTGAAGTTCCGGGAGGACTGTTGTAATCTAAAACTATGGAACCTTCATCCATTTCGGGTAAAAAACCTGATTGGAGTCGAGGTAGAATTAGTAAGATACTTAACAATGTAAAAGTGATAAAAATGAATGAATAGATAGGTTTTTCAATTAAATAGTTTATCCATTTTAGCTCGTGAACCTTATGCGTTTTATTTGGCTTTGTATTATTTTTTGAAAAAAGTAAATAGATGACCGGAAGTCCCATCCAAGTAACAAAAAATGAAACTACAAGCGTGATAATCATAGTTTCGGTCAAAACTTTAAAATAAGCTCCGGCAACACCTGTCATCAATACAAAAGGCAGAAAAATAACGATAGTGCTTAAAGATGAACTTACCATTGCCGGAAATAAGAACCGGATGGCATTCCCTACTAAATCTTTGGGCTTTTTTTTAGGGTTTTCTTCGTGAGTGCGGTGAATTTGTTCTACTACAATAACCGCATCATCAATTATCAGCCCAATAGCGGCAGCAATAGCACCGATGGTCATAATGTTTAAATCATAACCGAGTACTTTCATTATTACAAATGTAAGTCCCAGCGTAATAGGAATGGTTACGAGCAAAACGCCACTCGCTTTAAACGAACGTAAAAAAATCATAACCACAATTATTGCTAGTGCCAAACCAATCCACAATACATCAATAATGCTTTTAATGCTATCGCCCACAAAAGCAGATTGGTCGTAATAGAGTTTGAGTTGAACACCTTTTGGTAAAATTTTATTTAGCTCTATCACTTTTTGAGATACTTGGTCGGCTACTTGAACTAAATTACTATTAGGTTGTTTAAGCACTGCAATTAGTGGCACATCTTTTCCATCGGCTTTTATTTTGATAAACTCGGCACGTTCACCTATTTTTATGATGGCTATATCTTTGAGCGTAATTTTTCTTTTCGCATCATTCCGAATCACTAAATTTTCCAGTGATTGCTTATTTTTAATGGACGCATCAGTAAGTGTAAGATATAATCGTTTGTAATCAACTAATAGTCCATTCGATTCAATAAATCCGGACAATTGAATGGCATCAACAACTTCTTGCGGATTAAGTTTTAACAGTCGTACTTTATTTTGGTCTAAAATAATTTGGTATTCTTTTGTTTTTCCACCAATAACTTCAACCGCAGCTACACCTTCTATTCTCGATAAATAGGGTTTTACGATGTATTCGCCAATCATTTTCAGCTCTACTTGATTTTTTACAGTTGATTGAAGTGAGTAACCCATAACAGGTAAAATAGAAGGATTCATTTTTTCGACTGTTATTTGCACTCCTGCAGGCAAATCGTTTTTAATTTGCGTAATCCGCGATTCAATTTGTTGTTTATCTACATAAATATCCGAACCCCAATTCATAAAAGCAGATATTTCGCAACTCCCCATACTGGTAGTGCTGCGAATCATATTCAGATTTTCAACTTGTTTTATGGCATTTTCCAAAGGTTTTGTAACCGTAATCATCATTTTATCTACCGGTTGCTCTCCATTTTCGGCAATGATTTTTATTTTAGGAAAGGTAATATTAGGGAAAAGCGATGTGCTTAAATTTTTATAAGTATATGCACCACTCACTAAAATGAGCAGTAAAATTACAGCAATCGGACTTTTATATTTCGCAAATATTTTATCCATAGTTATTTGATTGTTACTTTAGTACTATCGGGCAACCCGTATGCTCCCGAAAGGATAATACGGTCGGTTAATTTGAAAATAGGACTAATAATCTCTATTTCATTTCCATTTTCAATCCCTTTTATAATTGGGACTTTAACCGCCATTGAATCGTTTAATATTTGCATAATCCAATACTCGTCTTGGGTTTCGTTGCTTAAAACTGCTTCTTTTGGTAAAATTTGAATTTTGTTTTTTATGTTTTTTGATACCTTTACTAATACATTTAGATTTTCGGGCAATGTGGTTTTTTGAGATAATTTAAAATAAATCTGCTGGGTTTGTGAAACTGCATCTACTTGGGGAATTATTTTATAAAATGAGGCTTTTAGGTTTTTATTATCGGCTAATGCTATTTGTACGTTTTTATTGTTTTTGAGAAGGTTTGCATATTCAAACGGAGCATTTACCTGAATCAATAAATCGTCATTCTTTACCACAGTTGCCAATAAACTTCCTTCGGCAATAAAACCGCCTGCATCGGGTGTATTCAAAATACTGATATATCCCGAAGCACTACTAAAAACAGAGACAAGTCCTATGGTTGGAATTTCTGACATTTCATTGCCTTGCAAGGCTTTACTTTCTTTACTTTGAATGGTAAATAAGAGCATGTTTTTACTCACAAAATCGCCAATTTTACAATTTACAGCGTGAATATAACCCGAAATTGGGGTTGTAACTTCGGTACGATTTAGATAGACCACTTGTCCGTTTAACTCCATAAATTCTTGAATACTGCCAATTTTTGGATTAATTACGGTTACCTCAGGAGTGGGCAATGGAACATTAGCGTTGTTGTCTGAGTTCGTCTTACAGGCTTGCAAAATGAGTAAGACAAGTAAATTGAAGATGATTGATTTTTTCATTGTGTATTAACTTTACCAGTTCCAATAATTATATGCGTTTATAAGTGATTGCTTTTGTAAAAAAAGCAAATGGTATTCGCCGGTTAGACTTGATTTATTTTTCAAAATGGTTAAAAAATCGATGATTGAAATTTGCCCTGCGGATAATTCTTTTTTATACGATTCAAGTAAAATATTGTAATTATTTTGCTGATTATTGATGTATTCTAATTGGGTTTCGATGGATTTTATTTCGTATAGTATTTTTTCTAATCTAATTTTATTTTGATTCTCGTAATATTTTTTTTGAAACGAAATATTATGTTCTAAAAGCATTGTTTTTTGTTGGTTTATTTTCTTCTGGTTACCATCAAAAATCGTCCAAGTTAAACTCAATCCGGCACTCAGCCCGAAGCGTTGCGGAATATCAGGAATGGTAAAAGCAAATAGCCCTGTATTGGCATATAAATTAAGTTGGGGCTTATATTGTAGCTCGAAAACATTTTGCTGAGCAGCTAAATTTAAACTGTCTAAACTATAGCTTTCTAAAAACAGGGAATTTGATATCTTATTTTTTAAGATAAGTTCGATGTTTTGAAGTTGCACAAGTGCAGTATCATCAATTCCGCAAATACTATTTAATTCCAATAAATCTCTGTGGTAATTGGATTTTAAAGTGGTCAATTGAGAAAAATAATTTTGATACTCAATGTTCAGTAAAACAATGTCTGATTGTTTATAAATGCTGTTTTCAACTAATTTTTTCAATATCGTTTGTTGGTCAGTTAACAAGTTCAAGGTAATTTCGGCGTCGTGTATTTGTTTGCTACCCTGTAAACATAGAATATATTGGTCGGTTACAATTTTTTGAATATCGTGTTGAGTTAATTTATTGTTGTTTTCATTAATTTGAGTTTCAACTTTTACTTGTTCCGAAGTTATCTTGTATTTTTCACTACCAAAAAGAGGTTGATTGAAATTCAATAATGCCTGATATTCGCCACCATTTGATGCCCCTAAATCGTAACCGTAATAATTGGTTGCACCACTTGAATTGGGTTCAAAAGTGGTTTTACTGTTATCCGTTGAAATGATTGGAGCAAAAAGATAATTTGCAGATAATCCAATTTGAGGCTTTGTGTAAGTCGCTTTAAGTCTTTGGATTTCCAATTGATTTACTTTGCTTAGATTGTTATTTTCGTTAATCAACGGACTGTTTTGGATGGCTTTAGAAATATAAGTATCGAGAGCCGTGTTTTGAGCATTTATGCAGGAACAGGAAAACAATATAGCAACTACGGAGAGAAATAAATATTTCATTTGCATTTTTGTTTAAATATAAAACAATAAGTCGCAGGAAATTACCTTCCTGCGACTTATTATCAGAAAAATTAATCTTTATCTTCATCCTTTTCTGTTTTCACTTCTTTTTCAATACTTTTCCATCGGGTGAAACAGCTACTTCCATTTTTACTTTGTCTTTTTCCAATTCAAATTCATAAACGCTTCCTTCGGCAGTTTCCGAAATTTCTGATTCTTCAATTTTGTAGCCGGCAAATTCGGTATCCAAAGTTTGTTTTACATTAGTCGGAATGTCCGATTTTTCAATTTCGTGCTCGGTTTCTTTCCAAACGCCATCTGTTGAAAAGTTTGCCGAATACTCTTGGCCATTGAGTTTGAACTCGGCTTCCTCCCGTTTCGTTTTCTTTGTCCCATTTTAGCGACTTGGCATCCGGGAATTTTTGTATAAAGGCTTTGTTTACGTTCTCAGGAACGTTTGGTTTTTGTGTACAAGCATTAATGCTGATTGCTGCAAAAGCGATGACAAATAATTTTAATGTTTTCATCTTTCAATTTATTTTAGTTAATTAAAATTTACAATACAAAACTACAAGCCGATTTAGAAGAAATTTTGAATTTTTAAAGTATCTGCTATTTTAAAAATTATAGGCAAAATAAAAACCATAAGTATCGCTGCCTATTTGTGGTACAAGTGTTATGCTTTTGGATTTCTCAAACGGATGAAAATTTTTGAAAGGTTCAAAATAGTACACTAGTTCTGCCGAAATAATTCCAATACCTGCACCAGCAAGGACATCCGATAACCAGTGTTTATTGTTAATCATTCGAAAAGAACCTGTAGTGGCAGCAAATGCATATCCGCTAAAAGCTAAAGCAGGTGAGTAGTCTTTAAATTCATTATACAAAACACAGGCATTAGTAAATGCCAATGTTGTATGACCCGAAGGAAAGGAATAGTGTGCCCCGTTAGGCCTCTCTTTATTTGTAATATTCTTTAAACTGTGTGTTATAATTGCAGAAATAAGGTTGGAAATCAATAAATACTTTGTTTGGTCGAACCAATGATTTTTTGATTTAACCCCTAATAAATCAGCTGAATACATCTCAATAATTGGAACATATTGTAAATAATCGTCTATGTGGAGTTCATAATTATTACCAACTTTGTTTCGTAGATTTGTCTGTAACTCCTTTTCAAAATTACTATTATTAACAATTACGCCAAACCAAATCAAGGAAATAGGAACAATACTCTTTTTAAGTAAAGTTAACGATTTTGTGCTGTCTTTGGTTGATGTATTAATTGTTTGCGCTTTAGAATTCCATGCTGAAAATAGTGCTAATACGATTAGAAGATTAATGATAATTCTCATTTTGCCTGATTTAAATTTTGGGCAAAGTAATTACTCAATTTTGAAGAAATTTAGAATTGCGAAGCAACCACGAAAACAAATTAAAAAAAATATCAAGTGAGTAATTTTTAGAAAATCACAGTAAAAGAGTGAAGATTTTCTGTAAAAGAATAAGATACAGACCATTGGTTAATCTCTGTTATTTTTTTCACAATAGCCAAACCAAGTCCGTTTCCTTGTTCCGAAGAGTTTGCTTTTGAGAAACACCAATAAATTTTCTTTATTTAATGGTTGAAATCAAATAGCTTATTAAGGCAACAGAAACCATAATAAGTAGTATAGTAAGAAGGGTAAGCAATGATTTACTATTTGTGAATTCCCCTTTGATTAATTGTGAATTTACTTGCCGATAGCGGAAATAGGCAAGCGGAACAATTGCCGCTCCTATAATTAAAAGCCCTATTCCAATAATAGAAGAGTAACCTTTACTTGGTAAAGCATCAGTATTTGCGGTAATCAACGATAGCTGTCTCACAAATAGTGAAAATTTTACTACCACAAATCCAAATGCCATAATTGCTATTCCTGTTCTTATCCAAGCCATAAATGTTCTTTCATTGGCTAAGTATTCTCTGGAGTCTCTTTGTTTATCAGTGGTTTCCATTTTGAAAAATAATTTTGAATTGGTGCAATTGATTTGAGAAATTATATTGGATAGACCAACCGTTGTTTTTTACAATATTCATAATGATTGCCAAGCCTAAACCATTTCCTTGTTCGGATGGATTAGATTTTGAAAAACGCTTGAATAGCTTATCAGAAACTAAAGGTGTTGCCTGTCCGCTGTTTGAAAAGGTCAAAGATTGATTAATGAGGGTAATTACGATTATTCCATCCTTAATATTATGTCTGATAGCATTTAGAAAGAGATTGCTGATTAGGATTTCTACTAAAACTGGATTTGATTTTACTGCAACATTTTCAGTCAATTCCATTTTTATAGTTAGGTTCTTCGCTTTTGCCTGTTCAGTAAAAAGCCAAAGTTTTTCTCCATTGCATCATTTAAACTGATGATTTGTTTCTCACTGTAATTGTCATTTTCAATTTTTGAGAGTAACAATAAATTTTTGTTCAAACGATTTAAACGGAAAACGCTATCGTTTAATGAACTCAATATTTCAAATTGTTTCTGTGTGAAATCAGAATTTTGAATTAACATATCAATTTTTGCTTGAAAAACAGCCAAAGGAGTTTGTAATTCGTGTGCCGCATTTTCAACAAATTCTCGTTGATTTCTATAAATGGAAGTATTTTTCTCGATAAGTTTTTCGATACTTTGATTCAGCCGGTTAAATTCTTCAATGTTCGTTTTAGGCAACTGCGGTTGATTAGTTTTATCAATCTCAAACCGTTCTATCTGCCCTAAAGTTTGGTAAAAAGGTTTCCACAGATTAGCCGATAATCTTTTGTTGATAAAAAACAATCCAAGGAGTAAAAAACTTAGTAAAAACGTATAAATGATGAAGATACTGATTAATAAATCTTCAGATACGACCACGTTTTCACGAACTGACAAAGCATATGGCTTTCCTTCAATGAAAACAGGAGCATATAATTCTCTGTAAGGTTCATTTTCTTCACTTAATGAATCGTAATAATTTTTATAAAAAAAGATATCTTCTTTGATGTATAGGTTTTCCAAAATTTTTTTTTCACGATTATATCTGTTCCAAGAAGAAATGTCAGTTTCTTTCAATTGATTACTTGAGTATTTTAAAAATTCATCTTTGTGAAGTTCCAATCCTTCATCTATATCTTCGAGATACAAATTTTGAATAACGTAATAAAAAGCAGGAGCTGTTATAACAAGTAATATTATTGTAAATAACAGATACGATTTTGACGTTTTATGTAAAAGTTTTTTAGTCATCTTGCCATTTGTATCCTAATCCGTAAACTGTTTTTATGTAATCTCCACAACCGGCATCTTTTAATTTATTTTTCAGGTTTTTAACATGAGCATAAACAAAGTCGTGATTGTCGAGCATATCTGCCATATCGCACGAAAGATGTTCTGCAATTGCACTTTTAGAAAGAACTCTATTTTTGTTTCCTGTCAAAAAAAGAAGCAAGTCTAATTCCGTTTTGGTAATTTCAAGTTTCGTGTTTTGACTTTTACAGACTTAGATAAAATGTCAATGTCAATTTCGTTATAAGATAAAATGTTGTTGCCGTTGAAGTTTTCCCGTCTGATAAGTGCCTGTATTCTGACCAATAACTCGGATAAATGAAAAGGTTTAGTCAGATAATCATCAGCACCTAGATTAAACCCTTCAATTCTTGTTTCTAATGTTTCTTTGGCTGAAATAATGATTACACCTTCGATTTTGTTTTGACTTTTAAGTTCTTTTAAAATTTCAAAGCCGTTGCCATCGGGCAGCATCAAATCTAATAATATGCAGTCGTATTCATAACCTGAAATTTTATCCATTGCGGTATGTAAACAATTTGCCCACTCACAAACAAAGTTATTTCCTTTCAGATAGCCTAAAATGCTTTTTGCAAGTTCTTTTTCGTCTTCAATGAGTAGAATTTTCATAGTACAAATAAAAATATCAATTTAGAATATATTTAGAATAATTTCAATGTTAGTTGAACGAGGCGACAAAATTGCACTCTTTGGCAAAGCTTTGGTTTGATCGTTGACTCGTGTTGCTTTGGCAATGTGTGCAATGTAGGTGGGGTTTCCTTCTTCTTTTGTGGGTGAGAAGAAAAAAATAAATTTCCGTCAAATTTGCACTGTCCTGTCAAAAAGCTAAATCCTTTTTTATTTCAATTTATCACTATCGTATCTGTCGTTCGTCTGTCTTTTTACACTTGTTGTCAACTCACTTCTCTGCACGTAAAATCCGTTCTTAATGAACAAATAGTGTTGACTTTGCACGGGTTTTACCTTTTTTAATTTTTCGTCAAATATACAAGTTTTTTTACAAATAATCAAATGCTGACTTTTATTTATCTCACCATAAAAATATATTATTGTTTTCTTTAATTATAATGTTGATCTCCCTCTGAAAAGTAATATTTTTGCCACCAAGACAGTAAGTCACAAAGTTGCACTAAGCATATATACTTGATATTCTTGCTTTTGTGAAGCTGCGTGTCATTGTGGCTTAGTGGCAATTAATTTATTTATCAATTTTCGGAGTAAGCTCAATGTTTTATCCTTTTTTAAATTTTATTATTCAAAATTCCGGAATTTAAATTTGAACTTTTTGGCAACTCTCTGAAACCCCATGCTAATTATGTAACGATAAATTCTATTGGAATTTTTGTTTTGAATTATATCTTTAATTGAGTTTTCACCTGCATGTCACTGGTTGTCATTTTCATGAATTGACTAATTGGTGGAATCACCAACAATGGTGAAAACACCGGAAGAAGTGAGTGTGAAATTTTTTTGAAACCTGTCCCGGGAACAGGGTCAATAAAACTGAAAAATTTTTGATCTTTACCTTTTCTCGTCCTTTAAGTTGCTATTTTTTTAGTTCGCGTCAGTAGATTTTTGTTAATGTTGCATCTTAATCTTTGTAGTCTCATAATTGTGGTTCAGGTTTTTTCATTTTCATCAGCCCTATTCCCATTGATTTTTTTAAAAGAGTCCTCCAGACCCATCAGATGAGTCTGAAGGACATAAAAAGATTCCTTAGAATCGCATCAATCTGATCATATTGTACTCATTGGAATCGACACCATAATGAGCCTTTACATATGATTTGATCCTAAGAGACCGGTCTCTCAATTCATCGTACATCTTCAATCTGTCTGCTTTGACTGATCTTAGCTGATTGATTTTTTGAGATACAGTATCATTCAACTTTGCCAGCTTTTCTGACATATCTTGAAGAGAAGGCAGTTTCAGAGTTTCCTTTGATGGCTTATAGCTCTCAAAGCCTGAAATCACAGTAATAAAATCATTGAAATTTTTGGTCAGGGAACCATAAGACTTCTCCGATTGGCTAATTGACTTCACTTGTTCAGGGTTAGTCGGGTCAGAACTTGTTCTGCTTACTTTGGAAGACCTCATCTTCCTGATGATACTCTCCAGAATAGTTACTTCGATTGAATTAGCTCCATACTGTGCTTTGATCATATCCTTGATAGGAATGAATAAGCTCTGTACAGAATTGGATTTACCGAAAAAAGCATTCTGACGTTCATTAACCGCAAGCCTGTAGTCCTTCATCAGGGCTGTTTCAGACTGGTTAGCAATACTGATGGAATCAATGAGAGCCTGGTAACTGACAGCACTCTCATCTGTGCGTGGTGGGTCGAAACCCGTGAAGTCCTTTGTATAGGACGACAATTGTTGGGCCCTATGAATCCGGGCCGCAAAGGATTTTTTAGAAACATTCATGAGATTAAATTTAAAGTTTAAAAAATAAAATAACATTGCAAAGATATAAAAAAAATTAATTATATATTAAAATAAAATATATTTTACATTTATTTATCTATAAATAAGTGATTAATACATTGCCTAAGTCAGTAATTGGAATTATAACATATATTGCTTATATATTTTATATGATTGTTTATTCTCAGGCTATGTGCGACATTTCTATCGCTTAGTGCAATATTTCCAAGACCAGGTACGACAGATCTCAAGTATAGTGCGACATTTCTCAGGCATGGTGCGACATTTCTCAGGTAAAGTGCGACATATCTCAGCCTTAGTGCGACGTTTCTCAGCCTTGGTGCGACGTTTCTTAGGCATGGTGCTACTGTTCTCTGATCTGGTGCGACATTTCTCAGTCATAGTACGACATTTCTCAGCCTTAGTGCGACATTTCTCTGGCATGGTGCTACCTGTCCGGGAGCCCGGGAGAGCATTCTACGAAGTAGGACAAAATTTAAAGAAGAATTATTTGAAAAAATCAGGATTGTCATCAGTGCAATAAGCAAAAAGTATGAATTATTTATCATAGCATACTAAGCCAAAGGGTGGTCATTTTCACCGGAATTTGGGGGGTCAATTTCACCGGATTTTACATTAGTTCCCGAAGGATCTTCCTAATTTTCCCTTTAATCCGGTTGAAGAATATAAAAACAAAAATGTTTGTGTACAAGGTATTATTAGTTTTTATATGGGCAAGCCTCAAATAGTTGCAAATAATCCGGAACAGATAGAGGTGGTTTTTGATGAGGATGAAAGTGAGGATTAATTATTTTAATTAAAATTTTACTTTAATTAAAAGTGAAATTTCTAAGTTTTAATTAAATGAAGAATTAACAGTTTGCAGCTACCCGAAGGGTGGGACTTTTACCACAAAACTTGATTTGAAAAACTCATGTTTGATTAACCACAAAGCTGTCTTTATAACACGAAACCCCGCCTTTTGGGTAGGTGCTGTTATGCCTTCGTCGTTCTTTTTTGTCACACGTTGGTCTGTTTGCGGTACGGTTGGACAGACACACTCTTTGCCAAGTTTGAGCTATAGCGTTGGCTTGTGCGGCTTGGCAATGTGTGTGGCTGTGAAGGGCTCGTATTATTTGTTTTCCTCTTTTTTCGTTTTCCACCATTTTCTTATCTCAAAAATTTTAGGTTCACCTATATTTATCAGTCCCTTCCCTGCTTCTAATTTTTTGATTTGTGTTTCAAGTTTGTATTTGCTACTTGGTGTACCAACAAAATTGGTTATTGCTTTGTAATCTTTGTTCTGAATATTCAAACAAATTGGTAATTTCACTTGCGAAGCAAAATCAAAGTCTTTCGTTTTATAATCTTCGACTCCTTGTGATAACATTACTATTATCACGCCTTTTGACCTTAGAAGTCGTAAAAGTTCTTCAAGTGCTTTTCTTGCATTTTGTTTTTCAAATAAATATGTGCTTCGTCAATCACAATTACATATCGAAGTGGAAAAATATGATCGACTGGTTCGCAATCATTTGTCGAACTAAAATAAGTGTTGAAATATCTTAATAACAAAAACACTACGAGCTGTCTCAATGTGTCTGAAAGGGCAGGTGGCAGATTTAAATACAAGCTCTTATCTAAAATGTTTGGATTGTTTGGATCACAATTAAAAATGTTTGTTGTCAAATCTTGAATGCCCGCAAAAAGTGTATCTGGTCTTCGATTATTTACCTCATAATATTCTTCAATTGCATCAAACAATTCATTGATAGTTGGATAAGAACCGTTTGTCCTGTCAAATAGGTCTGTAATTACATTTGTTAAAATATTTTTTTGAGCAACTCCAACACTAGGAACAAAAGTAGCTATTGTATCAACAAATGCTTTAATACTGAATGGCCGTTGTCTTTCGTCTAAACTAATTGATAGAAAAGGGTTGAATTTTAGACCATTGTCATTTACAATATCAATAAACTCACATTTTGTTGCATCTAGAAAAGGCTTTAATTGCGATGGATTACCTTCTCCTTTGTAATCAAAGAAAATGAACTTTAACTCATTGTTTGTATTTTTAGAAATTTGATACAGAATATCCTTCATAAGTTGAGTTTTACCAGATCCAGCCATACCCGCAATAGCCATATTTCTGTTGTCAAACTCTCTAAGGTCATTTATTCTAATTTCAATTGTTTCGCCACTTTCAGTTTTACCTAATTCAAATGAGAGTAAAGAAGTGATTTCTTTCATTGAATTTACTTGAATATTACCATTGTTTACCTTAACAGAATTTGACCTTAGCGATAGTCCGTTTTTAATTGACTTTAGAAGTATTTCAATATGATCTCCTTTTGAAATATTTGAAATGTCTATTTTTTTATTCCAAATATTTAATCCGTGATTTAAATGCAGTTTGAAAAGTTTTCCAAATTCATCCTCAAAAGTGTTTTTGTTGTAATGTTGGTCAACAATTGTTTTAAAAATGACAAGGTTTGAACCATCTCCGATAACTGTTCCAAATAATGCTTTATCGTCACGAAATTCTTTACCATCAGAACTAGGTATAACATCGTTTTCAATATCAAATAGTTTACCTGAAAGTAAACTAAAAGATAATGCTATTCTTGGCACGATACCATCATTTTTAAAATTATATAGAGTTTTTATTCTATAAAGTAACTCATCATTTTCTTTGCTTATTTTAATTCTCATAACTGTTGAAATATCCGTTTTTTAAATTTGTATTCACTCCGTCATTGAATAATAAATATGATTTTGAAATATTTCCTGAAATCTCTTTAAACCTTTTTGGAGTAATTTCACTATTTGTAGAGAACAAAACTACCTGTTCAGAAAGTTCTGGATAATATTTTTTAGTAATGCTATCTCTGTGTTCTTCATCAAGTCGTCCTAAAGGCGTATCAATAAAAATTGGAAGATTTTTTACTGATTCTTTTAAAATGGCCTTTATTAAACAAGAGATATAAATTTGCTTTTCACCAGATGATAGACTTTCTTTTCTAATTTCGTTATCCTCTTGGTCAAAAAGCGTGATTTTCATTCCTTGCCCTGAAGCAAGAATAGTAACCTTTACATCTTCGATAAATTTAGTTTGATTAGCCTCGCTATTTAATTTGTGCATAAGGATTTTAAGTTCAGAAAGAATTGTTTCTTCCAAGCTATCTTTATGCTTGTTTTTTTGTTCATCAAGAAACTGATTTAAAACATCAATATATTGATAGCTCTTTTGAATTTTCAATTTGTTTCGTTCATTAATATCAACTTTCTTAACCAGGGTGACTAATTGTTGATTGAGTCTAACTATGTCACTTCTCAGCTTTGTGATTTGTTGATTATTCTCTCCAATTTGTCTGTTTTTTTCTGCTATATTAAAGTCTGCTGTTTCTTTCTTGGATAAATACTCAAGTATTAATTCATCTTCAAGATCTGCATCTACCTTACTAAGAGTTTTATTTAAATCTGATAGTTTTACTTTTATCTCATTAAATTCTTCAATAGTAGATTCAAACAAATCTTTGGATTGGGTATTGACTAAGCTGATTGCATCTGCTATTAGCTTTTTTTCAGAATTATTAAGGTCGTGTTCAAATTCAAGTTCTGAGTATTCTCCATTTTCATTAAATAGTTGCGAACCTAAAGTTTGTGCTTTTTCGTAATAAAACATTTTGTCCTTTAAAGACATTGTTGAATTGTCTGGTTCAGGAGGTCTATTAAAGAGCATTTCAATAAAGTTTTCAATTTTATCTAAGTTTTCCTTTGATGAATTTTGTGCAAGTTCGTTTTTTTCTTGCATTTGAAAATGCTCTTTTACTTCTTCCAGTTTTCCTGTAAGAATAGCAAGTGGGATAATTTCACTTAATTCATTAAAACGTTCATTGAGTTCAAGTTCTTTCACTTTTAACTTGTCAATTTCTATTATGACAGCGTTTCTATCAAACGTAGAATTACCTTTTTTGCTATGTTGCGAAATTAGATTGTCATATTCTCTAATTTTTTTCTTTAAATCATCAATTTCTTTAAGCCTTTCTGCATTTTCTTCTTCAAGATTATTTATTTGATCTTCTGAAATTTCAATCGCTTTTTCATTATTGATAATTTGTTCTTGAAGGTTTTTTGACGCTCCTTCTTTTTTCAAACTATTAATATAAAACTCAATATCCTCAATTAAAGTCTCATATGTATCTAAACCTAGAATCTTTCCAAGTGCATCATTAATGAAACTACCTTCATCTTTAATGGAAAGATTAGCTATTTCTGCAATCTTTTCGGCATCAAAAAACACAAATTTTGCAGCATCAATTGGAATTATGTAATCATTTATAAAATTGATTTTATCACTTTCATCATCAAATATTTCAATATTAGAAGCAACATCTGTGATTGAAAGAGTCTCATTCATTGTAGAAACATCAAAGGTTCTTTTTATAAGTATAGAATCTGTATTTGAATTAAGTGTTCTTAACTCTGGTAATTCTATGTTTGATATTTTAATGCTTACAAAGAACTTAGTTTTATTTTCTTTTTTTGCTGTCCAATTAATAGATTGTTGCATAAAGAAATCATAATTTTTGTCTTTACTTACTTCTTGCTTGAAATTATTATCGACTTTCTCTAATTGCCTACCATATAAACACCAAACGATGGAAAGCAAAAAGTTTGTTTTACCATAACCATTTCGACCACCAATAATTATGATGTTCTTTTCATTATTTGTTTCACGGTCAACGTTTACAGAGTTGTAATACTGCCTGAAATTATTTATTTCAATGTTTGAAAATTTCATTTTGTTGCTTTTTCAATTACGTCATTAATTTTTTGCTGATGATAATTATTTCTTTTCAGCAACTTTTTTGTTCTAACAGATTCAAGGAGCGACTTTAAAGAATTATAATCAACACCCTTATTCGTTGATATTTCAATTAGTCTAAGCTCTTGCAAAATTTTCGTTTCTTTAATTTTCATATATATAATTTTGAATTATTTTTGTAGTTTTAATAAATTTATTTTCTTCGAATTGATCTAAATTTCCTGTTCGAACAATTTTCTTTGTTTATAAGCAAACCGATAAAGTCCTCTTTCATTAGGCTCTCTGGAATCGGGCATTCTCTTGTTGATCTTTATAAATTCCATCAATTCATCAATTGTATATTTAGGTTGTTTAGAAGATCCGTATTTATTTATCAATTCTATTAATTTTGACTCTTGACTTGATAGTGTATCAATATTTTCAAGATTCTTTTTATTTTTATAATAAAACTGATAAAGTCCTCTTTCATTAGGATCTCTAGAATCTGGCATTCTCTTGTTGATCTTTAAAAATTCCATCAATTCATCAATTGTATATTTAGGATGTTTAGAAGATCCGTATTTATTTATCAATTTTATTATTTTTAAATCTTGATTTGATAGTTAATCTTTATTTTCAAGATTCTTTTTATTTTTATAATAAAACTGATAAAGTCCTCTTTCATTAGGATCTCTAGAATCTGGCATTCTCTTGTTGATCTTTAAAATTCCATCAATTCATCAATTGTATATTTAGGATGTTTAGAAGATCCGTATTTATTTATCAATTCTATTAATGTTGACTCTTGATTTGATAGTGTATCAATATTTTCAAGATTCTTTTTATTTTTATAATAAAATTGATAAAGGCTTGCTTCATTAGGATCTCTAGCGTCGGGCATTCTTTTGTTGATCTTTAAAAATTCCATCAATTCATCAATTGTATATTTAGGTTGTTTAGAAGATCCGTATTTATTTATCAATTCTATTAATTTTGACTCTTGACTTGATAGTGTATCAATATTTTCAAGATTCTTTTTATTTTTATAATAAAATTGATAAAGGCTTGCTTCATTTGGATCTCTAGCGTCGGGCATTCTCTTGTTGATCTTTAAAAATTCCATCAATTCATCAATTGTATATTTAGGATGTTTAGAAGATCCGTATTTATTTATCAATTCTATTAATGTTGACTCTTGACTTGATAGTGTATCAATATTTTCAAGATTCTTTTTATTTTTATAATAAAATTGATAAAGGCTTGCTTCATTTGGATCTCTAGCGTCGGGCATTCTCTTGTTGATCTTTAAAAATTCCATCAATTCATCAATTGTATATTTAGGTTGTTTAGAAGATCCGTATTTATTTATCAATTCTATTAATTTTGACTCTTGACTTGATAGTGTATCAATATTTTCAAGATTCTTTTTATTTTTATAATAAAATTGATAAAGGCTTGCTTCATTTGGATCTCTAGAGTTGGGCATCCGCCTTTTATTACTTATAAATTCAACTAGGTCGTCAAATGTATATTTAGAATTACTCCTCACCTTTTTACTTCTTCTCATATTATTTAAGCTTGTCCTTCGAGAAGATTCACCTTTTTCAAATTTATAGATTACCTCGTTTATCAGAGTGTTCTTTTCATCTTCTATCTCCCCATTTATTGTTTTTCTAACTTGGATTTTATACCATCTATAAAGTTTGATTTCGTTTTCAGGACAACTACTTGAAAAAGGCAATCTATTGTTTAAAGCTAAAAATTCTGTGAGGTCAGTATATCTTTCTTGCCAAGATTTTTTTTCAATTGTATCTGAATTTGTCAAAGTAATAAAAGTTTTGTCATAAATTTTACTTGACAACCCAACAAATGAGTTTTTAAAGAAAATAAATGTTTTAGATTCATCCAATTTGATGTTTTGAATAATACTGTATTCATTTGTCTTTGGTCGAAATTGTAAAACATAATAAGTAATATCTGAGTAATTCTTTGGTGATGAATTGTTATTTAAATATTCGGCAACTATTTGGCGAATAGTTCCTTCTTTAAAATTTTCTAATTCATTCTCCCATTCTTTTAATCCAAATATGCTTTTTCGCCCAATTGGTATAAAACCATTATTTCTTTTCATGGAGGCTCGAACTTTTGCATCATTAGTTTCATAATCGGGATGTAATTCTTCAACTTTCCTTGTAATCTCATTAACTTTTGATGGCTTTCCAAGTATTTTCAATGCTTCATAAGCATATTCGTATACTTGCTTTTGAGAATTTCTATTGAATTTAATATCGTCATTAGTATCAATATAAATTCCAAATTCATTATTGAGAATGTTTTCAGCGACTACTGAAACAATATTTAATTCCTCTAAATTAGTTGAGGTTGAAAAACTCAATAAGTAACTCTTGAAGTTGAAATTGTAACTTTCTTCTATACGATCACTTAATCTTTTATCAAGGTCATTAGCAAAATCATTGAAATTGAAAAAACAACTGATCTTTTTGTTCACTATATAAAAATTATCCCAATTATGACGTTCTCTTGAATTAAAATACTTAGGTTGTAAAACATCTTCAATCCCTCCAATAAGATCAAATTTATCTGAAATGTAAGAGTAGATTATGAATGTGTTAAATTCAATAGAAAAACTAGTGTTATTGACTTCATTGATCTGATTATTTAAATCGTCATCAATTTTAATCAAGTATTGATTTTGGTCAATGTCGTATTTCTGATACAAATCGTCTTCAATATTTTTAACAAATTGGAAGTTAGTAAATAAATTTTCTAAAATGCCTTTCCTTATTTGCCTAACTCTTTCTCTAGAAATTTTTATTTCCTCTGCTATTTCATCTACCGTAAATTCAAGTTGGTTGTCATATATTTTAAAGGCTTTCTGAAAAATGATGTTTTCTTTTATTTCAAAGATTGCATTTTTACTAATAAGAAAATCAACTAGACTAAATATTGATTGTGATTCAAGAATTTCATTAGGGATTGAAGTTATTGAAAATGTTTTTTCAATGAAAAATCTGTTTCGTAAAGCAACTAAATCATTTTCATTCTCAACGTCCGCAACTTTTGTCGTAAAATCAATTATTGAATCAATAAAACTTTTTAACTCAATTACTGTCTTAGTTCCGACATTTTTAATGTCTTGGAAATTGAATCTATCATTCGTTAAAATTCTCTCGCTTATGTTTCGGATTTTTAAATTTCCATCTAGAAACGAGGAAATAGCATTTTTGCTCCTATTTGAAAGGTTATTTGAGTTTATTTCGATAAAGCTATTTACAATCTCTCTTTGTGTCCTTGTGAAATTTGTACTTGTTGAAATAAGTTGTTTTTCTGGTTTTGGAGGTTCAACGATCTGATTACTGTCATAATCTATATATTTTAAACATAAAGCGGTTAATTCTTCATTAGATTTACTTCCGCAATTTCTAAGATTGCCGAAAGTTCTATTCTCACGATAGTGTTTTAAAATTGCAGACAAGTCTTTTAAGTCATTGTAATAACAGACGTTGAAAGAACGAACACTTATATTCTCAGAATAATATATTTCCTCAATTGTTATCAATCCTCAATCAGTTTAAGTTTAACAGTATTTCTGTGTTGGCAAAATTTAGGCTCTTTTGCTTGCGAAGCGGTCGCCTTTGTGTTAGGGCAAGCTAATGTACCTGAATGTGCGTTTGGCATTTTATTTCTGTCGTTCATTTTGTTCAATGTCGTTGTCTTTTTACACTGAGCGATAACTCATATCTCTATCTACTTTTTATAACGTAAAAGTATACATATCCACCCAAATTTTAATTGCTTTATATACTTATTCTACGTTCAAATGCTTATATATTTATTCAAAAATCATCAAATGCTGATTTTTATTTATCTCAGCACAAAAATATATTATAGTTTTCTTTAATTATAATGTTTTATCCTTTTTTAAATTTTATTAATCAAAATTCCGGAATTTAAATTTAAACTTTAGGGCGACTCAATTTTGTTTCAGTCAGGCTCATTTGCAAATGTCGGATATTGATGAGCGAAGTGCAGGTGCATTAATTAAAATGGAAGGAGCATTTATCCAGTGTTTGAGATAAGCACTTAACCCAACCTAAGGTAATATGCACAGAGTCATTTTTCACTATTGTATGGTTGAAATAATTCGATATTATCAATTCCCAGTTTTTCATAAACAATGTTGTTATATTTTATCATTTCTTTTTCATTCGTTCCTCGCTCAACAGCTTTTAGATATTCATTTTTTTTAATTTCAAACTGAGTCAAAAAGTTGATATAAATTTCTTTTAATCGATAAATATCATTTTTACCGGCTTTTAATTTTTCTTCCAATTCCCGTCTTGCTATTTCACAAATGTCAAAGTATATATTGATGAAGCAAAGAGTTTGATTGTCCATTGGAAGATGATAGTAGCTTTCATAAGGATCGATTATCGTGGAAGTAATAAAATGAATTGAATCCTTATAAGAATTGATGTCAAAAAATATTTTAACAGCAAGTTTGTATTGCTCTGAATTAAATTCCATTGAAGTATTAGCCACAGAAGTGTCAGACAAAATCTCACGAATTTTTATCCCGTTTTTTGACCAACTGATATAAGGGTGCTCAAAAAGTCCATTTTTTGAAATTGTATTGGAAATGAAAAGTGTTTTATTTGTCAGAGAGGTACTATCTGTAAAAAAAAGCTCATTGGAGTTTATACTGTCGTTCAAACGATACTCATCATTATAAGTCCAAAAGAAATCATTGTAAGGCATTGCGTTTATTTTTCGATAGTCCCCAATGTAGAAATCTTTAAAATCAAAAAATGGCAGAATAAAGTAGTTCTCATAATCGTAAGCATATAAAACAGCCTTAGTCTGAATAGTGTAGTTTTGCTCTTCTGTTTTTCCAATTCTGCTTTTATAATCAATTTTGTAAATAAAGTCGGTGTGATTAAATACTACCTGACCATTTGTTGTATTAAATGTCTGAGTAATATTAAAGCTGACATTAGAGATTTTATCTGTTGTAAATAATGGCAGGAAAGGATGCTTTAGAGTATTGTCACAGTTCAATGTGATTTTTATGAGATGATTCTTAGTTTTATTAATCCATATCTTTCCATCAAAAAATAATCCTGTTGAATCTTTTGGTTTGTAATCAATAATATAGATAGAGTCATTAACCTCATTGAGATACTTACTATCCAGGGTTAAGTAGTAGTTTTTTCTTAATTTCGATTTAGAGAATTCCAGAGGATTCATTGGGAAATAATCATTTCTTCCGAACAAGTTCAACATAAGCAATGCTCTTGAACTTTCTAATGACGCAAAAAAACGGTTCCTTTTAGACCGTAGAGCTAACCTTCCTGCCTTCATATCTAAGTTCATCAGACGATACCCCTTCACATCAACATTGTAGTATCCTTCAACAAGTTCTATTTGACTGCTATCTACAAAACTTTTTAACTCGTAGTATGCTTTAGATTTTCTTTCAATATTTGAAATTGATTTCTTGCTTTTTTCTATCATCTCAAACAAAAATGAGTTATCCTTTGGGGTTATTGTTATTTCGCTCAATAGAAGAATGCTTTCCTCCAGATATATTGGATAGTATTTTTTATCTGTTTTTATCTCTATATTTTGTTGTTTGTATCCGATGTGTGAGATGATAATTGTGTCAGTTACATCTTTAATTAAAATTTTAAAAAAACCGTCCGTATTGCTTATTGTGCCTTTCTTTGAACTCTTATTATAAATATTTGCAAATGGCCTGGGTTCTTTCGTCTCTTTGTCAAGTATTTTGCCCTCTATCTCAATTTGGCTTTGTCCAAACATTGATTTAGTCAGGCCCAGGAAAAAAAGAAATATTAAAAAAGATGTTTTCATTGGCTGTTGTTTTGCTCATTTGGTGTATTGTATAAGCTTGTGACAACTCGATTATATCAGACACAAAAAAATATCAAAATTTCGCTTTTATGATTTCATATTTATGGATAATTCCCTGTTTTCTCAGATGGGTTATACTATCCAGCACTTCCATATTTATAACGTTCAAAAATAAATAATGAATTTTTTATTATCCTTTTTTTTTGACAATTTCATAGTCTATCCCGAAATAGTCATGCACAATTCTGTTTCTGAAACCCCTGATTCTGTTCCATTCAATTTCTGAATTCACAATTCTAAAATCTGGGTCTATTCTATTGGCTGCTTCACCTATAATTTCAAAATTTCTAACAACTGCGTCAATTGTTTTATCGTCGTTCAAGAATGAATCAAAGTTCAGATTTGTCGTGTACCTCTTGATTTTCAAGGCTGATTCAAGCATATCCTCAAGAAGTAATGTGAGATCCCGATTAGACATAAGTTAAATCTGATTGAATTTTTTGGTAGTATTTGTCTTTAATTCCTTTGCGTGAAACCAGATCAACTTTAAACCCAATTAGTTTTTCAAGTTCATCAGCCAAGTCTATAAAACGCAATCCTATCTTGTCGTTAAATTCAACTAATAAATCAAGATCGCTTTCTTCTTTCTGCTCTTTTCTGGCATATGAACCGAAAATTGCTAATGACTTAATCGGATATTCGGAAAACAGATGTTGTTTATGTTTTCCTAATGTGAGTTCTATATCGCGAAGTGTTTTCATAAGTCAAAAGTACAATTTATTTGCCAAAAAACAAAAATGTCTTTTCCTGATTTCGGTATTTTAGCCTACCATTGGCCCTAACTCGCATATCTATCTACTTTTTATAACCTAAAAGTATACATTTTCACCCAAATTAATTGCTTTATATACTTTTTTTGTGTTCAAATGTTTATATATTTTTTCACAAATCATCAAATGCTGATTTTTATTTATCTCATCACAAAAATATATTATAGTTTTCTTTTATTATAATGTTTTATACTTTTTTAAATTTTATTAATAAAGTTGTTTAAAAATTAAAGTTCAGGACTGTGCGATCCCGATAATGATCGGGAGTCTGAGCTGGAGAAAGCAGGAAATTTTACCGAAGCCTTGTAGGTAAAATTTCCGTAATTGAAAACGTGATAACTTGTTGTTTTATAATGGATAAAAGATTTGCGAGTTTATCCCGATAACGATCGGGATCGCACGTCCCGACATTTATCGTCGGGATTGTTACTTTTTGACGGCTCAAAAAGTAAAGAAATTTAAATAAAAATTGTTTTTATTTTAGAAAAATGTGGTCAAAAATTTATCAATTTATTATTGGAGTATTTACTTAAATATCAATGAGATATAAACAGTTTTAAATAACTAATTTAAAACAACTTCAATCATAATTCCGGTATTTCATGTGAACTTTAGGGCAACTCAATTTTGTTTAAGTTAGGCTCATTTGCAAATGTAGGATATTGATGAGCGAAGTGCAGGTGCATTAATTCTAATGGCAGGAGCACTTCTGCAGTATAGGACAAGCATTTCTGCAAAGCTATTTCAGGACAAGTCAATCATCAAAACATTAGCATAAATCCTTTACTAAGGTTTTTATATTTATCTATTTCAGTTTTTAAAAATTTAGTTTCTTGTTTTCCAATAAATTCCCGAAATATTTCCAGATTCTCTTTTTCTTCCGTTTCATTCAGTGCATCAATATATTCAGTTCTATCTTCTGTAAAAATCTTTATTAACGGTTCATTATGATATAGTTGAATATAATTCATCAATAATCTTGATGTTCGTCCGTTTCCGTCTCCAAATGGATGTATATTAACAAAATTGTAATGAACATCCGCGGCAAGTTTCAATATTTCTGTATCTTTTACCTTATCAATTTTCCCGTTTACCGACTTACATAATTGTTCTAACAAGTTTGGAACTTTTCCAATAAAACTTTTGTGTCAGTTTCTGTCAACGAACAACCTTCTATTTTTGTCGAATGCCAAATTATTGAAATGACACAAAATTTCTCATAATCAATTACATCATGCAAATTGAGATTTTTGTATTCTTTGTTTAATCTACTTAATTCGTTCCACATTATAATTAATTTTCAATTTTTAAAAACCTTTAATGATTTCTATAAACTTATTTGCAAGTTAAGAATAATTTTTCATTTTTGGAAATACTATGTAAATTTTTCATCCGTCAGTAGCCGGACAAGTTTTTTAATCAGTTGTCAGTTGTCGGTTATTCCGTTCTGAGTTTATCTTAAAAAAAATGTTTAATGTTTTCATAAAACCTCAGCATGTTGACTGCCGACTGCTGACTGCTGACTGAAGACTTTAATTTTTCATTTTTCATTTTTCATTTTTAGTTTTTCATCCGTCAATAGACTGACAAGCTTTTTCATTTTTAGTTTTTCATTTTTTAATCTCACGCAAAGACGCAGAGACGCAAAGCTAAATAAATCATTGTTCACTGATTACTGTGAATTGATTACTGAATATCAGATATCATTGAGCTTCAGTATCTCCCCTACTCCATGATTGCCTTTTTCATCTTTTGTTATAGATAAAACTTCATGTATCGGATCGTGCTCAAGGAAAAGATATGACCCTTCAGAAGATGCATAATCATAAAAATACATACGTTCTTCGAGTGTGGTCATAGGTCTTATATCGTAAGCCATAACATAAGGCAATCGCAGGTGTCCGACTGAAGGCAGCAGGTCAGCCATATATATAAGTTTTTTACCATTGTCCATAGTGAATTCAGGAAGCATCATTGCTTCTGTATGGCCATAATAATACCTGAATCTGATCCGGTCCATCCACTCATATTCACCGTTATCTGTATCAAGAAATTCCAGTACACCGGCATCTTTAAGTGGCACAAAGTTTTCCTGGAGAAAACTTGCTTTCTCTCTTATATTTGAATTCAATGCCCAGTCATAATGTTTTTTAGTTGTCCAGTATTTTGCATTTGGAAAAGTTGGCACCAGACGACCATCTTCATTATATCTGACTGCTCCTCCAACATGGTCAAAATGCATGTGAGTTATAAAAACATCGGTGATCTGTTCAGGTTTGAATCCCTTTGATCTGATGGAACTGATCAGTTCCTCCTCACCGTGCGGATGAAAATAACTTTTGAACTTTGCATCCTGTTTATCACCCATTCCGGTATCAACAAGTATCAGTCTGTCAGAATATTCCACCAGCAGGCATCGCATCGACCATGTGCAAAGATTGTGATCATCAGCAGGATTTAGCCTGTTCCAGATTGATTTCGGAACAATACCAAACATGGCTCCCCCATCGAGCTTAAATTTACCGGTTTCTATTACATGAAATTTCATATATGAGAATTTTTGAATTAATGAATTATTGAATTGGTGAGTTTAGTTTTGAATGATTGAGTTGTTGATGATTGAGTTATTGAATGATTGAGTTGGTTAATGATTGAGTTATTGAGTTATTGAGTTATTGAGTTGTTAGTTATTGAGTTATTGAATGATTGAGTTATTGAGTTATTGAGTTATTGAATTATTGAGTTATTGAGTTATTGAATTAGTTGAATGATTGAGTTATTGAGTTTGAGTGAGTTATTGATTTTGAATGATTGAGTTATTGAGTTATTGAATGACTGAATGATATATTCAATTAATACAATACTTCTGAAAAAATGAAATAACATTGGAAATGAATCAAATGTTCAGCAGGTTCTCAGTAAGTTTATTATGGTCAATTTCTTTTGTTTTATGGACAAACTCATTGTGATCGTTATCGTAGTCATAATCGCGGCTCCATTCATGGAAGTTCCTGCTCATATCCTGTATGGCATCCATTATCACCTTTATCTCTTCATCCGTCATAGTCGGGTGTATTGACATACGGATCCAGCCCGGTTTAATAAAATAATTCCTGTCATTGATTTTCTGAATTATTTCCTTTGATCTTTCTCTGTTGATATGCAACAGATAATGGCCATAGGTACCGGCACATGAGCATCCGGAACGCATCTGAATACCGTATCTGTCGTTGAACATTTTCACACCCAGATCATGGTGCAGACCATCCACATAAAATGAAAACACTCCAAGCCTGTCTTTCAGATTATTGGCAAGAAGATGTACGTTTTCCAACGGAGCAAACCTTTCAAAAATATAATCTATGATATCTTTCTCCCGTTTCATTATATTTTCTGATCCCATTTGTTCCTTTAGCCTGACGCAAAGAGCAGTTTTGATTATCTGCATAAAAGGTGGAGTACCCCCATCCTCCCGCGATTCTATATCGTCATGATATTTATGTTCTCCCCATGGATTTGTCCAGTCAACAGTTCCACCACCAGGGTTATCAGGAATCGCATTATGGTACAATTCTTTGTCAAAAATCAAAACTCCGGAAGTACCCGGGCCACCAAGGAATTTATGAGGAGAAAAGAAAATTGCATCTAGTCTTTCATCTTTATTTGCCGGTTGCATGTCGATTTCAACATAAGGAGCTGAACAGGCAAAATCGACAAAACAATAACCACCATGTTTATGAATGATTGCTGCTATTTCTTTATATGGTGATTTCACTCCTGTCACATTGCTGCAGGCAGTTATTGAAGCAATTTTAAGTGTTCTGTCCTTGTATTTTCTAGAAGTTCACAAAGATGATCTACCTTGACTTGTCCGTTATCATCGGGATCGATTATTTCAACATCGCAGATAGTTTCGAGCCATGAAGTCTGGTTGGAATGATGCTCCATGTGAGTAATGAAGACAATGGGCCTCTCGTTTTCAGGAATATCAATAAGAGGCTTGAAATGTTCATGTAGTTTCAGTCCCAAAATTCGCTGAAATTTATTGACAGCACCGGTCATTCCTGATCCGGCAGGTATTAAGGCATAGTTTGGCCCGGCATTGACATGGTTTTTAATGATCTGTTTTGAATGTTCATACAAAAATGTCATTGTTTTCCCAGTTATTGTTGTAGGTGAATGAGTATTGCCAAGCAATTCACCAATTTCCATCAGTTTTTTATCTATAGGAGCATATAGACGGCCACTGGCAGTCCAGTCGGCATAGATTATTCTCTTTGAACCATAGGGAGTGTCAAAAAATTTGTCAATTCCAATGATCTCATTCCTGAATTTCAGAAAATGGCTTTCCATAATAATGATTTTACCATTCGTCAATATATTTTATAAAAATCTTACTCAGATTGTAGGCATCTATATATGCACTATGCTGATCTCCTTCAAATTCAAAACCTTCACTTTCAACAATATGTTTCAGTCCGATTTTTTCCTATTTCCATTTATTGAAATATACTTTTTATGCATATCAATAAACGGATCCAGCCAGTCATCTTCAAGATTATGAAGAATGCAATTTGTTCTGAAAAAGACCTGTCATTATTACCCCAGCTGTACAACCTGTAATCTTCAAAACCATAACCTATAAAATCATGGAACTCATCCATAACTTTAATAAAATTGTCTGCTATATTGACCTGCTCCTGACTTATTCCAGTTAGCTTTTTGCAAAATCCTGAAAGAACAGGGTTCACTACAGGTTTTATCAACTTGGAAAAAAGGCCTTTTACTTCTCCGTATTCGTTGACTTTGACAGCTCCTATTTCGATTATCTCATTGATTCCCCTTGGAGGTTTACCCCTCCAGCAAGTAGCTTCAAGATCAAGAATTATATAATTCAAAGCTTAAATTTTAATCATTTAAAAGGATAACCTGTTGGAATAATAATATAACAACCCGAAATCTTCAGTCTTTACCCTTCCTCCTTTAAAATTAAAGCACCCTGAATACATGAAAAACTCCCAATGTATTTATTCCAGTCTGAAGAACATCATCCATTGAACTTTTTACTTCATCTGACAACAGTATTTTCTTTTCTTTCATTTTATATAGTTTATCCAGTATGGAAGTGACTTTTATATAAAGTTTCTCTTTGCTGATGCTGACATCCTTTTCGTGATATTTGAAAATAGAATAAATGCTTTCAACATCAAGTTCTCAAGGAAGCATTTAAATGCAGCATGAGCAACTACATGACTGCAAAATACAACATTATACTGAAGGTAGCTTTTGCAACACTTTTGATAAATATTTGGTGTAAACTGAATCCCTCTGATTATCCTGAATAATTGAACCTTCTCGTTTGAAATAATCAGAAATTTCTATTTTCTTACCTAATGAATCAATACTTTCACCTTCACTGATCAATTCTGTTACCCAAAACATCCAACGGATGGCCAAAAGAAAGTACGAAATCAGATTTTGAGAAAAAAGTTTGAAAAGGAATTTAATTAGCCACAATGTACTGTTAATTTTCCCTTGTATTTTGACCTTGACAGGTATTTAGTTTTCCTATCATTCTTAAGAAAAGAATATATCAGTGACCTTGCTTCAAGTACTGAGTTATAATTCATTACTACTGGTACAACAAAAATCTTCCTGTTATCACCATTCTTAATCTTTTCAAATTGAGCACCGATAAGGCTGCTTAACAAACCTGTTTTTAATTCAGTTTCTATTTCACCGCTTCTTGATCTGGTGCCTCCTGGGAAAAATATTGTGTTGATATTTTGTGAAAGGCTATGTTTGGAATATTCTAAAAGTGAATTCATATAAATTGAATTCTTTTTTCTTCTGTCGACTTTATAGGCTCCCAGTTTTGACATAAAATATGCAGGTATCTCATAATTGAAAAGATTGAGTCCTGCTCCATATGAATAAAGCCGGCAAACCCAATTTATAATCAATCATGTAACCTACCAAAACAGAATCCAGGTTGCTCTGGTGTGTGGGACAAGAATTGATAGCCCTTTTCGAATAAAGCCTGGTTTCATCCACATGCCCTGCCAGCATCAGCCTGTTTTTGAGTGCCGCTTTTTAAAGGGATAAAAGATACTACCTTTAAGATTTGCATTGAAAAACCTGTTGAGAAAAATAGCTAATAGAATTCGGATTATCTTAAATGTTTCTTCCTGAAAATCACCTACTATCTCTTCAATATAGCGGTTAATAATTCTTTTTAGCAGAAATTTATGATTCTCAATATCACATGGACTATTATTCCCAATGAGGTCTTTTCTCATTTCAGTCCAGAAAGCCTTTTCCTCAGGAGGGTCTATCTTCCAGGGATTACTATTTAACCGGTTTAGTTCGAGTATGCACAATTTTCAAGTTCAGTTTTAAGATTGTCTCCGTATTTGATAAAAAGGTCGTTATATATACTTTCAACGAGATTTTTTTTAAAGTATTTATTTCGGCACAAAATTTTATGATTGGCCAGGATTTTATATCTTTGATTATATGAGGATAAATAGTATTAATTGTTGTGCTCATTCAGTCTGATTTAAAGTATTAAATATTCCTGTGATATATTCAATAAGTAATTCACCTCCAATTCGCTTTTCAGAGGAAACTTCAAAATTTGGGAAGAGATTCCCAATGTGTTAGCAATTCCTTTTTAACATCAGAGATATGCTTTGCTTTCAGATTATTTTTAACTGCATCAATTTTTGTAAATACAAGGGATATTGGAAGGCTTTTCTGTCCTGTCCAGTTAATAAAAACTTTATCGATCTCCTGAAAACTATCCTGCTGTCGATCAAAACAAAGCAGACAGCAAGATTTTTGCTTTTTCAAGATAATTATATATCAGTTTCTTCCAGCGAACCCGTTCGGATTTAGACTTTGACGCATATCCATATCCTGGTAAATCTACAAAATAATAACCTTCTGCATTGTAAAAAAGATTTATATTCTGTGTTTTACCAGGTTTCTTGGATGTTTTGGCAAGTGCATTCTGGCCGCATAAATAATTGAGAAGTGATGGTTTCCCGACATTTGACCTTCCGATAAAACAAAATTCAGGTTTATCATGATCCGGCATTTTTCGATGCCGGGTAGCTGCCAATGTATTCAACTTTTTTTGACCTGATTTCATTAACAAAACTTTAATACTTGAGGATTCAATGCTTTACAATATATAAAAAATAAATGTTTATTAAATGTACAAAGGTACAGAAAATCATCGTCAGTGCAAAAAAATATGTGCGAAAACAGAATTTAAGAAAAATAGGAATTTCTGTGTAGGGGTTTCAAAATGCAGCAGGTTTTTAAATATTGCATCATATTAAATAAAACAAAAATATAATTTAAAATTTAAAGGATAGTAACATCATGAAAAAATTATTTTTAATATTGATTTTATGGATAACAGCTTCTGTTGCTGTTTTTTCTCAAAATGAATTTGGATTTAAAGCCGGACTTTCAAGTTACGATCTGGCTGAACGTCACATTGCCAATACTTCCGATCTTAAGTTTGGTCTCAAGATTCTAAGTATGGCTTTCATGCAGGAATATATGGCAGGCTTGGATTGCTGGGAATCTATCTTCAGCCTGAGATTCTTTTCAACTCAAATACTGTGAGCTATAAGCTGAGCGACCTTACCAGTGCAGACACAATTGAGCAAATAAGAACATCCCGCTACCAGAACATTGACATTCCTGTTTTACTAATGCTGACACCTTCCATCTTTAAAATATATGGAGGGCCGGTTGGTCCATTATTTTCGAACAGTGTTTCTGATATTGACAATAAATATGAAATAAAAGAAGAATTCAAAAATCTGCGCTATGGTTATCAGTTGGGAGCAGGATTGACAATTAAAGGATTAACAGTGGACTTCCGCTATGAAGGAAATTTTTCAAAAAATTATAAGACATTTGTAATTGACGGTAAAGAATTTAAATCTGATGATTCTCCTTCGAGAATTTTATTATCGTTATGGTTCAGCATATTCTAAAAAAAAAGAGGAGATGAACTCCTCTTTTTTTTTATGCTTTGAAAATTTTCTTTTCCTTGATCCTTGCTTTTTTACCTGTAGATCTCTCAGGTAATATAATTTAGCTCTTCTCACTTTACCTTTTTATTCACAACCACTTCTCCAACATTGGGTGAATTAAATGGAAAAGTTCTTTCTACACCAACACCGCTCGCAATTCTTCTAACTGTAAAAACCTTTGTAGCACCGTCACCCTGAATTCTGATGACATCACCTTTAAAAACCTGAATTCTTTCCTTGTTTCCTTCAATGATCTTATAGCTGACAGAAATATTATCACCTGGTCTGAATTCCGGGATCTGATTTTTGGAATCAATTGTTCCTGAACATATTTTATTGCATCCATGATAAGCTTATTCTACTATTTTTAAATTGAAGCGCAAAGGTAATACTAATATTTAATTAAATATATATTTTATTATCATTTTTTTTTAAAATTTATACACAAGTGCATTGATATTCATTCCTGCTCCCACTGAAGCAAAAATTGTAACATCTCCATCATTGACTTCATGCATTTCGTAATGTTTATTGAGTACGGAATCAAGAAGAGTCGGAATTGTTGCTGTAGAACTGTTGCCAAGCTTATCAATACTCATAGGCATAACATGAGGATCGAAATTTCTAATACCATATAATCTGAAAAAACGCTGTGTAATCGCATGGTCCATTTTTTCATTAGCCTGATGTATGAATATTTTTTTAACCTCACTGATATCGACATCGCTCTTGTCAAGTGTTTCCTTCATCGCCAGGGGCACATTGTTAAGAGCATATTCATAAATTTTTCTTCCCATCATTTTTAAATAATAGGTATTATCATCGCTATTTTCAGAATAAGTATGTCCCATTGTCAGGTAAGAGGCTTCTTCAACTGAGTCTGTAAATGCCCCTACTGATAATATTCCCCGCTTTTCGCTTTCTTCCTTCATTTCAAATACTGTTGCGCCTGCACCATCGGCAAAAATCATGGAATCCCTGTCATACTCGTCAATCGCCCTCGACAATGTCTCAGTACCGATTATCAGGGCTTTTAGCCATTCCTGCCTTCATCAGAGCATAGACATTTATAACTCCTGTAGCCATCCCGGACATCAAAAATAATATCAAAAGCAACTGTGTGCTTATTTTTAATCTTCAATTTTTGTTTTACCCTCGAAGCAATACTTGGGATAAGGTCAGTCTGATTTGAACCGTATGATATATCTCCAAGATTATGCCCAACAATTATGTAATCGAGTGTTTCAGGGTCAATACCAGAATTTTCAATAGCTTTTTGCCCTGCAAGAAATGCAATATCAGAGTTCTTAAGTTCTTTTGATATCCACCTGCGTTCTTCAATACCAGTTATCTCCCTGAACTTCTGAATTATATCTTCATTGCTGTTTGGATATCTTTGTCTGTTCTCATCATGAAATTCATGTTCAAGAAAGTGATCATTTTTTATTATATTTTCAGGAATATAACTTCCTGTTCCTGTCATAACAATATTTTGCATTCCTAATTATAATTTTATACTTTAACTAAACAGATTCAATTATGAATTTGTTTTTCTTCCCATTTTCTATCATCAAATATTTATTACATAAAAGTGAAGCTGCATCAATTCTAAAGTTGAAGTCGGAGTGTTTTATCTTGTTGATACTCACAGCATTACTTGCTATTGCACGTCGACCTCCTTTGGTGGCACTATGGATGTTGTCCTCAGAAATTAAATCGTTCTGGTCAGTGATATGCTATTATTAAATTCCTATTCATTTACTTTAAAGGATGGAATTTCTTTGATTATCATTCTGAATTCATCCTCTTTTAATTCATTGATTTGCTCAGCATTTGCTTTTGCATTGAAAAGAATATCGGTCACCCTGATAACAGATCTGACCGCTTCATAGCTATATGTATCCTGGCTGTAAGTTCTTCGGCAAGAATCTTTTTATATTGTTGAGGATCATCTCTGTGCCTGACTTCGATTTCTTCAATTTCTTCCTTTGTCTTCATCGAAAAATATCGCATAAGTGTAGGAAGTAAAGCATCATCCACATTGATAAAAAACTGGTAGAATTTGTAAGGGCTGGTCATTTCCGGATCCAGCCATATATTGCCTTCCTCTGATTTGCCGAATTTCTTGCCGTCAGACTTAACCAGCAATGGTGTAGTGGCAGCATAAGCTTTGGCATCGGGTACATTTCTCCTTATAAATTCTGTTCCTGTAGTAATATTTCCCCACTGATCAGATCCGCCCATCTGCAGTAAACAATTATGATTTCGGTACAAGTAAAGGAAGTCATATGCCTGAAGAAGCTGATAGCTGAATTCGGTGAATGACAAACCTGTTTCCATACGGTTTTTTACTGAATCTTTTGAAAGCATGTAATTACTAGTAAGATTTTGCCAACATCTCTCAAAAACTAAGGACATTCATATCTTTGTAAAAATCATAATTATTTAGAAGGACAGCCCTGTTATCTCGGTCTCAAAATTAAGCAGTTTAAACATCTGCTTTTTTTGCGTTCAAGATTTTATCCAACTCTTCTTCGCTTTTTTAATTGTCTTTCATCGTCTTTCCGGAAGGATCTCCTATTCTGCCTGTAGCACCGCCCCATCAGAACGATAGGAGTATGTCCATGCATCTGAAAAAAATTCAGTATCATGATCTGAACTAGATTTCCGATTGTAAGAGAAGGAGCAGTCGGATCAAAACCAATATATCCGGTGATCTTTTTTGTGCAAGTATCTCTTCAGTACCGGGAGTGAGATCGTAAAGCATTCCCTCCATTTCAATTCATCAATAAAACTCATTTTTTAAAAATTTGCGCAAAAATAAGATATAAAATCAAAATACAGATAAAATAATTTAAAAAGTGAAATTAGCAAACTGCAATTCATGTGAAATTTTATTGGGTCATAAAAAGTCTGATATGTTAATTATAGCAATTGATTCCTAAAAAAATGTGAAGTACACTTACTTTGGTTTATTAAAATTTACCATTTTTAATGGTTTCCGATTTAATATGCTACTTCCTGTAAAGTTGCCAGATTCCTGCAAAACCATCTGTCATTCACATAATCCTTAAACCCGCATATTATGGGAGAGATTGAAATTTTTTCAATCAGTCTGCCAGATAGATCAGAATTTATACTAAAAGTTTTAATTAAGATATTTTTCACTTTTACAGCAAAATACGGATCATCTTCTCCGGGATGATAAAAATTCATTTCTATAATCATATTGCTCATAGTGGTACTCTTGGTACAAGCTTTTACAAATGCAATCGAATTTATATCTGATGTTTTTGTAATCTCAATAATTTCAAAAACAGAATGACTGGACCCTTCAGGTATAGACACAGCCGTATTAACAGAAAGTAATCCGAATGTGCCTGAAACAAAATCATTAGCTGGAAAGGAAACAGTATAGGTAATTGAATCCAGGTAATCTGATTCAGCGGTAGTAACAGACAATGTATTCCATTGCATACCATTATGATATACCGGTCTTTTTGAATTTAAATCATAGATCAATAAACCTGCAGATGGGTTGCTGACGTCTGAAGTATCAATTATTCTGGGAAGCATCAATCCTTTGTTGGAACTGTTCACGTCAAGGACAGCATTTTCACTTGGAGTTAATGTGCCAATGCCAACCTGTCCTGAAATAAGGCTATTTAAGCAGATGATGGCTAATTGAAACAGCAATTTCATGATGATATTGATTATTAAAAAGTAAGAAATCAAATTATGCATTTTTATTACAAAATTATACTAAAAATCACATAATTTTCAAAATTTTCAAAAAAGAAAATATCAGTTTATCACAAATAATTGCTATAAATAGATTTAATATTAAGACATATTAAGTATTAACAGAATGATCCTCAAAATATTACAGGTAAAATTTGAATTTTTTACGTCTTAAACCAGTTATGGTTAAAATATGTATACATCCGGATAATACCACCTATTGAGAAAACCTGTGAAGTTTACTCAAAGAAGGTTTTCCGCATTATATCTGTTTTTTAGACTGCTTTGAATTTCTTCATAATGTAAAAAGATAGAAACGGGTTATTACTGACATTATTGACATCCCTTGTCTTTTCTTGATTGCGGGTCGTTATTCGGAAAACATAGCCCTGTCGGAAGAGTTTGAGGCACATAACGTTTCAGATCAGGATCATACTAAGACCAAATTCATTAAACCAATATTTTTTCAATCTCTTCATCGCTCAATTTCAAAGGGACAAATTCTTTTGCCAATTTTAAAACAGGAACATTTGGATTAGAAGGAACAGCTTTATTTTTATATTCCAAAACATCCTTTACACTATGAAATTGTGAACCGTGGCCAAGAAATCTTACTCCTTTTAAGTTGTAAAGTTGTGGAACTTTAAATTTGTACATGTCTTCTTCCTTCCCTGTGAATCCTCCTCTGCCTTTATGTTCACTTTTTGATCCGGGAGAATTAATCGTTCCATATACACCATTTAAAAGGTCATTCATTCCAAGAGCATAAAATTCCATTGAATTTAATGCTGGTCCGGTATGACATTTATAACATTCTCCTTTAGTAAAAATAAAAGCAGCACCTTGTTTTTCCATTTCAGTCATAGCATCCTGATCACCTCTCAGCCATCGCTGAAAAGGCGCCTGATTTGACACAATTGAGCGCTCATAAGCAGCGATAGCCATACCAGCATTTATGACATTCATCCTATCACTTTCCGGCACATCCGGAAAAGCAGCATTGAAGAGATCTTTATAAATTTTATATTGTGATAAAAAATCTTTGTCAATTTTCAACCTGTGTACATCAATACCAGCAATAGCCTGTGTTTCAACACCGTGAAAACCCAGTTTATTTTTTTCCTTGGGTGTACCGGCAAGCCAAAGCATCTCAGTTCCAATATTCTTACCCACGGCTCCAAACTGACCATTCCAAAGCATCAATTCCTGATATGCCACATTTAAAACTGTTGGAGAACGGATTGACTGACAATCTACAAGTGAATCCGGAACACCTGACATTGGTTTTCTTTTTTCCCCGGCTACCCCAAAACCTTCAGCACATTCTCCCAAACCCTGAGCTATGCCTGCCTGAAATTCTGCATCAACATGATGACAACTTGCACATGAATAAGTCATGAAATTAGCCTGCATCTTTGGATTCCTTCCCAATCCTGTCTCATGATAAAGCAATTTACCCAGTTGAATTTTCTCTGGTGTAAGCGGATTCTTAGGGTCCTGAGGAAATTCAGAAATATTGCTTCCGTCGGGCAAAATAAAATATTCCAACCCCTTTCCAGTTGATATACTGTTCAGTATTTCAGTTAGTTCTGAATCTGTATTTGTATCTTTTTGACAACCTGAAAGTAATAAAAGTATACAACTTATAAATACTAAAAAAAGATAATGATTAGTTAGTGATGGTCTCATGATTCTTAATTTAAATTTTAATAATCTGATATTTGCTATTTATTAAATTAATAATAACAGAAACATTGAAAATGTGATTAATCATGAAGGGTTAACCATGGATTTGGGCCACTTTTTGCAATCACTATAATTCCTTTTTCGATGAAAGTGTATATTAATAAATGATTTTGGACAGAAGATTTTGTACAAATTTAAAGCAGAAACTTTACATGCAAGTTATTTTTTACTTTTTTTGATTTTAATTGCAAAAAATAATGAAATTCAGTTGAAGTAAAAGTAAAAAATAGAATAAAAATTATAAAACAAAAAAGTGTCAGCAAATTGAATGCAGACACCTTTTGTAATTTTTATAGTAGCCGCCAGATTCGAACCTGAATCTAAAGTTTAGGAAACTTCCATTCTATCCCTTGGAACTACGGGACCTTTTAAATCCCAATTTTATCAGGAGTGCAAAAATAATACTTTTTTCTAAATTTTTAGCATTTGTTTGACTTCTTTTTCAATGTCATCGACACCTTTGAAAGCTCCGAAATAGTATTTTTTATTTGAATTTTTATAAATCAAGGTATATGGAAGAGCTCCATACCATTCGTTATTGATCTTTGCTGTCCAAATATTGAAATTGTCATCTAACAAAGAAAATACATCATTTTGAATATTATTCTTCTTCAGAAATGGTATGATATTTCTCTATTCTTTTTTTATCGTCTATTGAGATAAGCACAATCTTGAATTTATCATTGACATGATTTTCAGCAACTTTCTCAAACATGGGAAGTTCTTTCAGACAGGGAGGACATGTTGTTGCCCAGAAATTTATAAGGTAAGTCGTATCATTGTGGTTATTAAAAAGGTGTTCGATCTCAGCAAAATTCTGTATCACAGTTATCTTTCCTGATTTCTCATTATACAGGGAAGTTAAAATGAAAAACGAGCTAAAAACCATAAGCACACGGATAAATATTGATTTGAACCTTAGTATAATCATACGATGATTTTTTTTTTTATTGGGGATTATAAATAAATAACTTTGTGGTTTCTAATAAACTGAAAATTAAAATATTTGTTGCAAAAGTAAATCTTATGTTGAAACAATTAAAAAAATTAAGCGAAAATTTAGAAAAAACTGGACATATGTTCTCAAAGTTATTTTCACATTATCCGTTTTTTTCCTCTACCGCGTTTTTATAAAGAGTGTTGGATATGAGTTTTTACAATTATTCAACCTGATCTTTGTGATGGCAGGAATTTTAGTTTACACCCTTGACAAGCTTTTAGCACCTGTAATTACTTTTTAGAAATTGTCTTTGAATCAAATGCATCATTACCAGTGAAAACCAGAATCAAGTCTGTTTTAACATCAGTATTTATTGCAGCAAGCATATTCTCTGTCATAATGTACTATATTACAAAGACATATCCCTGGGCAAGTGTTTCATTAATCTTGTGGTGCCTTGCAGTTTATATAACAGAATTCTATGGAGAGTACAAGACAAAAACAATATCAGTGATCATAAGAACAATAATTCTTGTATTGACAGTTTTAGGTATAACATCTGTCATTCACTGCTTTGTATACAATGATCTTTTGAACATTTATTTGTTCATATTTATAATAGTGTTTTTTACTTATGATTTAATCTTTGAATTTTTGTGATTTAAAGCATGGATCAGTTAACCATTACAGCTGATTCATTATTTTCGTATTCCTGAAGTCAACCTGTGCAACTTCTGAAACTCCCGGCTCCTGCATAAAAACTCCATATAGTATGTCCACTGCTGTCATTGTTGATTTATTGTGAGTCACAACTATAAACTGTGAATTGGCTGAGAACTCCCGAATTATGTTGTTGAATTTCATGATATTTGCATCATCCAAAGAGCATCCACTTCATCGAAAATGCAAAAGGTGCGGGCTTGAAAGATATAGTGAAAAAAGCAGTGCAATTGCCGTCAGAGTTTTTCACCCCTGAAAGCTGACTTATAGTTTTTGGTCTTTTCCCTTTGGGTTTGGCAGTTATAAAATTTTTGATTCCAGAGGATTATCAGGATTATCAAGAAACAGGTCACATGTATCTCCTTCGGTGAAAAGGTAGTAAAAACATACTGAAATGCTCCCTGATTATTTCAAATGCATTAAAAATAGTCCGGTAGCTGTTTTTTCAATTTCACTGATAGTTTTTTTAAGCGATCTTTCAGCTTCAAGAATATCTTTTTTTTGTTTTTCTATATTCTCATATCTCAGGAGCATTTCATCGTGAGCTTCAATAGCAAGGGTATTGACTTCACCAAAGTTTTCAATTTTTAATTTAAGTTTATCAACCCTGTCGGTCAATTCAATTTCATCTTCATTTGACCTCGCTGCCGAAAGGAAGTCCCTGATATCAGTTCCAAATTCAATCTTTAGTCTTTCAGTGATAGCTCTTTTATTGTAGTCCAGGTCAAGTTGTTTCTCCTTTAGTTGGTTGATCAGGTACTGGGATTTACCTAACTGATGTTTTTCTCCGAAAGTTCAGTTTCAAGGTTTGTTATTGTATTTCTATCTTCAAAATAATTCTTTTCTATTTCATTGAGCTGTGATTCAAATTCTGCTTTAAGCTTATACTGTATCACAAGATCATTTTCAGTCTTTTCACTGAGAAATGTCATTTCCTCTGATTCAACTGTCATTTTCTCAATCAAACTAAGGTTGCCATTTAACCTGTTTTCAAGGTCATTTTTATCGGATCCTTTATAATCCCTTTCTTTTTCCAGTACTGAGACAAGATTCTGCTGCTTGAGTAATTCAATTTTCGCATTGTTTGTTTTGCCTGATGCTTCTGACAGATCAGCCATGAGAATGTCAATTTCTGAAACATCTGAATTTCCTGCTGATGACAGAGCTTCCAGTTCAGAGTCAATTATTTGCGTTTTCATCTCGCAGGCAGCGATTTCTGATCTGTGAACAATTATAGCCTTTTCTGCCTTTTCTATATCTGATTTATAAGAAAGAATAGATTTATTATAAAGATCCAGTTTGTATTCTGCCTGTGAAAGCTGATTCTTAATATTATGAAAATCATTATTTAAGACCTGAAAATCCTGATCAATATTAATTTTATCAAGATCTGCTGCTTCATTACGGTAATTGTTTATTTCCCTTTCAATGTTATTGAGCTCATATTCAATGACTTTAATATTTGAATTAAGGTCTTCAAGACTTTGTTTTCTGCCGATCCTTTTACCTTCAAAAAGTCCTAAAGAGCCACCTGAAATCTTGTAGTTGCCAGAAATCAAACTGCCTGATTTGTCAATAATAATTACATCCTTATCAGGAATGTTAATTTCATCCATATCCATAACAGATATAAATACATTTGAAAGCAGGGCAGTAATCAGTTTTTCATACTTTTTTCATATTTCACTACGTCAGCTGCGGGGATAAAGTTAGGCAGAACAATCTCTGATGTTTTACCTTCTGCAATTTTATCAAGTACAAAAAAAATTGGCTTTACCTTTCTGAGATTTCCGAAGCATATTGATCGCTTCAAGGCCTGAAGACTGTCTTCAACTACAAAATAATTGAGAAATGGCTCCGGATAGGATTCCAGTGCAAGCTTATAGTTATCAGTAGTACTGACAATATCAGTGAGCAAGGGAATATTTGAATTCCAGTTTTTATTGGGATATTTAATTGATTCAGGAAATCCTTCAAGTTTGTCAATCATGCTTTAACGAGCTTGTATTCATTTCTTTTTGCATCAAGCTGTCTGCTAGTTGCTGCAAACTTATATTAAGTCCTTCAATTGATTTCATCAATTTTTCCCCAGACCTTGATTTTTCTTCTTTTTGAACACTTATATCATTAAGTTTTCTTTCAAGAAAATGAAACTGATCTTTAAGTAAAATAAGGTTGTCAGTAAGTTCCCGGGATTCTTTTTCGGCGGAGTTTAATGAAATAGTTTTAATCTCAATGTCTTTCAATAAATTTTCGATGTTACTTGACTGTACAGCATTGGATTTTATAAACTGGAATTTAGAATCTTCAAGATTTTTCCTAATCCTGTTATTCTCATCTATTTTAGATTTCTCCTTTTCATATTCAGACTGTAACTTTTTCAGTTTAATTTCTTCAGCAACAAAAATGCTTTCAAGAACTTTTGATTTTTCATATTCGACAGCAATTCGATCATTCAAGCTATTAAAACTAAGTGTTAATTCATTAACCCTGTCCTGAAGTTGTGAATTCTGTAGCTGGATTTCTTCAGTTTTTGATTTATTGAATTTCATTTTCTGATCAAGAACCTGTTTTTCACTCTCATTATTCCTCAATTTGTCCAGATGAAGGTTAATTTTTCGCTGAAAATCACTTAAATCCTTGTCTTTGATCAGAGCAGTTTTTTTAAGTTCCTGTAATTCAGCTTCTTTAGAGATTATAAAAGTGTCAGCTTCCCTGTATAATGATAATTCTTTGTCAATATTATTCGTAAGTTCAAGATATGTTTCCTCAATCCGGTCATATCTCAATAGATTAAGTCTGATAGAGATTTCTTTGTAATTAGTCTTTAAATTTATATACTGTCTTGCTTTCTTTGCCTGCTTGTCAAGTTCCTTCAGATTTGTCTGAATTTCAAACATAAGATCTTCTACCCTATCCAGATCAATTTTAGTTATATTAAGCTGCTGAAGTGTTTCCTTTTTCCTTTTTTTTATTAAGGGCAATTATCGCATAAGAATCAGGTCCGACCCCGGTATCTATAAACAAATTCCTGATATCTTTGAGCCTGCAGGGAATATCATTTAACCGGTATTCACTTTCGCCGCTTCCAAAAAGTGTTCTGGATATGGAAACATTGCTATATTCTGTTGGAAGTATATTTTTTGTATTGTCAAAATTAAGTGTCACCTGAGCCATTGATCCCTTTTTAATGGTTTTTGTACCATTAAATATGACATCAGGCATGTTGTCCAGTCTCAGTTCTGTTGGTTTCTGTTCACCCAACACCCATCTGATCGCGTCAACTATATTTGATTTTCCGGATCCATTAGGGCCAATTATACCTGTAACTCTTTCATTGAAATGCAGTTCGGTTTCCTTTGCAAAGCTTTTAAATCCCTTAATATTTAATCCGGTCAGTTTCATCAGTCTGCAAAAGTAAAAAAACTTAATAATAATTGAAACTTATTTTTTTCTATTTATATAAAAATATGCAAGTAAAATATTAAATTTAATCAAAAAAGAAATTTCAAACTGCAAGAACTGCTAATTAATATTTTTAGTAATCAGGTAAAATAAAAAGAAGTAAAAATGAAAAATCTTATTTTCAATCGACGACCAGAATTTTATAATTTGAGTTTTTCATTTTGATTCCTGTCCTTGTTTTTCATGTTAATTACATGAGAAAGAAGATTCTTTGTCAGAAAAATTTATTATTTTAATATATAATTTTATATTTGCATGTTACATTTATCATTTTGGAGATATTTCCATACATCTGCAGGATTGGTTATTGAATTTACAAATGCAACATTCATATAAAATCAGGAAGACAAAAAAAAATTATTATGTTTTATAAAAAAACCTATCTTTTAATTGTCATTGGAATTTTTTCTTTTTTCCATGCTAATTCACAGATAACCATAACCGGGACTATACTGGATGCAATAGAAAATAAAGGCATTTCCGGTGTTGAAGTAAACATTATTGGGACAACCATTAAGACCCAACTGATAATGAAGGGAAATTTACTATTTTAAGTGATAAACCGGGAATTTTAAGTATTTCGTTCACTGTTTCAGGCTATGATTCGTATTTTGGGAGTGCAAATGCAAAGATCAGTTGGTTAGTCGATTTGGGTAATGTAAAAATGACTCCGATAGCAAAAGCAGACGCCGAAAGCTCTGTGCTGCTAAATGAAGAATTTCAGACTGATGATGAAGGGCAGAGGATTTCAAGTTTGCTGACTGCTTCAAATGACTTGTTTGAAAGGACAGCAACATTTAATTTCAATGTTGCCAGATTCAAAATTAGAGGTTTAGGCAGCGAATATGGCACTATGTATCTCAACGGAATGCCTGTGGAAGATCTTGAAGATGGGTATATTTCCTGGAGTACATGGGGAGGATTGAATGACGTGATGAGAGTAAACAACAACAGCAGCAGTCTGGAACCACCATTTTTTGATTTTGGTGCGCTGACAGGATCAAATTATATAGATCTTCTGGCTTCGAGTCAATGGAAGCAAACAAGAGTATCGTTTGCTGAATCAAACAGAACATACAGACACAGGGCAATGGTAACTCATTCCTCAGGTATGATGGAAAACGGATGGGCATACAGCCTGTCAGCATCGAGAAGATGGGCTGAAGAAGGTTACATTGAAGGTACATTTTACGATTCCTATTCAGCTTTTATCAGTGTAGACAAAAAATTAATGATAAACATCTCTTAAATTTCATATCTCTTGTTGCTCCGAATCAAAGAGGCACTTCAAGCGGTTCAGTACAGGAAATGTATGATCTGGCAGGCTCCAATTATTATAACTCACACTGGGGATACCAGGAAGGAGAAAAAAGAAACTCCAGGATCAATTCCAGTTTTCAGCCACTGGGTGTACTGCGTCATTTATGGAAATACAATAAGAATTCAGAATTGAGTACCAGTGTTGGAGCACTCAAAGGATCGTACGGAAAAACAAGACTGGACTGGTATTATGCTCCGGATCCGAGACCTGACTATTACGGATACCTGCCAAGTTATCAGGAATCCCAGGATTTAAAAGACATGCTGTCAAAATCTATATCAGAAAATGAAACACTGAGACAGGTAAACTGGAATGAAATTTATCTCTTTAACAAAACATCATCAGGAGAAATACTTAAGGAACTTAACTATAGCGGTGATATAAGTAGTGAAAAACTCTCCCATTATGTTTTGCAGGAACAAAGGGAAGATCCGACTAAACTCACTTTCAATACAAATCTGCAGACTGTATTCTCTGATAAAATTGGGTTTAACGGAGGATTGAGTTATGTATATCAGAAAACTAAATATTTTCAGATTGTCAAAGATCTGCTTGGAGGAACTTTCTTCTGAACTGGGATAAATATGCCGAACGGGATTTTCCGGATGATCTGGATAAAACACAGTATGACCTCAACAATCCCAACAGAATAGTGAGAGAAGGAGATGATTATGGTTATAATTATTTCATAAATACAAGTGAAGCACAGGGATGGGCAAAACTTCGTTCACATTTGACAGGCTGGATGCTTATGCGGCGGTCGAATTATCCAACACTTCATTTTTCCGGGATGGAAATTACAAAAATGGCAAATTCCCTGATAATTCTTATGGCAAAAGTGAAACTTTCTCATTTTTTAATTATGGGGTTAAATCAGGAGTGACTTTTAAGATTAATGGAAGGAACTATATTTACTTTAACGGTCTGACAATGACAAAAGCTCCTTATGCAAGGAATGCTTATATCAGCCCGCGAACAAGAGACCAGGTAGTTGATAATCTGAAGTCCGAAAAAATAAATTCTGGAGAAATGGCTTATGTTCATAAAAGCCCTTATTTCTCATTTAAAGCTGCTGCCTATTATATTGATATCAGGGATAAAATAAAAGTTTCGAGTTTTTCCATGATGAAGAACAGAGTTTGTCAATTACATCATGACAGGAATCAATCAGGTTCATTATGGAACAGAAATTAGTGCTGAATATAAGGTCAATGCATCATTGTCGGTAAGCGGAGTTGCAGCTATCGGGCAGTATCTGTATAATAACAGGCCAACAGCAAGTATTTCACAGGACAATACAGCAGAAGTGCTTACAGACAGGATAGTTTATATCAAAAATTACAGGATCCCGGGCACACCTCAACAGGCATTTTCAACAGGATTAAGATACAACTCTCCAAAATACTGGTTTGCAACTCTGTCATTCAACTATTTTGCCGATATGTGGCTTGATTTCTTCCCCGACAGAAGAACTCAGCAGGCCCTGGATGGAATCGACAAAGAGTCAGATCCTGATCTGTGGTATTCCATTATCAGTCAGGAAAAACTCCCTTCAGATTTTACAGTTGATTTCTTCGGAGGCAAATCATGGAAAATAAAGAACAAATTCCCTCTATCTCAATGTTGGAATCAATAATATTCTGAATAATCAGGACTTCATAACCGGGGGATTTGAACAATTCAGATTTGATTATCAGGAAAAGATGTCAAACAAATTTCCTTCAAAATATTATTATGCCTACGGAACAAATTATTATATAAGCATAAGTTTGAGGATATGACAATGGAGAATGGAGAATGAAAAATGAAAAATTAACAATTAACAAATAACAATTAACAATTATAATATGAAAAGTATTCTAAAAGTTTTAACACTTGTATTATTCACATCATTTTTTGTCGCATCCTGTGTAGACAATGAATTTGATGAACCTGAATTTCCTTTTAAGGATCCGGATATTGCTACCAATACAACTATTAAGGCACTGAAAGGCAAGCATATTTTGGGGCAGTTTTACCACAATTGAAGAAGAACTGATATTTAAGGCAGTAGTCATTGCCAATGACAGTACCGGTAATTTCTACAAGAAAATAGTAGTTCAGGATTCAACCGGAGGGATTGAAATATTAATAGATGGCAGGGATCTGTTCAGCAAATTCCCGGTTGGAAGAAGGGTATTTGTAAAAGCAAAAGGTCTTATAATCGGTGATTACAATAATCTGATACAATTGGGAAATTGCAGTTTCAGAAGGTTCTCTGGCAGCTATACCATACAAGACTATGGATGATTATATTATTGGTGGTTCACTTAAAAACTTTGTTGAACCTAAAGTTGTAAAAATAGGTCAGATCGATGAAGATGATATCAGTACACTGATCAGGTTCTATGATGTGCAGTTCAGCAATACAGACCTGGGATCAACTTTTGCCGATGGTATTAATAAAACTGATGCCAACAGGACACTTGTAGATTGCTCCAAAAAAGAATTCCTGGTACGTTCAAGCGGATATGCAAAATTTGCTGTTGATACATTACCAAAATTAAATGGAGAACTGACTTGCGTGCTTGGTATCTACAAGAGCGATTATCAGGGTTTCATCAGGAGTCTTAAAGATATAAATTTCACGAATGAAAGATGCGGAACCAGTACCGGTAATGAAACTCTCATAACCATAAAAAGTCTGAGAGATCAGTATGCTGCAGGACAAACCTCAGTACCTGATAAAACAAAAATAAAGGGAATCGTAATCTCTGACAGAAATAACAATAACCTCGATGCGAAAATGTTGTTATCCAGGATGCTACAGCAGGAATTGTTGTCAGATTTGATGCTAATCATACTTTCAATCTGAATGATGAAATTGAAGTAGCTGTGAGCAAACTTGAAATGAGTGAATATTCAAAACTTCTTCAGATAGCAAATACCTCAATTGATCTTGCTAAGAAAACAGGATCTTCTTCATTAACACCACGCGAAGCGAAATGGGACAGATCCTTAACCAATGCTGAGGCCTGGGAATCTACCCTAGTTTATATTAAGGATGCAAGTTTAACAGGCGGAAGCATCTTTAAAGATACAAAAATATATGTTGATGACGGCACTGGAAGTATCAATTTATATACAAGGTCTGCTGCTTCCTTCGCATCCACTTCAGTTCCAACAGCCAAAGTAAACATTACCGGAGTAATAGGTCAGTTCAATGATAATTATCAGCTCAGTATACGAAATATTGATGATGTTAAAGATGCAGGAGGAGGAAATCCGACAACTGATATTTTCAAGGACGATTTGAGGCTGGATTGGGCAAATGGGAATGCGATAAGTGAAAAAGGCGCTCAGGTATGGACACTGGATGCAACTCACGGTAATCCCGGAGCATGTGCTAAAATATCAGGATTTGCCAATTCTGTTAACAATGAAAACGAGGATTGGCTTATTAGCCCCAAAATAGATCTTACATCAGTTTCAACCGGTGCACTTTATTTTGATAATACAAAAAATTACACCGGCAATGATGTGGAACTGTATGTTTCAAAAAACTATTCAGGTACCGGAAGTCCTTCGGTTGCAACCTGGACACAACTTAGCTTTGTTAAAAGTGCGGGTAGCTGGAATTATGTCAGTTCCGGCAAAATAGATCTGTCAGGATATAACGGTTCCAATATCTATATCGCATTTAAATATACTTCCACAACAAGTGCATCTTCAACCTGGGAGCTGGACAATGTAAAAGTTGTGAAATAGGAGATAAAAATTTATTGAGATAAATGCTTGATAAGAATACTTTTTATTTCAGGCAATTCAGTGTAAAGCACCATCAAAGCTCCTTCAAGGTAGGTTTCGATGGTGTTTTATTAGGTGCCTGTGCAATACAGCATCTTCCGCAAAAATACTTGATATTGGAACAGGTACTGGATTATTAGCGCTCATGGCAGCTCAGAAAAACAGTAATGCTGAGATCACTGGCATAGAACCTGATGAACATTCTTATTCAGAAGCAGAGTATAATTTCAGGAATTCTCCATGGGCTGACAGACTCGAAATTTTCAATACTTCATTGCAGGAGTTCCGGCTCTGCACTTTGCAAAAATATGATCATATCATCTGCAACCCACCCTATTTCAGCAATTCACTGCCACCACCTTCAGATCTTAAAAAAATGCAAGATATACTTTAAGGCTCAGCCATACTGAATTGCTTGAATATTCGCATGAAATTCTGGAAAACAAAGGGAAACTATCGGTGATTTTGCCTTATAATGAAGGATTACAATTTATCGGAAAGGGAAAATCGTTTAATTTTGGATTGTCACGGCATTGGGATGTATATACCAGTAAAAGGAAAGGGTACTGATTGAACTGACAAAAAGGAAACTGTAGTAAAACTGAATACAATCTGTTAAAAATATATACCGGCTTCGAACTGTACTCAGAAGAATATATCAGTCTGGTCAGAGATTTTTATATCAGTATCTGATTTTGACACTTAGTGATTATCCAGACCGTTCAACATGTAGATCAGATGCTCCAGCACTTTACTGATCTCTGCTATATACTCCCTTACAGCTTTGGGGCTGCCCGGCAGGCAGAATATCAGCATTCTGCCAATTGAACCAGCAACACTCCTGCTAAGCAGGGCTTTAGGATTCTCCATACCGTATTTTATTCTGATCATCTCAGTTATTCCCGGTATCTGTTTATCAAGCATGGGTGTAATTGTCTCAATGGTTATATCCCTGTTGCTGATTCCGGTACCACCGGTTGTGAAAACAATGTCGCAGGAGTCTGACAATTCTATGATGCTCTTTTTTAACATAGCTGAATCATCGGGAATAATTATGCCGGTTATCTCACTCTTTCTGCCAATGCTCATAAAAAATGTAGAAATCATATCTTTTATAACGGGACCACTTAAATCCTCATATTCTCCCCTGCTTGCCCTGTCGCTCAGTGTAATAACTGCTACTTTGAAGATTTTCTGTTTATAATTCATCGTGTCACCCGGTTTCAGTGTACCATACTTCAATACCCTGCTGAATATGCCTTCCTTTGGCATAACACACTGCCCTACTGAGGTAAAAATAGCACAACCACCACCATGACATTTTTTACCTTTTTGTGTGATAATCAGTTTTACACTTTCATTTTCAAGAATATCCAGTATCTTAACATTGGTGAAATCAATTCCTTCAGTAGTGATATTTTCGGCAAAATCACTAGCTTTAAATTCTTTCTTATATTTATCAGAAAATGTATTTATCTGTTCAATAGCCAGCAGACTGACCTGTCTGTGCCAGTCACCGTTGTGTGCATCACCGATTATTCCATTTTCATTAAGTGTGATTTCATGCACCGGATGTTTTGTTGTACCCTTTTCTTCTGAGATATTCAGCGATTTGACCGTAAATTCCATTTCATCATTAGTTTATCTAAAATAATAATCACAAATATCACTATTTTGTTCAGATCTGGTGGGTTTTTCAGTTGGGGGTTGGAATGTTTTTCAGTTGTCGGTTGTCGGTTTTACAGTTGTCTGCTTAGGCACAAGAAAATTCGTAATTTTTCAGTTGTCGTTGTCTGTTTTTCAGCCCTTAGGGCAAAGGAAATTCGTAACTCTTGTTTCATTCGTAATTCCACCTTATCACCTTTCTACCATTTACCCACAATTAAAAACTAATTCTTATTTCCTTTCTTTTCCTTACTAACCAGCCGAACACCACTGATCTCCATTTGTTTATCGACCGCCTTGCACATATCGTATATTGTAAGAAGGGCAATGCTTACCGCTGTCAGGGCTTCCATTTCAACACCTGTTTGTCCATTACATTTGCTGTTGATACCACTTTTATGCCTTCATTTACCGGTTCAGCAACTACTTCTACTTTAGTCAGGTTAATCTGATGGCAAAGTGGTATCAGTCCGGTGTCTTCTTGGCTGCCATGATACCGGCAAATTCGGCTATGGAAAGCACATCACCTTTTTGATCATACTTTCATCTATCATCTTTATGGTATCTGCATTGAGTCTTATAAATCCCTCTGCCACAGCTGTCCTTTTATTATCAGGGTTGCCTCCCTCCTACGTCGTCCAGATGGCCTTACCTGTTTTGTCAATATGCGAAAATTCTTTGTCTTCCATTTTACCCTTATATTATAAAATTATCATTTATACTTTTGTTCCTTTTTCAGGTTTAAATCAATTGCCTGCAGCAATGCTTTTTAGCTCCCAGTATTCTTACATTGTATTTATCATCCGAGAACAGGCATGGCTTTACGAATCCATTTGCAGTTAACCTTACCCTGTTGCATATTTTACAATTCCCGCCAGTACCACCATCTACCACTGAAAACTCTCCGGTTTGCAGATTCATCTTTGAAATAAACCTGATCTTTAGATTATTTTCTTTAGCAAACCGTATTAGACTTTCTTTTTCCAATATCATTTTCATCAAAATAACTGTATTTATTTTGATTGGATCCAGTCCGGCTCTTTGGCAGAATCAATTCCACGTAATACTTTTTAATATCCCCTCCTTGTAATCCGTGTATATTCTTCCGGATCATGTGTCAAGGCTGATATTGATACGCATCAGTCCGGCATCTTTCAGTATTTGGGCAAAATTTCGAGTAAAATCCCGTTTGACGTCATTCCAGGTCTTCAAGCCCTTCAATTTTTGATATTGCCTCTACCAGGTACTCAATTCTTTCCTAACCAATGGTTCTCCTCCGGTAATTTTGATTTTTGTCACCCCCAATTCAACTGCTGCTTTACATACTTCAATTATTTCATCATAACTCAATATATCTTCATGCCGGACAAGCCTGATACCTTCTTCAGGCATACAATTAAATAATATCGAAGATCACATCTGTCTGTAACCGATATCCTTAAATATGTAATATTTCTTTTATATCTGTCTAACATAAACTATTTCACCTGCCGGTATTTCAAATACTCCTTCATCCAGAGCTATAATTCCAAAAGCTTCAGAATAGGAATTGAGATGTGCTGAGCCATGATAATCTATAGGTATTACGGTATCTGTACCGATAAGCATAACAGGTAATATGATCTTCTGTGCTTTCTTTCTTTTTTTTCACATAATCTGAAAGGAAACATTCCAGGAGGGAAATCATGGCCCATGATCTTATAAAGAAATGGTTTTACAATAGTCTCAAAAAGTACAAGCCCTGAAACAGGATTCCCGGGCATACCAAAACAGAATTTTTTGTTGTCAGTCGCATAAACCAGGGGTCGTCCGGGTTGGGCTGCTATGCTTTCAAACTTTACCTCAGTCCTGAGTTTTTAATAGCCGGAGCAACATAATCATAATCCCCATTGAAACACCGCCTGTAATTATGAGAACATCATTTCGATTTAACATCAGACTGATAGTTTCCGAAACTTTTTCATAATTGTCTTCAGCAATGCCGTAATAATCAGGTTTCAAACCCAGAGAATTGCAATAATTAATAAACTGGGCAGCATTGGCATTATAGATCTGTCCTTCTGTTATCGGATTACCAGGCTCCAATTTCATCACCCGTTACGATAATACCTACTTTAGCTTTTTTAAATACCTCAACTTCCTTGTATCCCAGAGTGGCGAGAATCCTGCAATGTAATGGTTTTATTAATGTTCCTTTGCTGAGGACTTTATCACCAATATTTATATCTTCACCTTTGGGAGAAATATTAACAGAAGTATTTTGATTGTTAATAATCAGTTTATCACCTGCCATTTCTGTATCCTCAACCATTACAACAACTTCAGCACCGGTCGGCACCGGAGCTCCTGTCATTATCTTTACACAATGACCAGGCTGTATTGCCAGTTTATCATTTTCGCCTGCAGCTACAATGCGATCTATAATAAGTTCCTTAGTCAGGTCATCCTTCCTGCATGCATAACCATCCACCATGCTTTTATCAAAAGGAGGCATATTTATATCTGAATAAACATCTTTGCTCAAAATGCGGCTGAAACTGTCATAAATGGAAATAAATTCCACACCTGTGCAAAAGTCAGTGTTCAAAACTATATTTAGAGCTTCTGAATGAGAGATCATCACTTTGTTTTACAAAATTAAAAATTCATTTGGATTTCAGGGTACTGGATTCAATTAATATGGCATAGACAGTTTACAGCAATATCATTGTCACTGATAGTTCAGTGACTAAACTTTTAAACTGGAGTGGGTGGTGTTGTCTCAAACAACAATAATCCTGCATTTATTGATTATTAATAATGCGAATCAAGGGTTAAATACATATTTCAATTGTACCACAAAGTGTCACAAAGTACTAAAGTGACACTAAGTTTGATTATACTGATAACAATATTACTCTTTTTATACCATTTTTGAAGCGTTGTACATTTAAAATTGATCGAAAGGCATATTTAAAGTCCAATTTTTATTTAAATTTCTACAAATTTCATTATTATGGGATTTTTCTTCGTGATTCTTCGTGATTCTTCTTCATGAACCTTCGTGGTTAACTTTAATTTTCAACCCTTGATTCGCATTAATAATATAAATTAATAACAACTGCAGATCAGACTCATTAACCCTTGATTAATCACCAAAAACTGGGAAGGAGTTTAACAGAATTAGCATTGGGTTAAACCAATGGAAAAGAAAGGAAGTCCGGCGACATCTCTTATGAAGTTGAACAATATACCAAAGCAAACAGATAGCAAGATCATGAAAATTATTGGATGCCAGTTCGTTATTTTAAACACTATTCGGGTTTGGTGTACTACTCTTTGGTTTTAGCTGTATTAATTTAAAAGCCATTTACTGTAAACCACTTTTATGGCTTGTTTTTATGGCTCCAATTTATGCATAATCAGTGTTATTACCGGTATATTTTAAATAAAATCTGAACAATTTAATAAAAATTTTGTTTGGTCAAAATAACAATTATAAATTAAAACTAAAAATTAATAACTAACTATTTTAAAATGAGAAAATTAATTATGTATTGACATTTATGTTAATGATGGTTCTGAGCACTATTGCATGTAATCAATCTACTAAAAATGCTTCTGGATTCAGTGTAACAGGAACTGTTGAAGGACTTAGCGGTAATCAGCTATTTTTTTGAAAGGATAAGTATTAACGGGCAAACAGCAATACTTAATGAAGTAACTGCAAAAGATGACAAACTTGATATCAGGCTGGATACCAATCCCGGAACAGGCTATTATTACAGGGTCAGGTCGGGAAGAAATGCAGTTTTTTTATACTTGACGGTAAAGAAAACAGATTGAGATAGCCGGAACTTATGCAAATTTTAATAACAATTTTGCAACTGTTAAAGGATCAGCACTCACTGATAAATTCTTGAATACTATGAATGCAGCGAAGAAGGTAAAGTTGATGTCAACAGTCTTGGAGAACAGGCAAAAAACGAGGATCCACTGGTTGGTGCTATGATACTGGCGAATGTGTTTAGCTTCAGACCTGAATATGTGGGGATGCATGAGCAGATGAGTAAAATATGACCAGCAAATATCCTGACCTGTATCTTAGCAAGGATTATGCAGGTCTTGTACTGCAATTGCAGCAACAACAAGCAGGAGCGGTAGCTATGGAGAAAATTCAGGTTGGCAAACCTGCACCTGATATTGCAATGCCGGATACTAACGGCAAGATCAGAAAACTTTCTGAGTTGAAAGGGAAAATAGTCCTTATAGATTTTTGGGCAAGCTGGTGCGGTCCATGCTTAAGATCATTTCCTGAGTTAACAGCAACGTATGAAAATATAAAAATAAAGGATTTACCGTTTACAGTGTTTCACTGGATGGTATTGATGAGAGGTCTGCCGCAAGATATACGGATGCAGCCTCATTACAGGCTGCAAAGGAATCCCATAAAACAAAATGGATAGCAGCGATAGAAAAGAACAACCTGAGCTGGGATTACCATGTCAGTGAATTGGACAAATGGGATTGTAAAGCTGCAAAAAACTATGGAGTTGAATCAATACCCAAAACTTTTCTTGTAGACAAAAAGGGAAATATTGCCGCAATAAATCCAAGATTTAACCTTGAAGAAGCGATAGAAAAAGTGCTTGCTGCCGAATAATAATCCGGTCGGGTTTTAAATATATTCATAAGCTGCTCTTTTCATAAAGGCAGCTTATTTTTTATATTTGCAACACAAAAGCATAGAAGTTGTTGAAAAACTCATGGAAAGGATTGTGCGATCCCGATAATAATCGGGAGTCTGAGCTGGAAAATGCAGGAAATTTTACAGAAACCTTGTAGGTAAAATTTTCGTAATAGAAAACGTGATAACTTGTTGTTTTATAATAGATAAAAGGTTTGCGAGTTTAATTTCGCACGAGTTTTTTGCTACTTTTTGACGACTCAAAAAGTAGAGAAGTTAATAAAAAATTAAAGTTTATAATTACAAAATAAGGTCCAAAATAAAACAAATATTCAATAGGGTATTTACTTAAAAATGAATAATATACAATTGGTTCAAAAAATATATTTTAAAACAACTTCATAATTAGTATTTTTATGACAGACAGCATGGTCAGAAAATGGTTTGGGATAGCACTGGGTTTCTTTATGTTTATTATAAAACAGGAACAAATATTCTTCTCGTCATACTTTTACTCATTGTAATTGTTTCGGGAATCAGTTTCATTATTTCCGGATATAGTATCATTTCAATTGTCTCTGGTATTATTTCTTCTTGTAAGTTATTATGGTTTTTATAAGGTGTTCAAAACATCAGTACTGTAGAAAACCCCGCAAAATGTCCCATTTGCATATATTTTATCAAAGCGCTATTGTCTTTTATTTCATTTCAAGCATCTCCACATGGGTTTGCCTGTATTGATCGTTACCGGAATGAAAAAGACCCCGTTCTATTTCTACAATATATATTTTTATCTTCATTTCCTGATCAATGGTTTTATCACATTTGTCATTCTTTGTCCTTTTTTTAAAAAACTCAAATATTACAAAGAACTTGAGGGCAGAAAAAAATTCATATCTTATTTTTGTTGCTTATCACAGGTACAGTCCTCACATATTCCGGTTCACTTCTCTGGAATAAAGTTCCCCTGTTTTCAATTTTCTGAATTTCCTGGGAGCATCTATTCTAATTGTTCCGGTAATATATTTAACCCGGTTTGTGTCAGAATATCTCAGAAGTGCTTTATTGCCTGAGAAAATACTTTTTCTTTAGCATGGATTTCACTGCTACTAAAAGTACTTTGCAAATGAGTCAGTCGATACCTTACCTTGCAGAAACAAGTTACCTTTTGAAAGGACAGCTGATTGTCGGATATATGCATCTTGTAACACTTGGATTTATCAGTTCATTTATAATCAGTTATGCTTTCAGAACCGGAATATTTGTGAATTCATTTATTAATATTTTAACAACTGTACTCTATGTCATCTCTCTTGTACTTACTGAGATCACGCTATTTTCCCATGGGATATTGATGACTTTTGGGATATATTTTTTAAGTCCATATTTTAATATTCTGATGCTGATTTTCACTATACCTCTGTCAGTCAATCCTACTATTTTCTATAAGTTTTTTAGCAACAATATGCGCAGAAAAAAAATTTTAAAAACTCAATGATAGAATAAAATTATCATTATGCTCCCCGGGAATGGTCCTCTGATCTAAGAATAGACCAATAAATTTAAAAATTGTATTGTTTATAGTTGTTTTTGCATCGTCTCTATTAATTTAGCGAAAAAATTGACTATCGATTCAATCAGCAATAAATGAAAGAATATGCTTTATACAAAATAGAATAAGAAAATCATTTACAATCAGATATTTTCTGTTTTGATATTTACACTTTTTTTGGTGATATCTGTAAATTCAGATATGAAAGGTCAGAACAGTTTCCGCTCCGGTGACGGATGGGGAACCGGCTGGTGGAATACTGACTACTGGAGCGGAACTGGCTTTGGTTCAGCATTCGGCAAGACTTATCAGAATTCATCAGGTGCAGGAAACAGGTATTTCAGATTATATACCGACTGGAACAGTCAGCAGAGAACACATGGACCAAGCGGCAACAGTGACATTCAGGTTTTACTAAATACTCCTGTTAACCTTGAAACATGGGGAGCTGCCGGTAAAGCGTATTTCATCAATGTAGCAGGCACTCCAGGTCAGTATAATTATTTATTCAGAACCAAATATGGAGATGGCATTTCAAACTTCCTCAGCTACTTGTTTTTGAAGTTCAGGGAGCTGTAAGAAATGTTATTTCAGTGAGCCAGAGCCCGATTGCATCAAATGTAGGTGGCTCCTCACCGGTAACTGTAACAGCGACTTTGGATAATAATCTCAATCCCGGCCAGTCAGTTTATCTGCGATATACGATCAACAATTGGTCCAGTTCTTCAAGTATTGAAATGACGGGAAACAGCACGGTATACAACGGAGTTATTCTGGCACAATCTCCCGGAACAAATGTTTATTATTATTTTAACCTCGTCCCGGACTTGCAATATCACATGAAAATGCAGACTGGTACACGATAAACGGCAATACTACCAACGGATCCAATTACTCTATACTGTACTTTCCGGAGCTATCACAGTAAGTCCATCTCTTCCAGCCGATGACGAACAGGTCACGATCACCTTTGATGCATCCGGCACTGCACTTGCAGGAGCTGCAAAAGTATATTTACATTCAGGTGTATCATCACAACAGAATACTCCAACTTCATTCGATCATACCATAGGTAACTGGGGACAGGATGATGGTATCGGTGAAATGACAAATACAGGAGGAAACAACTGGCAAATAATAATAAACCCGGGATTAAGAGTTTTTTATCAGGTACCTGATGACAAAGACATATTTGGTTTGAATTTCCTTTCAGAAATGCTCAGGAAACTTAAAAGTTGATAATAACAGTCAAAATTATTTTAATGCAGTCAATCCCGGAAATTATTTTAATAACTTCAACTCTCAGTATCCTGTTCATTACGGTGAAATCGGTCAGAGCCTTGTACACGGCAATTGCAAATAACCCACCAGTAAGCTGGACATTAACTGAAATAGACACACTTACCGGAAGCTATATTTCTACACTCGCTACACAAAATGGGAACCGGTTTTACGCATACGATAAACATTACAGGTACACCAAAAAGAAAATTTAAACTTACCACTGATTTTTCTTCAACAATCAAGTATAAAACATTTTCCATCAAAGGTTATAATCCTGTTGAAATTGCATCACGTCCGTCATGGACAAAGCCGGGCATCAATTATCACGAGTCAGATCCGACAAAAGTTACACTTGTACTTCACGCTCCAACCTACACAAGATATAAGAAAGGTACCGGGACTATCTCAGGTACGGGAAATACCATTCCAAAAAATGTAGTTTATGTGGTCGGAGATTTTAATAACTGGACAGCATCAGAAAGCTGTAAGATGAAAAGAGACAGGGATGGATGGGATGGTACTGCTGACTCTGATGGTGATGATGACAGGGGTGATTACTGGTGGATTGAAATATCCGGTTTAAACCCCGACAGGAATATGTATTTCAATATCTTGTTGACGGCATTTTACAGATTGTAGATCCTTATACGGACAAAGTATCAGATCCTGATGATCAGTATATACCCGAATCAACTTATCCTGATCTGATCGATTACAGAGTCCAGGCTTCCGGCAGGGCATCAGTCTTTCAGACAAATCAGCAGGAATATAACTGGACAGCAGTTTCATTTGTAAAACCATCGATAAATGAACTGAATATATTTGAACTGCATTTCAGGGATTTTACCGAGGAAGGTACATACCTTGCAGCAATACAAAAACTGGATTACATAAAGGGTTTAGGTATCAATGCAATCCATGTCATGCCTGTATCTGAATTTGAAGGTAATTCAAGCTGGGGCTATAATCCTAATTTCTATTTTGCCCCTGATAAGGCTTATGGCACGCAAAATGATCTGAAACAATTCATCGATGAATGCCATAAAAGAAAGATCCAGGTTTTTAATGATATGGTTCTCAATCATGCCTTTACTCAAATGTTATGGCTAAAATGTACTGAACATTTCCCTGAACAGACCGGCGGAAGA
>JADJGA010000003.1 GCA_016708265.1 Saprospiraceae bacterium | reverse complement strand
CGGCAGGGCAAAAAACAATGAACTTTCAGGAAAAATGATCCTTCGTGTATCGAAGATCAGGTATCTGATCAGTAAATCAGGTACAATTTTATTACCTTCAATACATAGTATTTGAAATATTTCACTTGTTTTAATTGCCATTTGCGGTTATCACTTTCTAACAAAACACAAAAAACTGCAAAATATTGAAACTTTTCGGAAAATGGAAAAATAGTGGTTCACTCTGAAAAGTATTTTTTTGAATTAAAGGATGAGTTGATTAATATTATCGTGATGAACCATTGATTAACTTGAACTCGATGTGTATTTATATAGAAAAATAAATTAATAGTATTTATTTTAACATTATAGTTTAATATAATGGTATTTATTTTAATACATCTATTTAAAATAATGGTATTTATTTTAATAATTCGAAAAAAGTTGATAAATTTGTGTAAAAATTTGTTTCATGTACAGAGAAAAATTAAGCAATCTTATTTACTGGAAGGATAAACCAAATCGTAAGCCTTTGATAGTCAATGGAGCCAGGCAAGTAGGTAAGTCATGGATTATTAGAGAATTCGGTAAACGACATTTTTTTAATAATTTTATAGAACTAAATTTTGAAAAAAACCTTGATTATCATACTATTTTTAAGCAAAATTTAGATCCAAAAAGGATATTGCTTAATATTGGACTTATTACAAACAGAGAGATTAAAGCAGGAAGAGACCTTATCTTTTTTGATGAAATCCAAATGTGTCCTGAAGCTCTTATGAGTCTGAGGTATTTTTATGAAGAAATGCCTGAGCTACATCTTATTGCAGCTGGCTCTCTTTTAGATTTTTCATTTAGAAATATTCCCTTTCCGGTTGGTAGAGTAGAATTTGAGATACTTTATCCAATGAATTTCAATGAATTTTTAATGGCGCGAAACAGGGAAAAAATTGCTGAACTTATAAAGAATGAACCGAAGTCCATCACAGAATCCATCGAAAATCTGATATATGATGAACTCATGGTGTATTATATTGTTGGTGGCATGCCGGAATGTGTTAGAATATTTTGTGAGTCAAATGATTTTTCTTTGATAGGTGAGATTCAAAGAGATTTGTTAAATTCATTCAGACAGGATTTTAAGAAATATTCTCCCCAGGTGGATACTGATTGTCTGATGGATATTATCGAAAATACAACCAAAAGAATCGGAAATCAAACTATTTATTCAAAATTATCTGATAGATTTTCAAATCCCACGATAAAGCGTGGATTAAACCTGCTCACTACAGCAAGATTATTACAAAAAATTGAAAATGTCAGTATAAGCGGATTGCCTTTGGTTCCATCCGGTAAACAATTCAAAACCAGTTTTCTTGATATTGGTCTTCTGATGAGTGTCTCAAGATTTGATTATAATCATGCTTTTATAAACAAAACTCTACTTGGGGCTTTTGAGGGCAAACTCGCAGAACAATTTGTAGCTCAGCAAATTTCTGCTCAGCAACATGAACTTAAGTATTGGGCAAGAACTGAATCTGGATCTAATGCAGAGGTTGATTTTATTGCCATCTACAACAACAGTATAACCCCGATAGAAGTAAAAGCAGGTATGAAAGGTAGTCTCAAAAGCCTTCATTACCTGCTTAAAAACTATCCTGAGATAGGGCATGCTATTGTATATGGAAAATTCAAATGGGGGAATGATGAAAAAATAAATTTCAGACCTATTTATTTAGCAGGAAATTGAAAATCTGATAAATTTGATTTTTGTAACAATGTTGTTTTGTTAGGTAATAATTGATTTAAAAACAAGGAAAAATGATCCATTCGGACAAGTTTTAAAATGTATTTCAATCAGTTATGGAACATAAAAATTTAAAAACCGATATTCCTTTTAGCCGTTGCTGGTGTTATCACCAGCGATAAATTACCCTAAGTCCCAACCCGTTGGTGAAAACACTAAGAGGGGCAGAATTTCTGCCAGTTCGTAATAATATAATGCTCCTATAAGAATTTATTAAATATGTAAGTAAATAGAAATATAATTATTTATGTATGGTATGTATGTGATTATTGGTATGATTTTTGATTAGAAGTATTAAAATATTTATAGCCTTGGTAAAATCAAACTTTAAAGATAAAATTAAAAAGGAAACCCTTCATATAAATTCAATATTATCAATTCAAATTTTGATTTGGATATTTGTATTGATAGGCTGTAATGGATGTGGGGTAGGAAAGAAAGTTTCTAAACCGATTGAAAGTAGTTCAAGTCCAAAGAACATAACTGAAATTTCTGCCCAGAAATCAGATCCAGTCTTATCAAGTCAGGGAGTACCAGACCTAAACTGGAAGTCTGACGCACAAATACCTATTACCAGATCATTCATGGGAAAAAATGTAACATTCAAAATAAATCCCGATCAGCCGGGAGGTGAAGATATCAAAGTGGTTTATCAAGACACATTATTCGGGGTTTCCACACATCGCAGATGGGTATTTAATCAGATAACACAATTATCACCTACTGTACTATTATATAGTGAATTCCCTAAAGAAGTCGATAAAGATTTTTATTATAGCAGACAACCCTTGAAACTGGAATTTATGGATACTACATTTCAAACTATCAAAACTATTGATATTTGGAAAGACAGACCTTATCAGGAAGTGGGAGATAAGAGATTAACTTATTATCATTTTGATGCCGAAGGTATGGAGATGGCTATAGATACTACTTTGATACCTGATGAATATTCATTGTTTACTGATGTGAGATCAGAAGGCCAGCATGTCATAGTAAATTACAGACTGCGATCAATGAAAGACGGACTGATCATAAAATTTAAAAACACATCGAGGATTTATGACCTTAGTGGCAACCTGCAATATGAAATCAAAGATTATCCGAATATGGGTGGAGCAGTAGTAAGTAACAATGGAAAATATATGATGTTTAAATTTGGAGGAGGTATCCGTTCTGCAAATAATCCAATGCCAAAAACATACAGAACAGGCTGGGCTTTGATGACACTAAGTGATCAGAAAATAGTTTATAAAGAATTCACTGATGACGGGATTCTGGCTTTTAACAGATTATGGATGGATATAAGTGGTTTACTTAAAAACACATATTCTACCCCAAGTGACAATTTGCATTATGATTATCATATTTATTTCGATGATGAAAATCAATTATTATATAAAAAATTATGGCTTCAAAAAGAATGGGATGATACAAAATTGGCGAGAGAAAAACTTATAAATAATAGGATAAAATATTTACAAAAATTTGAATTTGCTACGATTAATATAGAATGAACTTAAAAATTATTATTAAGATGAAAAGAACTATATATTCCATAAGTTTAGTTATATTTGCATTTTTTCAATATATGCTCAATCTCGACATTATTACATTTATTATCCCAGTACCGATAAAGTTCATGGACCTTATATTATGCCAACAGATGTTATTGAAGATGATTTTGGGCCCAGAGATTATGCAGGCACTAACAATCCAATCGGCTCGGTTTGCAACCGAGTCGAAAAATGCGCTGATCTTATTAATTCACCTAATCGGCTTTCTCAACTTTCAGCATATCAACAGTAATTTGTCCTGAGGCTTTGCCTCCTGCCGACAAAGTGATTGAAATTTCTTTTCCGGCAGGACAATGCAGTATTTCGTCTGAAGAATAATATCTCCATGATGTATTGTTTCCAGGTATGTTTAAGTTAATATAATCAGATTCAATATTCATTGAAACTGATCCTCCAATATCTTTTCCTTTGCCCCAAAATGAAAGTTTGACATTATTATTACTTGAAAAAGGTCCTATTTTAAAATTAGCATGTGGTGCATAACATCCGCATGAAACCGATAACGATTGGTTTCCACCACTGGGGGAGCATCCTTAACTAAATCCAAAAGCAATATCCACCTATACCTGTTGTATCCTGGGTTGTTTCAAATGAATTAGAATAAAGAATATCACTTCCGAATTCTGATTTACCACATGAAATGAACATCAAAGAAACAATACTTAATAAATAGATCAATGCCTTCATTTAAAAAATATTTATTTGATAATATACACAAAAGACGAATTATTTCACCAAATGGTTGGAAAACAGTAAAATAATTTCAAAAACCAATATAGCAGTGTTAAGTACCAGCTTGATCACATGCTCCGGATTAGTCTCAGGATTCTCCATTATCTTCTAATTAAAGCAAAAAAATCTTTTAATACCGGTTACAATCCCATGGATGCAAAAAGTAATGCTTTTAGAAATTAGCCTTATTCAATTTCATTTCGGTAAATCTGATAACTTGAATAATACTTTTTCAAAAATAAAGTTATGATATATATTAGAATTGCAATATGAGCGTTTTTAACCCGGATATACAGCTTAGCAAATGGAAATTGCCAGATGTTAACGAATTGTACCAACAAGTCGTTTCTGGTAACCGTTTTGAATTGAGCAGGGCAATAACACTGATAGAAAGTGAAGCTGAAGAAAATAGGGAAAGTGCTGAAAGACTGGTAAATATGTGCCTGCAGAATAATAAGCAAAGTTTAAGGATTGGCATAAGCGGTGCTCCCGGAGCAAGCAAAAGCTCTCTGCTTGAAAGTCTTGGAATGAACCTGATAGCTCAGAATATGAAACCTGCTGTTCTCACAGTAGACCCCTCCAGTGGACTGAGCAGTGGAAGTATTTTGGGGGACAAGACAAGAATGCAGGAACTCTCAAATTCTCCTCAGTCTTTTATCAGAACTTCACCGGCAGGGAATACACTTGGTGGTGTTGGCAAATATAGCCGTGAATCTATCATTATAGTTGAAAATGCTGGTTTTGATCCGGTTTTTATAGAAACAGTCGGAGTTGGCCAGTCTGAAACCGATGTTGCTGCCATGACTGACTTATTTATTCTCATTTTACAACCAGGTAGCGGAGATGAATTGCAGGGAATAAAAAGGGGAATAATGGAACTTGCAGATATCATAGTCATAAATAAATATGACAGCGATAATATTGTCAATGCAAAACATACCATGAGCCAATATTCAGGGATACTGCAATATTTACCCATAAAAGACAATAAATGGGAAAGAAAAATATTAATGACATCCGCTATCGAAAATTTTGGAATTGCTGGTCTGTGGGATACCGTTTTGCAATATAAGGATTTGATAATTAAAAATGGATATTTAGAAGAAAACAGAAAATCACAAAATGTCAAATGGTTCCAGAGTATTTTTTTAAACAAATTTATGCAGTTGATAGAAACCCGTTCAGGAATGACCGGACACATCAATGAAATAAAAAGTCAGATCCTTCAGGGTTCTTTGACTCCTTACGAAGCCAGTGAACAATTATTGAAACAAATAGTAAAAAATATTTAATCCTTATGGAGTTGAAGAAGAGAGAAGTGAGGTTTTTCTTAAATATTATTTTTCCCCTGGTATTTATTCTTAATCTCAAAGCACAGTTTATATCTCCTGTCCTGCATGAGCTCAGGTTTAGCGGATTATACGGAGAACTGAGGCCCAATCACTTTCACAATGGTATCGATCTGAAAATCAACAGGGCAGTAAAAGATAATTATGCAGTTGCAATAATGGATGGAATCATCAGACGAATAAGTGTTGCTCCGGATGGTTATGGGAATCTGCTGATAATTGATCATCCAAACGGATATTCGAGCCTTTATGCTCACCTTGACAGGTTTAGTCCTGATATTGAAAGATTCGTAAGAGATTACCAGATTTTGAACCAAACCTTTGAATTAAATCTCGATTCTTTAAATTTCCCAGTGGTACAAGGACAGATAATTGGTTACATAGGTAATTCAGGGGCTTCAAACGGACCTCACCTACATTTTGAGATACTGAACACCATTTCCAGCAATAGTTATAATCCCCAGCTATTTGGAATTAAAGTCAGGATACAATTCCCCCAGTGCAGCAAAAAAATAAAAATTGTGGGGATTGATCACGATTTCAACTCTATTAATTCTAAGGTTTACAATTTAAAAAAATCTAAACCTGATTCATTTACAATTGGTTCTGATACGATAAAATTTGGAGCTGATAATGTTGGGATTGAAATAATGGGCTATGATATGGTAAATGGATCCACAAACCATAACGGAATTTTTAAAATAACTCTGATAATTGACAGTTTTCCCGTTTTTGTCTTTAAAATGGAAAACATGGATGGGAAACAGCTGTCATCATATAAAGCCCACATAGACCACAAGGAATTTTTGAGAACCGGATATATTTATCACCGTCTGTTTGTATTGTCTGGTAATGCTTTGAATATTTACGATATAAAATCAGATAAGGCTGTAATAAAACTTGATACTAACATCTCAAAAAAGATTGAAATTATAGCTGAAGACTTTGATGGAAATAAGTCTGTTCTGAAATTCAATTTGATCAAAGATAGTGTGATGTTGAAATCAGATAAATTGATTTATAACCACTTCATCCCCCTTGGACAGAAATATGAAATATCTGATCCGGATTATATCATCAGGGCTGGTGATAATTGTTTTTTTATAAATACATTTTTATCAGTGATCAAAAAGGACAGTTCAGGATATTCACACAGCATTGACATTTCAATCAATAAAGATGCATTTAAAAACAGTATTGATCTTTATATAAAACCAATTAAACCGGATAAGTATTTCGATAAAATGTGCATAATCCGCATTGATGGAGGCAAAAGGAAAAACATAGGAGGAATATTTAAGGACGGTTATATGTATGCTAAAATAGGTGAAGAAGGAACTTATAAGATCATGGCAGACAGCATAAAACCAACACTTAAACCAAGGAATTTAAAATCAAATATGAAGAAATCAGACAGAATTATTTTTTCTGTAACAGATAACTTCAGTTCAGGTTTAACAGTTCCCCATCTCAAAGCTGATGGATACATTGACGGAGAATGGGTATTATTTGAATATGATAAAAAATACAAAAATCTTACTCACAAATTTGACAAAAATCTCAAACCAGGTAAACATTCTTTAAAATTGATTGTAACTGATACTAAAGGCAATGCTGCCGAGTACAACAAAACATTTATAAAATAAAAATCATGAGTCATTTAATTAAAGGAGATACAGCTCCTGAGTTTTCAGGTATCAATCAGGATTCCAAACAAATCAGATTGTCAGATTTCAGGGGTAGCAAGCTGATATTATATTTTTATCCGAAGGATTTTACCTCCGGATGCACTGTTCAGGCAGAAAATCTGTCTGAAAACTTTAAATTCTGGCACAGTAAAAATTATAAAATTGTTGGTGTAAGTCCTGATTCAGCTGACAGCCACTGCAAATTCAGGGAAAAGCACAATATTCCATTTGAACTGATAGCTGATGTTGACTTGAATATTGCAAAAGCATATGGAGTATACGGACCTAAAAAAATGTATGGCCGTGAATATATGGGTATAATGAGGACAACTTTTGTGATAGGTGAAAATGGACAATTGACAAGCTCATTAAAGCAGGTAATGCCTTTGCAGAAAAGTTTAATATTGGAGCTGGAACTGTATTCAATATTAGCAACAGGATACCTTTCAATTCAGGTTTGGGGAATATTGAGGCATCAATAACAGCTTTGATATCAGCGATCAATGAGCTGCATAAGATCAATCAGGATAAAAAACAGATATTCGACTTTGTGGAGGAAATTGAATTAAAACTTGGGTTTGGTATTAATCTTGCTTCTGTGGCAGCCAATCTTTTTGGGGGATTTATGGCTTATGACCCTGGTACTGCAAAAAGGATTCACAAAATCTACCATCCTAAAGGATTGTATTTCAGCTCATTCTATTTTCAAAAAGAAAAATATAACAATCCGGGAGAAGAATTTTCCTTAGCCCTATCAGACAACTTTTCAACAAGCCTGACCTCACTAATCAATGGATTAATAATCAGTGATCTGGATCTGATAAACTCAGGATTGAAAAACAATTTGTTTTTACAGTCCCATCCAAAAGTGAACAGGCATTTTGATGATATCCAACGTATCTCAATTGAAAATGGTGCAATGGGTTTGGGCTTTGTTAAAACCAAAATACAATATTTGTCATTTATAATAATACAGTGATCAAGGATTTAAATAATGAAAAGATCAGTAGTTTTCTAAAAGAGAAGAAAGCCGAATTTGTTCTGTTTGATTCCGAAGTGAGTCTCAATGGTATTTATAAATCCTGACACATTTTATTCAGAATCAATTATGTTCATTAAGTGAAATTAATCCGGGCTTATTCACAATTTCAATTCTTTTACCAAATACTTTTATAATCCCATCTTTACGGAATTCTGAGATCACTCTTATCACAGTTTCGATTGAAAGGCCTGTATATTGCGCTATTTCCTTTCTTGAAACCGGTAAATCGAAACTATCTTTAAGATAAACTTTTCACTAAAAAAGAGCAGCAGGCTGGCTACTTTGCCATACATGGTTTTGCTGATAAGTTCAAGGGAATTGTCGATAATCCTGTTCAATGCCATACTTGAAATTTCAAGCATTTTTATTGCAAATTTCCCGTTAGTCTGGATCAGATCTTTCATGACATTAATATCAAATATACATACAGTACTATTCTCAATTGCGGTGACAGAATAATTGTAGGTTTTTTCGGAAAATGTATTTTGTATACTGATATAATCCAAAGGTCTGCCAAAAAAAATTATCTGATCTTTGCCATTAATATCAAGCCTGTGTAGTTTTATCAATCCCTCTTTAAGATATTTAAAACTTTTAATTTCATCACCTTGATTTATGAATGTTTTTCCTGATGGAATTTTAATCTCTGACCTTGAATGACAAAACTTATCAACTCCTGCTTCCTGGATCAATGTGAAGAAAGTATTGTTTATATGACATGATTCGCACGAGCAATACATCAAAATAATATTTTGCCCCAAAGATATGACATATATCATAAACTGTACTATGTCATATCTATATTTTTTAGTTTTAGAAATACTGACTATACTTTTGCATCCAATAAAATTATTTTATCTAAAAACTAAAATTATAATTGTAAAATGAAGAAATTATTGATATTAGGGGCTGGGACAGCAGGTACAATGATGCTGAACAAATTGTACAAAATACTTGACCTTAATGAATGGGAATTTACGATTGTCGACCAGTATAAGACACATTATTATCAACCAGGATTTTTGTTTATTCCTTTTGGAATATATACCAAACAGGATGTAACTAAACCAAAATACGATTTCTTCCCTCCAGGAGTAAATGTTATTTTTAACTCTATTGACAGAATAGACGGGAAAGAAAATAAAGTTTACCTGGAAGGAGGAAAAGTATTACAATATGATTATCTCATTCTGGCAACAGGAACTGAGACCAGGCCGGATATGACACCTGGATTGAAGGATAAACTTTGGGTATAATGATATATTTGATTTTTACAGTATAGAAGGTGCAGTTGCGCTACAAAAAAATTCAAAGACTGGGAAGGTGGGAATCTGGTAATGTGCATTTCTGAGATACCTTATAAATGCCCTGTTGCTCCTCTCGAATTTGTGTTCCTGGCTGAAGCTTATTTCACAAAAAAAGGGATCAGGGATAAAGTCAAAATCACTTATGTGACTCCTATGTCAGGAGCATTTACAAAACCTGTAGCGACTAAAATGCTTTCAGCCCTGCTTGAAGAGAAGAATATCAGCATAATACCTGAATTCTACCTTGAAAGCGTTGATAACGACAATAAGAAGATATTGTCATATGATGGTCAGGAAGTCCCCTTTGATATACTCACAATTGTTCCGGTAAATATGGGCAATGAGATGGTAAAGAGAAGTGGCCTGGGTGATGATATGAATTATGCAAAAACCGATAAATACACTCTTCAGTCAAAAGATTTTGAAAATATATTTGTAATTGGTGATGCAGCTAATCTGCCAACTTCAAAAGCAGGGTCAGTGGCACATTTTGCCGCAGAGATCCTGACAGAGAACTTTTTGAGTGCAATAGAGGGACGTCCAATGAAAGCTAAATTTGACGGGCATGCCAACTGTTATATCGAAACAGGCTATGGTAAAGGAGCTTTAATTGACTTCAATTACGATACTGAACCATTGCCGGGTACATTCCCGCTCCCTGGGATCGGACCTTTTGGTTTGCTTAAAAATACTAAGATAAATCATTATGGTAAGATACTTTTCAGGTGGATATATTGGCATATTCTTCTGAAAGGAAAAGAAATGCCAATCGAAGCTCATATGTCGATGGCAGGTAAACAAAAACAAACCAATTAATCTGCTGATCATGGACGAACAAGCAATTAATAAAAGACTGGACGCTTTAGAAGCAAAAATTGACATCGTGCTGGACTATGTCAACAGACAGCGTCTTACGACACAAGGACTGGATGATCTTACAGGTGATCTCACAATTATCGGTAAAGATTTTTATGATACAGCAGTAGAAGAACTGGACAAACGTCAGGTAGAAATTAATCCGGAAGAAGTTACTGACCTGCTTATAACTTTTCTGAGAAATATTAAAAATTTCAAAGAAGTTATGAATATTTTAGAAATGGCATTTGATCTTTCTAAAGAAGTTGGACCGATATTCAATGAGACAATTATCGATGTCACCAAAAAATTAGCAGAATTTGAAGAGAAAGGCTATTTTGAATTTATTCAGAATGTTGTACCAATAATCGATAAAATTGTAACAGGGCTTAACACCTAAAGACCTCAAGGACCTTCTGATAATATTATGCTGATAATTTATACAGTTAAGGATCTAACACAACCTGAAATGTTGAAATCAATTGATAATGCTATTCACGTATATTCGAGTATTGAGACAAAAGATATACAACCATACTCAGTCTGGAAAATAATGAGGGAGATCAATACTCCGGAAATGAAAAAAGCTCTTGGATTCGGAGTTACTTTTATGAAAAATTTATCAAAAAATATGAATTAAATTTAATTAACAATAAAAAATCAAACAAATATGAAAGAATTGAATGTTGCTGGAAACAGCGTAAAAATTGACGAAGATGGATTTTTAGTTGATCCGTCTCAATGGAATGAAGAAGTAGCAAGGGCACTTGCAGCAGAAGATGAACTGGAATTGACAGACAAACATTTTGAGGTTTTAAATTTTTTAAGGAAGACTGTAAATGGTGGGGAGCAACTTACAATCAGGAAAGTTGGAAATTCAGGAATTGTTGATATTAAACAGTTTTATGCATTATTCCCAAAAGGACCTCTGAAAATGTCTTCAAAATATGCAGGATTGCCAAAACCCACAAGTTGTGTTTAATATTCCCCTGAACTCAAATTCTATTGACAAATATTAAAAATAAAAATTATGGAAAAAACAGAAAAAAAACCTTTACAAAAGGTTTGTATCATTTGTGCTAAAGGTGCACTGGAAGATGTTATGGCAGCATTAGTGATGGCTAATGGAGCCGTTATGGAAGGTATGGAGGCAAAGCTATTCTTCACTTTCTTTGGTCTTGATGCTATCACAAAAAAACAAATGAACAGTCTTCATACAGCTACTGTTGGTAATCCGGCAATGAGAATGCCGGGAGGGTTTCCTTTCCCATCATTACTTGGTGTGTTGCCCGGAGTTGAAGCAGGCGTTTCTGCAATGATGAAAAGTGGTATGGCCAAACTTGATATTCCTCCTGTAGGAGAATTTCTTGAAATGTTCACAGCAGGTGGGGGTGAAGTATTTGCATGCAAACTCGCTGTCGAAATGTTCGGATTGAAAAAAGAAGACCTTTGGGACGATGTGGTTGATATTATCACCGTAGGCAAGTTCTACGAAATGTGTGATGGAGACAGAACCCAGATAATTTTTACATAGTAGTAACAATAGTTTTATGGAATGCAGGGCTATTTATTAGCTCTGCATTTGCTATTCCTGAATTTCAGAGTAAAAAATCTGATTCATAATACTAATTAATAAAAGGCGACAATGGAAATTTGTTAATTGAATCCCATTTTAAGGAATCTTAAAATACAGGTATTTATTTCACTGATTTCAGATTTGAAAAAAAGTAATCTATAAAAATATGCGGTTCAGGCCTTGATATAAAGATCGGAGCATTTTCTGATATCAATTTATCAGAATAATCCATTTCCATCACAGGCATATTATTTAGACTAACATCATTTTTGTTTTTTACATGATTGGGATTTTTGGATAGCTCCAGATTTATCCATTTATACAAAAGTGAGGGATCATAAGTTGAAAAACTTATATAATCTTTACCGGGCAACCCTTGTCCGACATACCACTGATCAGTTTCTATTACTTCTCTGAATTTAACTTTTTTACCATTATTCAATTTCCCACCAATTAATGTCATCGGCAATTTTACTTCAACTTTCCATTTCTCAAGTTCTTCCATTGAAAAACCGGCAAGGTGAAGAATTGACATAGCAAATGCTGAACAACCTGCTCCCTCGTTTTCGTAAAGAGGCCAAAATACTCCTCCGTAATAATTGGATGGTTTATATCCAAATTCATCAGTCTTGTCGAATTTTTCAATAAATTGCAGAACTCTCTTCATTGCAGTTTCATTTATTGAAATCCTAATTGCGGAAATTTTTTTATTTTTGCTATGTCTGGCAATAATCTTTATTAACTTATTATTTTTTTCAAGATAACCTTCATTCTCAACCATCAATACACCCAAACCTATTTTATCGATAAGAACAAGTTTTTCAAGACCTTTTCTTGATTTAACTGCCATTCCTGCATACAAAGGCTCTTTTAATAATGGTGAAATGAGCTGAACGAACATATGTCCCATGGCATAATCACATTTTTCTGATAATAGAAAAGAACTTTCAGCAGAATATGATAAAGATCCGGGAGAAGTCCAGTCCATTTCTACAACTGACGGGATGGTATAAATTATAAGTGTGTGGGAATCATTACTTGAAGGTTTCTGTGCTGGCAGTCCCGTATGATAAAAACACAGAAAAATCTCAAAAAGAGCCAAAAATAATATCCTGCAATCTTTATACATAATCATTTATTTATTGATAATACTCATGTATAGAAACCAAAATTACTCTAAATTTTTCATAAAATCAAGTTTTTTCACAAGAGATTTAAAGTTAAAAAAATCAGATATTGATCTTTTTAATAAAAAACAAAAGATCTTTATATTAAATTTGCATTTAATGGGACATTTTGTAAACCAATAAACTGATAAATAAAATTTGAAAATGAAGGATTTTTTTTTGATCTGCTTTTTAGTTATTGTAAATAGCAACGTTTATACCCAGTCATTTAATACACTCCCTGTCGTGACTCAAAAACCACCTCTTCATGGCAAGCATTGGATGGCCATTACGGGGAAACCTTTAGCAGCTACAGCGGGAGCAATGATTTTTGCCAAAGGTGGAAATGCTGTGGATGCTTCCTGTGCCATGCTGGCTGCTACCTGCACTATGTGGGATGTTTTGAGCTGGGGTGGTGAAACCCAGGCCCTGATCTATAATCCAGTCACTAAAAAAGTGATAGCAATAAATGCTCTGGGAGTCGCACCATCTGGAGCTACACCTGAATTCTTTAAGAATAAGGGATATAAATATCCTCCCCAATATGGCGCTCTTGCAGCAATTACTCCGGGAACTCCGGGTGGACTTATGGTTATGCTTGCAGAATATGGCACTATGAGTTTAAAAGAAGTTCTGACTCCGGCTTTGGAAATGGCAGAAGGCTATCCTATAGAAGCTCAGACTGCCAACGCACTAGAACGTGATAAGAAACTGATCAAAGAATGGACTTATTCAAAAAAGTTTTTCTTCCTCACGAAGGACAAATCCGTGAAGCACCTTATCCGGGAGAAATATTTGTTCAGAAAGATCTTCTTGCAACACTCAGAAAACTGGTTGAAGCAGAACAAAATGCACTTAAAACAGGTAAATCCAGGAAAGAAGCCATCTATGCAGCGTATGACAGGTTTTATAAAGGTGATATTGGTCAGGAGTTTGTTAAGGGATGTCAGGAACAGGGAGGATTGATCACTCTTAAAGATATGGAAGAATGGCAAGTCAAAATTGAAGAGCCTCTTATGTCAAATTATAAGGGTATTGATGTATATAAACTTCAGCAATGGTCTCAGGGTCCGGTAATGCTACAAATACTCAACATCCTTGAAAATTTTGATTTAAAAAGCATGGGATACAATTCAACCAGGTACATTCATACTCTTTATCAGGCTATGAATCTGGCTTTTGCAGACCGTGATTTCTATTATGGTGATCCTGCTTTTCCACCTGAAGAACCGATAAAAGGACTGCTTTCAAAACTATATGCAAAAGAAAGAAGTGAACTTATCAATTTTGACAAAAATGACCCGGGAGTCAAACCCGGAGACCCATATCCTTATGAAGACAAGGTAAATCCCTTTAAAAAATCGATTAATAATTCTGATAATGAACAAGGCTTCAATTTTGACCAATTTGATGAGGATTATATAAAAAGTTTCACTGCAGGAACCACATCAGTCGAAGCATCTGATGAAAATGGATGGGTGGTTTCAATGACTCCGAGCGGGGGATGGATCCCGGCATGTATTGCTGGCAATACAGGTATCGGGATGAGTCAGAGAATGCAGAGTTTTGTTTTAGATGAAAAAGAAAATCCTTACAATGTTGTTGCCCCGGGAAAGCGTCCAAGGGTAACTTTAACTCCGACACTTGCTCTTAAAGACGGTAAACCTTTTCTTTCATTTGCAAAGCAGGGGGGAGATGAACAGGATCAGCTTTTACTCCAGTTTTTCCTCAACATGGTTGAATTCAATATGACAGTACAGGAAGCATGTGAAGCTCCGGGTTTTATCACAAACCAGATGTTTTCAAGTTTTGGTGATCACGAAAAACTCATAGGTTCATTGATCCTGAACGAACAAATCCCAAAATGGATAAGAAAAGACCTTAGCAATATGGGATACAAACTAACTTTCAGAGAAAAAACCAGCGGTCCTGTAAATGCAATTTATTTTGACAGGGAGCATGGCAGTTTTTGGGGTGGATCCAGCAATTTTGGAGAAGATTATGGGATAGGATGGTGATATTGTTTAAAAATGTTTGAGTCATATAAAGAATTCATCTTCTAAAATCAACATTTTGATCTATTGATGCATCATTAAAATATTTATGTTGATATTCAATTACTTTTGTATTTAAAAATCCTGTTTCGTTTTTCAATTAAAAATATAATTTTTTATAATTGATTTTCAGGCCAATTTTTACAAGATAAACAATTGAATTTCTATTTTTGCATTTTTTAAAATGGGACTTTATGGGTAAAAGATTTTTTCTGTTTTTTCTGGCATTTTTTCAGTTTTCTATTTTATTCAGTCAATCATGGAACGTTGTTTCTTTGGATCAGATTGAAAATAAAGGCATCAGGGATATCATTCCCGAAAAGTATGTCATTTACAATTTTGATGACGAAATGATGAAAACTATTCTGTGGAGTTCGCCAAAAGAATCGGAGAAAGATGTTGCAAATTCTGATCAGATAATCAATGTTGGATTGCCGGATGGCAAGACTGAAAAATTCAAAGTTGTAGAATACTATATGATGGAACCTGAATTGGCTCTGCAATATCCCGATATAAGAACATTTTATGGTGTTTCGATTTCAGATCAGTTAAAAAGCATCAGAATAGATTATACTTTGCAGGGGTTCAGGGCTGTCATTTCCTCTTTGGATGAAGGAAAATATTATATTGATTATTTTCAAAGAGATGATAAACAAATAAGAATTGTTTATTCAAAAAAAGAATTCAAAAAAGGTTGATGGGAATGTTTTGTCAATGATGATTCAATGACAAACCAGGGAAAACGATGATGTCTAAGAATTGGGGATTGCCAGTTAAGAGTTACAGGCTTGCTCAGGCAACAACTGGAGAATACAGCAATTTTTTTGGGGCTACAAGTTCTGCTCAATCAGGACTTGTGATGTCTGCAGTTGTGACAGTTATTAATCGCGTAAATGAAGTATATGAATCAGAACTTGCCGTAAGACTTGTTTTGATTGCAAATACTAATCTGGTTTTTTATTATAATGCTGCTACCGATGGTTATACTAATGATGGTTCATCTAGTGACTTAACAGCAAATCAAAATAATTGTACTAATGTAATAGGATCAGCCAATTTCGATATTGGCCATGTTTTTAGTACTGGAGATGGAGGAATTGCATATTTAGGGTGTGTTTGTGAGTACTGATAATAAGGCAGGAGGTTTACAGGCTCTCCAACCCCGGTTGGAGATCCTTTTAGTAATTGATTATGTCACTCATGAGATGGGACATCAGTTTAATGCAAACCATACTTGCAATACAATAACTGCAACAGGAATGCCAGTACAGCTATGGAACCAGGAAGTGCTTCAACAATTATGGCATATGCAGGAATTTGCAGTCCCGATGTTCAAACTAACAGCGACCCTTATTTTCATGCCAAAAGTCTCCAGGAAATTAAAACATTTCTGACAGGTTCAGGAAATGGTTGTGCACAAATAGTTGGCACTTTTGCAAATAATGCTCCAAATGTTACCGCACAACCAAATTACACTATACCAAAATCTACCCCATTTGTTTTAACGTTAAATGCTTCAGATCCTGATGGCAATCCCATTTCCTATGACTGGGATCAAATGAACAGCTATGTTTCTCCTGCTCAGACAATGCCTCCAGTTTCTACCAATACAACAGGTCCTATGTTTCGAAGTATTTTTGCCACTACTTCACCATCGAGGTATTTTCCTCCATTAGCGAATATTCTTAATAATACAACTAATACCTGGCAGGTTCTTCCATCGGTTTCAAGAACCATGAACTTCAGGGGCGTTGCACGCGATTTTACAGGAGTAGCGGGTTGCAATTCGGAAATAAATCGTACTGTTACAACTGTGGAGTGCTGCAGGCCCATTTGTAATAACATCTCAAAATTATGCAACCACCTGGCTGGAAGGAGAAACTAAAGCAATAACATGGGATGTAGCAGGAACAACAGCTAATGGTATTAATACTGTAAATGTAAGTATACTTTTATCTTATGATGGTGGCAATACCTTTCCTGTAACTTTGCTAAGTTCAACTCCTAATGATGGTTCTCAGGAAATTGTTGTGCCTGTAGGGATAAGCTCCACTGTAAGGATTATGGTCAAAGCTGTAGACAATATTTTCTTTGATATCAATAATGCAAATATTACAATTAATACAGGAGTTCCATCATTTAGTCTGCAATTAGATCCGGCGTCACTTATGCTTTGTCCGCAACAGAGTGGAGACATTGCTGTGAATGTATTGAGTATTTTGGGATTCAGTCAACCGGTAACTTTAAGCGTTGCAGGACTACCTTCGGGAGTAAACTATAGTTTTTCAAATAATCCGGTTATTCCAGGGCAAAGCAGTATCCTGACAATTTCAAATATTGATGGCATTTCAGGTTCTTACAATATTCAGGTCATTGGTACATCCGGATCTACAGTAAAGAATTCGATGTTAAGTTTGATTGTAACTGATGTTGCTGCGTCATCTATTACACTATTATCTCCTGCCAATAACTCGACAAACATAAGCATAAAACCTCAATTAAGCTGGAATACAATAGCAGGTGCGGCATATTATGAAATACAGATATCCCGAATTTCAGACTTCAGTACTTTAATAGTAAATACGAATTCTGCTACCAATAACTTGCAAGTCTCTCAGATGCTTGAAGGTCTTTCAACATTTTACTGGAGGGTAAAACCAATTTCACCCTGCGGAAATGGCAATTGGTCAGCATTTTTTTCCTTTGTTACTGAATCATGTTTTGTTTATAATAGTATAGATGTTCCTGTAATTATTTCACCGTCAGGAACTCCAACAGTCAATTCTTATCTGCCCATTACAGACTTAGGAATAATAAACGACCTTGATGTTTTAAGTCTAACTGGTTTACATACTTATATAGGTGATCTGAAATTTACATTATATACTCCCTCAAATGTGAATGTTGTAATTATGGATCGGAAATGTGGAAGTAATGATAATTTCAATATCAATTTTGACCAATCTGCAAATTTAGATATTCAGTGCCCCCCTACTGATGGGGGAACATATAAACCTTCCAATACATTATTAACTTTCAATAATCAACAGGTCAAAGGTCAGTGGAGACTTCAGATCCAAGATCTTGCAACCAATGATGGAGGCAGTCTTCAAACATGGAAAATTAAAACCTGCTTAAATAATTTCTGCAGACTGAAAGTGGATAATACATATCCTCAAGGTGCAGGTCTCTTTTATGCTGCAATCAATTGTTCAACTACCGGTGATACTATCAGATTTAATTCTTCAATAATTAATGATACCATTTTTCTCGGAAATGAAAATCTGGTTATAAATAAACATGTTGTGATTGAAAGTGATTTAACTAAAAATATTCACATATTCTCAAATGGTACAGGATCAACTATCCAAAATTCAGCACCCTCAACCGGTGATGGACTGATTTTAAAGGGTGTTCATATCCATTCTGCAGGGTTAAATGCAGGAGCTATTGAAAATAATGGCAAACTGATACTGGATAATGTTGTATTACATAATTATCAGGGTTCAACAAATCCGGCAATAATTAGCAACGAAGGAAGTTCAGTCGAAATCAAAGGAAATTGTATAATTATAGATCAGTAAATAAGTTTAAACTTTTTAGTTATAGCCATCCGTAAACATACCTGAAATTGTTGCCATTGCCACTACCAGGGTCACATAAACAACTGTCTTCTGAGTTCCCAAAACATTTTGTATAACAAGCATATTTGGAAGGGAAAGTGATGGGCCGGCAAGTAATAAAGCCAAAGCAGGGCCTTTTCCCATACCGGATGCAATCAGCCCCTGAAGAATGGGAACTTCTGTAAGGGTTGCAAAATACATAAATGCCCCGACAACTGATGCAAATAAATTGGAAAAAACTGAATTGCCACCCACAAGCCATTGTATCCATTCATTTGGTATCACTCCGGCAATTGTTTGACCATCATGTGTTGATCCTAGCAGGAATCCGGCTGTTACAACTCCTATTGCCAGCAATGGCAGAATTTGCTTTGCAAAACCCCAGGTTGAAATTGTCCATTCCCGGTTTTCATCATCCTGTTTGTCCAAAAGCGTAATAATACTCAAACCTGCTATCCCAACCATCATCGGAAAAAGTGGTGCCAGTTTTGAGTTTTCAATAAGATTTGTTGCTAATATCGCTGAAGCAATTGTCGCAAATGCTGCCATCAAAACCCACTGCCATTTTATTTTTAGCACATAAATTAGTGAAAAGCCTAGCATCAATGAAAAAAATCCGGTAATGTACCATTTGTATGCCCATAAATAATACCAGGCACTTGATGTGTCATCTATGGATGGCTTTCCCCAGTTTGCAAATACAAGTATCAAAACAAGTGTAAAAAGTGAAATGAAGTTTGCCACATCGGACGCTTTTCAGCAGGTAACTGAATGTTCATCTGTTCTTCCTTTTTAACTTTCTCTTCTTTTCGGTAAATAAATGCCATTATCAATCCGATTATTACACTGAAAGATACAGCACCAATAGTCCTGGCTATACCCATTTGCAATCCGAGTATCCTTGCCGTTAAAATGATGGCAAGTATATTTATTGCGGGACCAGAATATAGAAAGGCAATAGCCGGTCCTAATCCTGCTCCTCTCTTGTGAATGCTTGAGAACAATGGCAAAATAGTGCAACTGCATACTGCCAGAATAGTTCCTGAGCTGGCAGCAACTGTGTAAGCCAGCCATTTTTTTGCGTTTGCTCCAAAGTATCTCAAAATTGAACCCTGACTCACAAATACCGAGATAACCCTGCAATAAAAAAAAAGCAGGTAATAAGCATAAAATCACATGCTCACGGGCATACCATTTCACAAGATCCAATGTTGCAGCAATTGCAGTGTTAAACCTTGCACTTTCAATAGGTAAAAAGAATGCTGCACCAAATATTATTCCAATCCAGACCAGGATTTTTAGTTCTTTTTTTGTTTCCATATTATTAATTAGTTAATTAGCCAATGTGAGAATTAGCAAATTAGCAAATGTGATAATTAGCAAATTAACACATTCTCAAATTCTCTTTTTGATGATACGATTATTTTATTTAGTATTTTGTTTATTTCACTCAATTCATTCAGGATGCTTTCATCGAATAGAAGTACTTTTGAAAACTTGAATAGTAATAACCACTATTCAGTTTCATCTCCTTCTTTTGCTGCAATTTTCATTTTATGTATGAAATCAGCTTTGCTTTCGGCATTCTGTGCTCCTCTGATATTTGCACCTATTGAAGTCCCACTTTTCAATAATTGATTTGCAAGAACATATTTTCTTTGATTTTCAAGTGTTTCTGTAAACTCAATTATTTTTATAATTTTCAAATTTTCAAATTGGCACATTATCTCAATGACACATTGGCACATTTTCAAATTTTCAAATTATCACATTAAAACAGCTTTCTCTTAAACCAAAATGCAAGACTGACCAAAGCTATCATCACAGGCACCTCAACCAAAGGGCCGATCACAGCAGTAAATGCTTCACCTGAATTAATGCCAAAACTGAAATTGCCACCGCTATTGCAAGTTCGAAATTATTGCTGGCAGCTGTAAAGACAGAGTTGTTGATTGTTTGTAATTCGCCCCGAATCTTTTACTCATAAGAAAGATAATACAAACATACATACAAAATAAATTATAAGAGGAATAGCAATTCTGATAACATCAAATGGTATTTTTACTATGAGTTCACCTTTGAGTGAGAACATCACGAATATTGTGAAAAGCAATGCATATAGAGTAAGCGGACTGATTGCAGGAATGAATTTTTTATTATACCAATCCTTTCCTTTTGCTTTAACCAATAAATATCTTGTCAAAATCCTGCTATAAAGGGAATGCCCAGATAAATAAAAACACTCTCAGCTATCTGTCCGATTGTAATATTTGCAACCACATCATTTACAGGCAATCCAAACCAACCGGGCAAAACAGCAATAAAAATGTAAGCATAAACAGAAAAAAACAAAACCTGAAATATTGAATTAAATGCTACAAGTCCGGCAGCATATTCTGTGTCACCTTTAGCAAGATCATTCCAAACTATTACCATTGCAATGCACCGGGCCAACCCGATAAGAATCAGGCCATACATGTAATCTACATTAAAACGTAAAAATACAATAGCAAGGAGAAACATAAGAATTGGTCCGATTATCCAGTTCTGTACCAGAGATAATCCCAGGATTTTAGTGTTTCTAAAAACATCTCCAAGTTCTTCATATTTGACTTTTGCGAGTGGTGGATACATCATCACTATCAAACCGATTGCAATCGGTATATTTGTAGTACCAGATGAAAGTTTATTCCAGAATCCGGCAATGTCAGGACTTAACCAGCCCAAAAATACTCCTGCAAACATGGCTAAGAATATCCACAAAGTAAGATATCTGTCCAGAAATTTTAATTTTTTTTGAGATGGCATAGTTTTTTATTTAGTTAATTAGCAAATTAGTTAATTAGCAAATTAATTTGTAAATGTGAGAATTTATTAATTAGCAAATTACCACATTGTCACATTCTCGATCCCGAAAGCTTTCGGGACACATTCAATCATTCTCGAATTCTCACATTCTCGAATTCTCACATTTTCACATTCTCTTTTTTGAAGATGCGATTATTTTATTAAGTATTTTCTTTATTTCACTTAAATCATTCTATATGTTTTCATCGAATGGATGAGTTTTTGAAAATTTACATAGTAGTAACCAATATTCAGTTTCATCGGCTTCTTTACCAGCAATTTTCATTTTGTGTATGAAATCAGCTTTGCTTTCAGCATTCTGTGCTTCTCTGATATTTGCACCAATTGAAGTCCCACTTTTCAATAATTGATTTGCAATAACATATTTTCTCTGACTTTCAAGTAATTCTGTAAACTCAATAATTCGTAAAGCAAATCCAAAGCTTTTTTCAACAATCACATTTCCCTTTTCATCCAACATATTTACCTTATATTAATTAACAAATTAGCAAATGTGAGAAATAGTTAATTAGCAAAATACCAAATTAACACATTATCTAATTCTCATATTAGTACATTTTCAAATTAGCAAATTAGCAAATTAGCAAATTCCTTCCAAATCTTATCTCTTACTCTCCGGAATTCACTCCAGATAAATTCTTCAGTTCCAATTGCATGGCTGGGGTCATCAAATCCCATGTGAAGCCTGTTCTTAACTATTCCATGGAAAACTGGACATTCTTCATTAGCACCTCCACACACAGTGATCACATAATCCCATTCTTCATTCAGATACTTTTCAACAGGATCAGATGTATGAGTACTGATATCAATTCCGACTTCTTTCATCACAACTATCGCTTTTTCATTAATATAACCTGATGCTTTAGTGCCGGCAGAATGAACATCAAGATTTCTATTAAAAGATTGTAAAAATCCGTGTGCCATCTGGCTCCTGCATGAATTTCCTGTACAAAGGATAAGAACTTTAAGTCTGTTTTCCATGTTGACCTAAATTAATTTGAAAAGAAAAAAATATACATATAATATATCCCAACAGCAATGAATACAAATGCAACTATTTTTCTGAACCATTTTTCAAATGTTTTGAGTTTGTTGAAAAAACTGCCAACTTCCGAAAAGGTAAATGCAATCAGATATGCAAAGACAATAACCGGGAGGCCTGTTGCAATTGCAAATACAAAAGGCAGGAAAAGTCCTGATGTACTTGAAATAGTCATAGGAATGAGCATGCCAAAATACAAAACTCCACTATATGGACAAAACGCAAGTGCAAAAAGCATCCCCATCAAAAGTGAACTTAGCCGGTTTGTCTTCATCTGATTAAATTTATCAGTTATTTTGCCAATACCCGGGAAATTGAATTTGAAAACACCCAGCATAAAAATACCGATAATGATAAGCAAAGGACCCAGGAATTTTTCTCCGTTTGATTGAAAAAAACTGGCAATATGAAACTTACTGGCTCCGAAAAATAGAATAATACCTATGGTAACATAACTGATAGCTCTTCCCAGCGTATAAAACAAACCATTAATAAATACTTTTCTCTTATTCTCGATATTTTTACCGATGTAGGCTATTGCAGTTATATTTGTCGCAAGAGGACATGGACTGATAGCTGTCATCAACCCAAGCAGGAATGCAGAAAACAATGGCATGCTTGTATTATCAAGCAAATTTTGTAAATATTCCATAATTTTTAACCTTAAAAATTGTAATTTTAATTATGATCTCAGATGATCATTTAGTTTTTTCCTAAGCTCTTTAACAAAAACCTTTTTGTTCCCTGATTTTTTAAAAGCCCAGGCTGACAATTCTTCAGTTTCGAGTTCTTTGCCATTTTTATATCCTGTCACTACCAAAGTTGAGCCATAAGCAGTATATTTTTTTACCAGCTTTTGGTTTTCCGGCAATTCACAGTTGAGGATATGAAGATCGACGATCCCTTTTTTATTTCCTTTTTGAAATTAGTGAAAAGAGTAGCTCTGAGATTCTCTTCAATTGAATAGCATGCAGAACATCTGTCTGTAATGTGAAAATAATAAACTTTTAGCTTAAGATTTTGGGGATTATTTGAAATTATTGTATCACCAACTGTCTGACTAAAAGATGCATAATTGTATAAAAACAATATCAGCATAATGAAAATACTTTTATTCATAGGTTTATCTTTTTTTAATTATCAGCTTATTTTAAATTCTCTGAAATTTTTTCCTTCAGTACTTCCAATAATTTTTCCGGCTTGTTTTTAGCATATTTGAATCCCTCTGCAGTAAGGTCTATTGTGTTTTCTTTACCCTTGAATGATCTTACCAGATACAGTGCTGTTCCATATACCTCATATTTTTCAACCAGTTTTTTATTTTCCTTTTCCTCTACATTGATAATAAATCTTTTGATCCTGCCTTCTTCAACTTCTTTTTAAAATACTTTTCCAATGCCTGAGTAGTTGTATTCTCAATTGCAACACAGGAAATGCATCTCCTGGTAGAATGAAAATTGTAGATGTAAAGTATTGGTTTAGCATGCTTTACATTTTCATTGGAAAAATTTTGTATTGGATTTTCATTAAGTAAGGGATTTGAATTGTTTGCATCAATATATGCATTTAATGCCAGACCTCCATAAAAGAAAATTGCAACTGTAATGACGATTTTTGTTGATAGATTTTTCATATTCTACTATTTTTATTTTGAAAGATTAAAAAATTCTGAAAATAATTCCTTTGCTTTTTCCCAGTTTTCCCTGTTAAGGCAGTATTTTATATATGGTGCTTCTATTTCACCTTGTATCAGACCTGCGTACTTTAATTCCTTCAAATGCTGAGAAAGGGTGCTGCGACTAATTGGCAATTCATCCACAAGGTTTCCACTATAACAACATGTATTCATCTTTGAGAGCTTCTTTAAGATATACACTCTCACAGGATGCTGAATTGCCTTTGCTATTACAGCAATCTCTTCAATGCCAGGCTCATATTTGCTGAAACTACTCATTGCCGTATTTTTCAATATGTTTTTTGATTTCATCTTTAGAAGGTAATCTTCCACTTAAAGCGACTTTTTCATTTATTACCAGGCCGGGAGTTGAAAGAATGCCATAATTCATGATCAGCATTATATCTTCTACTTTGGTAATCGTTGCATTAAAATTGTTTTCTTCAACGACTTCCTGTGTCATTTTTTCCAGAGTTTTGCATTTCTGACATCCGGTTCCTAAAATTTTAATTTCCATTTTCAATTGATTAATAATTATAAATAAAATTCATTTTTATATTTCGCAAAAATACGAAATGTATTATAAAAACAAAATTAATTTTAAAAAATTGTGTTTAATTTGTAAATAATTTTTTTTTGAAATATGTGGCACTTTATTCGTTTTTGATCGTTTAATATTGATATATGTATAATATTGTTAATAAATACAGACATTGTTTGTTTTGTTTTAAAAAATACACTTTCTTTGCATAGTGTAAAAAAGAATGGAATCCCATGCTAAGTAGAAGAAGTATCAGAGTAAAGGTGATGCAGGCTCTTTATTCTCAAAGCCGAGATAAAGAATTAAAGAATGAAGAAGTTTTAAAGTTTTATCATGATTCAGTCAAGGGTACGATAGAGCTATTTCTACTCAATTTATATCTAATAGTTGAAATGACTAAGGTTTCAGTAGAAGACGAAACCAAACGTGTATCAAAGTATCTCCCCACAGATGATGACAAATCATTTAAAAGCACACTTTATCACAACACTATCATAAAAGGACTTGTAAACAACAAGGATCTCAAACAAAGATTTGAAACGTTGAAATTCAGTGAATTCATTGATCCTGATGTCATCAGGACATTGTATAAGAGTTTTTCTGAAACCGAACTTTATATTGCCTACTGGCACAACCGTAAATCTCAGACAGACGATGAAGAGATTCTCCTCGAAATGTACAGGTACCTCAGAGCGAGTGAAGTTTTTGTTGAACTGGTCGATGACAGGTACTATCAGTGGAGCAGTGAAAAATCGGTGGTAATAGGTACAGTCAAAAAAATTCTTAAAAGAAATGATTTTGAAGGAGATTTTATTGAACCTTATTATCCTACTGACGAAACGATCATTGATCTGGGGGAAAAACTGTTAAAAAAATGTCTTACTATAAATGATGAACTCGAAAAGTATGTTATTCCAAATCTATTGAAATGGGATAAAGAACGTATTGCAAATGTCGATATGATATTTATTAAAATGAGCCTTGCTGAAGTTTTATATTTTGAATCGATCCCTTGCAATGTGACATTAAATGAATATGTAGAACTCTCAAAGGAATATTCCACCGACAAAAGCAAAGAATTCATAAACGGAGTTATGGATAAAGTGATAAGGGACCTGGAAGAAAAGGGATTGGTCAAAAAAAACTGATTGGTTTTCATTTTTTTTCCGGTTAGTTTGACTTTTTTTCACCATCATGGAACTATTACAGATATTAAATCGTTTGTAAGTTGAGTATATCAAAATGAGTACTTTTTAAATTTGGTACAATTTTTGATATTCATATTATAAAACCCATGAATATGAAAAAAGTATTAGTTGTATTGCTTTTACTTAATATATGTACTTTTGGTTATTCGCAAACCAATAGTGACAAAGTAAAAAACAATGTTTTCAAAAAAGTGATCCTCATAGACGCTGTTCCTACAGAAGTTCTCATGAACAGGAATGGTGACATCCTTGCCAAATTAAATGTTCTGCCTGATTATCTTAAAGCCTATGAAACACAGGATAGTCTGATTGATATATCCAATGTGAAGTCTGAAGATGGTTCATTGGCAGAGTCAAATATAATTGCGGATAACAGTATGGTAATTAGTGTAGCCCCAAAAGAAAATTTAAATTTCAAATCCAATTCCAATCTTGAAATAAAATTCAAAGGTGGTACTGCATATATTGACCCACCCCAGATCCAGATACTTAATGATATGATCTATCAATTGAATTCAGGAAGTATTTCTGCAATTAAATTGTTTGGTTTTGTCAATGAACCTGATTACAGGAGCGGGATATTGTCACAGAGGAGGATGGAAGCTATTCTTGCATATATGAAGGTAAAGGGAGTAGATATCGACAATAAAGTGATTTTGGGCAGTAGCGTTAACGGACAGAACAATAAAATTGTATTTGTAGTAGCAGAGTAAACCTCAAATATTTTCTTTAAAAATTTTTTTTATTACCTTTGCACTCTCATGGGGCTATAGCTCAGTTGGCTAGAGTACTTGACTGGCAGTCAAGGGGTCACGGGTTCGAATCCCGTTAGCTCCACATTTTCCCTATATTTCCCTGTTTTGACCATAGTACGTCAAAAAAATCCCTCATAAACATATTAATACACTTTTGATAGAGTTAAGGGATAGCGGTTCAAAAATTGCCAATTGCAGTTATACTGTGTGATTTTTTCAATAATTATATCCTTCTTATCAAAATATCCTTAAATTTGTAGGTTGTATTTGTATTATTATATTTTTTAAAAAATAAATTTATGACTGAAAAAATTAATCAAACCTTGCGTGACTCACCAGTAGCACGCTGGACAGCATTGGCAGTGGTAGCATTTACCATGTTATGTGGCTATTATCTGGCTGATGTTATGGCACCGCTGAAAGGACTTCTTGAACAGCAACTATCCTGGAACAGCGAAGAATATGGCTTTTTTACCAGTGCTTATGGCTGGTTCAATGTATTTTTATTCTTTTTGATCATAGGTGGGATCATTCTGGACAAAATGGGTGTAAGATTTACAGGAATGATGGCAACCGGACTTATGGTAGTTGGGATTGCAATCAAATATTGGGCTGTTTCTACTCATAGTCTTGACGGACAGGTCTGGGATCTGTTATTGTTTGAATCAAAAGCTCAGGTTTTTATAGCTGGAATTGGATTTGCTATTTTTGGGGTTGGTGTTGAGGTAGCGGGGATCACGGTTTCTAAAATCATAGTAAAGTGGTTCAAAGGAAAAGAAATGGCTCTTGCAATGGGTCTTGAAATGGCAACTGCAAGAATTGGTACAGGACTGGCAATAGGTACATCACTTCCGATTGCTAAATATTTCGGAACTGTTTCGATGCCTTTACTGTTTGGACTGATCATGGCATGTATCGGATTGATTTCATTCTTCTTTTATACTTTTCAGGATAAAAAACTTGATGCATCACAGGCAGCTTATGATAAAGATAATGAAGTAGTCGATGATGAAGAAGCATTTAAGATCAAAGACATATTGAATATAATAACAAACAAAGGCTGGTGGTATATTGCGATTTTATGCGTTTTGTTTTACTCTGCAGTATTTCCATTTTTAAAATATGCTACGGATCTGATGGTTCAAAAATTTGGTGTTGATGAAGATTGGGCAGGATTGATACCGGCTTTGCTTCCTTTCGGTACTATATTTCTTACTCCTTTCTTTGGAAATCTGTATGACAGAAAAGGCAAGGGAGCAACAATAATGATAATCGGTTCATTTATAATTGTTTTTGTTCATGCTATGTTTTCAATTCCTTTTCTTAGCCATTGGATCATTGCAATATTTTTAATAATTTTGCTGGGAATAGGGTTTTCACTTGTACCTTCTGCTATGTGGCCATCGGTTCCGAAGATCATCCCTGAGAAGCAACTCGGTACTGCATATTCATTAATATTCTGGGTTCAGAACTGGGGTTTAATGGGAGTTCCTGCATTGATAGGCTGGGTTTTGAATACCTATTGCATTACCGGTCAGGTGACTGTTGATAATCAGACCGTCAATACTTACAATTATACTCTTCCTATGATCATCTTTACAGGATTTGGTATATTGGCGATCTTATTTGCCTTTTTACTTAAAATCGAAGATAAGAAGAAGGGCTACGGATTACAGCTTCCGAATATCAAGAAATAGATAATTTTATAGCAGTTTTTTAAAAATTATAGTTCAGGACTGTGCGATCCCGACATTTATCGTCGGGAGTCTGAGCAGGAGAAAGCAGGAAATTTTACCGAAACCTTGTAGGTATAATTTCCGTAGTTGAAAACAATATAACTTGTTGATTTTAAAGCTTAATTGGATTTGCGAGTTTAATTTCGCACGTCCCGACATTTATCGTCGGGATTGTTACTTTTTGACGGCTCAAAAAGTAAAGAAATTTAAATAAAAAAAATGTTTTTATTTTAGAAAAAATTTGCTCAAAAATTTATCAATTTATTTTTGGAGTATTTACTTAAATATCAATGAGATATGAACATTTTTTTAAACAACTAATTTAAAACAACTTCATATTTAAAAAGTCCTTTTGCATCAATGCAAAAGGACTTTTTTTTTACTTATTTTTTAAGATACTTATCCAGAAACTGCTCCTGCTCCCACAGTAAATGCAGGATATTTTCCTTTGCCTCATATCCATGGCTTTCCTTTGGCAGTATAACCATTCTCGCATTTGCACCCAGTCCTTTCAAAGCCTGAAAATACCTTTCGGTTTGAAGAGTGAATGTGCCGGGGTTGTTATCAGCTTCCCCATGTATCAGCAATAACGGTTTTTTCATCAAGTTGGCTGTATAAAATGGTGACATGGAATTGTAAACACCGGGAGCATCCCAGTAATTTCTCTGTTCGGACTGAAAACCGAATGGGGTCAATGTCCTGTTATAAGCTCCGCTGCGTGCTATACCGCATACAAAAAGATCGGAATGTGTCAGGAGATTTGCAGTCATAAAAGCCCCGTATGAATGCCCTCCCACAGCAACTTTAGTTCTGTCAATATATCCCAGGCTATCTACTGCATCAATTGCTGCTTTGGCATTGGATACAAGCTGCTCTATGAAATTATCATTTGGTTCCTTATCTCCTTCACCAATTATCGGAAAAGAGGCATCATCAAGTACCACATAGCCTTTAGTAACATAGTAAACAAATGAACCGTAATAGGGAAAAGTAAACTCATTCGGATTTATAGAAGACTGACCTGCACTGTTTTTGTCTTTGAATTCCTCTGGATAAGCCCAGATGAGTAAGGGCAGTTTTGTTTTGTTCTTCTTATCATAGCCGATCGGAAGATATAAAGTACCCGACAGCTCTACACCATCTGCCCTTTTGTACTTAATAACCTGTTTTTCAACATCTTTTATTGATTCGAAAGGGTTTTTATTGAAAGTGATCTGCTGGAGTTTATCTTTTTGCCTGAAATTTCTGAAATAGTAATTTGGATATTCATTTTTTGATTGTATAATGACCAAAGCATTACCGTTCTTAAAATCTTCAATAGAAAAAATATCTTCTTTTCTGTTTGTAAAGGTAGACTGATAAAGTCTTCTGGTTTTGAAGTTATTAAGACTGAATTCATCTATAAATGGGAATTGACCTTCTTTTGTATGTCCTTCTCCTATTAGGAATAAATTCCCTTTTTCAATTGCCAATACATCCCTGGCATACTCATTTTCCCTGGTCTCAAATCGTCCGGGATCACTATAAATATCCTGATAATTCCTGTCAAATATAATTTTTGGCTGTTGTCCCGGATCAGAAGGATTTATAAGATAAGTCTTTACATTTCTCGTATCATACCAGGAATCAGAAACAATTGCAGTATTGTCATCACCCCAGGTTACTCCACCAAATCTCTGCTGTGTTTTTACCAGTGATTCTGGTTCATCACCGAAAGGAGCATCCCAGCTGAAGATTTCGTCTCTGAAATTGACTTTCTGAGCGGGATCTCCCTCGTCAAGTGCAACAACAAAAAACAAAGAAGCAGGTTTATCAGCTCTCCATCCCATATTTCTTTTTCCTTTTCTCACCGCAGAAAATCCTTTTGGCATTATTTCAGTAAGAGGAACATCATTTACCAATTTTATTTCTTTTCCGTTCAGGTCATAAACTATAGTTTTCTGTGGAAACCTGCTGAGAGGCACAATATAAGAAAATGGAGGGGAAATGGTGGTGAGCATAATGTAATTGCCATCGGAAGAAAAAGACTGGCCTACATAAAGGTCTTTTGTCCTGAAAAGCGTTTTTGCACCATTTATATTTACTTTGTATAATTCAGAAGTTGTCAGTGTAGTAAAATTTATTTCATCAGTTTTATTTTTTAGCAGATCCTGATATGTTCTGTTTTGTGAGACATTACCATCGGCAAGTGATACAATAGGACCGTTGGGTAAATCCTTCCCCGAATCTATCAATGATGGACGTGATTCAGGTATTATTCTCACCAACAGTGATTGATTATCCTTATACCAACTGAACGGGCTGCCAAGATTAGCGTTCAATACTGCATCTGTGAGTTTAGTGGCTTTTGCAGAAGCAACATCCACTACCCATAATTCCACTCCATTTCCTGTTGTATTTGTGAAGGCTATTTTAGTATCATCCGGAGACCATGAAATATTTGTGATCCTTGGTTTTTCAGGTAATCCTGTTACCTGAACAGGTTCAGCGTTGTACTCTTTTATTTTCCTGATTTTCAGATTGTTAATATAAGAAACTGTTGATGAAATATTGGTTATTGGATTTACCCGCAGTCCTCCAAGCTTCATTTCTGCCTGATTGAGATCGTCAAGGCTTTTATATGTATTCCTGTATTGCAGCAACATGTATTCTTTTTTTGTATCCATTGATACTGAAGGAGCTCTTTCATAATCAGCCAATGCCAATATTTCAGCAGAAGGCTTTTGAAAAACAATATTCTCCTGAGCAATTAAAAGATCAGTCATAATCAAGATTATAATTAGATTTAAATATTTCATAATGTTGGATTTTAAATTACTTAATTAACAATGGTTTCAGCTTAAGGTTTTTAATAAAATAAAGTTTATTAACAAAGTATCCAATAAATTATGATTTAGAAATGTTGATTTTTTGGGTGTATCCTGTTTTTGCATCAAAATAAAAATTACCATGGGCATAAAAATGGGATTTTCCTTATTTTAATCAATAAATAGTGATTGTCGATATTTCTGCGTATATCTGCGAAATGTGATTCAAGATTTTATCAGGAATATTTTCTGCGTAATCTGCGGGAAAAAGAAAAGGCTAAGGTTTTTGTCCCGCAGATTACGCAGATTGAAAACGCAGATTGACGCAGAATAATTGGGTAAATCCTAAACTTAATTATAACAAAATTCTTTGTGATTTACCCTACTACTTACCGTGACAATGCGGTCAGTACAAAGTATAAAGGAAATCCCTATTTAATTCAATTATTCGTTGTTTGCTTTATGTACAAAAATGGGATGCTCCCGATTTATTAGATTAAAATTGATAATTATCTTTTTCTTCACAGTTCAGGAGAATAGTATAATTTTAAAAAATGGTAGGTTAAGATTTGCCATAATTGAGTAGTGACCAACTTTAAAAATAACTTAAAATATTTTTCACTTTTTACTTTTAATTATCTGATGTAAACTAAGCTCAAAATACAATAAAATTAAATGATATGTTAAACGAATTTTGGACTACATTTGTCGAAAGAGTTTGCTTCATATGGCTTAAGCGATTAAATTTGTATAAAAATAATACAATGAACTTGTTGATTTTTGTTGATTGGTGGAATTCATTAAATATGGCAGAGCAGATTTTCTGGACCATTTCAGTAGTTTTTTCTGTATTATTTGTTCTTCAGCTGATTTCCAGTATAATAGGATTGGATTTTGATTCTGGTGTTGACACTGATTTACATTTTGACACTCATGATGGACATTTTGATGTCGATCAGGGGTTTACTATTTTCCATAAGAAGCATAATCGCATTTTTTACTTTTTTTGGTTGGGTAGGTGTTATTACACTCCATAAAGGTATTGATATTCAATATGTAATTATAATCTCATTTTTTGCCGGGCTTATCGCTATGGTTTTTGTGGCATTTGTTCTTTTCCAGCTGATAAAATTAGCTGAAGTGGGAAATGTTGACATTGAGGAAGCACTGGGTAAATACGGAAAAGTTTATGTTCCGGTACCAGCCCAAAGAAACGGTACAGGATTAGTCAATATTGAAATTAGAAATAAAATAATGGAACTCAGAGCTATTACCGATGGTGAGAATTTACCTACAGGGACGGTTATTTATGTTTTTAAAATATTAGAGGACAATATATTATTGGTTGGAGAAATTACCGAAAATAAAAACTAACTTAAATCAAATAAATTTATGGAAGGAGCAGTACTTTTTACAGGATTGGGCATAGCAGTTCTTGCTATTGCTCTTTTATTCTTCTTTATTTCAAGGTACAGGAGATGTCCGTCTGACAGGATCCTTGTTATCTATGGTAAAACAGGTGAAGGATCAGGTAAATGTGTAGCAGGAGGAGCCGCATTTGTGTGGCCGGTGATTCAGGATTATGAATACCTGGATTTGTCACCCATTTCTATTGATGTTGATCTGCAAAATGCTTTAAGTAAGCAAAATATCAGAGTTAATGTGCCGTCAAGATTCACGGTTGCTATTTCAAATGAGCCGGGAGTCATGAACAATGCTGCGGAAAGACTTCTGGGTAAGACTACGCAGGAGATCAAGGATATAGCAAAGGATATTATATTCGGTCAGTTGAGACTTGTTGTTGCAATGATGGATATTGAAGAGATAAATGCTGACAGGGATAAATTTCTTGCCAATGTATCAAATAATGTGGGGAATGAATTAAGGAAAATCGGACTTACTCTTATAAATGTAAATATCACGGATATTGAAGATGATTCCGGCTACATCCAGGCATTGGGAAAGGAAGCAGCAGCACATGCTATTAATGAAGCTAAAAAAACAGTTGCAGAAAAAAACAGGGATGGAGCTATCGGAGAGGCAAATGCTATGAAAGATCAGAGAATCAAAACTGCTGAAGCTAATGCTCTTGCAGTTGAAGGTGAAAATAGTGCAGGAATTGTAATTGCTCAATCTGACGCTTTGAGAAAAGAAAAAGAAGCTGAAGCATCAAAAATTGCTTTTTCTGCAGAGAAAGTCCAGCATGCTAAGGCACTCGAAGATGCTTATCTTGCTGAAAAGTTGGCAGAAATTGCCAGGGCTCAAAAGGAAAAAGCTACAAAAGAAGCTGATGTCATAGTTGAATCTGAGATTGCAAAAAGAAAAGTTGAAATTGAAGCAGAAGCAGTTGCTGAAAAATTCAGAAGAGAGGCAAAAGGAGAGGCAGATGCAATAGTCATGATGAAAGAGGCTGAAGCAAAAGGTCTGTTTGAAATTTTGAGAAAACAAGCCGAAGGTTTTGATCAGATCATTAAAGCTACTGATAATAACACCCGCGATGCAGTTTTAATGCTGATTGCCGATAAACTTCCGGAACTTGTTAAAACCCAGGTTGAAGCTATAAAAAATATTAAATTTGATAAGGTTGTTGTCTGGGAAAATGGAGGAAATAGCGAAAAAGGAGGTAATACCGCGTCTTTCCTTGCAAATATGTACAAGGCAGTGCCACCGATGACTGAACTTTTTAATATGGCTGGTCTTGAATTACCTTCATATCTTGGTGAAAAGTAAAGAACACTGAAAAGGCTGAAGAAAAATCTGAAAAGGCTGCAAAAAAAACATCAAATGAGTAAGTACAATTAATTTTTCATAATAAGGTTTTAGAGTGGACAGGTATATTTTGTGCCTGTCTTTTTTTTTGTTATTTATTATCATATATTTGCAAAAATTTTAAAAAATGTTTGAAACAAAAGAAAAATATAATGCAAACCTGCCTGTAAATAAATTGCCTTACAAGGTAAAAGATATATCACTGGCAGAATGGGGGAGAATGGAAATAAATCTTGCAGAAGCTGAAATGCCGGGGCTGATGGCTCTGAGAGAGGAATATGGAAATGAAAAACCGCTGAAAGGAGCAAGAATAGCCGGATGCCTGCATATGACAATACAAACTGCTGTTTTAATTGAAACTCTAATTGAACTTGGAGCTGAAGTTGCATGGTCATCCTGCAATATTTTTTCCACACAGGACCATGCAGCAGCAGCAATTGCTGTAAGAGGGATTCCGGTATATGCATGGAAAGGAGAAACTGAAAAAGAATACTGGTGGTGTGTCGAACAGACCCTGGATGCATTTGGAAAAGGAAATAAACTAAATCTGATACTCGATGATGGAGGTGACCTTACCAATCTTGTTTTAGATAAATATCCCGGCCTGGTTCAGGATATCTTTGGCATAAGTGAAGAGACAACTACAGGTGTTCACAGATTGTATGAAAGAGAAAAAGAAGGTTCATTATCTATTCCGGCTATAAATGTCAATGATAGTGTAACTAAATCTAAATTTGACAATAAATATGGTACACGTGAATCTGCAGTTGACGCGATCAGAAGAGCAACTGACCTGATGCTTGCCGGTAAAGTAGTGGTAGTGGCAGGATATGGTGATGTGGGTAAAGGTACTGCTGCAGCTTTCAGAAATGCAAATTGTCGAGTGATAGTAACAGAAATAGATCCTATTTGTGCCTTGCAGGCAGCTATGGAAGGTTTTGAAGTTAGGAAAATGGTAAATGCAGTTCCTTTGGCAGATATTATCCTTACCGCAACAGGCAATTTGAATATTGTTGACAAGGAACATTTTCATCTTTTGAAGGACAAAGCTGTCATAGCAAATATAGGACATTTTGATAATGAAATAAATATGAAATGGCTGAATGAGAACTACGGATATTCCAAAAAGAATATCAAGCCTCAGGTCGATTTATTCAGGCTTGAAGGAAAAGAGGTTATCGTTCTTGCTGAAGGCCGCCTGGTAAACCTGGGATGTGCTACCGGTCATCCTTCATTTGTAATGTCCAATTCTTTTACAAATCAGGTACTTGCTCAGATTGAATTATACCAAAACCACAAAGATCTTGATAATAAAGTCTATGTATTACCCAAGCATCTTGACGAAAAAGTGGCAAAACTTCATCTTAAAAAACTAGGCATAGAACTTGAAGATCTGACGGAAGAACAGTCAAAATATATATCAGTACCTGTCAATGGACCATTCAAATCTGATAATTACAGATATTGACATCCATTTATTGCAATTTGCTGTAATTGTGTAGGCATAGCCAAAATTTTTTTTTAATTTTCAATTTTACCAATTAAATTTTTGAACTTGAAGCATTTCAATTTCACGCAAAGGCGCTAAGACGCAAAGTACTGTAAAATAAAATTATATATTACTTCAATAAAACATTTTTTTTTAACAGCTTCGGCTTTCACTTTACAATTGTTAAAAATGGATATATGTACAAGCTAAATAATTACAATTTGCTTTAAATTACTGCTTCATAAGGTATAAATCCTTTTGGCCTGCCGTCTTTATATGCATTCTTAGGTTTGAAATATTCCGGGCTGTCAAAAATATATCTCAGCAACATATCCCTTGTATGAGGATCAGCCAAATGAGCTATTCCAACAGCATGTTCTGAAATATTAAGGCCTTTAGGATTAAATGCACCGTTTTCAGTAACTATCACAACAGGATCAGCGGGAATAGCCGTAGTAGTAATACCAGCTGGAGACATCAGTGAAATTTTTGATTTGCCGTTGCTGGTTGTAGACTTCATCGCTATTATACCGAAACCCTGCTTTGCCTGATAAGAGCCTCTCAGAAAATCGGATTGCCCTCCGATGCCACTATAAACACTTCTGCCTTTGAATGAATCAGCCCAGATATTTCCATGTAAGTCAACACCGATAGCACTGTTAATTGCAATCATTTTATGTTGTTTCGCTATATTTTGTACATCATTTGTAATATTACACGGACGACTTTGAACAGAACTGTTAAAATTCAGCCAGTCATAGCCTTCCTGTGAATTAGATAAAAATATTGATGATGTCGAAAAATTAACCTCACGATATTTATTGGTCACTATACCAGCTGTCACAAGTTTTCTCATCGCATCAGCAAAAAGTTCAGTATATATTCCAATATCTTTTACTCCTTTAGCAATAATAGCTTCAGTCACAGCTTCCGGAACTTCTCCTATACCATATTGCAATGTTGTGCCATCCTCAATGAAAAGTTCTGCTACGAGTTTTCCAATCCTTTTTGCTGTTTCATCGGGTTCGGCAGCAGGTGATAAAGGCAATGGATAATCAGTGTCAATAAGATAATCTATGTCTGATTGATGTATTGTTGTTCCAAGAACAAAGGGCATCTTGGCATTTCTCTCAACAATCACAATTCCGCCTTTGGCTTTGGCAGCTTCTACAGCGGCCTGAATGCTCTCTACAGTAGTCCCGTAACTGTAATTGCCTCCGTTATCAGGACCGGCAACAGACAGAAAGACAACATCCGGTTTGAAATAGTTTTTTACCTGGTGGGGAACATCAGAAAGGTGCATCAACTGATAGGTTGCATATCCGTCGTTGAGAGCTTCGCGAGAGTGTGGCCCTGAAAATATTACCCGGTGAGTAATCCTTTCGCATAGTTCCTTTGAAAAAATTTCCTTCACATCTCCCAGCAATAGAATGCTCAACAATTCAATATCCTTTATCTGTTCATTATTGATCAACTCCCGGAGCAGGACCTGCGGTGTAGCTGCATTGCCACCGGTATATACGATAGTACCTGGCGGAATTGTCAATGGATTTATTGCTTCATCAACTCTTTTTACAATTTTCATCTTATTATGCTTGTGTTAAATACTTATATTTAAAATATTGATATAAAACAATTTATGATATAATTCTTTAATATCAGTTATTTTAGATGCAAAGATATTAATTATTAATCTCTAGATTAAGAATTAAGAAATCTTTACTCCGTATTTAAAGTCGTTTTAAAATATGGATTTGAATAATATATTTTGTCAAATACAGAAATAGTTATGAACAGATCATTTATTAGTATCAATAAAAATCATTTTGAATGTCAGGTTATTTGCTTACCTTCGTTAAGCGGTCCTGACATTTTTTTAAATAAGTTAGTTTTGTAATAAAATTCAAATTCATGTACAAATTAGTTTTATCTTTTTTATTTATTATTTTTTTTTGTTTTGTAACATTTTCCCAAAGCAAAAATGATTATAAGTGGTTATTTGGTTGCAATATTGTAAAAAAAAATGTAGTCAAAGGTGTTATCATAGATTTCAACAATAAAGGCAAGATTGATACAGCCGATTTTTATGATACTTTTGCTAACCATAATGCCCAGATCAGTGATGTGGGAGGTAATTTATTGTTCAGTTCCAATGGATGCCTTGTAATGGATAGCTCTTTTCAACTTATGGAAAATGGTGACAGTATCAATTATGGTAAAACATGGGATAAGTATTGTAAACCATGGGGATGGTATCCTGGTACTCAAAATTCAATAGTCCTACCCGATCCGGGGAATATTTCAGATGGTAAAAATGGATATTATCTTATTCATAAAAGACAGGAGCTTGAAGCTACGCCATATGTACATGTTAGCATACCTGAATTGTATTTCAGCTACATAGATATGAACCAAAACAATGGTCGAGGAAAGGTAATTAAAAAGGATAAGACAATATTCAGAACTTCAAATTTAGTAGGAGGTTACTTGTCGGCATGTAAGCATATTAATGGCAGGGATTGGTGGCTTATACAGATGACACAAGAAACAAATACTTATTTCAAAATATTGTTAAAGAAAACCGGTTTTAGTGTTGATTCTCAACGCATCGATGAAGTTCCAAAATTTGTTCCAAGATTAGGTCAGTCCGCTTTTACTCCAGATGGTAAAAAATGGATCACAAATGGGGCAGTAGATCAATGCATGATTTTTGATTTTGACAGGGAGACTGGCTTGCTTAGCAATCTCATAAGAGTGATGCCACAGGACAGCGGAATATTCTATGGTGTGGCAGTATCCCCAAATTCCAGATTTGTGTATCTGTCAAATGACTTTGATCTTTTTCAGGTCGATCTGTGGGCAGACGATTTACCTGGCTCTCTGGAGCATATAGCGCATATTGACTCATTTCCTGATCCTTCTTTTTTTTGGAGTAAATTTGGTCAGGCACAATTGGGTCCAGACTGTAAGATCTATATTGTGTCATCAGGAACAAATACTTGTCTTCATGTTATTAACAAACCAGATGAAAAAGGCAAAGCTTGTGATTTCCGTCAGCATTCGTTGAAATTACCACAAGTTAATTTCAACAATTGCATACCCAACTTCCCTCACTTCCGCATCGATGAAGCTGAGATATGCGACCCGACCATCACATCATTGTTCGGTGACGCTGTTTGGTATCGCAGGGATTTAAAGGTTTTTCCAAATCCATCATCGGGCATATTCAATGTTAGACTACCTGATACGGGTCCCGGCAAACTGGTGGTTTTAAATTTAGAAGGACAGTTGGTTCTTCAGAAAGACCTAAGCAATATAATACCTGAAGTAGATATTGATATTTCCGATCATTCCAATGGGAGCTATTTTATTGAATTTTATCCTGATAAATCGACGGAAAGGATTTTTTATAGTGCGAAAGTGGTAAAACTAAAATAGGTGGATACTTAAATGAGTGAATGAAAAATTTAAAACTCAAAATGTAAAATATAAAATTATCATCCAACATTTTGAAAAATTTTGGTCGAGGGATGAGGATTTGGAAAATGAAAAACTCAAAATATAAAACTCAAATATAAAATATAAAGTTTTGATTTATCAATTTAGATTCCATCGTCACTTGTCTATATGGAAAACATCATAAAATATAAGTGTATTTCGTCACGGTTACAAATTTAAAAAGCCAAGGGCATTACCGTGCCGGTCTGGATGTTATTATTATTTTCAAAAAAGCATTTAATAAAAAAAAAGCTGCCCAATAAGTTTGGACAGCTTTTTATAAGCTAGTTTTTTCAGTTTATCAGAAGAATTTTCTTCTGTTATCTTCTATCTTAACATTTTTTGCTATCTCATTAAGGAGTCTGTAACCAATTTCAGCTCTGGACTTATCAGTCTGAGTTTTCTTTTCGATTTGCAAATTTGGCTTTTCAATTGGTTTCGAGATCAATACAGGCATAACCACAAAAACTCCGGTATTGCCTACAACCGGACCGTATGTTTTATTGACTTCACCATTGAATGCATAGCTCATAATTTTAGGTTCACTCCCAAGATTATTGATAAATACAGTTTCAAAAGCTACCTGATTAGCAGTATCAACCTTTACCTGGAATTGATTTGCTACCTGATTAAGATCGGTATTTTTAATTTTTTCAGCAATTTTCTTGCCTTTGAGTTCATTTTTTACTACCATCTCAATATCTTTCTTAACATCTTCTACTGATTTGAGTCCCTTTGGCATCACTTTGTCAAGAATTGCTATCACATATTTCTCTACGAAAAAATATTTTTTATTATTGAAAGAGTAAACTGTTGGTGCAATATCTCCTTCTTCTGTGCCATCATCAAATGACCACTTGACAATATCTCTGGATGTTGGTCCTGCTCCCAGATCAGCAAACGCATAATCATTTTCTTTAAGTGGCTGTGAAGTTTTAATCTCAAAATTCAACTTCTTTGCCTGTTTCTCAAGACTTTCCAATGATTCGTTTGAAGTTATCAGTTCACTTGCTTTAATATAAACAGAATCCTGTGTTTCCTGAGATGGTTCAATTGCCCTTGTGACATAAGCAACTTTGTATTTTGGAGTCTGATTCAGGAAAATCTGATTTTTAATATAAATCAGATGAACTCCAAACTGAGTTGTTACTGCATAATATCTTCCTTTTTGATCCTTTCAGAAAACATATATCATTGAATTCGGGAACCATTCTTCCTTGTGCGAAAGTTCCAAGGTCTCCTCCTTTTACTGCACTTCCGGGATCCTGGCTGAATTTCGCTGCCAGAGAGTCGAAATTTCCTCTACCTGATTCCAGCAATACTTTAAGACTGTCGATTGTTTTTTTAGCTTTGGTCAGTGCATCAGCATTACCTGCCTGAACTGATCTGAGAATATGGCTTGCTTTGACACTATCCGGTACAACTCTTACATCAAGTACTTTTGCAATGGATAAATTGTCTGTTTCAGCATAAGGGCCTATTATTTTTCCTTTTGATAAAGAGATGCTGTCACTTTTCAACTGTTGAGGCAATTCATCTTTTTTATAATAAACATTGGAATAAACTCCATTATGTGTAATTGCAAAAAGACTGTCGTTTTCAGCCGATGTAAAATCACTCTTCAATTGAACTATCTCAGCGTTCATAGCATTTGCATCCATTGAAGATGGTGTGACAGGAATTGTTAAATATTTTACAACACGGGTTTCTTCAAGATTAGTGAATAATTTTTTGTTTTTTGAAATATATTTTTCAATATCACTATCTTTAACTTCAACTTCAGTATCATTTACTTTTTCAAATGGCACCTTAACATACTTAAAACTAGCTGTTGTTTTATTTAGATTATAAAGGTCTTCGGCATACCATGATGGAGTGTATATAGCTTTACTAACCATATTTGACATTTTTGTCTGCATCCTTTCGTGTATAATCTCATTTTCCTGAACTGCCCAGAATTTTTTATATTCAGGATTCAATTGATCACCTAGTATGGCTTTTTTATTTCTTCCAGCTGTTTTCGATCTATCATACCAGTCTGGTTATCCTGATATCTTGCCTGCATTATAGGACTTAAATTTTGTCCGAATTGCAAATCCATCAGCTCTTCATTGCTAACTCCTACTCCAAGATCTTTTGCAATAGATTCTGCCAAAGCTTTATTTTTAAAATAATTCCAGAGGTTTGCCTTGTTTGAATAAATATTGTCGGTATTTGAATTTCCATACAGAACTGCCTCTGTCTCACTGAATTCCACAGCGTCTATAACTATACCATTGACTTTTCCCATAGTCCTGGTATTGCCGGCAGAGTATCTTGAATTGCTTGTTAAAATATCCTGCAAAACAAAACCACCCATACCAAGGGCGATCAATACTACTAAAAGCCATGAGTTTTTTCTTATTGTTCCTATTAATGCCATATTGTGATATTTTTCTAATTTTTAAAAACCGTGCAAAGGTATGACTTATTATTATATTTACAAATAGTTAAGCGAATGTATTTATTGAGAATATCAGATATTTATATCAAATACTGAAATTTTTAGGTATAATCATAATGTTTAATGCAATTTTCTAATCAATTTTATTTTTCCTGATTGATATACATGTCAGCAAATGAAGGGAAACGGGCACTTCCATAATGTGAAAAACTGGATTTATATTTTAATCTTGGTTTGTATTGCTTTATAAAATCAATAAAAAATAAACTTAGTTTTTCAAATTCAATATTTTTGCAGTTTGGTTTTGGATAAAAAGATATTATATCGATTCTTCCGTTCTTGTTCCAGAAAACATTGATCCAGATTTTAAGACCATTAAGATCGAAATTGTTTTTTTTTGAGAAGTCTTCAATATCTTTTAACAGATACATCCAATTCAAATAAGCTATTTCCATGGAGTCATTGCTTACAGACAGCAAACTTTCACCATAAGGGGCAATAGCATTCGAATAATCCTGATCATTTTCACCCATAAAGAACACTTTAGGGTCAAATGCACTATTTACATTCTGAGCTGAAACAGTGTCAATTATTCTGAAGAAGATCATGAATAATATGATAAAATTGCCAAAAGATCTCATCTTTTAAGTTTAAAATGTTGTTGTTGTTGTTCAGTTCCAATATTCAATTAAAACAATAAAATAATAAACCGCTATTATTGTCAAGTCTTTATAAATACTGATATTCTAAAATGCTAAAGTATAATAAATCTGTTATTAAAACAAAAAAATATTAAAATTCCAAACATTTTTTTTCTGAAATATAATTATTCCAGGTATATCTTCACACTTTGCTGATCAATTCCAGTATCATTGGTTGCAATAACTTTTATAATATTAAGGCCTTTTAAAAGCTTCAGGTCAGTTGTAATTTTATTTTCTGTTTTGAAGTAGTAAACATCACTGATCAAAGTATCATTCAGGTATAATTCGATATTTGATGAGTGTTTAATACCAGTGACTTTAGCTTCAAATTTAAGCTCTTTATTTTTAACAATAGTCCCGGTTTTAAGAGGATTTATAAATGTGATCTGAGGTATTTCCGGCTTGCCCGAGAAACTAACCTTAATTGAATCTGATGCACTTCCAAAATCATTAATTACTTTGACTATGATCAGATTCTCTCCCTTTTTCAGTGGAACATTTGACTCAAGTTTTTCATTCTCAAGTTTAATAGATCTGTGTACCAGGCCATTTACATATATTACTGCAGAAGCAGCTTTTTTGACATTTTGCACGATTGCTTCAACAGGAGCATAAGCAACACCCATAATTACTCCGTTCTTCGGTGATTTTATCTTCACGGCAGGCAAATATTCTTTACGGTTATTGAAAATCACTTCGTCAGAATCAGTACCTAAACGGTTAGTTGCTTCAACAAAAATTTTGTTTTCACCAAGTGTTACCGGCAGATAGCCGAAGATTATCCCTTTTTCTGCATCATAGTTTAGATCGCTGATAACAGATCCATTGAATTTTACGATCATATCTTCAATCTTTTTTACATTTTGAATGGTAGCCCTGAAAACCACTGTGTTTTCTTCGGTTTTAAATCCGTTTCTTGGTGAATTTATTAATACCGCAGGAGGGCCTGCAAGTGGTTCCTCAAATGTGATCATCAGAGTTTTTTCAAAATTTCCGTAAGGATTGACTGCGTTGATAATTATCTTATTCTGGCCATCAACAAGCTCCATTTCAGCCCGCAATTCCAGCATAGATTCTGAATAGGTGAAATCATAAACAGGGTCTTCATTGAGCGTTATTCTGATATCATCCTTGGACCTTATGTTTTCAATCTTAGCCTGCAGAGTTATATTTTTACTTTCGATCTTTGCAAAATTGACTGGAAAAATTACATCTATCAAAGGTGCTGCAGTTGAACCAATAGTGTCAGGTTTTTCATCATTACCTGTATTATCGTCCTGGTTCCCATCAGGCAGACATTTTACTGAATATATCTCTGATTCAGAATTTCCGTTATTATTGAAAGTAACCTTTATTGTGTTATCACCTTCATCGAGATATAGGGAGCTTTTTAAAATCTGAGTGGATGGATTAAATGAAAAGTTCTTTACTTCAAATTGATTCAAAAACAGTGATACATCTTTTTTACTTGTTGCTTCATTAATTTTCACCGTGATGTTAATATTGCAGTCAAAATCCGGGTTGCTGATCTCTAAAAAAGTTATATTCTTTTTTGTGGTCTCCGTTTTTTTATTGAAAAGAACTGAAATCTCATTTGAAGATTCGCCAAATACATTTACAGCAGTAACATTGATAGTTGTTTCTCCAGGTATCAGGCTTATTTTATCTGTAATCATTCCACTTTCTACGTCATAACTGAATTTTGTATTTTCAATACCATTTACAGTCAGTAAAATAGCATTTCTATCTTTGATGCCGGTCACTTTAGCTTTAAAATCAATAATGTCTTTTTCAAAGGAATTTGACTCAGTGGAACTTGGATTAATAATATCAATTACCGGCAATCCTCCGGTTTCGGCATCAGGTATTTCTGTATTGAAATAAATATCGAATACAGAAGAAGATGAGCCTGATTCATTAGTTGCTATCAGTTCGAAATTGTTAAGCCCCTCAGCTAATCTTACCTTGATTTTGAATTCCTTAGTTGAAGTGCTGTAGTTGAAGCTTTTCATTGGAGTTCCATTGGCAAGAATCTTAATGTCTTCCTTTGATTTTATATTATCGACTGTAGCTTTTATTGTAAATACATCTTCTGGTGCTTTAAATTTAGGAGTTGCCGGGTCGGCCATTTTAATTACAGGTTTGTCTACCTCGAGGCCATTGTAAAATACAGTAATGACATCTCTGCTTTGACCCTGGTCATTTTTCCGTAAACCTGAATTTTGTTTTCCCCATTTTTCAGGTTTGCAGTAAATGTTACGAAATTTGTGCTGAAGTCAAAATTCACCTTGTCTTCATTTACTTTGCAATACACATCAAGGGCTGAACTTATGTTGACGATCTTAGCTCTGACATTTATCTGTTTTGTATTGCTGGTAAATGATCTTTCTTCAGGAAATATTATCTTAACCTCCGGAAGGTTATGAGTTTGTACTTCTTTAGGGATTTTGTAGCCGGTATCAGGATTTTTTGAAGGCACACTTTCATAGTCCCTGATCCGTGGCAGAGTTGCGGATTTTTTTCCAAAATAGACATTCAATCCCAGGTTTAAATAATTCAGTTTGTCTTTATTGTCATCAATGTGTACTTCACCATCGATCTTGTTTGAAGCTCCAAGATATAATTTATTAGCTACAAAAACTGTAACATAATCGGTAATATCATACCCTAATTCAAGTCCAACTGAAGGCATCAAGCTTGATTTTAATGGAATAGCACCAAAATCTTCAGCTTTGGACTCATAATTTCCATCAAGGATTTGCTTAAGTCTTTTTTCTTTTTCGTTTTCTTTCAGGTTTTTTATCTTGTCAAATTCAGTAGCATAAGATTTTCCCAAGCATCTTCCATATCCATCTTTGCTGTATAAATCCCCCAGTTTCCACCAAGAAGCAACGCTCCATACCAGTTCTTATCTTCCCTGAATTTATTGAAAGTCAGTTTGCCATCTATACCAAGCCCTAGCATGGAAGTCTTGTGGTTCATAAAAAAAGTATTGTAATCAGACTTTTTTAATACTTCATTTACAAAAGGTTTTGTGATTTCATCGGTTTCAAGTCCTTTGGTTTTATTGTAAAATAAATTGCCAATCAGGTCGAAACTGAACATTGCATCTCTTTCAAAATAAAGATTTTTACCCATGGCAAGATTTGTTCCCCAACCTCCTCCTGAAGAAGGTACATCACTGAATTGTCTTGCGTGACCATAGGAAACAGATGCCATATAACCACCCTTGCTTTTTCCAAGTTCTGCTCCTGAAAGCTGGCTATAGAAAAAACTGCAGTCGAGGATCAGTATCGATAATAAAATGATCAGGCTTTTATTTGGTTTCATCGTTTAAGGTTTTATCGTAAATATATTAAAAGCAAAGAACATAAGAAATTAAATATCACACTATATTACTACTATAGTTGCATTAATATTGTATTTTGTTACAAATATAAAAATTTTAATAAAATTTTAACAAGAATTTTTATTTTTAGTTTAGCCATTAATATTTCAATGTTACCTTCGTTGCTTTAAACAAAGTATTTATGATGAATAATATTTCCCCCCAGACCATCATTTTGGTTATTGCTGTTTACTTCACCGTGTTATTGTTGATAGCATGGTTTACCGGAAGGAAAAGTGACAATAACAGTTTCTTCCTGGCTGGCAGAAAATCAAAATGGTACCTTGTGGCTTTTGCAATGATCGGTGCTTCTATATCAGGAGTGACATTCATATCGATTCCGGGAGTTGTAGGAAAACCGGGAGTCAATGAGAATTTTTCATACATGCAGCTTGTATTGGGTTACCTGCTTGGTTATTTTGTGATTGCCAATGTCCTGATGCCCGTATACTACAGGATGAACCTTACATCCATTTACGAATACATGAATCAGAGATTCGGATATTTTTCCTACAAAACATCTGCTTTTTACTTCCTTGTCTCAAAAATTGTAGGAGCTTCATTCAGGTTTTTTCTGGTATCACTGATACTGGACCAGTTTCTTACAGGACCATTTGGCATCCCGTTCCCGGTGACAGTGGCCATTTCTATTTTGCTAATCTGGCTTTACACTTTCAGGGGAGGTACCCGGACTGTGATAATTACCGACTCGGTTCAAACAGCAGCTTTTCTGGCTGCAGTCATACTGACAATTATTTTTATCGGGAGAGAAATGAATCTCGGATTTGGTGGTTTAATTGAGACAATCGGAAACAGTAAATACAGCCAGTGGTTTTATTTTGAAGATGGATGGAGCAATCCCAATAATTTTTTTAAACAGTTTTTAAGTGGGGCTCTCATAGCAATAGTTATGACAGGGATGGATCAGGATATAATGCAGAAAAATCTGAGCTGTAAAAACATTCATGAAGCAAAAAAAAATATGTATACTATGAGCAGTATGCTTGTTATTGTAAATATATTATTTTTGTCATTAGGTGCAATACTCTATATTTTTGCGGAATCCAAAGGGATTGGAATTCCTGCTAACTCAGATCTGTTATATCCTACCATTGCTTTGAATTATCTTCCGGAGACTGTTGGAATCATTTTTCTTGTGGGAATAACTGCTGCGGCATATTCCAGTGCTGATTCAGCATTGACAGGACTTACAACGTCTTTCAGTGTTGATTTTTTAGGATTGAACCGAAGTGATAAACCCGAACATGTTCTTAAACGAATCAGGATGATCGTTCATTTTTCTTTTTCTGTTGTTTTATTCCTGGCAATAATTATTTTTCATTCCCTCAATAACGATGCAGTTATAAACGGCTTGTTCAAAGCGGCAGGATATACATATGGACCAATACTGGGATTATTTACATTTGGACTGATCACAACCAGGACTATCAGGGATAAGTGGATAATACCAATAGCAATTTTGGCACCAATACTGTCTTATATCCTTGACAGCAATTCAAAAGAATGGTTCAATGGATTTACATTTGGATTTTTTATTCTTGCTGTCAATGGAACACTGACATACCTTGGCTTATTATTGATTTCAAAAGAAAAGCCCAGCAAAGTTATTGCCAGGCTCTGATTTTATTTTCCGGATTAATGATTTTTCAGGATTTGCCGAATACAATTATCTTTCCTTTGCCATCAGCAAAAAATTTGGTATGATAATTGAAAACTATCTTGTCAATGAATCTTTTATTGCCAACAAGATCTATTACAGAACTCCATTCTCCAACTGAAAAATTCCTGTCAATCCTAATATTTTCTACATCTCCGTTCTGAAAAACAACTTTTATGTTATCAACATGCACTCTTGATTTCACAATTCTGAATTTAAGTTTAGTAAACAATCCGTCTCTTCTGGTCATTTCTATAACATCATGGTCTGCACCCTTAGTGATGATCCTTGAGCCTAATTCATCCCAGTCACCTTTGATTTGGCCCCTCATTCTCTGAGCATTAGTATCTTGTGCTGATAGAAAAAATAAAGCTAAAAAAGCTCCAAAATAAAAAAACCTGTTAATTGATTTCAGTTTCATAATCAAATTTTTTAAAGTTAGTAATACTATATAGACAATCAAAAACCAGGTTGGTTTAAATGATACCAAAAATTTTATTTATTTGAAGGATAGTAGAAATCTAATTTAGAATAGATTTTGAGAAGTTGTAATTATTATTTTTGTAACTACTCAGGTTCTTATAAAAATGGTGTGCTGTTTTGTTATGATTTTCGCATCAAAGCGCAAAAAGGATGCCAAAACAAGCTTCTGTTGACATTTTCACATCGGATTTCATCCGATGTTACCAATATTTAGCTCCTCCGGAGCTATTACCTGAGAAGTTACTTATTTTTATTTACCTTTACACTTTTAATTGTTTTTGGAAAAATAAAGTTTTGTTATATTTGCTTTTATTTTTGATAAGTGTTTTGGGAGGTTTCCTGTCCGGATTCGTTGGATTGGGTGGTGCAGTTGTTATTTCACCATTGTTATTATTGTTGCCACCGGTTTTTGGTTTTGAAGAAATACCTATGAGAGCTGTTGCCGGATTATCCATGATGCAGGTTTTTTTTGGTTCTGTTTCGGGAACAATTGTTCACCGGAAAAATAAATTTATCAATAATCATGTCTTTCTCTATGTTGGAATTCCACTCGCTATTGCAGCGCTGATCGGATCATATATTTCAAAATTTCTTTCACATTTCAGTGTGATGGTTCTGTTTGATTTTTTTATAATCCTTTCGTTTATCCTTTTAGTTAGAGAAAAGAAACAGATAAATGATGAAGCTTTTTCCAGGGAAATGAAATTTCATAAGGGTTTCAGTATTATGCTGGGAGGAATTACAGGTATTATATCCGGGATCATTGGTGCAGGGGGAGGGATTGTGATGATACCTGCATTTCTGAAAATTTTTAAACTGTCCTTTAAAACTGCCATTGGCACCAGTCTTGCTATTGTATTCCTCGGATCATTTTTCGGTGCAATTGGCAAGATCATCTCACTTCAGGTAGATTTTAAGATGGCATTGCCAATTATTATAGGGTCTGTTGTTGCTGCCAGGTTCGGAGCTAAAGTCAACAAGATAACCCCTCATAGGGTCATCAGGGTGTTTTTGCTGCTTATAATTCTGATAAGTATCCTTCAGGTTAGTTATAAAATATTTGCTGAATTACAAAAGTAAATTATTTCAGCAGCAATTTCTTTTTACCTGTAGGTGAACTTATACCCATTTCACAACAGGAAAATCCATTCTGTGAGGCAGCAGATCATTTTTAGGAAATATTCTGAATGCAAAATCATAGACTCCAGTCAATCCTGCCTGTACTTCTCTCTGATATGAAACGATGCTGCCATTGGCTTTATGGAATTTTAATGGAAACACAAATAGCAATTCAACATTTCCATCCTCTTTTTTAGTTCCGTAAAGTACTTCAACTCCTATGTCATCGGGATTAAGGCTGCCAATATCCAGAGTCAGTCTTGAGGTCACTTTTTCACCTAAAATAATAGGTCTTAGTGTTGAGTCCGGATACTCAGACTTTATGACAGTAATTTTCTCCCATTGGCTTAAGACTTTGTTCTTCCATTCTACTATTTCATTAGTAAGCTTGTAATCGTCCTTCTTCAATGAGTCATATCTTTTAATTTGCTTTGTATAGTACTTTTCATTATAATCTTCAATCATTCTTTTCATTGTAAAGTTGGGTACGATCTCTGCAATGTTTTTCTTGATCATATTTACCCAGTTTACAGGTATATTTTTTTCGTTTCGCTCATAGAATTCAGGTAAAATTTCATCCTCAATTATATCATAAATAGTCAGGGCGTCGAGAACATTCTGAAAATCCTGGTTTTCATAAGTTCTTTCTTTTTTCAGAGCCCAACCTGCTCCTTCGACATATCCTTCTGCCCACCAGCCATCAAGTACACTTAAATTCAGAACTCCGTTCATTACTGCTTTTTCTCCACTTGTACCCGATGCTTCAAGAGGTCTTGTAGGAGTATTCAACCAAACATCAACTCCCTGAACAAGGTATTTTGCAAGGGTAATATCGTAGTTTTCAACGAAAAATATCTTACCTGCAAAATCAGGTGATTTAGAAAACTCTATTATACTTTTAATAAGGTCCTGGCCTGCTTTATCATTTGGATGTGCTTTGCCTGCAAAAATAATCTGAACCGGCATATTGGGAATGCTCAATATGGTTTTAAGTCTCTCAATATTGTTGAACAGAATGGCACCTCTTTTATAAGTAGCAAATCGTCTTGCAAATCCTATTGTAAGTATATCATCCCGTAATCCTTCGATGGTCTTATAAACAAGCCTGGGAGATTCATTCCTGTCAAGTAATTCTTTATGAAGTCTGATTTTAAGATACTCTATAAGTTTATGTCTGTAATAATTTCTTGTTTCCCAGATTGTTTCATGGCTGACATCATATATTTTATTCCACATGTTTTTATCAAGAGAATTATTCAGATAATCTTCGTTAAGATTTTTTTTATATAACTCATTCCATGTAGTTCCTACCCAAAAAGGCAAATGAACTCCGTTAGTCACGAAATCAATGTGCATTTCATTTGGGAAATAGCCAGGATAAAGAGCTGCGAACATTTTTTGGGAAACTTCTCCGTGTATCTTACTCACACCGTTCATTCCCATTGAAAGCTTGGTTGCTAATACGCTCATCGAGAATTTGGATGTTTTATCTTCAGGATTCCACCTGGCCAGACCCATAAAATCATTCCAGGAGATATTCAGTTTTTCGTTATAATTTGGCAGATAAGCCCTGATAAGATCTTCAGAAAATTCATCATGACCGGCTGGGACAGGTGTATGTGTTGTAAATAAACTTGAAGCCCTCACCAGTTCCTTAGCTATATCAAAACTCATATTTTTGTTCTGAATATAAATCCTTAGTCTTTCAATTCCTGTCAATGCTGCATGACCTTCATTTATATGTACAAGATCTGGTTCAATATTTAATTGCTCCAGCAATTTTACTCCTCCTATTCCCAATACTATTTCCTGAAGCAATCTGGTTTCAAGTCCTCCACCATAAAGTTGAGAGGTGATTTTCCTGTCTTCCAGAGTGTTATCTTCAATATCGGTATCCAGTAAATACAGGAGGTTTCTGCCTACTTTCATCTTCCATACCTGAGCCATCAAAATCCTGCCGGGCAGGGAAATGGCAATTCTCATCCATTCTCCGTTTTCATTTCTGACAGGTTTGACAGGAAGGTGTGTGAATCTTTGAGGAGTCAGGTGAGAGATCTGATCTCCGAGCAATGTTATTTTTTGTTTAAAATAGCCGAATCTGTAAAGCAGGCCTATTCCTGTCATATTATAGTTGCTGTCGCTTGCTTCTTTCATATAATCTCCTGCCAGAATTCCGAGACCTCCGGAGAATATTTTGACTGTATCATGAAGTCCGAACTCCATGCTGAAATAAACTATCTGCTGAGGTCTTTTTTCCACAGCCATATAATTTCTGAATTTACTTTCCACTTTTACCAGCTTATCATGAAAAACTGTATCATTTTCGAGTCTGTTTAGTTGTCTCATACTCAGCTTTTCTATCAAGGCAACCGGATTGTGTTCTACTTCTTCCCAAAGTTCAGTATCCATATATTTGAACAGTGATTCAGCTTCTTTATTCCATGTCCACCATATGTTTTTAGCGAGTTCTTCTATGAATTTAATGCTTGCCGGCAGGCTCGGTTTGATGAAGATCTTTTTCCAGACAGGCTGATTGGAATCAAGGGCTTCGGTCTGAACTTCCTTTCTTTCATATGCTATCATTTCCTCTATGAATTCTTTTCTCTTATCTGCACTCTCTATCGCTTTATTGTATGCATCAATATAGTGAATTATCAGATTTTTCCACAAAGCAAAGTTTGATAATTCTTTTGCCTGCATTGAAGCCAGCATTTTTTCTCCTTCGGACAGGGAGCAGAATTTTGAAATTATTTTCGACAATTGAATTATTACTTCTTCATCGTTTGTGTCGTTACGTTCTATTACATATGCTCCGTTGTTTTTATCGTCCAGTTTATCTTTAATCCATGCACCAAATCCTGCAAGTGATGTTGTTATAGTTGGTACTGAATAAGCCATGCTTTCCATCGGCGTATAGCCCCAGGGTTCATAATATGAAGGAAATGCCGAAAGATCAAATCCTAACAGAAAATCGTAATATTCAAGATTCACGATTCCGTCAAAACCGTTGAGATAGACAGGCACAAAGATGATTTTCACATTTTGTTCAGGGCTGTTGTGCATATTCAGCTCTCTCATAAGCCTGATCACAGGATCATTATTCGGATCTGAAAGCTCATGTGTGCTGATATGGGGATATGTATTGCTCAGATCACCATTCAATCTCTGAACCACTACCGGATTCGGATGTTTAATTCCTGCCGGTACTGCTATAACACCAACTATTTCCTTCTTCGATTTTCCATTTAGACGTGCAAGAGCTTTAATAAAAACATCAATACCTTTGTTCTTGAATTCATATCTGCCACTGTTAAGAATAAATACAGGATTTTTTCCAAGTTTATGACCTATCACTGCTTCTGTAACTTCTCTGAGTTTATTTACAGCTATTTGTTTTTTAATATTATATTCGTTCTGTATCGGAACTATTGTATCTTCAAAACCATTTGGTGTGACGAAGTCAGGCTCTTTTTCAAGAAAATTCCTGCATTCCCTGGCTGTAATACTTGAAACAGTTGTAAAAGCATCAGCTTCCTGTGCTGAGATTTTCTCTATTGAATACTTTGATGAAATATTGTTGTTCGAAGCAGTGACCCTTGGATTGTATTCCTCCATTTTATTGTACAGAGGCATATGATTTCCGGCAATGGTTCTCCCGAGGGCAGTAGCATGAGTTGTGAATATTGTTCCTATTTCAGGGACCATTTCTTTAAGGTATAATATTCCTGATCCGGTCATCCATTCGTGGAATTGTGCAAGCACTGTTTCATATTGAAGCAGATGATATTTATAAAAAGATTCTATGACCTGTCCGACAGCATAGCCAAACATAACAGGTTCTACATAATCCCAGTCTCCACGGATAGAATCGAGTTTGTATTTTTCCCAGAAGTGTGCGAAAATCTTATTTTTATCTTTGAATAATGAGGTGAAATCTACAAGGATTGCTACAGGTTTGCCGGGTATATTCCATCTCCCGATCCTGAATTTAAGTCCCTGCTCATTGGCTATCATTCTCCAGGATTCATAAAGGGTCCTGTCTTCAGTAAATTCAATGTTCTGCCCGTTTTCCTTAGCGAGTTCAGGTCCTATCATGATGACATTGTCGTATTTTTCTGACAATCTCTTTTCCTTTGATGAAACTACCGTATATATCCCTCCTACCTTATTGCAAACTTCCCAGCTGACTTCAAAGAGGGTGATTTTTTTATGATTCATAAATTACTGTTTAAATTATTCAATTACACATGGCCAATAATGTAAAAACTGGTCACTGATTATAAAAAACCGCAAAAATAGGAATTTTATCAGACTTTTTGCCAAAAAAGGATGGTAAGATTGAAAAATACTGAATAGTGATGAAAAGAAAGTTTGTGAAAAGGTGTGAATTTGGAGCGTAAAAGGTGGCAAGGTAACAGAGAAGGCAGGATGGTAGAAGGGTTGGAAGGTAGAAGGGTGGGAAGGTTTTAAATGGTGCCGGTAAGACCTTTATCACGGAGCAGGACTCCGCTGCAAATGACTTACCGCAGATGCGGCACAGGCTCTGTCCTCTTGCTGCAAGTTTGATAGATAAAAACTCAGAATAAAAATTACATTTGCCGGAAAAATCGTTTACATTTGTATTTGATAATCAATGATTGTGAAGGGAAAATTTCATTTGAGAAGAGCGTATTGCTTCACGGTTGCAAACCGTGACGGTCAAGGGTTCATGTATCATGCTACTGACAGATCAGGAAAAGTATATAGTGGAAAACTTATAGTGGAATAATTATTTAATTTCAGGCTCTGTCATTAATCAGGCAGAGCCTGTTTTTTACCATCAAAACTATGAAAAATTTATTTCTGTTATTTATTTTATTTTTTAGTATAAATATTTTCCTGGTATCACAAACGACATTCAATAAAGGTATTGATATAATGAAACATATAAACCAGTCAGGGCCGATTATTTTATTTCATGATACCTTACTATGTTTAGGCAATGGTGTGGATCATGATACTTTTGACTACTATGCTGTATTTATGTCGAAAATTGACTTAAATGGAAATTTCCTTAAAAGATATATTGATATAGAGCCTCAGCGCTTAAATGTTTATAATCAAACTAATAATGCTTTTGTTCAAAATGACTCCTTATTGGTTTGTATTGATAGTAATGGCAATAAAAATGCCAACGGTTACCTGATGATTTATAGAATAGGGACTGGAGAAATATTAAAAAAAATTCCTTTTATAAGTCAAACTGATGACACAGCATTTTTACATGACATGATCAAAATAAATGATAGCATATATGCCGTCTTATTGACCATTCAGGAATCACTGAATTCACAATATGCAGATTCTCAGATATGTATTATAAACATCAAAACAGATAGTGTAAAATATGTGATATTCGGCAAGAAAGATATATCTGACAGTCCGACATTTTTGCATTGGACAGGAAGCAGTTTTTTAGTGGGTACAGGATATTTAGATCCTCCCTTCATAATTGGACAATATATAAAGAGAAATATCGAAGGAATAATTTATGAGGTTGATCTAGCAGGCAATTTTAAAATTGTTCACAGGACTGATAGTATGAGAGGTCCTATATTTAAATTATTTAAGACAAAGCTTGGGGAATATATATGCACTTCTCATTATGGTAAACACTATCAAAAAACCGATCCAAATAACTTTTATCCTAAAATAAGACTACGAGTATTTAAACTTAATAAAAACTTTGTACAAATTTGGGAAAAACCCTGGAGTCTGGATTTTGAAATTGACTATTACTATAAATCAACAAATATCATTGAGACACAGCAGCAAGATGGATATTTACTAGCAGGATACCAGGTGAATTATGCCTACAACCTGACAGAAAAAGAAATAGATTCATTGTGGCAAAACGGAATAGCCTTGATGACAGTAGGCATACTGGAAAAAATAAATGAAGATGGAGAAAGACAGTGGTTAAGGTCATATAGCCTGGTCAGCAATCCGGAACAATCACCAAATCATGAACTCAATGATATCATATATTCTCCTGATGGAGGATATTATATGTATGGCACTCTCAGATTTGCACCTATGCCAGATGATTCCATAGGTTGGGCTCCAACCTGGCTCCTCAAGGTCGATCAGTACGGCTGCCTCGTACCCGGCTGTCAGAATGGTGATACAGTGAGTGTCACAGAAGAAACATCACAAAATGAACTTCTCATCTATCCCAATCCATCTTCAGATGTCCTATTTATTTATGATGACAAAGGCGGAGAATCAAAATATACAATTGCTGATATCAAAGGCAACGCAATCAGAAAATGGTCGGGCAATCTGAAAGATCATACCTATATAGTGCAGTTGCATGATTTCAGCCCCGGGGTTTATATTGTGTCGAGGGTTGATGATGGGGGGAGAATGCGGAGTGGGAAGTTTGTGAAGGGAAGGTAGGTTTTGAATTACGAATTTTCAATTACGAATTACGATTTACTAAGATAGAAAGGTATCAGGGTTGGATGGTTTTAAATGGTACCGATAAGATCTTTATCACGGAGCGGTACTTTGCAGCAAAGGAATGCAGTGCCATTGTGATAAGAGGTCAGTCCCGACAATTGTTCGGGATTTATCACAGAGCATTCTCCGCAGCAAAGGACTTACCGCAGATGCGGCACAGGCTCTGTCCTCTTGCTGCAAACTTGATACATAAAAATTCAGAATAAAAATTGCATTTGCCAGGAGAATTTATTTACATTTGTATTTGATAATCAATGTAAGTGATGGAAAATTTTATTTTGGAAAAGCGTAGTGCGTCACAGTTTTAAACCGTGACGATCAAGTAAAAAGAATCGTTTCTTCTACTAAGCTTATTTTGATCAAATGATGAAATTTAATCATTTACTCAGGCCTGTTTAACTTTTTTTGACAGGTCTGAGTTTTTAAAAAACTATTTTATGTTAAGAATTTTAGTGATTATCATAATTTTATTTTTAAGAATATTTGCTTTTTGCCAGAAGGAGGATCATATATGGCTATTTGGGCAAGAACCTTATGACGTAATTCTTCCCGATCGGGCATCAGATACTACCAGAGGGGCTTCAAATATAGATTTCAATTATGATCCTCCAAAGATTTATTATGCCCCAGATAGATTTTTAGATTTTTCATTTACTAATTCGAGTTTATGTAATAGTGAGGGAAAAATACTTGCATTTACAAATGGACAGGTTATATATAATCAGTTTGATGACCCAATTGAAGATACAATCAATTATAGTGATGATTGGGAGTATTGTAATGATGGAGATATGAATTTAGCTATTCCATCAGGATTATTAACAATTCAGGGGGCTATTATAATGCCTGTTCCTGGTAATAGTAATCGATTTTATACCTTTTATACAACTTTCGGCAGATATGAACCATTTTTTGTTCAATACCAGATCAGTTATGCTATGTTTGAAGTGAGTGATGATGACAAACTGGGAAAAATTCTGAAAAAAGATATAGTTATGCTTAAGGATTCACTATCAGGCAGTATAACTGCAATATCACATGGTAATGGCAGGGACTGGTGGCTGATAGCTCCTCGTAAAGCAGGAAATACACTCCATATTTGGCTAATAGATCCAGATGGAATACATTACCAGGGAAGACAGGAAACAGATTTAACTGGTTTAGAAGGTATAGGGCAAATATATGGATCTCCTGACGGGGAATGGCTTAGTTGGTTTGTGAGCAGAAACTTCAATTCAACTGGAGGTCAGCATTTTATTGCTAAATTCGACAGATGCACAGGAAAGATATACAATCCGGCATTAAAATATGTTGACCTTTCAAATTACAGATTAGGTTTTGGAATATCATTTTCTCATGACAGTAGATATTTGTTTATGTGCAACAGGGATTTTATTTATCAGTACGATTTGAAACAAGAAGATGTTTTGGCAAGTGAAACTAAGGTGGCTACTTATGATGGGTATAAATACTACTTTCCATTTGACACCATAGCCCCTCTTGGTTATTCTGTTAATTTTTGTGCTTTAGGACTTGGACCTGATGGAAGAATATATATTTCACCAAGTTCTGCCAGTACGCGCATGATGAGTGTAATACACCATCCATATCATGAAGGTGAGAGTTGTGTTGTCAAACAGCATTCACTGATAATGCCAACAGGGATAACTCGTGGCATTCCAAATTTCCCAAACTATCGTACAGGTCCACTCGACAACTCTCCCTGCGATACTCTCGGTCTCGACAATGATCCGGTTGCAAAATTCCGCTATGAGGCTGATACTCTCGATCATCTGCTTATCAAATTTACAGATCTGTCATATTTCAGGCCGGAGCTGTGGAGGTGGGATTTCGGTGATGGTAGTCCTGTGGTCGAAGAGAGGTATCCATACCACAGGTTTCCGAAAAATGGAAGCTATAATGTTTGCCTTACAGTAAGCAATGAAAACAGCAACAATACAATATGCAGGAATATAAATATCAGTACAAGTGCATCTGATGAACCTGCTGAGGATAAAGCAATAGATATAAGTCTGTACCCAAATCCAATAGAGGATATCCTGCAGGTGACACTCGGAGAATATATTCCTGAAAATGGGCACATAAAAATAACTGATATTTCAGGCAGGCAGGTTTTATCACAAAGGCTATACTACGGGCAGAACGTTGTAGATTTGTCTCAACTATCTTCGGGGTTTTATTTTTGTGTATTTATGGATGGGCATAAAATAATGAAAACTGAGAAGGTGGTGAAGATGGAATAGTGGGTATGACGGTTGGAGGGTAAAAGGGTTGGAAGGTAGGAAGGTAGAAGGGTTGGAAGGTTTTAAATGGTACCGATAAGATCTTTATCACGGAGCAGTCTCCGCACCAAAGGACTTACCGCAGATGCGGCACAAGCTCTGTCCTCTTGCTGCAAACTTGATACATAAAAATTCAGAATAAAAATTGCATTTGCCAGGAGAATTTATTTACATTTGTATTTGATAATCAATGTAAGTGATGGAAAATTGTATTTTGGAAAAGCGTAGTGCGTCACGGTTGCAAACCGTGACGATCAAGGGGTTTTCAAAACCTGGTAAGTTTTTTCATCAGGTCTTAAAAGTACATTTTGGATTAGTTTTTTGCGTCACGGCTGCAGGATAAAATGACTCATTAAGCATTACCGCTACGATCGGCAGTAAATGGATTTTTTCTCTTTTTAATCCCACGATTTCTTAAAAAACTTAGGTTCCGGTTATTCTATTTGCCCTTTTTCCCTGAGCATTTTTTCACCCTTATCTCAAAATCAGAAAGTACATTCATGTAGTTGATATATGCATCATATGGTGAGCCATAGGGATTGAAATACTTGTGGACCTCACCGTCCGAGAACCATTTTGTACACATGTAGTAGAAATGATCACTTGTCTGAAGGTGTCTCCAGTTTTCTTTGATGGATTTATCAGTACACTTTTTCACAAGTGGTTCGAGTTCAAATAATTTGTCAAAAGCATCGTCCTGTAGTTCATTCCCAAGCCATGCAGTCAGGTCTCTTTCTTCATCTGCCCATGAAATAGGATAGGGCACATGTATTTTTGATATTGGCTGGTATTTTTCGATAATTTCTCCGGGAGTATTGAAAGTGAAATCCGAATTTTTGAATACTTCTGCCGGAAGTGCCTTCATGAAATCAAATATTCCGGTATCAACCCACTGATGTTCACCAAAGGTTTCATAATCCATGAAAAGATTGATCACCTGTTCATCTTTTCCCAGGTCTTTCATCCATCCTACAAATTTTTCTACGGTAAGTGGCCATTCACTCCATCCTTTTTCTGAAAATCTGAACGCAATATCGTCACTGAGTCTGAAATTCCTCAGCATTATTTTCAGTTTGGGATTGATAGCATTGGTATACAGGAAATTGGGAGATTTCCAGCCCAGTACATGTTTGGCTCCTTCGGTCAGCATCCCGCTGAAACCCATTTCTGCTACCATTGCCCCGATCTCATCGGAATAGATCATTTCAGTATTTCTGAATACTTTCGGAGCTTTGCCAAACAGTTTTGTGATTTTGTCTTTGTGTGCACTAACCTGAGCAAAAAATTCCTCCTTATTCTTCAGTGAAGCCAGTGAGTGCGAGTTTGTCTCGGCAAGGAATTCTACTGATCCGGTTTTAGCAAGCTTCTTAAAGCTGTCCAGTACTTCGGGATAGTATTCCTCAAACTGATCAATAGCAGTACCTGAAATTGAAAAACTTACCCTGAACTGTGAACCGAATTCTTTTATAAGATCCAGGAGCAGCTTATTCATAGGAAGATAGCATTTTTCTGCTACTCTCTTCAATATATAATTATTCTGAAAATCATCAAAATATTCAGGTTCTTTTCCGATATCAAAAAATCTGAATCTTCTCAATCTGTATGGCTGATGTACCTGAAAAAATAAGCAAATGGATTTCATATCACTATTTTTTTAATTTATTTTTAATTATTTTTATGGTTGCAAAGTTTTAGGCTGAAAGGTGAAAAGGTATGATCGTAAATTATCATTTGCAGTTTGACTATTACTTCTAAACATTCTAAACTTTCTAAACTTTATAAACCTCATAAACAATTTAACCTTCATAAACCTTACATGCTACACGTATTTTCATATATATCTGAAATTTTTACTGCCGCATTTTCCCACTTCAGATTATCAACTTCTTCTTTACCATATTTAATAAACATCCTGGATAATCCCTCATAATGCAGCAGAGCATGAATATAATCTGCCATCGCATCCACATCCCAGAAATCTACTTTCAATGCGAATTTAAGAACTTCAGCTACCCCGGATTGCTTTGATATAATAACTGGGACATTTGATCTCATTGCTTCCAGCGGAGAGATACCGAAAGGTTCAGAGACACTGGGCATCACATAGACATCACTCAATACGAACATCCTGTCAACATCATCGCCTTTAAGAAAACCCGTAAAGTGAAACTTATTTCCCATTCTGACTTTGGCAACCCTCTTAACCATTTTTTCGAGCATATCTCCAGATCCGGCCATCACAAACCTGACATTACCGTCTTTTTGCATCACTTTATTTGATGCTTCGACAAAATATTCCGGACCTTTTTGGAAGGTTATCCTTCCTAAAAATGTTACGATTTTTTCATCAACAGTTTTTTTCTCTTCCGAGAAATCCATTTTTTCAACCGGTTCAACTGCATTATGCACCACTTTGACTTTTTCAGGATCAATCCCATATCTGTCTATAACTATATTTCTGGTAAGGTGACTGACCGCAATTACACGGTCGGCTGCTACCATGCCTTTTCTCTCAATATCATATACCATCTGATTTACATTTTCTCCCGACCTGTCAAATTCAGTGGCATGTATATGCACTACCAGGGGTTTCCCGCTTATTTTCTTTGCTGCAATTCCGGCTTCATAAGTCAGCCAGTCATGAGCATGAATGATATCAAATTGTTCTTTGTTTGCTATTTCTGCAGCTATCATGGCATATCGCTGAACTTCTTCCAGGATATTTTTTCCATAAGCACCAGCAAATTTATAGGAAGCTGAAAATACCGATGTATTTTCTTCGGTTGTGCTTTTTTCCTCTGCATTCAGCAATCTGAAATACTCTTCGGGAGTCTGATATGGTATCAACCTTGAATTGATCTCCATATATTTAAGATTCTTCTGAAAATCAATAAAATGTTTATCGAAAATATTCAGTGTCACATCGCTGGCATTTATGATCCTGACATCCTTATCCTCATCACCAAAGGCTTTTGGAACTACAAATGTCACATCGACTGATCTTTTCATCAGACCCTTTACGAGGCCATAACATGCAGTGCCCAGTCCTCCTGCGATATGTGGCGGAAATTCCCAACCGAACATCAATACTTTCATATTTTTCAGTTTTTCAGTGATCTGTGATCAGTGTTTTAATTCTTCCCGATGATTTCAGGATTTTAAATAAAATTTTTCCTGTTTCATCAGCATGCAAACTATTTTTTTCTAAATTTTTTCAATTATCAGCTATCATTTATAAGTTAAAACCCAGCAGATTTTCAGTCTTCAGTTTTAAGTATACTTAATCCCGACTTATGACTGAGCAGTAAGTTCTGCCTGCAGTTGTCTACTACCTTATCACTCTTCACTTTTCACTCTTCACTTTTCACTCTTCACTTTTCACTCTTCACTCTTCACTTTTCACTTTTCACTTTTCACTTTTCACTCTTCACTTTTCACTCTTCACTGTATTGCCTACTGTTGCAACTTGCCTCAAAATTTTCAATTTTCAATTATTCACTTTTCACTTTTCACTTTTCACTTTCTCAATGATACTCATCACTCTTAGTATTTCACCTACACTCCATGCCTGTGATATGGCTCCTCTTGGAGTATGAGGGGGATCACCGTCGAATATTTCTGAAATTGTACCTATACCGTGTTCATACATAGTCTGTTCAAATTGCTCAAGATACCATTCCATTTTATGAATGCCGCTTTTTTTTCTTATTTTCAGATATGCTTCGGCATAGTGTCCGAAAAGCCATGGCCATACTGTACCCTGATGATAAGCTTTATCTCTGGTGCTTTGATCTCCTTCATATACTCCCTTATATTCGGGATTGCTTGGAGACAATGTTCTCAGGCCTCTGACTGTCAGTAATTCCTCCTTTACCTTATTCACTATTGCAGCCTTGATATAGTCCGAAACAGGACTATAGGGGAGAGAAGCAGCAAAGATCATATTTGGCCGTATATCCCAGTTTTTGTATTCACCATCAACATAATCAGCGAGATATCCCTTATTCTCATCCCAGAAAGTTTCAGTAAATGATTTTGAGATCTTCTCAAGTATTTCTTTCCATGCTGTCAAGGTTTTCTGTTTACCATATTTTTCAGCCAGCTCAAGATAAAAACTTATCGCATTGAACCACAACACATTTATTTCGACAGGCATACCTATTCTGGGTGTAACTGCTTTGCCCTCAGTTACAGCATCCATCCAGGTTAGTGCTTTTCCCTGAATACCACCGCTTATCAGTCCATTTTCATGCATTTTGATATTGTACTCTGCACCATTTTTATATCCTTCAAGTATTGCCAGCATTTTTGAACCATAGCTTTTCCAGACTGCTTCTAAATTTCCTGTTTCATAGGCATATTGCTGAACGGCCCAGAAATACCACAGCGGAGCATCAATGGAATTGAATGCAGCCTGACTGTCAGTACCGACATTCGGGAATAAGGGACCATTGAGTCTTTTGCTCATGGTATCCAGAACAGCTTTGGCAATGTCAAATCTGCCTGTACTCAAAGTTAATCCGGGCAATGAAATAAATGTATCTCTTCCCCACACACCAAACCAGGGATATCCGGCAATTATATCAGTCTTGCCATCACGTCTCTGAATGAACTGATCTGCAGCATTTTCAAGTGAACTTTTAAAATCGAAGCGTTTTTTCCTTAGTTCTTTTTCTTTATTGAACATCCTCGACAATCCTGCAGGGTTTATTTCATCAGTTCCTAAGGATAGAATTATGCTTTCTCCTTTTTTGAGGCCGAATTCAAAAAATCCGGGAACAAAAAGGTCCTCCATGAAATCGTACCCCCGGTTTCTTTCTTTTTCATATTCAATATTGTAATACCAGTCCGGTGTGTGCACATATTCAGTATTTTTTGAAAACTGAAAATGAACCGGAGTATAGCCCTGATACAATTTGAAATTGACACCATTATTAGATGGCTTAAATGTCTTGTCAATAAAATTATTTGCCTTGCTCAGTCTGTGTCTTTGCCTGAAAGCAAGAAATGGCTGAAGTCTTATTGTTGTCGGGGAATTGCACTCTTCGACTGTATATTTTATCAGCATTCTGTCGGCACTGGAAGCAAAAAGACTTTCTATTGAGAAAACTACACCACCTACCCTGTAAACTATCTTGGGGATAGAATCAATTATTATTTCGCGCATATATTTATGCCCTTTCGGAGAATATTTTCCTCCGGGATACCTGTGAATACCGAGATGGAATTCTGCATCATGCTGAATGATTGTAGGGTCAATCCCGGACACCAATACGTGCAATTCGTCATCGATCATCGGTTGAGGTGTCACTAAAAGGCCATGATATTTTCTTGTATTACAGAATATTAGAGTTGTAGATGAATAGGAACCGCTCCTGTTCGATCTGAGCAATTCCTGATTTAATGAAAATGAGAGATTTATTAACTTTGTCTTATCGAATTCGAGATAACTCATATATTATTTTTTTTAAAATATTGTTCTGTTATTATTTCCACAAAAATATCAATTTAGCACCAATATTTTAACTAACTGTTTGTTTTTTTTTACAATTTTTTTAAAAAGAAACAATATCCCGATAAATTTAAAACAACTTACCCTGAGATACCGGATCTTCGGATATTTCAACTAATAGATCGGGTGTATTATTTCTCACATTGTTCACTTTTTGTGAAACAGGATATGCAAATATAAGTTCAGAAGGATAGGGCTTCAATAATGAACCGGCTTCCTTGAGTGTTATGTTGTCATCAATCCAAAATCTCTCTTCGTCTGCAAAAAGTATTGCTGGCATCCGGTTATGAAGTCTTGCGACAGTTTCATTTGCTTCAACCGTTATAATGCTGAAAGTAAATAATTCATTTCCTTCCGGCGTTTTCCAGTTTTCCCAGATTCCTGCAGCAGAAAAAATACTGTAATCCGACTTTACAATTCTGTATGGTATTTTTGATTTTCCGTTTATCTTCCATTCATAAAACCCATCAAGTGGAATAAGGCATCTTCTCCTCTGGAATGCACTTTTGAATACGGAACTTTGTTCAAGGGTCTCAGCTCGTGAGTTAATGAGCTTATATGCTGATTTTGAGTCTTTGGACCAGAATGGGATCAATCCCCATTTAAAAATATTGAAATGGCCGGGGTCGCTGTTTGTTATAAGCGGTAAAAATTGTCCGGGAGCAATATTGTAATTTGGAACGGGATTGTACCGTTCTATATCTTCGCTGTAAAATGAAGAACCAAACCTGTCTTCAAGTTCTTTTTCATTTCTGGTCAGACTTGCCCTTCCGCACATTGTCAGTTTTGCCTTTTCTTTACATAACAATCAATACCTTTGTTTTTTAGCTTTGATGCCAGATTATCTGCTTCAGATTGAGTATTATATCTTCCGGCAATCACAGTGAAGTACTGAGACAGATCAAAATTTACAACTTCGGCATTGTTGAAATTCAGCTTCTGAAGTTTTCTTTTCATCACATCTGCGTTGCTTTTGTCGATATAATTACCTGCGACGATGAAGTAAGGTCTGGATGAAGTACCCGGTTTTGATTCAGCAATTTTTTTTGATTCTTCTTTTTTTGGTTCAGATTTTACAACTGTTTCATCGTTTGCCGTCGGTTCTTCATCTCCGACATAATTGGTCAATTCAGAATTATCAGCAGTGTTGTTTTGAGCAACGGTATTCGATATGGCATCTGTATCCGTGCCAACCTCATCGCTGAAAATATCATCAGCCAGCTCAACTGTATCTCCTGTCATAGTGGTAGTATCGGTTTCCGTCTCAGCGAGCTGATCAACTTTTTTGTCATTGCAGGAATTTACGCCGGTGATAACCCAAAGAGCAATTAAAAAAGAAATAATACTGATTATCAATATTTTTAAAATTCTTTCCATAGGAATAATTTTGTCTGTAAAATAAATGTAAAATTATAATAATTAATAATATATAACAAGTTATTGTTCAAAAAAATTTCAGAAATTTTAATTTTTTTTATTTGATAATGAATTTAAGTATTGAAAACATGTCATTTCAATAATGAAAATAACTTTTTCATTGTGGAAACTGAATTTTAAAGCTTTTCAAAATATTAAAGAATGAAAAAATATGGTAAAATTTCCAGCGTTTTAGTATTTACGATCGATTAAAAGAAAAAGTAACAAGAAAAAAGATTAAAGTTTTAATTATCAATAACTTTATCATGATTATTGCGTTTTTTAAAACAAGCGTATTTCATCAAGGTTACAAGTTTATGAATCGATAGGCATTGCCATAATGAATTGAGGAAATTGTGCCACTGACTTGTTGTCGGTGAAAACACAAACAACGACTGAATTTCTATATTTTAAACAAGTTAAGAATTGAAAATAAGTTGTTGCTTTGTAAATGATATTCAATGAAAATAATGTCAGTATTTAAGCTACAATTTGAACAAGCGTATTTGGTAACTGTTACAAATTTTTGAAAATATAGGCATTATTGTGAAGATCAGGATTGTTGTCGGTGAAAACACCAACAACGACCGAATAATGGTTTTCCTTCAGGATTTTGGGAAGACCAGTAGCCGGATCCTTAGCAAAACTGGCTCTCACATTGCCCAGATGATCCAGATAATTAAATACATAATTGTATTTACCTCCTCCGGCATTCAGATAATTGACATAACCCTCAGCATGCTGTATGAACTGAAGCACTCCACTGAGATATTGAAATTCTTCCCTATAATCTGTTGTTGTCACTGTACTGCCCTGTGTCACTGTCTTTTTGACTTTTGTACCTAACGCATCATAGAGGTATTGTATTGTATAACCACTTGAAAAAGTTATCTTTAGGGTAGATTGAGAATATCCAATATAAAAAATCCTTAGGCTCTCACTTTATCTTCACACCGCTTTCTTTCAATGCATTAATGTAATAAGGATCACCTAATAACTCATGAGCTAAGCGATTCTTTTTTATATAGTTTTTAAAATATTTTTGCTTTTTATAATACTTCTTATTTTCCTTTATTTCATTTCTGCTATGCAGTAATTCAATTGAATTACACTCATTTCTTGTATAAATGAAAACTGTATCGCCTCTATAAACTCCTGCTTCTGTTTCATTAAATCTCCATTTATTAATACATGAGGGATCAAAATGAAAATTTACTGCCAGTGTTGGTTCTGATCGTGTAAGGAAAAAATGGTCAGCCCTAAAAAACTCTTTGCCATCTATTTCACAAATCATGTTTAATGGACATAGCAAAGTCAAAATAGAATCTTTATAAAAGTCCTTTATTAGTCTTATTTCATGAATTTGGGTATATCCTCTAATTTGAGAAGTATCATAGAATTCAATATCTTTTGGCAAAATAACCATTACAGGTTTTTCATTTGCTAAAAGTGTAAACTTAATCTGACTTTTAGCACAAGAAGAAAGTGCTAATATTAAAAGCCCAATTATAAAACATTTCATTTTCATCACTTTTTATATATTTTGTCCGGAGTTTGATCCCTATATTGAATACCTTTTTGAAACTGCAATTTACTATTGTAACCATCTTTGGTCAAAACCCATGTAGTGTCTTAACTATCCTTGCCAGCATTTATTTCAACATGTTCCAATTTGCCATCACCATAATAATCACCATCCGAATCCTTCATAGTATATCCAAAAGCACTTTTAAAAGGTTGAGCAGTTTTTAGTGATTCTTCATTTAAAGCAGATTCCTTATATCCTATTTTACTGAGGTTTTTAATATCACTCCCACGTCCTTCTCCATATTTATCTCTGGTATTACCTTTAATTCCATTTGCTACTTCCGAGAAACAATTAAATTCATCCTGGTCGGCTAAAAATCCTTCCGCAAATTTTCCGATGAATGTATTGCTCATATCGATCTTTCCATCTTCAGACATGCTGTTATATAGATCAGATACCTGCTTAACACTAAATGCTCCGTTTGCCCATTTCTCTAAAGATTTTTTGGTATCTCCTGTCTCTTTGACTAAGTTTATTTTTCTATTCTTTTCATCATATTCCGGATACCACTCCCCCTCCATCCCCGTAGGATCCACATACTTCAATGGATTATTATACACATAATTATATGGACTCCATGCCCCATACTTCTCTGCCAGCGGATCCACAACTCACCATCTGCCTATAGCCGGATCAAACATACGGGCTCCGTAGTCGTAGAGATTGAGACTGAGTTCGTTTTGCCATTCCTTGCTGTTGTACTGGTAGCGGTTTGAGTTGGTCATAGGTACTATGCTCAATGAACTGGTGGATGTATTGTAGTAATAATCAAATTCTGTACTGTTGTATGGATGTTTGAGCCCAAATGGGTAATAATGATTCTCTTTCAGCAGTTTTGCAGTGTTATTGGTAAGTTGCTTGGTAAATGACACCCTGATATTGCCAAGATGATCCTTGATGTGATACACATAATTGTAAAAACCGGAACTGCCTCCTGCTGTATATTTCACATATCCTTCGGCATGTTGTATAAACTGAAGTGTGCCATTCAGATACTGGAAATCACCAAGGTATTCTGTAGTATTTGTTGTACTGCCCTGTGTCACTGTCTTCTTCATCTTTGTACCCAACGCATCGTAGATATACTGTATTGTATAACCACTTGAAAAAGTTATCTTTAGGGGTAGATTGAGAATAGCCTATATAAAAAATACTCAGGCTCTCATTTTATCTGCACCCCACTTTCCTTCAATGCATTGATGTAATAAGGATCAAAAAAGGATTTCATGTGCTAACCTGGCCGTATCTGTGTAGTTACGAAAGTATTCTTGCTTATTGTAATAATCTTCTAAATGACTTACAATCTCTTTTTTTTCATGAAATAATTCAATTGAATTACATTCATTATTTGTAAAAATTTTAAAAGTATCACCTCTATATGCTCCTGTGGCATCTGTCTCATTGAAATTCCATTTATTGCTACAATCAGGATCAAAATGGTAAAATACACCCAAACCTGGTTGAGATTGTGTTAATGTATAATGTTTAGCCCGAAAATATTCTTTTCCATTGATTTCACATATTAAAATTACAGGACATTCTAAAATTAATATTGAATCTTTATAAAAATCTTTTTTTAATCTGATTTCATGTATTTGTATATATCCCCTGACTTGGGATGTGTCATAAAACTCAATATCGTTTTTATCGAATTCAAATAGCAATTTATTATTTGCTTCAAATTTATACTTAATACAAATTTGAGTACAAGAATATAAATACAAAACAGATACCAAAACTAATAATGTTATTACCTTTTTCATCTTTTGATGTATAATTTATCAGGAGAAACTTGTTTATTTCCATATTTTGTTCCTTTCTCAAATTTCAATGGAGCATTTGGCCCATCTTTGGTAAGTACTCGTTCAGCGGAGGCTGTTCCTCCGATTTATTTTACATTAATCTCAAAATTAAAGTTTTTAAATATTATAAATTTGCATTTGAGACTTTTTTATTTTCAATAATTGATTTTATAAAAAACCATTATGTCAAATACGAAAAATGAGTCTATTAATTATCTTGCTTTGGTCGTTATTCATCGAAGTAGGCACAGCCTACTCCGAACCAGGGATCTCCGGCTTTTGCCTGAAATTCGGTGGTAAGGTACTCACGTTAGCGGAAATATTCAATGCATTCTATCCATCTCCCTATCGGTGAAAACACCAACAACGACCGAATAATGGTTTTCCTTCAGTATTTTAGGAAGACCAGTAGCCGGATCCTTAGCAAAACTGGCTCTGACATTGCCCAGATGATCCAGATAATTAAACACATAATTGTATTTGCCTCCTCCGGCATTCAGATAATTGACATAACCTTCAATATGCTGTATGAACTGAAGCACTCCACCGAGATATTGAAATCCTTCTCTGTATTCTGTTGTAGCCACTGTACTGCCCTGTGTCACTGTCTTTTTGACTTTTGTACCTAACGCATCATAGAGGTATTCTATTTTATAACCAGTAGAGAATGTTATCTTTACAGGCAGATTCAGGTGATTGTATGTTATGGCAGTAATTGCCTTGTTTTCATCTTTGGTCATATTGCCATTTGCATCATAATCATAATCATTGGAAGTATCATTACCTGGAGCAGCATCATCTTTAAAACCTGATATGTTATTAGTAGCATCACTTACTTTTACCAGTCTGTTTTTTATTGCTGTGTCGTAAGAATAATTCAGATTGTCGATAGTTGTAGTTGAACCCTGAACTTCAATTCCTCCGTTTCTTTGCAATGATGTGATATTACCATTTTTATCGTAACTTAATCCCTCGATGTAGGTATTGTAGATACTACCCGTTGTCACATTTTTATAATACGAATTTTTCATCCTGTTGAGGTCATCATATAAATAGCCCAACTTGCCCATATCAAATTATATCCCTTTCAAGTTGCAAACTTTAAGTAGTTGAGGTTATATATTAAAAAATATTTTATTCAATAGCAGAATTATCTTTGGGTGCTTCAAATCCTTGTCTGTTGCAAGATACTTTAAATTTATTTAAAGGATCTTTATAAACGAAAGTCATATTTCTTGTATATTTTTCTAATAATTTGCCTAAATATTCGTCACTACATTTTTCAAATTCATTTATAATGTCCTGTGATTTAGCTTTAAAAAATACTGTATCAACAGATTTTCCAGATAGGATTTGTTCTAAACTCGAATGTGGATATAAATTTAACCTGATGCTATCATTGTTTGAACAATTTAGAAGGGCATAAAAGCTTTTATTATTGTTAATTGAGCCGAACATTTCATTAAAAGATAAATGATACATAGAGTCACCTCCATTTTCAAAAATTAACATAAAAGAAAGATTTGGTAATCTAAAAAAAGTATCAAGTTGGTTGATAGTTAAGTTGGTATAAACTTTTGCTAATGAAATATTGATACCTTTTTTCCCTTCAGCACTATTCCTATTACAACCTGAACATGAAATCAACACTAGGATAACAATAAAAAATTTCAATAAATTTTTATTCATATTTCATTAATTTTTATATTTTTTATAATTCAATAACATATGTTCTTTAAATTCAGGGGTAGTATTTTTCCATGTAGGATGTTTCATTTGCAGTTCATAAGCCTTATGATGATCAAACGTAGTATCTCCATATCCTTTAATTCCATGCCCAAGATACTCATGAATTCCTAATGTGTTTTTTATATTTGAAACTGAGTTTAAAGATCTATCAGCTTTACTGCCCCATAAATAAATAGAAATTTTAATCTTGTTATTATCTTGAATATAAGTATTGGCTAAGCTTAATCTATTAATTGGATCATTATACTCATCTTTTTTCCAAAATTCATTACTGATATCTGCCCATTATGAAGTTTTGAAATATCTACTTCATCCATTGTATATAAAACATCTGTTGTGATTTTTGACCAAGATTTGGCTGAAATTTCAGCATCACTGGCAAGCGTACTATTCTTCTGAAAATAACTATCAAGGAATCTGCTTCGTTCATCTCCTTTATGTTTCAAAATTTCTGGATAAAGTTTATCAAGATTTTCATTTTTCACAATCCTTATATAATCAGTTTTCCTGTTGTCTTTATATAAAAAATTACCATCTTCATCATAATATGAATCATCAGGTCCCATCCCCGTCGGATCCACAAACTTCAGCGGATTATTATACACATAATTATACGGACTCCAGGATTGATATTTCTCTGCCAAAGGATCCACAACTCCCCATCTGCCGATAGCAGGATCAAACATACGAGCACCGTAGTCATAAAGATTAAGACTTAGTTCATTCTGCCATTCTTTGCTGTTGTACTGGTAGCGGTTTGAGTTGGTCATAGGTCCTATGCTCAATGAACTGGTGGATGTATTGTAGTAATAATCAAATTCTGTACTATTGTATGGATGTTTGAGCCCAAAGGGGTAATAATGATTTTCTTTCAGCAGTTTTGCAGTGTTATTGGTCAGTTGCTTGGTAAATGACACCCTGATATTGCCAAGATGATCCTTGATGTGATATACATAATTATAAAAACCTGAACTGCCTCCTACTGTATATTTCACATATCCTTCGGCATGTTGTATAAACTGAAGAGTGCCGTTCAGATACTGGAATTCATTGAGATATTCTGTTGTATTCACTGTACTGCCTTGAGTAACTGTTTTCTTCATCTTTGTACCCAACGCATCGTAGATATACTGTATTGTATAACCACTTGAAAAAGTTATCTTTAGGGGCAGATTGAGGTGATCGTAGGTGATCGCAGTGATAGTTTTGTTTTCATCCTTGGTCATATTGCCAAATGCATCGTAAGCATAGTCATTTGAAGGATCTGAAGCAAGCGTGCCGGTGCCATCATCATCGAAGCCACTTACATTATTTGTGGCATCAATAACTTTCATGAGTCTGTTTTTGATTAATGGATCATAATAATATGTCATATTGTCGATTTGGGTCGTTGAATTCTGAACTTCAATTCCTCCGTTTCTTTGCAATGATGTGATATTACCATTTTTATCGTAACTTAAACCCTCGTTGTAGGTATTGTAAATACTACCCGTTGTCACATTTTTATAATACGAATTTTTCATCCTGTTGAGGTCATCATATAAATAGCCATACCTTCGTTCTTTATTATCGGTAGAAGTTTTCCAATATGTTTCGCAGATATTACTATTGTATTGTTTAATTACATCTGTATAATTATTTGAAATAGAATCATAATTAATTCTGAAAGCAAACAAATCATTCACTAGATCAGTTAGATTTGCTGTATTGTTTATCCTGTTCATCCAGTTTCTAACATTATATGCATAATCGATTTTTTGCAGGGGGCTGGATGTAGTGTTTCCTACCAGTTTTGTTTTTAATCGCCCCAACGGGGAGAGGTAAGTTTGTGAAAGGAAGAAGGTAGCATGGTAGCATGGTTGAAAGTCAGAAAGGTGACAGGGTAGAAGGTTGGAAGGTTTTAAATGATGCCAATTAGATCTTTATCACGGAGCAGAACTCCGCAGCAAAGAACTCCTGTCCTCTTGCTGCAAACTTTATACATAAAAATTCAGAATAAAAATTACATTTACCAGGAGAATTTATATACATTTGTATTTGATAATCAATGATTGTGGTGGGAAAATTTCATTTGAGAAGAGCGTATTGCTTCACGGTTGCAAACCGTGACGATCAGGGTATTTGAAATTGGATTGATTGAAAATGCGGCATCAATACAGAGTATTCAGATATTTGATATGCTCGGCAAATTGGTTTATGATAAAAAGTACGACACTGAACTTAAAGCAGTGACTGTAAAAATGGATGCTCCAAAAGCTGGAACCTACATTTATAAAGTGATAACTTCTGGTGGAAAAGTCGGAAGTGGAAATTTAGTAATAGAATAAAATAATTCACCTTTGTGCTGTAACTATGTGCTGCAGCACAATTTTTTATATAATAATGATGAAAAGATTTTTTATACCATTTTTTATTTTGTGTTACTTCACTATATACTCACAAAACACATTCAATAAAGCTGAAAAAATAATGAAGTTTATCAGCCAGGCAGGGCCAATGATCTGTATTGATGATACAATTTATTGCTATGGCAATGGTACAGATTCATTTTCATACTATTATTATGCTACTTATCAAAGTAAATTTGACTTGGAAGGAAAGTTCATATCCAGAAAAGTTAATTTTGATCCTGAATTTGATTCTTTTTTTAATTCTAAGAGTGATGTTTTTTCAGAGGGTGATACTGTGATCACCGCTTGTTCAATTAACAATATCAATTGTCATGGTACACTTTTGATTTTTAACATGAATAATGGAGAGATAATAGCAGCAGAAGCGCTCATAGGTCAGTCAGATGTATTTACTGGAGCTCAGATGGTCAGCGTTTTTTCTGCAAGTCCCGATGTTTTGCTCAATGATATAGTTTATCAGTTCTGCTTCGGTCAAAGCAGTCCACTAAACCCCAACCAGCAGAATACTCTGAGACAGGTATATGGACAATCGACAGTCAGGACACGCCTGGTCATAAAATTGAATTACCTCGAAATGAAACTTACTCATATCATAGGCAATGCATTGGCGAAAGTTGTATTTACTGACAATGGTAATATCAATTACACTAATCTCCGTTCATGGCACGGCAAAAGAGGTTTGTTCAGATCAAGATTTGATATTGCTCAGACCTACATGGACGAAGGAAACTATAATGCATGCGTTAATTATTTAAGAGACCAGCTTGCGGATCGCACACTTTCGGGAGAGGAAATCGGAGAAATAAATCAATATTTGGCTTTGACACAATTATTGATCAGTGTATATAATGACAGAAGATATGAAGCACAGCTAACAGCTCAGGAGAAAACACAAATGGAGCAATTCGCAAATTCCGGTACTGATTATGCCCAAGGCAAGGCAAGGGCAATTCTTGAATTTTTCTATGGTTATGTATTCTCTGAACTTCAGAACAGGGAAGACAGACAATGGAACTTCAAAAAACCTGCTCAGGAAAACAATAAATCAGAATTGGTGATTATGCCTAACCCAAGCGATGGAGAATTTGAAGTGATAAATGGAGTGAAAGAAAAGGCAATTGCAGCTATCAGGATATACTCATTGGATGGACAGCTTATATATGACAGGGATTGTTCTGAGATAGAAGGAAATATCAGGATCAGCCTCGATGTTATGAAAGGAACCTTCCTGTATCACGCAACTGACAAATCAGGAAAAGTGTATAGTGGAAAACTTATAGTGGAATAATTTTTTAATTTCAGGCTCTGTCAATAATCAGGCAGAGCCTATTTTTTATCATCAAAACTATGAAAAATTTATTTCTGTTATTTATTTTATTTTTTAGTATAAATATTTTCCTGACATCTCAATCTACTTTCAATAAAGGTATTGATATTATGAAACATATAAACCAGTCTGGACCGATTATTTTATATCATGATACCTTAATTTGTTTAGGCAATGGAGATGATCATGATACTTTTGATTATTATGCATGTTATATGACAAAAATTGACTTAAAGGGCAATTTAATTAGAAGATATATTAATATCGAATCTCAGAGACTTTATTCTTATAATGAAAATAATAATTCATTTATTTCAGGTGATACTCTAATTGTTGGAATTGGGATTGATTATAACATCGAAGCTGATGGATACGTAATGCTATACAATATAAGCAGTGGAGAGATAATTAAGAAAATACCTTTCGAAAGCCAGATTGATGAATCTGCATTTTTGCATGATATGGTAAAGATAAATGATTCTTTATTTGCTATAGTATTGACAGTACAAGAGACGCCATATTCAAAATATGCCGATGCTCAAATTTGTATAATAAACATTAAAACAGATAGTGTAAAATATTTAATATTTGGAAAGAAAGATATAGCTGATAATCCAAGATTTCTGCATTGGACAGGGAGCAGTTTTTTAGTGGGTACATCATATACGGATTTGCCTTTTGTGTTTGGACAATATATAAAACGAATTACCGAAGGAATAATATATGAGGTTGATCTTGCAGGCAACTTTAAAATTGTCCACAGGACAGATACGATGAGAGGTCCGGTTTTTAAACTATTGCAAACGAGGAGTGGAGATTATATTTGTACTTCAAATTATATTTATTACTATCAGAAAACCAATCCTGCGAACTTTTATTCCAAAATAAGACAACGGGTATTCAAACTAAATAGATAGTTTTGTCCAAATGTGGGAAAAACCCTGGGGCCTGGATTTTGAAATTGATCAATATTATAAATCAACGAATATCATTGAGTCGCAAGAGCATGATGGTTATTTGCTGACAGGATACCAGGTGAATTATCCCTACAACCTGACAGATGAACAAAAGGATTCATTGTGGCAAAATGGAATTGCTTTAATGACAGTAGGCATACTGGAAAAAATAAATGAAGATGGTGAAAAATTATGGTTGAGGTCATATAGCCTGATAGATAATCCGGAGCAAAGTCCTAATCATGAACTCACTGATATAATATATGCTCCTGATGGAGGATATTATATGTATGGCACTCTAAGGTTTGCTCCAAAAGAAAATGACTCATTAGGTTCTTTACCTGCATGGCTCCTCAAAGTAGATCAATATGGTTGCCTGGTACCTGGCTGCCAGAATGGTGATACTGTTGGAGTTGAAGAAATTCTTTCTGAAGACAGTTTGTCGATATATCCCAATCCTGCTGACAATACACTCTACATCTATGATGAAAAAGGAGGAGAATCCAATTATACAATCTCAGATATCAAAGGTAATATCCTAAGTAAATGGTCAGGCTCTCTGAAAGACAATACTTACATAGTACAGTTGCATGATTTCAGCCCGGGGGTTTATATTGTACGTAGGGTTGATGAAAAAGGGAGAGTGAGGAGTGGAAAGTTTGTGAAGGGAAGGTAGGTTTTGAATTACGAATTTTCAAATTACGAATTACGATTTACTAAGGTAGCAAGGTATCTGGGTAGGAAGGTATAAGGGTTGGAAGGTTTTAAATGTACCGATAAGATCTTTATAACAGAGCAGGACTCCGCAGCAAAGGACTTACCGCAGATGCGGCACAAGCTCTGTCCTCTTGCTGCAATTTTAATACCTTTAAATTCAGAATAAAAATTACATTTGCCGGAAAAATCGTTTACATTTGATAATCAATGATTGTGGTGGGAAAATTTCATTTTGGACGAGCGTATTGCTTCACAGTTGTAAAACGTGATGATCAGGGAATTAATTATAAGTTTCAAATTTTATATTTTTAATTTTAATTTAGACGAAGGGGTGCGTAATCGTAATTAAAAAAAGCCTTGCTGAACGACAACAAGGCTTTTTAAAAAAACTCTATAGTTTAATTTATTTTTTATTGAATTTGGCAAATTTTTTGTTGAATTTATCAATCCTTCCGGCAGAGTCAACAAATTTAACCTTGCCTGTGAAGAAAGGGTGAGATTTGGAAGATATCTCCAGTTTCACCAGCGGATATTCTATTCCGTCTTCCCATACTATTTTTTCTTTTGAGGGTGCGCAGGAACTTGTTATAAAAGACTCATCGATAGAGAAATCTTTAAATACTACCAGTCTGTAATTTTCAGGATGAATTCCTTTTTTCATTTTACTATATTTTAATCCGTTTATTATCTTTAATTATCCCTTTTGTTATTCGGGAGCGCAAAGATAAAAATGTTTTTTTGAATTATACAAGTATTGAGTAAAAAAAATTGTAAATGGAGGAAAATGTTTTAATATTTATGAAGTTTTTCAGGTTTATATAGTTTATAAAGTTTATGAGGTTTAGAAGGTTTAGGGAGTTTAGAGGGTTTAGTGGAATGATATATCTGCTTTAAATTCTCAGTGGATGAATAGCTTTTTTATATTGAATGTTGCTGTATATTAATCCATTTTGATTTAAGATCAAGGATTAACAATTTTTAATTTTGGATTATAAACCATTTTGCATTTTCAGTTTTTTATTAATCATGCGTTAATTAAGGAAATGCATTTTCATTTTTCATCCGTCAGCGGACTGACACGCTTTTCACTGTTCACAGAAGGTAAGCATCTTTAAAATGGCTTATAGAGTGTTTGTCCGCATTTTCAAAAACTATTCCTATTATATCGAATCGCACAGCCCAGTTATATTTAATTTGTTCCATATATGCAGCAGCAGCATCCGAGACCAGTTTTTGTTTTTTTTCGGAAACTGATGATTCAGGTTCACCAAAAAAAGTATAAGATCGTGATTTAACTTCAATAAATACAAGTGTATCTGAACTGGTGTCATTGGCTATGATATCTATTTCAGCTCTTTTATATCTCCAGTTTCTTTCAAGGATAAGGTAGTTATTTGAAATGAGATATTGACATGCCGTATCTTCGGCATATTTGCCTATGTCAGTTTTAGATGGCATCATAATAAAGCGAAAAGTCAATATTTCTATGCTCCCAGATAGTGCTTGAGCAATTTACTCCTTGAATTTTCCCTGAGCTTACCGATAGCCTTATCTTTTATTTGTCTTACCCTTTCCCTTGTCAATCCAAGCATATCACCTATATCTTCAAGACTTACAGGATGTTCGATGCCAATGCCGAAATATAGTTTTAAAACATCTTTCTGCCTTCCGGTAAGTGTACTCAAGGATCGGTCAATTTCACGCTGAAGCGATTCACCGTATTCAAGGTGAGCATCTGCTTCCATTGCATTCGGATTTTCAAGAATATCGAGAAGTGAATTATCTTCTCCATCTACAAACGGAGCATCCATGGAAACGTGTCTTGAAGCTACTCCCAATGTTGTTTCAATTTCTTCTACTGGTAATTCCAGTAATTTTGCTATTTCCTCAGCTGTAGGTTCTCTTTCAAATTCCTGTTCCAGAGCAGCGAAAGCCCTGTTTATTTTGTTAAGGCTTCCTACTTTATTCAGGGGCAGCCTTACTATTCTGGATTGTTCTGCAAGTGCCTGCAGTATTGATTGTCTGATCCACCATACTGCATATGAAATGAATTTAAATCCACGGGTTTCATCGAACCTCTGGGCAGCTTTTATGAGTCCTAAATTGCCTTCATTTATAAGGTCACTCAGAGATAAACCCTGGTTTTGATATTGTTTTGCAACCGAAACTACAAAACGAAGATTTGATTGTGTCAGTTTTTCTAATGCCTCTTTGTCTCCTTCCTTAATTTTTTTTGCTAAATCCACTTCCTCTTCCGGAGTGAGCAAGTCAACCTTACCTATCTCCTGGAGATACTTTTCGAGCGACTGGCTTTCCCTGTTAGTAATAGATTTAGTGATTTTAAGTTGCCTCATTTATTGAAATTTTATAAGTATTATTTTAGAAAAATAGCCTGAAGTGCAATGATAATGCAATTATTACATCCGAACATGAGATTAAATTGATTCCAATTTCCTTTACACATTAACATCTACAATTAAGTCTTGTAAAAAGTTCATTTTGAATCAATAAAATAGCAAAGATTATGCCGAATATTGAAAATTAGAGATATTTTAAATACATACAGCATTAAAAAGTTCCGAAACACTGATGAAAACCCCTGACAAGAAACTTACTAATGTCTACCAGTTTAGTTTTTTAACAATAATAATCTGATCGTTAAGAACAAATGGCATTGCAATATTTTCATCAGGACGAGGAGGCACTTTCAGATCAGAATTTTCTAAAAGATCATAAGACGCTTCATATAATATCAACTCAGGTTGCACTGTTTTTTGTACAGAGAATTTGAATCGTGGTTTTTCACCCTTCTCAGTTATGTAATAAGACACTATACTGTTTTTGCCTTTTTTAAAATTCAGATTATTATCTTTGAATTTAATTCCGTTCACCTCAAAAGTTCTGAATTCAGTATCCTTATAAGTTATGAGTTCGATGTAATTTGCAGGTCTTTTAGATTCTACTTCAAATTCAATCACTCTCTCATTATTTATAATAGTGTCTTTTAAATAATGTATCCACGGTTGTGGCATATTCAGCAGTGGAGCATCAGAATAAAATGTCACCTGGTCATTGTATTTGCTGTTTAATTTGGTACTCATAAGACTGCCTCTTTTTATATTACTTCCCATTATTTTTTCAAGCCAGGGATCAGTCACTATATTGAAAGTCTCCCATACTGCTTTGTTTTCTTCAGCATAATACACATAATTAATGCTGTTTGGTTTTGGCCTTTTTGCATTGAACCCGGAAGTAAACTCAGCTTTGGTCAGAAAAATCACTCCTAAGCCAAGCAAGGCTATATATATGAATTTCTGAAATCTGATATATTTAAAAACAGGAATAAGGGAAAAAATCAGCAGGATTACAAGTATTGCGCTTATGAAAACAGCTTTCATTTTCAAACCTACAGGAAACATATCGATAAATGGAGCAAGCATTATTAAAGAAGGAATACTTACAATTGTATATAATAACGACTTAAGGTAATCAGGAATTCTGAAGATCAGCTCTGAAATTAATACTAACATAAGAAAATAAACCGGGATAATAAAAAATGAAGTTCCTGTTAATTTAAAGGTAAAAAATCCGGTCAGGATCAACCATACGGTCATTACCGGAACTAATAATTCAGCTACCATCAGATCTCTGAAATATCGAAGTGTTATCCATAAACTTAAGCCTGCAATCAGGAAACTAAATCCGGAAATATAGTCGTGGCCATTGTAAGGAAAACCATGAAGAATATCTGAATAAGCCGGGTGCAAATAGCTAAAAAACTTCCATCCATAGATACTTATAACCAATCCTGCTATAAGTGACAATATCAGGGGGATAAAAGCCTTCAAAGTGTTTTTCATTCTGATCTTCTTAACAACAATACCATATACAACAAGCAAAAGAAATACAATTAGAATACCTGATAACATAGGGGAAGCCATTGAAAACGGATAGTATACAAGGTTTATTCCCGGAAAATTGAAATATATATAGTCCTTCGATGATTTAATCCCCCGGAGATCATAATTTTTGAAATGGTCCAGCATCGACATCAGATATGAACCCTGATGTTCGACAGTATTGATATCGATATTTTCAAAATTATCAGTGGAGCAGTGATAATCATAAAAATCATCGATAAAAGCGAAATTAAATCCTTCAATATCTGATATTTCCCTGAACATGGTCAGATCGGTGTCATTTGGAAGCATTTTATAAACACTGTAAAGAAATGAATTTGCAACTGGATAAGGAGTTTTTGCAGCAGTCAGGGCTTTTACAAGCATTTCGTTACCTCCATTAGTTTCCATAAGGGTAAAGGAAGGCCCTCCGCTTCCTCTTGCCTCAAAGTTGATAACAACACCAACATCTTTAATCCACGGATGATGCTCTGCGAATGCTTTTGCACCATTAAGGCCAATTTCTTCACCATCAGAGAACAGTATAATTATATCATTTTCGGGTTTTGAACCTCCTGCAATAAAAGCCCTGACCCCTTCCAGGATACTTGCTACCCCAATTGCATCATCGCTTGCTCCTTTTGAAGAATATGGGGCAGAGTCGTAATGCGAGAGCAGCAAAACTGCTTTGCCATTGCCGGTCCCTTTTATTCGGGCCAGAATGTTATGGTTCATGGTTGCTCCAGCCCATTTTTCATTAAGCGAAAATTGTGATTGAACTTCGGTTTTCAGTCCAAGTTTCTCCAATTGTTTGATCAGGTATTCTCTGACCACTTTATGATATGCGGAACCAACAAAATGAAACTCCTTTGAGATCACTTTTACATGTTCCAATGCTCTTGCAGTAGAAAACTGGTTGACAGGGGTATCTTTGCCACTTATCTTGTGCGGAACAAGGCTGTAAAAACTGAAGAAAACTGAAAAGGAGATTATTAAAATGCTAAGTATGCCTGCAATATCTGATTTTTTCATGATCCAATAATTTATTCAAACATACGTAATTTTTATTTCTTTGAATAATTATCATGCTTTCATTTTGATTAAATTGTGATTTCTGAAAGTATAAATATTTCTGAAAAAAGTTGACTAATTTTCACAAACAAGTTAAATCTATCATTGACAAAATAATTAATGTCCGCTGATAATTGACTTGTAATGGACAATTCTCTGTCAAAATGTCATATCATATGAATATTTGTGATATATTTGCAGTCTGATGAAATTAATGACTTTATGTTTAGTGATAATGAATTGAATAACAAACAAATAGATGAAGCCAGGCAGGGAGAAGTATTTTTTGATCCTCTGAAGGTCAATAATAAATTCAGTGATTCTGAAATAGTGGCTTCGATCATGAGAAATGAAGGTTACAGTGCTACAAGAAATATTGAAGAAGCTGATCTGGTTTTCATTAATACCTGTTCGATAAGAGATAAGGCGGAGAAAACAGTTCTTAAAAGACTTACGGAATTTAAAAAACTGAAAAAGAACAATAAGGATCTTAAGATCGGAGTGCTTGGCTGTATGGCAGAGAGACTCAAAGAAGAATTCCTTGAAAACAAAGTAGTGGATATTGTAGTCGGTCCTGATGCCTACAGGAGCTTGCCTGAGCTTGTAGAATGGTCAAAACACGGCAATAAAGGGATCAATGTTCTGCTGTCCAAAGAAGAAACGTACGATGATATACAACCTGTCAGACTTGATGAAAATGGAGTTTCTGCTTTTATTACAATTACCAGGGGATGCAATAATATGTGCTCTTTTTGTGTAGTCCCTTATACACGGGGCAGGGAGAGAAGTCGCAATGCTTTTTCGATAGTAGCTGAAGCCGATGATCTTTTCAGCAAGGGTTACCGTGAGGTAACATTGCTCGGGCAAAATGTTGACAGTTATCACTGGCAAAATCCTGAAACAGGAGAATTTATAAGTTTTGCTTTGCTACTGGAAATGGTTGCAAAGGTAAATCCTTTGCTGAGGGTCAGGTTCGCCACATCTCACCCAAAAGATATGACTGATGAAGTTTTAAAAATGATGGCAAAATATCACAATATCTGTAAATACATCCACCTTCCGGTTCAGTCGGGTAACAGCAGGATACTTGAATTGATGAACAGGACTTATGACAGGGAATGGTATACGAACAGGATTGACAAAATATATGAAATAGTTCCTGATGTGGCTGTTTCATCTGATATCATTTCAGGCTTCTGTACTGAGACTGAAAAGGAACATCAGGATACTTTAAGTATAATGAAGTATGCTGATTACAGTATGTCATATATGTTTTATTATTCTGAAAGGCCAAGAACTATTGCAGAACGCAAACTGACTGATGATATACCTCTGGATGTTAAAAAGAAAAGACTGGATGAGATAATAAAACTGCAGAATGCCATATCACTGGCTCATAATAAAAGAGATATCGGCAAAATCTTTGAAGTATTGATAGAAGGCACATCAAAGAAATCAGAAAAGGAACTAAAAGGGAGAAATACACAAAATAAAGTCATCATTTTCCCGGGCAAAGGCAATTTAAAATCAGGGGATTATGTTAATGTGATAATAAAGGAAGCCACCAGTGCCACATTGAAAGGAGAAATAATTGAAAATTAAAAAAAATGGAACTTCAGTCTATTAAAAGGAGATTTGGAATAGTCGGAAATTCAGAAAAACTGGACAGAGCTCTAAGTTCTGCTGCCAGGGTTGCCAATACCGACCTGACTGTTCTGATACAGGGAGACAGCGGTGTTGGGAAAGAAGTCTTTTCAAAGATAATTCATAGTCTGAGCTCAAGAAAACATAATGAATTCATAGCAGTCAATTGTGCTGCTATCCCAGCCGGCACAATTAATTCCGAATTGTTTGGACATGAAAAAGGATCATTCACAGGAGCGACCTCCGACAGGAAAGGATATTTTGAAACAGTGAACGGAGGTACCATTTTTCTTGATGAAGTAGGTGAAATGCCTCTTGATACCCAATCATACCTGCTGCGTGTTCTCGAAAACGGGGAGTTCATAAGAGTGGGTTCATCCAAGGTACTCAATACCGATATAAGGGTTATTGCAGCTACCAATGTTGACCTGCGGGAAAAAATAAAGGAAAAAAAATTCAGGGAAGACCTTTATTACAGATTAAATACTGTGCCTATATTTATTCCGTCACTCAGGGAAAGAACTGAAGATATATTATTGTTATTTAAGAAGTTCGCAAGGGATTTTGCTGATAAATATAATAGTCCGACAATAGAACCTGATGATGATGCCATGATATTGATAAGAAATTACGGTTGGCCGGGAAATATAAGAGAATTAAAAAATGTGGTTGAAAAATTGTCGATACTTTCGGATGAAAGACTCATTTCTGTGGATAAACTGCTGGAAATAGTACCTGATATTGCTAAAAGAAATCTTCCTGTTTCACTCGGAAACCCTTCAGTCGAAGACATCAAGGACAGGGAGCTGGTTTATAAATTTCTTTTTGATATGAAACGGGACCTCAGTGAATTGAAATCATTGTTTTATGATCTGGTCAATATAAATGATCTGAGTCTGCCTTCAGTCAGTGTTAAGGATTATGACTACGAAAATGACAGATTGATCAGTGAGAACAGATTGAAAAATACGGATATTTTCCCGGATGAATATGAAATTGAAATTAAAAAGGAAGATAAAAGTGACTCGGGTTTAAACCGTGGCAGGGATGAGCAGAAATATGAGATTGAAATCCTGGATGAAAATCTTAATATATTCGAAATGGAAAAAACCCTGATCATAAAAGCATTGAAAAAGCATAACGGGAAAAGGAAAAATGCTGCAGATGAATTGGGGCTCTCTGAAAGAACTCTTTACAGGAAAATCAAGGAATACGATATAAATATTTAATTGCAAATAATTGTTAATTGTAGATTGTTTACAGTAAGTGGTTGACTGAAGAATGCTGACTGAAGGTTGCCAGCTACTGACCGGTTAATAGTAACAAAATCAAATAATTTTATGAAATACGTACTTTTCTTTTTATTTCTTTCAAGTTTAATGTTTACATCATGTTTTTTACTGTATACGTTTAAAGATATATCTATCAGTCCTGATGTAAAGTCGTATTATGTGGAAGATTTTGAAAATAATGCTTTCAATTCTCCAGCCAATTTAAATCAAAGTTTTTCAGAAGAATTGCGGAGCAAAGTAAGAAAAGAGACGAGCCTGGTGTATAATGATACAGACCCAGATATCACTTTTTCCGGGAATATCCAGTCTTTTAATGTAACTTCACAGGCACCTACTCAGGAAGGAAGCTCACTTAACCGTCTTGAGATTATAGTCAAGGTCAATTACACCAATTCAAAGCACGAGAAGGAAAACTGGGACAAGACTTTCAGTCATTATTCAGATTTTCCAAAAGACAAGAGTCTTACTGAAGAACAGGATAAACTGGTCAAGGAAATATTTGATTATATTCTGAATGAAATCATAAATTCATCATTCAATAATTGGTAAATTCTGATTATTAGTGTAATAAAAATCAAAATGGTGTATTTTTAGGTATAATTCAATAGAACTCCGTTTTATATTAAAAGAAATGAAAATATCGAACAAGGATTAACGAATTAAGATTTTTAATGTATTGGAATTCATAATTCAAAAATTGTTAATCGATAAACTTAAATCATTTAACTCTTTGGTTCTGGCTTGCCCGGATTAGATATATAAGCACATGATTATTTAATATTTTTAAAAATAGAATTAAAAAACTAATTATAATTTTTAATATTGATTTTTGAAACATATCTTTGCACAGTTTTTTAACCTACAATATTAACTTTATGTCAAATTTTGGAAAAGTAAGTCAGGTCATAGGTCCTGTTGTTGACGTGACTTTTTCTGGTGAAGATTTAAAACTACCTGAAATTTTAAATGCACTTGAGATTAAAAGGGGAGATACAAGTCTTATACTTGAAGTTCAGCAACACCTGGGTGAAGATACAATCAGGAGTATTGCTATGGATTCTACCGATGGACTGAAAAGAGGAGATTTAGCTTACGACACTGGAGAAACCATAACTATGCCTGTTGGCGAAAAGATAAAAGGAAGGCTGTTCAATGTTATCGGACAGGCAATTGACGGGATAGGTGCAGTAGAAAAAACCAAGGACTCATATCCTATTCATAGAAAACCTCCGAGATTTGAAGATCTGTCTGTAGAAACTGAAGTTTTGTTTACAGGGATTAAAGTTATAGACCTGATCGAACCTTATCTTAAAGGAGGTAAAATTGGATTATTTGGGGGTGCCGGAGTTGGAAAAACAGTTCTTATTATGGAACTTATCAATAATATAGCAAAAGGTTATGCAGGTATTTCAGTGTTCGCAGGAGTTGGGGAGAGGACAAGGGAAGGTAATGATCTGTTGAGAGAAATGCTTGAGTCTAATGTCATCAGATATGGCAAAGAATTCATGGAAGATATGGAAAAAGGTGGCTGGGATCTTACGAAAGTTGACCTTGAGGAACTTGGAAAATCTCAGGCAACCCTGGTATTTGGCCAGATGAATGAACCTCCGGGAGCACGTGCAAGGGTTGCACTTTCAGGACTTACAGTTGCCGAGTATTACAGAGATGGTGATCTTAATGACCCAAATGGGGGCAAGGATATCTTATTCTTTATCGATAATATTTTCCGTTTCACGCAGGCAGGTTCAGAGGTTTCAGCTTTACTTGGCCGTATGCCTTCTGCAGTTGGATATCAGCCAACGCTTGCTACTGAAATGGGTATAATGCAGGAGAGGATCACTTCAACAAAGAGAGGCTCTATCACATCAGTACAGGCAGTTTACGTTCCGGCTGATGACCTTACAGACCCTGCACCTGCTACAACTTTCGCGCATCTTGATGCAACTACAGTATTGAGCAGGAAACTGGCAGCTCTTGGTATCTATCCGGCTATCGACCCGCTGGATTCTACTTCCAGGATCATGAACAGAGCTACTTTGGGTGACGATCATTATGATACAGCTCAGAGAGTCATAAACATTTTGCAGAGGTATAAAGAATTGCAGGATATCATTGCAATTCTTGGAATGGAAGAACTTTCAGAAGAAGACAGAATGATAGTGAACAGGGCAAGGAAGATACAAAGATTTTTATCGCAGCCGTTTCACGTTGCAGAACAGTTTACAGGAACACCAGGAGCATTGGTGCCAATCGAAGATACAATCAAGGGATTTAAAATGATCCTGAATGGCGAAATGGATAAGTATTCTGAAGTAGTTTTCAATCTTAAAGGTACTATTGAAGAAGTTATTGAAGCCGGAGAGAAATTGATAAAAGAAGCAGAAGAGTTATATAATTAATTAAGACTTATGGAACTTGTAGTTTTATCACCGGAAAAGGAGTTTTTTAAAGGGCAGGTGAAATCTGTCACGGTACCTGGTGCTTCAGGACAGTTTCAGATATTGAACGGACACGCTCCATTGATATCAGCATTATCAGAAGGAAATGTAAAAATCGTCAAAGACGATGGCAATATAATAAATTACAGTATTAACAGCGGATTTATCGAAATTATAGATAATGAGCTGGCTATACTTGTTCAGGAAGCAAGAATTGTGGATTAATAAATCGAAAAACCATTATGATAGCCATTTAAGCAATTAAGTGGCTATTTTTTTGCCTCAAAAAACAGGTAATTCCGATGTGAAGTATTAAAAAGTACTGACAATGCACTTGCATGTCAGCATATACAATAATGACGATGCAATTTGTATATCAGGATAAATCCAATTTTTATTATAATACTCTATGCTTCAGGTGGCTCATGACGCTTTAGTAAGAGGAAAACTGTAATGTCTGACATTATACCAAATATTATACTATATATTTATTAGTATTTAGTATAATCAAACAATCAGCATATTAGTTTTTAATGATCTTCAAAGATATAATGTCATTGTTAATAGTAACAATATTTACTAAGTATATACCTGCAGGAGCGTAGCTAATTTCGATATCTGCATTTAATGATGGGTTTTGGTGAGTTTTATTATATACAAATTGTCCTATTATATTTTGAACTCTTACTTCTTTGATATTTTCTTTTTTTGATTGAATAGAAAATTGATTTCTAAATGGATTTGGATAAACAATTATGTCTTTTTCTTCAAAGTTTAATGGCAATTCCTTTGCGACATACCATTTTGTTAAATTTGTAAAAATTGGAAGATTGAAATCAAAAAATATACCTGCAGCATTTCGAATTTCCTGTTTATTATTTACATTAGAAAATGTATTTATACAGAAGGAGACAAATCCTTGACTACCAACTTCATCTTCAGATTTTGGAGGTAAATTTATATTTCGGAAAAAGAATGTGATTATTCCATTTGAGGCTATATTTGTTTCCACATCATGGCTTGATGCTAATAAATTAAATGATGAAGGATCAAAATTTGAATCCAGGGTATCAATAATTGTAATGTCAAAGGCATTATAAGTTCCTTCATTTTGAAATCTTATTGTATATTTTAGTGGATCTGCAATCAAAGAAGTATTGTCCTTAAAATGTCCAGTTGGTTCTACTTTTTTGTTATTTGGATCGTATGAGCATAGAACAATATCTGATGTGCTATCTGCAAAACTTATCCCATCGGTTTCAAAGACTGCATTGAAATAAATTTCAGTTTCATCTTCTTCAATGCCTGGTGCTTTAAAAATTAATTTGATGTTTTGTCCTTCTAAGCTATTTAAGTAAATTGGGTCAAAGGTTATTAGACTATTAGAATTTTCCTTAATAGGAATTGAACTTTTTATAAAATTTAGTCCATTACTGTAACTAAGTTTTAAAATCCCACTAATTTTCTTGACATTCTTGTTTAGTAAATTTATTTGAACAATAAATTCTCTATTACAAATTGGTGAAAAATTTGTTACTAAAATGTTAACATCATTGTTATATTCTTTCCAGAATCCAAAATCAGGTAAATTACTGTTAGAATTAAAAATATTACCAGAATTTGGATTATCTGTTGTTGATTCTGCATTTGGCTCAAGTTTAAGCTCATATTGGTGATTTGAGCTTTGATTGCTGTAAAATCTATATTGTCCCATGCTATTAGTAATAGCCCATGAATTGAGTTCTAAGTCTGTTACTTTTTGTCCCGGCATCAGAATGTCAATTGAATCATTATAAATTCCATTTTTATCAGAGTCAAAAAATACTGTTCCGGTTCCTCTATAATTCAACTGAATATTTGGAATTTCTAAAAATGAAGCACCATTACTTGATGCAACCATTAAGTTCCCATTGTGATCTAATCCAACATTTGAAAGGTGGTTAGTATTTAATCCTGAATTTAAAATATTATATTTTTGTTTTGAGTTTTTGTTCCAATAAAATAATCCGTCTTTCCAGGTTGATACCCAATAATTTCCTTTCTTGTCTTGGGCCATTCCATTTACCATACTTTTAGGCCAAACATCTGTATAATTGTGCCAAGTTAATCCATCGTACTGCATCAGCCCTTGCTTCGCAGTTAACCATATAAACCCATCATTATCAATAAATACACTAAATCCGGAATTACTTCCTTCACCTGAACCTAAATAAGTAAAAGATTTGCCATCATATTTTGTTAGACCAAATTTATATGAAGCTAAATAAATATTGCTTTCTTTATCACTCACCATTGAATGTATGGGTTCATATTTTTTAAATTCATTGATGAAAAATTCCACATCGTTTTCAATATATCCAAATCCACTGGAGACAGAATAAAAATAAACTCTACCATTTTTAGCACATACTATTGAATATATATCTTCAACATTAGTTAAAAAAGTTGTAGTATCATTTCCTGAAATTCTTATTAATCCTGGTCTTTCAGTATCTTGATCGGTATAATTATTTGTCAACCAAATATCACAATTTGATGTATCAAAACAGACATAATTGGGTATAAAAACTTTATTTTCTCCATAGGGTATTTTAATTCTTTGCCATGTTTCATCATAATTTTTTACATCTGTACCGAAAACTCCGGTAAACCAAATATTCCCATTACAATCTGATTTTACATCGTCTAAATAATTTGACATTAATGGTTTAATTTGTGTTCTGATATGAGTCCATTTACTTCCATCAAATTTAAAGATAATTCTATCATCATTAATATCATAAAACCCTGCATAAATACTTCCTGAAGCGTCTGCTGAATAGAAAATTGGGGTTTTATCTAATGGATACGGAGATAAATTATGATCTTTTATGTATGTAAATTTTTCGCCATCATATTTTATAAGTCTGATTCCGTTTGGTTCATCTAAATAAGCTTGTAAAAATATATTATTGTTATCATCTTTAAATGACCATAATAATGAAACTCCGGGAGTAGAAATTATAGATAGCGTATCGTTTTTCAAATGTAGAATTCTTTCCTTTGTCGTTAATATTAAATTTCCTTTTTTGTCAGTAATTATATCTCTAAATTCATCATTCTTAGAAATTATACTATTTTCTGGACCATACGAATAAATAACTTTCTCTTGTTCAATATCATATTTAAATAAATTATTTCCAAAAGTCATATATAAAGTATTCTGATCTACAACATAAAATGAATTTTGGTAATTAGGCAAATTATCAAAAGATTTTATATTACCGTTTCTAATTCGAAATAATTTATTATTAATCTGACTTCCATTTTTATCTTCAAAAAACCACACGTCTCCATCTTTTGTAATCTGTAAGTTACTAATATTTTCATATTCATCTGTAACAATATTTTGATAAAATTGTGTCCATTCTCCATTTTTTAAATTAAAAATTCCGGCATTTTCACTTCCGAACCATAATGACCCATCCGGATGTTTTTCAATTTCAGAAATGCCACCACCAACTATTGGACTATTGCCCGCAAGAAAAGTTTTAAACTCACCTGTTTCTAAATTAGTACAAGTTAAACCACCTTGGGATCCCACCCAAACAAGATTGCTGTCAATAAGAATGTCATTTATATTACCTTCTGTAGTGAAATTTGTCCAATTTCCTTGAGAATAAATGAAAGGATTAAAAAATAAAGATACAAATAGAATGATAGATAAATATTTCATACAATGATGGTATTATGTAGTATTTATTAAAATAATGCAAATACTTGAAATGTAACAAATAAAACTATTCCAAAGTGATATAAATTTCATATTGTCGTGTTATTCTATTTTTCAATTTTCTTAATATATGATGAATAATATATTGAATACCACTACTTTATATTAGTGTTTTTTTACTTCATATAATTTTTATTTGCAAGACCTTTGGGGTAATGCAAAAATGCTTTACAGTTCTCTATATACAAATCTCTATAAGTTGCTGCAATTAGCAATAAATCAGCCAATAATGTATAGGTATTTTTACTGCCTCACAAAGTTTGATAGCGTTTTTTAATTTTTTAACTCAGGGCATTTGGAATAATAACAATTGAAAAAAACAATTGATTCACTGAGGTTATTTTTTAAAAATTCCTGCATTTTTGTTTTTATAGTTTTTTTATTATAACTTTGTTTTTTATACAACGCTATAAAATAGAGAACGAGTATTAAATGGGGTAAGGTATTTGAAAATATTAAACCTGACAAATGAAATAATTGAAGCCTGTAAGCAAAATGACAGACAGGCGCAGGAGACACTTTACCGTTTTTTCTTTCCAAGATTGTTGCCGGTTATAAAGTCATTTACCAATGACGAAGATGAGATCATCAGCATTTTCAATGACGGCATGCTTAAAGTTTTCACCAAAATAAATACTTTCGAAGGGAGAGGTGATTTTGAAGCATGGGTATTCAGAATAATAAAAAATAGTCTGTACAATAATTACAGGCTTAATTATCAGAGACTTGAAATTTTTGAACTTACTGACCATGATAATGCACAGAGTCCGGGAATCCTCAAAAAAATGTATTATGACGATCTTGTTAAACTCCTGAAAGTATTGCCTGAGCAATCATCCAGAGTTTTTAAAATGTTTGTAATAGACGGATATTCACATAAGGAGATATCTGATAAACTCGGTATTTCAATAGGGACATCAAAATGGCATGTTTTCAAAGCTAAAGAGAAACTTGTCAGTGTTATTGATTTAAATATTATGGGTTATGGGTGATCCTCTGGAAAAAATTATTGAGAAAGGATGGGGGCAAATGTCAAAATCCCTTGATGAAACTATGCCTGTAACCAGGTTTAATCATTTTCAGAAATACAGATACTATTATAGTACAGCTATGGTATTTCTTATTATAATATTTTCTGTTGTGTGGTTAAATGATGGCACATTTGAAATGAAAAGAAGTCTGGCTTTCCTGAATGAAAATAATTCTGCATTGCAAAATCAAAATTCATATGATGAAAGCTTGAATAATTATATCACACCCTATATTATTGATAATAAAGCTTTTGTAATCAGGGATTATGTAAGATCCGGAGTTTTTGATGATATAAGTGGCAGTGATTCTGATTTTGAAGACCACAGATCTCAAAGAAATTTGAATTCGACAGATATTTACTATAATGAAGAAAACTCATTAGAACCATTGCCAATAAATAAAAATCCTGAAATTTCCGGTGATTTTAGCCAAGAAGATAATAAGAGGTTATCGTTTAACTTTGAGCGAAAGATAAATGAAGAGGTGCTGTCACACAAAGATGATAATGATGTTGCGGAACTTGTACCTGAAAGTTTTAAACATAATACAATCTCGATTTCTGTCAACTCAATAAATGAAGACCTTAAGTCATTTGGAGGTATCGATGGAGGTATCAGTTATGCTTACAGGCTTAATAAAAGTTTTGGCTTCATGACAGGTATAGAACATTCTTTATTTTCGAGGAACAAGATGAGCTATGACTTACAGAATTTTCAAAAGGCTGTGAGCAGCAGTGAAAATGATAACTCCGGACTTTCCGGAATGGAGCAAAATGTTAACACCAATAATGAAAAGCTTTATTATGTGGGAATTCCACTTGGATTTTTGTACAGCATTGATAAATTCACTATTTCTGCCGGTGTAAAATTTTCATATCTGGTAAGTGCAACAGATTATGCAGGAAGCTATTCCCGTGAAAATCAGCAGGCGATGGCTCTGATAAAAGATGTCACTGCAAATGAAGCAGGGATTTATAATAAATTTGATTACAGTTTTATCTTTGGTTTTGAATTCCATGTCTTGAAAGACTTCTCTATTTTTTCAAGATTTAATTATGCTTATTCGAGTATGATCAATTCCTATAGCTACAATGAAAACCCTATCGGAGACCTTTTTATAGTGACAGGTCTTGAAAACAACCTGCGGGACAAACCTGACAAGAACATTTATTTTGGATTGGGAATCAAATATGACCTGGCAAAAAAATAAAGAGTTTTTTATTCCAAAAACTTTTTTACTGAAAAAAGCAACTTTAATTCCTGTTCTGCATGCACCCAGTGTCCTGCGTCATTTATTGTTTCCAGTTTTGCAAGTGGAAACAATTTCCTTATTTCAGGCAGGTCTTCTTCAATTATATAATTTGAATTTGATCCTTTAATAAACAGGATATCACCATCGAACTGATAATCACTTTCAATGGCCTCAATCAGTTTGTTATAATTTTTTCTGATTGATTTAAGGTTCATTTTCCACTTAAAAAATCCTGAATCCTTGTCCCGCATTACATTTTTCAGGAGAAAATTTATTATTGATTCACTGGAAATAGATTTTTTAAGTTCTGCGCCTATGTCAGACCTGTTTCTAAATGATTCAATTTCTGTACTGCAAAGAGCTTCCAGAATGAAATCATGATTTGGTGGATAGCTCTTCACACCTATATCTATGATGACAATTTTATTAACATATTCATGATGTTCAAGTGCAAAATGCATTGCAACCTTGCCTCCCATCGAATGTCCTATCAGATTACATTGTTTAATCTGATGGGAAATTAAAAATTTGTGCAGGTCTTCAACCATCAGATCAAAGTTGAATTCTTCAGAATGCTGACTCCTGCCATGGTTTCTCTGATCAATGGTAATGACCCAGAAATCATCAGAAAGTAGCCTGGCAAAGTGATGCCAGTTATCCAGCATTCCGAATACTCCGTGGAGAATTATTGTCGGATAACCGTGTCCGTACATTTTATGATGTAAATCCATAAATCAAAATTAAGATTATTTTAAATTATAAGGGCTTTTCAGAATTAAAAATCTTTAACCATAAATCGGTTTACTGTAACATGGTCACAGGGTAACAAGGTGAGAAGGTAAAAAGATTAAGAATATTTTTGTAGGAGCGCCCTTTTAACAAAGGCCCTTGTCAGGAGTGTCTTTTTAGAAAAGGTCTGCTGACCTCTTGCTAAAATACTATGCTATCCTAACGTAATAAACTGACAAGAGGTGAAGACAACTTGTCGCAGGCCCCTCCAGCAAAGGCCTGAGCTCAGCTAAAATATCTAAAAAAGTACAATTTGATATACACACCGGTAATTAATAAAATTATTTTTTTACATTTGATTTTTTTATTTCGATTGTTGATCTGAAAATGCATAATATGAGAATCAAAACTATAAATTTGAGCTATTTTGTTTTGATGTTTTTTATATTCAATTCTTTAAAAACATCAGGAAATGATATATCTGTAACTGATAGCATCCTCTCCGTAAATGCAGAAATCTCCCTTCTGACTTTTGAAAGGGGCAACGATGTTGCAAATATCTGGGGTCACAGCGGTATCAGGGTCAGGGATGATTTAAAAGGCATTGACATTGTCTATAATTATGGAACTTATGATTTTGATGCTCCTAATTTTCTGATGAAATTTTTAAGGGTAAACTGGATTACTCTCTCAGTCCGGGGAGTTATAATGCAGTTTCAAGATATTATACATATTTTAAAAGGAGTATTTTTGAACAAATACTTAATCTGGATTATGATGAAAAAGTGAATCTTTATGAACTGCTTTTGGATAATTATAAGCCTGAAAACAGATATTACAAATATGATTTTTTCTTTGACAACTGTTCTACTCGTCCATTAAGTATTATTGAAAAGAGTCTGAATGGTAAATTGTTGCTTAAAGATGAAAACAACACATTGACATTCAGGAAATTACTTGACTGGCAGATTTGGGATAAACACTGGCTGAATTTCGGTATTTACCTTATTATAGGGAGCAGGGCTGACAAATATCCAAGCCCTTTTCAAACATCATTTCTGCCTTTGAAACTTAAAGAAAAGCTTTCATCAGCTTTGATATTGCCAAATGGTGATAACCTTAATTCAGATAAAAATCCGGACGAAAAAAAATTAATCAAATCCGAAAAAGCTGTCACATCTTTTGAAGTACAGTACTCCAGGTTGCCGGAATTCCTGAAACCAATCTGGATATTCACATTTTTCTTTCTTATTGAAATACTTATCTTTTATTTTTCATATAGGAGTGGAACTTTAAGATATTCCTGGTACGACAAAACCTGGTTTATTATTGCCCTGACAGGTGGATTGATAATTGCATTTCTGTGGTTTTTTACAGATCATATAGCTACAAAGGCAAACTGGAATTTTGTGGTTTTAAATCCTCTGTACTTATTTTTATTGTTCAGACTGAAAGTTTTTAGATTCTGGATTGCAAATATCATCAGCGCAGGATTGTTTCTGATTTTGGTGAGTTATAACTTTTTGCCTCAGGAGCTTCATCCTGCTATTATACCCATAGCAGGTACACTTTTACTTAAATCTGCTAAATATGGATTGCTGTCAAAATATTTTATTCGAACAAAATGAAAAATAACAATGAAATCTGGTACTGTGTTATGAACCCGACTGCGGGTAAGCGTGATCATACCAAAGTCTGGAAAGAGATTCAAGATAAACTTGTCGAAAAGCAAATACAATATGAAGTTTATTTTACAAAGGCAAAAAAGGACGCTGAAAATTTTGTAATCGGTAAAGTCGAAGAGGGTTACCGGAAGTTTATTGCTATAGGGGGTGACGGTACAGTCCATGAGATAGTCAATGGCATTATGAAACAGGAAGTTGTTGCATCAAATCAGCTTACCCTTGCTGTTATTCCTGTCGGTACTGGCAATGACTGGGCAAAACACCACAATATCACTTTTGATATGGACAAATTATGTACATCATTGAAGCAGGAAATAACAGATGTGCAGGATATGGGGCTGGCTTCATTCAGTAATAATGGAGTTTATAAACATGAATATTTCAACAATGTTGCCGGTATGGCATATGATGCTTTTGTAGTGGAACAATTGGAAAAAAGAACGGGTAAACCAAATAAACTCATATATATTTTCAGTGTTTTATCCTTACTTTTCAAATATAAACTGCAAAAGGCTTCTGTAAAATTCGATAATTCAGAGAAGATAGGGAAATTCTATACAATAAATGTCGGTATTTGTAAATATTCTGGTGGTGGAATGTCGATGGTGCCACATGCATTACATTCCGACGGTCTTCTTGCGTTAACCCTTGCTGGGCAATTGAAAAAAATTGATGTATTGCTCAATACCTACAGGTTTTACAATGAAAGTCTGTTGCAACATCCAAAGATCGATTCATACCAGGTAAAAGAGCTGGAAGTTACCTCAATGGATGAAAAACCAATCGCACTTGAACTCGATGGTGAAATGGCAGGGCACAATCCTGTCAGATTTACGATTGTGGAAAAAGGACTCAGATTTGTTAAAATGTAATCTAAATCTGATTTATTTTGAATTTTTTTTGCATTGAAAACCAATTGCTTTAAATCTATCTTGTTCATTACTTGATTTTTTGTCTGAAATAATATATATTTGTAAGTATTATTTATTTCAAAATCCATGAGCATGAGAAAAGCATTTTCCCACACAGTGTTTTTTCCTAAAACCGTTTTATTGCCACTGCTCATTATTATTTTTTTTGCTGATCTTTCTGCACAATGTGAGCATGATACTATTCCCCCAACTGCTGTTCCTGTAAATAAATTTGAACTGCGAAAATTTAAGGATGCCGGAATTAAGATGATAGATGCAAAACTTTTTGACAATGGATTTTACAATAATGGATCAATAGCGTCATTTGATAATTGTACAAGAAGTGATGAATTGATTTTTTCATTTGGTTATGAACAGAAACAAAAATCATTAGATGAACTGGAAGTTTTGGCACGTTCCGATGCAAAATTTATTGAAATATTTCTATCAGATGGAATGTCAAATTTAAAAAGCAAAGTAGTAGAATTAGTACCATCATATCCTTATTTATCTTTCAGGGTTGAAAACTTTATTGGAAATTGGGAAGAAAATTATGGTTATGAAAACCCATTAAATTATATAGATCTGATTATTGTTGATTCAAAAAAAGATACAATTCAAAAAAAAGATACAATTGGAAATTTTTGGACCCAATTAAGCTATGGTATTGATACGGTCGGGCATCCACTTCCATATACAGTTCATTATAAATTAAATAACGATCACTTATTTTATGATGGCCTGACAACTCTGGATATGGTAATAATTCAGAAATTCATAATGAAATTATCGAAAATACCATCATTATGTACCAGGATGAGAATGGATTTTAATGATGATCAGAACGTTACGGTTTCCGATTTAATGGTATTTCGGTGGATAATATTGAATTATGCTCCGGGTTTGTTTGATATAATTCAGGCTTATGATCCTGACCTTAAAAAATGGAAAAAATATTTTCCATTGCATATCAATGAGTTATCAGACTCAATCTACAGTTTTGTGTTGCTAAGAAAAGGAGATATGAATTTGACCGGGTTTCCTAATTTTTACTGCAATTATGAAGGAGATGTTGCAGATTCTTTAATTAATCATTTTTTGTCAAATGACACGATTGATATCAATGTAGAGGAGAGAAAAATATCGGATGATGGAATTTTTGAACTGAATTATTCAAATGTAGGAGAAAAAGAGATAAATGCTTATCAGATAAGCTTTGTAATGGATACTACCAAGGTTGAACTTATAAATGTTATGGTAGGTGATAATGTGATTCCTGATTATTATTACACAATTATAAATGATACTTTTTTAATGACTGCTATAGAAAGAAAAATTAAATACCATGATGAAGTATTTAGAGCAATTATCAGAGCTAAAGATCCAGTATTGAATGATATTCACCATTTTATCAAATATGGACTGTCTGATAGCAGACTTGAAGTCACCACTGATGATTTTTATTCCACTCCGGTCAGGCTACACTACAAAAATCTGACCAAAGTGAAAGATCCCGAAATGTCAGATATTTTTTCGATTGCCCCAAATCCTTTTGATAATGAACTGAAAATTTATTTGAATGAAGATTTGCATTTTTCTTCTAAAATCAAAATCTACGATACTTTTGGCAAAATAATCTATTCAAATAATGATTTGACGAGAATAATGAAAAATGGTGAGATCGTCATTCCTGGCAGCTATTTTGAAAAAGTGGGATTTATCTTATTGCAGTCGAAAATGATAAATGGAGGAAAAGTAAAGTAGCAATTAAAATATAAAATATTTGTAAATGTTATAATAATATTTTGATTATCCGGTATTTAAATACAATAAATATCGGATATGTTATTTTTTTTTATTTTTTTTGATAAGAATTATTAGTAAAGTTATTTTTTGTTTAATATTGCCCCCATTATTAACACATAAAAACAATTATCTATGAAAAAATTAATTATCGGGGCTGTCGTTGGTTCAATCCTGTTGTTTTTCCTGCAATTCCTGTCATGGGGTTTATTGAATATTCATAAGAATGAAATGTCATATACTGAAAAACAGGATACAATTCTGCAATTTCTTGGACAAAATCTTAAAGAAGGCTATTATTATCTACCCACAGTTCCCGAAGGCACTTCGCAGGAGGAAACCGGAAAAGCTATGGAAGAATCTGTTGGTAAACCATGGGCAATGATCCAGTATCATGAAAGTATGACCAACAATATGGGCATGAATATGTTCAGGGGATGGGTGGTTGACCTTATCGCTGTTTTGCTGCTCGGCTGGTTATTGATGAAATTTGCCAATCTCAATTTCACTACTACTGTCCTGGCTTCATGGGCTGTAGGTTTTATTGGATTTCTGACAGTAACCTATACCAATTCAATATGGTTTGAAGGCTGTACTATACCTGCATTGCTCGATGTAGTGGTTCAGTGGGGAGTTGTCGGTGCATGGCTTGGCTGGTGGCTGACGAGGAAATGAGTTAATTGACTGATTAGTTAATGAGAAAATTAGCAAATTTATTTATCTTGATTCCGGAAAAGTTCATTTGAATCCGTACAAAAATAGATATATATACAAAATAGTCCGGTATTCAGTAGTATTCAATTTGAAAATTAAATTTTGATCACTGTTTTTACCGGACTATTTTTTTATTGTATGTTCATATTTCATTTAATATTCAAATTTATCACTTTTTCACTTTTCACTTTTAGTTTTTCACTTTTACAACCTGCGCTCCATAAAACACCATTTCCTTAGTCTTTTCATTGTTATGGCACGAGTTAAATTTCGAAAGAGAATTGATAGCACCGTTTCAATAATAATAAAAGAGATATACAGGAATTGTCACTTTTGGTCAGGACAATACAAAGATGAATTGGTGCTCAGGTTGTAAAAAATAATGATGGAAACTGATTTTATCCTTAAATCAGGCTCATATATTACTTTTTTTAAATTTGGTGTGTATCTTTGCGACCTTTTAATAAAAATTAGTAAATTAATACAGAATATAATGAAAGGAAACAGAACATTTACAATGATCAAGCCTGATGCTGTGAAAGCAGGAATATTGGAGCTATACTTCATAAAATGAATGAAGGTGGATTCAGAATAGTTGCGATGAAATATACCAAATTATCAGCTGAAATGGCTGGCAGGTTTTATGCTGTCCATAAAGAAAGGCCGTTTTATGCCGAGCTGGTAGAATTCATGTCATCAGGACCGATTGTAGCAGCTATACTTGAAAAGGAAAACGCAGTTGAAGATTTCAGAAAACTGATTGGGGCAACTGACCCTTCCAAAGCAGAACCGGGAACAATCAGGGCATTATTTGCTAAAAGCATCGGAGAAAATGCTGTTCATGGAGCAGATTCCGATGAAAATGCACTTATCGAAGGTTCATTCCATTTTTCTCAGACAGAAATGTTTTAGTATTTCAGTCAGCAACTTTTATTAATCCCCCTGTATGAAGAAAGATATACTCTGGCAACCCTCCGATGATTTTAAGTCAAACTCAGGGTTAAGCCATTATATCAATTGGCTTGCAAAAGAAAAAAAGCTTGTATTCAGGGATTATGATGAATTGTGGAACTGGTCAACCATTAAATTTCAGGACTTCTGGCTTACAATACTTGAGTATTTTAATGTAAATTATGAAGGTACTTTCGATTCTGTCATCACAGGATCATTTATGTGGCAAATGAAATGGTTTGAAGGGATCAGACTTAGTTATGCACAGCATATATTCAGGAATGCCACTACTGATCACCCGGCTTTGATATTTGCAAATGAACAAGGCAATTACACTGAGATAAGCTGGAAAGAATTGAAGAGTAAAGTAGCCTCTTTTGCATCCCATCTCAGATCAGTGGGTGTCAAACCAGGAGAAACTGTAGTTGCATTTATGCCAAATATCCCTGAGGCAACGATCGCATTCCTTGCTGTTAACAGTGTTGGAGCAGTATGGTCAAGTGCTTCACCCGATTTTGGAGTCGACAGCATTGTCAGCAGGTTTGCTCAGATCAATCCTAAGGTTTTAATAGCTGTTGATGGTTATCATTATAATGGAAAGGCATTTGATAAAACGGAAACCGTTGCCGCAATACTGGAAAATTTGCCCGGTGTTGAAGAACTGATCATTTTTAAATATCTCGATAAAAATGGGAAGATAGAAAATATCGGGAACTATACGGATTTTGAAGACTGTATTAGCAATAAGGATGCTGACCTTGAATTTGAAATGGTGCCTTTTAATCATCCTATCTGGGTTTTATATTCATCAGGCACTACCGGCCTACCAAAAGCTATTACCCACAGTGTTGGTGGATGTCTGATCGAACACCTGAAATACCTTACATTTCATAATGATGTAAAGCCCGGGGAAAGATTTTTCTGGTTTTCAACTACCGGATGGATGATGTGGAATTTTGTTCAGGCATCATTCCTTGCTGGAGCCACCATAGTAATTTATGACGGCAGTCCTGCTTATCCTGATATTGATGTGGTCTGGTCATTTGCCGAAAAGGCTCAAATCAATCATTTTGGAACAAGTGCTCCATTTATCACTGCTTGTATGAAAGCCGGTATTAATCCCAAAGAAAAATTCAATCTTTCATCGCTGAGATCTTTGAGCAGTACCGGTTCACCACTTCCACCTGAAGGATTTAAATGGGTATATAATAATGTGAAAAGTGATATCTGGCTTGTTTCAATGTCCGGAGGTACGGATGTTTGTACTGCGTTTGTAGGTGGTAATCCTCTTCTAGATGTTCTGAAAGGTGAAATACAGTGCAGGGCCCTTGGAGCCTCAGTTTACTCGTTTGACAATGAAGGCAATGAAGTTTATGATGAAGTAGGAGAAATGGTCATAACTAAACCAATGCCAAGCATGCCAATTTATTTCTGGAATGACAGGAACAATGAACGATATATCAAAAGCTATTTCAGTCATTTTCCCTATATCTGGAGACATGGAGACTGGATAGAGATCAGCAGTGAATCAAAAGGACTCACTATTCTCGGAAGATCTGATGCTACATTGAACAGACAGGGTATCAGGATCGGAACAGCAGAAATCTACCGCGCTGTTGATATGATAGATGAAGTGAGGGATTGCCTTATCGTCAATCTTGAATTGAAAAACGGAGATCACTTTATGCCTCTGTTCGTAGTTATGAAAGAAGGATTCTCCTTGACAGATCAGATTGTAACAAGCATAAAGATGAAACTGAGATCTGAATACAGTCCCCGGCATATTCCCGATGAAATAATCCAGGTTCATGATATTCCCTATACATTGAGCGGAAAAAAAATGGAAGAGCCGGTTAAAAAGATTTTGCTTGGAATGAATATTGACAATATTTTAAAAAGGGATTCTATCAGAAATCCTCAGTCACTTTCATTCTTTATAGACTTTGCCGGAAAAGTGAAAAGTTAAAAACTAAAAATTAAAAATAAAAAGTTAATAATTTACAATTAATATTTAATAAAAATGAGAAAAAAAATAGCAGCAGGAAACTGGAAAATGTACAAAGATTTTGAAGAAGCAATTGACCTTGCAACATCATTTGCAAACTCTGAAATCCCACAGGATGTAACTGTAATTCTTGGAGTGCCATTTGTTTACCTTAAAAGTGTTGCTGTCATAACAGCTGCAAATAAAAGAATATTTATTTCTGCTCAGAATGCGCACGATAAAAATGAAGGGGCATACACCGGTGAAGTTTCTCCTGTGATGCTTAAATCAATGGAAATTCCCTTTGTTATTCTGGGACACTCTGAAAGAAGAGAGTATTATAATGAATCTCCTGAGCTTCTTAAGTTAAAGGTACGTGCTGCTCTTGATAACGGATTGAAAGTGATATTTTGCGTGGGAGAACCACTGCTGATCAGAAAAGCCGGAAACCATGAGCAATATGTAAAAGAACAGCTTAAAATCAGCATATCTGAATTGAGTGGTGATGATATGAAAAATATCGTGATAGCTTACGAGCCAATCTGGGCTATAGGTACAGGAGAAACTGCAACTCCGGAACAGGCTCAGGAAATGCATAAAATGATAAGAAGCTATCTGAATGAGACCTTTGGACAATTTGTAGCAAAGGAAACATCAATACTGTACGGAGGAAGTGTCAAGCCTTCAAATGCAAGGGAAATCTTTGGACAGGAAGATGTGGATGGTGGACTTGTTGGTGGAGCTTCACTTGACTTTGATTCTTTTTATGAAATAATCAATGCTTTCTGATTTATATAGAAAATCAGCCATTTTTTTTAAAAAAACCGCAATAACTACATAAAATTGAAATAAGTTATTGACAAAATTATTTTAAGAAAGTGAAAATTGCTATATTCGCCCCATTTTTGAAAACAATCTAATTTTAAATTATATTAAAATGCAATTAAAAGGTTTAGTAAAGTTGTTTCTGGTATTGTTAGTATTTGTTGTTTCACTTCAATACCTTTATCTTTATCCTACATGGAAAGTTGAAAAAGCCGCAGATAAATATGCACAATCCTTTGTCGATAAGGCTCCGAAAGGTTCAGATCTTTATCAGGTACGGAAGGATGCCAGGATCAAATATCTTGATTCAATGTCAAGTGAAGTGATTTTTAAAATTCCTTTACTGGCAGATTATACTTATAATGATCTGAAGAAATCTCAGCTGGCTCTGGGACTTGACTTAAAAGGGGGTATGAGTGTTATCCTGCAGGTAAATCTTAAAGATTTCGTTTCATCATTATCAAATGACAATAAAGACGCTAAATTCAGAAAGGCTCTTGACAATGCAGAGAAAGCACTTACAAATTCTCAGGAAGATTTTGTTACTTTATTCCAGGATGAATGGAATAAAGTATCAGAAGGAGATAAGCTTGCAAAAGTATTTATCAATAATCCTGCATTGAGGAATACTCTGAATTTCAACACTTCGGATGATGAAGTTATAAGATACATAAGGGAAAAAGTAATGAAACAGTAAAGTTGACTTTCAATATGCTTAAGCAGAGGATCGATAAGCTTGGAGTTGTTCAACCCAATATTTCACTTGATGAAAACAGGAATCTCATACTTGTTGAATTGCCAGGAATCGATAATCCCGAAAGAGCAAGGAAATTTCTTCAGGCGAGTGCAAAACTTGAATTCTGGAATGTTTACAGGATGAGTGATCCGGGAATTTACGATGCATTTATGCTTGCTGACAGAAAATTGAAAGCAGAAATGGACCTCACACAAACTGAAGTTAAAAAAGATTCAGTGCAGTATGATACCGTTTTCACACCGGTGATGGACAGTTTGGGCAATAAGGTTGATTCAACAATGAAACTTGTTGAAAAGAAAAATGTCCAGGGAGATCTTGGGCCTCTGTTGTCAAAACTACAGATAAGTGTCAATGCTGCTCAGGGAGGAGATACTCCTATTTGTGGTTTTGCCGATGTAAATAAAAGAAGTGCGATTACTGAAATGCTCGAAAGACCAGATATTAAGTCTTTATTCCCTAAAGATCTGTTTTTCCGTTGGTCAATGAAACCTACAAAGGATACTGAAAGTGGTAAATTCACTTCTATTTATGAGCTGTATATACTTAAGAAAGAATCAGGAACTGATAAAGCTCCACTTGAAGGTGACAGGGTAGTAAGATCAAATGCCAGTTTGGATCAGAGTTCAGGTGCTGAGGTTGAAGTTACACTAGCGATGGATCAAAAGGGTGCCAAGAAATGGGGAGAAATGACAACTATAGCTTCTAATGATAAAAACAGGCAGATAGCTATTGTTCTTGATGAAGAGGTTGTATCGGCTCCAAGTGTAAGGGTCCCGATTCTTGATGGAAATTCATCTATTACGGGTGGTTATACCATGCAGGAAGCCAATGACTTTGCAAGAATACTCGAAATTGGAAAATTACCTGCAAAACCGCAGATAATACAGGAATCAACAGTAGGTCCGTCCCTGGGTGCTGATAATATTGCAAAAAGTATCAATTCATTGTTAATTGGTTTTGCTTTGGTATTGATTTTCATGGTCTTCTATTATGGTAGTTCAGGTATAATAGCTATATTAGCTCTGTTGCTAAATGTGTTCTTCATTTTTGGAGTATTAGCATCAATAGGTACGGTTTTAACATTACCGGGCTTTGCGGGTATCGCTTTGACCATGGGTATGGCTATTGATGCGAATGTTATTATTAATGAACGTGTCAGGGAAGAATTAAGAGCAGGGAGAACATTGTGGGAGTCAATAGAAAATGGTTATAAACATTCTTATAGTGCCATCATAGATGGTCAGGTAACAACTCTTCTGATAGGTATTGTTCTCGCTTATTTTGGGCTTGGTCCTATCAAGGGTTTTGCTATAGTGCTTATTGTTGGTATTTTATTATCATTGTTTACGTCAGTATTAATCAGTAAAATGATGTTTGACTGGTGGGTGAAAACAAAGAATAAAACAGTCAGTTTCTGGATACCTCTGACTAAACATTCTCTGGCACATTTGAATTTTGACTGGATTGGAAAGAGAAAGATTGCATATATAATATCAGGTACATTAATACTTGTAAGTTTAATTTCTATGTTAACAAGAGGATTTGAGCTGGGTGTTGATTTTAAGGGAGGTTATTCATATAATATTGAATTTACCGGGCAAAAAAATGTTGATGTTAAGGAAGTAAGGAAAGTTTTAGGAGAAGCCTTTGGTGGATCTCCTATTGTTAAAGCAGTCGATGTTGAAAATACATTAAATGTGGTGACTTCATATAATATAAGTGATAATAGTGAAAATGCTGCGGATAAAGTTACCAGTAAGTTATTTGAAGGCTTGAGTAAGATTTACCCAGAAATGAATAAGGAGAAGTTTCTCAAGGAGTATACTAAGGATGAGATTCATATTACAAGTTCAACTAAAGTTGGGGCATCCATTGCAGATGATATCACAAAAGTGCTTTTTTAGCAGGAATTTTGGCACTACTGGCTATTTTTATTTATATTCTTTTAAGGTTTTCAAAATGGCAATATAGTCTCGGTGGTGTTGTTTCATTATTTCATGATGCCTTTATCACCCTTGGCATGTTTTCTCTGTTGCGCGGAGTTTTACCTTTTCTCTGGAGATCGATCAGGCAGTCATTGCTTCTATTCTTACCCTGATTGGTTATTCCATCAATGATACTGTAATCGTGTATGACAGAATCAGGGAAAATCTTTTATTGTACAGGGATAAGCCCGTTGATGAAATTTTAAATTCGGCTATTAATTCAACTTTTAGCCGGACAACAGTTACATCATTGGTCACATTGTTTACTATTGTAGTTGTATTATTTTTTGGTGGTTCGAGTATAAAAGGCTTTGCTTTTGCAATGTCATTTGGAATTATTATTGGAACATATTCCTCAATATTTGTAGCAACTCCGATAGCAAGAGATTTTTCTCCTGATTTGAAACCGGCAGTCAAAAAACAAGTTTTTCAAGAGCAAAAAATAGTATTTTAGTAGAGATCACTAGAAAAGCCTCATTTCATTTATGATCTGGGGCTTTTTTTTCAAAAAATCATGAAGGAACTCCTGCCATTAGAATTTTACTTGAAATCAGATGTTGTTTCACTTGCGAGGGATCTGATTGGGAAACTCATTGTTTCAGATATTGAAGGTGCAAAAACATCAGGAATTATTGTGGAAACTGAAGCCTACAAGGCACCTGAAGATAAGGCAAGTCATGCTTACAACAATAAACTTACGTCAAGGACCAGGACAATGTTTGAGGACGGAGGGATATCCTACATATACCTTGTTTACGGATTTCATCATTTGTTCAATGTCGTAACAGGACCTGAAGGTACTGCACATGCAATCCTGGTCAGAGCAATTCAACCAGTAGAAAATATTGAACTGATGATGATTAGAAGGCGCGCAGGTTTTCTATCGTATAATCTCACTAATGGTCCGGGAAAATGGACTGAGGCAATGGGAATAAACAGAGGATTAAACGGTGTTAGGCTATACATGCCGGATTCACCGATACAGATTTATAGAACAGAAAATATTTATACTGAAAAGGAAATAATAAGCAGCCCGCGTATAGGAATTCCTTATGCACAGGATTTTATTGATAAACCATGGAGATTCAGGCTGAAAGGGAATGCCTGGACAGGGAGATGATAATCTGCTAATGTGATAATTTGATAATTAGCTAATTTGAAAATGTGCTAATGTGATAATGTGCCAATGTGCCAATGTGATAATTTGATAATGTGCCAATTTGATAATGTGCCAATTTGATAATGTGCCAATTTGATAATGAGCTAATTCTAATTTGCTAATTTTCACATTTGCTAATTCTAAACCCTCTAAACTGTCTGAACTTTGATTCATAGGATTCAAAGATTAAAGGATTTTGATTTTTTTATTGGCATAAACTTCATAAACCTTATAAACTCCATAAACTTTATAAACCTTATTCATTTCCCAACAGCTCATCTACAATTATTCTGACACCTTTTGATGCAGGTTCAGAGATTACTTTCAGATTTGAAGATCTTTCAAGTTCATAAGAAATGTGAGGATTAGGATCTATATAAAAAACTGGTCTTCCCTGCATTAAAAACGATACAAGACTCGCGGCAGGATAGACCTGCATGGAAGTTCCTATTATTATCATAATATCGGCACCGATCACTTCTTCTATTGCTACTCCAAGTTTTGGCACGGACTCTCCAAACCAGACAATATGCGGCCTCAACTGGAATCCATATTCACATTTATCACCAAGATTTAAATCTTTTGTCCAGTTGTAAATAAGGTTTTCATCACCTGTGCTTCTCACTTTGAGTAATTCTCCGTGTAAATGTAAAATATTTTTACTGCCTGCTCTTTCATGCAGATCATCGACATTTTGTGTGATTATGGTAGTATGATATTTCTTTTCAAGATCTACCAATGCCATATGTCCGTCATTAGGTTTGACGGTAAGGAGTTGTCTTCTTCTTGCATTATAGAAATCCAGTACCAATTGTTTATTTTTTGCCCACCCTTCAGGTGAAGCTACATCCATTACATTATGACCTTCCCACAACCCACCGGCATCTCTGAATGTTTGGACTCCGCTTTCAGCACTTATGCCTGCACCTGTAAGTACTACTATTTTTTTCATTCCTCACTTTTGTCTTTTATTTATTCACTTTTGTACCGTTGTCTGTTGTGAGTTAATCAGTCAGCAGTCTTCAGTCAGCAGTCTTCAGTCCTAAGTTGGCAGTCTTCATTCAGCAGTCGGTACTTTTCATTTTTCACTTTTCATTCTTCATTTTTCATTTTTCATTCTTCACTTTTCATTCTTCAATTTTCATTCTTCACTTTTCACTATTAAACCATTCCCACCAGATTCTTGTATGCATTTCCAATATTATCGATTATATCACTTGCAATAAGGCTGCTCATTCCCATATGGCTGGTCCCAATTTCTCCGGCAAGGCCATGTAAGTAAACTCCGATCAGGCATGAATCAAGTGGGGTATATCCCTGGGCAAGCAGAGAAGTGATCATTCCGGTCAGAACATCACCACTGCCGGCAGTAGCCATTCCTGCATTTCCACTGCTGTTGAAATACAATATGGATTCCGGACTTGCAATGGCAGTATATCTGCCTTTGAGTATGATGTACAGATCCAGTTCTTTAGCTTTTTCCTTTAATAGTTTCAATCTTTCAAAACCATTGAGGCTTGCTCCGAACAATCTGGAAAACTCTCCGGGATGAGGAGTCAAAATTGATTTTTTTGGAATTTTCCTGATGAGATCTTTTTTTAATGAAATTATATTCAGAGCATCTGCATCTATTACAACAGGTACCTTAACAGTATTTAAAAAGTCTTCAACGAATCTTACTGTCATTTCATTTGTTCCCATCCCGGGGCCAATACCAACAGATGAAAACCTGTTTACTTCAGGTACCGCTGTCAGAAATTCATCACCAAATCCTGACAAAGCAATAATTTCAGGAGCTGCGGTCTGAATTATGCCATAACCAATATCAGGTACGAGAGCAGATACTAGTCCTGCTCCTGTCCTCAAACATGCCCTGGCAGCAAGTACAGGTGCTCCGGCCATACCTTTGCTTCCCCCTGCAATGAGTGCATGACCAAAATTTCCCTTGTGGTCAAACCTGTTTCTGTGCCTGATTCTGTGCTTAATGTCATTTTTTTCTATATAAAATGTATCAGATTCTATCAAATTCAAGTATTCGCTGTGGAGGCCAATGCTCTTATATACCCAGTTCCTAATTAATTCAGCATTGTCAGGAACAAGCATGCCCAGTTTAGGAGCTTCAAAACTCAGACAATGATCGCATTTGACCACTTCTCCATCTGCAGGTTTGTCGGCATACATACCTGATGGTATATCTATTGAATAAATTGATTTTCCTGAATTATTAAGCGCTTTCACAAAATCAGCCCAATATCCTGTTATCGGTCTTTCAAGTCCGGATCCGAACAATGCATCTATGATGATGCTGTATTTTTCAAATGACGGTATTTTGACATTTTTCTGGATATATTCAATTTTTATCCTTTTTTCAGTCAATCTCTTAAGATATGTATCAAAATCAGGAGTGCTGTTAATTTGAATGTCGGCAACCAATATATCAACATCATAAGCCCTGTCGATCAGCAATCTGGCTACAGCCAGTCCGTCACCGCCATTATTCCCTTTGGAAGCAATAACGAGTATTTGGTTATCTGAGTGTGTCCGGGGCTCAATAAGCCATCTTACAAATACATTGCTCGCCCGCTCCATTAAATCGATTGAGCTTATAGGCTCTTTTTCAATAGTGTATTTATCCCAGTCCCTTATTTTATCGACTGAAAGGATTGTTTGCATCTATGCTTTCTTTTTTCTGTAGTAAAAAATGTAAAACAAATAGCCCGCTCCAAGTAACAGGATCAATAGGGACGAGAATAATGATATATTTTCTCCCATTATATATGATCTTGGTTTGAATTCAAAAACAATTTTATGATCACCGGCAGGCACTTTCATGCCTCTCAGGACATAGTTTGCCCGTATAAAATCAGCCGGTTTGCCCTCCATCTACGCTTTCCAACCGTTCTTTTCTCCGTACCAGATGTCAGAAAAAACTATAAAACCTTCTTCACTTGATTTATATTTGTATTCCAGCCTGTCGGGAGCATACGAGCTCAGGCTTATGTCTCCCAAAGGAAGAGGATCAAATGATTTTACGTAATCATTGAACTGCTTGTTTATTATAGCAGTTGTCCTAACATTTGTTTTTCCTATCTCATCTATTTCCTGATTGGCATTATCTACAATTTTTAAACTATCTACAAACCAGGCATTTCCCATAGCATTAGGATTATTGGAAAAAACTTCAGCATTTTCCTTTTTCTGGATTATATACTTAGTGTTCAGCATATCCAGGATTTTCATGTCACTTTTAGATATATATCTGTCAATAATATCTTGATATCGCTGAAGTTTAGCAGCGTGATAACCACCTATGTTTTTATGCCAGTAAGCAGGCATCGCACTGTTAAAAGGATCAACCGACAAATCAAAAACCCTGTAGTATGGGTCAGGATCTGCCAGTATTTGTTTATCAACTTCTCTCTGCGAAAAAGCATTTTCGATATTCTTTTGAGCAACAAACGATTTATGATTTACGTATCTCAAATCAACTGTCAGCACATCAAAGAAAACAATTACTCCAACTGCAATCACAAGAATTTTCCCCTGTATCTTGTTTTTGATAAAAGCCCATACCAATCCTGTACCCAATAATACGATGAACAGAGTTCTTAAAGAATCAGAAGTCATAAGAGACTCCCTGTCCGCTTCAAATGCTTTATCCAGTCCATATTGTGCGTATGCCTGATCTCCGGCACTTGTAAAATCAAAAAATGAAGGACCTAAAATTGCAAAAAATAAACTGATTCCACCTGTTATACCCAGGGTAATCCATAAGTTCCTTAAAAGTATTTTTGTGTTGAATTTGTCGGAAAGCAGATGTTTAAGCGTATAAATTGCAAAAAACACCAGTGGAATTCCTGCAATACCCATTATTGAATTGGGTGTCCTGAATTTATTGTATAAGGGGAAGTAATCGTAGAATAACCTGTTGAAGAATTCAAAATTTTTGCCCAATGATAACAAAAATAACAGGGCAACAGAAATGAGAGCCCACCATTTATACCTTGATCTTATTGTGAGCAAGCCGAAGATAAATAAAAACAGTATCATTGCTCCCATATAAGGAGGGCCGCTTGTGGAAGGCAGTACACCCCAGTATAATGGGGCTTTTAATCCCGGAGGAAGGGAACCTGCCAGCTGTCTGTATTTTTTTGCAAATTCGGAATCTTTTGAAACTGCTTCACTGTTTCCTCCTCCTGCAACACCCGGTATAAGAGTCGATACAAGATCAAGTGTGCCATTGCTCCAGTTCATCGCATAATTCCATTCCAGACCATTGGTTTCGCTGCTCGATTTGGCTTCACCCTCAGGTTTTAAAATCGGTTTCCCCCTCATAGTTTCCTTCGAATATTCGTAGGTAGTCCAGAGTTTTGATGCTGAACTTCCTGCCGCCAGTACTATTCCGGCTAAAAAATGATCGATGCAATTCCAATTGCCTTATATTCTTGTGCAATGACGAATCTGAGAAATTCGATAATAACCAGGACTGCCAGTACAAATCCAAGGTAATAGGTCATTTGGACGTGATTTGAGAGCAACTGCAAGCCCATTGAAATGGTAAATATCAGCCCCCCTGCCAGATATCTCTTACGCAGTATTAATAAAACTCCGGCAAGAACAAGTGGGCCTATCATGATTGCGCTCACTTTGGTATTGTGACCGGCTTCAAGCAGAAACATGTTATTAGTCATGAAACTGAAAGCAAATGAACCTATCAGACTTAGCCAGGGATTAAATCCTAAAACAAGGAGCAATATATAAAAACAGATCATACCCATGATAAAATATCCTTGTGGGCCCATGAAACCAAGCCTTAGTATTTTATATACATAATCAAGGAAATTGTGTTTTTGCGGTGCATTTATCTGATAAGTCGGCATACCACTGAACATACTGTTAGTCCACAGGGTAACTTCCCCTGTCTTTTTATAATAGTCAACAGCCTCCTTTGACATTCCTTTATGATTAACTATATCGCCCTGATAAAGTGATTTACCTGAAAAGGAAGGTAAGAAATAAAAAACATTTATAATAAATATTGCAACCAAAGCAATGACATGAGGTGCATATTTAGTCATAAATGGATTTGGTTTTTTTATTTCGTGAGTGTGATGAACATGATCTTTTTGATGTATTTCCTTATGGTGTTGTTTTTTATGAACAGGCTTAGTAGGTTTCATAAGTTTGTATTTAATGAATTAATATATTATTGTATACAAAAGTACATATAAAAAACAATAATACAAACAGACATAAAAAAACTTTCAGGAAAATCAATTGAAATGAATTTTCATAGTATCAGGAAAATGAAAATAATCCAATAAATGACAAATTGCAAAAAATTCGTACTTTCGCTTCAATTTTATCATAAATAAATGGAATTATTAAAACTTCATCCGCTTAATCCTGAAAAAAGACTTCTCAGTCATATTGTTGAAGTTCTTGAAAATGATGGAGTTATAATATATCCTACAGATACATTATATGGATTTGTATGCGATATTACAAATCAAAAGGCAGTTGAAAGGATTGCCAGGATCAAGAATATAGATCCACGGAAAGCAAACTTTGCATTCCTTATAGAAGACCTGACTCATATAAATGATTTTGCAAAACCCTTCAGCAACTATTTTTTCAAGTTGATGAAAAGAAATCTGCCGGGACCTTTTACATTTATTTTAAATGCGAATAATTCGGTACCTAAAATGCTGAAGAACAACAAAAAGACAATAGGTATCCGTGTCCCCGATTCTGTAATAGCGAGGGAAATAGTTATAGCACTTGGAAAACCCCTGATAACCAGTTCAATTCCTCATGAAGAAACCGAAAATTACATTTACCCATCTGACCCGGAGCAGATATTTGAAGAATTTAAATATAAGGTTGATATTGTGATAGATGGTGGAATAGGAGGAATTCACCACTCCACAATTGTAGATTGTATAGGTGATGAAGCTATTATTACGAGACAGGGGTTGGGGGATCTCCTTTTATAAATGCCAGTTAAAAATTGATGACAGGTAAATAATATTTTATTTTAGCTTCACTTTTTGATCAGACCATATCTCGAACCGGGAAGATTTTCTATAACATTTTTAAATTCAAGATTGAGCAGTATTGTCGATAATTCACCCAATGTGAATCCCGATAAATAATGGATCTCATCAATTGTCAGACTATCGTTTTCACTGTTTTTAAGTATTTCAGCGAGTTTTTTTTCATTTTCATCCAGATCAGTAAACATCTCCAACTGGTAAGCTCTTTTCGAAAAAGTACTGGCCCAGTTCATGGCATTGCAGATATCGGAAGCTGAATCCACCAGGGAAGCAATATTTGATTTGATGAGATAGTTGGTACCTCTGGAATATGTGTCATCAATCCTGCCGGGCACAGCAAATACATCCTTATTGTAGTCAAAAGCCAGATTTGCAGTTATGATGGCTCCTCCTTTTAAATCAGATTCCACAACCAGTAATGCATCCGATAATCCGGCTATTATACGGTTACGCATCGGGAAGTGTCCTTTTTCGGGACTTGTATCCAAAGGAAATTCAGAGATCACATCTCCGTTTGAGATTATTTTGTCTCTCATTCTGCTGTGTTCAGCTGGATACGTGATATTGATTCCAGATCCCATAACTGCTAAATTGGAAATTCCATATTTTATCGAAGCTTCATGAGCACAGGCATCTATTCCAAATGCAAGGCCGCTGATTATCGTGATATCAAATTCCCTTAGATCGCTTATTATCCTGTCAACGATCAGTTTACCTCTTTTGGTAGCATTTCTTGTTCCGACGATCCCCAGTGTCCTTGGGTTATTGAATACTCCTGTGCCTTCTGCATACAGTATTACAGGACTGTCATTATAGTTTTTCAATCTTGCAGGATAGTCATCATCGAGGTAAAAGAATGTTTTTGTTTTTTTTCTTTCATTTTCCCTGATTATTTTTTCTGCTTTAATCAATGCATTTTGACTTACAATCTCATCGATCAGAAAAGTTCCGATACCCGGAATTTTTGAGAGTTCCTTTTTATTTTTAAGAAACACATTTTCTACGCCTCCACAATAACTGATGAGGGTTTTTGCCAGGACCGCACCGACTTTGTCGATTTGGGTAATTGCTATTTTATAAAGTAAATTGGTTTCGTTCATCAATTTTTTTTCATTTATATCCAAATCAATGCTTATAATAAATCCTTTAATGATATATTTGCATAGTAAATTACCAATAGTTTTTGAATAATTTATAAACTATTGTTAATCAATAAAATTCTATTTATTAATTTTAATTGCATTTATTAGTAAAAGTCTGATAATAAATATTTTGCGTCGTTGCTTCTTAGCGTGAAATGTAAGTTGCAAGAACTATTAATTAAAATAAACTGTAAAAATAAAAATGTTAGTTAAAATAAAAAACAATTTTATCAGACAATGGAAATTTGTTTCAGGTATATTGATCCTCATTACATTGTATAATTCAGCTTCGGCTCAGTTTAATTCGGAAATTGGCTATACAGCCAGTTTTATGCCTGCAAAATCTGTTAACCTGATCATAGACAATTATAATAAAAATCAGGATATGATCGAGGAAATGAAAGACTTTAAATACATAAGCGGTTTCAATGCAGGATTGTCTTATAAAGCAGGGTTGATGAGATTCGGAGCTTTCTGGGAAAGCCAGACTGCTAAAAAACTGGGGACTGAAGGGAATTTGATCGGCAATGTATCCGGAGTAGAGAAAAAATTATATTTTTACTTCAATTCTGTTTCAGGTGGATTGGCACTGATCAAGGATCATGTTGGTATAGGTACAACTGTTGACTATAATTTTTTCAGACTAAAAACCAATAAAAGTGGTGTGAGCAACAGGGTAGATGTCATTAAGGAAAATTACATGTCCAGCAAAGCTTATCTTATTTTTTACCTGCGAGTCAATAACAAACTGGGAGTTGAATTGAAACCCTATGCCAGATTCCCTGGAATAAAGTCGATTTATATCCTTTGTCCGATTATTTGAATATTGAAAGACAGGCTGACTTTCAGTTTTCTGACTTTATTCAATACGGCATTTCATTCAATATTTTAAATGGAAAGCAAGGGGATTAATTATTTTTTTATTTTTTTGATATTTTTATTTGGTTTTGACAAAATAATTATACCTTTGCGGTTCAATTTAATTTTTTAAAATATGGCACACCATAAATCATCTAAAAAGAGGATCAGACAAAGCGCCCGAAAGCGTATAACTAACAGGTATTATAAAAAATCAACAAGAACTTCTATCGTCAATTTGAGAGAGATAGAAGAAAAAGATAAAGCTTTGGAATTTCTTCCAAAGGTTGTCAGCATGATTGACAGACTGGTAAAGAAAAATCTGTGGCATAAAAATAAAGGAGCTAACCTAAAAAGCAAGCTTTATCATCATATAAATGCTTTAGGCTAATAAATACAAAAGGAGAAGGAAATGTGGATTCGTCAGCGAATTCACATGATGTGGAGGTGCAATCGGAGATTGTACCTTTTTTTTATTCTAAAATTTCCTGTATCAGGTATTCATTCCTTTCAGATGAAGTCCTGAGTATCAGTTCTGCTAAAAAACCTGTTACAAATAATTGTGTTCCAACAATAAAAGTCAGTATCCCAAAGAAAAACAACGGCCTCGTCGCTATTCCTGGACTTCCTAAATATAATTTTTCAAAACTCAGGTAAAATAAGATGGCGAAGCCTGTAAGAATAAATAATGTGCCCAGTGACCCAAAAAAGTGCATGGGCCTTTTACCGAATTTTGAAATGAACATTATGGATAAAAGGTCGAGCGGACCATTAATGAACCGTTCCAGGCCAAATTTGGTGACACCATATTTTCTGGCCCTGTGCACCACAACCTTTTCTCCAATTTTACCATATCCTGCCCATTTTGCAATGACAGGGATATATCTGTGCATTTCACCTATCACCTCGATGCTCTTTATCACTTCATTTTTATATGCCTTGAGTCCGCAGTTGAAATCATGAAGTTTAATCCCGCTCATTCTCCTTGCCACTGCATTATAGAGCTTGGTCGGGATTGTTTTAGAAAGTGGATCATGCCTCACTTTTTTCCATCCTGATATAAGATCAAAACCTTTTTCCTTAATGAGACTGTACAATTCAGGAATTTCATCCGGGCTGTCCTGAAGGTCTGCATCCATAGTGATAACAACATCACCTTTGGCATGCTTGAATGCTTCGTTCAATCCCGCTGATTTACCGTAATTTCTCCGGAATTTAACAGCAACTATTTCCCTGAATTGAGATTTCAGTTTTTTGATCACCTTCCATGAATTATCATGACTGCCATCATCTACATATATGATCTCATAAGAAAAAGAATTTTCTTTCATCACACTGTCAATCCATTCAGTAAGTTCAGGCAAAGACTCTTCTTCATTAAAAAGAGGAATTACAACAGATATATCCATGTCTGAATATTTTAAAATTTATTTATTATGCAAATTCATTGAAGTCAGGATTCTTTTTTTTCATGATTGCTGACATTATTGCAGCTGCGATTGCCCATAAAACCAAGCCAATTGCCCAGCCCTGTAAAAGTTTTCCTATTGTGAGGTTGTAATCCTGCTCTTCCATTTTTTCAGCCATTGCAGCAGCTGCATCTTCTCCCATCATCCCACTCATTTTCTCTATTGATTCCGTAACTATTTGTTTTTGCACTTCAATCAGATTGGGATCAATAAAATTAAACAAGATATAAGCAAAAAAGGAAGTAATAGCGGTCATAATAACAATCATTATAAATGTCACTTTGAAAAGTTCAGCAAATTCAATAAAACCTCCGTTAAGGTCACGTGCTTCTTTTGCAGCCCTGTACATAAAAAATAAAGCTATTACCAAACCAATCCATGAACCGAATTTTAAATAACTGGTTGGATCAATTAACCATAATATCAAATAGATGATGATGGCAACACCTGCTCCCATCAAACCGTTTTTTACCGATGGATTTCCCATATACAAATTATTTATATATTATAAAATAAAATATCAATGGTAAAATTATAGTTTTTTTATTAAATTAGCATAACAATTACAAAAATTGAGATTATTTTACAAAAAAAATAAATAAAGCCTGTTTCATTTTGAAGAGAAAAAAGCAAATATGGATAATAATAATGCTGACTATTTATGGAATGTCATGTGTCAGCACAGCAAAATTCAGCTCAGGAACTGAAGCTTTCAAGAGGAAGCATTATTTCATTGCAGTAGATATGCTGAAAAGTGAAATAGAAAAACCAGGATCAAAAGTGAGTCATTTGAAAAAACATTTTTAATAGCAGAGTCTTTCAAACTTATGAATATGCCTGACTCTGCAGTAGTTTGGTATAAAAAAGCCCTCGAAATAGCAGATGACGAACTTGCATTTATCAATCTCGCCCATGAATATAAGAAAACCGAAAATCACCAGCTTGCATTTGAGACCCTCGAAAACAGCAAAAGAGTCCTGGGGAATTCTCAGCTGATTCAGAGAGAAATTTCTATCTGCAGGCAGGCACTTGAATTAATCGGTAAAAATGATCAGCAAATTGTTACAGAAAAACTCAGTTTCAATACAGGATTTTCTGAATTTGCATCTGAAATAAACAGTGATAAAATTTTCTTATCATCTGACAGAAATAATGATCATAAAACCAGATATGGCTGGACAGGTAATTTTTTTTATGACATATATTTTTCAAATATTTCAAAGGTAAATACTATAGAGTTATTGAAAGGCAGTATTAATTCAAAATTCAACGAATCATCACCTGCTCTGACCCGGGATGGAAAAATGATGTATTTTGTAAGATGCGGAGAAGAAGACAGAGAGCTGAGCAATTGCAATATCTATTTCACCAGGATAGATAATGGTATTTGGATGGAACCTGAAAAAATGCCTTTTCAAAAGGAAGGAGTGAATTACTATTCTCCCAGAATTACTGATGATGGCAGCAGACTGTATTTTGCCAGTGATTTAAGTGGCGGACAGGGTGGATTGGATATCTACTATGTCTTAAAATCTGATAATGGATGGTCTGATCCGGTCAGGCTTCCAAATACTGTAAATACTCCCGGTAATGAAAACTTTTTAACACTCTGGAAAAATGAAATTTACTTTTCATCTGATTTCCTGAGCGGATTAGGAGGATATGATATTTTTTCCACGGGCATGGATCCGGCAAATAATTTCACTCCTCCCCAGAATCTCAAGCCTCCTTTCAATTCCGGAGGTGATGACTTTAATCTGATTAAAACATCGGACTCTACCGGCTTTTTTTCGAGTTCCCGAATTGTTGGATCAGGACTGGATGACATATACAGTTACAGGCTTTTACCGGAATATAAGGAAGTCTTGGTTGAAAAGAAACCAGAAGAGAAAACTGACTCTGTTAAAATAAATAAAAAGCTGTTTCTCGCAGTTAAAGTAATGGAAAATGTATATTCAGATCCCAACGATCCAAATTCAAAGATTTTAGGCAAAAAACCTGTGGCTGATGCTGTTATCCGGATCGAAGGACTGCCGGAAGCTACCTCTGATGCCAATGGAGTTGTAATCAGACAGATAGGGTTTGATGAATCCATATCAATAACAGTTGGGAAAAATGGCTATCTTACAGGGACTCAGACAGTAACAGCAGAAAAGGAAAACTATTACAGTGAGGAATTAAACACAGTGAATATCAGGATTGTGATAGAAAAAATTTATCTGGATAAAGAAATCGTACTTAGAAATATTTATTATGATTTTGATAAATGGGATCTCCGTCAGGAATCTGAATCCACTTTGAATGTGCTTTACAATATTTTAAAGAATAACCCCAGTACAAAATTAATATAGGCTCACATACAGACTGCAGGGGGAGGACGAATATAATATGCAACTTTCTCAGAAAAGAGCCCAATCATTGGTTGATTACCTGATAGTGAAAGGACTTTCAGCCGACAGGATCAGAGCAGTAGGATATGGTGAGTCAAATCTTATAGATAAATGCGATTGTGATAATTGTTCTGAAGATCAGCATCAGAACAACAGAAGGACAACTTTCGAGTTAAAATCAGAACTAAAATGATCACTTCCTGATACCACGTATCATACCTCTGGTAGCACTGCTTACAAATGCCAGTATTTCAGATTTATACTTCGAATCAGGTAAGTTTTCTTTAATATACTTGACTGCTTGTGAAACATTATTATTTGTTACAAACATGATCCTATAAATATCTTTAATGGCTTCAATATCCTCTGCAGGAATTCTCTTCTTCTTAATCCAATAGAGTTCACCCCTTCAAAAGTATTGGATTCTCTACCAACCATCACGTAAGGTGGTACATCTTTTCTTAAAAGTGTTCCTCCTGCTACCATTACATGACTGCCTATATGAACAAACTGGTGAACACCTGTGAGTCCACCGATGATCACCTGGTCTCCAATATGTACATGTCCTCCAAGATTCACTGAATTGGCAAGAATACAGTTATTGCCAATATAGCAATCATGAGCTACATGAACATAAGCCATCAACAGACAGTTATCACCTATTACTGTTTTTCCTGACTCAATGGTGCCCCTGTTGATAGTAACAAATTCCCTGACAGTCACATTGTTTCCTATAAAAGCATAAGATTCTTCTCCGGCATACTTCAAATCCTGAGGATCACCTCCAATCACGGCACCAGGAAAAATTCTGCAATTATTACCTATTCTCATGCCACTCATAATCATAGCATTGGGGTAAATAATAGTATTATCACCTATTTCAACATTATCGTCAATGTATGAAAATCTTCCAACCTGGACGTTGGTGCCAAGTTTTGCATTCTTATGAATAAAATTATTTTCCATTATTTCTTTTTACAATTTGAGCAGTAAGATCCCCTTCAGAAACTATTCTGTCTCCGACAAAAATTGTACCTTTCATGTGTACAATGCCTCTTCTTATCGGTTCTATCAATTCCATCTTCATTATAAGTGTATCTCCCGGAATTGCCATACTTTTGAATTTGACATCATCCATTTTTAAAAAATATGTATCCCAGCCTTCCGTGATATCCTGCAATTTCAACGCAAGGATCCCTCCTGTCTGGGCCAGAGCTTCCATTTGCAAGACCCCCGGGAAAATGGGATTGTTAGGGAAATGACCCTGAAACAACATTTCATTGAACGTCAGGTTTTTCACTCCGACAATATGTGTATCACTTATCTCAATAATCTTATCAACCAATAAAAATGGATACCTGTGAGGAAGCAACTTGATAATTTCCCTTGTGTCCATGATTGGGACTGAATTGGGATCATATGAAGGTTTGCCTTTTAGTTTTCTTTGTTTCAATACCTGTTGCCTCAGGAATTTTCCAAATTCGACATTTGCTTTATGTCCGGGTCTTTTTATGATAAATCTTCCTTTTATCGGCATTCCAATGAGGGAGATATCTCCAATGAAATCAAGCAATTTGTGTCTTGCAGGTTCATTTTGATATTTCAGTGGCCTTGCACTCAATATCCCCTTATCTTTGACATTGATTTTTCAAGGTTTACCTTTTTCTCGAATCGTTTGATATCCTGCTTGGTAATTTCCTTGTCTGCGATAACTATTGCATTGTCAAGACTGCCTCCTTTTATCAATCCCTGATCCAATAAACTCTCAATCTCGCTGAAAAAACCGAAAGTCCTGCAATCTGCGAATTCATCACAAAATGTTGAAATATCTCTTATCTCGGCAAACTGCTTGTTAACTACTGGTGATTTAAAATCTATGAGAGCACTTATCTCAAACCGGTCACAGGGCAATGCAATATATTCACTGCCAGTTTCAGCATATTTGAATTCAAAAAGGTCGTCGACGACAAAATATTCTTTTTCACCTTCTTTTTCTATTATTCCCGCATTTTTGATGTTTTCACAGAAATATCTAGAACTGCCGTCAAGTATAGGTATTTCATCACCCTCTACCTCAATGTACAGGTCATCAATTTCCAGAGCATAAACTGCTGCCAGAAGATGTTCGATAGTCTTAATTTCAGCACCTTCTTTCCCGATAGTGGTGCTTCTGATAGTTGTTGTGACATTTTTTACATCAGCTTTGATCTCGATATCAAAACCATTTGTTTTTTTTATGAAAATAATGCCGTTGTTTTCTTCCATCGGCATTACTGTTATTTTTGATTCGCGGCCTGTATGCAAGCCAACACCATTCAGAGAAAATGGATTTTTTATAGTTTTCCTACTCATTCAATTTGTTTTTTAATTCCACTATTTCTTTTTCAAGATCAATCAATCTTTTCTGTAACTGAGGTAGATTTTTAAAGATAATTGACGATTTCATATGATTAATAAAATCTATGGCAGGACTGCCCTGGTATAATTTGTTTCCCTCCGGTATGTTTTGGTTTACTCCGCTTTGAGCCTGAAATTTACTGCCATCTCCAATTGTCAAATGGTTTTTAAATCCGACTTGTCCGCCAATCATAACATTCTTTCCTATTTTTGTGCTGCCGGCAATTCCGCTTTGAGCTGCTATTACTGTGTCATTTCCAATTTCAACATTATGTGCCACCTGTATAAGGTTATCCAGTTTAACACCCTTTCTGATTATAGTGGAACCAAAAGTAGCCCTGTCAATAACTGTATTGGCTCCAATTTCAACATTATCTTCAATAATTACATTTCCAAGATGGGGTATTTTTTCAAAGATTCCTTCCTTATCAGGTTTAAAACTGAAACCATCACTGCCCAGAACAGTATTGGCATGTACGATGCAGTTATCACCTATTATGCAACCATTATATATTTTTACTCCGGAATATATAAGTGTATTCTTTCCAATCCTGACATTTTTTCCAATGAACACATGTGTCGCTATCTTAATACCTTCAGCAAGCTGAACATTATCGGAAATATATGTAAATGCTCCAATTGAAACAGAATTATGTATATTGGATTCAGAAGAAATATATGCGAGTTTGTTAATACCATTATTCTCAATACTTTCATTTTCTACAGTTTTCAGCAGTATTGAAAGTGAATGAAAAACATCTTCAACAACAATATAATTCATGTTCTTCCCATTTGCTTTGATTTCAAGGGTATCAGGAACAATTACTGCTGATGCTTCTGAATCGTGCAGGAATTTAATATACTCTTTACTTGCAATGAAACTTATAGCCCCTTTTCCTGCATTTTCAATATTGTTGACTGAGGTTATTTCTGTATCAGGTTCACCAACAACAGTGCCCCCGATCAAATTGCTTATTTCTTTTATTGTAAACATTTTGCAAAGATAATAATATAGAATAAAGTGTAAACTAAAAGTAAATATTTATTTAACACAATTCTTTGATGTATATTAGTCAATAATGGTTGGGTAAATCAGCTTAATATCCAGCATTAATTACAATAAAATAAAATAAGGTTTCATAAATACATGATTATAAAGAACTTTGTTCTAAAAATAAATAAAAAATTTCTTTATAAACTTTATTTTAATTATAATCTTCAATCTGACTATTTACTGTTTGATAATTCAACTTTTTTACACCGAATTTATTTGATTCAAACCAAAATTTTTAACTTCGCAAAACGCAATACAATGTGTTTTTCCTCCCCTTCAAGATCCTTAAATTGAATTCTGGCAATTCTGTTGTCATCACCACCATTTATCTCAATCACTTCACCTTCACCAAATTTAGCGTGAAATACTGTCATTCCCGGTTTGATGTCAGATTGTGATGCAATTTCACCAGCAGGTATCTCTTTAAATGATTTATTGCTGATCTTTGACACAGTACTGGTATTTAATCCCAAACCTCCCAGGATTTTTGGTCTTTCAAAAGCAGGTTCGGGATTAATGATAAGGGCACTCATGGGATCATAATTTTTGGATGGTATTTCTTCAAGAAATCTGCTTGGGTCGTTTGATCTCATTTGGCCATACTGATACCTGTTAGTGCAAAAGCTTAAAGTCAGGTGTTTTTAGCCCTCGTTATTGCGACATAAAATAATCTTCTTTCTTCTTCTATATCATCAACTGAAGCCAGTGAAAGATATGAAGGGAAGAGATTTTCTTCGAGCCCGACTACAAAAACAGCATCGAATTCAAGTCCTTTGGCAAGATGAACTGACATAAGCGTGATAGCTTCCTTTTCATTTTCGTCTCCATTGTCCATATCAGTCATAAGTGAAATTGTTTGTATAAAAGCGGTCAGGTCTCTTTTTCAGCAATTTCATCAAGAGAGAATTCATCGTTTTCCACAAATTCCTGAATACCATTCATAAGAGCATTTATGTTTTCAATCCTGCTCTGAGCCTCAATTGTTTTCTCAAGTTCAATGATCTCGGTTATATGAGTGGATTTTACGATATATCTGGCAGTTTCATAAGCATTTGTTTCAATATTCTTTTCCTTTATCGATTCTATAAGCCTGATGAAATCATTTATGAGTGTTCTTGCCCGTGGAGTTAATTCTGCTTCAAAGCATGCCTCATAGAGGCTTATATTTCTTGATTCAGCATGATTTGCAAGTGTCTCTATTACCTTGTCACCAATCCCTCTTTTAGGATAATTCACTATCCTCTTGAATGCTTCATCATCTTTAGGGTTGATAGTCAGACGCATGTATGCCAGCACATCCTTTACTTCCTTTCTTTGATAGAATGAAATGCCTCCGTATATCCTGTAAGGTATATTCAGATTTCGAAGGTATTCTTCAAAAATTCTTGATTGTGCATTTGTCCTGTACAAAATGGCAATTTCATTGTTTTTAATATGGGATCTTGTTTTGATTTCCAGTATCTGGTCGCTTACTTTTCTTCCTTCTTCCCTGTCTGTCAGAGCTTTTATAAGCTTTATTTTGCTGCCTCCGAGCTGATCGGTCCAGATCTTCTTTTTAATTTGCTTTTTATTGTTCAGGATAAGTTCATTTGCAGCATCGACTATATATGTAGTTGAACGGTAATTTTGTTCAAGTTTGAATGTGGCAACATTTTGAAAATCCCTTTCAAATTTTAAAATGTTCTCTATCGTTGCACCTCTGAATGAGTAAATGCTCTGTGCATCGTCTCCTACAATACAAATATTATTCGGGCTTTCGTCATAGTCGAGGAATAACCTTATTATTTCATACTGCAGATGGTTGGTGTCCTGGAATTCGTCAACAAGTACATATTTGAATAATTGCTGGTATTTTTGCCTGACATTATCAGGATTTGTATACAGCAATCTGAACATCTGAAGCAGCAGGTCGTCAAAATCCATTGCACCCGCCCGGATGCACCTGTCATAATATTTCTGATAGACCTGGAATGTCATCGGCACCTTATTCATTCTGTCAAACTGCATCAATTCTTCAGTCTGAGCATACAATTTAGGAGTTATAAGGTTGCTTTTTGCTCTTGATATCCTTGCCCTGATAGTACCTGCATTATATATCTTTGGATCGAGATTCATTGAAGCGACAACTTCCTTTATCAGGTTTTTTGAATCATCAGCATCATAAATAGTGAAGTCATTGGGGAAATCAAGTCTGTGCGCTTCAACTCTAAGTATCCTTGCAAAAATGGAATGGAAAGTACCCATCCATACTCTCTGAGCATTGGAACCAACCTGAGCTTCAATCCTCTCTTTCATCTCTTTTGCTGCCTTATTGGTAAATGTAAGTGCCAGTATGTTCCACGGATATATGCCCAGATGGATCAGATGCGCTATCCTGAATGTGAGCACCCTTGTTTTACCCGAGCCTGGCCCTGCAATTACCATTACCGGCCCCTCCGTTTTTTCAACTGCCTCTCTCTGTATTTGATTCAGTTCCTCGAGATATTTAAATTTGTCGCTCATTTTTATTTGAATTCTAAAGAGATCAAAATGTGTTTCTTAAATAGTCAACAAAGCTTTGTAATAAGATTTCTTAATTCCATCCAGCTTTCTCCTAATTTCAATTTTAAATCCTAAATCTAAAATCGTGAATCTAAAATCGTAAACCTAAAATCCTCCCCTCCTTCCATTCACCCACCTTTCTGTCCCACACAATAATCATTCTGTACCTTTATTATAAACTCTCCATACCGATATAAGCATTCTGAAAGGAATGATCAGGCATGTGATAATGGTAAATGCACCAAAAAAAATAAATTGCCTGAACAAATAATTACCCAGGAATTCCTGTTTGTCCAGACTAAAACTTTCAAGTGAATAATAGATTCCGTTATTGTTGTAGAAACCAATAAAGTCATTTAAAATAACATATGAATAAATGCCGAGGATTAATGGAACAGGCATGATTATTAGTTTCGGGATTATGGTTTTTTCGATAAATGAGTATTTAATGAAAAATATATACCTTAAAAAAAATACAGGTGCTGTAATTATCAGTATGTTGTGAGCATAAAACGGGAAATCAATGTCATTTGAATAAACTGGCCAAAGAACAAGTGCAGGCAACAGCAACAAGACTAAGAGCCATAATCCGGCAAAATTGAGTTTGGTTTGATTTTCTACCAATTTAAAATATTTAATGTTTTAAAAATATGTTATTGTTTAAACAGGCAAAGATATGAATTTATAATATATGTTATGGATTATTTTAAGCATGAAAATAATCCATTGATTTTGGTATGAATACTCACATTGCTTTATCTCACAGAGTTAAATATAAAACTGCGGGTTTCTGAAATGAGTTCCCATGATCTGGAAAGCATAAGCAAATTATAACAAATACAATGATTCAGCTGTTTTCTCCAACTAATATATGTTTCAGGTTTTGAAAACTCCCAATACCAATCTTATTTATCCCTTTTCTACAAATATTTTCTTCGTGTAAATTTTTACTCCTGTCCTGAATGTTACAAAATAAATTCCAGTTTGAATATTATTTATATCAATTTCATATCTCCTGGATCCATCTGAAATTTTATCTCCTGCTACTTTCTGGCCCATCACATTAAAAATTTCAACAGAGGCATCTACGGTTAGATCAGATTTTGAAATAATCTCGACGATTCCATGTCCGTCAGCACTATAAATAATCCAATCCGAACCCTCAAATATCTCTGTGCCGGAAATCGTTGGGCAAAGTATCACTCCAATATTAAATACCTCATGACATGCCTCTTTTTTTGAATCACTGATAATGTATTCGATTGAAAGATTTTCTTTACAGAAATAAGGCCCCAGGAAAAGCGGGAGTGCATTATAATTGAAAAGTCCGTAATTTTTGCCGTTGCCTTTTATGTAAAAGCTTTCTGAAGTATTTAAATGTTTGAAATCAAGCATAATCCAGAATTTACCTGAAAGAGTATCAAAAATAGGTCTGTAAGTCATATTATAGATCTTGCAGTCATCATTGTTGCCGCACACCGGCATAGGATATTCTTTTGCCAGGCAGCAAGCTCCATGATCCATACAAATTTTTATGAAATCATTTGGGCCATTATTGACAATTTTGACCCCTGAGATCTTTAATGGTAGCTGGCTAACATTATATGTACCTTTGATTTGATTATTGACATTGATATCAAATGTATTTGTATTACTATTTTTATATGTGAAATTTAGATAGAATTGATATGTATTGTCATCATTACATTTTATTTCTTTAATTGAGATGTCTTCTATTGTACAACCGTCCCCGGTGCAATTCGGCACCTCATATTCCATAGCCTTGCAACAGTTGTTCTCCAGACAAATTTTCAGAAAATGTACCTTCTTATCAGTGAACTTGACACCTTTTATCAGCAATGGTAACTGATTTATTGAGTAATAACCGCTGATCTGATTATTTACTGACAGGTAGAATGAATCTGACTGACTGTTTTTATAAGTGAAATTGAGATAGAACTGATATGTATTATTGTCGGTACATTTCATTTCCTTAATGAATATTTCTTCTATAATACAACCATCCCCTGTGCAATTTGGCACCTCATATTCCATAGCCTTGCAACAGTTATTCTCCAGACAAATTTTCAGGAAATGTACCTTCTTATCAGTGAACTTGACACCTTTTATCAGCAATGGCAACTGATTTATTGAGTAATAACCGCTGATCTGATTATTCACTGACAGATAGAATGAATCTGACTGACTGTTTTTGTAGGTAAAATTAAGGTAGAACTGATATGTATTATCATCATTGCATTTCATTTCCTTGATAAATATTTCTTCTATGATACAACCATCTCCTGTGCAATTCGGCACCTCATATTCCCTGGTTTTGCAACAGTTGTCCTCAAGGCAAACTTTGATGAAATGTACCTTTTTGTCCGTTAACTTAACCCCTTTTATCAATAAAGGTAACTGATTTACAGAGAAGTAGCCACTGAATTGGTCATTTACATTCAGATAGAATTTTTCTGACTGACTGTTTTTGTAAGTGAAATTGAGGTAGAACTGATATGTATGGTCATCATTACATTTTAATTCTTTGACAGATATTTCTTCTATTGTACATTTTTCCGCACAACATAATGAATCAAAAATGACTGAACTTTGGCAAACTTTATTTTCAAGATCCCAGATCGTGATCATCAAAAAAGTATCGCACAGTGACTTGACTGGACCAAGAACAAAATACTCCCTGAAAGTTACAGAATCGACAATTATGTTGTTTTTATATTCCCTAATTTTTTCATTGCCGAGGTTTGTGGTGACGACATATTTTTTTGCCTTCACATTTGTATGGAGGAATGACAATTTCAAAAACAAATTGCCATTTGCATCGCACTCATATCCATGAAGTTGAATATCGCGGATAAAACAGTCAGGGCAATCCGATCCGTTAACATTAAAATCATTGAAGCACAGTGAATCCACCTTGTCGAAAACAGATATATTGTATATTGTATCAGCTGAGTTGAACGGGCCAATAGATACAGGCAGGTTTTTATATGACTTCCTGCCATATGAAATATTTTTTACAGCAATATCAAAACTATCACTTGTCTCAAAATGGTGAAAATCAAATACAATATTGAATGTTGTATCTGTACACTTGTTTTTTGCATATTTAAAATCGAAAATTGCGCATGAACATGGATTTTCCACTTTTGTTGTCACAAAGCAGTCTGGTTTAGAAGGATCAGTTATTTTTATTTTATCAGTTATATTACCGCTAAACTTGTTTTGAAATATTTTTAGAGGTAAATCATTTACACTGAATTTACCATACTTTAATTCATTGATATAAATTTCTATTGAGTCGATCATGGTATCCTGAACTGCAAAATTCAATGTAAATTCATAGCTTGCATTTTCAATGCATTTGACATCACTGATCATTGGTTCATTCAGACCGCATTCAGCAGTCAGTATGCCCTTATTGATTACTAATGTCAATATTAAAATCACCAGCAGTTTAAAATACTTTTTCATTTTATTTATTTTTGATATTCATTAATGATCTTATAAAATATATTCTTAAGAAAACAAAGCAATCTTTATTGTTCTATGTATATGGTACTTAAACCACTAAAAACGCTGCAATATAAAGCATATTGATAAAAAATCATAAGGAATTTAGATTTTCATTTATTAATATAATTCCACCCTATTTACTTCATTCGCCTTATTTTTGAAACTGATTCAATTTAAAGGATAAAATAAGATGGTTATGTTTATTTCACTTTTCATTTTATTACATTAAAATGGTATTTTATCATATTGGTGTTTTGGCAAGAAAAACAAACTCTTTTATTTCATCAAACGAAATAAATATAATTGCCATACTCATTGTGTCCGTAAGCGTATTTACTTTGTCCATAGCCATAAGAAATTTGTCCGTAAGCAAACTTTTTTTGTCCCTAGATATAATTTTTTTGTCTGAAAGCATAATTTTTTTGTCCGTAGATATAATGTTTTTGTCCGTAAACAAACTTTTTTTGTCCCTAGATATAATTTTTTTGTCCGTAAGCATAATTTTTTTGTCCGTGACCATAATTTTTGTGTTCTGACAAAGAATCATACCCTCTGAGTACATGTTATATCTGCTGTTGGAAAAGGTAAATCACTTAATTAGCAAATTTACTTATTTTAAAGGTTAGTAAAAAATATTGTTATTGGATATTGTCTTTATGTAAAGCCAAATAAAAGTCAGAAATTAAACAAAATAAGCAATTTTCATGATTTATCATCGCAATCTTGCATTAAGAATAGAGAGGAAAGTTAAACTAATCAACGATAAACATCCGATTTAGCTAAATTTTGTGCAATAAATGAATTAACCATCGACATATCAATTTTTTTTTATATATTTTTGCAGCGATAATTTTTTTATAAACATTTTAATTTTTTTAAATGGTCAAAAACAAAATTTTTAGTTTTTCCGCAAGGCTAAGAAGTGCTCAGGACCTTCTTGCCAATATTTCGCAATTTGAGGGCTTCAACCCTCCACGTCCCGAGGAAAGTGTAGCGGGTATTAAAGCCCTGATCGATTCAATTATTGTAACTAACCAGGCTGAAAGTGCTGATCTGAGGGACTACAGGCTTGTGGTTAAGGAGCGACAGATGATATTTTTCCAGAATTCTGATTCTGTGGTTAAAATGTTTCCGACATTGAAGGAAATGATAAAATCACAGTATGGAAACAGATCAGGAGAAGTAGCAATTCTGAGTACTATTGTGAAAAAGATGAGATCTTCTAAAGCAGCTGCTGTTGCAGTTGACAATGCTGCAGAAGGATCTGAACAGGTAAGATCGATGAAAAGATCAGAAAAGTCCTTTGCTTCCATGACAAAGAATTTTAATGATTTTGTAATCGCACTTGAAGGATTTGTTGATTTCAAACCGGTGCAGGAACCATTCAGGATCGAAACTCTTAAGGTAGTTACTGACAGACTTACAGATTTGAATGATTCTGTAGCAGAAAAGATCAACAAACTGACTATTATCAGATTCGAACGATTGCAGAAGTACAAAGACCTCAGTGAAAGATTACTCAGAATAAAATCTTTTGTAAGGGCACATTACGGAACTGAATCCGCAGAATATAAAATATTACAGGGATTCAGGTTCTAAGACACCTTTTTTTATTAAAAAAGAGAACGAATTTTATTTTTAAATTAATTTAATCTCAAATCTAATCGGAAGGGGCTATCAGAAAGGTAGCCCCTTATTTATGTTTCCAATTGCATATTGGAGCAAGGTTGATTTATCTGAATGATCAGACCATATTCCGGCTATAATTATGATTTTATCCTAAATTTTCGCCTTTCGAATACTATCGTGATTCATATTTTCATATCTTTGATTCTTCAATCAAACCCCTGCAGTCTATGAGTGAAGATCAAAAAAGAGTACTGGAACAACAGTTGTGGAATATAGCCAATACCCTGAGGGGTAAAATGAATGCTGATGAATTCAGGGATTATATACTTGGATTTATTTTCTATAAGTACCTTTCTGAAAAACTGGAGATTTATGCCAATTCTATACTGCAACAGGATGGACTTAATTACTATGATATTGATGAAAACACCAAGGAGGGTAGGGAATACATAACAGCCATAAAAGAAGAATCTCTTGAAACACTGGGTTATTTCCTTAAGCCATCAGAACTGTTTGGTGAGATTGCAAAACGAGGTAACAATACTCTTGAAGATACAAGCAATTTCATTCTTGAAGACCTGCAGAAGATACTTACAAATATACAGCTAAGTACTATGGGTACAGAAAGTGAAGAAGATTTTGACAATCTCTTTGAGGATCTGGACCTCAACAGTACCAAACTGGGGAAAACTCCTGATGCAAGAAATGAGATAATAGCAAAGGTACTAAGCCATCTTGATAAAATAGACTTCAGACTGGAAAATACAGAACTCGATGTTCTTGGTGATGCTTATGAGTATCTGATAGCACAGTTTGCAAGTGGAGCAGGGAAAAAGGCAGGTGAATTTTATACACCTCAGCAGGTCAGCACAATACTTGCGAAGATTGTGACTACAGGCAAGACAAAGCTGAAATCAGCCTATGACCCAACTACAGGCTCAGGATCATTGCTGCTGAGAATAGCAAGACAAGTGGAATATGTAGGACATTTCTATGGTCAGGAAATGAACAGGACTACCTACAACCTGTGCAGGATGAATATGATACTGCATGGAGTACACTACAAGAGATTTGATATAAAACTTGAAGACACACTTGAGCATCCTCAGCATATAGGTATGACATTTGAGGCTATAGTGGCAAATCCTCCATTTTCAGCTATGTGGAGTGCCAACCCATTGTTTACCAGTGATGACAGGTTCAGTCAGTATGGAAGACTTGCACCTGGAAGTAAAGCTGATTATGCTTTTGTACAGCACATGATATATCACCTGGCAGAAAATGGTATAATGGCTATTGTATTGCCTCATGGTGCATTGTTCAGAGGAGGGGCTGAACTGCATATCAGGAAATTTCTGATAGCAGAGAAGAATTACCTTGATGCTGTAATAGGATTGCCTGCAAATATATTTTATGGTACAAGTATCCCTACCTGCATAATGGTATATAAAAAATGCAGGGAGCAACCTGAAGATATACTTTTTATAGATGCCAGCCAGAATTTTGATAAGGTAAAAACCCAGAATGTACTTAGCAATGAGCACGTAGATAAAATAATAAATACATACAGAAACAGGGAAGAAGAAGATAAATACAGCAAAAAAGTTACTCTGCAGGAAATTGAAGAAAATGACTATAACCTGAATATACCAAGGTATGTGGATACATTTGAAGAAGAAGATGATATAGATATTGAGGCAATTGCTAAAGAACTGAAAGCACTGGAAAAAGATATGGGAAAAACTGATGATGCAATTATGGCTTACTGTAATGAATTGAAAATATCAACTCCTTTCTGACGATGACTTGGATACAAAACATACCAAGGTTGAGATTTCCTGAATTTATTGGAGAATGGGAGATAAAGAATGGAGAATTAGTTTTTGAAAGTATTTCAAATAAAAATCATAATTCTGACTTGCCAATATTAGCAATAACTCAAGAATTTGGAGCTATACCAAGAAATGAAATTGAATATAATATCTCAGTAACCAGTAAAAGTATTGAATCATACAAAGTGGTTGAAAATGGTGATTTTATAATTAGTCTAAGATCTTTTCAAGGAGGAATTGAATTTTCAAACTTTAAAGGTATTTGTAGTCCTGCATATATTATTTTAAGACCAATTAAAGATATTGACAGAATTTTTTTTAAATATTATTTCAAAACTGCAAGATATATTAAGCACCTGACTAAGAACCTTGAAGGCATACGAGATGGTAAAATGATTAGTTTTAAATACTTTTCAGATGCCAAACTGACTTTTCCTTCTCTCTCAGAGCAGACCAAAATAGCTTCTTTTTTCACAGCCATTGATGAAAAGATAACCCAGCTCAAAAGGAAGAAATCCCTATTGGAGCAATACAAAAAGGGGGTGATGCAAAGGATATTCTGTCTGAACTGTGATTCATCTGATTATGATGATGACCATGATTTTGAAAATCACAATTTAGAATCAATGCAATCATATAAATCAAAAAAATCACAGTTCAGACAATTGAGATTTAAGGATGAAAATGGGAATGAGTTTCCTGAGTGGGAGAAGAAGAAACTTGAAGATGTAGCTGTGATAATTATGGGACAATCTCCAGATTCAATTAATTATAATAGTGATAAAATAGGAAAACCATTAATTCAGGGAAACGCAGATATATGTAATCGCAAAACAGAACCAAGAAATTGGACTACTCAATTTACCAAAGAATGCTATGAAGGAGATTTATTATTAACTGTTAGAGCACCTGTGGGAGCTGTAGCAAAATCTACAATAAATGCTATAATAGGAAGAGGCGTGTGTGCCATTAGAAATAAAGCAAATACGAATATTGAATTTTTATTTCAATTTTTCTTAAACTTTGAAAATAAATGGCAGAGCATTGAGCAAGGTAGTACATTTACAGCTGTAAGTGGGTTAGATATAAAGAAAACAAAAATTCATTTGCCAAGCATTCTTGAACAAACTAAAATAGCCAATTTCCTGACTTCTATTGATGAAAAATTAAACTATTCTGAAACTCAGATAAGGCAAATGGAACTCTGGAAAAAGGGATTAATGCAAAAAATGTTTTGTTGAAAAAATTGTCTGAACTATGATTTGTATGATTAAATGATTGTTATGATTAAAGAAGAATACAAATATTCACAACTCACTGCCAAGATTATTGGCTGTGCAATCAATGTTCATAAAATATTGGGAAATGGTTTTCAGGAAGTTATTTATCAGAGGGCATTGGAAATTGAAATGAATATGGCAGGTTTAAGTTTCTCAAGAGAATTTGAAATGCCAATTTATTATTATGGTACTGAGATTGGAACAAGAAGAGTGGATTTTTTGGTAGAAGGAGTAGTTTCAGTAGAATTAAAAGCAATAACAAAACTGGAAGATGTACATTTTGCACAGGCCATTAATTATCTCGAAGCATATAATCTGGAAGTAGGGTTATTGATAAACTTTGGTGAAATGAGTCTTAAATTTAAAAGACTATCAAATAAAAAATTCAAATCACATGAATCAGATAAATCAAATAAATCATAGTTCAGACAAATGAGTAAGCAACCTGAACTCATATTAGAAGAGCAACTTGTAGATCAGCTTCAGAAGCTGAGTTATGAACTTGTGCTGATAAGGGATGAAAAGGAACTAATTGCTAATCTTAAAAGGCAATTGGAGAAGCACAACAGCATAATTTTTTCAGATAAGGAATTTGAAAAAGTGCTAAATATTCTCAGCAAAGGTTCAGTATTTGAAAAGGCAAAAACACTCAGGGCAAAACAGCATATAGTCAGGGATAATGGTGATAATCTTTATTTTGAGTTTATCAGTACAGAATACTGGTGTCAGAATCAGTTTCAGGTCACTCATCAGGTGACACTGGAGGGGATATATAAGAACCGTTATGATGTTAGTCTGCTGATAAATGGATTGCCTCTGGTACAAATAGAACTGAAAAGGAGGGGAATAGAACTCAAAGAGGCTTTTAACCAGGTGAACAGGTATCAGAGACATTCATTTGGATACAATTATGGATTGTACCAGTATGTTCAGATATTTGTGATAAGCAATGGTGTGAATACTAAATACTATGCCAACAACAGGTTTCAGTCCTTTAAACAGACCTTTTACTGGACAGATCCTGATAATAAAAGGATAACAAATTTACTCGATGGGTTCATATCAGAATTTTTAGAACCATGCCATATATCAAAGATGATATGCAGGTACACTGTCCTAAATGAGACCAATAAAATGCTGATGGTACTCAGACCATACCAGTTTTATGCAGTAGAGGCATTGGTAGATAAGGTAATCAACAGCCAAAGCAATGGATATATTTGGCACACAACAGGATCAGGCAAAACCCTCACTTCATTCAAGGCAAGTCAGATACTTACCAGGTTACCAAAAGTAAAGAAAGTTGTTTTTGTTGTTGACAGAAAAGACCTGGATTACCAGACAAATAAGGAATTTGACAGTTTCAAGAAAGGATGTGTTGATGGAACAGAAAATACAAGGCAGCTTGTAAGCCAGTTTTCTGATGACACAAAACTGATAGTGACAACAATCCAGAAACTTAATGCTGCTATCAGCAAAAGTCAGTATTCTGTAAAAATGGAAAAACTACAGGATGAAAAAATAGTGTTCATTTTTGATGAATGCCACAGGACACAATTTGGAGAAACACACAGGAGAATAAGGAAATTTTTCAATAACATTCAGCTTTTTGGTTTTACAGGTACACCCATATTCAATGACAATGCAGTAAAAAATGAAATGGGGAAACGCACTACTCAGGAATTGTTTGGAGAGTGCCTTCATAAATATGTCATAACTGATGCCATTAAAGATGAAAATGTACTGAAATTCTCCGTTGAATATGTTGGCAGATACAGGAATAAGGACAGTGCCACTGAGATTGACATTGAGGTTGAAGATATTGATGTAAAAGAGCTGATGGAATCACCACTCAGACTTGAAAAAATAGCAGATTATATCATTGCCAACCACAACAGGAAAACACACAGCAGGGAATTTAATGCGATGTTCTGTGTCAGCAGTATAGAAACCCTGACAAAATATTATGACATATTCCAAAAGAAAAAACAGGATGGTCAGCATAATCTGAAGATTGCAACTATATACAGTTATGCTGCAAATGAAGATGATGCAGATGCCAATGGATTTATACCTGAAGAGTTGTCAATGGCTGCAGATCCCATATTACCTTATGGATTAAATGTACACAGCAGGGAAAAACTGGATCAGTATATTGATGACTACAACAGGATGTTTGGGACTAATTTTTCAACTAAGGATAATGAATCATTTTACAACTATTACAATGATATCTCCAGGAAAGTCAAGGAACGCAAACTTGATATTTTGCTTGTAGTGAATATGTATCTCACAGGATTTGACAGTGCTCATCTGAATACTATGTATGTTGATAAGAACCTAAGGTATCATGGACTTGTTCAGGCATATTCCAGAACCAACAGGATACTCAATGAGCAGAAATCACAGGGCAATATTGTTGTATTCAGGAACCTCAAAAAGGCAACTGATGAAGCTATAACCCTGTTCAGCAACAAGGAGGCACTGGAAGAAGTGATAATGAAGCCATATACTGATTATGTTCAGAAATTCAATTCTGCATTTATTGAGCTTCTTAAAATAGCACCCACAGTAAGCAGTGTCAATGAACTGGTATCAGAAGATGAAGAGATGGAATTTGTCAAGGCATTCAGGGAATTGATCAGGATAAAAAACATACTGATATCATTTTCAGATTTCAGATGGGAAGATTTGGCTATGGAAGAGCAGAAATTTGAAGATTACAAAAGCAAGTACCTTGACCTGTATGAAAAGGTGAAAACAGACCACCTCAAAGAAAAGGTATCTATACTTGAAGATGTTGACTTCGAACTGGAGCTTATACATAGGGATGAGATAAATGTAGCCTACATATTGCAGTTGCTGATAAAATATAAATCAAGTCAGAAACCAGAATCAGAGCAGATAGAAAAGGAGATAATGGGATTGCTGAATTCTGAGGTACAGCTAAGGAGCAAAAGGGAACTGATAGAGAAGTTCATAAAAGAAAATATCCCTGCAATAGATGACCAGGATGATATACAGCAGGAGTTTGAAAAGTTCTGGAATGCAGAACAGCAAAAGGCATTTGAGCAGCTTGTAAGTGAAGAAAATCTGTCAACTGATAAAACCCAGCTACTTATAGAAAAGTACCTGTATTCTGAGAATCAGCCTATGAGGGAGGAGATCCTTGATTTGCTGTCAGGAGAAAAGCCAAAAATACTTGAGCGCAAAAAAACAGGGGAGAGGATTTTACAAAAAATCCTTGATTTTGTGGATACGTTTATTGATATGATAGCAGGATAGAGGAGGGTAAGAAATCCCTTTGCAAGTGTGAATTGTCCGTACCGTAGCACAACAAGACACTACTTAATACAGAATGATGATAAAAATACATTAAATCAATATCTTACGAAATTTTTCTAAACCTTAAATTTTCTTAATAATGTTTTATAAAATGCGTAATCAGATAACTTGTATAAAAAACAATTTCAAATTCAGATTATTTTTAATTATAATAATTTCTTGTTGTTTTGAATTTATTATTTATTGTCAAAAAATGGATTATAAAATGTGGAAAGATAGTCTAACCCAACTATCTTGTATTGTTATGGATAGCATGACGGTAATAGAAACAAGAAAAAATTTAGAATCTTTTGATACCAGTTTAATTACATCAAATATTGATATGTACTATCATGATTTGGGTTGGTGCTATTACATGCTCTATTTTCACACTAAGGATACTGCTTATATCAGGATGGCTTCACTTACTTATGATAAAGCTTTATATCATAATCCAAATAATTCAAAAGCTCTGTGGGAAAAATCATTTTATAACTATTTTTTTTATAAAGATTGTATTAAAGGGAAATACTTTATGGACAGATACAAAAAATCAACCAGAAAAAAGTACTGGAATAAAGAACAAATCAGGCTGTTATCAGCGAAATGTGATAAGAAAAGAAGACCTGCGAAAAGCTGAAGCATTTATATCTGATTTATTTAAAATCTGTCTGGTATTCTAATATTTCTCACGCCCTTACATTTTTATTATCTTTACATTTAAATTGATTAACATTCAAAACATGGAGAATCAGAAAATCAAAAGTAAAGAGGAGCCTGAATTAATAATGTCTGTACCATTCAGCATAAGTTCTGCTGATACTGATATGTTTGCAAGGATAAGAATTGGTTCCCTGGCAAACATGCTGATACAGTCTGCAACGAGGTCTGCCGATCATCTGAATGTAGGGTATGATACAATCAGGCAGCAAAAACTATTCTGGGTTCTGAGCAGGCTTACAATCGAAATATATAAACCCATGAGCTGGTATGAATCATGTATAGTTGAGACATGGCCTAAAGATGTTCAGAAAATATTGTATATCAGGGATTTCATAGTGAGGGATGAAAAAGGACAGGAAGCAGCCAAAGCAACATCAGGTTGGCTGGGAATCGATATTGATACTAAACGGCCCCGAGACATAGACAGCAGCGGAACTCCTTTATTTACAAGGCTGAAAGATAGAAATGCATTGAACATCTCTCCCGAAAAGCTTTTCCGGTCAAAGATGGTGAGGTGTCTGAAATAAAAACCAGCTATTACGATATTGATCTGAACGGTCATGTCACAGCCAGGAGATACATAGACTGGATGATGGATACATTTGAGGTAGAATTTCACCAAAACAATTTTCCTAAAATCGTTTCAATCAACTACCTCAATGAAATATGGCCGGGAGAGATAATTCAGATCACAAGAAACATTGCAGGAGAAAAAACATATATCTTCGAAGGCATTAACAAGATCAGGAATACGATTGCATTCAGAGGAAAGATTGGATTTTAATAAATTAAAAATGAATTGGTAGCCAATCTTATCTGCGATGATAAGCGTTTTTGATCTGCGGGATCTGCGGGAAATATTAATACCTGTACAATAAATGCAGAGTATTCAGGAATGTTATAGATTATTTTGATTAGCAGATTTTATCAGTTAATATTAATGATATAGAAATATTTCAATTTTTTTTAATAACATTATTTCCTTCAAGCATTTTTTCATTTAAACATAGATGTTGTTTAAAAACTCAAGGAAAGGACTGTGCGATCCCGATACCGATCGGGAGTTTGAGCTGGAAAGGGCAGGAAATTTTACCGAAACCGTGTAGGTAAAAATTTCGTTTCCGAAAACTTTCGGAATGAAAACATAATAACTTGTTGTTTTATAATAGATAAAAAGTTTGCGAGTTTTATTTCGCACGTCCCGACATTTATCGTCGGGATTGCTACTTTTTGACGGATCAAAAAGTAGAGAAGTTTAAATAACAAATTAAAGTTTATAATAGCAAAATAGGGTCAAAATAGAACAAATATTCAATAGTGAATTTATTTAAAATTCAATAATATACAAGGGGTTTAAAACATATATTTTAAAACAACTTCATACAATTAATATGGATCAAGGATTAAAAATTAAATTTATCCCTTGATTTGCAGTAGTATCTGAGTACGAAACAAGATGATTATCGTAATATCATGGCTATCATTATCCTCATTAAATTTATACCAAATTAAGCTGAAATTGACAACAGGACTTATGCTAAATACCTTTTAAATTTTTTTTACTTTAGTTCCTGTTAATTGAAAATTGTCAATTTAAATTCCGTATAAATAAATATTAGAAGTGTGCTAACACCAAATTTGTAAAAATAAATTGATTTATTTGCAGAATTAATGCTAAAATTATATTGATTTTACAATTTATAATTCTATTTTTCTTTTAACCAAAACTTTTTGAATTTCTTAAATAAAGTACTGTTTTGTTTTGTAAATTCATTGTTTCCTCTTAGATTTGCCCTCAATATATTCTATAATTATTTTCGGGGAATATTAAATCTTTTCTAAATGAACAAACTATTATTTTTGAACCGACTGATTTTCACAATATTACTTCTTGGATTTTTAAATTCAGCCATCAGTCAGACAGCCGATGAGGGTAAAGAATTGTTTGTAAGCAAAGCCTGTGCTGCCTGCCATGACCGGAGTATGACGAAAACTCTGATAGGACCCGGACTGGCTGGAGTGGAATCCAGATGGGAAAAGAAAGAAGATCTGTATCAGTGGATAAGAGATTCCAAAAAACTCCTTGATGCAAAACACCCGTATGCTACCCAGCTTTTTGAAAAATTCAATAAAGTGCAGATGACCCCTAATCCTGCTTTGACAGATAAGGAAATAGCTTCCTTATTACTGTATGTCAACAGTGTAGCAGGAGGTGGAGAAATTGCCGGTGCAGGAAAAGCTGACCCGCTTGCAATTAAAGGGAAAGAGCTTTTTCAGTCCAAAGCCTGTGCTGCATGCCATGATATTAAATTTAAAGCAATCCTGGTTGGCCCGGTTCTGACAGGAGTTGCTGACCGGTGGGAGAATAAAAAGATCTTTATGAATGGATAAAAATCCACAGAAACTTCTTGATGCAAAACATCCTTATGCAACCCAGCTATTTGCAAAGTTCAATAAAGTTCCGATGACACCCAATCCGACTATAACGGATGAGGAAATCGATGCAATTCTTGCTTTCATAGCCAATCCGCCTGCTGAGGAAACAGCAACTGTGGCAGGATCGGAAAATCCATATCTTCAGCTTGAAACAACAACTTCTGCAACTCAAAAAAGCTCAGGTGGTTTTTTCAGCAGTCTTACATTTTTTGTAATTATTTTTGTGATCCTGCTTGGTATTGTCCTGGGGTTGGCCTTGATAGTTGCCAGAGCCAGGGTAACGGCTTTCAGAGACGAATTTGGAGAGGAAAAGTCAGTCAGCATCCTGTCAGTGCTTTTGCAAACAGGACCCGTCCTGAAATTTGCTATCTTCGGGTTTGTAGTTTTGGTATATATTTTACAGCAATACGGGGAATAGCCCTTGGCAGGCAGCAGGATTATCAGCCTGATCAACCTATCATTTATTCCCATAAAGTGCATGCCGGAGACAATAAAATAGACTGCAGCTTTTGTCATGACGCTGCCAGAAGGTCAAAACATGCAATGATACCGCCCACGAGCACTTGTATGAAGTGCCATCAGGGGATTAAAACAGGAACTCAGTATGGTACCCGGGAAATTGCCAAGGTATTTGTTTCCATCGGATTTAATCCGGTAACCAATCAATACATTGATAATTATGATAAAATGAAGAATGAAGATATTAAAAAGATCTTCATTGAGTGGATCAAAGCAGAGAATAAGAATGATGCCCAGATAGCTGAAGAGCAATGGACAGACATTATGACTTCACTTACAAGTGACATAAAACCAAATGTTAGTGGTCCTATTCCTTGGACAAGGATCCATAATCTGCCAGACCATGTTTATTTCAATCATGCCCAGCACTTTACAGTAGGAAAAATTCAATGCCAGTCATGCCACGGACCAATCCAGGAAATGGAAGTGGTAAAACAATTTGCACCACTTTCAATGGGCTGGTGTGTTAATTGTCACAGACAAACCGATGTGAAATTTACAGAAAACAAGTATTATGATCAGTATTTTGCGAAATACCATCAAGAGATGAAAAATGGAACCAGGACCGGTGTTAAAGTACAGGATATTGGTGGTTTGGATTGTCAGAAATGTCACTATTAAGGAAATTAAATCATTAAATAAAGAAATCAATTATTGTAGATTTTTAAAAAAAAATTGATAATTTGATCGCATGAAAAAACAAAATAATAACGAGAATATCTGGATAGGTAAAAAAGATTTGAAATTTGACGAGGAATTTGTTGAAAATTCAATGAAGGAATTTGTTGAAGTACCATTTCAGGAAAATTCTTCCGAACCGGTATCAGCCTTTGCTCCCAGCAGGAGGGATTTTCTCAAAGTCCTTGGATTTGGGATAGGTGCAGCAACAATAGCAAGTTGTGATATACCTGTGAAAAAAGCTATACCCTATGTTATAAAACCTGAAGAAATTGTGCCCGGAGTTGCGACTTATTATGCATCCAGCTTCGTTAAAGGAGGTGATTATTGCTCAATAGTTGTCAAAACAAGAGAAGGCAGACCAATCAAAATTGAAGGCAACAAGCTATCTCAGGTGACTTTTGGGGGTACATCAGCCCGGGTACAGGCCGATGTGCTGAATCTTTACAATATTAACAGGCTTAAAGAACCAAAAGTAAAAAAAGCTGATAAATTTGAAGTTGCAACATGGAAAGATCTGGATGATGCGGTCAAATCAAAATTGAATAAAAGTTCGAAGATCAGAATTGTTAGCAATACAATATTGAGTCCTACAAGAAAAAAAGTGATCTCAGACTTCACAAAGGCATTTCCGAATACCAGAACCATCACATACGATCCTTACTCATCTGCTGCAATTCTGATTGCAAATGAAAAGAGTTTTGGAAAAAAGGAAATTCCGGATTATAAATTTGATAAAGCTGATGTAATAGTTAGTTTCAATGCCGACTTTTTGGGAACTTGGATATCTCCGGTTGAATACTCAAAAAATACTCGCTGAAGAGGAAAATCGAAAATGCAGATAAGCCCGAGATGTCAAGACACATTCAGATCGAGTAATATATGTCACTTACAGGTTCGAATGCTGACAACAGAATTTTGATAAAACCATCGGAAGAGGGTTCAGCTATTTTAGCTTTGTATAATGAGATAGCCAGACTTACAGGCGGGCAGCAACTCGCTAACCTGGATCTAAATGCTAAAGCTAAGAAATCTATTACCGAACTTGCAAAGGAACTTGCTGAATCTAAAGGCAGATCACTGATAGTCAGCGGATCAAACAATGTTGGAGAACAAATAATTATCAATAAGATCAACAGTATTCTGAATAATTATGGCTCAACAATAGATTTTACTGAAGCATCATATCAGAGACAAGGAGACGAGAGAGAACTTTTCAGCATGATCGATGAAATAAACAATGGTAGTATTGATGCAGTAATATTTATGGAATCAAATCCGTTGTATGATTTTGCAGGAAAAGAAAAACTTAAGACAGCATTATCAAAACTTAAGTTGAAAGTTGCTTTGGCATTCAGTACAGATGAGACTTCCAATGAATGCGACTACATAGCCCCTGTGAGCCATCTGCTAGAATCATGGGGTGATGCAATGCCAAAAAAGGGTCACTATAGTCTTATACAACCTGCTATTTCAACAATATTCAATACAAGGCAGGCTGAGATATCACTTATGAACTGGTCTGGAACTCTTAACCAGACTGCCGATCAGCCATATTATACCTATCTGAAAGACAACTGGAAACAAATGTTCCCTCAGTCAGGAGGTACTTCTTTCAGCTCGTTCTGGGACAAATCACTTAAGGAGGGAGTTTATTATAAAGCACCTGCCTCGATAAATGTAAGCTTCAAAGCTGATATTACGGGTGCAGCATCATTGATTGGTAAACCATCAAAAGGAGGAATGGGCTTGCTTTCTTTGAAACCGTCAACATCGGTAATGGACAATATGCTGAAAATCCCTGGCTGCAGGAAATGCCTAATCCGGTTGACAGAACAGCATGGGGAAATCATCTTCATATCCCGGTTTCATTTAACGGAGATAAGGATTTTTTCGCTTTCAACAAGCTTGAAGATGGTGATATCGTGATGATGGATGTAAAAGGCATCGAAAAGAAATTGACTGTAGTAAGCATTTTCGGTCAGATGAAAGATACTTTCGCTGTTCCGGTTGGCTATGGTAGAAAATTTGCAGGATTAGTAGGAACAGGCATCGGAGTCGACTTCAATGAATTGCTGGTCAGCCAGGAAGGTCTGACTCAATATTACATTACAGATGTAAAAGTAGGTGAAAAGATCGGTGTCGACAAGGAATTTGCTCATGTTCAGTATCACCATACAATAGGTGTTACTGCCAAAGACAGTAAAACAAATGAAATAAAGAATGCTGATGAATCTGCATTGCCGGATCCATTCTGGAAAAATGTTTTCGGTGTTGAGGGATTTCAGGGGGCGTTGACTGAAAGATCGGTGATTTTCAAGTCAAATATTAAGGAACTAAAAGAGAGTGTTGAACACCTTAAAGAGAAAAGAAAGGAGTTTCAGCATTTAAATGAAAAGCAGATATACAACGGTTATGATGAGCTGTATGCTATGGGTCATCATTGGGGAATGCACATTGATACCAATCTGTGTACCGGATGCGGTACTTGTACGATAGCTTGTGGCTGAAAACAATGTACCGGTTGTAGGTAAACATGAAGTAAAAAGGCATCATGAGATGGCCTGGCTGAGAATCGACAGGTATTTTTATGGCGATGTTGATAATCCAAATACTGTCTATCAGCCTATGTTGTGCCAGCATTGCGATAATGCTCCATGCGAAAACGTTTGTCCGGTGAATGCTACTAATCATAGCAGTGAAGGGCTGAATCAGATGATTTACAACAGATGTATCGGAACAAGATATTGTGCCAATAACTGCCCTTACAAGGTCAGGAGATTCAACTGGCTTGATTATACAAAAGCTGATATATTTTATGAAAATGAACCTGGTCTTCAGGAAGGCAATAAGTTCAGCACAATAGGAAATGAAGACACATTATTTGGGAATGATCCGCTTACAAGAATGGTACTCAATCCGGATGTTACAGTCAGATCAAGAGGAGTAATCGAGAAATGCAGTTTCTGTGTTCAGAGAATTCAGGCTGGCAAACTGACATCCAAAGTCGAAGGCCGTAAGCTTAAAGATGAAGATGTTGCAACTGCCTGTCAGGCTGCATGTCCTACAAATGCTATAGTGTTTGGAGATATGAATGACAAGGATAATATACTCAATAAGGTTAAGAACAGCCCATTGACATTTATAGCACTGGAGGAAACAAATGTAAGATCGTCAGTAAGCTATAGTATGAAAGTAAACAACAGGAACGAAAAATTTGATGTATAAAAAATAAAAATTATTATAAAATGAGTGCACCGGTATCAAGTATTAGAGAGCCGTTAGTTCTGGGTCATAAGACATATCACGACATTACGGAAGACCTGGTAAAAGCGACCGAAAAGGCACCTCCTTTATCATGGATTGCGATTTTTATCCCTGCAGTTGCCCTGTTGGGTCTTGGAGCTTTTGCAACATTCTGGACCATTTTCGTCGGAATTGGAACCTGGGACCTGAACAGGACAATAAACTGGGGATGGGATATTACAAACTTTGTATGGTGGATCGGAATCGGCCATGCCGGAACTCTGATCTCAGCCATCTTGCTCTTATTCAGACAGAAATGGAGAACAGGTGTTAACAGGGCTGCAGAAGCTATGACTATTTTTGCGGTGATGTGTGCCGGATTTTTCCCTCTTGTTCACATGGGAAGGATATGGAATGCATTTTTCATTTTCCCCTATCCAAATACCCGTGGTTCTTTGTGGGTAAACTTCAATTCAGCATTGCTCTGGGATGTATTCGCTATTTCTACATATTTTACAGTATCACTTCTGTTTTGGTATACAGGTCTTGTACCTGATCTTGCAACCATAAGGGACAGAGCAAGGGGAATAAGGAAAAAGTTTTACGGATTCTTTTCACTGGGATGGACAGGTGCTGCCAATCACTGGCAGAGATGGGAATATCTTTCTTTAGTTCTTGCAGGATTGGCTACTCCTCTCGTACTTTCAGTTCATACTATAGTAAGTTTTGACTTCGCTACTTCTATGATCCCTGGGTGGCATACAACAATTTTCCCTCCTTATTTTGTAGCAGGGGCAGTATTTTCAGGTTTTGCAATGGTATTGACACTGATGCTTATAGCGAGAAAAGTTCTTCATCTGGAAGAATATATTACTTTGGCACATATTGAGTCAATGAATAAAGTTATACTTACTACCGGTTCAATTGTCGGGGTTGCATATATTACTGAATTATTTATTTCATGGTATTCCGGATATATTTATGAGCAATGGGCATTTTTTAACCGTGCATTTGGCCCTTACTGGTGGTCATATTTCGGAATGATGTTTGCAAATGTTATCTCACCTCAATTTTTCTGGTCCAAAAAACTCAGAAGAAATATCACATTCACCTTCCTGATTTCAATTTTGATCAATATTGGTATGTGGTTTGAAAGGTTTGTCATCATTGCGACAACTTTAGCCCGTGATTTCGTGCCAAGTTCATGGAGTTATTATTCTCCTACCTGGGTTGAGATAAGCTTGTATCTGGGAACTTTTGGATTGTTCTTTACCTGCTTTCTTGTGTTTGCAAGATTGGCACCTGTTGTGGCAGTTGCAGAGATTAAACACATTTTGAAAACAGGAGGAGATCAGTATATTGGTAAAAATGCGACAAAAAAACATTAATAATCATTAATAGAGGTATTATAATGAAAAAAAGAAAAGATGTAATTTACGGATTTATAGCGATGAAGACAGTATTCTGAATGCTGTCAGAGGGGCAAAGGAAAAGGGAATTGAGATACTTGATGTCTATAGTCCTTTCCCTGTTCACGGTCTGGATCCGATACTCGGATTAAAGGAATCACGCCTTCATATTGCAGGATTCTTTTACGGACTTGTAGGTACTTTGACTGCTTTCCTGGGTATGACATGGATATTTACAAAAGACTGGCCGATCATTTTCGGAGGAAAGCCATACTGGGCAGTACCGTCATTTATTCCTATTACTTTTGAGTTGACAGTTCTCTTTGCTGCCATAGGCATGACAGTTTCCTTTTATGTAGTTTCTGGTATGGGATTCGGAGTTGAAAATTTTATTCTGGATGAGAGGATTTCTGATGACAAATTCTGTCTTGCTTTTGATAAATCCGAAGTGGATGAAAATGAAGCAAAGGAATTTCTAAAAAGTACTAATGCAGATGAAATACATGAAAAAATTGTAAAATCTTAACATAATGCAAGGTTTTAATACCTTCTTTTGATATTAATAAAAAGGGAAAATTTAGTATAAAAATTAAATATTAAATAAATGGAACTTCTCAAGAATTATTTTTTAATGCTTTTGTTAATCACGATCATTGGCTTCAGTGCATGCCAGAAATCAGGAGTCAATAATCCTGGTAGTGAGTATATGCCCGAGATGTATCATTCAACAGCTTATGAAGCTAATTATGCGACATATTATCCGCGCAATCAGTGGGTGAGTGAAACAGATTATATGAAATATGCAATGCCAAGGCAACCAGTTGAGGGTACAATTTCAAGAGATAATTCAATCTCGGATACTCAACCATTCTACTATGGGAATACCGATGCAGAAAGGACACGGGCAATGAAAGAGATAGTGAAATCTCCATTTGAATTTACTGATGCAGATATTCAGGAAGGCAAAAATCTTTATACTATCTACTGTGCTATTTGTCATGGTGATAAAGGTGATGGAAAAGGATACCTTGTAAGGGATAATGGTGGGAAATTTCCTGCATTACCTGCAAATTTTATGTCTGATGACCTTAAAAATTCAACTGATGGAAGATACTATTATGCTCTTATGCATGGAATCAGATTGATGAATCCTTTCAATGATAAGTTGAACTATAAGGAAAGATGGCAGGTTATCCGTTATATCAGGACATTGCAGAAATAGATTGTATTGCATAAACTACTATAAATCAATTTTTTAGAATATAAATCAAAACTTCAAATGAATAGATTTGAATTTAAGGGGAGAATAAAAACTATATTATATATAGGAATGATTGTAGGAATAATCAGTCTTGCAATCCAGTATTTTGTCGTTGCTGATGAGCTTAATAGCCAGTTTTGGTCTGATGTACTGCTGAACAATACATTCTTTCTCGGATTGTCTTTAATGGCACTTTTTGCACCTGTCAGCTTTTATTACTGCATGGGCGGGATGGTACACTGTTTTCAGAAGACTTCTCGAAGCATTTAATATTTTTTATTGCCTGGTGCTATTATAATGCTTCTGATCGGAATCGGAAACTACCTTGGATGGCATCATCTCTACCTGTGGTCTGATGAGCATATTACACAACATGATGAGATCATCAAGGGCAAATCAGGATTTCTGAACGACCATATTTATTTTTTGCAACTGCTGTCTTACTGTGCCTGTGGCTTGTTTTCCGTTGGAAGATCAAGAATCTGACCTCACTAGAGGAAGCCGGTGTTAAAGGAGATTTCTCATATCACAGGAAAATGAGAAACTGGTCAGCGGTATTTCTGCCTGTTGCAGGATATACAAGTGCACTTCTTATATGGTTATGGATCATGTCAGTTGAAGTACATTGGTACAGTACACTTTATGCATGGTATACTGCTGCAAGCTGGTTTGTAGCGATGATTTCACTTTTTATTATCATGCTGATCTATCTTAAAAAACTTGGCTATTTCCACCTTGTAACTAAGCAACATATACATGATCTTGTCAAATTTTTTGTTTGCTTTCAGTGTTTTCTGGACTTACTTGTTTTTCGACCAGTATATGCTTATTTGGTTTGCAAATATAGGTGAAGAAACTGCACATTTCAAGCTTCAACAGACAGAATATCCTGTGTTATTCTTTACGATCCTGTTTTTAAATTTCGTTGTACCTTTTTGGGTCTTATGATAAATGCAGCAAAGAAAACATACTGGATACTTATTTCAGTTGCAGTTCTCACATTTATAGGCCATTGGCTCGATATGTATATCAATCTGAAACCATATGTAGCTGAAGGTGTTCATCATATTACCGGCAAAGCTCACGAAATATTTCCTTATCCGAATATTTTTGAAGTGGGTTCCATGATTGGATTTTAAGTCTGTTTCTGTATTTGGTTTTAAGGACTCTGTCTACTGTAGATCAGGTACCGGTAAATGATCCGTATCTGGAAGAAAGTATTCACCATCACGTATAAAATTTTAAGAAATGCTACCTTTAATTCTTACATTGATCTGGACACTTTTATTTGTAATTGCAGGCCTCATAATTGCCTATTTCAAATATCTGTCCAGGATTAAGGAAAATAAATAATGAGTCTGCTCAGAAAAGTAGAATTATCAATAATTTAATATATATTATATATTTATGTAATTTATAATTAATTATTTATATAATATTAAGCATTTGTTAAATTCATATTTATTCGTGCATTCGTGGCTAATATTGATTTTTCATAGTAGACTCAATAATAATAAAACCCGGATTTATTACGATCTGAAATCCGAAATTTTCAGGTGAATGTTTATTTGCCCCATTTTTTAACGGATGGGGCAACTTTATTTATAGTTTAATGTTATACAAAATTGATTGTCCTGATTTTTATTAGAGATAAATGAAAATTCTAACAATTTGAATTAAACTTTCTGCTTCAAAATATGTCTGTTTTTAATTAAATGATTTATTAAAAAATTTTATGAAAAAATTTATCTTAGCTGCTTTCTTTCTTTTTGCTCTATTCAGTTTACAAGCCCAAAGACCCGATGGCCGGGGTAAAAAACCGGAAGAGCCTACTATTTTAGGATATATTGCTGGCAATGTATTGGATTCTACAAACAGATCTCCTGTTGAATTTGCAATCGTGGAATTATTGTCTGCAAAAGATGAAAAACAAATGAACGGTACAATTACCGATGAAAAGGGACATTTCAGTATTAAGGAAGTCAAAACAGGCAGCTATAAACTCAGGATTTCATTTCTTGGGTATAATCCTAAGAAGATCAGTAATATTGAACTAACTTTAAAGAAACCTGATTTAAATATGGGACAGGTACTGCTTCAAACTAATGATATAATGCTGAATGAAGTCCAGATTGTTGATCAAAGATCCGTTGTTGAATCCAAAGTCGACAGGATCGTATATAATGTATCAAATGATCCTACATTGGTGGGAGGAGATGCTGTTGACGTATTAAGAAAAGTTCCTATGCTTGCTGTGGATATGGATGGAAATGTTTCCCTGAGAGGTTCAAACAAGGTAAAAATACTGCTTAACGGAAAGCCATCCAGTTTGTTCTCTGATGATGTTGGAGAAGCTCTTCAGATGTTTCCGGCCGATGAAATTCAGAGAGTGGAAGTACTTACATCACCTGGTGCCAGATACGATGCAGAAGGTTCTGCAGGAATAGTCAATATCGTGACCAAAAAAAGCATAATGAAAGGCATCAACGGAAGTGTGAGATCCTTTTTCAGTGATCGTATGGAACACCTCAACGGGAGCATAGCAGTAGGGCAGGGCAGGTTTGTATATAATGCAAGGATAGGTGGCAGATATAAATTGCCTTCATTGAGTAAAATGGATTTCCGCAGGGAAAATTATATAGGAAATGATACTGTCACACTTGATCAGTCAGGCTATTCAGATGTGTCAAGATTTGGAGGCAATATTGTTTTGGGAGCATTTTATGATCTGAATGCCTTTAACAGCTTCAACACAAGTCTCAGACTGAATGGCTCAGGTAATTATAATGACGGAATTCTCAATTCAGTTTTTTCTGATCCTCAGAAAAATTATACGAGGGACAGCCGCGGTGAAACCGAAAGAACATCTTATAACTGGACAACAGATTACACTAAAAAATTCCAGAGAAATGAAGAGCAAAAACTTACAATTGCTTTCCAGCTCGAAGGAGACCTGACAGACAATAACAATGAGAAAAAACTCAGCAATATTTCAAATACTGAGGAAAATACCAATCTTGGTACAAACCGGGAATATACTGCTCAGATAGACTATATTCATCCTTTTGGTAAAGCATTTAAACTTGAAACTGGTGCTAAAGCGATAATCAGGGATCTGGAATCAGATTTTCAGAGGCATTTGATTTTCCCTGAAAATATAGATTCAATTGACTCAGGCAATTCTGACATTTTCACATACAATCAGGATGTTTATTCTGCCTACCTCACCGGTACCTGGCAACTACCCTATGGATTAAGTGTTATGCCGGGTTTAAGGTTCGAAGAAACATTCATAAAAGGTAAATACAAATATTTTAACAGTCCGTTCAGCAATGCTTATGATAACTGGTTCCCGAGTATTACAATAAGTAAGAAATTTAAGGACTTCTCTAATATAAAGATCAGTTTCGACCAGAGACTGAGCAGGCCCTCTATTGACAATATTGATCCATTCGTTGACAATCAGGCCCCTCAGAATATCCGTTACGGCAACCCAGGTCTTGCTCCTGAGCTGACAAACAATCATGAAATATCATATTCAAAGTTCTTAAAGGGAGTTACAGTGAATCTGTCAGTGTATTATAAAAATACACTTGATATTATCGAGAGTTTCCTGTTTATCGATGAGAATAATATATCAAATACAACTTATGACAATATTGGTACTACAAAATCTTTCGGTTTTAATGTATTCACATCAGTCACTTTGTTTAAAATTTGGCAGATAAGGGAAATTTCAATCTGAATAAGTACTACATATATGGGGCAGGAAAATATGAATCCACTGATAATGATGGTTATAAATACAATACCTTCCTGAGTTCAAATATAAATTTCAAAAAGGGATGGCAGGCAGAAGTGTGGGGTCATTTCAATTCCCCAAGCTACACATTGCAGGGAAAAAATCCTTCTTTCTCAATGTACAGCATCGGTATTCAAAAAGAGATACTCAATAAAAAAGCGAAAATAGGTCTCAGGGTTGCACATCCGTTTGCTGAGAATAAGGAATTCCTGACCGAACTGTCGGGTCCTGCATTTTACCAGACAAACAGAATGTCAATACCTTTCAGGTCTTACGGTATTTCCTTTAGTTATAACTTTGGGAGCCTCGATTTCAAATCAAGAAAAGAAGCAATTGACAATCAGGATCAGAAAAGAAATAATGGCAATGATGAAATGGAGGGTAATTGATTTGTAATAATTTAAGTAGCAACTCATGCATTAAGCATTAGGTTATATAACCGGGGCACTGAAAAGTAACAAATATTAGGAAAATAACTGAGGTCAATTTGTGATTTTTATTAAGTTCCTTACATTTGCAGATGCATTTATGCTTTCTTTGCAGGATAATTATTTCATTACAGTAATTATTTGAGAATATATGTAAAATCAATGCTTTTAGATTTGAATTTAATCCTTTGCACTAATGTTGAAAGAATCAAAACTTTTTAGATTTCTGACTCATAATAAACTTTTGAATCCTGTAAAGTTCTCATCGTGGATGGGTAGAATGTCAGCCAGAAAAATGCCTCATTTTTTACTGACTCCTTTACTTAAGCTTTATATTCATCACTACAATATTGATATGAGCCAGTTTGATCTGGACCTTGGAAAAGTTAAAACTTTCAATGAATTTTTCACTAGAAAATTGAAACCGGGATCCAGAACATTTGCAGGGAAATTATTATCACCTGCAGATAGCATATTAACTGATTTCGGTGCAGTAAATGAAGATATTATACTTGAGGTAAAAGGTATGGAATGCTCTCTGAATGAATTGTTTTTCGGAAACGATCATTGCAGTTTTAACAGCTTTGCAGTATTCTATCTTTCACCCGCCGATTATCACCGGTTTCATGCCCCTTTTGATTTCGAAATTGAAAAGATTGCTTATGTGCCCGGAAAACTTCATTCCGTAAAACCAAAAAAACTCGATAGTTACTCTGACCTGTATTGTCTCAACCGGAGAGTCATTATCTATGGAAATTCAGCTCATGGCAAATTCGCTTTGATCTTTGTAGGAGCTCTTGTGGTTGGCAGAATTATCCTCAATTTCTTCAAAGTCAGCAACAGAAGAAATTATCAGCTCGACATTATCTCAAAATCCATAACTAAAGGAGAAGAACTGGGTTATTTTGAGTTAGGTAGTACTGTTATTTTACTTATGGAAAGCAATATTTTATCCGGAATCATAAAAGAGAAAGGTGAACATGTTCTGGTCGGGGAAAATCTCATTGATCAGGAATCAATGACTAATTACGAATTAAAAATTACGAATTGAATCATTTAATCTTGAAAATCTTATGAATCCTGTTCTGACAAAGTTGCTAATTTGCTAATTATCACATTTGGAAAAAGAACTTTCTCAACTGCAAAAACGTTTTATACATGTCTGTATCGTTTTATCGCGTCACGCACCATGCATGATGAGGAAAGTCCGGACAACGCAGAGCACCATACCGGTTAACAGCCGGACTTCAGTCCGAAGGGTCTGAAGATAGACAGTGTCACAGAAAACTACCGTCCCCAACTTTGGGGATAAGGGTGAAAACGCGAGGTAAGAGCTCACGTTCCTGAATTTGTAAATGCTCAGGAAGGACAAACCTTATGGGTTGAAATGCCGTGTATATTCCGGTTTGAAGGTTGCTCGCCTGATTATTTTGCATTTTGCAGAATTGCCGGAAGGGGTAGGCAGCTTACAGTATCTATTATTGATAGGTTCTGACAGATAAATGATAAAACATCCCCAATCTGTTGGGGAGGACAGAATCCGGCTTACAGATACAGATTTTTTTTGTGTATCCTAAATTTTACATCAGGCTTAAAATTCTTTGTGATTTCCTTCACAAATAAGGTAAATCACAAGGAATTTTAATTGCCAGGTGATTGCAATAATTGCAAATATAGTATACACCCTGTTTTTTTTGTCAGCAATTTTTACATCCTTTTTTTTGTTGGAATGCTATAAATATTTATTGAATATTTTAGTGACTGATTTTATGTACCTTACGCATATTAATTTGTTATATTGTAATTCAGAGCATTATTCCAAATGGACATCTTGATCTATTTTTATTAAAAACTTTAAATTGAAATGAATTACAAGGGAAAAAAATAATTAATAGCAAACCATATACATATAAAATAAATATTTAATGTAAAAAATACCACTCTTAAAAAGGATTAGATATGATACAATAATATACCTTTGTGAAGTAGTTTTAGTACAAATGGATGAGAAGTCAGATTCGCCAATGTTTGTACTATGTATTGACGGTAGCACTATCTGATTTTAAAAGACGAAATCGAAATTAGAAAAGTCATAGTCAAAAATTAAAATATGATGCAATTTATATCATTATACTCCTGTGTGATGATTATTACTTGTATATAGACGAAAATTGATCGCGCAAAGGCGTGATAAAAAATTAATTAAAATTTTATTTTTTAAACCAAAACTCAATCTCATGAAAAAAATGAATTTTCTCTCCCGGGTTCTGGGTGGCAGGAAAGTTAAAAAAGTTCTTATGATCTTTTCCTTGTTCTTGCTAATTGGATTCGGATTTAATTCTGCAAATGCGCAGTATGTTTCCCAACAGGAAGCTATTACCATTTTGAGCCAGGAAGTTGTATCCCTTGATAAAAACATGGATGCACTTATAAGCACAGGTAATACTACAGCCGTTCAAAGAGCCGAATTTAAAATTAAGGTGCTCAAAACAATGGTTGAAAGTATTGAAAAGGGCAATGCTGTTAGAAAAGTTATTGAAATGACAATCGGTGATCCAAACGGCACATCTACCATGACGGATGCCCAGCTAAGAAATAAGCAGGGTAGCAATCAATGGCTGATTGACGATATTCTTGAAATGCTGACACTTTGAGCGGTGTTTTATCTTTAAATTAAATAAAAAAGAATCTTATGAAAGTTTTAAACAATTTAATTAAACAAGAATGGAAACTGAAGATACCTATTTTTATTTTGACAGTATTCCTTTCTTTAATATTTTATACAAACCTGGCTTCTCAAGCTGTGTACGTGATCAACCCTCAATGTGGTTCAGCATTCGAGAATATTAACGGTGCTGGTGATGCTACTTGTGCACAGATTGGTGATGATGGTGAAGTAAGTCCTTCCCTTGGGTTTAATTTTGTATATTTTAATACAATAGTTACTTCTATAACTATTGGCAATAATGGTGCTATAGTGATGGCTTCAGGTCAGCAAGTTTCACTATCCAACTCTTGTCCTCCAACCACCAATAACATGGTTATGCCATGGTGGGATGATATGGATGATGCTCCTGGATTTGGGAATGTTTGTTATGCTACCAGAGGTATAGCACCTAATCGACGATTTATTGCCCAATGGTCTGATATTTGCAACTACCCTGCTAGCACAACCAACCCAACAATTACTTTCCAGGTAGTATTTTATGAAACTACCAATGTAATCAATTTCGTTTATCTGGATGCTATTTTTGGCGGTTCTTATGCAAGTGATGATGGCGGTGGTGGAGCAACGGTAGCTATCAGAGGTCCAGTTACGGATCCGGGAGTATATATGTATAGTTGTAATACAAATTCAGTTACTGACGGACAATGCATTTCTTTTGCACCTCCGGCACCATCAGATTGTGCTATAACATGTCCTCAAAATATTGTTGTAAATAACAATCCTGGAACATGCGAGGCAAACGTGTCCGTTCCGGTTCCTACACTAAGTGAATGTTTACCGAGTACTACTGTTCTGAATGATTTTAATAATTCATCAAATGCATCAGGTATTTATCCTATCGGTACAACTGAAGTAGAATGGACAGCACAGGAACCACAAAGTGCACCTCTAACCTGTACGATGACAGTTACAGTTAATAATACACAGGATATTGAATTAAATTGCCCTGATGATATTGAACTGACACTTAATCCGGGTGATTGTGTGGCATACCCACTATGGGAAACACCTGTTGCATTTAGTTGCAATGGTTTTGGTGCTCCACCGGCAACAGTTTCGACTATCAACGTTGCTAATAATGGAAACTCACCAGGTGGAATGGTCATGTTCAATCTTACCAATAATTTTACTTCTGATATGACTATTGTTGGAATGTCAGCAAACATAACTAATGGTACTCAGATCGCTATCTATAGGAAGAATGGAACATATGTTGGAAGCGAAACTAATGCTGGAGCCTGGACTTTAGTATACACAGCAGATGCTACAGCAGGTCCATTCTCAGGTCCATACCCTGGTAATGGAACATTGACTCCATTTGTTACTAACTTTACAATTCCTCCGGGAACATCTGGAATTGCACTTCATACAATTTCAGCATCAAGTAACTATACTAATGGTACTGGAGCTAATCAGTTCTTTAGTGATGGAAATTTGGATATTACCCTTGGCTATGCAGCTAATGCTCTATTTGCAGGCGGATTCACACCACGTGTGTGGAATGGTTCTGTCACTTATGGTACTCTTGAATTTAATACAGAAGCTACTCTGATTACAAGTTTAGGAAGTGGAGAGCCATTTCCAGTTGGAACCACACCTGTGACTTACACAGCTACTGATTCTGAAGGTAATACAGCAACATGTACATTTAATGTTACAGTTCACAATTATCCAAATCCTACCAATACTTTAGCATGTAATGATGAGGTTACTATTACAGTAGATGAAGAATGTAATGCGGATATTAATGCAGATATGATCCTTGAAGGAGGCCCATACTCATGTTATGATGATTACAGAGTAGAAATATTTACATCAATGCCAGCTAATACATGGGGTGCAACTGGAAATGTTGATAATCCTGTAGGTCTTGGTAGTTACTGGGTAGGTATATACGATAAAACAGGAAATAACTGCTGGGGACATATCACAGTAGTTGATAAATTGCCTCCTGTTATGGAGTGTCGTGATGTATCAGTGACTTGTGATGAAGGTGCCGGTTCAGTAACAGAGCCTGCTCCTGAAGTTGTTGGATATCAGCAGCAAATTAAAGAAGGTTTAAATGATGTAGTCGAAGTTAATTCTTTTGATTATACATACCGGACAGGATTGGCCGATCGACTGCTGGTTTGATGATGATGGAGCAAGCATTACTCAGTGTGTTGAGTTAAATTGCGGTGCATGTGCACTGGCACCTTTAGCCGCCGGAGTTTCTAACCCAGCCTTGTTGACTGCTTTTGAAGGAGTTGATGCAAGTGGTGTTTGGACAGTTACTATATCAGATAATGCTGGTGGTGATGATGGAATTATACAAACAGTAGGACTTGAAGTATTGGTTAATTTACCACAGGTAGTCCCTACAGATGCCTGTGGACCATAAATTTGACATATGTTGATAATACGACATCATATTATTGCGAGTCACCTGCACAGATAGTTACAAGGACATGGACAGCAACTGATCTATCAGGCAATTCAACATCATGTGTACAGACTATCAGTGTTTTGGCACCGGATTTGAGCACCTTTACATGGCCGGTGAATTATGATGGATTGCCACAGAATGAGCCGATGTTGGAATGTGGAGGAGAATATCCTGGGCCACACACATAACAGGATGGCCAACAGATGGTAATGATTTTGCGGAACACTTGAAATTTTCTACAATGACAGGGTATATCCATTAACATGTGGAACAAAGATATTGAGAGACTGGACAGTTGTAAATGATTGTACAGGATTAGTTGTAACACACACACAGGTGATAAGGATAACAGATACTACAATACCAACATTCTGTGATCCTGAGAACATAGAAGCAAGGACAAAAGCATATATCTGCAGAATCAGACATAGCAGTACCTGCAATAAATTGTTTGAAAGACAATTGTGATGCATTTCCAAAATGGTGGGTAACTACTAATGCTGGAAAATTGGTAGGCGACAAAAACCTTAATGGATATGTTGACTGGAATGAGACATGGTATGTAGTAGGAGTACCAGTGGGACAATACAGTTTATGTTATCATGCAATAGACAACTGTGGCAACGAAGCTACAAAATGTGTAACAATGACAGTAATCGACGGAGTACCACCGATACCTGTATGTGAGCAGTTCAAGCAAGTATCACTGACAGGTTACGGACATGCAAAAGTATATGCTGATGCATATGATTCAGGTTCATTTGACAATTGCAACCCTGTATGGTTTAAGGTATTGAGAGTAAATGCTGACTTGGTATATGACGGAGGATGTCCTGATTTGAATGGAGACGACAATCCAAAGACAGCTACTAATGATGTATGGTATGATGACGAAGTATATTTCTGCTGCGAAGATGTAGGAAAACAAGTTATGGTATCGATGAGGGTATTTGACAAGAATCCTGGAGTAGGACCTGTAAATCCAAGTAGAATGTTACCTGGAGGAGACCTTTACGGACATTACAATGATTGCTGGAACATGACACTTATTGAGTGTAAGATACCACCGGTATTGACATGCCCTGAAATCACAATCACATGTGAAGAGAGCTTAGATCCTAATGATAATGCTAAATTATGGCCTGGAGTTGTAAGCCTGTGCGGAGTAGAATTAGAATACAAAGACAGCAGGGACAACAGCACATGCGGAGCAAACATAACAAGGACATGGACAGCTACGGGATGTGATAAGACCACAACATGCAAACAGACTATTAAAGTTATTGGAACAACACCATTTGATCCATGTACGATAGTATTCCCAAGTGATAAGCAGACACATTGCACAGCGGATTTACCAGACGGAGGAAAACCAACATGGGATGAGAATCCATGTAATGTAATAACATCAGAGATCATCAACGAAGACACATTCAAATTTGTAGATGGTGCATGTTATAAGATAATTAGAGAGTGGGCAGTTATAGACTGGTGTGTATACAAGCCAAATACCGGAGCTGAAGATAATTTAGATCCAGTAACAAGTGCAAGGAAATTCAACTGCAACACATTGGTAAAAGACGGATACTACAGATATACACAGATATTGAAGGTAGTAGACTTGATACCACCGACGATTGCGGTAGAAGATCAGTGTGTAGGAACTACAGATTGTTATGCATACAATGTAGAGATGAAGGCGACTGCATCAGACACATGTAATACAAATGAAGAATACTGGTGGAAATATAAAGTTGAGAATTTGGATTGTGTATGTGAGCCTATACAGGTATCATACAACTATTTGCCAAAGCCAACAGGAGCAGCAGTAGGCAAGAGAAGTCTTGACAAATTAGACAAAGTAAAAGAAGCGAAATTAGTATTGTTGAATCCGGCGATAGCAGGACACTACAAAGTCACATGGACAGTAGGAGACGGCTGCGGAAATGCAACTACGAAAGAGCAGTATTTTACAATAGCAGACAAGAAAGCACCGACACCGGTAATGGTAGACATAGCTACAGCAGTAATGGAGAACGGTATGGTTGAGTTGAAAGCAAGATGGTTTGACAAAGGCGGATGCGGAGACGGATGTATCTCATCATTTGACAATTGTTCAGATGATACAGAATTGTACTTCACATTTACACCGATGTTACCAAACCTTTGGGTAGAACCTATAAAATGGGCAAATCAGTTTGCACAGTACGGAAGGAACTTCTTTGATCCTACTTCGGGAGCAATCAGCACAGAGGCTAAATTCTTACTTGGAACAGCACATGCATGGTATCCACAGAGCAGGTCATCAAGCAGAGTATGGTTGTGTGATTATGTAGCGGAATCAAACTACTACAAGACAGTACAGATATATGTATGGGATCAGTTTGCATTGGATGCAGATTGTGATGATAAGAACTATGATTTTGCTAACGTGATAGTAAACTTCAACCATTGCGGATCAGAGCCACAACCTATGGTAGCAGGAAATGTTCCATTGGAGAATATGACGATGAAAGCAACATATGATGAAGGATTCTTCACAACGTTGACAAAGGACGGAGCATACAGTGCAGAAGTAAATGCTAATGAATCATACAAAGTATCAGGAACGAAGGATACAGACTTCCTGAACGGAGTAACAACATTAGACCTTGTGATCATTCAGAAATACCTGTTAGGCTTGAAGAGCATTACAGATGGTAAGTTGCTACTTGCAGCAGACATCAACAATAACGGAGAGGTAACAGCGGCAGACTTACTGGAAGCAAGGAAAGTTATTCTTGGCACAAAAGAGAGATTCACAAACAATTCATGGATTGCAGTAGATCCACAGACAAATTCAAGAGAGAGAGGTTACAGTTGGAACGACAAATGTAAGCGGAATCAATTTTGATGTAGTTAAGATAGGAGATATGAACAAGACAGCGAATGCACTTGAGAGCAGAAGTTCAAACAGTGTAAGGATGATGCTTGATGATGCGAATGTAAAAGCTGGACAGATAGTAGAGATACCATTCTATGCAGAAGACTTTACAGGAGTATACGGAGCACAATTCACGATGAATCTATCAGGCACATTAGAGGAATTAGTATCAGGCGGACTTGATATCAATGAGAGCAACTACAATGTAGTAAATGGTAATTTGATAGTAAGCTTTAATGATGCAAAAGGACTTGATGTAGCAGACGGAAGTGTACTGTTCACATTGAAAGTTAGATCGGATGTAGATGGTAACATCAGCAATGTATTGAATATCAATGACAATGTATTGAGATCAGAGATTTACACAGGTAAAGATTTGGATATCAACAGCATAGAGATAGGATACAGGAATGTAGATGTAACATATGCATTATATCAGAACGAACCAAACCCATTTGTAACGACAACTACAATAGGATTCGAGTTACCAACTGCTGCTAATTATACATTGACAGTATTTGATGTGACTGGAAGAGAATTGAAAGTATTGAATAGCAAAGGAGTAGCTGGTTACAACAGTGTAACTATAGATGGAATCAGCGCTACCGGTGTTTTGACATACAGATTAGAATCAGACGATTTCACAGCTACTAAGAAAATGGTTAACTTGAAATAATCGTTTTTATAAAGTAGCCGAAAGATAAATCGGTTTTTGGGATGGCCTCTCTTCAGAAATGAAGGGGGGCTTTTCCGTTTTTATGAGTTTGTTGTTTTTGAATTGATGACTAATTCAATTTTATATTTTGATTTTACCACCAATAAGGTAATACTAAATTAAAAAAAAGTATTTTTATTTTTTTATTTTCCGAAAAGTTTATATCTTCACATATATAATTGCACTCTTTTTATAAGAGTATGTCTAATATTAAGATAGACAATGAGTTATGACTATGCTAACTTGTTTCGAAAGACGAAATCGAAATCAGAAAAGGTAGGGTCGTAAACAATAGTTGAATTATTCATCTATATTTATATCTGTTTGGGTATAGATATAAAAGCATGTAGACGACAATCAATCATGCAAAGGTGTGATTTAAAATGTATTAATTTATTATTTATAAACCAAAACTCAATCTCATGAAAAAAATGAATTTTCTCTCCCGGGTTCTGGGTGGCAGGAAAGTTAAAAAAGTTCTTATGATCTTTTCCTTGTTCTTGCTAATTGGATTCGGATTTAATTCTGCAAATGCGCAGTATGTTTCCCAACAGGAAGCTATTACCATTTTGAGCCAGGAAGTTGTATCCCTTGATAAAAACATGGATGCACTTATAAGCACAGGTAATACTACAGCCGTTCAAAGAGCCGAATTTAAAATTAAGGTGCTCAAAACAATGGTTGAAAGTATTGAAAAGGGCACTGCTGTTAGAAAAGTTATTGAAATGACAATCGGTGATCCAAACGGCACATCTACATGACGGATGCCCAGCTAAGAAATAAGCAGGGTAGCAATCAATGGCTGATTGACGATATTCTTGAAATGCTGACACTTTGAGCGGTGTTTTATCTTTAAATTAAATAAAAAAGAATCTTATGAAAGTTTTAAACAATTTAATTAAACAAGAATGGAAACTGAAGATACCTGTTTTTATTTTGACAGTATTCCTTTCTTTAATATTTTATACAAACCTGGCTTCTCAAGCTGTGTACGTGATCAACCCTCAATGCGGTTCAGCATTCGAGAATATTAACGGTGCTGGAGATGCTACTTGTGCACAGATTGGTGATGATGGTGAAGTAAGTCCTTCCCTTGGGTTTAATTTTGTATATTTTAATACAATAGTTACTTCTATAACTATTGGCAATAATGGTGCTATAGTGATGGCTTCAGGTCAGCAAGTTTCACTATCCAACTCTTGTCCTCCAACCACCAATAACATGGTTATGCCATGGTGGGATGATATGGATGATGCTCCTGGATTTGGGAATGTTTGTTATGCTACCAGAGGTATAGCACCTAATCGACGATTTATTGCCCAATGGTCTGATATTTGCAACTACCCTGCTAGCACAACCAACCCAACAATTACTTTCCAGGTAGTATTTTATGAAACTACCAATGTAATCAATTTCGTTTATCTGGATGCTATTTTTGGCGGTTCTTATGCAAGTGATGATGGCGGTGGTGGAGCAACGGTAGCTATCAGAGGTCCAGTTACGGATCCGGGAGTATATATGTATAGTTGTAATACAAATTCAGTTACTAACGGACAATGCATTTCTTTTGCACCTCCGGCACCATCAGATTGTGCTATAACATGTCCTCAAAATATTGTTGTAAATAACGATCCTGGAACATGCGAGGCAAACGTGTCCGTTCCGGTTCCTACACTAAGTGAATGTTTACCGAGTACTACTGTTCTGAATGATTTTAATAATTCATCAAATGCATCAGGTATTTATCCTATCGGTACAACTGAAGTAGAATGGACAGCACAGGAACCACAAAGTGCACCTCTAACATGTACCATGACAGTTACAGTTAATAATACACAGGATATTGAATTAAATTGCCCTGATGATATTGAACTGACACTTAATCCGGGAGATTGTGTGGCATACCCACTATGGGAAACACCTGTTGCATTTAGTTGCAATGGTTTTGGTGCTCCACCGGCAACAGTTTCGACTATCAACGTTGCTAATAATGGAAACTCACCAGGTGGAATGGTCATGTTCAATCTTACCAATAATTTTACTTCTGATATGACTATTGTTGGAATGTCAGCAAACATAACTAATGGTACTCAGATCGCTATCTATAGGAAGAATGGAACATATGTTGGAAGCGAAACTAATGCTGGAGCCTGGACTTTAGTATACACAGCAGATGCTACAGCAGGTCCATTCTCGGGTCCATACCCTGGTAATGGAACATTGACTCCATTTGTTACTAACTTTACAATTCCTCCGGGAACATCTGGAATTGCACTTCATACAATTTCAGCATCAAGTAACTATACTAATGGTACTGGAGCTAATCAGTTCTTTAGTGATGGAAATTTGGATATTACCCTTGGCTATGCAGCTAATGCTCTATTTGCAGGCGGATTCACACCACGTGTGTGGAATGGTTCTGTCACTTATGGTACTCTTGAATTTAATACAGAAGCTACTCTGATTACAAGTTTAGGAAGTGGAGAGCCATTTCCAGTTGGAACCACACCTGTGACTTACACAGCTACTGATTCTGAAGGTAATACAGCAACATGTACATTTAATGTTACAGTTCACAATTATCCAAATCCTACCAATACTTTAGCATGTAATGATGAGGTTACTATTACAGTAGATGAAGAATGTAATGCGGATATTAATGCAGATATGATCCTTGAAGGAGGCCCATACTCATGTTATGATGATTACAGAGTAGAAATATTTACATCAATGCCAGCTAATACATGGGGTGCAACTGGAAATGTTGATAATCCTGTAGGTCTTGGTAGTTACTGGGTAGGTATATACGATAAAACAGGAAATAACTGCTGGGGACATATCACAGTAGTTGATAAATTGCCTCCCTGTTATGGAGTGTCGTGATGTATCAGTGACTTGTGATGAGGGTGCCGGTTCAGTAACAGAGCCTGCTCCTGAAGTTGTTGGATATCAGCAGCAAATTAAAGAAGGTTTAAATGATGTAGTCGAAGTTAATTCTTTTGATTATACATTTGACTATTCTTATCTTCCTGTGGGAACTCCTGCTGAGGATGTAAATCTAAGATTGTTGTTGACAGGTCATACTTTCTTACCTGACCTGGTTGTTAAGTTGACAGCACCTGATGGAACAACAGGAAATGTTATGACAATTGGTGGTTGTACCGGACAGGATTGGCCGATCGACTGCTGGTTTGATGATGATGGAGCAAGCATTACTCAGTGTGTTGAGTTAAATTGCGGTGCATGTGCACTGGCACCTTTAGCCGCCGGAGTTTCTAACCCAGCCTTGTTGACTGCTTTTGAAGGAGTTGATGCAAGTGGTGTTTGGACAGTTACTATATCAGATAATGCTGGTGGTGATGATGGAATTATACAAACAGTAGGACTTGAAGTATTGGTTAATTTACCACAGGTAGTACCTACAGATGCCTGTGGACCAATAAATTTGACATATGTTGATAATACGACATCATATTATTGCGAGTCACCTGCACAGATAGTTACAAGGACATGGACAGCAACTGATCTATCAGGCAATTCAACATCATGTGTACAGACTATCAGTGTTTTGGCACCGGATTTGAGCACCTTTACATGGCCGGTGAATTATGATGGATTGCCACAGAATGAGCCGATGTTGGAATGTGGAGGAGAATATCCTGGACCACACATAACAGGATGGCCAACAGATGGTAATGATTTTTGCGGAACACTTGAAATTTTCTACAATGACAGGGTATATCCATTAACATGTGGAACAAAGATATTGAGAGACTGGACAGTTGTAAATGATTGTACAGGATTAGTTGTAACACACACACAGGTGATAAGGATAACAGATACTACAATACCAACATTCTGTGATCCTGAGAACATAGAAGCAAGGACAAAAGCATATATCTGCGAATCAGACATAGCAGTACCTGCAATAAATTGTTTGAAAGACAATTGTGATGCATTTCCAAAATGGTGGGTAACTACTAATGCTGGAAAATTGGTAGGTGACAAAAACCTTAATGGATATGTTGACTGGAATGAGACATGGTATGTAGTAGGAGTACCAGTGGGACAATACAGTTTATGTTATCATGCAATAGACAACTGTGGCAACGAAGCTACAAAATGTGTAACAATGACAGTAATCGACGGAGTACCACCGATACCTGTATGTGAGCAGTTCAAGCAAGTATCACTGACAGGTTACGGACATGCAAAAGTATATGCTGATGCATATGATTCAGGTTCATTTGACAATTGCAACCCTGTATGGTTTAAGGTATTGAGAGTAAATGCTGACTTGGTATATGACGGAGGATGTCCTGATTTGAATGGAGACGACAATCCAAAGACAGCTACTAATGATGTATGGTATGATGACGAAGTATATTTCTGCTGCGAAGATGTAGGAAAACAAGTTATGGTATCGATGAGGGTATTTGACAAGAATCCTGGAGTAGGACCTGTAAATCCAAGTAGAATGTTACCTGGAGGAGACCTTTACGGACATTACAATGATTGCTGGAACATGACACTTATTGAGTGTAAGATACCACCGGTATTGACATGCCCTGAAATCACAATCACATGTGAAGAGAGCTTAGATCCTAATGATAATGCTAAATTATGGCCTGGAGTTGTAAGCCTGTGCGGAGTAGAATTAGAATACAAAGACAGCAGGGACAACAGCACATGCGGAGCGAACATAACAAGGACATGGACAGCTACGGGATGTGATAAGACCACAACATGCAAACAGACTATTAAAGTTATTGGAACAACACCATTTGATCCATGTACGATAGTATTCCCAAGTGATAAGCAGACACATTGCACAGCGGATTTACCAGACGGAGGAAAACCAACATGGGATGAGAATCCATGTAATGTAATAACATCAGAGATCATCAACGAAGACACATTCAAATTTGTAGATGGTGCATGTTACAAGATAATAAGAGAGTGGGCAGTTATAGACTGGTGTGTATACAAGCCAAATACCGGAGCTGAAGATAATTTAGATCCAGTAACAAGTGCAAGGAAATTCAACTGCAACACATTGGTAAAAGACGGATACTACAGATATACACAGATATTGAAGGTAGTAGACTTGATACCACCGACGATTGCGGTAGAAGATCAGTGTATAGGAACTACAGATTGTTATGCATACAATGTAGAGATGAAGGCAACTGCATCAGACACATGTAATACAAATGAAGAATACTGGTGGAAATATAAAGTTGAGAATTTGGATTGTGTATGTGAGCCTATACAGGTATCATACAACTATTTGCCAAAGCCAACAGGAGCAGCAGTAGGCAAGAGAAGTCTTGACAAATTAGACAAAGTAAAAGAAGCGAAATTAGTATTGTTGAATCCGGCGATAGCAGGACACTACAAAGTCACATGGACAGTAGGAGACGGCTGCGGAAATGCAACTACGAAAGAGCAGTATTTTACAATAGCAGACAAGAAAGCACCGACACCGGTAATGGTAGACATAGCAACAGCGGTAATGGAGAATGGCATGGTAGAATTGAAAGCAAGATGGTTTGACAAAGGCGGATGCGGAGACGGATGTATCTCATCATTTGACAATTGTTCAGATGATACAGAATTGTACTTCACATTTACACCTATGATACCGAACTTATGGGTAGAACCTACAAAATGGGCAAATCAGTTTGCACAGTACGGAAGGAACTTCTTTGATCCAACTACAGGAGCAATCAGCACAGAGGCTAAGTTCTTACTTGGAACAGCACATGCATGGTATCCACAGAGCAGGTCATCAAGCAGAGTATGGTTGTGTGATTATGTAGCGGAATCAAACTACTACAAGACAGTACAGATATATGTATGGGATCAGTTTGCATTGGATGCAGATTGTGATGATAAGAACTATGATTTTGCTAACGTGATAGTAAACTTCAACCATTGCGGATCAGATCCTAAGCCATTGGTAGCAGGAAATGTTCCATTGGAGAATATGACAATGAAAGCAACATATGATGAAGGCTTCTTCACAACGATGACAAAGGACGGAGCATACAGTGTAGGAGTAAACGCTAATGAGGCATACAAAGTATCAGGAACTAAAGATACAGACTTCCTGAACGGAGTAACAACATTAGACCTTGTAATCATTCAGAAATACCTGTTAGGCTTGAAGAGCATTACAGATGGTAAGTTGCTACTTGCAGCAGACATCAACAATAACGGAGAGGTAACAGCGGCAGACTTACTGGAAGCAAGGAAAGTTATTCTTGGCACGAAAGAGAGATTCACAAACAATTCATGGATTGCAGTAGATCCACAGACGAATTCAAGAGAGAGAGCGGTTACAGTTGGAACGACAAATGTAAGCGGAATCAATTTTGATGTAGTTAAGATAGGAGATATGAACAAGACAGCGAATGCACTTGAGAGCAGAAGTTCAAACAGTGTAAGGATGATGCTTGATGATGCGAATGTAAAAGCTGGACAGATAGTAGAGATACCATTCTATGCAGAAGACTTTACAGGAGTATACGGAGCACAATTCACGATGAATCTATCAGGCACATTAGAGGAATTAGTATCAGGCGGACTTGATATCAATGAGAGCAACTACAATGTAGTAAATGGTAATTTGATAGTAAGCTTTAATGATGCAAAAGGACTTGATGTAGCAGACGGAAGTGTACTGTTCACATTGAAAGTTAGATCGGATGTAGATGGTAACATCAGCAATGTATTGAATATCAATGACAATGTATTGAGATCAGAGATTTACACAGGTAAAGATTTGGATATCAACAGCATAGAGATAGGATACAGGAATGTAGATGTAACATATGCATTATATCAGAACGAACCAAACCCATTTGTAACAACAACTACAATAGGATTCGAGTTACCAACTGCTGCTAATTATACATTGACAGTATTTGATGTGACTGGAAGAGAATTGAAAGTATTGAATAGCAAAGGAGTAGCTGGTTACAACAGTGTAACTATAGATGGAATCAGCGCTACCGGTGTTTTGACATACAGATTAGAATCAGACGATTTCACAGCTACTAAGAAAATGGTTAACTTGAAATAATCGTTTTTATACAGTAGCCGAAAGATAAATCGGTTTTTGGGATGGCCTCTCTTCAGAAATGAAGGGGGGCTTTTCCGTTTATAAAAGCCAATCTTTCAAAGTGATTTATTGACTGTCATATTAATAGAAAATGAGATTTTTTATATGAATATTAATCGGGAATATGGAATTCTCTATGATGTTTTTGAAAAATTTCTTGTGTTTTACACTTGATTTGTTTTTCACATCGGTTTAACTCGCCAATAGGCTACTGAAAAGTAAAAAGGGGAAGTGAATCATTCACTTCCCCTTTTTCATTATTAGGATCAAGCGAAAATTGATGCTTGAACCATAAATATGATTTTCTGTTAACTCAGGGTTCCTACCATTTTTTCTGGTCTCACCCATTCATCAAATTCAGCTTCAGTTACATATCCTAATTCCATAGCAGCAGCTTTAAGTGTTTTATCTTCTGCATAGGCTTTTTTAGCTATTTCTGCTGCCTTATCATATCCGATATGGGTATTCAGCGAAGTGACCAGCATAAGAGAGTTATTCAGATGTTCTTTGATCCTGTTGTAATTAGGTACCAGATCAATTACCAGGTGCTCTGTAAAGCTCTCTGACGCATCTGCAATAAGCCTTGCTGAAATAAGGAAATTATAAATTATCATAGGTTTGTAGACATTAAGTTCAAAATGGCCATTCATTCCACCTATTCCAATTGCAACATCATTTCCCATGACCTGTGCCATAGCCATAGTCATAGCTTCAGTTTGAGTTGGATTGACTTTTCCGGGCATAATTGAAGATCCTGGTTCATTGGATGGAATGATAAGCTCTCCAATGCCACTTCTGGGTCCTGAAGCAAGCATTCTGATGTCATTGGCAATTTTATAGAGAGAAACAGCTACAGTTTTAAGAGCTCCATGTGATTCAACAAGAGCATCTTTATTTGCAAGTAGTTCAAATTTATTTTCACCGGTTATGAATGGCAAACCTGTAAGTTCAGCTATTTTAACTGCAACGAGCTCTGCATATCCTTTAGGAGTATTTAATCCCGTGCCTACTGCTGTACCACCAAGAGCGAGTTCCGAAAGGTGGGCAAGTGTATTTTTGATAGCCCTGATACCATGGTCAATCTGGGACACATAACCTGAAAGTTCTTGTCCTACTGTCAATGGTGTAGCATCCATGAAGTGAGTTCTGCCTATCTTGACAACGTCCATAAAAGCCTTTGATTTCTTACCGAGCTCATCTCTGAGATGCTCAAGAGCAGGAATAGTTTTTTCTACGAGAATTTTGTATGCAGCAATATGCATTGCTGTAGGGAAGGTATCATTTGAAGATTGAGACTTATTGACATCATCATTAGGATGTATCATTTTTTTTGCATCAGTTAGCAGGCCTCCAAGTAAGACATGAGCTCTGTTGGCAACCACTTCATTTACATTCATATTTGACTGTGTTCCGGATCCTGTTTGCCATACAACAAGTGGAAACTGATCATCAAGTTTTCTTTCAAGGATCTCATCGCAAACTTTCATTATAATATCGCGTTTGTCAGCAGGAAGCACTCCGAGATCAGTATTTGCCATTGCTGAAGCTTTTTTAAGGATAGCAAAGGCTTCTATTATTTCATCCGGCATTTTCTGGCCTCCGATCTTAAAATTTTGGGATGATCGCTGAGTTTGGGCTGCCCAGTATTTATCGGCAGGAACGTCAACATAACCCATACTGTCTTTTTCTTTTCTGAATTCCATATTATTTATTTTTATGAAGTAAAAATTAATCAGTGAAACAAAATTTAAATTAAGTTTTTTCTCAATTGAGCGAACATAATATCAAAGATACTACTTTAGCATCATTTTAACAATTCACAGTAAAAAAGTGATTTTATTTCTCATGTTTCTAAATTGTATAACAAGAATAATCATTTCTCACAGTGATTAATTTTTGATTTAGAAAATCATTCGGGTAAATACTAAAGTACCAATAAATGTACAGTTTTATTTTATAAATATAGAGTTTCTCTTTGTTGATTTGAAAATTTTTAATCCCGAAGGGATGGTATTATTATAGATAAGTACCATTCAACAATTTCAAAACCCCGAAGGGGTGATATTATTTAATCAATTTATTTTTATTTTTGATTTTTTGTGTCACCCCTTCAGGGTTTCCAACAAAGACTTGTCTCAATGTTATAATAATATCAGCCTTTCAGGCTTTTTTCCCCGGCTTATAAATAAATATGCTTAATTGGGTTGAGTTGAAACATAATATCTGAGTATTTACTCATTCGGTAATAATAATTTTTTTCATGAATTCAGTTGTTGCACATTTTAACTTAAGAATGTATAAGCCACTTTTAAATGATGGAAGATCAATCTTAATTTGTTTTTGAGAAAGGATTTTTTTGGAAAGCAATATTTCACCATTTAAATCCAGTAATTCAAGTACTCCTGTACTGACTGATTCAAATTCAAGATTTATTTGATTTTTAGTAGGGTTGGGATATATCATGAAATCCTTTATGAAATTATTATCTGTTGACAATTTTATTTTGTCACATTCTTTCTCTGTAAATTTCCATATGTACTCAACATCACTTGGACTGTCTGTATATACATAGCATCGAAGGTGAATTGAGTCTATAAAATCTATACCGGTATTTGGTTTTCCAAGAAGGTATCCGTTGACAGAAAAAATTCCCTCTATCAGTTTTCCCGGATTACCAAAGTTAAAATTTGCACTGGAATTTTTAACCTTGCCAATATGGTGAGTATATAATACTTTTCTGACTTTACCGGCAATATAGTCGTATTTAACAGAATCGATAAATGACATAAAGTCCGGATCATTTTGTAATTTATTAAGAGTGTCGCCTTTTAGAAGCGAAAAGTCATAGCAGTCAGTAAAATTCAGGTTTTCAACTTTTACAGTCGTTTTATTGTCGCTTGTAAGCATTTGAAATGATCCCATAACTCCTGTAGCGTCACCAACATGAACAAATTTTTCTATTTCTGACACTTCGTTATTACCTGAGATATCTTTATTGATTATAGTATTTTTTATATAACCATAATCATAATTGTAATACCATTTATCACCTATATTGCCAGTAAAATCCTTGTAAATGCCTTGCGACTCAAATGCTCCTATTGAAGGGGAATTGCTGAAATACCTGTTTTTAAAATCCAGTACATCACTATTCATTTTTTTACCCTTTCCAGTTGCCGGACTGTTAACAGCTAATTCAAAATTACCTGTTTCACTATCAATAAAAAGGGGATTTTTCTGAATAACTGCATTGGTTTCAGCAACCGGCAATTGCGGATCATTGAAATTATTGTTCTGGTAGTTATACCACAGGTTATTTGAAAAAATAAAAGTTTCAGGTGCAGTATCTGGACCCGTATTGACTATTCTGCTGAGATTATTTCCGAAGTAAATAATATTATTTGAAAATTCATTATTTCCGCATGCAACAAATCTTGAAGTATCAACAGTTTCCTGAAGGATTCTTAAAACCCAATTCTCAGGTTTGAAGATTGTATTGTTAATAACTCTGACCCTCGTACATCCTACAAAGGCTACAGGAGACCATGAGCCAGTGAAAACATTTGATTGGACAAGAATGTCTGCTGCTTCGAATTTCGCATCCAGAGGCCTGAAATAGGCTAAACCGGTACTTCCTCCGAGATTTAAAGCCCTGTTTCCTCCGTTGTTAAATGTATTTTGTATTATTTCAATGTAATGAGAACCACCTTTTGCCTGAATTCCGCTGCTTCCCAGGTTTTCAAATCTGTTGCTGATGATCTTTCCTTTATGGCAACCCACCATATCTATCCCGCTGCCACCTCCTGAACCATTGGAGAAAGTGCAGTTTTCGATTACGAATTCATCCAGTCCGGATAGTTTTAGCAGATCATTATTTCCGCTTGCATTCATATTTCTGAAAGTGCAGTTTTTTATGGATATATGATTTGCTGAGCCATAAAGATTGCCACTGTCATCAATATTGACACCATTGGCTGTTTGTTTCTCAAAAACAAATCCTGTTATGTAAAGGTATGAACAAGAAGATAAATGCCATGCCTCGCTTTGACCGGAATAAATTACCTTACCCTCATCTTCTGCATGAATAATAACCGGTTTTTCAGAAGTTCCGTTTAAATTGACAATGTTTTCCCTGTTAAAGTAAGTACCGTTTTTTATAATAATGATATCCCCTGGTTCAGCTATGGCAGCAGCAGATTGTAATGTTTTAAATTGCAGTTCCGGACTTACATAAATGGTCCTGGAGTTAATAACTGTAATGCTAAAAAAGGTAATCACAATTATAAGGGATAATTTTTTAATATTCATGGCAGCTTAATTTTAATTTTGACAGTGCATTGAAATCAGGATGAATATTTCGGACTTTTCGCTACATAATTCTTCATTAATGGAAATTTCAATTTCATATTGTAAAAATAAATAATAATTGTCATTATTTCAAGTAATGATATATCCTGATTAAACTTTTTTAAATTGAGGATGTCTAATAATATTTACATCATTTTAAAAACCATTATATGTCTGTTAAATTGCAGCTGATAATTACAGGTATTATTGTTCCATTTTTGCTTTTTAATGTTTTAATATTTAGAATGAATGGCCAATCCTTGCCTTCAGAATATTATTTTTCTCAGGACGGAAAGATTTTATATTGTGGTGGAAAACCTTCAGCAGGCTTGTATGATAAATCAGGCATAAGGGATATACACATTAATTTTTCCCAGCCTGATTACTGGACTAAACTTAAAAACAACTATGCTACAGAAACTAACCTGGCAGCCAGTATGACTGTTGATGGCATTACTTATAATGATGTTGGTGTTCGATTCAGAGGTAATACTTCATATATGATGATTCAGAATTCAGATAAGAAATCTTTTGCTGTGGAGACTGATTTTGTAGATCCAGATCAGACATTGATGGGATATAAAAATCTGAAATTCAACAATGCTCATGAAGATGCCACATTTATGCGGGAAGTCCTCTATGCCAGAATGGCTGCGAAATACACTCCTGTAGCTAAAACAAATTATATACATCTTTATATCAATAATCTGGATTGGGGCATATACCCAAACATACAGTCAATAGATAAAACAATGCTTGAAGAATGGTTCCTGAGCAATGACGGAGCCAGGTTCAGAGCTACTACAGAAGAGACAGGAATTCCCGGAGGACCGGGAGGTCCACAATGGGGAGATGGCACAGCTGGAATGAATTATCTTGGGGCAGATTCAACCAAATATCAAAAATATTATGCACTAAAATCCAGTGATATAGCGGATCCATGGAAAAAGTTGATTGAAGCATGTGAAGCTCTGAGTAAAACTTCATCTTCCAATTATGCAGATTTGAAAACCATGATTGATATAGATAAAGTACTGTGGTTTTTAGCTGTTGAGAATATTTTTACAGATGATGACAGTTATACCATGAAAGGAAAAATGGATTACATAGTATATTATGAGCCGGAAACTGGAAGATCAACTGCAATGGAGTATGACGGGAATACATCATTTCAGACAAATGCTGCCACAAGTACAAACTGGGGTCCATTTAAGAATGCTTCAAACCAGAATTATCCCTTGCTTTATAAGTTGTTGAATATCCCGGAATACAGGCAAAGATATCTTGCACATTACAGGACTATACTTAAAGAAACTTTCACCACAGAGAACGCAAATTCATTGATAGATGAAACAGACAAGCTTATTTCTTCGGTAGTAGCCTCAGATCCAAAAAAATTGTATTCTGTTAACCAGTATATCTCAGGGTTAAATGGATTGAAAACATTTGTTTCAAACAGGAGAACTTTTTTACTTTCAAACAGCGAAGTAGTGCTGACTGCACCGGTCATAAGCTCTGCTTCATTTTATAATGAAAAGGGAGTGCAATTTGAAATGCCGAAAAGCGGAGAAAAAGTATTTATAAGATCAACTGTAAATTCCGGTACTGGTATCAGCAAGGTAAATTTGTACTATGCGGCTGGGCTTGTAGGTGTATTTAATGTTGTTCAAATGTTTGATGATGGAAATCATAATGACATTGTTGCCGGTGACGGAGTTTTCGGAGCTGAGATTCCTGGTTTTGAAGGAGGAACTCTGGTCAGATACTATATAGAGGCAATAGCAAACAATACTGCTTTGACAGCTGCTTATCTTCCTTCAGGGGCTGAACATGATGTTTTTTATTATAATGTGCTTACAAATAATTCACCTAATGGTGTTGTGATAAATGAACTTATGGCCAGCAACACAAAAACTGCTATAGATGAAAACGGAGAATATGAAGATTGGATTGAATTATTCAATACAAATGATCTTGAGGTTGATCTTGGAGGATTTTACCTGTCTGACAAGGCTACAGATATAAAAAAATGGCAGATACCTGCCGGAATCAGAATTCCTGCAAAGGGATATCTTATAATCTGGGCTGATGAAGACCAGGAACAAGGGCAGTTACATGCAAATTTCAAGCTTTCTAAAAGTGGGGAGGATGTTGTTTTTGCTGATTCCCAGTCAAATATTTTGGATCAGGTCAGTTTCGGAGAGCAAACTGAAGATAAGGGATATGCAAGAGTACCAAATGGTACCGGAGATTTTAAAATGCAGGCTCCTACTTTTAATGCAAACAATGACAATATTTCAGCAACCGCAGAATTAAATCAGGATGTGAAATTTGAATACAATTTATTTCCAGTACCTGCATGGAATGTATTGAATATTGAAACAAGTGATAATATTGAAGGTAAATTAATGCAGATCAGAAATTCACATGGACAGCTTGTAAAAGAATTTAAGCCAGTTAAAAGAAATAAAATAGATATTTCTTCCTTACCTTCAGGATTATATTTTGTGACATGTGAAGGATTAAGCAAAAAGTTCATCAAGAACTGATTGCCAGGCAGATATTCGAATTATTTCTTTTCTTTATACATGTCTTCTATAATTTCTGAAAATTTTTGGAGGACAATATTTCTTTTAATTTTTAAAGTAGGGGTTATTTCACCCAGATCCATATTAAACTCACCAGGGAGTAATTTGAAGTTTTTTATCTTTTCGAAGGAAGACAGATTTTTTTGGAGTGAATTTACTTTTTCGGAATAGAATTCCCTGATTTTATCAATATTCACCAATTCTTCGAGAGATTCGAATTTTAATTCCAGTTTAATTGCTAATTTCTTTAAAGCATCGAAATCTGGCACCAGCAGAGCTGTTACAAATGGTTTATTATCACCAATTATGATAGCCTGCTGAATATAATTATCATTGGTCAGCAGATTTTCAATAGGTTGTGGTGTGATATATTTTCCGGTTGATGTTTTCATCAAATCCTTGATCCTGTCGACAATGATAAGATTTCCACTGGGATCAATTTTCCCGGAATCTCCGGTTTTAAACCAGCCATCGTGTGTAAAAACCTCAGCAGTAGCTTCGGGTTTTTTATAATAACCTTTCATAACTCCATGTCCTTTGACTAAGATCTCATCATTTGGTCCGATTTCAAATTCAACTCCCGATAAAGGTTTTCCACATGTGCCATAAACATAGTTTTTATTAGGGAAACAAGTTACAGTTGCTGATGTTTCCGTAAGTCCGTAGCCGATTATCAGATGGATGCCAAGTGCATCAAAAAACTGGGTTATCTCTGCTGATAAAGCTGCACCGCCTACCGGCATAAACCAGAGTCTTCCACCCATTTGAGCTTTGATTTTGCTGAAAACCAGTTTTTCAGCCAGTTTATGTTTTAGTTTTAAGATAAAATCAGGCTTAAGGTCAGTTCTTCGGTTTTCAGAATATCTCATACCTGTTCTCAATGCCCAGTAAAATATTTTTTGTTTTATAGCTGAACTATTATTTATTTTGTCCATTATTCCGGCCTGTATTTTTTGATATAGTCTTGGTACTGAACACATCATAGTAGGGCGAACTTCTTTTAATGTATCTGCGATCTGTTTGGGATTTTCTGACATATAAATCTGAGCACCGACGTGCAACATAAAAATGGCCCATATTCTTTCGAAAACATGGCTTAAGGGTAAGAATGAAAGAGAATGTTCATTCTCCGGATTTTTGAACTTGAAAAATTCCAGGTGAGATTCAAAACCTTTAAGGAAATTTCCATGTGTCAGCATCACTCCTTTAGGTTCACCTGTGGTGCCTGAAGTATAAATAATAGTAGCGAGGTCGTTCAATTTTCTATACGTTATCTCGAGATAAGTAGATTGATCTTTTATCCAGTTCTTAAAATAATAAGATCTGTCAGTTATAAGTTCGACATTTTTATCAGCAACAATAATGGTTTCTAAAAATTCACTTTCTCCATAAATACTTATTATATTTTTATACTGCACCTGACTTCCGGTGAGAATCACTTTTATTTCTGCTTCATCAAGTATGTATTTTGCCTGTGTGGCAGTGCTTGTTGCATAAATTGGAATTGATACTGCTCCGATACTTACTATTGCCAGATCAAAAATGATCCATTCTGCTATGTTTTCGGAATAAATAGCTACATTATCATCGATTTTAACACCGGAATTCTTTAGTGCATTGGCAGTTTGGGCAACAATTGCCTTTAATTCAGTCCAATTGTAACTTTTCCAGGTGCCATTTTCTTTATATGATAAGCAGGGTTTCTGTGGAAATTTACCGGAATTTTCCGATAGTAAATTAGTATAATTCATGATCTAAATAATTGATAGGTGTTGATTGATTGTATAATAATGCATTAAAGCCGGGAATCACAGGATCGTCTAAATATTAAACACAAACAAAAGAAAAAAATTATTAGTGAACAGAGAAATATTTTTAAAATAACCTAAGTCTGGAAAATTTAAATTAAGAATATGTTTAAAAACTGGAAAGCCCCCCCCCCCCCCCCCCGGGGGCGGGGGGGGGGGGGCCGAAATTCCGGGCATTTTTTCCCGAAACCTTTGGGAAATAATATTTTTTTAATTTTTTTTTTCTTCTGTTTTTTTGGGACTTTGGGTTTGGGGCCCGGGTTCGCCCCCCCCCCCCCCTTCCTTTGGTGGTCCCCCCTTTTGCGAACAAAAAAAAAAAAAAAAATTTATTTTTATCCCCTTTTAAAAAAAAAATTGGGAACAAAAAATTTTTTTTTTTTTTTTAAAAATTTTTTTTTTTTAAAAAAAAATATAAACTTTTAAAGTTTTATCTTCAAACAACTTCAATAACAGATACAGGGATGATCATAGATACAGATCAATCCAGGCTTGTATATTTTTTTTCCAGCTGCTCAATTCCATAATTACATCTCTGTTTTTGTGTACTGATTTTTTCAGGGATTCAAAATTGCCAATTGTTTTATCAAGAACAGAGCTTAGTTCTGAAATTGAATTGATCATGATCATATTTATTCCTTTTTCGAGCAGGATTTTATATGGTAGCCATGATCCGGTAATAACAAGATTTTCAGTACACAGGTATTCCTGCATGGCACCAGATAATTGATCAGTGGTTTGAAGCTGGATCATTATATCGGAACAATTGCGAAGATGAGCATTTTCAATTTCAGGAAGGTAATTCTCAATTGTTTTAAATTCAAGACCGGTAGATTTCAGTGTGTTTAGCAATTCAGATCTGTAATTATGTTTATCAGCAGGGTAGGTTACAGGAACCAGGAGGAATAAATCAGCATAATAATCCTTGTTTCGGAGTTTTTTTAATTCTTCTATGATCTTTAAATGCTGCTGATTCGGGTTCAGGTTATAACCAATGGTGATTATTGTTTTATTTTCAGGCAGATCAAGGTAATGTCTGCTTTTTTGTTTAGTTGAATTCAAATTTTCAAGATAATCAAGAGGAAGTAATCCAAACCTGCATATTTTTAACTCAGCATTTGTTGGAATTGCTTTCACAAAATCGTCTCTTGTCTGTTCATTAGCAAATGTGATAATATCAGCATCTTTAAAAATTCGTTTTTTCAACCATAGATTCAGTCCTTTTGCCCTGTAAAAATCACTTCCCCATACAGAAAGGACCACTTTGGAGGCAAAGTTTCTGAAAATATTGAAATATATTATGTTGTCATTCAGGAATTGAATGTGGGTGATGTCATATGTTTTTCTAAATCTCAGAAGAGAGACAATTATTAAAAGTCTAATTATAGCTCCTTTAAATACAGGTATTTGCGTTAAAAATGATTTTTTGTGAGAATAGTAAATGTTGTTGAAATAAGACTTGTAATCATCTCTGAGAAAACTATTAGTTAAAAATATGTCAAAAGTAAATGAATTATCATTTAAGACAATATTTTTAACGTGGTTTAGAACAAAAACTGAATTACCATCTCCTATTATTAAAACCCTTTTCATTGTTGAAGGTTGTTTTTGATGTATTCATCCCACCCTCCAATATCGATCCAGGATTTTTCGGTGATTGGAAAAACTCCAATTTTACCTTTTCGTTTTTTGATTTTTTCAATCAGGTCTGTTATGTGAAAAAAGGAATTTTCAGGTATCTCATCAAGGAGTTCGGGCTCGAGTATATACATTCCTGTATTTATCTGAAAGCTCAATTCCGGTTTTTCCGTTATGCTTTTTAATCTGCCATTATTTGATGTTTCAATAATTCCATATGGAATAGGATAGTGTCTGAATGCCGAAACAATTGTTATTTCATTTTTGTGTTTTTTGTGATAATCAAGGATCCCGGAATAATCATTTTTTATCAGGATATCGCAATTGCTGACAAAAAAAGTTTCATTTATCTGTCCTTTCAGAAGAAACATACTACCGGCAGTACCCAGTGGTTTGTCTTCAGTAAAATATGAGATTTGATAGTCTGGGTTTTGAAGTTCGTTGAAATAATATTTAATCATTTCAGCCTTGTAATTGACAGATATGAAAAACCTGTTAGAACCATGTGCCACAAAACTGTCCATAATATTTTCCAGAATGCTTTTTTCGCCAATGGGAATCAGAGGTTTGGGTAAAACATTTGTAAGAGGCTGCAGTCTTGTGCCTTTGCCCCCGGCCATTATCACCACAGGTATGTTGAATTGATCTTTAGAATTGAGATTAGCCAGAGGGAATAAATCTTCCCAGAAAATAACATCGGTAAGATTACCTGCATTGTCTAATACAGGCATACACTCTATCCGGTATTCCTGCATTTTGCCCTTTATTGCATTCATGCTTTCATCTGCTACTGCAAATTTTGTATTTTGCCTCAAAACTCCAAGCACCTGAGTATCTAATGGATATTTTTTTAATATTGCCCTCTGAATATCTCCTATGCTTATAATATTGATAAATTTGTCACCATCGAAAACCAGAAGCATTTTTTTATCGATAATATCCATTCGTTTCAAAGCCTTCAGCAAAGTATCATTTTTGCTGATGGTCCTTTCTTTGATTTTGCTAGATCGTTTATATGTCATTTAACTGATTTTTATTAGATAGCTGTAAATGCTTTGTTCTGTTTGGAAATACAAAAATAAAGTTAAAAATCTAGTTATAATACTAATCCTTAGATTATATATATTTATTGCCGGATTATATTTGAAAAACGAATTGTTTAAATATTTTTTTTAGATGCAAATAATTATAAATAGTTTTAATATGAAAATGTCTGAGGATATATTGATTTTCAAAAAAAATTAGTATAATTTTGTTATAAAATCAAGATCATGAAAAAGTTTTTTGATATTTTTTTGGTCATAGTAATAAGTAGTAATGTTTCATTGGCATTCAATTTTATCAATTACAAATCCGGCATGCTACCTGGTTTACCTAATACTTCAAATAATATTAAATCACAAAAGCTGGTTGTTGGCATATCTGATTCAACCACAATAATAGGAAATTATGTCTGGCGGGATATAAATGAGAACGGAATTCAGGAATCTTCTGATTTTCCTTTAAAGGGAGTCAGAATTGAACTGGTAAATTATGACAGTAATTTCGTTGTTGCATCAGCCAAAAGTGATGCGAAAGGACAATATGAATTTGAAACAGATGAAAGTATCGAACCGGGTTATTACTATTTGAGGTTTTCCTGTTTTGAAAAATTTATCCCCACACTCAGGGATGTTGCTGATGATGGATCAGACAGTGATATTGATGAGACTGGAAAAACAGATACTTTCTATTTACCATCAGTAAACCAGATTATAGATTATGATGCCGGATTTTATCTTGATTATCCTGATATTTGTGAAGATCAAACTGCATTTGAATGTATTGATGCTGAAAATTATAGTTTTACTGAACTGAATAATTCATGTTTCACAATGTATCAAGCCTGGCTGAACATGCCAATTCCCGGATGTGGATCAGGGTATGCATTTCACAATCCTTCATGGTTTGGGTTTATTGCAGGAGATACTATTGCAAATTTTTTAATTCACACTAACCATTGCATTTCAGGAGGAAATAATATTGGTTTACAATGGGGGGTTTATGACAATTGTGATATGAGTAATATGATAGCCGGTTCATGTCCTTGTGTTGAACCTAAAGAAATATTTGTAAACCTGAATGGACTGGTAGAGGGCAAAACCTATTATTTATTTATCGATGGATGCAGCGGGACAATTTGTCATTTCTGGATTGAATGGCTTACCGGTTATTGTACTGATGAAGTGTCAGATGCAGAGAACATTTCCTGCTATGGAGAGGATATTGACAGTTATTATTTTTGCGGAGGTAAAAACTACAAATTCTTTACTGATACTATCGAAAATGCTGACAAATATACCTGGCAAATGGGGGATGAAATAATTGAGACAGAAAATCCTGAACTGGATTTTACATTTAAAAAGTCGGGCAGCACATTTGTTTCTGTTTTTGGCTCAAATTTTTGTTCCGTTAGTGATCCTTATTCTAAGACTTTATATGTTTTAGACACAGTTTATGGTGATTTAGGCAAAATCAATGCAACTCCCGAACAACTAAAAGCCGGTTTTTTACCACTTGGCTGGAAAGGACCTGAAATTACAAAATATGGCAAAGATTCGGTTCTTGTCGTAAATAGCTTTGGTTGTGGTCAATGGCAATTCATAGAAGTAGGTCATCCTGATTACGAGCCACTTATGGTACTTTATAATTCAACAAACGGAGATTACTGGACGAAAAAAAATGGATGGAAAGAAGGATCTCAGGGAATCAACTGTGATCCATGTAGTGGATGGTATGGTGTTAAATGTGTTGATGGAAGGGTAACTTCGGTTAAATTAACTGAAAATAAATTGTTCGGTAAATTGCCGAGAGAAATCTATGATCTAAGTGAATTGAATTACCTTGCTCTTGATAATAATGAGATATACGGTTCTTTTCCTGATTCAATCAGAAAACTGAGAAAGCTTAATTTCCTGAATTTAGGACAGAACAGAATGTCAGGCATAATTCCTGGGGATATCGCCAATCTGCATAATCTGAAAAATCTGAACCTATACTATAATGCATTTAATTATATAAGCAATGAAATTTTTAAAATGCCATCACTTGAAGTAATTGATCTTTCGGATAATTTTATCGTTGGAGAAATCCCGGATTACCTGAATCTGCCAAGCCTGAAAAATTTGATTTTAACAAAAAATGATTTTTTTGGCAGTATTCCGGGTGAACTTGGTATGTGTAATAAACTTATATTGCTGGCTTTACAAAATAATAATTTCAGTGGTACAATACCATCAGAATTATCAAATTTGAAAGAATTAAAGGGTTTATTTTTATCAGAAAATGAACTTCAAGGCTTGCTTCCTGATAGTCTTTTTCATCTTCCTGAATTGGAAGTATTGACTTTAAATGATAATAAATTTGAAGGGGAAATATTTAATAAAATAAATAACCTGAAAATGTTGAGTTATCTTTCCTGTGATAACAATGAATTCGAAGGAATAATTGATACGGTTATAAGTGGGCTACTAAACCTGAGACACATTTCAGCTTCAAATAACAGATTAGAAGGATTTTTACCTGCTGAACTTTTTTATGACCGTTTAATATTCCTTGATTTAAGTAAAAACAAATTAGCTGGTAAGTTGCCACCCGAAATAAAAAATGCAGTTAATATTTCTTATGTTGACCTGAGCTACAATAATTTTGAAGATACATTACCAAAAGAACTTTGTAGTTTATTTAAATTGAATACTATTAACCTTAATAATAATAAATTTACCGGATCAATTCCAACAGAGATAGGAAACTTGAAACAACTTCAATATCTGAATTTAAAAAATAATCTTTTTGAGGGATCAATTCCTGAAGAAATAGGCAATATGTATAGTTTGATAGATTTTAATGCTGCCAATAATGAACTCACAGGGTCACTGCCAGCTTCAATCGGATATCTCAGTCAGTTAACCAGTTTAGATTTAAATCATAATAATTTGACAGGTTCAGTTCCTAAAGAAATGAGTAAATTATATGATATTAAAAAAATAAATTTAAAAGATAATAATTTAAGCGGATGCTATCCGGAGGAATTGAAACAATTTTGTCAGCCAACTAAAACCATAATATTCAACAACAATAAGTTATTACCATGGGAAGGTGATTTTTACAGGTTTTGTGGAACTGATGACCAGATTGGAGCACCGTGCAATGACGGCGATGATACAAATGGTACAAATGACAAAATCGATATTGACTGCAAATGCATTGGCACTGTTGCAACTCATGATACCGGAACTGGAAAAATTTCGTTTAATAATCCGGTGAATGATTTCCTGATACTTAATTCCGAATTAGATATAGATGCAATTGAAATATATGATATCAATGGAACTCGCTTAAAAGGTTTTTTTGATATAAAAAGTTCTGTTTATGAGATTGACTTTTCAGATTTTTCGCGTGGTATGTATATCATGAAAACAATCATTTCCAAAGAGGAAATGATTGTTAAACTGATAAAAATCTAAATCGACATGCTATTCGTGGTATAAGATTGGTACTAGAAAATATCGGGTATATTCCCAATTTATTAATTTAATAATAAAATTAGGCGTAATAGACAAAATTCAGGATGAAAATCGTGAAAAAGCTTTAGATTAGGGCATTTAAGTCAAATCAAAGGTTATGAACAAAAAATTTGCTTTCATTGTAATAGTAAAATTGTTAGAAAAAATGGATTAAAAAATGGTATACTATTCTATATAGGAATGTTAAGTTCTACATTATATTTGTATATTGGAACTACAGGAGAAGCAGTTGATAAAATGTACATACATAATGATGATGGGTTATTTCTAATTGCAGAAAATATTTTTGATTTGTGCCATAAATTTGAATATAAGTATTTGATTTTGAATTTGCTGATACCTCAAAACTTTACAAAAACTGGGGCGAAGATTTTTGGAGGGTGAGGGAGCAGGAGGAGTGAATGAGATGCCTCCCTCTGCTATCGTTAGTTTAATTGAATAAATAAACATATCTGAACTGGAAAGATAAATTTTGGTTCTACATAAGGGTATATTCCGAGGTGAATATTTATATTTGTCTGAAGTTATGGAAACTTCAGAAAGCGGTAGAAAACAAGAAACACAAAAATAAATAACTATGAAAAGCAAATTGATCCAGATGCTGATAATGTGTACCTTCTCTCTGGTGGGTGTTGGACAGAATGGTGTGGAAAGTATCACTAACGAATCTGGGAAGTTATTAAAACTAGTATTGCCTAATGGACATACTGATGTAGTAAAGTTGGCTGTCTTCAGCCCCAATGGCAGCCAAATATTGACTGCTTCTGATGATAAAACAGCCAGACTTTGGGAAACAACCACAGGAAAACTCCTGCATACTATGGAGGGGCATACTAATAATATCAATTCTGCTGTCTTCAGCCCCGATGGCAGACTTATCCTGACCGCATCAGGTGATGGAACAGCCAGACTTTGGGAAACAAACACAGGAAAGCTCCTTCACACAATGGAGGGGCATACTAATAATATCAATTCAGCTGTATTCAGCCCTGATGGCAGCTTTATTCTCACCGCATCAAGGAGAACAGCCATGCTTTGGGAAACAATCTCAGGAAAGCTCCTGCACACAATGGAGGGGCATATTTATAATCTCAATTCTGCCGTATTCAGCCCAGATGGCAGACTAATTCTCACTGCATCAACTGATAAAACAGCCAGGATTTGGGAAACAAGTTCAGGAAACCTCATGCATACAGTAGAGGGACATACTAATATTATTAATTCTGCTGTATTCAGTCCCGATGGCAGCCAAATATTGACTGCTTCTTATGATAATACAGCAAGACTTTGGGATACAAGTTCCGGGAAACTCATACATAATCTGAAAGGTCATTGGTCTTATGTCAATTCAGCTGTATTCAGCCCCGATGGCAACAAAATACTAACCGCATCAAATGATAGAACAGCCCGACTTTGGGATACAAGATCAGGGAAACTCATACACACTCTGGAAGGTCATACTTTTTTTGTTGGTTCAGCTGTATTCAGTCCCGATGGCAACCAAATACTTACCGCATCAAGTGATAAAACAGCCCGGCTTTGGGATACGAACTCTGGAAAACTCATAAGCACACTTGTTGGACACACCTCTTGGATAATGTCTGTTGTATTCAGTCCCGATGGTAGCCTAATATTGACCGCTTCTAAAGATCATACAACTCGGCTTTGGGATTTGAGCTCTGGAAAACTCATCTTCACATTGGAACCACAAATGTATGATGTATTTTCCGCTGTTTACAACCCCGATGGAAGCCTAATTTTGATCACTTCTTCAGATAAAAAAGTCCGGCTTTGGGATACAAGAACCGGAAAACTCAAACACACCCTGGATGGACATACCTCTTTTGTGAGATCTGCTGTATTCAGCCCTGATGGTAGCCGAATATTGACTGCTTCTGATGATTATTCTGCCATGCTTTGGGAAACCAGCTCCGGAAAACTCATTCACACTCTGAAAGGTCATCAGTATTATGTCAGGTCGGTTAAATTTAGCCCAGACGGCAGCCTAATGTTGACCGCTTCTGGAGATTATACTGCCCGGCTTTGGGAAACAAGAACTGGAAAACTCATATACACACTTGATGGTAATAACAATGAAATCAATACAGCTATATTCAGCCCCGATGGCAGCCAAATACTTACCGCATCAAGTGATAAAGCTGCCCGGCTTTGGGATACAAGAACCGGGAAACTCATACACACTTTGGAAGGCCATACGTATGCAATCAATTCTACTGTATTCAGTCCCGATGGAAGTCTAATTTTAACTGCTTCCGCCAATGATATAGCCAGACTTTGGGATACAAGCTCTGGAAAACTCATACGCACTCTGGAAGGTCATACTAATGCAATCAATTCAGCTGTATTCAGCCCTGATGGCAGCCTAATTCTGACCGCATCAGATGATCATACAGCCCGACTGTGGGATACGAATTCTGGCAAACTCATAAAAATAATTTTTCAACATACCTCTTGGATAATGTCTGCTGTATTCAGTCCAGATGGTAGTCAAATATTGACTTCTTCTATTGACAATACAGCCTGGCTTTGGGATACGAGATCTGGAAAACTCTTAAATACATTGGAAGTAAATAGTGGTGCAATCTGGTTAGCTAAATTCAACACTGATGGTAGCCAAATTCTTACCTTTTCTTCGGATAAAAAAACCATTTTTTGGAATGCGAAAACCGGAAAGATGCTCTACACACTATTGCTACTTGATAATAATAATTACCTGATTTATGATGAGTATTATCGTTTTGATGGGTCCTTAGGTGCCCCAAACATGCTGTACTTTGTTTGTGGTCTTAAGGCCATTGAACTCAAACAATTCTGGGATCAACTCTATGATTCAAACCTTGTACAAAAGATCATAGTTGAAGAAGATATTAACTATCCAAAATTAACAGAATCAGATATTTGTGAGGCATTCCCGGATGTAGAACTTATAAAAGAAACGGATCAAAAATTTATTTATAAGATCACTCCCTTGAAAAATGATATTAAGTATATCGAAGTCAAGCTCAACGATAAAATAGTTAAAACTGTCTCCGTGGACTTATTACAAAGATCAGATAAAAGCTACATTTTTGATCTTGAAAAAGAAAGCTTACATTTGATGCGGGGTCAGCAAAATTTTATCAATGTGAATGCTGTGATCAAGCTTTAGGATGAAGATACAATAAGCATTGGTTTTGTGCCAGAAAGAGATGATACAAGGGATTTTACAAATTCACTTTCGGCAAAGCTTGCACCCTCATAGCTTGTGGCAGAACGTGGAATATTAAGCATCAAACCATAGGAAGGTTTTTGGATTATGTTGTCTAGTATCTGAATGCATTTGCCAGAATCAAAAACATTGTAATGGTTTTATAATCAAGTTTATAAAATCCGGAATATAGTTGCTAATGAACCTGAATGATTTTTTTTGCAGAAACAAATATTGAAAACAAAACTATTTCCCTACTTACATATCTCTTTCATCTTATTTTCGATATAACCCGGTGTCGAGACAATTTTCATAAATTGTCCCATCGTCAGGTCAGGAAATGACAATGCAATACGAAATCTGCCATGGAGCATATAAGCTTTATTGCCCACTACTAGCAATTCATAAGGCAAAAAAGCAGTGTGTTTCGGACTTGAAAGATCAATTTTAGGCATGAAAAACTTTTCTCCATCGGTTCCTGTGAGGGCAAATCCGTATAAAGTCATTTTTTCCCCTGCTAGTTTTACATCATATACCTTTTTTACATCAGCAACACCATTTTTCAGATTGGATTCTATTTTGCTGATGGCTTCTTCAAAACTTTTGAATTCCTTAATTTTAACATTATCATCGAAATATGGCATACCTACCATGTAATGATATTTTTTCAGGTCACCGGCACTCAGGCCTTTCTCCGATCCGAATTCTCTGAATTTTTCATTGCTGAAATCAGCTAAGGCTGTTTTAATTTTTGAAGATATTTTTGAATAAAAGGGAGCTGCTGTTTCCCATTTGTCTGTAAAATATGCTCTGCCCCAGTACTCAGGATTAGTATAAGACACTAAGGTTTTGCCATTTTCAACTGTCAGTGCTACCCTGAGTGCCAGAGCAAATCCTTTAAATCCACCAACTTTTTTTACGGCAGACATCAAATCCTCATTTGAGATCACTATAATAGTTCTGTCTTTACTTGCTATTGGCTTGTAAGTTCCCTCGATATTAAAGCCGGCAGCTTTTAATTTCTCAGACACAGCCTTTTCAACCACATCAATTGATGATGCTGAATTCCCTGCAAGGACATAGGGTTTAAATTTTTGGCCTGATGCACTTAAATAAAACGATGTCACTAATATCAGTAATAATATTTTTTTCATTTTTTCAGATTTAAAATTTTTCCAAATTTAATTTCCTTTTCGTCATAAGATTCAAGCTATTAGAGCATAATGTCTAATTTAAACTGTGACTAAATACATGAATCAGTTTTTTGTGAATGAAAAATTCAGAAAGATTCACTACTCAGCTATTTGCATTTGGCTATTAGCTATTTGAATTACAAAACTAAAGTCAAATTAGCTAAAAGCTGAATAGTTACGGTTCTTCTTACGAATTGGAATCGCAACTAATCATCATTGATGAACTGTTATTAATTTCAAAAAAATCTGAAATTGCCGGGCTGGTAAATGATATAAACAAAATTCAAAAAATGATAAATAATCTAATTACTAAACTAAAGGCAATTTAGCTAAAAGCTGAATAGTTAGCAGAAAGATTCACTCAAATATGAGATCAGAAAGAGAAAAAAAGAAGTGCTGCTGCTTCTTCAATATTTCCTGATTTTATCAGTTCGGAAGCCAGTTTGTGGGCAGAATTTATATCTGTTGCTAATAGCTTATATTTTTCCTTTGTTGTTTTAATAAATTCAGGATCGGGATTTTTTTCAATACCAGCAATAATTGCTATTTCATTACCTGTCAGAATACTGCTTTTAACAATGCTTTCCGGTAGATTGTCATATCCAAGAGGTATCATGCTTCTGCTTTGCGCAATACTGAAAATGTTATCTTTTGTGAGTTTTAAATAATTTGTTCTGCCAAGCCTGCCTATCAGATCGAGTGCGACAGGGTCAATCCTGTTTTCATCATTCATTATAACTTCATCATAATGAATGCAAATGACATTGCAAACTATAAGTGCAGTTTTATTGCCCTTTTCCCCAAAATATATGATTCTGTCTTTTAAACATTCAAATCTTACCGGTGCATCTTTAATTCCATATGGAACAACTGTTGAGGATGGTACCGGAGTGAAACCACATTTTACAAATTCATCTGTATCCGGAGGAAAATCAACTCCGGCAAGTGTCATTTGATGACTGATATCATAGCTGACCAGGTTGATGACACATTCACCGTTTTCTTCAATGTTTGCCAGGGTATCTTTTGATGACCCGTCTTTTCTGTCACTGACAGAAAAACCAAGAATGGGAGGATCAGAACTTATCGCATTGAAATAGCTGAATGGGGCAAGATTTTTTATCCCCTTATTGCTTATTGTGCTGACTAATGCAATTGGCCGCGGTATTACCGAACCCAGCATAAACTGATGCAGATCTCGCGAGGGATAACTATCGGGATATATTATTTTCATCAGTTGTTAAAACCAATGCTGTTGTTTCAGACTTTTGGAATATTGTCAAAATTCTGACCATAAACCCACATGATCAATAAAACCAGGAAGAACACGTAGATCAGTGCCCATGCTAAAAACTCATAGCCTATTCCATAGTCCCTGTTTTGCTTTGCCATTTTCTATATTTTTTACAAAATTATAATTTCGCTTTCTTTTTTCAAAGGATAATCAGATTTTTCTGCATTTTTCTTCAAGCCAGGATTTTTCTTCTTCATTCAGAAAAGCTGACAGTGAATCATAAACCTTTTGGTGATACCCGTTGATGAGCATTACATCAAACTGAGTAAGAGCTTTGAAATCAATCAATTTTTTCTCATATGGAAACATAGTGATATCTTCATGCGTCAGAAATTTTCCATGTCCGGTCTCAAAAGCTTCAACTGCAAGTATCAGGTTCTCTATCCTGATCCCATATTCACCTTCCTTATAATATCCTGGTTCATTGGAAGTGAGCATGCCTGCTTTTATCGCAACTTTTGCCCGCGGAGCAAGAAAATTTGTAATTCCCTGTGGCCCTTCATGTACATTGAGATAGAATCCTACACCATGACCTGTGCCATGATAAAAACTGACACCGTTTGCCCACAAAAACTGTCTTGCCAGCACATCAATCTGAAAACCTATGATGCCTGCAGGAAATTTCAGATCCTTTACTGCAAGATGGCCTTTAAGTACAGCAGTATAATTGCTTTTTTCTTCCTCTGAAGGCACTCCAAAATATGTAGTTCTTGTTATATCGGTTGTACCGTTGAGATATTGCCCTCCGCTGTCTACGAGCAACATGCCATCTCCTTCGATCATTGAACTGTTTTCTGAAGTGGGACTGTAATGTATTATTGCTCCGTTTTCTTTAAATCCGACTATTGGCTCAAAACTCTCACTTTTATATTCCTGATGAATGGACCTGAAATGAGCTATTTTTTCCGCAGCTTCAAATTCACTTACAGGCCTGTTTTTCAATTCATTTTCGAGCCAGATATAAAACTTCACCAGTGATACACCATCCTGAATATGTGCCTGTTTCAGGTTTTCAATTTCTACCGGGTTTTTGATCGTTTTAATATTATTGATCAAATCTTCACCCTCTGTTATTTTGCCTGAAATACTGCTGTATAGATTATAGTTGCAGAATGAAGGATCAACAAAAACAGACTTGCCTGAATCTTTAAGGTATTCGTAAATCTCTTCATAATCCCTTATCACTACACCTGATTCATCAAGTTCTACTTTCAGGTCGTAGCTTATTTTTTCCTTATCCACAAACAACAGAAAATCATGTTCTCTCATAATTCCGAAAGAATAGAAAACAGGATTGAAATCAATGTCATTTCCCCTCAAATTCAGCACCCAGGCTATGCAGTCCAGTGCAGGGATCAGATATTCTTCTACATTGAGTTTTTTCATGGTCTCCCTTACCTCCTCCATTTTTTCCAGCCTTGTTTTACCGGCATATTCGGGAGAATGATCAGAAACTATATTTTTAGGCAATGTAGGTCTTGTCTCCCATAATTTACCTGTCAGGTTTTTATCGGTGACCAGTTTAATGCCGCTTTTATTGAGAGTATTGCTGACATCTTTAATTTCAGCCAATGCAAAGACGTTGCCGTTGCACCCTACCACTGAACCTGATGGTAATCTTTCGGCAATAAACTCTATCATACCCGGATTTGCCCTGTCGATGATCTTATGCAGTTCAAATTCAGAGTCTTTGAACTGAGCTTCTGCCTGAATGAAATACCTTGAATCCGTCCACATACCTGCATGATCATGAAATACGACAACCGTTCCGGCAGAGCCGTTGAATCCAGATATCCACTCCCTGTCTTTGAAATGATCTGCTACATATTCACTTTGATGCGGGTCACCTGATGGTATAATGTAAGCATCAATCACTGATTGCTTCATTTCATTTCTTAAAACTTTTATTCTTTCATTTATAGTCATGATCCTGATAATTTATTTATGCAAAAGTAAAGGAAATTATCCAATTGTGAATCTTTTTTAAAATAATAGTGTGTCTTAACAAATTGCACAATTAAGTTGAACAACCAGATATAAGCTTAAGACAACTTTATCAGGAGTTTTGCATTATCAAAGGACTACAACGATTACCTAAAAACAATTATTTACCAAACTTATGAATAAAATATCCAAGTAAACCACCCAACATAATTGTCATCCCAAGTATTGGTAATAACGATAATGGTTCTTTCCAGCCTATCAATATTGAGGCAGGAAGCAGAACTAACAGAGAAATTATCAGCCCTTTCAGAACAGGTTTGATATTTAAAGTGCTGGTTGATATAAAAAACCCTGTTACAACCCACATAAGAAAAGCAGAAATATTTGCTTCCCACGGTAATTTTTGGATGAGCATAGGTATTACATCAAAAATACCAACTACAATCCCTGACAATAGCCCTGTTTTAATCTTGTTCATAAATAATTATTTTTAAAGTGATTACAATTCAAAAAAACAATTTAGAAAATGCATCCATAAAATTCAAAAATAAATCTTCACAAAATTATCTATATTATTTGAAATTAAAGATTAGAAACACTACTTTTGCACTCTGTTTTTTGAAATATTGATTGCCGCAGTGGTGAAACTGGTAGACACGCACGTTTCAGGGGCGTGTGGCAGTAATGCTGTGCGGGTTCGAGTCCCGCCTGCGGCACTTTTTTTTAGTTTATGAATTTTATAGTTATTCAATTGTTGAATTACTGAGTGCAGTTGGTCGCATTTATAACTCGACAACTCAATAACTCAATAATTCAATAACTCAATAACTCAATAATTCAATAACTCAATATTCAATAACTCAATCATTCAATAACTCAATAACTCAATAACTCAATAACTCAATAACTCAATAACTCAATAACTCAATAACTCAATAACTCAATAACTCAACAACTCAACAACTCAACAACTCATTAACTAAAAAATGGACAGAAATGAATTTACTGAAATGTTATTGCACCGAACGAAAGGATTGGCAATTGAAACAATAAAATTAGTATCTTCTTTTCCACATAAAACAGAGTTTTATGTTATTGGAAATCAGTTGGTAAAATCTGCAACATCAACTGCCGCAAACTACAGGGCTGTAAACAGGGCAAGATCGGATAAAGAATTTTTCGCAAAATTATCAATAGTGATTGAAGAATGCGATGAAACATTGTTTTGGATTGAAATTTTAGAAGAAAGTAATTTAATAGAACAAAATAAGTTAATAAAATTGAAAGATGAAACCTTAGAATTACTAAAAATATTTTCAAAATCAAGAAAAACAGCAAAAAGCAATAACTCAAAAACTCAATCATTCAAAAACTCAATAAATCAAAAACTCAATAACTCAATCATTCAATAACTCAATCATTCAATAACTCAATAACTCATTAATTCAATAATTCATTAATTCAATAATTCAATAACTCAATAACTCAATAACTCAATAACTCAATCATTCAATAACTCATTAATTCAATAACTCAATAACTCAATAACTCAATCATTCAATAACTCAATCATTAATAATATGGAAAATAAATTCGACATCATAGTATTAGGAAGCGGACCGGGGGGTTATGTGGCAGCAATCAGGGCATCTCAATTAGGTTTTAAAGTAGCAGTAGTCGAACGTGAATCACTTGGAGGTATCTGCCTCAACTGGGGTTGCATTCCGACCAAAGCATTGCTTAAAAGTGCCCAGGTTTATAATTATGTCAGACACTCAAAGGACTATGGTGTAAATGTATCAGGATTCGGCTTTGATTTTGATGCCGTGATAGGCAGGAGCAGAGGAGTTGCCGATAAAATGAGCAAGGGTATTGAATACTTGTTCAGGAAAAATAAGATAACCGTATTAAATGGAAACGGAAGGCTGTCTAAAAATAAAACTGTTTTGGTAGAAACCGAATCAGGTTCATCTGAATATGTTGCTGACCATATTATTGTAGCAACCGGAGCCAGAGCCAGGCAATTGCCAAACCTGATGATAGATGATAAATATATTATCGGCTACCGTAAAGCGATGAGCCTTGAAAAGATACCACAGAGCATGCTTGTTGTCGGAGGTGGAGCTATTGGAGTTGAATTTGCATATTTCTATGCCTCAATGGGTGTGGAAGTGACACTGGCTGAATTTTTAAAACAGGGACTCCTGCCAAGAGAAGACAGTGAAGTCAGCAAAGTCCTTGCAAGGTCTTTTAAAAAAGAGAACATCAAAGTAAAGGCTTCAACATCGGTTGAAAAAGTCGAAGTCGTCGATGGTAAATGCAAGGTGAGCCTGAAAAATATGGAGAATGACAAAACTGAAGAGATTAATGTCGATATAGTCCTGTCAGCAGTCGGCATCAGTCCGAATACAGAAAATATCGGACTGGAAGAACTTGGTATAAAAACAACAAATGGATTTATTGAAGTTGATGAATTCTACAGGACAAATGTAAGCGGTATTTATGCAATCGGAGATGTGATACCTACTCCTGCTCTAGCTCATGTTGCCAGTGCAGAAGGCATCTGCTGTGTTGAGAAAATTGCAGGGCATGAGCCGGAAGTGATCGATTACAATAATATACCTTCAAATATATACTGTTCTCCTGAGGTTGCTTCAGTCGGACTCACAGAGGATAAAGCCAAAGAACAATTTGGTGAGATCAAAGTAGGCAGATTCCCATTTACAGCATCCGGCAAAGCTACAGCGTCGGGCGATAATGAAGGATTTGTGAAACTGATCTTCGAAGCTAAATACGGGGAACTGGTCGGAGCCCACTTTATAGGTCAGAATGTTACCGAAATGATAGCTGAAATGGTAGTTTTCAAAAAACTGGAAGGAACAGCTCATGAACTGATAAAATCAATACATCCGCATCCTACTATCAGTGAATCCATAATGGAAGCAGCCGCAGCAGCTTATGATGAGGTAATACACCTTTAGGAAAGTCGGCAGTCATCAGTCAACAGTCATCAGTCGGCAGTCAACAGTCGGCCGTCGGTAGTCAGCAGTCTGAAGAATGTTGACTGAAAAAAAGTGAAAATATAAAAGTGAAAAATACAATTCCAATATTTTCGTTTTGAAAATAATAGTGATATATTAATCTTAAAGGAACAAAAATGTTGAAATTCAATGCTTTCGTGATTTATATTTTTTTGGCAAATGCTTTATTCGGTCAATCTGATTTTCACAAATCAGAAACTGAACTCGCAAGGTACAATGACTGGTTTGTAAATTCCGATAAATTTGAGCACAGGAAGTACGCCCTGACAGAATTCAACAGTCAGTTTTTGCAGATACTATCTGCAGAAGGTTCATTTGACTATCCTTTTGATTCTCTCAAATGGATATCAAAACTCATGCCTCCCGATTCCTCAATCAGGATATTTACATGGCAACTGATGAGATCGCAGACCGAATTTGATTATTTCGGAGTTGTTCAGACCCGCAAAAACTTGTATTTCCTCCAGGATAATAAATGGCAAAACACTGATACTGAATATGAAGAATTTACACCTGCAAACTGGTACGGGCAGATCTATTACAATATTCATCAGTACACCTCAGGTAATAAAACAGAGTATTTGCTTTTCGGACTCAAAATACTGAAAAACAGGGAAAAGATCAAAACTGTCGAGGCACTGGATATTCAGAGCGGTATGCTCAAACTCGGCAAAGGTATTTTTGAAGATACCCTCAATCAAAGAATGTTTAAAAACAGGGTAGTACTGAGGACAAGTTTCGAATCAAATTCCCGGCTCAGCTATGATCCTGAATTGTCGATGATAATTTTTGATCACACTATCATAGTTCCCTCCAGCAGGGAGGTCAGTGCAAAACCACTGATCGTAGCTGACGGCTCCTACCATGGCTACAAACTAAAAGATGACAAATGGATGTTTGTCAATAATGTATTTCCCGAGAAATTTGAAGCACCTCCGATGCTGAATCCTGAAACCGAAACCAAAAAAGTAAAGGGTGAAAAGAGAAAAAAGTAGCAGGTCAATTAGGAATTGTTTATGGAATTAATGTTTAATAAATTAAACTTGTACAATAACTCAATCCAAAAGCTTATGGAATCGATCACTCAATAAAAATATCCAATTACCTGATTTTCTGTATGTATTTCCAGCTCATTTTTTTCACATTCTTCCACATGTCCGATTATTTTTGCATCGATACCCATTGATCTGGAAATGTTTATAATGTCTTCGGCATATTTTTCCTCTGTGTACAATTCCATCCTGTGTCCCATATTGAATACCTCGTACATTTCCCTTATGCTGGCTTTGCTTTCAGCCTGTATCAATTGAAATATCTGTGGTGTTTCAAACAGATTGTCTTTGATTATCCTTTTATTATTTACAAATTTCATCACCTTGGTCTGTCCTCCTCCTGTGCAATGTATCAGCCCGCTAATATGTTTTCTATGAGATTTAAATATCTCTTTCAGCATTGGTATATATGTTCTCGTCGGAGATAACAGGAATTTTCCGATATCAATCATTTCTGCTCCAACTTGTATTTTCTCCGTAAGGGATCTTGATCCTGAATAAACATAATCAATATCGGTCTGAGGCGAATAGCTTTCCGGATATTTTACCCTGTACTGGTCTGAAAACAGGTCGTGACGTGCGGATGTCAGTCCATTGCTTCCAATTCCGGAATTGAATTTTTCCTCGTATACCGATCTACCCGAAGAACTGAACCCAATGATAATATTTTTGTCTTTGATATCATTGACAATCAATTCATCTTTTTTCAATCTTGCAAAAGCAGTAATTCCAACATCCACTGTTCGTACTATATCGCCCACATCAGCAGTTTCTCCTCCTGCAAGGTGCAGAAGAATTCCTGATCTTTCCAGTTTTTCAATAAAATTCTGAGTTGCATTGATCAAAACCGAGATCACATCTCCTGGTATCAAATGCTTATTTCTTCCTATAGTTGATGACAAAACTATATTGTCTGTACATCCGACACAAGCCATATCATCTATGTTCATCACAATTGCATCCTGTACTATATCATTCCACACAGTCATATCACCGGTTTCCTTCCAGTAAATGTAAGCAAGAGACGTTTTAGTGCCTGCAGTGTCAGCATGCATTATATTTACATGATCATCTGATCCACCAGTATAATCCGGCAGTATCTTGCAGAAAGCTTTCTCATGCAATCCTTTCCATAATGAAGAAACAGAATTGTGGATCTCGTATTTTGAGGCTGAGACTCCCCTTTTATCGTATATATTGTTTTCCATCAATTTTTTTTAATTTGGGAATCCAAAATTATTGAAATTTATTGATTTTGGTGCCCAATAATTAAAAATTCAATTAAATAAATGTTAAAAAACAAAAAATGTTTGTTTTGTCTTAATTTTTTCGTATTTTTATATTCTGAATGCATTTGTTTTGAATGCAATTGTGAAGCTATTGTGATGACAGAACTTTTATTATAAAAAATAATGAAGTAAGTATGAATATAAAATCTTGTTTAGTGCTATCTGTTTTGTTGTCTTTGATTTCATGCAAATCCCAGCAACAAAACTATGATGATTTCAAAGGTAGAATTATTACAATTGGCAAAGGCGGGGGAATAACGGGAGCTTATGATGAATACTCCATTCTGGAGAATGGACAATTGTTTCATTATAATACTTTGACTAAAGAGAGATTGAATTTAGGAAAATTGGAAACCAATATTACAAATCAGATATTTCATAATTACGAATTGCTGAAGATCGGGGAAAAAAAGTTTAATCTTCCGGGAAATATGAACTACTTTGTTCAATTTAATGATAGTGGGAAAATAGTGAGATCACTGTGGTCAGATATGGATAGTGCTGATTCACAGCTAGTTCTTTTTTATAAGTTTGCTATGAATTATATTCAAAAACCCGTGAAATAGGATAAAGTCTTTTTTTAATTGTATTATTTGGAAATTAATATTTGAGTAAGAATAAATCGACCATAAATGAAAAAGTTAAGTTTAGTACTGGTATTTATTGTTTTTGTTTTTTCTGATGCAATTTCTCAAAATCCTGAGAAGGGAAAGTTTATCAGGATAATAACTAATGATGGAAACATTCAATCTCCGGTATCGGGAAATTCCGAATTTGATGATTTGAAAAACCTTAACGGAAATTTTCTAAGTGGTACAAAAAGCTCAGATGTATTTAATATCAATTCACTGGATAACACTAAGTTTGAATTTGCGAAAGCCTTAGAAGATATCATCCAGATTCAGTCAGAGGACAGAGAGCTTCCATTGGCTTTGTATATAAAAAAAGATGTTTTAAATAGTGAAACAGATGAACCTGTAAGTGATCGGGTCTACAAAATACTTGGAAACAAGGATCTTAAAGAAAAGATGAAAATTGTAAATGAAAAGGAATTTCATATCGTTAGCATCGTTACTGATGAACTTGGAATAACCCATGTAAAACTAAATCAGTACTTCAGGAACAGACTGGTATTCGGAGGCCAGATTTATCTGCATCTGAATAATAATATCGAATACAATTTTATTAATGGCAGATGGTTTAAGGATCCTTCTTTTGGGCTAAAACAAAGAAATGAAGAACAAAAGAATGATGATTTGAAGTATGAATTCCGTATCTCTGCAAATCAAATTGAAAAGATCATTAAAGAAAATTTAAGTGACAGCAGGATACATGTAAAAGAATTATCTGGTTTAGAAAGAAGTATAATCAATGGAGAGCAGATCGGGATTGAGGAGGCATATTTTCCTGATGAGATCACAGGAGAATTCAAACCTGTATATGTAGCCAGTGTTTCAGCTAATTCACTTCATAAATATAAATATATTGTTGATGCTCAGGAAGGTGATATTATCAGAAAACAGACTGAACATTGCAGCCTTATCCCTGAGAACAGATTATTGTCACCTCTTGGAGGGACAAAGGCCAATGCAAAAGATCTGCATGGCACAACCAGAGAAATAAATGTGTATGAGAAGAGTGGTCTGTATTACATGCTTGATATTTCAAGGCCGATGTTCAATAATGCTGCAAGTAGTCTTCCGGATGATCCACAGGGAGTTATAATAACTCTGAATGCAAATAATACAAGTCCTAACAGTTCAAGCTTCCAGAATAAGCTTGATCATGTTAAATCTTCAAACAATACCTGGAATGCCACAGCTGTTTCAGCTCATTTCAACGCCGGTTTTGCCTATGAATATTATATTAATAAGTTTGCACGAAATTCTATTGACGGCAAAGGAGGCAATGTAATGTCAATCATCAACGTAACTGAGGACAATGGCACAGGTATGGATAATGCATTTTGGGCAGGAACGGCCATGTTTTATGGAAACGGTAATAAAGTTTTTACCAGCCCTTTGCCAAAATCACTTGATGTTGCAGGTCATGAGCTGACCCATGGAGTAATTCAGAACACAGCCAATCTTGAGTATTATGATGAGCCGGGAGCAATAAATGAATCTTTTGCTGATGTTTTTGGAGTTATGATGGACAGGGATGACTGGAAACTTGGAGAGGATGTCGTCAGTTCGCAATATTTCCCAACAGGAGCTTTGCGTGACATGAGCAATCCCCATAATGGGGGTAGTGGAACCAACGGATATCAGCCTGCGCATTTTAATGAAAAATATACAGGTGAAGATGATAACAGGGGGGTTCATATAAATAGCGGGATAGCAAACTTTGCATTTCAGAAATTTGCTGTTGCGGTTGGAAAGGAGAAGGCAGAACAGGTTTATTACAGGGCTCTGATTCATTATCTTACCAAATCTTCAGATTTCAAGGATCTGAGGGTAGCAATTGAAAATTCTGCCAATGATCTTTATGGAACCGATACAAAGAATGCAGCGTCTGCTGCCTTTGCAGCTGTTGGTATAGGAGGTTCAGGTGGGACAGGCTCTAATAATCAGCAAGACCTAAAAACAAATCCAGGCAGTGATTATATTATCTGCACTGATGAAGATTATAGTGCTCTTTATCTGCTGGATGGAACCGGGAAAATACTTAAAAATCCATTATCAGGTACTGATATCCAAAGCAAACCAAGTATTACAGATGATGGCAAACATGTAGTTTTTGTGGGGATTGATAATAAAATACATTATATTTATTTGGAATGGCCGTCAGGTACTCCTGCCGAACAAATAATTCAGGAAAGCCCTGTATGGAGAAGTGCCGTTATTTCAAAGGATGGTTCAAAAATTGCTGCTCTGAAAACTGAGCAGGAAAAAAAGATACATGTATATAGCTACGATATCAGCCAATGGGAAGAGTTTGAATTGTACAATCCCTCAACAGCTGAGGGAGTTGATTTAGGAACAGTTTTGTATGCTGATGTTTTGGAATTTGATTATTCAGGCGAGTGGATCATGTACGATTGTAAAAATTCACTTAGCTCAGGTGGTTTTTTCGATATTGATTACTGGGATATTGGATTTATAAATGTCTGGAACAATAAAGCAAATAAGTTTGAACAGGGTAGGGTGGAAAAACTTTTCTCAGGTCTTCCTGATGAAGTAAGTATAGGAAATCCGACATTTTCGAAAAATTCACCTTATATTATTGCATTTGATTATCGAGATGCGACAGATTTCATAGTGTATGGAGCAAATATCGAAACAGGTGATCTTGGTATTATCTTCAGTAATAATGACTGGAGTTCGCCAAGTTTCAGCAGAGATGACAAGAAAGTGATCTTCGACTATAATGACGGCTCTGCAAATGTTGGAATCGTAGATTTAGATAATACAAAGATAAATCAGGTTGTAAACACTGGCAAATATTTTATTGAAGGTGGAAAATGGGGGGTTTGGTTCAGCAATGGTGTTCGTAAACTGACAACTTCTACTGCAGAAATACCGGAAGAAATTGCTGCAGAAACATTTGTTTACCCTAATCCGGTTTTGAATACTGTCAATTTTGACTCAAGAGATTTTGATGGTGATGTTAACGTTTCAGTTTTTGATATTCTCGGCAATAAAGTTTTGTCAACAGTTTTAAATTTTAAGAAAGGTAAAGCAGGGATGGACATTTCAAATGCAACCAATGGGAATTACATAGTTAAGGCTAATGACGGCAAACAAGTATTTACAAGTAAAATCATGATTATCAGGAAGTAGTGGAAGATGATATCCGACCATTTTTTTTGGTTAAAAATGGTTTGTATTAGTGCCCGGAGCGGGACTCGAACCCGCACATACTGAGTACACATGGCCCTCAACCATGCCTGTCTACCAATTTCAGCACCCGGGCTTGTAAAGAACATTCATTTGAATAAGGGAATGCAAAGGTAAACATTTAATTTATAATCGAAATAATTATTAAAAAATTTTTTTTCAAACGATGTCAAGGTTTGATTTAAGTGATTCCCACAAGTTGTCCTCAGGAAAATTTGCTTTCAGATTCAGCATTTCCTTTTTAACAGGATGAATAAATTCAAGTTCATAGGCATGAAGTCCTATGCTTTTGTCTTTGTTGGAACGTCTTGCACCATATTTCACATCACCCTTTATATGACAACCGATATTTGCCATCTGAGTTCTGATCTGATGAAACCTTCCTGTATGCAGAATTATCTTCAGAAAGTGATAATTTGTTCCACTTCCGATTAAAACATATTCTAACCTGGCTGTTTTACCTTTGACCGGATCTGAAGAAATATAAGACTTATTGTCTTTTTTATTTAGGGTATTTTCTAGCACTCCTTCTGATAATTCAGGTTTTTGCTCTACAATAGCATAGTACGTTTTTTTAGTTTCGGGTTTGGAGAGTGCAGAAGAAAACTTTGCTGCAGTTCTTTTGCTTTTGGCAAATAATATCAAACCACTGACAGGTCTGTCAAGTCTGTTCAGAATAAACACCTCATGTTTCAGTTTTATTTCAAGAAGTTTTTGTACTGAGACATCTTCATTTTTCCCCGGCTGAGACAACACACCGGATTTTTTATTTATACAGATTATATGTTGATCTTCAAAAACAATAAACTCATTAAGGTTTTTAGTATTCATTTTCTGTTATAATATGTAATTCATTAAACCTGTCCGTATGGTTCGTAAATCTTAATTATTAATTTTCAATTCATAATTGATCTAGTGCTCTTTCCATTTATTGAGCTTATCATATCTTGTTTCATCTCTCGTCATATCTTTTTCCTTGATGGAATTGCGTTTATCAAATGATTTTTTACCTGTAGCAAGTGCAATTTCTATTTTTATGATTCCTCTTTCTGATAAATAAACTCGAAGTGGTACTATTGTAAAACCTTTTTCCATCACTCTTCGCAGAAGCTTATTCAGTTCAGGTCTTTTCAATAATAGTTTGCGTTCTCTGCGCGGATCATGATTGGAATATGTGCCCAGGTCATATTCTGAAATGTGCATATTTTTGATCCAGAGTTCCCCTGATTTGTCAAAACTGCAATAAGCTTCATTGATATTGACTTTTGCATTTTTAACAGATTTCACTTCAGTACCGGTAAGCATAATACCCGCTTCAAAGGTCTGAATTATCTGGTATTCAAAACTTGCTTTTTTATTTTTTAATTCTATGTTTTTCCTTTCCCCCATTTGATTTTAGTATGCTTTTGCAAAGAGTACTCTCCTTTCAGATGGCTTGCCTGAGATCATATCTGTTCCTGGTTCATCAGCAGCCTCATTAGGGATGCATCTTATAGTGGCCTTTGTCAGTTCCTTTATTTTTTCTTCAGTTTCAGCTGTACCGTCCCAGTGAGCATATACAAATCCACCTTTTCCATCTATTATATTTCTGAAATCCTCAAAAGTATCAACAGAGTAAGTGTTGTTTTTTCTGAATTCAATAGCTTTCTGGTATAGATTTTCCTGTATTTCATCCAGCAGGACAACAACATGATCAACGGCATTTTCCATTTTAACTGAGGTCTTTTCCTTAGTATCCCTTCTGGCAATCTCAAGTACACCATTTTCGATATCTCTAGCACCTATGCCTATTCTCACAGGTACTCCTTTCATTTCATATTCGGCAAATTTAAATCCAGGCCTGTTTTTTTCATCTTTATCTATTTTGACTGAAATTCCCCGGGCTTTCAAGGCATCTGCAATTTTTTCTGCATGTACCATTAATTCATCAAATGGCTTTGGGATCGGAACGATCACTACCTGTATGGGAGCAAGTTTAGGAGGAAGAACAAGACCATCATCATCGGAATGCGTCATTATCAATGCACCTATCAGACGTGTGGAAACGCCCCATGATGTAGCCCATACAAAGTCCTCAATATTATTCTCTGTAAGGAATTTTACTTCAAATGCTTTTGCAAAATTCTGGCCAAGAAAATGGGATGTTCCGGCTTGTAATGCTTTTCCATCCTGCATCATGGCTTCAATAGTATAAGTGTCAAGTGCACCTGCGAACCTTTCTGACTCTGATTTTGCACCTTTGATAACAGGCATTGCCATCACTGTCTCTGCAAAGTCAGCATAAATGTCGTGTATCAGTTTTGTTTCAGTTATTGCTTCTTCTTTCAATGCATGAGCTGTATGTCCTTCCTGCCACAAAAACTCAGTTGTTCGCAAAAATGGTCTTGTACGCATTTCCCAGCGTACTATATTAGCCCATTGATTTATTAGAATCGGAAGATCCCTGTAAGATTTTATCCAGTCACGATATGTATTCCAGATTATAGTTTCAGAAGTTGGCCTTACTATTAATTCTTCTTCCAGTTTAGCATCAGGGTCAACTACAACTCCGGGACCGTTCGGATTATTCATCAGTCTGTGATGAGTGACAACAGCACATTCCTTTGCAAATCCTTCCACGTGATCTGCCTCTTTACTTAAAAAGCTCTTAGGAATAAAAATCGGGAAATATGCATTTTGGTGTCCTGTCTCTTTAAATCTTCTGTCAAGTTCTTCTCTGATCTTCTCCCAGATGGCATAACCATAAGGTTTTATCACCATACAACCTCTGACAGCTGAATTTTCTGCCAAACCCGCTTTATAAACTATATCCAGATACCACTGCGAATAATTTTCACTTCTTGATGTTATTTCTTTTGCCATTATTTTAATAGATATGTTAAGGAAAATTTAAAATCTATAAATTTTGAAACTTAGTGTAATTTATAAACGTTTACTCATTAAATAAAAGTAATTTTTAATTGAAATAGTTCATTTTTCCGTTTATAACTGCGTTAAAAAGTCAATTTAACTTAGTTTAGGAAAACTTTAATATTTCATTAACATAAAAATCCGTGCAAAAGTAATAAATTGCATCGTGAAGTTTAAAAAGAGTTAAATAATTATTCTAAAATATTATAAATATGAAAAAGTCAATATTTCTTGCAGTTGTTTTTTCGATTTTCACACTAAGTGTTTCATTCGCTCAGTTTGACGATCTCTACTACGATCCTGATTCTGATATTTCAAATTCAAATGTAGAAGAAAATGCTACTTATAATAATAACGACAGTTACAATGATACTGATGATAGTTATTATGAGGATGAGGACTATTATGAAGATGAGTATTATGATGACTATGACTATAGTTATTCAAAAAGAATAAAAAGATTCCACAGAACTCATTATTATGACTATTACGATCCATTTTATTATGATGACTATTATGATTATTATGGAGGTTATGGTTGCAGAAGTAGTTTTAATTCTTTTTATTATCCCGGTTTTCATTTAGTTTCAATTCCGGATTCTACAACCCATACAAAAGGTATTATCGCAGTTATTATTCAAGCTGGTACAATCCCTGGAATGATCCATGGTATTATGGCTCATATTACAGCCCATGGAATTCAGGCTGGGGCTATGGTTACAATAATTATTACGGATGGAATAATTACAATTATTATAACAACTACTATAATGATTACGGATACTATAACTGGGGTAATGATTCCGGAAAGAATAACAAAAACAAACACTACGGCAATAGAAGACCTGTGTCATCGGTCTCACCTAAAAGTGGTAAACCAACAGGTATAAGTGCCGGTACAAGAAACAATCCAAAGGATAATACCATCTCAGATAAAAAAGTTGATATGGGTAAATCATCCGGAATGACTAAAGATGATGGCAGAAAAAGCAATGATACCGGAAGGGGATGGACACCTTTTGGCGACAGAAACAAAAGTAGCATTGATAAAGCTTCAATGATTCAGGCAGCAAAAGCAATTACAGACCTGACAGATCAGTTGATTCAGGACAGAGAGACAACGGCACGGGTACCAGGAATAATGGTAACAAGACACCTGATAAAATCAACAACAATGATACCAACAGGTATTCACCGGATGTAAACAGGAATAATCCGAATACAGGAGAAAGAAAGGATCCTCAAAGGAGCGATAATAAATCAGGAAGAAGCATTTATGATTCAGGAAGAAGTACTAATGCCCCTGAGAGAAACAATAATTCAGGATCAGAAAGATCGAGGATAAATAATAATAACAGCGGACAACGTTCTGACTCTTACAAGCCGGATAATAATTCGGGCAGAAAAATTGAAAACATTAGAACTGAATCCAAAACTCAAAGGAGTTCAGGTTCTAGTATAAGGCCTTCTGATTCAGGCAGATCATCAGGTAACAGTTCTTCTTCGGGTTCAGGCAGAAGTTCCGACTCTGGTCGTTCTTCATCCAGCAGTTCTTCATGGTCTTCAGGAAGCAGCAGCTCATCCGGACATAGCAGCGGAAGCAGTTCAGGCAGCAGCAGTAGCGGCTCTTCTTCCAGATCTTCAGGATCTGACAGCAGGAGTTCAAGTGGCAGGAAATAATTCTGAATTGAAGTAATAAATCAGGAGTAGTCTTATGACTGCTCCTTTTTTAAATGTTTCAAATGAATTTGCATTAAAACATAAATAACAATCAACTATCATATAGTCTTTAAACATTCATAAAATTGAAATAATGAAAAAATATTAATACTTGCAGGATTGATTTTTCCTTTATATCTGGTTTCTCAGAATATTGAGGATGCCCTCCGGTTTTCGCGTACAGAAAATTTTTCCACAGCAAGGAGTATGGGAGTAGCTGGCTCTTTTGGGGCTATGGGAGCTGATTTTGGTGCCATAAGCTATAATCCGGCTACATTAGGCAATTACTGGAAAGGAGAAATGGTATTCTCTCTCGGAACTCAATCAACAAAAAGTTTCGGACAACTTGAAAATAACGGAGCAACAACATATGATCAGGCTTTTACTTTTGACAATATCGGTCTGGTAAGTAACTGGAAAAATATTACCAAAGAAAAGATCATTTCGAAAAGTTTTGCTATTGGACTCAACAGTGTAGCATCTTATAACTATGACCTCAATGTTGAGGGGAGCAATCAAGGAAGCATTCTTGAAGACAGTGATCTTTTTTCAGGTGTGGATTATACTTCTTTCAGTGATTTTAAGATAAATAAATTGCAGAGGATAAAAGAATCAGGAAGTCAAAAGGAATTGCTTTTTGCTTATGGACAGAACCACAATGATATGTTGCTATGGGGTGTTTCAGTTGGTATTCCTTTTATTAATTACAGCACTGAAAGGGACTATTTTGAAACTGCTCCTGATGCTGTGATCAATAATCCTGATGTAGATTTTTATTTCAAAAATGTTCAATATTCCACAGCTTACAGTACAGTAGGTGTGGGAGTTAATTTTAAGGCCGGTGCGATAGCTAAACTACCTGCAAAAACAAGAGTTGGTTTATCAGTACATACTCCAAGTATGATGAAACTAAAAGATGATTATAATGAATATCTTGAGGTGAAAACAATAAATTTCTGGATATTTGATACCATCGATTATGAAGGGTATTTTGATTATAATCTGAAGACCCCCTGGAAATTTATCGGAAGTGTGGGTAAGATCTTCGGGAATGAAAATATCGGAGGTTTTGTTAATATGGATGCTGAATATATATCCAATTCAGGTATGAAATTCAATTATCATAAATACAGTTCAAGCACTGATGACCTGGATGCAGAAGAGGAAATCAATGATAAACTGCAAAAGGATTTGAAGGGAGCTTTTAAATATCCGGGTCGGAGCAGAACTTGCAATAAAGAAATTCAGGCTGAGAGGTGGAGCTGCTTTTTATGACAGCCCATTCAAATCAGATTCTGATTATAATCCTGCTACAGTATTAAGCACAGGGATCGGATATAGAGGCAACAGTTTCTATATTGATCTTGCTTATGTGAATTCGAAATACAATTATGCATATTATCCGTATGTAGCCGAAAATAAAAGCAGGAGCCCCAGAATAGATATTGATAAAACTATCAATAAGTTCAATGCTACCGTTGGAATGAAATTCTGACAGGCTTGATTGCTTTATTGTCAGCTCTTATGATTTTGATTCAATAGTTCAATTACCATTTACAGTCTGAATAATTTTTTTTCGTCTGGAAAAAATCTACGGAGATCTGCGGGAAAAAACATATTGTTTCAGGAAACTCATTTCTGCTCTGATCTTCGGGAAACTAACAAATTTCTTTATATAACGGACTTACACTAAAATAGTATTTCTTTGGTTTTCTGCGATATCTATCGGGAGAGATCAAATGATTATGCAATTCTGCTTTCTACGCAAATCAGCAGGTAAAATAATAGATCAGTTTTTTAATTCCAGCAGATCACGCAGAGGCGTTAAGGCGCAAAGTATAGTAATTTAGACTAATATGCATTCCATTTTTATTAATTTGATAAAAAATATGTGCTTTTTAAACAACCTCCACTAATAAATCTATAGCAAAGTTGTTTAAAAATTACAGTAAAGGACTGTGCGATCCCGATACCGATCGGGAGTTTGAGCTGGAGAAAGCAGGAAATTTTACCGAAACCTTGTAGGTAAAATTTCCGTTCCCGACATTTATCGTCGGGATGAAAACGTTATAACTTGTTTTTATATAATCAATAAAAGGTTTGCGAGTTTATCCCGATAATGATCGGGATCGCACGTCCCGACATTTATCGTCGGGATTGCTACTTTTTGAACCCTTTGCTGACTGTCAACGTCAGTAGGCTCAAAAAGTAGAGAAATTTAGTTTACAAATATGTTTTTTAATTTCAAAATATGTCCTAAAATAATTCAATAGTAAGTATTGTATTTGTTTAAATTTCAATGATTTACAAGCGTTTTAAAACATATATTTGAAACTACTTCAACAAGAAAATTTTAGTGTACATAATCATGCCCTTATAGTTGGAAAAAAAAGAAAAACAAATTTTTTACTAAGAACTTAGCGAGATATTCTTTATTAAAATTTAAAAAAAACAAAAAACACTCTTACAATTCCGCGAAAATGTAGTAGTACCGAATACAAAAAAAGGAGGTGAAATTCACCTCCTTTTTTTTATATTATTAATTCGCTATCATGGATTTTCATGATCTATCTTTAATCTGAGGACTTTCAGAACCTGCCCTTTAATGTCATAAACTCTCAAAGGTAAATTCCGTTTCTGAGGTCTCTGACATTGTAGCTGTTCTGATATTTTTCAAATGTCTTTATTTTTTTTCCTATCATATTGAATACTTCGATCTTGCTGACACCTGACTTACCGTTAATCTGAAAATAATCTGAAGTAGGGTTAGGATATGCACTGATCTCAGTATCTGAATTAATATTTCTTGCAGAATTGGTTACTGCTACATTAAGGAAAATCGAAATTGAATCCAGTAAATTTGTATAATTGACATCACTGTATATATTCAATATTACAACTCCCGTATCGGGTATGTTATTTGATTTGATCTGAACTGACATCTGATTGGTTCCGTATCCAGGCAATTTATTTACTTTTGTTGATTTATCAACATTCCAGGCATAGCAAATACCATTCAAATCACAAACCTGGCTCTGCCATCCCGCATTGAAGGCTGGTTTTGTCAGTTTCCAGTAAAATTCAGCCTGAGTTGGACCGTTATTGATTACATCGGGATAATAGTGGATATCCTCATTTGCTTTAGCATTAGCAACTATAATATCTTTCACAAAATTAACCTGGGCATAGATATTTCCCAATGTACAAAAAAGAATTAAAAGTGTAAATATCTTTAATCTCATATGCATTCTTTTATTTATTATCCTATTTCTATTTTTTTAAGTCTTCTACTATAAAGACGAATTTTTTATAAAATAAGACATTATTCTTTAAATAAAAATGAAAATTAAAATAATTAACATTTTTTAACTTAAATTGAACCACAAATATATGGTGAAAATATGTAATTTAACAATAATTCCAGTTAATTTTAATAAAATATCTGTAAAAACTTCTTTTTTAACAATATTATTTAAATATTTTCAACTTTTACATCATAAATCACATTTCTTTCTTTCAGATAATTGAGTATAAAAGAATAATCATTTTCATCTTTTCCAAGGAATTCAGGAGGGCAGATACCTTTTTCTGAGAACCTGCCATTTGCGACAAGATGTGCTGCTGCAGAGCAGGTGTATCCGGTGGTTCGTGCCATTGACAAAGTATTGGTTTTCAAATCAAAAGAATCAAAAAGATCATATGTATATCTCTTATAGACACTATCTTCCTTACCGTCAATTATAATTCTCATGATGGTCATGTCCTCCTCACCCGGTTTTAACTGCCATTTCGGGAACAGCAGTTTCGATGTCAGGTCTATTGGCCTGATCATATTGCCATTTATTTCAACGGGATCATAGCTAAAATAACCTGACTCCCTAAGTACTTTCAGATATTCAATAGTGCCAGGATAGCGCATGGTTTTCTCTATCATGTTAGGAATATTGGGCATTGTTTTAAGCAGTGACCTCAACCCATCAGAATTCCAGGCTTCAAGTGTACCTACACCAGGGAAAAACAAGTGTTCAGAATCGGAAAGAGCTTCTTTGACCAAAAGAGTATCATTTTCGATATATCGAGCCGGTCTGATATATTCTTCTATGACATCGATTGGCGAAAAAACTGCTTTGTATTCGAAAGGCCATTCCCGTGTTTTGGGCAAGCCACCTACAACACATTTATAATTTGCAACTTTCATCCTTTCATTATGATATCCGAGTATAATATTTCCCATACCCGGAGCCACACCACAGTCCACCACACAAGTCACATCATGGTCTCTTGCTATTCGATCGAGCAGGAACATATTTTCAGGGAAAAATGATATATCGACAATGTTTTTTCCTTCGTTCAATACAGTTTTTATGGTTTCAAAACCCATAAAACCGGGCATACAGCCTACTACCAGGTCTGCATTCTTAATAACTGATACAATATTTTCAGGTTTGCTGAGATCAGTGGCCACCGTCAGAATTGAAGGATGATCCTTTTTTAATTGTTCAAGAACATCCTCTCTCTGATCAACTGAAACTACTTTGAATGATGAAGATAAATCAATAGCAATTGCTTTTCCTACTAATCCGGCTCCAAGTACAGTGATGTTTTTCATGTGTTCAATAATTAAAATTTAATGATGAATACTTAAACAAAAGTAGCACATTTGGTCAATTACCGGCAAAATATATAATAATTGTTGAGTTGTTTTTAATAATTATAAATACCTGTTATATTTACATCAGCTATTATCATTATGCACGGATAACCCGGGGAAATTGCGTTATAAAATTAATAAATTATTTAAAAATGAAAAAGTTAAAAACATTTTCTACATATACTTTATTTGTGGTTTTAATAGTGGAATTAAGTTTTATCTTTATGTCATTTCTTTATCCATCAATGGATGGTCCAGCGCACCTATACAATAGCAATCTGTTGAGGCATATCATATCCGGCAATCAGTTTCTGACAGATTATTATTCGATAAATAGCTTTTACATACCAAACTGGACTTCAAATTTAGTATTAGCTTTACTAATGATGATTTGCAAAGCAGGAATAGCAGAAAAGATACTGGTGATAGCTTATGTCGCAGGAATGGCTTACTCTTTCAGGTACCTGATCAGGCAAATCAATCCACAAAATGAAATTTTCAGCATACTGATTTTTCCATTTATTTTCTCATTTCTTTTCAGGCTCGGGTTTTATAATTTCAGTATTGCATTTATTTTTTATTTTTTAGTGACAGGTTTTTGGTTAAAAAATCATGATAAATTTACGACAAAAGACTTATTAATTCTATTTCTTTTAATAACTGCATTGTATTATTCGAATGTGTTGATTTTCGGTTTTGCAGGTCTTACAATTGGTTCTCATATAATCATTAATACCTTAAATAATTATAAAAATGAACACAGACTCATTGAGGTTATTAAGTCAATGGTAAAAAAATTCTATTTATTCTGACTGCTTCAATTTATAGTTTAATTTCCACGTACTTGTTTTATTCAAGGGTAAACTTCTTCCCTTCTGACGAAAAATATCCGGCAAATGAATTGCTCAGATGGATAAATGATGTCAGACCCCTAATCACATATAGTTATGAAAATGAAGCTCCCATTACCGGACATTTTTTACACATATTCATTTTTCTATTTTCAATTGCACTTTACAGGAAAATAATCATCACAGTAAAAGGGAAATTCAGGATCTCTGAAACAATGCTCACTCTCTTATCCCCTGTGATTTTGTCATTTGTTGCACTGTTTGTTATCGCAGATGGATCGGGTGCTGCAATGATGTCAAACAGATTTGTACTAATGTTTTATATATTTTTGACCGTATTTATCGCAGCAACATCTGTCAGAGGCCTTTTAAGCAATATAGCATTAATAGCATTCATGATCCTTAATTTTATCTTGCTATCCAGGCATCATATATTATCTATCAATCCATTGAACAAAGATGCTGTAGCGGTTTATGAAGCAGGAAAAAAAATAAAACCGAATACTGTAGTTCTTCCTGTCAATTTATCTGATAATTGGTTGCAGGGTCATTTTTCAAATTATTTGGGTGCAGAAAAACCAATAGTTATACTTGAAAACTATGAAGCAAGTGTCGGATGGTTTCCTTTGAAATGGAATAATGAAAAGATACCAAACCTGACTTTGTCTGGCAAAAAATCTATTAATTCTGTCGATTGGGTGAAGGGAAATAGCAAAAACGAAGAGAAACAAATAGATTACATCTGCATCACCGGAAACATAAAAAAAATTGATGAGCCAAAATATTCGGAATTAAAAACCGTGATTAATGAATATTTTAAAATAAAGCATATTTCCAAAAATTCATTTGTTCATATATTTGAGAGAAATTGATTTTCAGATTATTGCAAATTTTACTTATTATAGTTAATTTTGCATTTACAAAACAAAATGGACATTTTTTGAATTAAAATATTTATCCATGTATAAAACCAAAAAAGTAGTAGTAGTTTTACCGGCATACAATGCTTCCAAAACTATAGAAAAGACATTTGCAGAGATACCATTCCCACTGGTAGATGAAGTGATATTGTGTGATGATGCGAGCAGGGACAATACTGTTGATATTGCCAGAAATCTGGGCATAAAGCATATAATAGTGCATGAAACGAACAAAGGTTATGGAGCCAATCAGAAGTCGCTTTATACAAAAGCACTGGAAATAAATGCCGACATAGTCATAATGTTGCACCCTGATTATCAGTACACTCCCAAATTAATACCTTCGATGTGCAATATAATAGGAGAAGATCTTTATCCTGTAGTACTTGGCAGCAGGATACTTGGCAATGGGGCATTGCGCGGAGGAATGCCATTATACAAATATATTTCAAACAGGTTTCTGACCATGACACAGAATGTGTTGCAGGGAAGTAAGCTATCAGAATTTCATACCGGATACAGAGCCTTCAGCAGGGAAGTACTTGAAAGTATAAGTTTTGAAAAGAATTCCGATGATTTTGTCTTCGACAATGAAATGCTGTCGCAAATCATTTATAAAGGTTTTCATATAGCAGAAGTGACAACTCCAACTAAGTATTTTGAAGAGGCTTCATCGATAAATCTCAGGAGAAGTATTAAATACGGATTGGGAGTTTTGAGGGTTTCATTTGTTCACTTTCTTTCGAAAAAAGGGATTTATAAGTCAAGACTTTATTAATGAAAAATGAAAAATGAACAGTGAAAAATGAACAGTGAAATATAAAAATGTTGAAATATGAGAGAAAATCCATTAAAAGATAAGAGTTTTTCATTTGCATTAAAAATTGTTTTATTAACACAAAACCTTCAAAATTCGAAAAAAGAATTTGTTTTAAGCAGACAATTATTAAAAAGTGGCACTAGTATTGGAGCAATGATCAGGGAAGCAGAGTTTGGACAATCAAAAGCTGATTTTATATCTAAATACAGTATTGCATTGAAAGAAGCAAATGAAACAGAATATTGGTTAGAATTGTTAAATGCTGCAGAATATATCGACGAAAGTACTTTTAATGATTTAAAAAATAAAAACTCCGAATTAATTGCAATGTTAGTTTCATCAATCAAAACATCAAAGGAAAAAATAAAATAATTGTTTTAAAAAACTGTATTTACTATTTTTCATTTTTCATTTTTAGTTTTTCATTTTATAAAACTCATAAGTTTTTTTCAGCCCCTCAAGTCGTGAAATCTTTGGTTCCCATCCAAGAACTTTTTTTGCTGTTGAAATGTCGGGGCATCTGACCTGAGGATCATCAACAGGAAGTGCCCGGTAGACAAATTTTGTATTTTTGTTGCCTGTTAGTTCAAGAATTTCCAAAGCAAGCTGGTTCAAAGTGATCTCTTCGGGATTGCCAAGATTCACCGGTAGATGATAATCGCTCATTAATAATCTGTAAATTCCTTCCATCAGGTCATCAACATAACAAAAGGAGCGTGTCTGATTTCCATCTCCAAAAACAGTAATATTTTGGCCGGAGATAATCTGGTCAAAAAAAGTAGGGATAGCCCTTCCGTCATTCTTCCGCATTTTGGGTCCATAGGTATTGAATATCCGGGCAATTCTTGTTTCAAGTTGGTGGAAGTCATGATAAGCCATAGTCATAGCTTCCTGAAATCTTTTGGCTTCATCATACACACCACGCGGACCGACCGGATTCACATTGCCCCAGTAATCTTCAGGCTGTGGATTTACAAGAGGGTCACCATATATCTCTGATGAAGATGCTATAAGTATCCTGGCTTTTTTTTCTTTAGCCAGACCCAGAAGATTATGAGTTCCAAGCGAACTTACTTTTAGTGTCTGAATCGGCATTTTGAGATAATCGAAAGGACTGGCCGGACATGCAAAATGCAGTATAAAATCCAGGTTTCCCGGGAGAAAAACGAATTTACTGACATCATGATGGTGAAATTCAAAGTTTTTCAGATGGAAGAGATGCTGAATGTTTGCAATATCACCGGTGATGAAGTTGTCCATTCCAATTACATGGTAATTTTTTTCGATAAAAAAGTCACAGAGGTGTGAACCAAGAAATCCTGCAGCACCGGTGATGAGTATTTTTTTTTGCATTAAAATTAATTGTTAGTTGTTAATGGTCAATTGTTAATGGTCGTATGTGAGAAAGGTAAAAACTTAGAACATAAACCTTCTAAACTCTCTAAACCCCATAAACATTTATCTGATATTAAACAAATCATTCAGCCTGTGTATCTGATCTGGCTGACCTAAAATGATCAGAGTTGAACCCTTTACCAGGACGGTATCGGGATCGGGATTTACAAGATACTGTCCGCTTTCATCTTTATATCCTACAATGGTACAACCCGTCAGTTTTCGTAAATCAAGTGATGCTATGCTTTTATCATGATATTCCACCGGACAGTCATCGAAGCTTATCTCTTCGAGATTTGTTCTTTTAGTGCGATCTTCCACTGAAAGCTGTTGTATGAATTCTACCAGGGAAGGAGTGACAAGCAGTGAAGCCATAAAATCTCCTCCAATTTTGTGAGGAATTATCACATTATGAGCTCCTGCAATTTTGAGTTTTTTTGCAGCATTTTCATTTGATGCCCTGGAAATGATATGTATACCGGGATTTAGTTGCTTTGCCGTGAGGATCACATAAAGATTGTCAGCATCGGCACTCAGTGTAGTGATAACTGCTTCTGCTCTTTCAACTCCGGCTTTAATCAGTATATCATCCTGAGTTGCATCACCTAGGACATATGCAAAATCTTTATTGTTATCGACAAAATCTTCATTATTCTCTTTTTCTATTATAATTACATTCCTGTTGTAAGTTTTCAGTTTTTCGAAAGCTTGTTTCCCATTTCTTCCAAACCCAACTATAATAGTATGACTATGAAACTTGTGAATTAATTTATCCATACGTTTTTTAATTATATTTTTCAAAATAGGTGCACTGATAAGATATTCGGAAAAGATAGATATAGTATAGGCATACACCATAATGTTCAGCAAGATCAGAAATATTGTGAAAAGTCTGCTTTGCAGATCCAGAGGCTTTACTTCTCCAAAACCTACTGTGGAAAATGTGATCACAGTCATATAAAGTGCATCGAACCAATCGTATTCTGAAATAAAATGGTAGCCTGATGTACCGATGATAAGCACTGAAATAATTAGCAAAAATGCAATTGTGGTTTTGCTCTTTATTCTATTCAATGTAATCCTGTTTTATTACTAAAATATAATAGTCATTTCCCAGGTGGGAGTAACCCTGATCGTAAACATAGTGATACACTTTCCCTGATTTCGTAATGTATTCACTTGTGAAATAGTTGAAATTGAAACCTTTAGTAAGTAGTTTGTCTTTGTGGAGATTGATCTTTCCATCAGGATTAAGTTCTTCCAGGATTTGCCTGTTCATTCTCAGTATCCTGTTTACATTGCGCATGAAATTGTTTTTATCCTTATTTTGTCTGTTATGAAAAGAAATACGGCAATCCGAAGAGCAGAATTTCTTATCGGCTCTTCCGAAAAATTCCTCACCACATTCAATGCATTTGGGTTTCATTTCACAAAATTTTAATTGTCTAAAACAATTACGAATTATCAATTAACAATTACGAATTAGCAATTGCCAATTATTATGATTTTTATTCAATAATAAGAAATTCAAATTATTTAGCCTTTCAATCCACATGTTATCCTATGTGATAACTAATTCATGCATACAATAATAAGCATAATTCCCGTATTTGATGCAAATATCAGTTAATTTTATAAGGAATTCCCAGTTTTTTTATTTTTTGAATAAAGTCATTAGTCACATTGATATGTATTGATTTTGAAATTGTAGAGATTGTATTTTCACCATCAGAAAAACGACTTTCAACTTATGTCATCCTTTTGATTTTTTGCACAATGTTATAAGATCTTTTACCATTTCCTGGTTGATTTTACTTGACGGGATGTACAGTGTTATAGACTTTGTCAAAGCTTTACCTACAGTATCAAGCAACCTGACATCAACAACTTTGAAAAAATAATTATCACTACTGTATCCTTTTTGATTTATGCCTTCTAAATATATGACCTGACCTTTTTTCAGATAGGTATTGAATTTGTGGTAGGCTTCATTTGTAATCATAAATTCCAGAGTTCCGTCAAAGTCCTGGATTGTAAATTTTCCGTATGGGAGCCCTCTTTTATTTTCACTGTGGTATTCATCTGACACAATTCCTGCCACTTTCACAACCCTGTCTTTTATAAGATTTACTTCTGACAGGTCGTTTGTTGTGTAATTTTCTATTTCAAACTCAAATTCTTCGAGGGGATGACCTGTAACATAAATTCCAGTAACCTCCTTTTCTTTTCCAGCATGTCCATTAGTGTCCAGGGTTCAATATCAGGCAATAGCGGTTTTTCAACCATGACATTGCTAATATCTCCAAACAATGTCTGCTGAATACCCGAAGAATGCTTTTTAACAGTTTGTCCATATTTTATCAGATCTTCAATAAAAGTTTCTGATTTCCCGGATTTCGCAAAAAAGGCTGCTCTGTTTTTATGGCCGGTAGAATCCAAAGCTCCTCCCAATATCAAAGTTTCATAGCTTTTTTTTGTCACATTTGAGGAGTCAAGTCTTTTTACAAGGTCATAGATATCTTCAAAATTGCCGTTTTTATTTCTCTCTTCAAGGATTTCCAAAACCGGACCTTCACCTACTCCTTTCATTGCAGACATGCCGAATCTTATCTGTCCCTTTTTGTTTACGCTAAAATCAATTCCACTTTCATTGATGTCCGGACCCAGTACATCAATGTCCATTCTCTTTGATTCTCTTAGGAAAAAATTCAGTTTTGAAATGTCCTTTTATTGTGGTTCAGTACTGCTGCCATAAATTCAGCAGGGAAATTTGCCTTCAGATAAGCTGTTTGAAATCCTATATAAGCGTAACATGTTGAATGAGATTTATTGAAGGCATATAATGCAAAAGCTTGCCAGTCAGCCCATATTTTTTTTACAACCTCTTCCGGATAACCATTGCTCAGGCATCCGCTAAAGAAAGCAGGCTCAATTTCATCAATAAGCTTGCTATCCTTTTTTCCCATTCCTTTCCTTAAGGTATCTGCTTGTCCTTTTGACAGATTGCCCAGTTTTTGAGAAAGCAACATCACCTGTTCCTGGTAAATTGTGATACCATATGTCTCATCCAGATAATCCTGCATTTCAGGTAGATCATATGTTATGGGCTGTTTGCCGTGTTTTCTTGCTATAAAATCAGGTATGTATTTCATTGGCCCTGGCCGGTACAAAGCATTCATAGCTATAAGGTCTTCAAAGACATTGGGCTCCAGATCGATAAGGTGTTTTTGCATACCCTGCGATTCGTACTGAAATATACCTATAGTTTCACCTTTTTGGAAAAGTTGATATGTTTTTACATCCTCAAGATCTACATTGTCAATATCAATTTTTATCTTTTTGGTTTTTTTTATAAGTTCTACAGCATCTTTAATGATACTAAGAGTTTTTAGTCCCAAAAAATCCATTTTCAAAAGGCCGGCAGATTCAACTACACTGTTATCAAACTGGGTGACCACAGTGTCAAGACCTTTTGCGGTAGCAATAGGTACATATTTTGATACTTCTTCAGGGGTTATGACCACTCCGCAAGCATGAACACCAGTATTTCTTACTGAGCCTTCCAGTTTGTATGCGGTTTTCAAAAGAGCAGCTATCTCATCTTCTCCTGAAGCCATTTTTCTGATCTTATAAGCATTTTCAAGTTCTTCGGTACTTAATTCGTCCTTTAATTTTTTGTTTATATCATTTTCTTCAAGAATTGCACTTAAAGTAGCGGAAAGATGAGAAGGAAAAGTTTTTGCAACTCCATCAACTATACTGAGCGGAACATCCATGACCCTGCCTACATCCCTTATTGCCATTCTGGCTTTCATAGTGCCATATGTTACAATCTGGGCAACATGGTTTTCTCCGTATTTTTTTTTGACATAATCAATAACCTTAGATCTGCCATCATCATCAAAATCGATATCGATATCAGGCATTGATACACGTTCAGGATTCAAAAATCTTTCAAATAGCAGGTTGTATTTTAAAGGATCAATTGCAGTTATACCAAGGCAATAGGCAACCACGGATCCTGCTGCAGATCCCCTGCCCGGACCCACTATGACACCTTCTTTCCTTCCGGCATTGATAAAGTCCTGTACAATGAGGAAATATCCGGGATAGCCTTTCAGGTGAATAGTTTCCAGTTCAAAATTAATTCTGTCAGTTACTATTGGTGACATATCACCATATCTTTTTTTCGCACCCTCAAATGTAAGAAACCTTAGATAATCAAACTGGTTAGCAAATCCTTTGGGAATCGGGAATGTAGGAAGTACAATATCACGTGCGAGGTCAAGTGTGTCAACTTTATCGTGGATTTCAATGGTGTTGTCAAGAACATTTTGCTGACCATGAAAAAGATTGATCATTTCGTCTTTCTTCATGAAGTAATAGTCCTTACTTGGAAACCTGAATCTGTCGACATCATTGAGTTTTGCACCAGTATTTACACTCAGCAATACATCATGCGCAGCCCAGTCTTCCTGATTTATATAGTGTGAATCATTGGTAGCTATAGTCTTTACATTGTATTTTGCTGCAAGAGATAGCAAAATCTGATTTAGTTCTTCCTGGGACATAGATGCATGATCAATGTCTTCCATGCCCTCATGTCTCTGTATCTCAATATAAAAATCTTCTCCCAACAGGTCTAACCACCATCTTAGTCTTTTTTCGGCTTCATCCATATTGCCTGCCAATATAGCCTGAGGAATTTCTCCAGCTACACAACAGCTTGTAGCGATAATTCCTTTATGGTATTTCTCAATAAGTTCTTTATCAATACGGGGGTATTTTCCATATTGACCGTCAATATATCCAAGTGAAGCAAGCTGGGTGATATTATTATATCCGGTTTGATTTTTAGCTATCAATAACTGATGATACCTTTTATCTTTTTCACCTTTAGACCTTTCGAATTTTTTTATATGCCTGTCGTCTACAACATAAAACTCGCATCCAATGATAGGTTTAATTCCCCTTTTTTTTGCTTCCTTGACAAATTTGAATGCGCCAAACATATTGCCATGATCTGTAATAGCCACTGCTTTATGTCCGTCATTTTTTGCTTTGTCAAGAAGAAGACTAATGTCTGAAGCTCCATCTAGCAATGAAAACTGTGTATGATTGTGCAGGTGAATGAAATCAGGCATTAACTCAGGTTTAAAAAATGACAATGCAAATGTATCATTTAAATTTTAATATTCATTTTCTCATATTAAAAATAATAATTATTTCTGGCTTTAACTTTCAATATTACAGCTAATAGAATTTTATACCTATCACATTCAGGATAAAAATGTATAGTCATAATTCTGATCTATGTAGCTTAACAAGAGTCTGTTATCTCTAAAGTTAAAATGAACTATTATTTGGTCTAAAATAAAAAGTGATTTTTTTATAATTTTATGAACTTTATCCCTGGATTGCCATCTTTTTCAAGTGACAAATAATATAAACCTGGGTTAAGATCTGAAATGTCGATCGTATTTTTTAAACCAATGATACCGTTTTTAACTATCTTACCATGCAAATCACATATTTTGTATAAAGTGGAAGTATTTTCTGACTTACTGAATACAAGAATTTTTTCCTTTGCAGGATTTGGGAAAACAGCGTATTGATCAAAACTATCATCAAATCCTCCTGTTAGAATGACTATCTGTTTGGAAATTGTATCCTTGCCACACCTGGAAGAGGAAGTTAGTTCTATTTTGTAGCTTCCTTTATGAGCATATTCATGAACTGGTTCCAGTTCATATGATGTATTCCCATCACCAAAATCCCAGATATAGGTTGAAGCATTTTTTGAATGGTTGTTAAAGCTTATTTTATACCCATCAGAATTATATGAAAAATCTGCAATTACCGGGCTATAGATACTATTAACTAAAGTAGCAGTTTTTCCACAACTCATATTATAGTAACTACCCGAATTTGTTTTTTCCAGCTTTACGCATCTTACCATATATGTGTAAGTGCCAGGATAAACAAGACAAGTGTCAGTATAAAAATTATCAGTAACCACTTTGTTGTTGATTTTTTCGAATATGCTGACAGTATCATTTTTTCTGTAAATATTATAGCCAAGTATTGTGTCAGCGGATGTGATCCAAGATAATTGAGCAAAGTTACCATTTTTGACAGCCACCAGATTCTGCACAGGGGCTATTATATGAGCCCTAAGTGTAGGGTCTCCCAATAATGCCATATGAACACCCCTCTGATTGTTATTATAATCATATATGCCTGAATTGTTCATGGAAACCAATGCAGAGTAACCGATACTTTCTCCGAGTGCCATGTGATGAAAATGCCAGTAAGGTCTTCCTGACCAGCAATTAGCAAGAGTGCTTCCGCTTGCTAAAGCCGACCTCATCAGATTATCATCAGGACTATCCCAATCGCCAAAGTAACTGCCGAAAAGCATGGTAAAAATCCCCTTTAATGAATCTTTGACAAAATCAGGAGAACCGATTACCCCCGAGCAATTCTTAAAATTTCCAGCTCCGCATCCATATGACCATAAATAATTATTCTCCTTTAAGGCACTTAGATAATTACCTGCCTGGGTTTTATTTTGTCCGCAAAGTGAGCTAAAACTTCTCCAGCCAGAAGCTGAGAAACCCTCCGCATAACCAGAAAATTCATCATCGATCAAAGCTCTGTCAATGGCTGTAAAAAGTTTATTCCTGAAAGCATGGTTTTTGTTTAGATACTTTTTCAAAAGATCTTTTTCACTTGAAGAAAATGACGGCAAATTATGCATATCAACCCTTCCTATTTGTAATTCAAGGTCAGTTGGAAATGTATGCTGGTCAAATTTTCCGTCTCCCGGTTTGTTCTGATTTCTTGTACTTGAAGCACCTGTGTTATTTGCCAAAACATCAGACCAGGTACCATTTAGTTCAGCATAATACCCATCTGCCGGCCAGGCACCCTGATGATCAGGCACATGGCCATCAGGTGCAATCACACCTGAATAAGGAACAGAAACCCTGCCAAAAAGAAATACAGATTTTACGTCCTCTGGATCATTGGTATAAGCGTTAAAGATTTTTTCTTTAACCTTTGAGACTTTATCATTTTGATCAACCGCAATTTTTATAACTTCATATCCATCACCTTCGACATCATTGATCCATCTGTTTATTTCAAATTCAAGGCCATCAGTTGAAACAGAGTCATACACGAGAAGCACCTTGCCTCTGGAGAAAATCTCAGGCAAATCGATACCCGCAAATATATACCCGAATGCATAATTTGTACCTGAGCTTGTCACCCGATATTCATATCCGACCCCAACTTCGACATTATTGTCAGTCCATGAAACAGTAGTACCCGGTAAATCATTTGTCACAGGATTGCCCCATGAATAAGAAGTTTTTGTTTTTTTATAAATTTTAATTGCTGTTGATCCGATTAAAGCTTGCCATTTGATAGTTATTTTTGCTGGATTGTTTTGAATAACAGCAGATAGCAGGATAGACTTATTTTGCCCTGGAGTCTGAGAATTTCCATTATTTATCAGCAACAGAAAAAGCATCATTAAAATCGATTTACTCATATTGTTTTTTTTTAACTTCAAAAATCATTATTGTTTTAAAAGATATATTTGTCAGGATTTGCATTAAACTCTTTCAAAGTTATGACCAATCCATATCCTGCCCCAGATAAAGTAACCAATGTAGAGCCATGCACGTCGTAGGCTTTTATTGTAGTATCTCCATATTTCAGATCCCTGGTAGCACATGCATCCTCTATTACTATGCATTTAAATCCAAGGTCATGAGCTGCTCTGACTGCAGCTTCCAGGCACATATGAGTTTGCATGCCTATTAATACGAGTTGATTAATATTATTGGTTTTTAGAAATTCATTCAGATCAGTGCCGATAAAGGCGTTAACTTCATTCTTTGTGAACACCTTCTCTCCTGATAAAGGTTCCACGGTTTTATGGAATTCAAATCCTTTTTTTGATTCGTGCCGGATATGAATGACCAGTTGTTTCTTATTTCTGAATGTATTGAGTATTTCCCCGGCATTTAATCCGGCCTGTTCTGCATTTACCAATCCAGGGCCATCACCCGGAAAATAGAATTTCTGGATATCGATTATAAGTAGTGCTGTTTTGATACTGTCAATATTATTGTTTGCAAATGAGCATAAATTCATCAGGAGCAAAAAGTGACAAAGCATTAATAGTTTTTTCATCATCTCTTTATTTATTTGTTTTCAGCAAATATTTTAAAATCATTCAGTCTGTTTTGAACTTGTTTTTTAAAAAATCCAGGCATCAGCAATGAAATAAGTTTTGGTATAAATCCAATGAATTTAGTATATTGAAATTCATGATTTTTTATTTTGAATTTTTGTATCTTATACTATAAGCTTATTATTACTGAAATCTACCTGAATAATTCAATTTAAAATTCAACAAATCAAATATGAGTAAATTACCTATATATTCCAAATTTTTTAACATTTATGTAATAGAAATTTGCATTCCAAAGAACAATATCTCATCAGTATATGAGTTTTGTTTTTTTTGGTCTTAATTTTATTTTTATCTATTGAAAGAGTTATACAAAAAAAGGTAAGCTGATATAGCTTTTGAAAATTGTTTTTTTAGCTTTTAAAAATCCTGTTTATGCGATTTTTTCTTTTGTTTTTTTTAACATTTATATTAAATACCGGATTTTCACAATGTACTGATGGTAACTGTGTTAATGGAACCGGGACTTTTATTTTTCCCAGCGGAGGTAAATACGTGGGTCGTTTTGAAAATTCCAGACTAAATGGTACCGGTACATTTTATTATACTAATGGCAATGTTTACACCGGGGAATGGAAAAATAGCATAAGAGAAGGAATAGGAAAACTAGAAATGCCAACCGGAGATGTTTATACCGGAAACTTTAAAGCAAATAAATACTGGGGCATCGGTACTTACAGATTTCCTTCCGGAGATTACTATAACGGTGATTGGTTCAATGACAAAGCTAAAGGGAAAGGAAGATATATTTTTGCATCTGGAGAAGAATACTATGGTGATTTCGACGATGGCAAGTTCAATGGATTTGGAATATACATATATTCAAACAAAGATAGTTATGAAGGTTACTGGATTGAAAATAAAAGACATGGTGAAGGCAAATTAGTTAGCTCTCAGGGTGCTATCCAATATGGTACATGGGAAAATGATATTTTAGTTAAAAAAACAGAGATTACAAGCTCAGAAAATGTCGTCAGGAAGACTCAGACAGGGAATATCAACAGAAATTGCCTGACAAATAATTGTCAGTCCGGCCTTGGGTATTATATCTACAAAGATGGCTCAAAATGGGAAGGGGAATTCAAAAATGGAAAACCCGATGGTTCAGGTACATGTTTTTATGCTAATGGCAACAAATATGAAGGATTTTGGACCAATAATGTTCCAAATGGTGATGGTATGATGTTTCTCAACAACGGTGAAGTATATGGGGGAAGATGGGAAAATGGTATTTTGGTCAGAAAGGAAGAAATCAATACAGACTATGATTTAGAAAAATCAAAACCAGAACCAGATTTAAAAATCAATATATGGGCGATGATAATCGGTATAGGTGCTTATGACCATATGTCTGTACTTAAGTATACTGATGATGATGCTTATCAGGTCTATGCGTTCCTGAGGAGTCCCGAAGGAGGAATGCTTGCCAAGGAACAGATAAAATTGCTGATAGATGAAAATGCAACAGTTGAAGGCATTAGGGAAGGACTTGATTTTCTGGTTACCAATGCTGATGAAAATGATGTCATATTGATTTATTTTGCAGGCCATGGCATGAAGGGAGCATTTGTTCCATACGATTTTGATGGCTATGAAAATCTTGTCTCTCATGAGGAGATATTAAGGTCTTTATCCGGAAGTGCTGCAAAACATAAAGTGCTCATAGCCGATGCATGCCATTCGGGTTCACTCATAGCTCAAAGATCACCTTTTTCAAGTAATCTTGAAGAATATTATCAGGATTTCGAAAAAACTCAGGGGGGAACAGCACTTATTATGTCATCAAAAGAAAATGAGAATTCACTCGAATTTTCAGGTATGCGACAAGGGGTTTTCAGTTATTACCTGCTTGAAGGGCTAAATGGGAAAGCAGATTTTGATAACAGTGGAATAGTCGACATCACAGAATTATTTGAATTTGTAAATATTAATGTAAGAAAATACACTCAAAATAATCAAAATCCGATCTTGTCGGGCGATTATGATCCAAAAATGCCATTGGGAGTTGTAAGGGATAAATTCTAAAATACACTTGTCAAAGTGATGAATCCGATTCGATCAATCCGTCAAGAAGGTGTATTCTTCTTTTTGCAAACTCTGCAATGTCACGTTCATGTGTAACCAGGATTATTGTATTTCCAGCTTCATGGATCTGACGAAAAATATCCATTATCTCAATTGAAGTCTTTGAATCAAGGTTTCCGGTTGGTTCATCTGCAAGTATTATAGCAGGATTATTGACCAAAGCTCTTGCAATTGCCACTCTTTGTCTTTGTCCACCAGAAAGTTCGTTTGGCCTGTGTTTCATCCTGTCGTCAAGACCTACAATTTTCAATGCATGTTCAGCCATCTGCAGTCTGGTGTTTTTATTCAATCCGCTGTAAATCAGAGGTAATGCTACATTTTCCAGGGCATCCATTCTTGGTAAAAGGTTAAAAGTCTGAAAAACAAAACCGATTTTCCTGTTACGGATATGTGCAAGCTCATCACCTGTAAGAGTGCTTACATTTTCATTTGCAAGGAAATACTCTCCCGAAGTAGGAGTGTCGAGGCATCCAATTATATTCATCAGTGTGGATTTTCCCGAACCTGAAGGTCCCATAAGTGCGACATATTCATTTGTCTCAATCGAAGAGCTTATATCACGAAGGGCATAAACCATTTCTTTACCCATCTGATAGGTTTTCCTTATGTTTTTTAATTCTATTACAGGCATTTGAAAATATATTAATTAAAAGCAAATTTATTCTATGTACAGCTATATAATTTTTTTATTAGATAAAAAACAGATTTATTTCGATGAAAACCATATTTATAATAAAATGTACGTTATTTGTTATGAAATTTTTAATTTGCCTTTAATTATAAATATGGTATTGGAAAAGATCTGATGTACAAAAAATTATTCATATGTATGTTTTTAATCTTTGGATCTGTTAACGCTTTTTCTCAGATTAAAGAAAAGCTTGTAATTACCAGCCAGGGGAATCAGGAGAAATTTATCCTGATGTCAGAATCGGAAACTTCAAGATCAGATGTAATTATGGCTATAACAGATAGTCTTGTTAATGCAGGTTATCTTTCCCCGGAATTTAATGAGATTAGAACTGATTCAATACATGTCATGATTATTGAAAAGGGCAGGAGGTTCAGATGGGCAAAATTGGAATTCAATTTTGAAGGTGACCTCACTGTTGACCGGATTTTAGCGGACCTTTCCAAATCAGAAGGGGAAATAATTTCAGTAAAGGAATTTAAAAATTTGAATGATCGTATACTTTCCTATTGTGAAAGTAATGGTTATCCTTTTTCTGTAAGTTACCTGGATTCAATTGTTTTTTTAGCTGAGGATTCAGTATCAGCACGTATGAATGTCAGATTGAATAAAAAATTTTATTTCGATACAATAAAAATTGTTTCCAAACTGGATCTTTCAAGAAAATATCTGGAAAATTTCCTTGACATAAGAAAAGGTGATATGTTTGACAGGAGCAAAGTTAATTCTATCGCAAAACTGATTGAAAACATACCTTTCGTAAAGCTTAAAGAGCCTCCGGGTTTGTTTTTTTTCGGTGATAAAGTATCTGTAAATCTTGACCTGATACCGCAACAAGTCAACAGGTTTGATTTTTTGTTGGGTTTTCAGAGAGGCCAGAATACTGAAATTAAAAAGTATAAACTTACAGGAGATATACTTGTTGAACTGATAAATAAACTGGGAAAAGGAGAACGTATTTTTTTTAATTATAAAAATTTGTCCAAAGGGACGCAGGAGCTTAAATTGCAGGCTAATTATCCGTACATTCTTGAAATGCCTTTCGGAATTGATACCAGATTTGAGATTTTCTTAAATGAAAGTGAATACAGGGATGTGAACTTTGACCTTGGATTGTTATATCTACTGCGAAAAAACAACAATGTGAAGCTCTATTGGTCCACAAAAAGCTCCAGGGTGTTGTCAATAGATTCATTGAGAATCATTTCAGCATTGAAGCTACCGGATAAACTGGATATTTCAAATAATAATCTTGGTGCAGGCTTAGATTACAGTACATTGGATTACAATTTCAACCCTACCAAAGGATATTTAATAAGATTAGATGGTAATGCAGGTGTCAGAAAGATTATCAGGAATCAGCAAATTCTGGGTCTGAAAAATGAACAGATTGATTTCATTACAGCATATGACAGTCTGAAAAACAATTCATACGGTTTTAATGCTACAGTCGCTGTTGATCATTATTTCAGGATAAGTCAGAATTTTGTGGTGAAACTTGGTAACAGCACAGGTGTGAAATATGTGCAGGAAAAGATATATCAGAATGAATTGTTCAGGCTCGGAGGACTCAGGTTGTTGCGGGGGTTTAATGAAAATAGTGTTTTGGCAGATATTTACATTGTTTCAACTTTTGAATTCAGGTTGCTGATAAGCAGAAACTCAAATATGTACATTTTTTCTGATCTTGCATTTGTCAGAGATCCATTCTCAAAGCAAAAAAAATGGGATCGCCCATATGGTGTGGGGGCAGGAATTAACTTTGATACAAGAGGTGGTTTATTGCAATTGGCAGCTGCAATTGGAAGCCAATATGGAAATCCCTTGAATTTTAAAAATCCGAATGTCCATATTGGCTACACAAGTCTGTTCAGATGAGTTATTTGAGTTTGAATTCAGTGGTTCCGGAAAGATATCCTTTATTGTATAATTCGACTTTATATTTTCCTTTTGTCAGTGGTATCTCCTTATTCCAGACAAGGCAAATATTTTCAGCCTGACCATTATAATCAACAAGGTATTTTTTTGTATAATTCATCTTAGTATCATCACTTGATTTTGTCATGATGCCAGAACCTGCTTTTTCATCATACAATGTATTTCCATCAGGACCTATTATCCTGATATAAAATAATTCCTGTCCTGCATCAGCTATCTCATTTTTGAGCATATTAAAGCATATTTTGAGCATCTGGAGATCATCCGCATCGCTTTCTGTGGATTGCTTTCCGTTTTTCTTGATGACATACCCCTTCACGTCCATTTTGTCAAGCATAATAGCGGAAGCTTTGTTGGCTTTTACAAATAGTTTTTGCTTTTCTTTTTCAAGCCTTTGCTTTGCCTGACTCAATGAATCTTTTTCCCTTGAAACTGTAATTTTTTCTGAGGTGGTTGTACTCAACTGGTCTGAAAGCATAGTTTTATCTGTTTGAAGTTGCTGATTGGCTTCAGTGAGGACAAGGTTCTGAGATTTAAGATCATTAATTTCCTGAATGAATTTCTCAGCCTGAGCTTTTAGCTTTTCAATTTCTGCTTTAGCCGCTTTATAATCCTTAGATGTTGTCAGGTTAGCTGCGATCTTATTCTTTTGAACTTTTAATTCGTCTTTCTGCTGATCGATGATCTGGTTGAGTTCCTGGTTGTCTCCTTTCAGTTCTTCAAGGCTGTTTACTGCCTGTTCGTAATCCTGTTCAAGTTTCTCCTGGGTTTCTGTCATTTGAGATATTTCCGTGTCATATTTCACAACATCTTTTTTCAGATTTCTGGACTGATTCCAAAAATAAGCTGTTGTGCCGAGTAGCAGAATAATTGCGATGATAGCCATTGCAATTATATTATTAGTAGTTCTTGTGTTAGGCATAGTTTTAGAGTTGAAATTATTAATAAAAAAATTTAACTATTCCCCTTAAGGAATTATTACAAAATTACAGTATTTTTTATTTAAACAGATTATTTATGTGAATTTGTGAGATAAAAGTAAAAATTTATTCTTTTTTGCCTGGCAATCAAATTTTAACTCTACTCATTATCAGGGCCTAATTGTGTTAATTTAGTTATATTATTATGTGATTTTAATTAAACTATTTATGATTTACCAGGGCAAAAGGATATGAAAATCAGTTATGAAGTGCCTTATAATGCATTTTGTTTATTTAATTTCTTTTTTCTTTTTCGCATTATCACTTTGTCCAAATCTCGGTTTACAGCAATACTTGCATTCAGTTCATAGCCCACAATCAGGGCAAGTGAGTTTAGTTGTATCCATATCATTGTGACTATGATCGCTCCAAGTGATCCATATATCTGATTGTAACTGTTGAAATTGTTGACATAATAAGAAAAACCTATTGAACTTATTATTGCAAGAAAAGTGGCTACTCCTGCTCCAGGACTGATAAATTTCATTCTTTTTTTCATAGCTGGCCCGAACTTATATAAAAGTGCTACAATTATATAAATTACCATAGTTACGACAAGCCATTTTAAGATATAGATCAGGAACCTGGAAACAAAATCGAAACTCAGGTAATCGAATAGTTTTTCCAGCCAGAGATTCCCGACAATAACAAAAGCTGATGATACGACCATAAACAAAAACAACAGGAAAGTTATCTGAAGAGACATTAGTTTATGCTGAAAGTAATTCCTTTGCCTGTAGGTAGATTTATAAGTCTTATGAAAACTCAGAAGAATGGATGATACTCCGTTTGAAGAGAAATAAAGCATAAGTACAAGTGAAATAACCTGAGAGCTGTAATGTGTCTTTTTGCCTAACGTGTCCATCAGATTGAAGATATAATTTTCAACCTGTAGTGGAAGAAATCCCGAAAGTGAGTTTTTCCAGGTATCAATATAAAAGTCAGTAAAAGGCAAAAATGGCAATAAGGTCAACAGAAATATTATTGCAGGAATCAGAGCGATGAAAAAACTGAAAGAAATAGCACGTGATCTCATCATTATGTCATCTTTCATTGATTCATCATATACAAATACAAGAGAATTATATACTGGAACACCATCGAAACCTGGGAAAGTGGTATTTTTTGCCCATTCTATCAATTTCGATATTATGGGCAACCGGGAAAAATTATTCCAGTAATATTTTATCTTTTCAATCAAAATAAGGTTTCAGTTTAGAGATTAATAGTTCAGGTGCAGATACTCTTTTATTTGTTGTCATATTCACAAAAAATAATTTTATTATTCCATAATTAATAAGTTCTTCATTTTCATTGAAAATATTGCAATGAAAAGTGATCATTTTTGTTGGCAATTCCATGATCTTTGTCTCAACAGTTAAATGATCATCATAAAAGGCAGGTTTCAAAAAACGTGATTCAAGATTTACTACAGGAAGCATAATCCCGAGCTTTGTTTCAAAATCCTTGTAGGAGAAACCTAATGATCTGATTGTTTCAACCCTGCCAATTTCATAATATTTGGCATAATTGCCATAGTAGGCATAACCCATCTGATCTGTGTCTGCATATCTAATCCTGAATGAATATCTGAATGTGTACATATCAATCTCTTATTACAGGGCATGTCATGCAGTGCGACCCACCTCTGCCCCTTGATAATTCTGTGGAAGGAATCGTAATAATAGTATTTGCTAAATTATTGACAGACAATCCATTCTTTTTCAAGTCATTTAGTAATTGTCTGGCAGGATATATTTCATAGCCTTCCTTTATCAAAGCCTCCTCAGTCTTATGATTCCGGTCATATGCAATTGCAATTCCGGGTTTTAATGCAACAAGGTTGCAGCCATCAGTCCATTGCTCCCTTTCCTGGAATGGGTATATGCCATTACCTCCAAAAATAAATTTCATTTCCGGGTTTATTTCTGATAAGAATAGATCTTTAACAGAATTATAAGCTTTAATGTCGCCTGATTTATTGTACCTCGTCACCAGGGAACCTATTCCATCAAATACTATCGGTCTAAAAGCTACAATGTGATTGTGATTTATCTGTGTAAATATTGTATCCAGATGCATATAATTCCTCTCGTGAGGAATTTCTATTTCTACTACATTGTCAATAATGTCGTGTTCAAACAGATAGTTTTTCAGGAGGTTAATAGCATGTTGTGAAGTTCTTTCGCTATGGCCTATCAAAAGGAAATTCTTATCTATCATCATAACATCCCCACCTTCCAAAGAAACAGGTTCTGCTTTCCTCGAAGGGGGGAAAAGATCCAAATTGTTGAGATCGATAATTTTTTTTGCTTTGCTTGTTTGCGAAAACAATGGATGAGTATTTATTATATATCTGGCTATTATGTTTTCCCGGTGCCTTGCTTCCTTTGCTGCTTTAGTGATCAAAACATGATCTTTTATCACCACAGATATATCTCTGGTAAATATGAAATTTGGAATAGAATCAAACAGATACGCATCCTCCTTCTTGCAGTAACCCGTTATGAGAAGTTCAGCCAATTCAATGGTTGATAAATTATTAAGTGATTCCTGGTACCTGGAAGGCAATTCTTCAAAATAAATGATTTCATCGAGTATTTCAGATTTCGCAGAAGCTGAATGTTCGAGAGCCTCAAATAACAACCGGTCAATATCAATAACATTCTCGTTGCCGGCAAATGCACGTAATATGTCTGTGAAAACATCATGTTCTTCCTGCATCAGGGAAAGATATATTATATCATCAAAAAGCAATTCTTCAGCTTTTTTAGGCGAAATTCTTGACAAGCCTTCATCTGGTCTGTGGACGATAACTTTTTTAAGTGTTCCAATTTCCGAAAATACCCAGGGTTTCATTCAATAAATGATTTGATGACTGTGCAAAGATAAGAAAATATTATATTTGCGCCAAAATTCGAAAAATGAAACAAAAACTTTTTGCTGCTATTGATATTGGAACCAATGCAGGAAGAATAATGATTGGCAAAGTGACATTCGAAAACGGTCATGAAATTGTCCAACCTATTCAGTTGGTAAGAGCTCCTCTTCGACTAGGTGAGGATGTTTTTGAAACAGGAGAGATAAGTGAGCAAAAGTTAAAGAAGTTCATTCTGACTATGAGGAGTTTTAAGTTGCTTGCTTCTGCTTATGATATAAAAAAGATAAAAACTTATGCCACTTCTGCCATGAGGGAAGCAAACAACAGTGAATATATAATCGATAAAATATTTAAAAAAACTAAACTTAAAATTGAAATTATAGACGGTGACAGGGAAGCTGAATTGATATTTAAATCTTTCAATTTTTCTGAATTTGAAAATACTTTACCGCACTTATTCATAGATGTAGGCGGAGGAAGTACTGAATTGACAGTATTCAGCCCTGAGAAGGTCAAATATTCTAGATCATTTCAGATTGGAACAATCAGAATACTAAAAAACAAAGTTGATGCAGGAATTTGGGATGAGATTAGAACATGGTTGCTAAATGATACCGGTAGTTTTGAAAATCTGACTGCGATTGGTACTGGTGGCAACATAAACAAAATATCTCAGCTTGCCAGAAAAAGATATCTAGAACCAGTCAGTCTGGCAGAATTAAAAGAAACTTATGATTATCTCTCTGCAATGACTATTGAAGAGAGAATAGATCAGCTCCGTATGAATCCGGACAGGGCTGACGTGATAGTTCCTGCAACAGAAATTTATATTAGGATAATGGAGATGGCAAAAATTAATATGATATATGTTCCAAAAATGGGTCTTACTGATGGAATGATCCTGGAGCAATATTTCGAAAGCATCAAAAAATAAATTATGATAGTATTTAAAAGTATTTTAGCAATTCTAAGGCTGGTATTATTTGCAATTACCCTGATTGTTTCATTTTTTACCTATTATCTTATCGCCAGAGTTTTTTTCAGACACACAACTGAAAGCGGGTTTGCATTCAGAAAATACTATCTGACATTTTTAAATATAATTATGGGAATAAGGGAAAAAATTGAGGGAAATCCCATCAATCAACCCGCATTATATGTTTGTAATCACAGGGGCATGACAGATTTTTTTGTCAACCTTAAACATTTGAATGCTTTCATCCTGTCCAAAGCCGATGTCGAAGATATTCCGGTTTTAGGTTATATAGCCAACTATACAGGTATTTTTTACCTCGACAGGAAAAGTAAAAATAGCAGGGAAGCTGCCAGGAAAGCTATTGTTGAGATACTGGAATCAGGTCATAATGTAATATTGTATCCTGAAGGCACAACAAATAATGAAAAGACAACAATGGATTTTCGACTTGGTGCCTTTGAAGAAGCTGCAAAAAAAGGATTCAAAGTTCTTCCTGTGGCAATAGAATATAAAAGCAAATATGATCTATGGATTTCAACACCAATGGCATTACAGTTTATCAATCAGTTTGGGAAATTTTTTACATATGCAAAAATGTCATTCGGAGAACCAATTGAAAACAGTGATCCTGTGGTTTTAATGAGGGAATCAAAAAAATGGATAGACAATAAATTGCTGGAAATGCAGAAAAACTGGTCAGACGCTTACTGATTACCTGCAATCTGAGGGCAATTTGTCACTGATCTCAAGATCAATACTTGATTCCATTGGCAACTCATCAGTAGGTCCAGGTGTTTGTCTTATCACATAGCCTGAAGGGTTATCAACCAATGAGCCATCCCTTGTAATAGCTCCTACCATTAGATTTCGGCTTTCGATCATAAATATAGCCTGACTTACAGCCATGCATCTGAGATTGGGAAGATCGGTCATTCCCCCTGATTTTTTACTAAGGACGAAATCCAGTACTCCTCCTTTATCTATTTGTATTCCTGAAGTATTGCCTTCACTAGTGATAATAGGTCTGCCCCTGTAATAAACTTTAAGAATATAATTTGGCTCTCCTTTATCATATTCATAGCCTGTCACTCTTGATCTTATGCCAATAAGCTCAAGTTCTTTTTTCTTTGTATCAAAACTTCGGCCATATAAGGATGGTAATTCTTCCAGCTTTATTTTATCAGGGCTGTACTTGGTTACTAAAACATATATTTTCCTGTTTTCCTTAACTTTCGAACCAGGTTTTGGATTCTGATCAATTATTATTCCTCCCTTTCTTCCAACTACATGAATAGAATCATCTATAAGCAATTGAAATTTTTTCTTCCGGGCATCCAGTTCAGATTTCTCATATGGTTTGTTTCTGTAGTCAGGTAATTCAAGTTTTTGACCATGATTAGTATAAAAACGCAACCAAAGTAAGAGGATCAGCGCAACTGCAATATAGAAAACAAAAATAAGGCCAATCTGCTTTACAAAAACTTTACTGAATATAAATTCAACAAGGTCTTTCAGGGAGAATTTAGAATTATTAATCATTATGGGTTTGGTGTTTATATTTTGTTTGTTCTTGATTTTAACGGGAGCAAAGGTAAAACATTTTAAAATGTTAAACCACAATATGATATTTTTTTAAATTTATCATATTGCGACAATTTATTTTAAGTATAAATTTCAGGTGCTTAAATATACCCTTTAATATGCTGTTAAATGAAAAAATCTGTTTCTTTAAAAATTAAAACCTATGGTTTAACTATATGGATTCAAATAACACTAAACAAAAACCTTAGTTTTTGCAGCATTCATTTTATTTCAGGCATCTTAAAATAAATTAAAAGAAAATATGTTTTCATTTTGACTGACATCGCTTAGCGATATTATTGAATTTGGTGTTTTACAATTGACCAACGAAGTTTTTAAAGGATCAATATGTAAATACTAAGCAGTAATTTTAAAGTTTTTGTTTTTAATTCAAATGATAATCATATTTTAATCTGATTATATATATATTTGCGCTGAAAATTAAATTTATAATTTTATAAATAATTTAAAATGTAGGAGAATCTCATTTTAGATTTATTAATGAACCGATAAAGTGATCACAAAGTATTAATAAACAATATACTTTGAAAATGTGAAAATATTTTTAATATGAAAATTAAGTTTTTATAATTCCCTTTGTTATTTTTATGCTGAGCATTTTAATTATCAAAGATAATGGTGAATTGGCCGGTCAATGTAACAGCAATGTAGGAACTATAAAAGGCATCAGCAATTTTATTGGAAACAGTAACCGCAGAAGCCTTGGTGATACTATATTTTTATGCTGGAATGACCGTTTTTATATCGATCACAATGATGATTATAATCTCTCAGGGGATCCTGACCCTCTGACCGCTCCAGGTATTGGTTATGGATGGTATAAAGGAAAACCGGTTATTGCAGGTAATACTAAAAGCGATATTAGCAACGACCCGATATGGAGATTCACTGGTGATCCAAACCATATGATCACAGTTCAAAATCTTAATGGAGACGCAATCTTTGAGAATTATTTTTACTCAGGTTTCAAATCATTTAACCAAGCTGTTAATCCTCCGGGAAATCCAACTTTGGTGCATTATGCTCCTATTACTGTCGACAACAGGATTGGTTCAAGAGGATTTCATGAGAATGGGGGACCTTGTGTAAAAGCTTCTCCAAATGAATCATTTCCTGTAGTATATCTTAATCCTATAAAAATCTCTGATATTCAATATAATGTTGACGGGGATCCATTGAAAATCAGCTTTGTGGTCAATGGTGGTGCTCCTGAATACTATTTTTATAGGTACGGACTGAAAAAAGATTATGAAAGTATTGAAATAAATGATTCTTATTTCCTTTCAAATAAAATTAAAGTTCCGGGCACTGGTATTTCACATGGTGACAGAGTGACTGTTTTGCTTAAGGAGTTCAGTGAATATAATGTTGTAATTACTGATAAATTTGCTTGTTCAGAAACAGGACAGATCAAGGTTTCGAGAGGAGTAAATCCAAGCTTCATTATAGATACTATTTCAGCCAAAGAAGGCGAGTTAATGTGTTTTACATTTAAAGTCAGGGATTTTGAAAATCTGGAATATATAACAGGCAGGATAGACTATGATCCCACAGTAATCGAATTTCATAGTTTACAGACTATATTTCCTGATACATATAAAATAACAGTTGAATCACCGGGTGTTTTAATTTTTACATATGAAGATATTAATTCCCCGACACTTCCGGATGATACCGAGCTTTTTTGGCTCTGTTTCAAAGCTATTGGTAAAATCGGGGAATGTTCGCCGGTAAATCTCACGTATTTCCAGGCTGTCAATACAGATCTGGATGATATTTATCCATATGTTGAAAATGGATTGTTCTGTATCGATGCCCCTGACGGGCTGTATATCAGCACAACATATTGTGGCAGTGATAATATTTTCAAACCCGAATCCAGTCTTACGTTTAAAATTTATAATGGTACAGGGCCATATACTTATGAGGTAAAAGATCAGGGAGGAGTGGTAATTGAATCAGGAACAGTAAATGAAACACTCGTTGAAACTACAGTGTTTGGTTTATATGCCGGAAGATCATATACAATTACGGTTACTGATAAAAATGGAATTGTTTTTACCACCCCTAATAAGCCTATTGGAACTGTCCCGCCACTGGAATTTGAATCAATCGAAATTAAAAATCCCACGTGCTATGGATTTGATGATGGGAGAATCAGCATATCGGTTAAAGATGGTCAGTTTTTTCAACATAGCATAAGATGGTCTACTAACGTATTTGGTATGGATACGCTTGAGAATCTTGTGAACGGAACATATGGAGTTACCATAGTTGATAAAGCATCTGGATGCAAAACCGATACATTTGTGACATTATTTGTTCCAAAGTTAAATCTTGAATGGGAAAAACTCAGTGATGCCTCATGTAAAGGAATAAATGACGCTCAGGTATTAGCTCGTATCAGCGGTGGTACACCTGATCCTGCAACTGGATACACCTTCAGATGGCAACAGGGTTCCAACACTTTTCCTATAACTGATTTTACCCAAAGCTTATATAATCTTGCAGGGGAAGGAAAATTGCTTTTAAAAGTCAACGATAAGTATGCTTACTGCTCAGTAACTGATACAATTAGTATTGGAACTAAATATACCATGGTAGTCAGTGACAGTACTGTGCTTGATCCAACTTGCAGCGATTCGAAAAACGGCAGTATCACCCTTATCTCAGATCTCATTGGTCATCCGGATCCAAAATATAATCTCAAATTTCCAATATTTCCTTCTTATCCTTTTAATAAGATCGGAAATGATCAGTTCATTATCGATAATCTGGATGGAGGCAGATATATAGTTATTCTTGAAGAAACCACTACAGGTTGTCAGGTACGAGATACTTTCAATCTGACAGAGCCCCCTCCGATGATCGTAAATAAAGTTGTGAGCCAGGTAGGGTGTGATGAGACTCAACTTGCATATGCTGAAATTACAATTAACGGAGGACAAAAACCAATAAAGCTTTCAGGAATAGGTCCAACTCAAACCATTCCCATAAATGGATTAACATATACTTACCGTGACCTCAATGTCGGGAATTATACCGTTTATCTTGAAGATGCAAATGGTTGTCTTGATACTTTAAGTTTTGATGTTACAAGATGGGCAGATCTTGTTAAAATAGACAGTTTTAAATTTGCACCGTTGGCGTGTGTTCCGGATGCTAAAACAGATATTTATGTTTATGGAAGTTCAGGCAATGGTCAGATCATTTACAGATGGACTGATATGCTGGGAATATATCTTGGCAATACAAATGTACTGATGGGAGTAGGATCCGGATCATATATAATTGAATTAAAAGACAGTAAATGTACAATAAGAGACACAATAGTTATTCCACAGGCTAAGCCTTTTTCTTATACCGAAATTGTGACTCCTGCTGAGTGCGGAGTAGGTGAAACCGGAGGACTTAAAGGGGGAGCTTGTATTAATATTGCAGGAGGTGATACAGGATTTACTTATACATGGAGTAATGGAATGACTGGTAAATGTATCAACAATCTTCAGGCCGGGGTCTATTTTGTTTCAATATCTGATAATGGTGGGTGTACTGTCAAAGATACAATTAATATTCCGGGTGGTCCTGTTATCAATATTGATATTCTTGCTCTGAAAGGTATTTCATGCAATGATGGTAGTACATCTGACGGTTCAATAGCAATAAATGCATCGGGTGGCAATAATCCTCTGAATGTATATACTTTCAGAATAAATAATGGACCGTCAAAAGTAGGAAAAATTATAAGCTTCGATAACCTTACCGGAGGGGAAAATATCCTTACTGTATCGTACAATACAATAAATGGAAATGTTTGCACCAAAACTGATACCATTTCAGTACCAGTTCCCGAAAAATTAACTTTAGACAAAATCAATTCCAAAGTTATAATGCCTACCTGTTTCGGAGATTGCAATGGCTCCGCTATCATCAAAGCAACGGGAGGTAATAATGCAAAGTATTTTTATAAATGGCAGGAAACAGGCCAGGATGGTGCTGTTGTATCAGGTCTGTGTGCCGGTAAATATCATATAGAGATTACAGATGCTAATTTGTGTACAGTAATTGATTCGATTGAAATAACTCAGCCTTCAGAGTTGGTTGTTAAAATAGATTCTGCAAAAACAAAAAATATTAGTTGCTCAGGTAGTAATACCGGAGAAATTCATATCAGTTTCACTGGCGGAAATCCAAATGGACCTTATACCTTTAAATGGAATCCTGATGTTTCAAATTCAACAAGTGCTGGTAATTTATCCAAGGGTGTTTATACCGTCACTGTGACTGATTATAAGGGTTGTAATGATTTTGTAAGTTATGAGATCAAGGAACAGGAGCCGATCTCTTTTACTCCTGTTCAGGCTGGTGATATAAAATGTTACGGTGATCAGACATGTATCACAGTCCGAAATGTGCAAGGAGGTTCAGGTAAATTATATACCTTCAGTATTAATGGAGGAGCGATTTTCCCTGTTGATTCATGCAGGAAGGTCTATGCCAGTCAGCTGCCATATCTGATCTCAGTTTTTGATTCAGAAGGCTGTAAGGCAGACCGTGAATTGCTCGTCACTCAACCGGCACAAATTGAAGTTGACCTGGGAGATAAACTGGTTGTTGATCTTGGCGATAAAGAAACGGTGAGTGTCAGTACCAATGCTATAATTGACAGTATTTCATGGAAAATCAATAAAGCATATACGACTTATAAATATCTGAATACAGACAAAAGCGAAATAGAGATTGAATCATATGCTGATAATATAATTTATGCAACAGTTACAGATGTGAATGGATGTAAGTCAACAGGAGAACTTCAGATAACTGTAAATACTCTAAGAAATGTTGATGTTCCAAATATTTTTTCACCTGATGGGGATGGAAGAAACGATATCTGGAAGATTAAAACAGGTAAAGGAGTTGATAAAGTTAATTATATTATGATATTTGACAGATGGGGTGAAAAGATGTATGTTCAAGAAAATATTTCACCTTCCGGCGGATATGCTGGTAGCTGGGATGGTACTTACAGTGGTACTAAATTGAATCCCGGAGTTTATGTTTACCTCGTTGAAGTGAACTTTATTGATAACAGAAAGATATTATATCGTGGTTCTATAACACTTTTAAGATAAATTTTTTAAGATATGTTATTTAAAACTTGCTTTTTTTATAATTTCATTGTATATTTGAATCTTAAAGAGAAGTAGAGTTTTTCATGTTCCTTTCGATTAGGGTTAAGCCTCTCAAATACTGGGAGGCTTAATTTTTTCTGAGTACTCTTTTATTGCTGTCTCCATTGTTTTCGCTTTGTTTTCTGTTTCTTCCCATTCCTTTTCTTTCTCTGAACCATTATTTATACCACCCCCTATATATAAAACAAATTCATCTTTAAATATTTCCATGCAACGGAGATTCACATAGAAATGAAACTCGCCAGGCATAATGTGATTTATTGGTCCTACAAAGCCGGAATAATATTTTCTCCTGTTTTTTTCATTATGTGTTATAAAATTAAAAGCCTGTTTTTTGGGTAAACCACACACAGCAGGTGTCGGGTGCATTTCCATCAGTAGTTCAAAAGCCTTTTCTCCGGGCCTAAAAAAGTATTCTGTTGCTATATGAATCAGGTTAGAGGTATCATATTTAGCCGCAATTTTATTATAAGGACCGGTAGAACTAAATTCAATATTCGCCTGATTTAAGGTATTTTCAATATAATTCATCACTATATCCTGCTCTTCAATCTCCTTATTGCTCCATAAAATTGGGCTCCCTTCCATAATTAGTTGTGTGCCTGCCAGAGCAATGGTTTTTGCTGCCCCATTATTACCCGACAGAAGAATTTCAGGGCTGGCACCTGCCCAGGTTCCTGTAACCGGATGATTTACAAGGAAAACAAAAGCATTCGGGTACTTTGAACCAAGAATTTTAAATAGTTCATAGATATTCCCGGGATCTGTTTTAATTGATTTTGTCCTGGAAAGCACAAGTTTTTTAAAATTTGATTTTACTTCATCAATAAATAGCTCTGCATTTTGTAAATAATCCTCCCTGCTTTCTTTCAACCTGTTGGAATAGTTTTCCGGATAAAAACAAAACTCCTCATTATAATAAGATTCATCAGCTTTTATAAATATACTTTTTTCCTGAGTGTCATCAAATGGATATACAGCAAATCCTTTTGAATTCAAAGAATCGATGCCAAAGGAGAATAGCATTTCATCTTTTTGTAACATCAGGCAGCTATCTTCATTTCCAGGCAATTTAAAAGCTGCAAAAATATCTTTGTAGCTGAGATTTATCATTTATAGTTATTGTTTTCAGGTAATTATTTATCGATATATGTTAATCCCATTTTTCCCCCTGCTATAAGCATATAATCAAATGCATCTTCATAATTATTTTTATGACTCCTTCGAGAATTGCTTCTCTGATCTCATTTTTAATAATTCCCACCTCTTTACCCGGCTTCAATCCAAAAGCATCCATTATGACCTCACCACTCACTGGTGGCTGCCAGTTTCTAAGCTTATCCTTTTCTTCAACATCTGTAAGCTTCTGAATTACCAGATTGTAATTGTTTATTATTGTATTGATCTTTGCCAGATTTTTTGAAGTTATGTCAGCCTTAGCAAGCAACATTAAGTCATCAATGTCATCACCTGCATCGAAGAGGAGTCTTCTGACTGCACTGTCAGATACTATTTCATTTACCAGAGCCATAGGTCTCAAATGTAGTTTGACAAGTTTTTGAACATATTTCATTTTGGCATCAAGAGGCAATTTCATTCTTTTGAAAATATTAAATGTCATATTTGCCCCGACTATTTCATGTCCATGAAAAGTCCATCCTTCACCTTCATTAAATCTCTTTGTACGGGCTTTTCCAATATCGTGAAGTAAAGCCCCCCATCTCAACCAGATATTTTGTGTTTTTTCTGCTAAATTGTCAAGAACCTGAATAGTGTGAAAAAAATTATCCTTATGGGATTGTGCATCTATAGTTTCTACTCCGTGCAGATCCTGAAGTTCAGGAAAAACTATTTTCAGCAATCCGGTCTCAAATAATAACCTGAATCCCACTCCGGGCCTGTCACTTGCTATTATCTTCTGAAGTTCATCCGTGATCCTCTCAGCTGACACTATTTTTATCCTTTCCTTATTTCTTGTGATTGCATCCAGGGTATTATTTTCAATCTGGAAATCCAGTTGGGTCGCAAATCTGATAGCACGCATCATTCTAAGTGGATCATCAGAAAAAGTTATATCAGCATCCTGGGGTGTTCTGATAATTTTATTCTTTAAATCTTCCAGACCTTTGAACTGATCTGTAATTTCACCATGATTGAAATTATTCAGATTAATAGATAAAGTATTGATTGTAAAATCACGTCTCAGCAGATCATCCATCATAGTGCCTGGTGTTATGAAAGGTTTTCTGCTGTCTGAATTATAAGATTCCTTTCTGGCTCCGACAAATTCGATGTCAAATCCCCTGGATCTTATCATTGCAGTGCCAAAGTTTTTGAAAATATTCACATTTTTATTTATTTTCAATAGTTCAGCAGATTTTAAAGCCAGTTCAATGCCATCACCAACACAGCTTATATCTATATCCTTACAGGGTCTGTTAAGTATCTTATCCCTCACAAAACCACCAATGGCGTGAGCCTCAAAGTTGAGTTCTGCCGCAGCAGCTGCAATGGTGCCCAATATCTCTTCTTCTTTTTTATTTAGTTGTATTTTCATTTCTTAATTAAAATCATAAAAATAATCAGCTTAACGTAAAGGAATAAAATAAATTCAAACTTGTGATTCAATGTTATATTTTTTAACTATCCTGTCTAAGCTTGCTAACAAATCATATTCATTGTTGTTTGTAATTAGAGCAGTTCTGTATTCTTTAATATCTCTTAATCCCTTGAAATAATTGGTATAATGTTGTCTCATTTCATTAATTCCATTTTTTTCTCCTTTCCACTCAATACTGTATTTCAGATGTCTTTTAACAGCTTCAACCCTTTCCTCTATCGAAGGAGGAGGAAGTAATTCACCAGTTTTGAAATAATGGCTGATTTCCCTGAATATCCATGGGTATCCTATAGCTGCCCTGCCTATCATTAATCCATCGACCTTGAATTTTTTTTTGTGTTCCATGGCTTTTTCCGGAGAATTTATATCACCATTCCCAAAGACAGGTATAGTTATTTTCTTGTTTTCTTTTATCCTGCCAAGATAACTCCAGTCGGATTCACCCTTATACATCTGACTCCTTGTTCTTGCATGAATTGTTATAGCTTTTATTCCCACTTCCTGAAGCATTTCAGTGATCTCTTCAATTCTGATAGAGTTTTCATCCCAGCCGAGTCTTGTTTTAACTGTTACAGGTATTGATGTAGATTCAACTATTGCTTTTGTCAGACTGACCATTTTATCGACTTCCTTCAATATGGCAGCTCCCGAACCTTTGCATACAACTTTTTTTACAGGGCATCCATAATTTATATCAATAACATCAGGTTTGTACTTTTCAATTATTTTAACTGCTTCAGTCATGGAATTCAATTCACTACCGAATATCTGTATTCCAATAGGTCTTTCCTCTTCCGATATTTCCAGTTTTTTAAGGCTTTTCTCTGCATTTCTAATCAACCCTTCAACTGATACAAATTCGGTGAACATCATATCACAACCTTGTTCTTTGCACAAGGTTCTGAATGGTGGATCACTTACATCTTCCATCGGAGCAAGTAACAGTGGGTTTTCACCGAGGATCAGGCCTCCTATTTTTACCATAATATTAAATTTTAAGACAAAAGTAGTTCAAATGTGTCAATGAGAAAGACAATTTCTTGTTTTTTCGGTTTATCTGATTTACCTTGCGTAAAAATTTAAATCAGTTTGATAATTTTTTATATGCTAAAAATTGTAACAAAAATCTTAATATGTGCTTTAAAACCGAATAGTGCATTCATCAGGTCTATTCCTTTTTTGGCAATATTGTTATTGCCCGGGAAAACTAATTCCCAGGGTTTCCCTTTAAGTTCAATCAATTTTTTGGAAAAATACCATATTAATAAAGCTTATGCAGGTATTTCAGGTAATAAAATACTAAATATTAACATCAGACAACAATGGATAAATATTGAAAACTCACCTCAAAGTTTCTCATCAAGTTTTCATTCACCGGTCAGCAGAATAAATGGTGCTGCGGGTGTTGAATGCTCATTTCAGAATCTTGGAGCTCATTCACAATATACTCTGGGTTTGTCATACAATTATATATATAATACTTATATTGGAATTTTTTCGCTAGGAGTAGGTACAGCTTACAGAGGAATCATTCTTGACAAAGCAAAAATTCAAACTCCTGATGGTTATTTTGAAAACGGAAATTATGATCCAAATGATGATTATCTTGAATCATTATTTGGAAAAAATATAAGCTCTTTAAAAATGCAATTATTTTTAGTATATATTTTTGAAAATTTTGAAATTGGAATGGAATTTGATAAGGATATAATTATATTGAGTAATGCAGGAATTTCAAGAAGAGATTTGCTAAAAATTAATTTTCAATACCAGATAAACTATAATGAAAATCTGAATTTAAGGCTAAATGGATTGGCTTATTCCGATCTCAGGGTATTTCAGTCCGATCTGGGTGTTGCTGCTGTAATCAATAAAAATTACATTGGAGGTTTTAACTTCAGAGGATTTAGTAAAAGTACTTTTGAATCTCTGGGGTTGTTTGTGGGAGCAGATGTCAGTCGAAATATCAAGTTAATCTATGGATATGATATTGGTTTAAACAGTTTGAGAAGAGCACACAATGGGTCTCATGAGATAAGAATTATTGTAAATTTGGGACAACCGGAAATGAAAAGGAAATTACCTCCTGTGATATTTAATCCGCGCTTAAATTGAAATATTCTAAACAATAATTAAAAAACTGTTTTGTGTGTTTTGATCGGTAAAAATTTTAATACTTTTGAAAAAATTTTAATTTTTTAAAATAATATTTTGTTTTTTAAGTTTCAACATTGGCAACATTTTTTTAAATAATTATTAATTTATTTTGTTTGTTCAAAAAATCGAACATATCTTTACGCTCGTTTTTAAAAATAAGATAAAATTCTTGAATTAACTATGAAAAAAGCAGTAATTTTTCTATTCGGACTTTTCTTTTTAGTAATTGTATATTCATCCTGTGGTAGCAGAGAATCAGGACAATTAACAGGAGTCCAGGATCGCCCTAAATGGAGAGGCATCAACCCTTATGGTATGGTTTATATTCCTTCAGGTTTCATGCAAATGGGACAGGATGATGATGATATGTTCCGTACATACATCAAAAGACAAAAAGCTGTATCTATTAATGGATTCTATATGGACGACACAGAGATCACCAATAATGAATACAGGCAATTTGTAAATTATGTGAGAGATTCAATAGCTCACACTATCCTTGGAAATGTTTTCGAAAATGATGGTGGCTCAGAGGTAATAGACTGGGAGCAGGAGATTGACTGGGCAGATGAAGGACTTGATGAGATGTATTATCAGGGTGATATGGTAATGGATGGAAAAAGGGAAATGGATACCAGGAAACTTGTGTATCAATGGCAATGGGTAGACTGGCCAAAAGCTGCACACGACAAAGAAATTTCACGTTCTGCATTAATTAATAAAGAAAAAGTGAACGTATATCCGGATACCTTAGTTTGGATAAGGGATTTTGCATATTCATACAATGAACCATTTACCAGAAATTATTTCTGGCATCCTGCTTACGATGATTATCCGGTTGTTGGGGTAAACTGGAATATGTCAAATGCTTTCAACTATTGGAGGACTAAATACTGGAATTCTTATAGTGGCAATGCTGTTAATACTGAGCAATTCCGTTTACCAACAGAGGCAGAATGGGAGTGGGCTGCAAGAGGTGGTCATGAGCGAACTTCATATCCATGGGGATCATATTATGTAAGAAATGCAAAAGGTTGCCCTCTTGCAAATTTCAAACCTGGAAGAGGTAATTATGGTGAAGATGGAGGTATGATAACAGTTAAAGCTGATGCTTATTTCCCTAATGATTATGGTTTATTCAATATGGCAGGTAATGTTTCAGAATGGACAGAATCAGCATATATTCCTTATGGATATCAGATCGAACACGACCTCAATCCTAATATTACATACAATGCAACTTCTGACGATCCTTTGGCAATGAAAAGGAAGGTTGTTAGAGGTGGATCATGGAAGGATGTATATTATTACCTTCAAAATGGATCGAGGGATTATGAATTTCAGGATACAACAAAATCTTATATTGGTTTCAGGTCTACATTGACTTTCCTGGGACGATCTATATCTGATTTCAATTAATTTTCTTTTATTATTATTATTATTTATAAAGCAACGAAAAAATTATTATTTAATCAAAAAAAAAAGTATTATGAGTTTCTTAAGATCAAATCAGTTTAAATATCTTAAAAATCTGGCAATTGGTGTCGGAGCTTCTGTGGTTATGCTTGGAGCTTTGGGAAAATTGACTAACGCTGCATGGGGTAGTTTCGCTATCACAGTAGGTTTGGGAGTTGAAGCATTTATATTTTTATTTTTAGGTTTAGTAGGACCTGAAAAAGATTATTACTGGGAAAAATTATATCCGGGATTGGATAAGCATAATGCCAGATTGATACCCCTGACAGAAGGTGGAAGTTCAGAATATCGTCCATTGAATGCTGACAGTGTTGAGTCCAAATTGGGAGGAATGCTTGAAGAATTGCAAACAATGTCAAAAAGTCTTGGTTCATTAAGAGCTTTACAGGAAGTTGATTTCTCTGAAACAGCCGACAATGTAAAATCTATGCACAATTTCTACAAAAAGATTAATGAAGCCATGGCTACATTGAGTGAAACAGCAGAAGACACTGTAAAATACAAAGCTCATATGACTTCATTGAATACAAATCTGGAACACCTTAATAAGGTATATGGCAATGTATTAGCCGCCTATCAGTTTAAAAGCTAATAGCAGTTTAAACTATTATAATAACAATTAAAAATATAAAATATGTCAATACCTAAGGAACCGCGTCAGCTGATGATCAACGTAATGTACATCGTGCTGACTGCCTTGCTTGCTTTGAACGTATCTGCAGAGGTTTTTAATGCATTCGACATGGTTAACGATGGATTGTCAAAATCCAGTATTGCCTTAGATGAACAAAACACAAAACTTCCAGCTACGATAAAGGAAAGAGCGCAAGCAAAGCCAATTTATGCTCATTATGCTATTAAGGTGGATTCAATATCCAAATACGGCAAAGAGTTTTCCGACTACATAGATCAAATAACAACTTACTTAGTTGACCAGACAGGTGATAAAAATGGTGTAGTCGATGACAAGGATTATGAGTTAATCGGAAGTATCAAAAAACCTAAAGGCGAGAGAAATTTTGATGTGACTACAAAATTCCTTGTTGACAAAGGTAAAGGGATGGAATTGCACGATAAAGTACTCGAGTACAGGAACAAATTCCTTAATCTGGTTGAAAAAGAAAATAGAGCTACTTTTGCTTCAAAAATAGCATTGACCATTGATGATGAATCATGGAAATCATCAAAAACTAAAAGAAGAAACTGGGCTGATTTTAACTTCAACCACATGCCTGTGGGTGCTGTGCTGCCAATTTTTGCGAAATATAAAAATGACGTAAAGGCAACTGAAGCAGCTGTGTATCAGCATTACCTGGGAAAATTGGGAGGGGAAGAAGTAATACTCGACCAATTTACTGTAGCTTCAGCACCTAAAAAATCCTATATTATTAAAGGAGATAAATATGAGACAGAAATATTTCTATCTGCATTTGCATCTTCAGCTTCTAATACAGGGGTGAGTATAAGTATCAATGGAGCAAGAGTACCAGTGGACAAAGATGGTATAGCAAAATACACTACAACTGCAACTTCTACTGGAGTTAAAAAATACAATGCTACGGTCACAGTGACAAATCCTGTGACAAAAGAGGTTAAATCTTATAAAAAGGAATTTGAATACGAAGTTGGTGAAAGATCAGTAGCTATTGCAGCAACAAAGATGAATGTATTTTATGTGGGAGTTGATAATCCAGTTGAAGTCTCCGCTGCAGCAATTTCAAGTATTCAGATGAAAGTATCAATGTCAGGTGCTGGTGGTGGAAATATAACAAGAAATGGAGATGGTACATATACAGTAAATGTTAGTAATCCAACACGTAAAGATGAGTTTGCATATATTGATGTTAATGCACCCGGAATACCTCCAACTAAGAAAGCATTTAGGGTAAAAAGGATTCCAAGTCCACAGGCAATGTTAGGAGGAAAGATGGGTGGTGTTATTACATCGGGAGAATTTAAATTAAATCAGGCAATCATACCTGTACTGGAAAGTTTTGATTTTGATGCTAAATGCCTAATTGAGGGATTCAGACTTGTAAGGGCTCCAAAAAGAGAAGATCCGAAAGTTGCCGAAAACAGAGGTGGAAGATATGGGTCTGAGGCTCAGGCATTAGTTAATGTAGCAAAACCTGGAGACAGGTATTACTACGAAAGTGTAAAATGCAAATGTCCGGGTGACAAAATAACAAGGGAGATAAACCCGTTGACATTCGTAATTCAATAATAAATTCTTAAATAATTTAATCATGCAAAGATTAATTTTTTATTTCTTATTCTTAATCTTAGCTTTTGGCTTAAATGCTCAAAACCCTAATTTGAAAACTGAATCAAGTGAACCACTTGGCGATAAGTATCTAGATGATATTGTTAAAAGATCCCTGATATTTGAAGCTAAGGTTTTACCTTATGAAGCACTCAGAGAAGCGGATATACCGTGGTCAAAAAAAATATGGAGGATAATTGAAACCAGGGAAAAAGTGAATATTCCATTCAGAAGTCCTGAAAAGCCATTCTTCAAATTATTGGTTGATGGTATAAATGAAGGTAAGATTTTTGCTTTTGATGATGAAGATTTTACTAAAATGCTTTCCCCTGAAGATGTAAAGAAAAGAATTTTCAGAATTGATTCTGTTCCTTATTATGATCCGGATACCTATGAAGAAACTATTAAGGTAGTTGAAACAGAGATTAATACTGATGATATTAAGAGATTCAGATTGAAGGAGATATGGTATTTTGACAAAGAAGCTTCAATGTTGAAAGTTAGAATTTTGGGTATATCACCTTTGCATGAAAATGTTGATCCTGTGACAGGTGAATTAAAATATGAAATTCCTTTATTCTGGATTTATTATCCTGAGATAAGAGAAACATTGGCAAAAGAAACTGTAATTAGTGATTTTAATGATGTCTTTCCGATGACATGGTATGATCTTATGGAAAACAGAATGTTTTCCAGCTATATTATTAAAACAACAAACGTTTTAGATTTAAGATTAGCTGATAAATTTGATAAGAGTCTTGACAGGGATATGGATATTTTGCTTGAATCAGAAAGATTGAAAGAGGAACTATTCAATTTCGAACAGGATCTTTGGAGTTATTAATTACCAAAAGAAATCATATAAAGGCTGTTTACTTTTCGTAGACAGCCTTTTTAATTTGCACCATTTTTAAAATTCTTTTAATATGCAGGTTTTCATTAAGGTTGCTCCAGTTCAGAAAAGAATTAATTTTTTGAGAGTCAAAGGTAAAACTATTGGATTTGTTCCTACTATGGGAGCTTTGCATGAAGGCCATATGTCAATTATCACTGAATCTGTACTAAAAAATGATGTAACAGTTTGCAGTATTTTTGTGAATCCGACTCAATTCAATAGCAGAGAGGATCTTTTAAAATATCCCAGATCTAAACAGGAGGATACTGGAAAGCTGGCAAAAGCTGGTGTTGATATTTTATTTTACCCAAATGAGAAGGAAATTTATCCTGAAGGTTATGGGTCAGGGCCTGTTATAAATCTTAACAGTCTTGACACGGTTTGGGAAGGTAAGTTCCGTCCGGGCCATTTTGCCGGGGTTGTTCAGGTTGTAAACCGCTTGCTCGATATTGTCAAACCCGATAATCTATATATGGGGCAGAAGGACTTTCAGCAGTTCACAATAATACAACGGATGCTAAAAGAGATAAAGAGTTCAGTTAATCTTATAATTGTACCCACAATCAGAGAAGAGAATGGCCTTGCAATGAGTTCAAGAAATATGAGACTTTCATCAGATGACCGGAAAAAAGCTGCAATTCTGTATAAAATGTTGTCTTTTACTAAAGTGAATTTAGGGAAACTTGCAATTTCAGATATAGAAGCTCATGCCTTGAACGAAATCAACAATATGGGGTTGAAACCCGAGTACTTTAAAATTGTCAGAACTGATGACTTATCAGAAATAACGGAATATCGATCTGAAAAGCTTGTGGCTATCGTGGCAGCATGGGCAGGGGATGTCAGATTGATTGATAATTTATTGCTGTATTGATCATAATCTCTGAATTATGACTTTATAGTTCCTTAAATTACATTTTTGTATATATTTTATATTTATTTAATATATAATTTCATACATTTGTAAAAAGTTTGCAGATGAGAATTTCAAAATATTTCACTGTGTTGATTGTGATATTTATCATCTCAATCATTTTAACTTTGTTTTCATCAGAGCCCTCGTTTGTTTTTATAAAACCTTTGGAAGTTTCCGGACTACATTTTTTGTCTCCATTTACTATCTTTATGAGTTTGCTGATGACTTACTATTTACTGGTGGGTTTAATTAGAATCAATAAATCATTGCCTTTAATAACCAGAGTGAAAATAATCACCGGGTATTTTTACTATTTTATTATATGTGGCACAGGATTAATTGTGATATATCTGATACAATGGTTATATGACAAATCCAATGTCACTTTCAGGGTAGAGGCATTATTCAGCACCACGATTGATGATCTAATATGGTTTATAATATTCCTTGGCATATTCCTTGTATACCTTTTATTTACATTTTGGATTTTCACAAATATAAACAAACTTTTATTAAGCTTTAAACAAAGGATAGTACTTGTAGCAACGAATTTGCTGGTAGTCGATCTTGTAATGCTGGTTAGTAACTGGCAGATACCAATATTCCCGATAACACTTTCATTTTTGATCTTCATTTTTGTTCTTGATTTATATACTGAAAAGCAACGTTTAAATTCTTCCTGGATATTTACTTTAATGATTGTTGTATCTGGATTTACTGCTTTAATTATCTTTTCTGTTTATAACAGGACTGTCAATAATATCAGAATGTCCGGCTTAAAGGAATGTGTTTTTTCAAGAGATGTTCAAAAAGAAAAATTGTTGAATGGAACAGGTGACTTTAGACGCACTGCTGAGTTGATTAATTATTATGTTGTTGATTCTAATTATACAACAGGGGATTCTTTTGTTAAAAGATTGAATACAGGGTTCCTGAATATCAGTGATTCCATTTATTTCAATCCTTTAAATGGAGACTACATAAAACAAATAAGTAATAAGGATGAAAATGGTAAGTTGTATTGGGTCAGTTTTTATAACAGAACGATTAAAAAAAATATAAAATCGTTGTCCGATTTTCAGAAGTTAATAGTGTTCCATAACGATAAAATACTATTTAACAACACTGAATTTAATAGTATTCCGGTTAAAGCATTTGACAATGACAGTACAAATATAATTCAATTTGTAAGTGCTGGATATTCGTTCATTAAGTATAAATCACCGGATGATGTTGAAGTGGTTAGTATCCAAAGGATACCTGATTTCCTCAGACCACTTTCAATGTTTTCATTATTATTTTCATTAGCCGGATTATTTGTGTTTATTGTTTCGATATTAAATTCAAGATTTGATTTTTTGCCAGATAGTCTGAAAATTACTTTCAAAGGGGTACGAACACTTAAAAACAGGATTCAGGTAAGTATAATTGGACTTTTTGTTATCTCATTTCTTAGTATTGGTATTATAGCCTTTTATTATATAAAAAACCTGTCAGAAAATTATCAGAAAAGTGGTTCAGGTATTATTGCATCTGAAATAAATTCTGAGATTAAGCTAAATAGTGAATATTCTGCAGAACAAGGTATGCTTGATTTATTGAATAGCAAGGAAAAGGATGAAAGAGAATATTTTTACCTATACTCAGACAAAGGAAAAATTATTGGTGATGCAAGGAGAAATAGTTACAAAAATGAAGTTTTCCCTCTGAAAGAAATACCGATTGATGAATCTGGTTCTAAGAGCAAATTGATTCACAGAATTTTCTCAATTGATGGCATTGATCTTATGGCTACTATATTTCCTGTTAATACAGGCAATAAAAACTATTTTATAAGCAGATATAATCTCGAAGATAAGCTATATAGCTCTACGGCATCAAACATTTTATCAAATTTCCTTAATATTTACGTTTTCCTTTTTTTGCTGTCAGGGACAATAGCAATTGCGCTGGCTAATTCTATTTCAAAACCTGTTGAAAAGTTGAGTGAAAAATTGAATGTCCTCAATCTCAATGAGAAAAATGAAACATTGGAATGGAAGAATAATGATGAAATAGGACAATTGATCACTATCTATAATTCCGCAATCAAAAAGTTGGAAGAAAGCAAAAAAATCATTGCGAAGATCGAAAGAGATTCTGCCTGGAGAGAGATGGCAAAACAAGTAGCCCATGAGATCAAAAATCCATTAACACCACTTAAGCTAAATATTCAGTACTTGCAGGGTATTGTAAAAAACTATCCAGAAAGGGCAGGGGAGATGGTGACTCAGATTGCCCCTGGACTAATAGAACAGATAAATAATCTTGATAAAATAGCTACAGAATTTTCTGATTTTGCTAAAATGCCCCGTGCGAGAAATGAAAAAATAAACCTTAATGAAATTGTCACAGTTGTCCATGATTTTTTCCGTAAAAGGGAGGATTTGAGTATAAAGTTATATGTTCCGATAAATGACCTGATAGTTTTTGCAGATAAAAATCATATTGTCAGTATTCTGAATAATATAATAAAGAATGCCATCCAGGCTATTCCAACAGAACGGGAAGGGCAAATTGTTATAGACTTATATAAAGATGGAGAAAATGCAATTATTAAAATTACAGATAATGGCACAGGTATTGCCGAAGAAATGCTGGATAAAGTCTTTTCTCCAAATTTTACGACAAAAAGTTCAGGTACCGGCCTTGGACTTGCTATTTCAACTAATATGATACAGGCTTTCAACGGAAAAATCTATTTTACCACAAAAATAGATGAGGGTACATCTTTTTTTGTAGAAATTCCACTTATGAGAATCAAAGATAATTATGAAGGTCAAAATATAGTCTCATTGGATGATTGACATCTAAATCATATTTGATTTAGCGATTTTCATGCTTGCATGAAGTAATAAAGCCCTGGCATTATTGATTGCCTCTTCCTCACTCATATTTCTGCCTTTTAATTGATAAATGCGGGAGAATCCTATGCTGTTATACTGTTTTTTTTTCAAAGCGTTTTTTCCAGTCACCCCAATAACAGGTACTCCATGGTCAAAAGCAATCATTGAAATCTTATGGCATACTTTACCCATCAGAGTCTGTTTATCTATTTTACCTTCACCTGTTATCAACAGTTTACATTGGCTCAGATGATTTTCTATACCGGAAATTACTTTGATAAAATCTGCACCGTCAATAATTCCAGCATTTGCAAAAATATGAAGACCGGCTGCAGCACCGCCCGCAGCTCCGCTTCCAGGAATTGCATTTACATCGATTGAGAACTGTTTTTTAATGATTTCTGCCAGGTTTTTCAATCCTGCATCCAGTAATTTTATTTCACTCGCTGATGCACCTTTTTGTGCAGAAAATACTTTTGCTGCTCCTCCTATGCCATATAAACAGTTTTGAACATCAGCTACCGCATATATCCTAGCATCATGGTTTACAATACCAGGAATTATTTTATGTATCTTCAAAATATTTTGACCAGTTGGTATTATCTGATTTCCATTAATGTCACAGAATTGAAACCCAAGCGCATTTGCCAGTCCTGTGCCCCCGTCTGTTGTAGAGCTGCCACCAAGTCCAATAAAGATTTCTTTATAACCTGATTGCAATGCATCCGTTATTACCTGTCCCAGACCAAATGTACTTGTATACAATGGATTTCTATTTTTAGGATCCAGAAAGATGGATGCCTGATGATTCAGCAGTCTCAATATATGCAGTGGAATCTCCGGTCAGATACTTAGATGTAAATCTGAATTTCAAAAGAGGATCATAGATATTGATTTCTTTAAATTTTAATCCTGTTTTATAGTAATTTATAACATCTAAAAATCCATTCCCACCATCACTGAATGGAAACTTTTTGATTATAGTATGTGGTAAAAATCTGCTTATGCCTTCTTCTATGATTTCGCAAACTTCAATTGAAGACAAAGAACCCTTGAATTTATCAGGAGCTATGATGACCATTTTTATTTGCCTTTACCTTTTATAAGGACCAGAATTGTATAAAAAAGGATTTTGAAATCTAATGTCAGAGACATGTTTTCCAGATATAGAAGGTCAAATTTCATACGTTGAAGCATTTGGTCTACATTGGAAGCGTAGCCATATTTTACCTGTCCCCATGATGTGATCCCGGGTCTGACGTTTAGTAATCTTTTATAGTGTGGTGCTGTTTTAGTAATTTTCTCGATATAATACTTCCTTTCCGGTCTTGGACCAACAAGAGACATCTCACCTAAAATCACATTCCAAAATTGTGGAAGTTCATCCAATCTGTATTTTCTCATCGTAGATCCCCACCGTGTTACTCTGTCATCATTTTCATGGCTTAACATTGGTTCACCATTCTCAGCGTTTTCAATCATAGATCTGAACTTAATAATATCAAAAGGTTTACCTTTTAATCCTACTCTTTCCTGCTTATAAAAGACTGGTCCCTTTGAGGATAGTTTAATTCTCAAAACAATATATAAATAGAGAGGAAACAGTATAATGATTGCAATTATGCTGACAGAAATATCCATCAGTCTTTTTAACTTATGTTCCCATTTAGGCATTAGTTCACGATCTATTTCCAGCAACACAGCGCCATATACATGGTTCATCTTTACATTTCCCAACAAAATATGATACATGTCAGGGATTATTTTAATCAGTATATTACTTTCGGAATCAAATAAAATATTCAGGATATTATTGACTTTAGAATGCTCTTCTGATTCTACTGCTATGATAACCTCTTCTATTGAATACTCATTTAAAACAAAATTTATTTCATTGACAGTTCCTAATTTAGGAAGATATTTTTCCAGTTCATTTTTACTCTTCCCATTTGTATCAATAAAGCCAATAAAATTATAACCCAGTTTATAGGGTATAGACTTCAGTTCTTCATAAAGTTTAAGGCTATTATTATTTCCTCCAACCACAAGAGTATTAAAGAATAATTCCCCGCTCTTTATCTGGTTTTTAAACTTGGTTAATATTGTTATCCTTAGAAATGAAGTTATAAAAAAGTGAATTGTGAATAGTAAAAGAAAAGATTCAAATAAATTTATAAATTTTAAGACATTGTCATTGCGCAGTAATGCCATGAGAATAATGAAACTGCCTATAAGGCTGAGCCAGAAAGTCCGTTTAACAGTTGCGAACCTTGAAAATCTGTAGATGTCTTTTGTTTTATCAAGAATGAAATACAATAGAATCCAAAAAAAAGGGATTATAAGAAGTCCCAGATAGTAGTTTTTATCAACTATAATATTATAAAAGGAAAATGTTCGAGTCTCTATTGTTTTTCTAATTATAAAAAACAAAATCCATGAAATAAAAGCTGCCACATAATTCCATAAAAAATAAATAAATATCCCCTTTATGTTTTTATCAATTCTCATTTTTTCAAATAAAGTAATTTAATATTATCCAATGAAATTTCTGATTTTTCTATTGAATCATCATGTTCAGATTTAAAATAAACTTTATAAAGTCCTAGTCCTGAGTTTTGCACTATGCTTGTAAGGTCAAGATATAGTTTATTCCAATTTTCCTTTTTTGTCAATAGAATGATGTCCGAACTATATTCTTTTCCTGTCGAAGGATCTTTACCTGTAAGGCCGATGATAAAATCTGTATTACATTTATAATCTATTTCGAGGAATGTATAATTCCCGGTTACAGGCAATTGAAAAAATTCTGCAGAACTCGTTACATAAACTGTATTATGTTCTTTATTTAGAATAATTTTACCACAGTTGATTCCTGAAAGAGGTTCGCTTTTAGAAATACTAATACCTGTATTTTTATCTCCATCCAGATCAAGTGAAAAAATATTGCCATTTTCAAAATCTTCAAGGAAGACGAAATTTGCATTTTCAGAGTAACTGAAAACAGCATCTATAGTATCAATCCTTCCTGCATAATATTTAAGATTAAAATTTATATTTTTTAAAAGATAATAAATCTGAACATCCTGTTTGCTTCCATTTGCTCTGATCCCTGCAAAAATATTAATCTCAACAACTTCATTATCACTGATTATTGGAACTGGTTTTTCTTTGTCAAAAGCTCCAAGCAGTTGTCCATCAGCGTATATCCACAATTCTGTTATTTTATGAGAAGGAGCTCCTTCAGATAGTAATTTTGTTTTAATATCGATGTTTTTGAAATATAGATAATGAGGTGCTTTAGCATTATCAAAACCTAAATTGCAGGAATAAAATATTAAAGATAAAAGTATTGATATACATATCTGGATAGAGAATGAAGGATAATATTTTAGTCTGTTTAAAATCATCAACTCTTCATTTTTATTTTGTCTAAGATCATTTCTGCAAGCCTGATTGAGTTATATCCATCTGTCGCCGTCACCCGGGGCAAAGTATTGTTTGCTATACATTCATAGAATTCATTCAATTCATCAAGGATAGAATTGGTTGTTGCGAATTCCTGTGATTCTTTACCTGAAAGAATATTCATATTGATATCAGGGTTAACTTTGTATGAATAAATGTCTTTGTGTTTTTTACCAAGATCCAGTTCATAGTATTTTTCTCTCGTCCATAATTTCATTTTTCTTTCAAGATAAGGATGTATAATACTGGCATTCAAAGTTGCTCTCGATCCATTCTCAAATAATAGACTTGCTGAAGCAAATTCAAGCGTAGGTCCAAATTTGCTGTAACCACAAGCATCAATATTTTTGATATTATTTCCCATAAGATGCAGGACTAGGTCAATATCATGGATCATCAGGTCAAAAACTACAGAGACGTCAGTTCCTCTGGGATTATATGTTGAGAATCTGTTTGTTTCCATATTCACTATTTCAGATCCATATAAATTAAGATTTTCAATTACAGGATTATATCTTTCAATATGACCAACCTGGAGTATAGTTTTTGAATTTTCAACCATTTTCTTTATTTCCAGGGCTTCTTCAGAATCATACGTCATTGGCTTTTCAACAAAAATGTGCTTTTTGAGTTCTATTGCTTTTTTTAAAAATGAATAATGATATGTAGTAGGTGTTGTGATATCGATTGCATCACAGTCTTCAATAAGTTTTTCAGGGTGATAGTATTTTTCAATACCGAATTTTTCAGAAATCATATCGGACCTTTGATTATCTGAATCATAAAATCCAATTACATTAAAACGTGTTTTTAAAAGATTATTCAAATGAAAATTGCCAAAATACCCAACTCCAAATAAACCAATTTTGATTTCCTTCATCTGTTTTTTATTTTTCCATCAAATAGAAATACTCATTATTAGCATGTTATCTTTGCAGAATTCAAAACTATTAATTTGAGAAAGCAATCCGGAATAAAATATTATTTTTAATATTTAAGAATCATTATTTTTCTTTCAGAGACAATATTAACAAAAATATGGCTAATTAAATAAATAATATAAATATATTTCGAATTAAATATCTGATTTACATTCTTGTAATTTGTAATTATTTATCTTATCTATATTTATAACGAAATTATCTGTAAAATGTATTTATTACAAGGGTATAAAACTCTATAATATCTTATCAAGGTTTTGACCAATTCAGAATAGCATTTATATTACTTCAATTTTATAAAAAGATAAATGGAGAAAATGTAAATTTCAACTTATAGCTATTTACAAAAGTTATAAAAATATCAGTTTTTTTCTTTTTTTAATGAAACAGCAACTAAGTTCTAATGAAAATAGTGTATTGTTTTGTAATGATTTTTGCATCAAAGGGAAAAAATGATTCCAAAACAAGCATTTGTTGGCATATTCACATCGGATTTCATCCGATGTTACCAATATTTAGCTCCTCGGAGCTGCTATCTGAGTTGGTATATTAAATGAGAAAAATGGGGCTTAAATTTATTAGTGACCAGTACATAAAAAATCCTGTTGCAAAGCCTTAATCATATGTAATTTTGACGAGTTTATTTTTTAAGTGATTTTGTATATTAAATAAGTGAGCTGGTATTACAAGAGTTTATTCAGGTGTATCAACGATGATTTTATTTTATTGATAAGGAATATTGTGGCAAACTATTTTAAAATCATATTGCAATTGAAAATATGTGAATTCACAAATAGCTGTTAATCAATGATATTCTATAATTTGGTGAAAATTGGCACTCTATTTGTATATAGCAAGTCAGAATTCATTAAAAGTGAATTTTTTGAACTTAACTTATAATTTTTTTTAACATGGCAGGATACAAAATTGTATTGTCTGATCAGCAAAGGATGTTTTTGGAAGGTGTGAAAACCTTTTTAGAAAATTATTCTACAATGCAGTTTAGCGTATCTGCTACTTTTACATCGGGTAAAGACCTGATTGAATATTTGAATAAGGTTGATGTTAACATTGTGATTACTGAGATTAACTTTCCTGGCTATGATCCGGAAGAATTAATCAAAGACATTAAAATTGCCGGGAAAAATACAAAACTGGTTATTTTAAGTGCATATGGAGACATAAACTTAGTCAAATCATGTTTTAGAATGGGGGTGGATGGCTATCTTTTAAAAACGAGTGATCTTGATTCTTTGATAGAGTGTATAAACACTGTAGTTCAGGGAAAGATTTATATAGGCGAAAATTTGAAAGTAGCTCCTGAGTTGAATAACAACATTGCTGAGAATGATTTGAAAAAAAAAAGAATACCGGTTGACAGGTTTTTAGTCAGGCAGAGTATGACACGACGCGAACTGGAAATTCTTGAATTGATATGCAAAGGACACAGTAATAAAAAAATTGCGGAAGAATTGTTTATTAGTGAACATACTGCAAGTGTTCACCGGAAGCATATCCTAAAAAAAATCGGGACAGTCAATTCGCAGGAATTGATTGAATTTGTAAAGGAATTTGAAATTTTAAAATAAGGTTTTGGATATATAAGGGCTTGATTGCCTGATATCATATTTGACTTTCGTGAGTATTCTGAATTGATCCATCTGATTCAAAAGGGTTAATTAGAAATAATTTTGTAATCTATAAATTTTTTAAATACTCATGAAAAACAAGAATTTTACACCTACTGTTAATGCGATCATAAGAAATTCTTATATCGTATTGTTGTTTTTGTTTGCAATTGGGTTTGCACAAAAATCTTTTGCTCAGACCCCGGATTGTCCTCTTGCCTGCAATGATTTAGTTCAAGTGTCATTCAACAATGAATGCATTGCAGTTGTAACACCAGAAATGGTAATAGAAGGGGAAAATGATAATGCCCAATGTCCCTACAAAATCTATAAGATTGTCAATAAAAACAATCAGATAGTAGGAACAGCCGGTCTAAACGGAACGTGGATTCTCGATGGAGATATTCTTCCCGATTATACCGGTCAGAAATTAAAAGCTGAAGTGGGATTTGACCCAAGCATCAATAATGTTTGCTGGGGGGAAATCACACTTGAAGACAAGATCGCACCCACATTAAGGTGTTTGGATACTGTATATGTGCCATGTAGTGAAGATCTTTCAGATTATCTGACTTCAAATACAGATAAAAGTTATTTATACACTGGCCCTCAGCCTATTGTGCCAAGTGTTGGCCCTAATTACAACGGATTTCCATTTACAATCCCTATAGGGGGATTTGTAACAATTCCATTTGAAGTAGATAATGCTGCAAATCAATCTGAAATAATGAATTATGTTCAGGCTGTTTTGAATTTAAGCAGTACTTCAGGTGTTACCGTGAGGATATATGATCCACTTGGATATATAACTGCTGTGCCTCTAGTAAGTCCTTACACGGATGATTTTTTCTATGGAACTCAGGCAACGAACAGTTTTATTGATGGAACATGGCAAATTGTTATTTTCAATAATAGCGGGAGTACCAGAACTGTAAATGATGCCAAGCTAAGAATCAAAAGTACTGGATTTCTTAGTATAGGTAATGGAGTAATTGTAAACGACAATTGTCATGTAGCTGAAGCTACTGTTAAAATTTTGTCAGATGTAACTACTGCTAATCCTGAGCAATGTGGAGAATACTTTTGGGAAAGGGTAATAAAATATCAGGGAACAGACTGGAAAGGCATGAAAACTCCGGTTTGTACTCATGTGATCAGATGGGAGCACAATACATTTGAAGATATGGACTGGCCTCATAATTGGGATGGTATCGATACTTTACCACTTTCATGTACTGGTTATTTTATGCAAAGGAGCCCAAGTGGAAAACTTTCTGATACAGATAAAAAATGGGATAAAAACGGTGATGGTTATCCACAACCTGATGAAATAGATGTTCCAACTATTGATGGAAATCCAATCTGGCCAAATATGGGTTATTGCATGATAAATATTATGTATACTGATGAAGTTCATGAAATTTGTCCAGGATCATTCAAGATATTGAGAAAATGGATAGCATATGATATGTGTGAAGGTGGTTCAAATGGTTGTTGTAACGGAGATGAGAATCCTCGTGAACATTATCAGTTAATCAAAGTAATGGATCTTACTCCAATCACTTTTGAAACCTATACACAATCGACTTTTACAGTAAGTACTAAGCCATTTGTGTGCAATGCAAATGTTGAATTGCCAGTGCCAATCATCCAGAACTACGGATGTAGCAATGGATATACTTATGAAGTAGGCTATTGCTCAACTGCAAATGGAATTTTTGAATATTTTCAGAAAATTACATCTAAAATTGTTGGTGGAAAGAAAATATACACTATACTGGACCTTCCACTTGGTGAGACCTGTGTTCGTTACAGATTGACTGATGAATGCGGCAATGTGTCAGAAGGTACTTTGACTGTACTGGTTGTTGACGATGTTCCGCCAATAGCCGTATGTGATGAACATACTGTAGCGACTGTTGCAACAGAGTGTACTGCCAGAGTTTATGCAGAGACATTTGATGACGGAAGTTTTGATAACTGTTCTGATATTACATTTTTAGTTGCAAGAATGAATGGTGCAGTTGTTGGGCCTTTCGGACCATATGCTGATTTTAGCAGTGGTGATGTTGGAAAAACCAGACAGGTTGTGCTTAAAGTTACGGATGCCAGCGGAAATTGGAATACATGTATGGTAGAGATTTACATAGATGATAAAATAGGACCTCAGATCACATGTCCAAAAGATGTAACTATAGATTGTAATGTTGATCCTCATAATGTAAGCCTGACAGGTGGACAACCTACATGGTGGGATAATTGCGGAGGTACTATTGCTTACATAGATAATGGAACTCTTAACCAATGCAATGTTGGTACCATAACCAGGACATGGACTGTGACAGACAATGGTGGCAGAAAAAATCAATGTACACAATATATTAATGTAGTAAATACTAATCCTTTTGTTATGTTGCCGTCATATTGGCCAACTGACAAACTTAATCTCGTTGGATGTTCGAATACTGATACTGATCCTTCAAAAACAGGAGAACCTAACCTGTCAGCGGATGATTTCTGCAGTATGGTAGCTTCAACTTACAAAGACAGGGTTTTCAATGTGGTTAATGGTGCATGTTATAAAATACTTAGAGACTGGACAGTAATAGACTGGTGTCAGTACAATGATCATAATCCTGTTTATCTGGGACTTCCAGGCAATCCTTATGCTGGTATGTGGATTCATACTCAGGTGATAATGGTCAATGATAATAATCTGCCGGAATTTACATCTTCTTGTGCAAATACTTCTGTATGTGCATACAATGCAAATTGTACAGGTGATGTGACTTTAGTGGGAAAAGCTACAGATGAATGTACTCCAACAAATGAACTGGTATGGACATATGAAGTAACAGGTGGTAATCTGACAAATCCTATAAAAGGTTATACAAATACATTTACAAGGACAAATATGGCTTTGGGAATTTATCAGATAAGATGGACTGTAGAAGACAAATGTGGAAATCTTGCATTCTGCTCATATTCATTTACAGTAAAAGACTGCAAAAATCCGACTCCGTTATGTTATAGCGAAATAACAACAGTGGTTATGCCAAGTACAACTCCAAGGATGGTTACAATTAAAGCAAGAGATTTCGATAGAGGTAGTACTGATAATTGTAATCCGGGAGCAACCTGCGGACAATGCTATACACAATTGAGATTCTCATTCTCGGGTACTGATCCTAAAGATTCTTTGAGAACATTTACTCAGGATGACGTCTGATTGAATGAACTTGATATGTGGGTATGGGATATGGCTGGAAACAGAGATTATTGTACTGTGACAGTTTTCATACAGGATAATGTTATCAGTGGTAATTTAGTTGCAGGTACAATAAAAACTGAAACTAATGATAAACTTGCAAATGTAAAAGTCAATGCTGAAGACCTCGTAGGACATGAAACAATGACTGCCACATCAAGTGAGAACGGACTGTTCCAGTTCGAGATGCCTTCTGACAGAAGTTATAGATTCGGTGCACAGATGACAGGTGATTATATGAACGGATTGACAACACTTGACCTGGTAATTATTCAAAAGCATTTACTTGGCATCAAGAAAATTTCGAATCCTTATAAATTGATCGCAGCTGATGCAAATAATGATCAGAAAGTATCTACAAGTGACATCCTGGCATTGAGAAATCTTATACTGGGTAATACACTAAAACTTGAGAAAAGCGATTCATGGAGATTTGTGGATGGCAAATACAATTTCGTGAATACCGACAATCCATGGTTATCAGGAAATGATAATATGTATTATATACTGATAGATAACCTGAAAGAGAATATTATGGACAATAATTTTGTTGCACTGAAAGTGGGTGATGTTAATAATTCAGTAAAAGTAAATGGTGCAGACAATTTAGATCAAAGAAATTCTACAAACCTGATTTATAATAACGATGTATTCAAAGCTGGAGAAATAGTTGAGGTTCCGGTCTTTATATCAGGATTGGAGAATATGGAAGGTATTCAGTTCAGTATGTCATATAACAGCGATATGCTAGAGCTTCAGGATATGGAAAGCAGCCTTTTGAATATAGCAAATACAAACTACTCAATTCATGATGATGTAATATTCTTTAGCTGGAATTCATTATCAGGTGTTGATGTAAGCGAAGATAAAACTCTTCTGACATTGAAATTTGCTGCAAAAACTGATGGACAATTGAATAAACAACTTTCATTGGAGAGCTATCTGAAAGCAGAAGCTTACAATAAAGATCTGGAAATATTTGATCTGTCAATGAATACAAGAAATACTGATAGTGATGAGTTTGCATTGTTCCAGAACATGCCAAACCCATTCACAAATGATACGGAAATATCATTTACAATTCCTGAAGCTGGTGATGTTAAAATAACAATATATGATGTTACTGGAAAAGTAATAATGGAAAAAGTAAACAAGTTTAACAAGGGGTATAATTCTGTAAGTGTGAGTAGAGATGATTTGAATTTTGCAAGTGGAGTGTTGTATTACAAAGTTGAAAACGGAGCTAATATGGCTGTTAAGAAAATGGTGGTGTTAGCTAAATAAAAATCAAGTCATCAAAAAAATTGACCTTTATCCGCTCATTTTGCAGCGGATAAAGGTTTTTTTGTATCTAAATGTTATATTTTTTAAAAAAAATGCTCTGAAAATAAAATTTGGCACAATTATTACTGTATAAATTATTAGATTCAATTAAATTACTTAATTTTGTAATATTGTTAATAAATTTAAAGTGTAAAAGAGTGTATTATTGTTAATTAATGCTTCTTTGTTTAGTTAAATATAAATTTTATTAAAATGAAAAAATACTTGGTTATTGTCTTGATTTTTTTAGGTCAAATGACATTGTTGGCTCAAAATACTTGCAATATTTATTTTGAAACAAAAAATGCAACACCAACCTCAGTAGAAGTGGATGTAAAAGCCAATGGGTTTACAAGTGTGCTTGGTTTTCAGATGTATGTCAAATGGGATTCAACTGTACTAAAGAAAACCTCGGTGACAAATGCAAATACTGCACTTCCCGGATTGTCTTTTGGAGCGAGCCAGCTTGGAAATGATGTACAGGCTGCCAATTGGTATGATAATACCGGGGCTGGGGTAACGCTGGCAACTGGTGCTGTTTTGTTTACAATTAAGTATGATTATGTAGGTGATCCTTGTGAACAGACTACAATGAAACTCACAAATCCGGATAATTTCAGAAAAAGCTTAATAACATATTCCTTTGCAGAAGAAACAGAGTATCCGCTGAATTACACACCAAGTAATGTCCAGATTCCTGGTACTAATTGTGGTGGTAGTGGAGGAGAAAACGTGGGGGTTGGATTACTGATAGATGATGTAACAGCTCCGACAGGGTCAGAGATTTGTGTTCCAATTAGGGTAGACAGTTTCAGCCAGATAGCAACGCTTCAGTTTTCTATTACCTGGGATGCTTCTATTTTATCATATGTACGAGTACAGAATAACTTTGCTGCTGAACATGTTCCACCTGCTGATGATATCGGAACAAATGTTATCAACAATAATACTCTCATCTATTCAATGGCTACTACCAACCCATTAACAATACCTGATGGAGGAATACTCATTGAGGTTTGTTTTCTGGTTTTAGGTTCAAACGGACAAGTTGCCAATATTGATTTTTCAAATCAGATACCTTTTGAAGTAACTAATGATGATGGTCCTTTACCATACTATAAGAAAAACGGAAAAGTTACAATTGGAGTAGTTAACAATCCGGTAACATTTACAGTAATTGGAGTAAATGATGCCAAAAAAGATCAAACAGTTTGCATTGATATAAAAGGAAAAAATTTCAAGAATATCGAATCATTTCAGTATATTGTAAAATGGAATGCAACTGTACTTAAATGGAAAGGACTCGGCACTGTTAATAATATAGGAATAAGTGCTCAACATATCAGTGCTTATGGTAATGATGGACTTAAAATATCATGGAATGATGCTTCAAGCAAAACTGTAGCGGATAATACAACTTTATTCCAGTTATGCTTTGATGCCATTGGTGCCTGCAAGTCTACTACTATGATAAATATAATTGGTGAACCAGGATTTGAGATTGAGGTATCTTCAAATGAAGTATTGCTTCCTCATCTAGAAATTCCTGATACTGTCAAAATCGAATGCGATATTCCACCTGTTGTGCCAGAACTGATAAATGTTTTGTGCAATGGTGGTATAGATGGCAGGATATTACTAACAATGACGGGAGGTAATGTGAATGATTATAATTTTAAATGGTATAAAGGCGCAGTTCTTGTTTCACAAGGAGATGGTAAAAACACTCTTATTGGAATTGGGGCAGGAACTTACAAAGTAGTATTGACTGATAAAAATGATCCTACAAAAACCCAAACCATTGACAATCTGGTAATAACCGAACCAAATCCACAAGTTATTAATCAAACTATAGTAAATCAAACTTGTGCTTCTAAAGGCTCAATATCATTAACTGTAACCGGAAATAATCCTCCATATACATATCAATGGAATCCCTCAGCAATCGGAAATACTCCAAATGCAACAAATCTTAATGCCGGAGCATATGCTGTAACAGTGACAGATTCAAAGGGATGCCCGCCTGTAAATAAATCATTTACAATCACATCTGATGTCACTGCACTTAATATGACAAGTCAGTTTAAAGATATCACCTGCAAGGATGCAAATGATGGTGAAATCACTTTAGCTGTTTCTGGTGGATGTACACCTTATTCGATTGTATGGGGTGATGGACTTTCTCCAAATCAGTTAAAAAGGATTAGCCTGACTGCAGGAATATTCAAAGTCACGGTAACCGACTCTCAGGGTCAATCAACTGAGAAAACTTTCACGGTAACTAATCCCGAAAGTGTATTAAGCATTTCTGGTGTGGTTCAGGAAGGATCTACATCTGCTATTGAACTTACAGTGACAGGTGGATCAGGTACATATACATATGCCTGGACAGGACCAGGGGCATTCTCAAGCACAAAAGAAGATTTAACTGGCCTTCTTAAAGGAAATTATACAGTAGTTGTCACAGATTCAAGAGGATGCAAACAAACAAAAAGTTTTGATGTAAAGAATGTGTTACCTAAAGTTATAATCAAACTTAATGTAAATAATAACAAATACAATGGCTTCGGAATTAAATGTAAGGGAGAATGTAATGGTTCAATAACTGCTGAAATCATAGCAAATCCACCTTATAAGGTATTTTTGGATAATGTTGAAATTACTCTTCCTTTTGATAAAGTTTGTGGAGGCAGCCATACGCTTAAAGTAATTGATGCAGTAGATTTGTCAAAAGATACTACTTTCACTGTCACTGAACCACAGCCATTAAGCCTGGTTGTTGGCGAAGTCACATGTGAAAACCCGGGCAAAGAAGATGGTACAATTCAGGTTAATGTGACCGGTGGTGTACCACAATATACTTATAACTGGGGAGTTCCGGGCAATTCTGCAGCTCTTGCTGAAAATCTCCTGAAGGGAACTTATGCTGTATCAGTAACTGATAAAAATGGATGTGTTGTATTATCTGAACAGATCAAAGTTGATAACTGCGATAAAAGCGATTGCTTCACAGGATCACTTATACTAACACCAAATGCTGATGGATTTAATGATTTTTTCCTGATGAAATGCAATGAAGATCTATCGGGAAATTACTTATACATATACAACAGATTGGGTAATGAAGTATATAAACAAGCTGATTATGATGGTACCTGGAATGGTTTGGATAAAGATGGCAATCCTTTGCCTGAAGACGGATATTTATGGGTATTCACCGGCAAGAATGATGCAGGTACAAGAGAAGTTTATAAAGGTTCGGTAACAATATTGAGATAAGAACAGGATAATAGATATTGAAAAATATATTTTTTATTGCTATCTTTAATAAAGATTTTAAAATTGAAAATTCTAATAAAATGAAGAAATTATATATAATAATTGTTTTATTGATGGGGATTAATCTTGCAAGCTATGCCCAGCACAGGTATCTTTATTCTCATTATATGCTCAATCCGGTCCTGTTAAATCCCGGAGCTACTGCATTCCAGGGTGGACAAAATCTGTTTTTTAATTTCAAGAATACATGGGCAAATCATCCCGGATCACCAAAAACTTTCAGCTTTTCCTATGATGGAACTGTTGCCAACAAGGTTGGCTTGGGTGCATTTGTTATGAGTGACAGTTACAGTGCTCTGCAGACTTTGAAAGGACAGTTATCGTATTCCTATAATATCAAAGGAGATGATTATGATTTTGGACTTGGCTTTACTACCGAGTACCTTGATTATCATGTTACCGGTGCACTTTCTGAAGGAATTGTAGACAGGAATGATCCTTATCTTCAATTGAGACAGGATGGAGACAAGTTTTTTGAACTTGCAGTCGGAGCATACGGATTGGTGCAGGATAAGTTCCTGTTAAGTGTTGCTTTCCCAAGTCTTGTTAGGACAAAACTGAATACCAGGGACGGAGAGATCGAAGAAGAAAAGGAATTCAATTACATTTTCGGAGTTGGGTATATGTTTAAAATGCCGGAGTATAAAATCTGTATAACTCCAAATATTTACGTTAAGAAACTATGGAAATATAATACAATGATAGATGCAAACCTGTTGTTTTCATTTTATGACAACAGATTTACCACAGGTGTAATGTACGGAATTGGTGAAGAAAGCACCTTAGGATTTATTCTGGGTACAAAACTGAATAAGTTCAATTTCTATTATTCCTACGACTTTGCATTTAAGGATTTTCAGGCATACAACAATGGCTCACATGAGCTTACCGTTGGTTACAATTTCAGAGAAAAACAGTGAACATATCAAATAAAGTGAAAAAGAGCGGCATAGTTTTATGTCGCTCTTTTTTTTGGTTTTAGATTGTAATTTCCAGTCAATTATTTTTTTAAAAAATAAGCCCAAATTTGCCAGCGCAAACTCGGGCTCTTTCGACTAAGGTCTCAAAATAAGAAAACTACATCTTTATATATTCAATTTGATAAATGTCTTTAATTCCAATAATTAAAGTACATAAATCATGCCAAAATTCAAATTATACTTTTTTATATATTTATTTAACGAATATGATGTATGATTAGTTCAAAAAGTCTGGTATTTTTTTTCAATTTTTTACATATTTTTTTTCCTGAAAATCCATTACACACATTATTTCAATATATTATAAAAATAATTAATATAAATATGTCTATAATACAGTAAAATAACAAAATATAAATAATTTTTAATTTCTAACTAGTAAACTAAATATTTTTAAACAATTTTATTAATGTATTTATAGAAATGGATTATTCAATCTTTCTTCTCCAATTGTGGTAAATTCAGAATGACCCGGGTGAACAATTGTTTCGTCCGGTAAAATCATCAGTTTTGATTGAATGCTTTCTATTAACTGTTTATAATTTCCTCCCGGAAGATCAGTTCTCCCTATACTTGAATTAAACAACACATCTCCGGATATCAGCAAATTGTCAGATTCAGAATAAAAACAAACTCCACCCGGAGAATGACCCGGGCAATGAATTGATGTTAATTTACTTTCTCCCAATGTGAAGACTGAATTATCATTTATTTCTCTTGTGACAACTGGAGGAGGCGTAAAGTCAAGGCCATACATTTCTGCCACTGATATTCCTGAAGTGAAAAGGAACAGATCGGCTGGATGAAGATACGGAACCAGCTTATATTTTTCCGATACAAAATTAACTCCAAGAATATGATCTATATGGGCATGAGTGAGAAGCAAATACACTGGTATCAGACCATTTGATTCAATAAAAGCAGATAATATTGAATTCTCATTTTCTGAATTACATCCGGGATCAATTATAGCGCAATCACCATTTTGATCATACAGAATAAATGTATTTTCCTGAAATGGATTAAATACAAAAGTTTTAATTTTCATTGAAATTTTTTTCAGGAATAATTTTAATCAGTAGGACCTGGGGGATTTGAACCCCCGACCTCTTGCCTGTCAAGCAAGCGCTCTAAACCAACTGAGCTAAGACCCTAAATGGATTGCAAAAATAGAATATTTTTTTATTTCTGAAAAATTATCGAGATAAAAAAATTAATACCTGCAAGCAGGCTACGAAATTACAAGCTTGTCTGATCTTTTGTATATCAATTTACCAACCCGCAGTATGTGTTTTTTTAGATCAGGATTGTTGATGTCTTCATAATAAATCACGTCAAAATGATATGGCATCAATGTATCTTCATTCAAAATGTCGTTGATATTTAAAGCAGTATGATAATCAGCAGCTTTGCCATTAATAGCAATATCAACATCACTGCCATTCTTAAAATTACCTTTGGCTCTGCTTCCGAAAATAAATGCACTCTCAATTTCAGGAAATTGGCTTATAACCCGGATAATTTCATCTATTTCATTTTGATCAAGCCCAAACATTATACTTCAGATTTAAGTTTAGTGTAAAGATCTTTTAAAACTATGAAGTATCTGGTTTTGATATCATTAATTACTTTGTCTGCCATTACTTCATCATATGTATGAGATGTCAGATTCCTGTTCTTTAAAGCTTCTAACCAGCTTGCCCCATTTTCTATCAATTGAACTTCAAATGATTTTTTAATTATATCTCTCGGAAAATGAATTTCAGCAATTCCTTTTTCTTCAAGATAATCTTTCATGACTTTCCAGCCCAGTTCGAGACATATTTCAAAAAACTGAATTATTCCTGCCTTTTGTAAAATATCAGGATCTGATATTTTAAATGCATAATCCAGATTCTTGAATGCTTTTTCAAAATTAACAAATCTTTGTTTCCACCTTATATCTTCGTCCATAAAACATTTTTTCCAATGTTGTTTATTATTTTAATACAAAACTAATTTAAATTTTGTAACTAATTTGCATTTTTTTTGTGACAATTGATTAATAATCAGATTTCTGCCAATAATTGTCTGACTTTTGATTCTGCAATCTTCATATTATACTGGAAATTGATATAACGTGTGTTGGATTGAATGAGGTACTCCTGAGCCTGGTGTATTTCAAGGGAATTTGTCTGCCCCAGTCTTAATCTTTCCAGACTTATCATTAGATTTTCCCTTGCCAGAATATTGTTTTCTCTCTCAATGTTTAATAATTTAGCCTGATTTTCATAGCTTTCATAAGCTGAATTAAGAGCTGTTTTTAGCAACATTATTGTTTCAGTTAGCTCAGTTCTTACATTCATCAGTTCTATTTTTGCTACTGACTGTTTTCTTTTATTTTCTCCTGCGGTATAAAGGGGGTAGGAGATTCTTCCTCCGGCCTGGGGCCCGATGCTTGTGCTTCCTGTCAATGATCCGGCAGAATTGTTAAGTTGAGAAATACTCAGATTTCCATTTAATGTCAGGACAGGACTGTTTAATTTATTAGCCTGTTCAAGGTTTAATTCAGCAATTCTAAGCTTGTTTTGAAGCATCTTTATTTCAGTATTGGAATCAATTTTTTCTGTTAATTTTTCTAATGTAAGATCCAGAGGTTCAATAATTATGGTATCAAGTACTTCAAAAATGAAATCATTATTTCTGCCAAGGCTGTTATTTAGTGTTTTTTTTGCCAGTGAGATTATATATTCCTGATGTATAGCATTTTCAAGACTGATATTCAAATCTATCTGAGATTGCATTACTTCTGTTTTAGGTAAGGAACCGGCAATAAATCCGGCATTTGCAATCTTTACTCTTTCGTTACTGAAGCTTATTATTTCAGCTATTGATTTGAGTTGTTGTTTCTGACGAATAACATCAAAATAAGCGGAGGTGACATTATAAATGGTAATCAAAACCTGATTTTTATAATTTATCCTGCTTAATGTTTCGGATTCCTCAAGTTTTGTTTTTTCCAGTTTCATCCTGCCTCCATCATAAATCTTCCAGTTAAGCTCTGCTCCGGTGTTGAATGCATTTGAAGCCAGAAACGGGTAGTTCTTTTTCTCTCCATCGCTGTATTTTTGATTTATAAAACCAGCTTCAATGTTATCCATGCCATATAAATTTATTTCAGGCATCATTCCCGCATTTCCTCGCGAATTGTTGGCCATTGCAATATTTACATCTGCATCAGCAAACCTGATATTAAAACTGTTTTTTAAAGCTATTTCTATAGCTTCATCAATGGTCAGGATATTCTGTGAATAGCCGGTTAAAATAAAAATCGCAAATAATAAAGTAAATAAATTTTTCACAATAACTGATTTCAAGGATTAAAAGTGATCACTGACTGATTTTTTGCCGGACAAGAGGATATACATAACAGGTATCACAAACAAGGTCAAAACTAATGAAAACAAAAGACCACCAACTACAACTATACCAAGAGGTATTCTGCTCTGGAAGCCTGAACCAAAAGCCAGTGCTATAGGTAATGCTCCAAATACTGTTGCCAGTGATGTCATAAGAATAGGTCTGAACCGAGCGACTGCTGCTTCAAAAGCTGCTTTTGTTTTCTCAATTCCTGCTTTTCTTTTCTGGTTTGCAAATTCTACTATCAGGATCCCATTTTTTGTAACGATTCCAATCAGGAGTATCAATCCGATTTCAGAAAAAATATTCAAAGTCTGATCAAAAAGCCACAATGACAATAAACCTCCTGCTATAGCCATAGGTACCGTGAACATTATAATGAAAGGATCTATAAAACTTTCAAATTGTGCTGCCAGTATCAGGAATATCAATAAAAGTGCCAGAATAAGTGCAAAAGAAATATTTGAGCTGCTCTCAGCGAAGTCACGGGAAGGTCCCGATAGAGCAGATGTAAAACTGTCATCAAGATATTTTTCAGAAATCCTGTTCATCTCGTTGATCCCATCACCGAGAGTATAGCCATTAGCCGGATTAGCTGAAATCGTAGCTGATTTATATCTGTTGTAATGGTATAATACCGGAGGATTGCTGTTTTCTTCCATTTTGATAAGATTGTCCATCTGTATCATTTGGCCGGTATTGGACTTCACATACAGATTTGTGATATCCATAGGTGTATTACGGTCTTCAAGCGCAAATTGAGTTATTATATAATACTGTTTATTATTGCGAAGAAAATAACCTGCCCTTCCCCCGCTGAAAGCATAATTCAATGCATCGGAGACATCTTTTTCGTTTACTCCGAGACTTGTGGCTTTAAGCCTGTCAACTTCAATATTCAATTCTGGTTTATTGAATTTAAGATCCACATCCACATTACTAAAAACAGGGCTGTTTTTTGCTTCCTCTAATATTTTTGGCATCACAGATTTCAATTTTTCAAAATTGATATTCTGTAATACAAATTGCACAGGCATTCCCCTTGAAAAAGATGTTGATATGGTCTGTTCCTGACTGGCAATTACCCTGCCATCAGGAATTTTTTTATATATTCCTGAAATCCTGTCGTAGATCTCCTGCTGACTGGCTTTTCTTTGTGTAGGGTCTTTAAGAAATGTGACGATAAATCCCGTATTCCCACCTCCGTCAAATCCTCCATATCTTGCCATGACATATTTGGATTCCGGTACTGTGTCCATATTTATTTTGGCAATATTGTCCAAAACCTGCTTAGTTGCGTTAAAATCAGTGCCTTCAGGAGTAGTAACAAAGGTCCTGATAAAACTCTGGTCTTCAAGAGGTGATAACTCGGATTTCAGGGTTTTCATGAAAATATAAATCATAAGAACACAGGATGCAAGAATAAAATAAGAAGTCCATTTATTTTTAATAAAAAATCCCAGATTTTTTCTGTAAAAGTTCTCCAAACCCTGAAAAAAGGGTTCAGTTGCAACATAAAACCTTGAATTATGAGTAATTGATCCTCCAAGGAATACATTTAATACTGGTGTGAGTGTAAGTGACACTAAAGCAGATATCAGTACTGCAGAGGCTACCACTATGCCGAATTCCCTGAAAAGTCTTCCTGTGAATCCCTGTAAAAAAATAACCGGAATAAATACGATGGCAAGTGTAAGCGATGTTGAAACAACTGCAAAAAATATTTCCCTGGTACCCTCAGATGCTGCTTTCCATCTGTCCATGCCTTTTTCGATGCGCTTGAAAATATTTTCTGTCACTACAATTCCGTCATCGACCACAAGTCCGGTAGCAAGAACTATTCCAAGCAGTGTAAGCACATTTACAGAAAATCCGAAAATATACATCACAAAAAAAGTACCTATAAGTGATACAGGAATGTCGATAAGTGGTCTAATAGCAATGATCCAGTTCCTGAAAAACAGGAAAATGATAAAAACTACAAGTGTAATAGCTATGATGAGAGTCTCTATGACATCATTTACTGACTGGCGAACAAAAACTGATCTGTCCCTCCCTAAGATCATACTTACACCTTTAGGGGCATTTTTTTTCAACTGATCAAATCTCTTATAAAATTCATCTGCTATTTCAATTGTATTTGCGCCCGGAAGTCCTACCACAGCCATAACGACACCAGCATCTCCATTGATCATAGCTCCTGATTCTTCATTCTGTGGTCCAAGAACAGCTTCACCTACATCCTTGAGTCTTATTATCTGGTTTTCATTTTGTTTAATGATCAAATTGTTGAAATCTTCTTCTGTTTCCAGTCTTCCCCTGGTTTTTATAGTCAGTTCCGTTGTTTCACCACGAATTTTACCACCCGGCATTTCAACATTTTCTTTAGTAAGGGCTGAATTAACATCGTTTGCAGTGAGATTGACTGATGCTAATTTTTCAGGATCAAGCCAAAGCCGCATTGCAGGTTTTTGTTGTCCGTAGATCTGAACCTGGCTTACACCCGGTATGGTCTGAAGGTTCTCCATGACAACATTTTCAGCATATTCACTCAACTCTATTTCATTCATTGTTGAGCTTTGGACAATCATCATAATCACAGGTTCACTATTCGCATCTGCTTTTGACACTGTAGGTGGAGCGTTTATATCCTGGGGTAGACTCCTGATAGCCTGAGATACTTTATCACGAACATCATTAGCTGCTTTTTCAAGATCTGAACCAAGTTCGAATTCAACCGTGATCCTGCTGCTGCCGATAGCAGATTGCGATGAAATCGATTTTACACCTTCTATTCCATTAACAGATTTCTCCAGAGGTTCAGTGATCTGCGATTCTATGATTTCTGCATTTGCACCTGTATAGGAAGTCTGCACTGTGATAACAGGAGGATCTATAGCCGGATATAGTCTGACTCCAAGAAAATCAAAACCAACAATTCCGAGCAGGATTATCAGCAGACTCAGGACTACTGAGCCTATAGGTCTTTTCAGCGCAATATCAGAGATTGTCATAAAGTATCTTTCTTGACTGAGGAAAAAATAACAGGCATTCCATCTTTTAGAAATAAAAGACCTGAAGTGACAATAGTATCTCCGGCTGAAAGTCCTTCAATGACTTCAATTTCTGAAGATTTCCTTACGCCTGTTTTAATCTCTTTCATGATTGCCAAACCATTTTTAGCAACAATCACACTTTTTTTACGGGCACTGGGTATTATTGCCATGGTTGGTACCAGTATTGCATTTTTATTTTCTCTGAGTTTGAGGCTGACATTGGCAAATGATCCTGAAACAAGTTTCGCTGATGAGTCATTCACAAGAGCTCTTATCCTCAGATTTCTTGTGTTTTTATCTATTCCTGTTTCAGTAGCAATGATGCTTGCCTTATATACTTTTTCATCATTGTTAAGTTTGAAATTGACGATCATTCCGGTTTTAATTTCAGAACTGTATTTTTCAGGTATACTGAAGTCAAGTTTTAATCTGTTGTTGCTTCTGAATGTAGATAAAATTGTAGAAGTATTAACCAAAGCTCCCGGGCTAATATTTCTTAGACCAATGATGCCGTCAAAAGGAGCCAGAACTTCAGTTTTCCTTATTATTGCTTTCTGGTATTCAATATCTGCTTTCAATGAATTTACAAGTAATCCTGTCTGATCATATTCATTCTGGCTTATGCCATTTACTTTCATAAGTTCTGATTGCCGCTGATATATTTTTTCCTGAAGTGCCACCTGGGATTTGAGTTTTTTCAGGCTTGCCTGCAGGTCTTCATCATAAAGCTTTACGAGTAAAGTTCCAGATTTTACAAATCTGCCTTCAGGAAGGTTCATTTTGACAACTCTGCCAGCTATTTCAGGTTTCAATTCTACTTCATCAAATGGCATGAGGGTACCGGAAACAGATAATTCTTCTGTAAGCAGCTTACTGCCAACAATGTGACCTTCCACTTTAAGCTGTGGTTTACCAGGCCCTCCCATCTGATCTGGCTTTTGATCTGATTTTTTGCAGGAATTGAAAGTGATAATTGAAAGGGTAAAAATAATGATATACAGATGATTTATTCTGGTTGACATTTTACAATTTATTCTTAATTTATTTTAAAATACAATAATAGTGAATGTCTTTAACAAATTATAAAAAAACCTGTATTGTTTAACAAGTTTATATTGTTTCAAAACTCAAAAGCTTCAGAGATAAAATGGTTGAGAACATGTTTGTGGAAATGTTCAATCATACTGTTGCCAGTATCTTAATATCTTTTCCGGTGATTATTTTTTTCGAATAATCATGATATACAAGGTTGATCATTGAACGGCCTACTTCATCCATAGTACTGAATCCATCTGTGTACAATAATCTGCCCACAGGATAAAGCCAGCTGACATATTTGTAATAAGAATGAGTGTTTTGCAGACCTTTGATCGGTTTAATGAATCCCGGACGAAAACCAATAACTTTTTTGAATGGCAGTTTCATAAGGTCGTTTTCAGTTTTTCCTTTCACTCCTGCCCAGCTCTGAGAACGTTTTTCACTGCTGTCTGTACCGGCACCTGAAACATAAATAAACGTCATATCAGGGTTGAGTTTCGATAAAGTTTTACCAAAATTCATAGTGAGTTCGTAAGTGACTTTATAATATACATCTTTTTTCATTCCCACTGATGATACTCCGAGACAATAAAAACAGGCATCATAGCCCGATAGCTGCTCTTCCAGCGGAGTCAGATCAAAAAGGTCCGGCAACACTATTTCCTTGATTTTCAGGTGTTCAAGTCCAAGTTTCCTTCGATTTATTAACAATATCTTTTCTACTCTGGGGTCATTTAGACAAACTTGCAGTACTCCTTCACCTACCATTCCTGTGGATCCGGTTATTATCACTTTAATTCTGTTGTTTTGCATAATAATAAATGTTAAAAAAATAATTGTATCTGATTTAATCTGCTATTAATGGATTGAATATTTATGGTTTTAAAATTATCCTAATGATACTCCAATCAGTTTTCCAATTCCAAAAGTCACTGCAGCAGCAGCTAAGCCAAATATAACCTGTCTGAAACCTGAGTAAAATACATTTTTTCTTGTAAATAAGGTAATAGAGCCACCTATCAAAAATAGTCCGGCTGCGCTTAAAGCAACACTTATCAGTATAGCCTTTAAACCATTTGTAAAAAAGAATGGTATGACCGGAATCATAGCCCCAATTGCAAAAAGGATAAAAGAATAAACTGCTGCTTCAACAGCTGAGCCCTTCAATTCTTCTGCATTTATTCCCAATTCTTCTTTAATTAAAACACTGTGAGCAAGTTTTTTATCTTTCATTATATCCTGTGCCATTTGTTGAGCCTGATTTTCAGGAATTCCTTTAGCCATATATATCAGGACCAGTTCTTTCATTTCTCCTTCAGGATTATTTTCCAATTCTTCCATTTCAATATTCATCTGGTTTTCATATAATTCCTGTGAACTTTTAACAGAAATCCATTCTCCGAGAGCCATAGACAGGGCTCCTGCCAATAAACCTGCCAGACCTGCTAAAAGTACACCGCTTTGACCGGCTGTAGCACCGGCAATTCCCATTACCAGACTGAAATTGGAAACCAGGCCATCGTTACCTCCCAATACAGCGGCTCTGATAGCATTTCCTCCTACTGAACGGTGCCGGCTTTCAAATTTTGAGAGATGTGCACCCGTAACTTTGTCGCCTTTCTCAAGAATTGATCTTAAGATTTGAACATGATTAGTTTCCGAGCCATCAATAGTACGACTCGTTTTCTTTTTCTGACTGATTATTGCATTCGAAATGCTTTTCTCAGTTTCCATCAAACTTCCAAGAACATAATCATAGCCAAACACTTTACCTATAAAGTTCAATATTTTAGCTCTCCAGGAAGGTTGCATAATGTCTTCTAAAATTAAATTTGCCTTTTTGGCGAATATTTCTGCATGACTCTTTTCAATGTTGCTCATTTGTCTGAAAACATCTACTATAATTTCATCTTTTTCATTTTCAGCAAGTTTGTTATAAAGATACCATGCATCGATTTCTGTCTGAATACTTTGCTTTTTCATTTTGAATAATTACAATAATTTGATTAATAATTTTACATCCTCATTTGGAATGTAAAAACTTAATTGTTTACGATAAATAAAATCAAATTTACGAGTTTTATTTGATGGATTTACTAATTATATAGTTTAAGTTGCATATTTTAAATAAATAAATTCTAAAATGCTGAATGAAGACTATATCAAAAATTACAATTATGGCATTTTAATGTCGTATCATTATAACCACTCATTTAGTATTATTTTTTAATGTTGTACCAGGAATTTGGATAAACCTTATTGTATTTTTTTTGGGAATATTGTGAACCTGAATTATTAAAATGGATGAAAACTAATTAAAATGCATGAAAAATGATTAGAATTTCACATTTTCAATGAAAAATGAATACGTTTCTAACAAATATCTGCAAAAGTGTAAAGTCAGATGTTTGTATGGATTGATTTTAAATATGCATCATTTTCCGATACAAAAGCTCCCAAAGATATTCTTCAATAGGTCATCTGAAGATATTGTGCCCGTGATCTCCCCAAGTGTCTGGTTTGCAAGCCTTATGTCGACAGCTACAAGATCTCCTGGAAGTTTGTTTTTGAGTCCCTCCACTACATTTTCAAGACTTTTGGAAGCTTTGATAAGCAATGAATGATGCCTTTCGTTTGTAATGATCAGTCCTGAGGAATCGATCGATGAGCTGATGATTGTATCAAAAATGTGATTTTTGAGTTGTTCCACGTCTGTTTTGTTTTTAGCGCTTATCTGTATATGATCTTCATGGATCAAAATGTTCCTGTCAGAAATGAGGTCATATTTATTGGCTGCTATTAAAACAGGTACCTCATTCGATTTCAGGGAATTCAGGTCCTCAGCAACAAAATTCAGGTCAGGAGCTGAAGAATCATAAATGTAGATTATCAGAGATGATTGCTCAATTTTTTTCATGGTTTTTTCAATCCCCATGATCTCAATTTTATCTTTTGCTTCCCTGATCCCTGCTGTGTCTATCAGTTTGAAAATTAAGCCATTTATGTTAAGCTCTTCTTCAATAGTGTCGCGTGTAGTTCCTGCTATTTCCGAAACGAGTGCTCTTTCTTCATTGAGAAGAGTGTTTAACAAAGTAGATTTCCCTGCATTTGGCCTTCCGATTATGACGGTTGGAACTCCATTTTTCAGGACATTTCCCAATTTGAAAGATTGAATAAGTCTATTGATAACATTCAGAATTTCATTAATCAGCCTTATAAATTCATCACGGTCAGCAAATTCCACATCTTCCTCACTGAAGTCAAGTTCAAGTTCAAGCAGGCTTGAAAAATGAATGAGTTTTTCTCTAAGATTTTTAATTTCAGATGAGAATCCCCCTTTCAGTTGTTTGAGTGCTATATCATGAGCAAGTTTGGTTTTGGATGATATAAGGTCACCGACAGATTCAGCCTGCGACAGATCCAGTTTTCCGTTCATGTAGGCACGCATTGTAAATTCACCGGGTTTTGCCATTTCAGCCCCGTTTCTTAAAAACAACCTTATGATTTCATTTATAATATAATTTGAGCCATGGCAGGAAATTTCTGTCATTTCTTCACCTGTAAATGACCGGGGTGATCTGAAAATACTGACCAGCACTTCATCTACAACTTCATTTTTTTCGTCTGTGATATTACCATAATGTATAGTATAGCCTTCCTTGTCAATGAGGTCATTACCGGTAAAGAATTGGTTTACAAGAGATATACACTCATCGCCTGATAATCTTATTATAGCTAAAGCTCCTGATCCCGGAGGAGTGGCAAGAGCAACGATGATCCCTTCATTTTGGCTGAATGGCAACATTTAAGCTGCTTTTATCTTGATCAGTTTGCTGTTTTCTATTTTGTTTTTGACATAATCAAGGTCAATGACCAGTTCTTTGACACCTGATGTTGATGGCAATTCAAACATATCATCTGTAAGTATGGATTCCAGAATGGAGCGTAAACCTCTTGCACCTAGATTGTATTCGATAGCTTTTTTAGCTATATATCTCAAGGATTCTGCAGGAAATTTCAAATCGATACCTTCCATTTCAAAAAGTGCTTTGTATTGTTTGACGAGAGCATTTTTTGGTAAAGTCAGTATATCGACAAGTGCATCTTCATCCAGTTTTTCCAGAGCTGTGAGCACTGGCAAACGGCCTATTAACTCGGGTATTAATCCGAATTTTTTCAGATCCTGGTGAAGCACATGTTTAAAGATATCATTCTTATCGATATTTTCTTTGGTATCGTGATTAAAGCCTATCTGAGAAGCATTCATCCGGTTTTCAATAATCTTATCCAGGCCTGAAAAAGCACCTCCTGCAATAAACAATATATTCCTTGTATCGACAACTATCATCTTCTGCTCAGGGTGTTTTCTGCCTCCCTGCGGGGGAACATGAACTTCAGAACCTTCAAGAATTTTAAGCATAGCCTGCTGGACTCCTTCACCTGAAACATCGCGGGTGATACTTGGATTATCATTTTTCCTGGCTATTTTATCTATTTCATCTATATATACTATGCCTTTCTGAGCTGCCTCCACATCAAAATCACATGCCTGCAACAATCTCGACAACATACTTTCCACATCTTCACCTACATACCCGGCTTCAGTAAAAACTGTAGCATCTACAATTGTAAAAGGTACATTGAGGAATCTTGCAATAGTTTTGGCAAGCAAAGTTTTTCCGGTTCCGGTCTCACCTACAAGTATGATATTTGATTTATCAATTTCAATATCTTTTTTACTTCCGAAATGCTTTAGTCTCTTGTAATGATTGTAAACAGCAACCGCAATGTGTTTTTTTGCATCATCCTGTCCTATTACATATTTATCCAGATATTCTTTAATTTGTTTTGGAGTGATATCCGGAATGTGAACTTCGTCTTTCTTATGTTTGCTTCCTATTTCCTCATTCACAATTTCTATGGCCTGCTCTACGCAGGAATCACAGATATGACCGTCGATTCCTGCTATCAAAAGCAGTGTTTCGCTTTTAGGCCTACCGCAAAATGAACATTTAATAATTTGTTTACCCATAGATCAAAAAAGTAAATTATGATTTAGTACTTTTAGTTACCTGGTCCCTGTTTATTTTTATTACCTCATCTACAAGACCGTATTCAAGTGCCTCATCTGCTTTCATCCATTTATCCCTGTCGCAGTCACGTTTTATTGTTTCGAAATCTTTGCCGGTATGTATGACGAATATTTCGTACAATTCGGTTTGTAATTCCTTGATAAGATTATAAGAAATTTCCATATCCGATACCTGACCTTCCATTCCTCCCATAGGCTGATGTATCATCACCCTGCTGTGATGCAGAGCAGTGCGCTTGCCTTTTGCTCCGGCTGCAAGAAGAACAGCTCCCATGGAAGCTGCAAGGCCTGTACATATTGTTGAAACTTCAGGTGCAATGTACTGCATAGTGTCGTAAATTCCCAATCCAGGGATCACTGACCCTCCGGGACTGTTAATAAACATCTGCACATCCCTGCTGGCATCAGTTGATTCAAGGAAAAGCAACTGGGCCTGAATTACATTTGCAACATAATCATTTATCGGCACACCGAGAAAAATGATCCTGTCCATCATAAGCCTTGAAAAAACATCCATTCCTACGATATTCATCTGACGCTCTTCAATTACCTGAGGGGTAAATCCGTGAATATTGGGCACAGATGTTCCTTCTATGTACTTTTCCAGATGCATTCTGCTCATTCCTTTATCTTTGGAAGCGTATTTGATAAATTCTTTTCCTAAATCCATAGTTTTTATTTATATTATTGCTAACAACTTAAATACCAATATTGTTCAGTTAAAGTAAGTCAACTGATTGTCAATCTTAATCTTCTTCATCATGATCGTGATCATGGTCATGTTCCTGATTCTCCTGGTTTTGTTTATTGTATTTTTCTGCTATTTTCTTAAACTCTTCGAATGTTGTTTTCTCTGATAACCTAGTAATATTATTTGCTATTTCACCGAAAATCCTCTCAATGTACATTTCATTATAAATGCTGTTAACATATTTTTCATCTTTGATGATCATCTCCATTACCTTATCGATATATTCCGGATTATAACCGACCATAGAGGCTGCGTATTGTCTTAGTTTGAAATCCAGTTCTTCTTTTGTGACGTTGATGTCATATTTTTTTATCAATATATCGACAATATTCTGCCATTGAAGGTCCTTAATGCTTTTTTCCGTTATATCTTCAACTTCCTCTTCTGTTTTTCCAGGATAATGTTGTTTTACCCATGTTTTGATATATTCTTTTGAAAAATCAAAAGTATTTATTTCCTTGATATTTTCAGCTATCTCCAGGTGAAGAAGCTTTTCGCTTTCAGTATCGTGGAATTTTTTCAGGTCTTTTCTGATAAATTCCCTGTATTCAGATTCAGTTGAGACTTCAGGAATTTCAAGATTTTTAAAAAATGCATCATCAAGTTCAGCAAATTCAAAAGATTCAGTTTTCTTTATTTTCCCTTTAAACATATTTCCGATACCGATATCTTCTCCTTCTTTGAAATCTTTTTCATCAAGATTTAAAATATAGTCTCTAACTTTCTTTTCGTCAGCACCGGTTATAAAATTATATATATCAAAGTCAAATGTATCTCCTGACTTGAAATTTAATATATTTTTTTTATAGTCTTCTGTTATCTCTGAAGTTTTGATTGTGAACTCAGTGTCGTAACCCTTTTCTTTAAGTTCACCGTTTTCAAGTTCATTTGCAGTGATAGTGAGAATTATTTCCTCAGTAATACTTCCTTCATAAGGAATGAATTTTCCATTTTTTGTTTTAAGGTTTTTCACATCATTCTCAACAATTTCCTCATCTGGCTCAATATCATAGAATGTGTATGAATCTTCTGCTGAAATACCTTTTAATTCAACAGTAGGTTTTTTGTGAAGGTCAAATGTGACTGAATAATCCTGTAAATCATAGATATTTATATCAAGGGGAGGCTGACCTTCAGAAAGGATAGGGGAGAGCATAAGGTCAATATTGTTTTCCTTCATTATGTCACTAAGGCTGGTGTCCATTTTATTATTGATGACCTCCGAAAGTACACTGTTGCCAAATGTCTTTTTCAGAAAACTGTCAGGAACCATGCCTTTTCTAAATCCTTTGAAACTCGCTTCTTTCTTTTTCTTTTTTAGCTGTGTTTCCACTTCAGGTAGATAATCATCCTTTGAAATATTTATTGTAAGTTCAAATCTGTTGTCATCGATATTGTTAATCTTATAATCCATATCATTAAGTCTTTAAAAAGTTAAAGGGGAAAAAATTTTTATGTGGTTCAAAAAGATGTGTATTGAAACCGTATTTAATTGTGGACTCATAAATAAGATAAAATTTTAAAAACCCAATACGGTTTCAATTTAAGTGCGGGTAGAGGGACTCGAACCCCCAAGCCTCGCGGCACTAGATCCTAAGTCTAGCGTGTCTACCAATTTCACCATACCCGCTTTGTACTGGTCTTTAACAACGTTAATTTCAAAAGAGTTGCAAAGATATATGCTTTTTATAAAAAATTTATATATTTTTTAAAATATTACCACTATTTCTCAAATTTATTTTAATTTAGATTTTATTTTAATAATCTTTGGGATTCTATTTTTTAAAAAGCCTGAATTGTGGGAAAGACTAATACTGTAACAACTCCTGATGAACTGGTAATAATCAGAAATGATTTTGACCAATTCATTGCGAATATGGAGCCACCAATGACTGGAGATGATCTAAAAATGGTTCAGGAAGCATTTGAACTGGCTCTGGAAGCGCATAAATATCAGCGAAGAAAGTCAGGAGAACCATATATTCATCATCCTGTAGAAGTTGCAAAAATTTGTTTCAATGAGATTGGACTGGGTGCAACCTCGGTTACAAGCGCTTTACTTCATGACGTAGTCGAAGATACCGAAGTGAAGCTCGATGAGATAACTTACCGTTTTGGTAATAAAATAGGAAAGATAGTTGATGGGTTGACTAAATTGGACGGACTATATAACGTAGAATCTCCCCAGGCTGAAAATTATAAAAAAGTTCTGAGTACCCTTGTTTATGATGTTAGGGTAGTGCTTATAAAAATGGCTGACCGTCTCCACAACCTCAGGACAATTGGTTCAATGGTCAGACACAAACAACTCAGGATAGCAGCAGAAACCAATTATATATATGTACCACTGGCTCACAGACTTGGACTTTACAATATCAAGAAAGAGTTTGAAGATATCATATTTATGATTTCCGAACCTAAAAAATTTGAAGAGATCAGTACCAAACTTAAAGAATCTGAAAAGAAAGGAATATATATATTAAGGAATTTATTGAACCGCTTGATGAAAAAATCAAGGAACTTGGAATTCCTTACAGAGTGCTTGGCAGACCAAAATCGGTCTCTTCCATTTTCAATAAAATCAAGAGTAAAAATGTAACTTTTGATGAAATATATGATTTGTTTGCTGTCAGGATAATCGTTAATGTTCCCAGTGATAAGGAAAAAAGCATTTGCTGGCAGGTATATTCGCTCATAACTGATGTTTATACTCCGATACCAGAAAGGCTCAAGGATTGGATTACTAATCCGAAAAGCAATGGGTATGAATCCCTGCATACAACAATTGTCGGACCACAGGGCAAATTTGTTGAAATACAGATACGTTCCGAAAGGATGGATGAAATATCTGAGCGGGGATACGCGGCACACTGGAAATATAAAGGTAATGATAATAAAATAGATGTATATGACAGATGGCTTGATAATATAAGGGAGCTGCTTGAGAGTTCATCTACTTCTGATGCACTTGAATTTATAAGTGATTTCAAGACCAATCTGTTTAAAGAGGAAATATATGCTTTTACCCCCAAAGGTGATATGAGGATATTTCCCAAAGGAGCAACTGCATTGGATTTTGCTTTTGACATACATACTGACTTAGGATACAGAGCTGTGGCTATCAAAATAAATAATAAGCTTGTACCAATGGGCTATGTTCTCAAAAATGGAGACAAAGTATCTGTAATGACAAGTAAAAATCAGAAACCCAATGAAAACTGGCTTAAACTTGTGATCACCGGCAAAGCCAAATCGAAGATCAGGTCGGCAATGAAGGAGGAGAGGAGGTACAAGGGAGAATTTGGTAAAGAAACTCTGGAAAGAAAACTAAAAAACCTGAAAGTTGATTTTGAGGAAAATATAGATATGCTGGTTGAATATTACGGGTTTAAATCAAGACCCGACCTGTATTTTGCTGTTGCTAATGAAAAAGTAGATCTCACAAAACTGAAATCCTTTGAAATAATTGGACAGAAGCTAATAAAAAAGGAGACACTAATAAACAGGGAAATAATCCCTCAGGCTTCAACAGATGAAAAAGGAGAAAGGGATTTAAAACAAAGTGATATTCCGCTTGTTTATATCAATGGTGAGCCTGGGGAAAAGTATAATTATTCATTTGCAAACTGTTGCAATCCGATCCAGGGAGATGATATTTTTGGTTTTATTACATCAAGCAGTGGATTGAAAATTCATATGGCTAATTGTCCAAATGCATTGCACTTACTAGCAAATTATGGATACAGGGTTGTAAAGGCAGAGTGGGGATCAAACAGCAATACGAATTTCGTAGTAGAATTGCTTATAATAGGAATTGACAGCGGTCCGGGAGTGATTAAAAAGATAGTTAATCTGCTTTCTGATGATATGAGTATTAATATAAGGTCTTTTAGCATTTCAGGAGAAGAAGGGTATTTTGAAGGAAAAGTTAGCCTTTTTGTTAAAAATCATAATCAGGTTAACCTGATAATAAGAAGATTAAAAAACATAGAAGGCATTAATTCAGTAGAAAGAATTGAAAAACAAAAATAAGTTATGGGAGATAAATTGCAAATTGAATTGACAAAAGTCAAAAAACTATTCAAGGACTATCTTGAAGTGAATGAATTCAGGAAGACTCCGGAGCGCTTTGCTATTCTTGAGGAAATATATAACAGGGAGGATCATTTCGATGCAGAAGACCTGTATATCCAGATGAAAACCAAAAATTACAGAGTAAGCCGTGCAACTGTATATAATACTCTTGAACTTCTGGTAGAATGTCAGTTGGTGAGAAAACAGCAGTTTGGAAAAAATACCACACAATATGAAAAATCTATGGGCAATGTTCAGCATGATCATATGGTATGCGGGAATTGTGGCAAAGTGATTGAGTTTTGTGATCCCAGGCTTGAGCTGACAAAGGAAATGATAGAAAAAGCCTACAATTTTAAGGTTTTACAGCATAATATCGTGTTTTACGGAATTTGCAGTGATTGCAATGCTGATTAGAAAAACATTAAGTTTTATTAATATTTCTCCTTCTGTTACTGAATTAAAGATTTTGAAGTATATTTGGAAAAAATTATAAAATGCAGGTTGATGTTCTAATAGGTTTGCAATGGGGAGATGAAGGTAAAGGTAAAATAGTAGATTTTCTGAGTCCTCAATATGGAATGGTAGCCCGATTTCAGGGAGGTCCGAATGCCGGCCATACCATTAAAATAGGAGAAGATAAATATGTCCTACACATAATTCCATCAGGTATTTTCAATAAAGGTACATTAAATTTAATCGGCAATGGGGTTGTAATTGATCCTATTGTACTTAACTGGGAGATATCTAAACTGGAAGATAAGAAATTTAATGTCAGGGATCAGCTCATGATCTCTAATAAGGCCCATCTGATACTTCCGACTCATAAACTCATCGATGCAACATCTGAGTTTTCCAAGGGTAAAATGAAAATAGGATCAACACTTAAAGGAATAGGCCCTACATATATGGATAAAACAGGTAGGAACGGGTTGAGGATGGGAGATATTTTCCTTCCCAATTTTATTGAAAAATATGAGTTGTTAAAGAATAAACATATAAATATAATAAAACAGTTTGATTCTATACCTGATTTTGATATTGAAGGAGAGGAAAAGAAATTTTTTGACAGTCTTGAAATATTGAAAAACTTTAATATTCTGGATAGTGAATATTTTATTAATTCATTTCTTGCTTCAGGAAAAAGTGTTCTTGCTGAGGGAGCGCAGGGAACAATGCTGGACATTGATTATGGTACATATCCTTATGTTACATCTTCAAATACAGTTTCAGCAGGAGTTTCTGTAGGATTGGGAGTTGCTCCAACAAAAATAAAAAAGGTGATCGGTATAGCTAAAGCTTATGCGACAAGGGTTGGAAGCGGACCATTCCCCACTGAACTTGAGGATGAAACTGGAGAAAAAATCAGGGAAATAGGACATGAGTATGGTGCGACAACAGGAAGAAAAAGAAGATGTGGCTGGATAGACCTTCCTCAGCTTAAATACTCTATAATGATCAATGGTGTAACTGAAATTGCGTTGACCAAGCTGGATATACTTAATAGTTTTGATGAAATTGAGGTTTGCACTGCCTATGAACATAATGATGGCAGGATCACGGATCAGTTGCCATATGACCTGGTCAATATCAAGGTAAGACCTAAATTTGAAAAATTCAAAGGATGGAATTCAGATATTTCAGGGATCAGGAAAAGAACAGAACTTCCTCCTAATGCTTCTGATTATGTTGAAATGCTTGAAAGGGAGTTAAAGGTACCATTTAAATACATATCTGTGGGACCAGAGAGGTCTTCATTGATGGTAGATTGAATTGAGAATTTGGTAATCTGTGATTTTATTTAAAAATTAGTCAGAAATAATTTTGTATTTTTGAGATGAAGTTATATCTTTGCCCACGCTTTTAAAATTCCATAAAAGTAGAGGAATAAAAGAAATAAAAGTGAGGTGAAAAATAATGGTTTTATGAGTTGCATTTTACTGAAATTGAAATTATAATTAAATAATAATAGGTGAGGTGGGTGAGTGGCTGAAACCACCGGTTTGCTAAACCGACGTACGGGTAATGCTGTACCGCGGGTTCGAATCCCGCCCTCACCGCTAAAATGAGTGTGAGTGAGAGTGTGGGTGTGAGTGAGTGAGAGAGTGATGATAAAGTGAGTTAGAGAGAGGATAGAGTTTATTTAATATATTTAAAAAGGTGAAGTGTTTGATTTTGAAAAACTTGAAGTTTATAATAAAATTCGGGAAATGAATAAAGAATTGCTTCCTTGGATTTTAAAAAATCAAAATAAGGATAATTATCTTTGTGATCAGTTGAAACGAGCTAGTTTATCTGCAATGCTAAATTTATCTGAAGGTGCAGGAAGGATGAGTGTACAAGACAAAAAACAATTTTATATCAGAGCAAGGGCTTCTATTTTTGAAAGTGTATCGATATTACATGTTTTGTCAGATCTGGAAATAATGGATGATAATTATTTTAATTTATTATATGACAGATTTGAAGAAATATCAAAAATGCTTTTAGGTATGATTAGAAATGTCAGTGAAAATATAAAATAACACTTACGCACAAAAACACACTCACACTCACACTCTAACTCACACACATTCTCGGGGTGTAGCGCAGTCCGGTTAGCGCACCTGGTTTGGGACCAGGGGGTCGTAGGTTCGAATCCTACTACCCCGACTTGAAAATCAAGCGGTTACGATGAATAAAATTGTAGCCGCTTTTTTATTTGCAAACCATTTGCAATTTTTTTTTGGTGACCTTCTGTTTTCCGTAAAGCTATTAAAGGCTATGCTTTACATCTTTTTCCAAATCTATTTTGTATTACTTTAAAATTCATTTTTTTTTGCTTTCTTGAAGTTTTTTTGGATAGTGGCCTAATTTTAAAATAGCTTTGATGATTGAAATCCATTCATGCTCTGTAATTTTTGAAACCACCTTTTTCTATTAATTTTGATATTGATACTTTAGTACCAGGTGCATTGCAGGATTTTGTGCAACTGAACTATAGAGCACTACTGAACTTGACATAAAGCATAAAGTTCAGTTAAGTACTGAACCTGCTTTTTTGCCAAATGCCTGTTATAGCCACTGGGTATTTTCATTGCTAATATGCTTTTAATAAAGAAGTAAAAACAGCCATTCAATTTACTTTTACTTTATTCTTTCCAAGTCTCACAATTATTAGATGATTCAATGGATTTACATAAATAAATTGTCCTAAAATACCTTCAGCCACAAAATCTACATTAGGTGTTGGTAACCACAGACTTTTATAAAATAATTGATGCCAAAAACTGAATTCAGCTTATTTTAGTATAACTTTGTATGTAATTGGAATTCCATTTTTTCAGGTTATCTAAAACTACAACAAATGAAAAATCAATTTCACCTTTTATTCATGACCATATTGTTTCTTTCTTTCTTACATCAAAATTTACATGGTCAAGCAACTGGTCAAAAAAGACCAACAAACTATTACACTTGGATAAAATCAATGGATAAGTCATATTCAAGGGCAGGCCATTTAAGTGACATTAATGACAGCACAATCTGCATAAATTTTATTGCTAAACATGAAACAAGATCAATAAAAATTGAAGATATTAATTACCTTGAATTTAGGAAAAAAGGAAATGAAATTAAAGGGTTTTTTACAGGAGTATTGGCAGGTATTTTATTCGGAGGAATGATTGGACTTGTAAGCGGAGATGACGAAAAAGGATTTTTAAGGTTTACAGCCGCAGAAAAGGCCTTAATGGCCGGGGCATTATTAGCACTTCCCGGAGGTGTAATTGGAGGAATAATTGGATCCTCCAAAGTTAAGATTCCTATCAATGGAAATCAAAGGAATTATAAAATTCAAATAAAAGAACTTGAGAAATATAGTTATAGATATTAATACAATTTTTGGTATTCTGATAAGTTTGTTGTAAATTTGTATATTGCTAATATTATGTAAAAGTTTACAAAATGAAAATCTCACATCTTTTAATTATCAGTGTTTTTATTATTTTGGTATCATATCTTGGAAGCCTGTTACTAAAGACAGGAGGTAAAATGATCAGCCAGAATTTTGAAACTCAAACTTTTTCAGGAGTGAACAATAAAATCGGAGCTGATGTCTATATCATCCAGGGATCAGATCAAAGCATTGCAGTGAAAGCTAATGAGAACTTGATTAAAAATCTCAGAATTGCAGTGAAAGATGGTGTTCTGGTTATTGACAAAAAAGCCAGAAAAATAAGTTTTGATTCGATCAGCATCAGGATCACCATGAAAGAACTGAAAAGCCTGAAAATTGATGGATCAGGAAATATCTCCACAAGTGGAGTTTTTAATTCTGCAGGTGATGTGGAATTAAATATTTTTGGTTCAGGAAATATTGATGCTTTCATTAATACCCCATCAAGTATAAAACCGGGAATATATGGATCCGGAAATATTGACCTAAAAGGAAAATCATCAAGGTTTGAATCAATCATACAGGGATCAGGAAATGTAAGTGCTTATGATTTCCGGTCAGCGTTTGCAACAGTAAATATAGATGGAAGCGGAAACTGTGAGGTCACTGCAGACAGTACTCTTAGTGCAAATATCAACGGAAGCGGGAATATCTGGTATAAAGGCACTCCAAAAGTAAATACCAGTATTAACGGATCAGGAGAAGTCCGTAGTTCGAATTGATAATTCCCAAAAAAACATCAGGTCTTAGAGAGATTTATGTTTTTTTATTTCATTTCTTCTTTTTTCCTGACAGGCTTATCAGACAGGTAGAAAACCAATTCACCTCCATCTGTCAATTCAGCATGAGATAAATAATGTCTGTTTATTGTTTTTCCGTTAAACTCGATTCTTTGAATATAAACATTATTTTTCCCCTGACCTGTTGTTCTGATCTTAAGTTTTTTCCCATTTTCAAAAGACAATAATGCTGATTTTACCAGAGGACTACCTAAAGCATACTGATCTGATCCGGGTAAAACAGGGTAAAAACCTAAAGCACTGAATATGTACCAGGCGCTCATCTGACCGGCATCATCATTTCCGCAAAGGCCATCTGGCTCACTGCTATACATTGAATTCATGATCATTCGTACTCTCTCCTGAGTTTTCCATGGCTCATCTGTCCAGTTATAAAGATATGGAATATGGTGTCCGGGTTCATTTCCATGAACATAAGCCCCAATAATTCCATCTCTTGTTATATCTTCATTTTTTTCAATGTACTTTTCATCCAGGACTGTGGTGAATATCCTGTCAAGATGTTTTGAAAATTTATCTTTTCCTCCCATCATTTCTATCATGCTATCGATAGCCTGGGGGACATATAAACCGTAATTCAGTGCATTTCCTTCTATAAATCCCTGTCCATGAGTATCAAGGGGATCAAATTTTTCCTTCCACTGACCATTTTCAAGCCTTGGCCGCATAAATCCTGAATATTTATCATAAACGTTTTTATATGATTCTGATCTTTTTATATAGTTTTCATAGACTTCATTATTTTTAGCTTTTTTTGCAATCTGGGCAATGCACCAGTCGTCATAGGCAAATTCAAGAGTTTTGGAAACAGAATTTGCACTTTTATCTTCAGGGACAAATCCCCAGGTCATATAATAGTCCAGACCATCATAGTATTTGACTGTCGAAGTATTAATGCAGGCAGCTAATGCTTTGTTCAGATCTATATCTGTAGTCCCTTTTACAATTGCATCTGCTAGAGCTGAAACTGAATGATACCCTATCATGCACCAGTTTTCATTTGCATAATGGCTCCATACAGGCAGCATTTTATGAACACTCTGATCGTGATGGGCAAGCATGGATTTCATCATGTCATTATTTTTCGAAGGATGGAAAATATTGAAAAGCGGATGCAATGCCCTGTATGTATCCCAAAGGGAGAAAATTGTATAGTTAGTAAATCCTTCAGATATGTGTATCTCCTGATCGAGTCCCCGGTATGACCCATCTGTATCTTCATATAAAACCGGACTGAGCATTGTGTGATATAAAGCTGTATAAAATGTGATCTTATCTTCGGGTTCTATAGTTTCAATCAGTATTTTTGACAGTTCCTGATTCCATTTTGACTGGCTTTGTGATTTTGTCTTTTCAAAATCCCAGTGTGGTATTTCCTTTTCAAGGTTTTTTAAAGCACCGGATGAACTGACAGAAGAAAGGGCAAATTTTATTTTGATCTTTTCATCTTTTTCCGTTGAAAAACTGAAATAAGCACGGATATTTTTACCGGTCATTTCCGGGAAATTTTCAGATTCATTGAACCTCCTGTAAAATCCTTTATACGTAAAATCATCATATTTTTTTTGGCCATAAGATTTAAATGGTTTAGAAAACTGCATCGCAAAATAGACTGTCCGGGTTCTTCCCCATCCGGTAGTGATCCGGTATCCTGTAACTGTTGAATCATTTTCGACTCTGACAAATACCCATACATTTTTATCTTCATGCTGATAGATATTATGTATCATATCAAGGACGATATTGACTTCATCTGACTGCGGAAATGTATACTGATGAAAACCCACCCTGTCTGTAGCCGTCAACTCAGCAATTATGGAATGATCTTCAAGTGTAACTTTATAATATGCAGGTTGAGAGATTTCGGTGTTATGATGAAATTTGGACCCCAATTGCTTGTCCGGATTGTTTTTTTCAACAGAATCGAGGTCAATTTTTCCTGTAACAGGCATGATAAGGAAATCCCCAAGGTCTGAATGGCCTGTTCCGCTGAAATGAGTATGACTGAACCCGATGATATACTGATCATCATACTGATAACCTGAACAATACTGATATACTTCAGGATTGTATTTTTTGTCAATAAACATTGGAGGGTTATTTGTTTCAGGGCTTAGTTGTACCATACCGAACGGTGTAGTTGCCCCCGGAAAAGTATGACCCATTTTTTTTGTGCCGATCAGTGGGTTGACAAATTGAATCAGGTTTGGAGTGGTATCTAAAACAGGTTTGGCTGGTCCGATTTGATAGAAAAACAAGAGCAGGAATATTATTTTCATCTGTAATTAATTGTGTGATTACTACTTCAATTATGCTTTAAGACAAACGGTATTTATTTTTCAATTTTTTAGAAATGATCATTGCCAATCCTGGAATCAAAATTCCATAAGTTATAAATGAACTTGACCATTTAATCAATGAAACATAAGAGCTGAATTTTACTGAAACAAGGCTAATGCTATTGTTGACTGTAAATTGATTCACGAGATTTAATTCAGCAAAATTTTCTGTCCAGTCCATCAGAATATGAAAAAGAGGGAAGATATTCAAAAATCTAAAATTGGAGTATTTAAAGTCAATATTTCGGTAGATCAGTGATATCCATAAAATATACATTATTCCGTACAGGATCGGGAATATATTGTCCCATATCAGGATCAGATTTTTATAACAAATCAGCCCTTCACTATCGAGTGAATTGAAAAAGGAAACAGCATATTCATTAGTATAGCCCAATTTCAACCCCAGTACTTTTTGACCCTCATTTAGCTGCTGAGAGAAGCATTCACTTTTGCCACCCAGGACTAAAGAAGCATAGCCAACCATTGCAACTGTAAATAAAATAGCAATAAAAAGATTGGTTTTTTTATAGAATAGATCAGGCAGTCTTTTCATCTGCAGGAAAAATTAATGATGTTTTATTCAGATAAGGTTTTAAATAATCCTCGGTGACTTTCAAAAGCTTTTCAGCAATGTCCATGTCGTAACTTTGCGGAGTAATTTTTTTTACAACCTTATAAGCATAATAATCTCCACCTCTCAGTTCATTTTTATTGTTTTCCAAAAGGTAAATAAGTGTTTCTGCTCCTTTTTCAGGCGATCTTCCCATAAACCAAAATACCAGTTTCGGAAACCAGCCTGCATTTCTGCCAAGTTCTGTTCTGACCAGACCGGGATGATTCGAATAAAAATTGATATTTTTTGTATTCAGTTTTTTATCCAGAAGCCTGACCAAAAGTATAACTCCCAATTTTGACTGACGGTAAACCCTGAAACTACTGAAATTGCCTTTGAACTCAATATTGTCAAAATTTATCTCTCCCTGATGAAGTCCTGATGCTGTGAAAACTATTTTACATTCTCTGTTTGTACCAATAGCAGGAAGCAAAATGTGATTTATAAGCATTGGTGACAAAAGATTTACCTGAAGTGTTTCTTCAATCCCATTTTCTGTTAATACCGGCTGAAAATTCATGATCCCTGCATTATGAACTATTATGTCAGGCTGATTCATCATTGACTTTGCATTTTCACATGCTGAAACAACTGATGAAAATGAATTCAGATTACCTGCAACATAATCGATACTTCCCTGGCCGGCAGGGAATTTAAGCTTGAATTCAGTAATCAGTTTTTCTGCCTTCATTTTATCTCTTGCCAGTACAGTTACATTTGCTCCAAGTCCGGCAACATGTAAAGCAGCAACTTTTCCGAGTCCTGAAGTTGCACCGGTCATAAAAATTTTCTTTCCTGTGATATTGGTATTCATGATCATTCTCTTAGTTTTTTATCAGAATATATGCATTCAGCGAAGTGGCAATAAGCAACCAGATGAGATATGGTAAAATAAGAACTGATCTGATTTTAAGATATGGCAGATATTTGTAAAACATCACGGCTATAAGAAATGTGAGGGCTGTGATCACTATCAATCCAAACAGAGCATTTTGATAATGAAAAAAAATGGGATTCCATATAATATTAAGAACAAATTGTATGGAAAACAAAACCGTCAGATATTTTCTGAGTTCCTCATTTTTCCAAAGATATGCCATATAAAATGAAAAGCATATCATAATTGTAGTCCAGGCTGCTCCGAAAACCCAGCCAGGAGGAGTCCATGGTGCTTTATTCAGAGACTGATACCATTCAGAAGGAACTCCTTTTCCGGTGAAAATGCTACCTAATGCGAGTGCTCCAAAATTAAGGATGAAAAATACTATTAATCTGTAAATCATAATTGAGTTTTTAATTTTTTTAAAAGGTTTTATTCAAATAATTTATCAAGTTTGATTTTTTCTTCAACTCTCCATTTACCTATCTTGTATGCATCATCAATCAGATTCCATTTTTCAGGTTTTGTCTTGTATTCAGTAAGAATTTTATTTGCCGGATCACTAAGTTTGAAATTCCAGTATGAGTATGCTTTGAGAAGGTTAAAAGCAACTGTACTATCAAGATAATCCAAACGGGCCAGAGCTTCCAGAGCATTTTTTCTGGTTTCAAATTCATAGGAAACCGATGAATAATCCTTAAGTTCTTCCAGATGCTTCTTTTTATTATTTTTAATTGCTATTTCCAGCCATTTTATCCTGATATTTTTTCCCCTCCATCCGGTCTCAGAAGAAGTGGCTTTGAGATATTTCTCAGTGTTTTTTGGAAATGAAGTGCACAGATTTTCAAGAGATTTTTCCACTATATAGTAATCCTGATCATTGAGCAGTTGCACGTAATCCTTTTGTAGTGATAATGGCACTTTCAATATATTGTTTGCCACTGCTCTCCGAACCAGTGCATCACCGTCATTTATAGCTTCTTTAAATAATTGTATGGCCTTTATCGTATCCTTTAGCTGAAAAATGATCTCTGATTTATTGAGGTGAAATTTTTCATTATGATATATCTCTGACATATCCTTTAGTTTGTCTTTATCATTACTTTCCCTCAGGACCATTAGTGCATCATATCTGTCGATCATGTTTTCAGCATATTTTGCCTGGGCAATCAGCTCTTTATAAGTTCTGTCAAATTTTGTTGTTTTAAAAATGCGTTTTCCCGGATCGAAGATGATAAAGGCAACAGACTTGTTGTCCTGGTTTTCTACAGCAATGTCAGTATTTTGATCCTCTATCCATCTCTTTAATGATTTTTTGGTGCCATCGGTGTGATAAATGTCGATAACTACCTGCATTTTAAACAGTTTTACCAGTGAGTCAATTTTATGAGTCTGCTTAATATTTATATTTACACTATTACTAATTGTTTTATATGAAATAGTATATTCGGGTTCACCTCCCCGGTTTAGCCACTGATCAAAGAACCATGGCAATGACATTCCGGTTGATTCCCAGATGGCTCTTTCAAAATCTTTGGATTCTGCATCGGTATAAGGAAACTTTTTTAGGTAATGAGTAACTGCTTTTCTGAAATTATCATCTCCCATAACATCCCTTAACATATCAAGGACAAGTGAACCTTTCTGATATATACGTTGTGTTCCTGCCATACCAGATCCAAGCGGATAACTGTTCTGTACAGATAATTCATAGGCTTTCAGCATTTCATTGTTCCGGTCCTTCTGATAAAAATCCTCCCCGTACATGTTTTTCTCAAATAATTTTGCGTAGTAAGTCGCAAAAGATTCTGTCAGCCAGACATCGCTGTGAGGAACATGAGTTATATAATTGCCAAACCACTGGTGAGCAAGCTCATGGGCATTGACATTTACATAATTTCTCATCCACCATGCTCTGTCATCGACAAACATATAATCTCCAAAAATGGTTGAAGTGGTCGTTTCCATTGCCCCATATAGATAATCCGCTACCGGTGCTTCACGATAAAGAACCCAGGGATAAGGGCATCCGAGTTCTTGTTCGAAAAAATCAAACATATTTTCAGTGTATTTGTAAGTGGTTTCAACACGGTCTTCCTGATCAGGATAATACCAGTATTCAAGGGGAATTCCCGATTTAGTTCTGGATGATTTCCATTTATAATCACCAATAACCAATGCAGTCGAGAAAAAAGGGTGGGGAGCAGGCATGCTGTAATGCCATGTTTTGGTGTAGTCATTGTTTATAGTCACCGAATCCCTGATGCCATTTGAAAAAACATTGTATCTGCTGTCAAATGTTACATGTAAATCTACGGTGATCCTGGCTGTGATGTAAGGTAACCAGGAATTAGGCCTGTGTGCCCAGATCTCTTTTCGCATCAGGCCTTTTGGATCATCCCAGCCTGTGAGATAAAGATATTTTGGATTTGAAGCCGAATATTTCAGGCTTATTTTATTTGTTTTATCTGTGATCTGCTCATTTTCAGGATAAATTATCAGGATATCACCTGATTTTTTAAACTTAACAGATGAATTATTCAATACTGCTTCAGAAACAGTGATGTCAGTAATGTAGAATATTAATGAATCTATTTCACTTCGTAAAGGAGTAAATGAAAAAACAGCTTTGCCTTTTACACTCCTTGTATATGGGTCGATCTCGATAAATGCTGATAAATGATTTACTTCTATCACTTTTTCTTCATAGGCTGAAGAAGGATCATCATAGTAAGTCACTGTTTTTCTTTGTCCAAAAAGGAAAGAGATACTCAGGACTAATAAAATGCTCACAAATAATGTCTTCTGTAAATTTTTTATATTCTCATTATACATAAAAACAGATTATCGGATTAAATGAAAATCAACCATAGAGATCCTGCTGCAACTATCAAAATAGCAGATATCATAAATCTGTAGGCAAATCTTTTATTTCCCAGCACAAAGGAATAAATTGTCTTGCTGAGCAGGTTTGTGGCATTGACAAGTATAAAGGTGAGCAATGCGAAATGGAATGAAATGCTTTTTCCTGCCATTTCAGCAAGGTTAACCATAATGGCATCGATACCGGCAAAGGAAGCAATAACAGAACTGATCACAAATCCGGAATTTCCGAATAATATCAGGCAGGTTTTTGTAATTATCTTTACAAGTACCAATAGTCCTGCAAATCGTAAAGCAGGCAAAAGTGAAAAAATCTTAGTTGGTTTGGACTGTTCGACATTTTCTTCATTTTCTTCAGGCTGTTCCTTTTTTAATAAAATAATTGCGATGATCCCTGCGGTCATTATCATTATCAAAATTGCAGGCATGATGCTGAGCAGCCATTGTGGATTTAACGGGCCTACCAGTAAAAATATCTGAAGAAAACTTGCCAGATTGGCAAGAACTGCAGCACCAACAAGGTGATTGACAAATGCTGTGGATTTGCTTCTCTGTGCAAGTGACTGAGTAGCTGAGGTTGATGAAATGAAACCTGCGATAAAACTTGTAAGGGCAAATCCTTTTTTATCACCAACCAACCTGCCAAGTATATAGCCAAAAACATCGATACCCGTTATCAGAACAACAACAAACCAGATCTTACGTGGATTTATAATATCGATAGTCGCAAATTTACCAAGATCTATGTTCAGTGAAGTAAATATTTGCGGCAAAACAGGAATATCCGCGACTTTATATGAGGTATCAGGCAAAATAGGTAAAATAACGAGTGTGATTATTGCATAGCTTATAAAAGACTGGAGTTCCTGCCTTGATATGCCTTCAACAAGCTGTGTGGTCATAGATTTTATTGAAAGGATAAACATCAGAATTACGAAGATGGCAACAGTAATTTCAAGCGGAATTATTTCAACTGCAAGTAAAAATCCGATTATGTATGTTAAAATTGCTGACAATTCGCTTGAAATACCAAAATTCTTAGTAGCTGTTGCACCGATAAAATAGTATATAACTACTATGATAACAATAGCAGTTGTGATAATAAGGCTGAAATTGACATAGTTGTTGAGGGCTAAAATGCCGGATATTGCTCCGGTCAATGAAATAAGGGCGTAAGTCCTAATACCACCTATATTGTTATTGCTCTGATCGATACTTTCCCTTTCAAGGCCTATAGTACCGCCTATAATGATTGCAAGAAGCAAGTTGATAAATATTCCTGATAGCATATTCTTTTGTTAAATAGTTACTCAGTAAAAATAGCTAAAGTAATAAATTACCAAAATTAAAAAAAATAATCTACATCAATGAAATTCATATTAATTTATAAAAACAATTAACAACAACTAGTAATAAAAAAAAACCAGGATAATATAGAACTACCGCCCTGGTTTTTTAACTAAAAATGATTTGTAATGTTTATTTCATCGAATGAAATCCTATCATATTTCCTTCTGTATCAATACAAATCCCGCAGAATCCGTGTTCGGCAATCGAAAATTTTTCATTGATCACCTGACCACCTGCAGCTTGAACTCTCGATATTTCAACAGCACAATCATCACAGGTAAAATATACAAGAGTACCACCCATGCCGGGTTTTACTGATGAAGTTTTTACAAGTGCTCCACTGATGTTTTGTCCATTATCCTCAAATGGAAAACTTATCATTTCAAGGTCATGGGATCCTTCAGGAGGTGTCATTGGCATTAATTGTTCATTGAGAACTGTTTCATAAAATTTGCGGGCCCGTTGCATATCTTCAACATATATTTCTACCCAGTTAAATACATTTCTGCTCATTTTTTCCGTTTTTGTATATTAAAATAAATGTGTTAAATAATCTTATTCAGTTTTAATCTGTTGTCAGTTAATCAGTTGTCAGTTGTCTGTTAATCAGTTGTCAGTTAATCAGTTGTCAGTTGTCTGTTTATCTCACTTATCTCTCCCGATAGATATCAGGATCACTTTTCACTATTTGAGGAGTTAATATGTTATATTTTTTCACGGAAAGTCACAAAGTAATACAAACATTTTTCATTCTTCATTTTTCATTTTTCACTTTTCACTACCTTTTAATCTCCCGTTCATAAATTTCAATCCACTTTTCTGCAGTCATTTTCCCTGATAATTCACCAAGAAGCTCATAAGGAATATCGCTCATCTTTTTAAATCTGATGCAGCTTTTTCCCATATCCAGTTTGTTTTTGCAGTGTTTCGGATATTCATCTGTAAACCATTTTAACAAATTTTCATCAGCATAAATACCCATGTGATAGAATGCAACAAAATTTTTCTGCGAAGCAATACTTATAAACGGTAATGGTAATTTAGGATCACAATGGTAACCTGAAGGATAAACCGTTTTTGGTACAACATATCCGATCATCCCGTAACTCATTACTTCCTCAAATTCTGAAGGGATATTTTGTAAAATTACATTTCGCAATTTACCGATAACATCTTGTCTGTCAGCCGGCAATTGTGCCATATATTCATCAGGTGAATTAGCATTGATAGTCATAAAATCTTATTTATTAAGAATTATCTTTTTATTATCAATAATATTCATGTTATTATCAAAAACTTTCACAAAATACACTCCATTTTGAAATTTATCAAGGTGCAAAGCATTTTTTACAGGTTTTATATCTAATTGTTTACCGATTGAATTAAAAACAATCACATGGATTTCTTTATCATTAGAAACATCGAAATATATTATTCCACTTGTCGGATTAGGATAAAAATCAAGTTTGTTTTTAGTCAGATCAATAGAGGAGGTAGTGCCATCTTTTCCGTCACAATTTTCGTCAATCCCATTATTTGGTATGTCTGTTGCTCCGGGGTTGATAGTGGGATCATTATCATTGCAGTCTGTATCTGAAAAATATCCGTCGTTGTCATTGTCTGTAAGAGGAGCTTCCATGATTGCGAAAGAATCAGTCCTGGAACAATCATTAGCATCTGTGACCACCACAAAGTATTGGCCTGGTGCTAAACTATCGATTGATGGGCCTGTTTCTCCATTCGACCACAAAACTTCATACGGAGAAGTACCGCCTGAAATGACTGCTGTTGCATTACCATCATCAGCATTAGGTTTTGTTTCATTAAATACATTTAAGCTGGTTATCAATGCGTTGGGTTGCCCGACTACTATTCCGGAAATTACAATCCCGCAGGATTTTGAATCTGTGACAGTAACACTATATAGACCTGCAGTCACATCTCCCAATATAGGAGATTGGCTTGAAATGCCTGTTGACCAGCTATAAGTAACAGGAGGATTGGAATTAGAAGTAATTATTGTTATTGTCCCGTCATTACCTCCGAAACATGATGGTTCCTGAACTGAAGAAATGGCTGCAAGATTACAATCCCCGGGAGAAATAATAAATGATTCCGTTAAAGTACATAAGTTGAAATCAGTTATTGTCACCGTATATGTTCCTGGACTGAGATTCGAAATCTGATTGCCTGTCGCACCTGTGCTCCAGGATACCAAATATGATGGAGTGCCTCCGGCAGGATTTACAGAAGCTGATCCATTAGAAGCACCGGCACCACTTTCATTTTGAAAGCTTAGATTGCTCACAAGGGATGATGGCTCTGTTATCGAAATTGTATCTTTGATCGTACAAGCGGCATTATCAATGATTGTCAACACATAAGTGCCTGCCGATTGACCTGATATAGTATCTCCCATGTTATAATTCGAACTTTGATTGTTAGAAAGATCCAGCCATGAATACATGTATGGAATTACTCCTCCGTTTGCCAAAGGAAGTATTCTAGCTGTACTGTCACCATTACAGCTAACCCATTAAGGATTTGGGTTGTTGAAACTAAGTTAACCGGTACATCAAAGAAAAATGTATCTTTTGCTTCGCAATCAGCACTGTTTGTTACTGTAAGGTAATAGAAACCCTGTTGAGTCACTGTTATATTTTTAGTCGTTGCACCTGTTGACCATTTATAAGTCAAACCAGATGCTTGGGAGCTCAGGACTGCATTTCCTGTGCCCTGACAGAAAGTATTTTGCAATAATATAATATTTGCTACTGGTGCAGAGTACTCAGTAATCGTGATAAATTCTGTTGCGGAACATCCATTCAGGTCTGTCACCAATACAGAGTATTGACCTGGTTCGGTTACACTTATCTGAGGGGTCGTTTCTCCGGTTGACCATTCATAAGAAGTGAATTCATTATTGGTACTTAAAATAACAGATGACCCAGAACAAAGAATACCGGATTGCACTACAAATACCTGAGGAGACTGATTTTCAGAGCCTACGGTAAAACTTTCACTCAATGAACAATCTTTCGAATCCACGACAGAAAATATATAAGTGCCGGGAGCTAATCCAGAGACGTCCTTAGTTGTAGCTCCATTTGACCACGCATAAATAAATGGTGATGTGCCACCTGTGATCTGTACCTGGATAGAGCCATCTTCACTGTTCGGACAATTCGAATTAGTGATTGTCTCTGTGAAAGCCAATTGCTGAGGCTGATTTATTACGACATTTACATTTGCAGGTGTTCCTGAATTATCTGTAACAACAACCGAATTTGTTCCTGAACTAAGATTCATTGCAAGATTTGTTGTCTCACCATTTGACCAAAGGAAGGTATATGGTGGTACTCCTCCTGTAACATTTAAAGTTGCGGTACCGTCACTTCCTCCAAAACAGCTTACATCAGTCTTTGATGCAACAGTCACTACCAAAGGATCAACTGCAACCTGAAGGGTACCTGAAACTGTTGCACTTACCATATCATCACCACTTGTACCACTATTGCCATTTGTTATCATTGATTTTGCATAAAATGTTATCACCATTCCATTGGGGCTATTCGGAGCTGTCCAGTCAACAGTCCATGACATTGATCCGATGCCATTAAAATCCTGCGCTGGATTATGTTCAAAATAAGTCCTGCCTCCTGATTGAGTCAGAACTGTATTAACTGAAGGATTTGAAAAACTGCCGGAATTTGTATTTGAAGAATTCAGACAAACCATTTGAAAACCGGTTTTGACAGGACTTCCAGTCGTATATGATGTTGTTACAGTCAATTCATATGTTTCTCCATCAACTATAACTGATGGCAGGCCTGTTATCATTAGACTTCCATTATATTCTCCTCCGTTTCCACTATGGCAGTCAGTACAGGATCCTTCTCCGGGTGCACCGGTTTTGCCATTAGGGGGATTGGGCGAATAAGAAAAAAACATGAAAGAAAATACTGCTAAACAAAAAAATAAAAATGCTCCAAATAGTTTGTTTTTCATATGAAATGCTTTTGTAAAGATTTAATTCAATAGAATAATTTTGTTAATTTTTTATTTCTTAATCAGCTAAATAGACAGAATGATTTACTAACAAAAGTACTTTGTAATTGTTCTAAATAAAAATAAGGAAATTGGTTTATTCTGATAAAAATTTTAATAATTTGCTGCCAATGATAATAATTGATTAATTTTGTTGTAATACTAATAAATGAATTATGAAAAAAATATTGATACTCAATGGTCATCCCAATAAAGAAGGTTTTTGCCATTAGTTGGCTAAACATTATAAAACAGGAGCTGAATCATCGGGTGCTGAATGCAAATTAGTGAATATAACGGATTTGAAATTTGATCCGGTTTTAAGGTTTGGTTATACTAAGGAAACAGAACTTGAACCAGATCTGGTAAGTATTCAGAACGATATTAGCAATGCAGATCACCTTGTGTTTGTATATCCGAACTGGTGGGCTACATTTCCGGCATTATTAAAGGGGTTTATTGACAGGGTTTTTTTACCAGGGTTTGCATTTAAATACCGTGAGAACTCACCGTTCTGGGATAAACTTCTGACAGGAAAATCTGCCAGAATGGTAGTAACGATGGATAGTCCCAAATGGTATTATTCCCTGTTCTTACGCAATGCAGGTCACAATGCCATGAAAAAAGGAGTATTGGAATTTTGTGGGATTAAACCTGTAAAGATCACCAGTTTTCCGCAAATGAGATCTGCTGATGCTAAGAAAAGACAAAAATGGCTCGATGAAGTGGAGGAACTTGGAAAAAAGCAGGTATGAAGCCTCAAAAGCTTTCACTTAACATTAAAAATCCGGATTTATGAATTCGGGAATTTGAAAATTAGCTGATTTGAAAATAAATATCAGATTTAATAATATCTGAACAGTCTGAGCTATGTAAGCTGTTTAAGTTAAATATACCCTTTAAGCTAATATAATTGCTTTATAAATCTTAGTTATTTTTAAATTAATCTTTTCCCTTGGTGGGACTAAATAAAGTAAAAATAAAATATATGAAGGAAATCTGGAAAAAAATTGAAGGTCAACCTTATCTGTCTGTGATAATGATTGCTTTATTTTTGAGGCTGATTGCAGCTATTTTCTCTCAGGGATACGGAATGCATGATGATCATTTCCTTGTTATTGAAGCAGCACAATCATGGGTTGACGGATATGATTACAACAGCTGGCTGCCCTGGAATCAGATTGATCCTAAACCTGAAGGTCACAGTTTTTTCTATGTAGGATTTAATTATCTTATACTGAGTTTTTTTAAGCTTTTGGGAATTGAGTCACCTTTTTTTAAAATGCTGCTTATCCGTTTCATTCATGCTTTATTTTCTCTTATTACGGTTTCACTTTCATATAAGATCACAAAATTATTATCAGACAAAAAACAGCATTCAAGGCAGGACTTTTGATGGCAGCATTCTGGTTCATGCCATTTCTTAGTGTACGGAATTTGGTAGAAATTTTCGCAATACCATTTTTATTGACAGGAACTTATTTATTATTATTAAAGGATAAAGCAATAAGTAATAAATTGACAGGAAAGGGTTTTAATATTGTTTTTGTAGCAGGTATAGTAATGGGAATCGCATTTTCGGTCCGTTTTCAGACAATTCTCTTTATAGGTGGTACCGGGCTTGTATTACTTATTCAAAGAAAATGGATTGATACTATTCTTTTTGGAACAGGAGCATTGATAAGCATAGTTTTTTTTCAGAGCATTGTCGATATTTTTATCTGGGGATATCCTTTTGCCGAATTTTCAGAGTATGTGCGTTATAATATTGAGAACCGTAACAATTATCTCACTGGTCCATGGCACATGTATCTTGGGGTCTTAGCTGGATTATTCCTTATTCCCCTTGGGTTATTTATTTTATTTGGATACTTCATAGCCTGGAAAAAGCATCTGTTGATTTTTTTACCGAGTTTTATTTTTCTGGCATTTCATTCTTATTTTCCTAATAAACAGGAGAGATTTATTTTTACAATAATACCATTTATTGTCATTTTAGGAATAACAGGCTGGGAGACCTGGATTAAAAAATCAGGAATGTGGCAGAAAATTTCTTATTATGGTATGATTGTGTTCTGGGTTTTGAACTTGATGATTCTCAGTGTGATCAGTATTTCTTCCTCTAAAAAATCTCAAGTTCAGGCTATGAGTTTTCTTTCAGGATTTAAAGTTTCATCTTTTTTGACTGACTGTACAGGTGATGGTAAATTTGTTTTTATGCCACGTTTTTATTCCGGTCAATGGCCCGATGAATATGTACTGAGAGCATCTGAGATACTTAATCCGGAAACATTTAAAAAAAATATCGGCATAAAAGAACTTGCCCAAATCTATAATGATCAGGTCTTGCTTGCATTAAAACACCCTAATGTTCATTCGAATTCACAATCTTATAACCGGACATATAAGTTAGAAGACATTGATTTTATTTTATTTGTAAATGAGGAAAATCTTGAAAAAAGGGTTGCTCTTATGAAGGAACTGATCCCAGATCTGAAGTTTCAATATAAGGCAGAACCAGGACTCCTGGATAAAATCGTACACAAGCTAAATCCGGTAAATAAAAACCAGGAGATTTTTGTTTACTCTGCAGGAGAACCAGTCATGAGGAATCGTTAGCGATAATTACGAATTACGAAGGATAAATTACGAAATACGAATTATCAATTACGAAGGATAAATCACGAATTACGATAAATGATCTTTGATTTTTAATTTGATTAACCATTAACCATTAACCATTTACAATTAACCATTTTACCTTCCCACATCCCTACCGTCTTCCCATGGTGTGTATCAACTTATCAATCTCAAAAACTATAGAATCTTCCAGATCTGGAGGAAAATCATGTCCCATATTTTTGAACCACTTTGTTTTTGAATGAGGAATAACAGATGCCAGTTTTTTGCTGTGTTCTAATGGTATAAATGGATCTTCAATGCCATGAATGATCAGAACCGGAATTCTCAGGTTTTTTAGTTTTTCATACCTTGAACCTGATCTGTAGGTTGCTTCGTGATGTTGTTCTGATGCCCGTGGATTAAATCCTTTTCTCTTTTTCATATTATACAAAACCTGCTCAGCTATTAGTTTGGTGTCTAAATCATATCTGGCTTTTCCTTTTAGAATTTCGCGCGCAGCAAGTTGTAGAATGATGCTGTTTTCATCACTTTTACCAATACCATATTTTATTCCTGTTTTAACTAAATCGAGAACTACTTTTTTGGATATCGGGGTAGTTTTTCATCGATAATATTACCGGAAGACATTATTGAGGTTAATGAAAGAGTTCTATCAGGAAAATTTATTGCAAATTCCTGTGCTACCATTCCTCCCATTGAAACTCCCACCAGGTTAGCACTTTTTATTTTTAGTGAATCCATTATGATTTTCGCATCATTGGCCAGGTCAGCCAAAGAATATGGTTTTTCTTTCCAGTTTTCGACCCAGTCTGACAATCCTGTACCTCTGTAATCATATCGTACTACCTGATAGCCCGAAGTGACAAGTTTATCAATAAAAGATTGTGGCCATGCAAGGGCATCATTTGAAATACCCATAAACAGGAGTATAGTCCCCCTGTTTGTATCTGCCGGGGTTATTGATTCATACCAGATTTTCAGATCACCGCTTCTGATATAATCTGCTTTACCTTTTATAAATTCAGGCAATTCAGAACTGATTACTTTTTTAACAATTTCATCTGTATTTTCAGGAAGTTTCGGTCCTGAAAAAAAGATATAAAACGCAATGACCAAAAATATTGCCAACAGTGTAATTGCCAGTATTTTAAATATTTTTAAAATGTATTTTTTATGTTTGTATTTCATGTTTTAAGGTATGAATTAAAATACAAATTTACACTATTATATATTAAAGAACAATTATAAATTTAATTGACAATTGACAATTAACAATTGACAATTAATCATCCTTTCTTCTCAATTTCTTTCAGGTTTTCCATTTTGTTTCTTATGAGGAAATCATCTATTGTCTCAAAATGTTCAAGTACCCGCTTATCTTTAAATTCAAAAACCTTTTCAGCAAGCCCCTGCAGGAAATCACGGTCATGAGATACAAGAATAAGTGTTCCGTCAAATGCAAGCAGCGCCTCTTTAAGTACATCCTTTGATCTGAGGTCAAGGTGATTGGTAGGCTCATCCAGTATCAGCAGATTGACAGGCTCGAGCAGGAGTTTCACCATTGCCAGCCTGGTACGCTCACCTCCTGACAAAACGCTGACTTTCTTATCGATATCATCACCTGAGAACATAAAACTACCGAGGATATTTTTCAGCTGTGTTCTCACCTCTCCTTCAGCTACTGAATCGACGGTTTCAAAAACAGTAATTCCGGGATCAAGTAAAGATGCCTGGTTCTGGGCAAAGTAACCAACTTTTACATTGTGACCGAGTTTGCATATTCCCTCAAAATCTATTTCACCCATTATGGCTTTGATAAGAGTAGATTTTCCTTCTCCGTTCCTTCCTACAAAAGCTACTTTCTCACCTCTTTTAATTGTAATATTGGCATTTGAAAATACCAGATTGTCTCCATATTTTTTTGTCAGTCCATCGGCTATTACCGGATAATCACCTGACCTGGCAGAAGGGGGGAATTTTAATTTGATGCTGGATGTATCGATTTCATCGATTTCAACCGGTTCGAGTTTTTCAAGCATTCTTTCAACTGAATTCACCTGATTGGTCTTGGAGTAAGTGCCTTTGAAACGTTCGATGAAAAGTTTGGATTCAGCGATGAATTTCTGTTGTTCCTTGTATGCTCTGAGCTGTGCTATTCTTCTGTCCTCTCTCAATTGAAGATAGTGTGAGTAATTTGCCCTGTAATCGTAAATCCTGCCCATAGTCACTTCGATGGTGCGGTTGGTTATATTGTCGATAAATGTTTTATCGTGGCTGATAACCATTACGGCTTTTGCTTTGTTGACCAGAAAGTTTTCAAGCCAGTAAACTGACTCAATATCGATATGATTGGTAGGCTCATCGAGGAGTATAAGATCAGGTTTTTTAAGCAGTATCTTTGCGAGTTCTATCCGCATTCTCCATCCACCGCTGAATTCCTTTGTCGGTCTGTGGAAATCCTCTCTTCTGAAACCAAGTCCGGTCAGGGTTTTTTCAATCTCAGCATCATAATTTATTTCTTCCAGTGCGTAGTACTTTTCACCCAGTTCTGACACTTTTTCTACAAGATTCATATATTCATCAGATTCATAGTCAGTTCTGGTGCCGAGCTGGTGATTTATATTTTCAATTTCATTGCGGAGTTCAAAAATATGACCGAATGCCTTTGCTGTTTCTTCAAATACAGTGCAGTCATCTTCTGTAAGCAGATGCTGTGGCAGATAGGCTATCACTGCATCATTAGGACAACTTACATGGCCTCTGGAGGGTTTTTTGAGTCCCGCTATTATCTTCATCATCGTGGATTTGCCGGCACCATTTTTACCCATGAGCGCTATTTTGTCATTCTCATTTATAAAAAAGGAAATATCTTTGAAGAGTGTCTGTCCGCTGAATTCTACCGTAAGTCCGTCCACTGAAATCATATTCTATTTTTTTTTGGAAGTGCAAAAGTAGAAAAATGTTGAAATGTTTGTAGGAATTTGTAGATAAATGAAGTATTTTAGGGCCAATTGGTTTTTGGGAGGAAAGAGGCAAGAGGAAAGTGAAAAGTGAAAAGTGAAAAATGTTAGTCTTCAGTTTTCAATCAACCTATGCTATGTGACCATAGACTACATTTGAAAAGGTTGCCAGTATTGGAAAAATGATAAAAAATTTCCATTTTAATCCTGTTTACTTGGCCCCTGCTGTGCGAGTTTGCAACTTCGCACAAATATAAAACCAATTCATAAATCCTAAATCGTAAATCCTCACTCCACCTTCCTGAAAACCAGCACTGCTCTGTTTACTGCATATACCTTCAGATAGTGCTTTTAGTAAACGGATCGTAGGTCGTGAAATATTCAGTGTTCTCGTCGATACGGTTGTGACCGAGATATTTCGGGCTGTCGGAATTGAGGATGATCTCATATTTCCCTTTTTCGGCTTCAAAGCCGTAATCGGTGAAGGACTGCACAGGATTGAAATTGAAGACAAATATCAGTCCGTTTCTCCTGTACACAAGGACCTGATCAGGAACATTTTTAACGATGGCATACGGATATTCTTCCCTGAACATATCATGTTTTTTTACCAATGAGATCATATCCCTGTCAAATTCATTCAGATAGTAGTACGCAAGTCGTTTATTCTCAGACAGTGCCCATTGTCTTCGTGCGTAGTAATATGACCAGTCATTGCCGAGACGCGGAAAATCTATCCATTCCGGATGCCCGAATTCGTTGCCCATAAAGTTTAGGTAACCGTTGCCGGCTGTTGTAAGTGTTACCATTCTTATCATCTTGTGCAGTGCTACTGCCCTGCTAACGGTCAGATTGATCATGTCAATATCCATATTGAAATACATATCCTTATCTGCCAGCCTGAATATCAGTGTTTTATCACCTACAAGTGCCTGGTCGTGAGATTCGCAGTAACTTATCACCTTTTCATCGGCCCGCTTGTTGGTAAGTTCATAGAAGATATCACCTACATGCCAATCTTCGTCATTTTTTTCCTTGATTAGTTTTATCCAGTAGTCGGGGACTCCCATGGCAAGCCTGAAATCAAAGCCTATGCCTCCTTCTTCTATCGGAGTGGCTATTCCGGGCATTCCGCTCATCTCCTCAGCAATGGTGATTGCATCGGGTTTCACCTGTTTTATCAGTTTATTAGCAAGCGCAAGATATACTATTGCATCTTCATCCCGGTTGGCATCAAAATACATCTCGTAATTTACGAAATTGGATTCAAGGCCATGGTTCAGGTAGAGCATGCTCGTGATGCCATCAAATCTGAAGCCATCGAAACCATATTCCTCGATCCAGAATTTGCAGTTCGAAAGCAGGAAATGCAATACTTCATCCTTGCTGTAATTGAAGCACCTGGAATCCCATGCAGGGTGATTTCCCCTGGCACCTGTGTGGAAATACAGATGATCAGTACCATCATAGTGACTCAGCCCTTCGTCGGTATTTTTCACGGCATGGGAATGAACAATATCCATGATGACTCTTATCCCTTTTTTATGAGCTTCGTCCACAAGCAGTTTCAGGTCGTCGGGTGTGCCAAATCTCGATGATACTGCAAAGAATCCCGATACATGATATCCAAAAGAACCATAATAAGGATGTTCCTGTATTGCCATCAATTGTATTGTATCATAGCCTGCCTTTTTTATCCTTGGCAGTATGTTTTTTCTGAATTCATTGAAAGTGGAGACTTTTTGCTCATCCGATGACATCCCCGTGTGTGCCTCATAGACCAGGGCAAATGGTTTCTTCTTAGGAGATTTATGTACCTGTACATAAGGATCAGCAGGATCCCAGACCTGAGCATTGAATACTTTGCTGACTTCATCCTGCACAACCCTGTGGGCAAAAGCCGGAACTCTGAAATCAGACTGATCTCCATAACGAATGAACAGCCTGTATTTATCCTGGTGTTTTATTTTATCAACCGGGAATTCACCTGTAAAATCACCGGTATCATTTTTGCTCAGTTTAAATTCATCTGTTATCTTCCAGTCTGTGAAATCACCTGTGAGGTAAACTTCATCAGCCCCGGGCAGTTTATCGCGATATATCCAGGTATTCCCTGACTTGTGCAGGCCATAGTATAGGTGAGCATTTGCAAAATCGGAAAGACTGCCATCACCGCAGATCCAGCTTTCCCTTTCTGCAATTCTGCTCAGGGTGCTTATTATGGTATTCCGGTATGGTTTCAGATACGGATCTTTATCGATAAATATTGGCAGGTTCATTTATTTGTATTTATAAATGCAAATATAATAAACGCTGCGCTGGAATTTTACACAAGTCAGGGTTTTTATATATAATTATGAATAAAGACACTTTTATTCATTAATGCATTTAAAATTTTAAAGTAAGAAGACAGAAAACAGGAGACAAAATTCAGAAGGGTTAGAAACGGAAAACATAAAGTAAAAATTAATTCATTCCGACATCCGATCCAAATAATACATCAAGAAATACAACTCATTATCAAAAAAAAAGACCGGAGAAAAAATATCCCCGGCCTTAGAATGTAAGTCAAAAACTATTACATCTTTATCAGTCTGCTGACTGCTTTTCCTATGCTGCTTTGAAGATTTATAAAATATATGCCCTCTGGCTGTCCACTCATGTTATGGTTTCTTATGATCTCAATTCCCTTCTTTTGCATCACCCTCCTGCCATACAGGTCATAAACCGTCATGACAGCATTTTCATAATTGAAGTCTTCTGGCAGATCAAGGGAAAAATGATCGGAGGTGGGATTGGGGAAAACACTTAAGTCATAGTGATGAATCCCGGGTTCGTCAGTTTTGCTGGTGAAGCAATCAAAGATCAACACTTCCTTATGAATGTCAAACCCCTGAGGAAGTATTGACATTCCACCTGCAACGATCAGTTTATTACCAACACCAACTACTGAATGACCAAATAAATTGTAAGGTAACTCGTCAGTTTCCCAGGTATTTGTTTCAGGATCATAAATGTCAATTGTATTGTAGTCTTCAATATAAGTTCCAGGTAACCTATTCACACCACCCACAAAAAATGCTTTACCACAGACTGTTGCAGCATTCTGATCATTATCATGAAAAGCCCTCGCAACAGAAAGAGAATCAATACTCCAATCATTTGTAGTAACATTATAAATATAAACACGTTTATAAGGTTCTCCAAATATATCCTGACCTCCTGCAAACAATACTTTATCCTGAACTGTGACTCCTGCGGCAAATACCCTTGGTATTGATAATTTGGCTGTACTCCACTGTTTGGTTTTTGCATTATAAATGTCTATCACATCAGTAATTACTTCAGTACCAGCAGCTCCATCCAAACTCATACCTCCTGCAAACATGATTAAATCTCCTACAGAAGCTGATGCAGCTCCCCATCTGGGTACAGATAATTCGTTTGTAGTCCATACACCTGTTTCGGCATTATATATATCTATCCTTGTTGATGTTATCCAATTGTTATCATATCCTCCGGCAAACATTACCAGATTTCCAATTTTACCCGTAGTAATTTCAAATCTGGCAGTTGAAAGATTGGCTACAGTCCATTTCTTAGTCAATGTGTCATAAATATCAACTGTTTTTTGAATATTACCCACATCATCCCAACCCCCGGCAAATATCACTTTGCTACCTGCGTTTGCACCTTCCAGCCAGTCCCTGCCTTTCGACAATTTGTCATAAGTCCATTTGCCGGTTTTAGTATCATATATTTCAACTTTGTCGGTAGAAAATTGTCCTGAAAAATCCGGCTTAATAGCATACCCACCTGCAAAATATACCTTGTCGCCTAAAACGGCAGAAGCCATGTGTTCTTTGTATTGTGATAACTCTGTTTTGGTCCAGTTTCCAAATCCGGCATTGTAAATATCCACCGTTTTGATATATCCATTTGCCGTAAAACCACCTGCGCTGTAGAGTTTATTTCCAAAGCTGATAACCACATTTGAGTTCAGGGAATGGCTTAAGTTTTCTGTTGACCACATTCCGGTGGTTGGATCATAAATATCTACAATATCAAAAAATCCATATATATTGTATGTGGTAAAATCGAGTAAAAGTCCGCCTGCAAAATATGCTTTTCCATTCATGGATGCAGCATTACTGACAAAAGCTCTTGGTTTAGAAAGTTTTGATACAGTCCATGCTTTGGTCTCTGTATCATAAATATCCACCCTGTCAGTAGGCAAATTCTGTTCAGTCATACCTCCGGCAAAGAGTATCTTTTTCCCAACAGCAGTGGCTGCCAGTAAACATCGTGCTAAAGGCAATGTAGCTTTTTCCCACGATCCGGTGGTGAAGTCATAAATATCAATCCTGTCACTGCATTTGTTATTCATCATATAGCCACCCCCAAAATAAGCTTTGGAACCGACCACGGCAGTTCCCATACCGCCACGTGCAACAGACAAAGTATCTGTTGTCCAGGCATTAATCACTACGTCAAAAATATCAATAGTATTGAATACTTTATTGTTTACCATGTCTCCTCCTCCTGCAAATAATATTTTGCTTCCATACACAGCTGTTCCAATTGAAAATCGAGCTTTTGACAAATTTGCCGTACTCCAGTTTTGTGTACCTGTATCAAAAATATCTACCCTTGCAGTTGGATTTGGATTCAAACCACCGGCAAACAGGACTTTGTTTCCCAGGCTCGCAGCAGCCGGATGTGACCTGGCTAAAGACAGGTTTGCAGTTGACCATGTGTCCGTAACTACATTGTATATATCCACTTTCGGAGTACAACTTGCCCAATATGAATCTGTCCTCCCACCTGCAAAATAAATATTTGATCCGTTGATGGCAGCTTCCATCTGAATTCTGGCAAGAGAAAGATTCGTTTGTGTCCAGGTACCCTGTGAATAGATTGAAATCTGGATAAAAATCAAAAAGGCGGTAAAGATCGTTTTTGTTTTCATGACATTATTTTTTATACAAAATAACTCTAAATGCAACTCTAAATCAATACGAATTTTGTGTGATTTTTTCTAGTTAAATTATTAATACCAATCAAGAGTTGAGAATTATAACCAGTTGTTATATAGCCACTAAGACTCGAAGGCACAATTCCGATAGTATCGGAACACAAAAAAAACTAAAAATTTTACTTAGACATCTTGGTGTTTCTTAGTGTCTTAGTCCCGATAACGATCGGGATGGTGGCAAAAAAAAAATTAACTCTTGATTCGCATTATAAATAAAAATAGGGGAAAATCAACTGTGGTAGAATTTGTTGATGGCTTCTGTCCTGGATTGAACCTGGAGTTTCTCATAAATATGGTGAATATGGGTCCTGACTGTATCAAAACTGATAAATAAAAGGTCTGCAATTTCTTTATACCTGTATCCTTTGCCAAAAGATCGAGTATTTCAGTTTCTCTTTTTGTAATTTTATTTGTTTCAATTATATTTGGTTCCTTTTTATTGAAAGTTGAAATAACTTTTCTGGCAATGGTAGATGACATCGGAGAACCTCCATTATACAGATCATTGATCGCTTCGTAAATTTTTGCAGGTACACTGTTTTTTAAAATGTATCCGGTAGCTCCGGCACATAATGATTCAAATATACTGTCATTATCCTCATAAACGGTACACATCATAAACTGAGTTTCAGGCAATTGCGGTTTCAATATTTTTACGCAATCAATCCCTGACATGCCGGGAAGATTAATGTCCATCAATATGATTTCAGGAATATTATTATGGATGTTCTTAATAGCATCCTCTGCCGAAAAATAACCGGCTACGCATTCAAATCCGGGATGCATATTGATTATGGTTTTCAAGCCTTCAAGCATTACTTTGTCGTCTTCGACGATTACTACTTTTATCAAGTCCTTCATGATGCAAAAGTAAATAAGATTCAGGATAAAAACAATCACACATTTGTTGTATTTTTATGGTAGGCTGAATCTCAGTTTTATCGCGATAAACCATTCCGGTATGACTATGTTTTTTCGGGATTGAAGCCGATGCCGTTATCATTAATAGTGATTTTCAGAAAACCCTCTTTCAAGGCTATATGAATAGCAATTTGGGTACAGGAACTGTGTTTGACAGCATTATTCACCGCTTCCTGTACCGAATAATAAACATTTCTCCGGTATTCAGGCGTTATTCTGATATCAGGAATATTGTCGATATTACTGATCCTGAAATCAATACCTGTATTCTCAAGAAAATCTCCAAAATACCTTCTAATGTATCCAATCAGGCTTTCCAGATTATTGTAATTTGGATTGAGCGCCCAGATTATGACATTTAGTTTTGAAACCAGGTCTCTTGCTGAAACGGAAATCTTATTCAATCTGTTGAAAGCATCCATTTTGTTACTGTCAGGCAATGAAGGTAATTCACTGAGCATGGTTATTTTAGTGAGACCAGCTCCCAGTTCATCATGCATATCCCGCGATATCCTGTGTCTTTCATTGAACAGTGCAAGCTGATTTTCAAGATCTTTTTTATATAGTTTTGCAGTAAAAACCAGTGCATTGATCCTTTTAGCCAAAAGCTCAAGAACTTTTACATCCTTATGATCATACACTTTCCTGATTTTTTGGCCCGCAAATAATAAAACCTTCCAGATGTCCATCCGATTGAACGGGCACAATGAGGTCCCCTTCATTTCTGTGAAATATGTATACTCTCCTTTTAATTCAAATAAAGAGAAAACTTTTGATTTTTCAGCTTTTAAAATGAAACTCGGCATCCGGAACAAATGATTTATCATCCAAATTATTTCCTTTACCGATCAATGCCATCTGCTTATAATTGTTTTCACCCTGTTTATAAAATAATGCAAATGAGCTGAAATGAAAAATCCTGTCCAGTTCAATCCCTATTTTTTTAAATAAAATATCCAGATCGAAAAAGCCCGAGGTCCTGCTTTCAAATTCGGATATCACAACTTCAGCATTATAAGCTTTTCTATAGTAATATTTATCAAGAAGCATCTGCAGTTTGTTGCGTAAGAAAACAAATACCAGGATTGAAATGAACAGTACTGCAAACCTCATTGAAACAGATTCATCAGCTGCTAACATATCTGCCATAAAAATCAGAACCAGATAAATGCCGGAAATAAATGCAGAAGCAACGATATATTTAAATGCTGTACTGATATAAAGCCCTGTCTCCCAGATTTTATACCGGAAAATGGCTATGAGAATGCAAATGATCAGGATTATTGTGGTAATCCCGCTGATGAGATCCGGGAAATAAACGGAATAATTTTCCAATTCTCTGTTTTTAATTCAAAGAAAAAAGCCCGGATAAATGGTAAAATTAACGATATCGAGGCTCCTAAGACTATTATTCTTAGCTGGTTTTTAGCTAAAGAGTTTTTAATTGTTGTAAACTGAAAAAGGGCAATAAGCAATGCTAAAGACAATGTCATTGAATACCAAAAAGGAATCAACCTTTCAATTTCAATGAAATTAACTCGGGCTGATATTATTTGCGATGAATTAAAAAAAGTATAGTACCCAATAATAAAAAAGAGGCCAATTAAGGATAATCCATAAAAAATCCATGGAATACTACGGAATCGTTTAATAATCGCAGTTTTTTCAGGAAAAATCAGATGAAAATGTATCATTGTTGGTCCGGTCAGAAAAGCTGTTGTCCAATAAAATGCATTTGCAACATTTGCAGGCAAATCCTGGTAAAACATCATTCGTCCATTTGACAGGATAATAAAGAACTGAATACAAACAAAAAATAATTTCACCGCTAAGGCTCCCGGCTTTTTATAGAGTATAAATAGACTTAAAACACTAATGATAATAAAATTACATACAGCAAAATATAAAATGGCCCATATTTATCCATTATTGAACCCAGCGTCACAGGAATTGTCAATTCGTTACCGTCCCTTTTGATTGTATAATTAATGACATCTCCCGATTTATAAGCTCCCCATATAAAAGATATTCGTTTTTCAAGTAGACTGGAATCTTTAGGAAAAAATCTAAAAACCAAATCTCCTGGTTCTATCCCTGCAATATCAGCCGGACTTCCTTTCATGACCGCTTTAATATGCCAATCAGTATGGCTTTTTACCATTTTACCATCATAGGGAGAATTAAACCTGTTGATAAAAAAAACGGTATTTGTAAAAACAACAATACATACCAGTGCGATTGCCCATACGGGTATGATTCTTAAAATATTATAAAGTTTTTTAAACATAAAATTGTCCTAAAAAACTGTCTACAGTTAAAGAAATATTTAAACAACCAATTTTAGATCAAATCTCTTTATGATTTGTCTTAACTAATTTATCAATATCAAAGCCTTTTTCTTTTATTCGTATAATAATATCATTATAGATTTTTGAATCAAGCACGGATGTTCTCGACAAGATCCACAGATATTTCCTGTTAGGATGACCTACGACCGCATAACTGTAATCTTCAGAAAGGTCTATTATCCAGTATTTGCCCCTGAATGGCCAGAAAAACTGTACCTTTAGTTTAGCATTTCCAGTATTCTTCTCTAAGAATGCTTTACCTTTTATATAGGATTCCTTTCCGTTTATGCTGTCCTTGTTGCAGCGGTTTTCGACAAGAACATAGTCTTGGTCTGTGAGAGTATATTCTGCGGTGGTACAATGACAGCCTTTCTGAAATCTCTGGGGAAATGAAGCTATTTCGTACCATTTGCCGACATATCTTGTGATATCGACATTTTCCACTGTTTTCAGTTCCTGTGATCTCATAGGTGTAATCATAAAAATTGAAGTGATGTAAAACAGAATAATGATTTTTATCAGGGTTTTGTCTTTTGGCATTTCTGAAAGTTTATAAGGTTTATGAGGTTTATGAAGTTTATGAAGTTTATGATGTTTAGAAGGTTTAGATTGTTTAGAAGGTTTAAATTGTTTAGAATTGACAATTAACAATTCAAAAATCGTAAATCGTACTTCGTATTTCCAATTCCGTAATTCCGTAATTCCCAATTCGTAATTCCTAACTATTTCATCCCTGGCATATCCTTGATCTTAATCCCTGCAGGTACCTCAAATTTTTCTGCAGGAATATCAACATTTTCCTGTATTTCAACAGCTTCCATATTGTAGTAAGCATTTGCCATTTTCAGAGGAATGCCCTGATAGTACCACATTTTTGATTTCATTTCCTTTAGATCTTTGTTTTTCCTTTTTTCACCCATCATGTTAACTTCGGATTCGGTTTCGATTGCTAACCTGTCATTAACCAAATCTATCCATTCCGTAGACGTGGAAACATTTTTTGTATCTTCATAATTAACTACCATCTTGTATTTGATAATAAATGTTTTGGATTTTTCCATTTCTTTTACTATTTCCTTAACTGTAGCATCAGGATTTAAAGAGGCAGATTCATTTTTGCAGGAATTGACCAGCACAAGTGATACTATTGAAATAAAAAGTAAATAAATTGTTTTCATGATAATTGGATTTATAAATTAAAGTATAGATAATGATCAGATTAAAAAGCAATTACAATGGTATTTTAAAATAATACCACACCCCATCGGAATTCACCATTGGAACCCGATTATCAAAAATGTAATGATAAATATTAAATATCAGAACAATCCAGCTCTTCCTATTCCAAAAGTCACAAAAAGTCCACCCAGGATAATGGCAATGATAATGTAAACAGCGATTATTACAATAAGGCTTACAACGAAATATCCGGTTGATTTTTCTTCACTTACTCCCGTCATAGGTTTGAAGCCTGTGTAAAGAACATACAGACTGTATAGCCCTGCCAGTCCGACAAGCATTCCCAGTGCAGGAATGATATACAAAATTCCTGCTACCAGCATAGGAGTGTACGCAAAACCTACCAGTTTTACGGCTTTATCAAAGCTGACCTGAGCTTCAAAAGTTGGCCCCAGTTTTTGAATTATAAAACCTGAAACAAAAACTCCAAGGATCATTGAAATAAAAATAGTTACCGCTTCAGTCAATCCCCATCGTATTGAAGGGCCTACTATTCCCATTCCGATGAATCCGTGACCGATAAAAGTTGCAATTGTCGGAATCAGAGTCAGCGGAATAAGATAATTCATAATGTGCTGCTGAGCAGTTGCAGTATCATCTTTAACAATTTCCCAGGCATCTTTGGGTTGCAGGATAAATTTTTTTGCGAGGTTGATCAGTTGTTCCATTTTATTTATATTTGGTTAAAAAAATACAATTAAAGAAGGAAACCTGATTACAAAACCTATATCCTAAGTTTAATCACATTTCTTATAAAAAAAACAGGTTTGTAATCCAATACAATGTCTTTCCATTTCAACCCACTAAAGTAATTGTTTTTATGAAGTTTCAAAATAATCAGGTTTTTTTATGTTTTGTTTGATTTAGTAATTTGTCAGTAATTTGTATTTTATAGGAAATTCGAATGACAATCTTAAAAAACCCTGATTAAAGTATCGGGTTTGATCAGTTAAAAAAGTGTGAACTATCCTTTTCAGGGTTCCCAGACTATCTCCCATTTGTCAAATGAATAGTTTTGGTTGCACTCCGGAGGCTGGCAAAACCACAATAAACACATACGTATCGCAATTGTCATTTACAATGTATTCGAACTCCATCCCAGGCATTGGCACCGGTATTCAGCCAGTAATGACATTCTCCATCGACTTTTTGCATTTTTACAGTCAGGAATGGTTGTGCTGAAGAAATATCAATAATCTTCTGGATGCAATCAGGCAATTCTCCGTATTACAATCGTCCTGTTTGCTGCAGGAGAGTATAACTAAGCTGAAAAAGATGAACAGTATTTTTTCATGAAAGCTTTTTTTTAAATTATTTAGTTTCCCATATTGTTTCCCATTTATCACATTATAATCATCAAGGCAATCACGTTGGATAATTTCCACCATAATAGCAAACAGTGTCACATTTGAGTTGACAATGTATTGGGCCAACTTCAAAATTGCATCGGTATTTAGCCAGTAGCGGCATTCACCGTCAACCTTCTGCATTTTTACAGAAATTAAAGGTGGTGCATCCCCGACCACATCGATCATTTGCCGGATGCAATCAGGTAATTCGGTGGAATTGCAATTTTCATCCTTGCAACATGAACAGAGTACAAATAAAAACATAATCAATAAAAGGAATCTCATAAATTTAGTTTGTTATAACATATATTAAGACGTATGAAAAAATATATCAGTTGGAATAATCCTCATTCTTTTTGTACAGGTCAATTCATTCATAGAACATGGTTGTACAAAAAAGTATATAGCCTTAAGGCAGAACACTTATTTAATGTGGATATTATTTTAAGTTTGATTATCCTTAATAATAACTTAAAATACATTGCAAAAAATAATAATCTCTTAATAACCAGTTAAGTTTAAACTAATACCGGCCTTTTATTTTTGCAGAAAAAAGAATGAAATATTTAATAATTTTTATTTTGCTGATTCCTTCTTCAATTCAGACAACCGGTATATTTTACAAAACAATAAGTAACAATATTGAGAGCTATGAAAATTCGGTTTCAATTGTCACACTTAATGCATGGGGTTTGCCATTCTGGTACAAACAAGCTACAAATGAGAACAGATTTTTTAAATTGATCAGCTCTTTGAATTCTGCCGGGTCTGATATAATTTGTCTTCAGGAAACATTTAATGATGAGCTGAGAAAAGTGATAAAAAACAATTTACGAAAAGATTACTTTTCAATGACAGACCTCAAATGCAGCAGGTCGGTAAATCATATTTTGAAAATGGATTGCAACGGAGGACTGGCTACATTTTCAAGATTTCCGGTGATCTCAGAATATTTCTTTCAATTTCCTGTAGATGATAATTATTCGCTGATTGAAAAAACCGGAAGAAAGGGTTTTCTGTTCACTACAGTAAATATAAACGGGGAACACATTAATATTCTTAATACACATCTATATTCAGGAGATAATTATAATTCGCAGAGATGCAGAATAGACCAGATTGAATTTATTGAAAAAACACTTGGTGAAATTAAAGAATACAAACAATATCCGACTATTTTTGCAGGTGACTATAATATGCAACATCCTGATATTGTGAAAGATAAGATGAAAAAGGGAAAATTATGGGAATACTTCACAATGGTAAAAAAGTTTGCATTACTAGATTCTGATGAAAAGATAACAAGTGATGAACTCACATTTGAGCCTAATTTTTATAATTCATCATTTGAGCCGGGTCAAAAACTCGATTATGTGTTTTTAAAGATGAAAAATGTTGTATGGAAATCCTTGGCAATGATGTAATATTTAAAAACAATAATACTGTTTCAGACCACTATGGCTACAGGGTATTTTTCAGACTGAATGGTGCATCACCTCAGTTAAATAATGATTATATCGTGCAAAAGTGATAAAACTCAGCCTGAAGAGATCATTTTCAGGTATTTAACATAGTCATTATCACGGCATCAAGTTCCTTGTCAGGCTTCACAAGCTGAGAAACAAATTTGCCATTATAGAAAACACTGGTAATGAGTAAAGGTACAGGTAAATTTAAAGCCTGTTCCCTTGATTCGATTTTATAGATTTTCAAAGGCACTCCCTTGCTGTCAGCATATTGCTGGAGCGAAACATTGATGTAATAATCATTAAAAGGACACAGATCTGAATAATAGACCACTATGCCGTTTTTTGTCTTTACATTCCCTGTTCTTGCACTATCCATGAATCTGGGTTCTGCAGCATCCGTTTTGAGCTTCATTCTCCATAATTCAAAAAAAGGAATTGCTGTATCGACACGTTCAAAGCCATGTTTTTTTAAGAATTTCGGATCAGACATGAAAGGTCGTTTTTTATCTCCGGTAACTATAAAAATACCATCTTTACCCTGTTCTTTTGAATCAGTTATGCACTCTTCGAGCAATCTTTTACCGTTGCCTTTTCCGGCATACTGACCTGAAACCCAGAAGCAACTGATGAACATATAGTTTTTCGCTTCAACTGGTATCCAGGCATGTTCAGATGGTACGTATTCTATAAAAACCTTGCCTCTGACATCAAGTTTTTTAAAAGTGTATCCATTGCCGAACTGTGCACTTAGCCATTCTTTTTTCAGATTATAGCCGGGAAGGCATTTTTTGTCGGCAAATGCGCAGCATATATGTTCTGATGCAATATTGTCGCTGGTGAGTTTGATGATTTTTTCCATAATTATATTTTTTCAGACTGGAATCTTAAAACTGTCCTTAGTTTTTCCGGAGCAGTTTTTCTTGGATCAGAAAGATATATTTCCCGATGTAATTTTGAAATTCTTTTGAGTCCATGTTCGGAGTTAAAATCCTCCATTTTCTGAAATGATTGTGGTTCATCATCAAAAGGTCCGATATGCATCATCTGAACACACATACCTTCCTCTATTGATTCAAATTTTACCTTTTCGAGCAAAGGAAGCTTCTTTTTATATTTTGTATGTTCAATTATTTCTGCAGCAAATTCAATACTTACAAAATCAGGCTGACGGATCATGAGGTTAAATATCAGAGTGTTTTTATCGATGGTACCGGTAAAATCTGCTTTGGCTTCATCTAAAATATCCCATACTCCCTCGAGAGGAAAAACAGTATAATCAAAATATCCTTCAGGAGTTTTACCCTGCCTGGGACTCATTTTTACAGCATATGATAAAGCATACAAAACCTGAATATAATCTCCAAAAAATTCATCATTGGGATTTCCCTGCCCCTGGATAATAAAAAACTTTAATGAAGGCAAAGTGATAAGCCCGGGTTTTATGCCGGGCTGATAGTATTGTTTCTGATCCTTACGATAATTTTGTTTCTGCATTTTACATCGGTTTTACAGGTACACAGATATCGACTATAAATTTCCCATCCTTAGGTTCCTCAGGATACATCTCAAAGCAGGGTTTATCATCGGGCTGATAACCACTTTGAGGGAACCAGTGGCCCATGACCCAGTCCCAGGCTTCCTGGAATTCATCTTCTTTCAGTTCAAATCTTGCGATAACACATTTTGCCGGCTCAAGTACCATTTTCCCTATCTCACCACTTACTTCGGTATGAGGCGGAATGGTGATTGAAACACTCATTCGCAGTTTTGACTCTTCAGTGATGTTCGGATCATCGTGATATACGATCAGAGACATGAAATCTTTGCCTCCGATCAGTCCCCGTGGCCCTGCCCAGCGGAAAAGTTTGTTCCATAGTTGTTCAAATAGTTTTGAGTCACCTTTGTAGGGTCCGATATGCCTGACATAAGCAAGCGTCATTTCAGGAAAGTCTTTAACTTCCACACTTTTGTTTGTTTTCATATTTGTTATCCATTTAATTGTTTTAGAATCAAAACAAAAGTATGATGAAGTTTTTATTCCTGATTTGACAATATTGCTATCGTGTTGACTGATATTGCTTTTTTGAAAACGGTAGTCAGTTGCTGATATTTTGAAATATTTTTTAAAATTCCTTGAGAAAACCGAGATATCAGAAAATCCGCATTTATAGGCGATTTCTTTGATACTTAGATTTCTTTGAATAACAAGGAGAGTAGCAGCTTTTTCAAGTCTGATCCTGTTTATAAATTGAAATGGAGTTTCACCGATCAGGCTGAGGAAGATCCTGTTAAAATGAAATTTAGAAAAATTTGCAATTAATGAAAGCTCTTCCAGTGTAAATTGCCTGTCATAGCGCAATTCTATATAATCCAGTGTCCGGTTAATCCTGGCTTTATATTCATTTATCAGTTCCAGTTTGTCCATAGTGATTCTGTTTGAAACCGGTATTTTTTTTACGTCTTCAGTTCGAGCAAAGCGAAGATCACGCTGAAACATGTGTAAGCGTGACGGCAGTCTTCATTCGGTAGTCGTCATTCGTAATACTCTATCCCAAACCCTTCAACCCTTCTACCATTCTACCCTTCAACCATTCAACCATTCAACCTCTCAGCCAGTATCTCAGCAATATCCTTAACCCTGAATTCTTCCTCTTTACCATAGTTTTTCAATCCATCTTCAAGCATAGTTATGCAGAAGGGACAATTGGCAGCAATAGTTTTGCAACCCGAATCCATTGCTTCTTTAGCTCTTACATTATTCACCCTGTCATCTCCTTTTTCTTCTTCCTTGAACATCTGAGCACCACCGGCACCACAGCACATGGCTTTTCTTTATTTTTAACAATTTCCTGTAAATCGAAACCAATTGATTTCATAACATTCCTGGGTGCTGAATATTCATTGTTTATCCTTCCCATATAGCAGGAATCATGATAGGTTATTTTACCCGGTTCTTTACCGTTAATGTCTGCAGTTTTGAGTTTACCTTCCTTTATTAGCAATTCAATAAACTGTGTGTGATGATAAACTTCATAATTGCCACCAAGTTCTGGATATTCATTTTTGAGTGTATTATATCCGTGAGGACATGTGGTTACTATTTTTTTGATATTGTAGCCATTGAGTGTCTGAATATTTTGAAGTGCCAGCATCTGAAAGACAAATTCATTTCCTGCCCTTCGAGCCGGATCTCCGCAGCAGCTTTCCTCACTGCCAAGAATTGCAAATACCACTCCGGCTTTTTGTAATATTTTAGTAAAAGCTCTTGACACTTTCTGTGCCCTTGCATCAAAACTACCGGCACATCCTACCCAAAATAACACATCAGGTTCAGTTCCTTCGGATACCAGTTCAGCCATTGTCTTAATTTTAGCTTCCATTTATTCTGTTTAGTTTATATATTTTAAAATAATTAATTCTTTACTCTTTCAGTTGTCGGTTTAACAGTTATCGGTTGTCGGTTATACCCGTTATCCTTTTTATTAAATATATGCTCGCAATTTAAGAACGACAGCAAGTAACCAGCAACTTGAAGCAAGACTCAGTAACTTGCAACATATAACCCTCATATACTTTACTTTTCATTTTTCATTCTTAATTTTTCACTATTCACTCTCACGCAAAAGACGCAGAGACACAAAGCCTTTTTCATTTTTCATTTTTCATTTTTCATTTTTCATTTTTCATTTTTCATTTTTCATTTTTCATTCTTCACTTTTTCATTGTCTCGTCCATTGTTCTCTCAGATCCTGCATCTGCCACACACATCCACTGTTTTCAAGACTTGTAAACATGGGCATCCAGTCTGAAGGTCCTGCAGAATCAGTCAGAATTCTGTATCTTCTCAATTGCAATATAATATCAAGAGGATTGATCATTACCGGACATTCCTCCACGCAGGCATTGCAAGTAGTACAGGCATATATTTCTTCATCAGTTATATAGTCAAAAAGAGATTTTCCGTCGTTGAAATTCTTTGCAGACAGTTTTACTCCATCTCCTTTGAACTGCTCTCCGATGTATTGAGTATCTTTCGAAGCGAGTTTGTTGCCAATATCCTCTGCTCTGTCTCTTACATCCATTACAATTTTCCTCGGAGATAATTTTTTACCGGTGATATTTGCAGGACAAGCTGCAGTACATCTTCCACATTCCGTACATGTGTAAGCATCGAGAATATTTTTCCAGGTAAGACCTTTCAGATCATTTGCCCCGAATTCAGGTATTTCAGCCTCGGTAGCAGCAGGTACCTGGCTTTCATCTGATATTCCCATCATTGACTTCACTTCGTTCATTATTACCGGCATATTCTCCATTTTTCCCCTTGAAGATGATGAAGAAAAATAAGTGTTGAAAAATGAAAAATAAGGTGCAAATGTTTGGAAATAGTCAGATAAACAATAAATCCGAATACCACCAGAACATGAAGCCACCATCCGGATCTTTCAAGCAATTTTAAAGTCCCGGTATTTATTTTGTAGAACAGTGAATCTGCAAGAAACGATGATATAGCAAATCTGCCTGTTTCGTGATATTCTTCAGGAATTCTTCCCTGAAGAACAAGGTCTGAACTATTGGCAGTGAAAATTCCAAGGATAAGAAGAATTTCTCCCAGAAGAATGAGATTAGCATCCTTAAACGGCCAGCCTTTCATTTCAGGTTTGTGGAATCTTTGTACTTTTAATATATTTCTCCTTGATAAGAATACTATTGTTGCAATAAATGCCAAAACAGAAAGAATTTCTATCACAGATATAAGCAAAGTATAAAATACTCCTGTGTATGGAGCTAAAATTCGATGCGTTCCAGTAAATCCATCGATAAGAATTTCAAGCAATTCTACCTGAGTGAAAATAAAGGCAACATATATGAATAAGTGGAAAAATGCAGGGAGGAAATTCTTAAACATTTTGCTCTGTCCTAATGCGACGAGAAGCATAGTCCTTAAGCTGCCTTTAACATTAAAATCACGACCCATTTTAATATTTGAAATGATCTGTGAATATGTTTTATAGGAAATGAAAATTGTAAGGACTGTTACTGATATGAATAATATTTGCTGTAACATATTACATTTTTTTTAATTTATAGTACTGAAGCAGGTATTTTATCGGATTCTTACAAAATTAGAAAGAAAATGCCAATAAATTTGTGCTAATGTATGCAGATTATTTGTTTTAAGCTATTTTTACACTCAAAATAATCACCAAAATGAAAATTTTAGAAGATTTACAAATAAGGAGGAAAATAAAAAGGATGGCTTTTGAGATTGCTGAATCGAATTTCGAATGTGAAAAAATATACTTTTTAGGGATAAACAATAATGGATACAACTATGCTAAAATGCTGATGAAAAGTCTGGAAAAGATATCCGACAAGGAACTTAAACTTGCCAGAATCAGTTTGAAGCCTCAAAATCCTGTTGAAAACGATATATCTATTGATATTGAGAAATCCCAATTGGCAAATCAGGCAATAATAGTTGTAGATGATGTTGCAAATACAGGAAGATCTCTCTTCTATGCAATGGATGTTTTAATGGACATTTTACCCTCAAAAGTCGAGACCGCAGTTTTGGTGGACAGGATGCATAAACAGTTTCCTGTAAGTGTCAATTATGTGGGAATGACTCTGGCAACTACTATTCAGGATAATATTAAAGTGGATCTAAAGGAAAAAGGGAGTTATAGTGTTGATCTGGAATGATGGAGAAAGGTAGGAAGGTGCAAGGGTAGGAAGGTTTAAAAATGTAAAATTAAAAAAGTAAAATAAAAAAAGTAAACTTATCAAACCTGTCCGTATGGATCAAAAAAAGCTAAAATGTAAAAGGTAGGAAGGTCTTTAGATTTACGAATTACGATCCATACGGACAAGTTTTACGAGGTACGATTATTGAATTGTTAATTCTAAACCCTCTAAACTTTCTAAACCATTAAACCTCATAAACCATATAAACTTCATAAACCTAATAAACCTTAAAAAATGAAATACCTTCTCGTAGGACTTGGAAATATCGGATATGAATATGAAGGAACTAGACACAATATCGGTTTTGAAATACTTGATTACATGGCGGGAAAAAAAGAAGTAGTCTTTAAACAGGACAGACTTGCCTATTTTGCTGAACTTGCTCACAGGGGCAGAAAAGTTTACCTTATAAAACCAACAACCTATATGAATCTGAGTGGTAAAGCTGTACTCTACTGGATGAATAAACTCGATATCCCGTTAAAACATGTTTTAGTTAACGTCGATGATATCAATCTTGAATTTGGTAAGATCAGGGTCAGAAAACAGGGCAGCGATGGAGGTCACAACGGATTGAAAGATATACAGGATAAAATAGGAAAAGAATATGGCCGGCTCAGAGTAGGGGTCGGTAATGAATTTTCAAAAGGACAACAGGCAGATTACGTCCTGAGTAAGTGGTCAGCAGAACAAAGTGAAAAATTGCCTGAAATAATCGAAAAAGCTGCAAATGCAAATCTGGACTTTGTTTTCCGGGGATTTGACTATGTTCTTAACAATTATAATAATTGATGCAGGTTTTTAAAATTTGTGTGTTAAACTTATTGTTCAGCCTGTCCGGATGCATTCTGGCAGCTCAGTATAATAATATTGCTATTGACAGTTCTGTGAACAAAAATCCTGAATTCAACAAAAAACGTTTTTATACTGCTCTTGGCATCGGATCAGTGATCTATGGGGCGGGTACTTACTCACTGGTGAGATACTGGTACAGTGACTATGGTTTTACAAAATTTCATACATTTGATGATTGGGGAGAATGGAAACACATGGACAAAATAGGTCATATATATACGGCTTATAACCAAAGTAGTGTGATGTATGATGGAGCAAGGTGGACAGGCATGAAAAAGTCAAATTCGCTTATTTTTGGTTTTACTATGGGTATGTTGCTCCAGACCACAATCGAAGTGCTTGATGGTTTTTCACCTGAATGGGGTTTTTCCTATGCCGATATGTCGGCAAATGTATTGGGTGCAGGAGTATTTTTTGCACAACAGAAACTGTGGGATGAGCAGAGGATATTGATGAAGGTTTCTTCAGGTAAACGTACTTATTCACAAGAACCTTTATATTCGGCAAATGGTAATGGAATTTCAAGTCTGAACCAAAGGGCAAATGAGCTTTTCGGAAAGTCATTTCCTGAAAGATATTTAAAGGATTATAATGCCCAGACTTACTGGCTTTCGTTCAATTTATCCTCTCTTATTAAAGATCATTATATCCCACCATGGCTGAATGTCTCTGTCGGATATGGGGCTCAGAATATGTTTGGAGGATTTGCAAATTCCTGGATCGATCAGAATGGGAATAAATATAATCTGAATGATGATTTTGATCGTTATAACCAATTTTATTTAACACCCGATATTGATTTCAGAAGAATACCTGTGAAATCACAATACCTGAAAGCGCTATTCAAAGCATTGAACCTGGTGAAATTTCCAATGCCGGGATTAGAATTAAATTCAAAGGGAAAGCTTAAGTTTCATTACCTGGTTTTTTAATTAGCCAATTAGCTAATTAGCCAATTCTCACATTCGCACATTCTCCATTGCATTTTATCATTCATTAACACATAAAAAGAAGAATGCAACACTGATAACACAGTAAAGACGGATTTATACAGATCTTAATAATATACTATTTTCAAATTTTCAAATTCTCACATTCTCAAATTATCACATTAACTAATTCTCAAATTCCCAAATTACCTAATTCTAAAATTCTCAATTGTCAATTTTCAATTGTCCTTTCGAAAACTTATTCTTAAAATATCCCCAGAAAATCGGCAGTACTGATATAAAAATGATTAATAGTATGAATTTCTCAAGGTGTCTTTCAACAAATTCCACCTGACCCAGAAAATATCCCAGTAAGCTTACACTCGTAACCCATAGTACTCCGCCGAAAATATCATAAGGAAGAAAAATCCTGTAATTCATTTTTCCAACTCCCGATACAAAAGGTGTAACTGTGCGAACAATAGGTACAAAACGTGCAATTATTATTGTTTTAACACCATTTTTTTCAAAATATTCATGTGTTTTATCAAGCCATTCTTGCTTCACCATTGGCTTGCCGCGGAATTTCCAGCTCAACACATGTTCATTGAAATATCTGCCCACAAAATAATTGATATTGTCTCCAATCACAGCTGCTGCAATCAACAGGGGGAATCAAAACCCATATATTGAGACCTGATGATTGGGCACAAAGCATGCCTGCAGTGAAAAGCAATGAATCACCCGGCAAAAAAGGGAAAATAACCAATCCGGTCTCTACGAAGATAATCAGAAACAATATTGCATATATATATACTCCGTAATCCTGGAAAAGCTGCAGTAAAACATCCTTGGTATTGGTCAAAAGATCAATTATAAATTGTATAAACTCCATAATAATAATTCTTAAATATTAAGCTGATATCCGATAATAAGAAAATTTGTTTATGTTAAAAATGTTTAATAAACCTTCAATTTCTGAAGATTCTGAAATAAACAAAAACAGAAAACGAAATATAGGTAAGAAAATTTTCCCTGATTAATCATTTTGTATCACTTAGTAAACAATATTAATCTTTCCTTGTTTCAGGTATAAATTAAATTATTTTATTAACATTACTAAAATTTTTATTCATGGTAACACCCACAAGATTTTTCAATTTATTTTTTCTGATCATGCTGTTTTCTTTCCCGCAATCAGAAATTAATGCCCAAATGATGGTTCAGTCTCAATCCAGTTCAGTATTTACCCTTCCTGAACTTGGATATGAATTTAGTGCTCTCGAGCCTTATATTGACACCGAAACTATGAAAATTCATTATTCAAAACATCACAAAGCCTACGTTGACAAGCTTAATACATCTCTCGAAAATCATAAATTAAAGGGAAAAAGTCTTGAAACAATACTTGAGATGGTGATGGAAAACGACGAAGATATGTCAGTACTCAATAATGCAGGTGGTCATTACAATCACAACATGTTCTGGAAAATCCTTACTCCGGGAGGAGGAACTCAGCCTTCAGGAAGTTTGGAAGATGCCATTATTAAAAAATTTGGTTCCTTTGATGAGTTTTCAACTAAATTTGTGAAAGCAGCTACCGGAGTTTTTGGTTCAGGATGGGCCTGGCTGTCAGTTGATAAGAATAACGAGTTATTTATTTCTACTACTAAAAACCAGGATAATCCGTTAATGAAAAACGTTGTAAAAATGACAGGTACTCCTATTCTTTGCATTGATGTATGGGAGCATGCCTACTATCTGAAATATCAGAACAAAAGAGCTGATTACATTGCAAACTTTAAGCAAGCCATAAACTGGGATGTAGTGTCGAAAAATTACGAATCAATAAAATAAATATTTTGCACCTTAGCGTCTTTGTATGATAATCATATTAAAAATCACACAAAGCCGCTAAGTTTTTATTTCCGTATCCTTTAAATATTGCATTATTTTTCTTGTATAGCAATACTAAATCAAATCCATTTCCTGTTTCTGAAAAACAACAGAGTGATAACGGATGAGCCCAGCATCATTGCTATAGCTACCGGATAGCCCCAGGGTTTGCTTAATTCCGGCATATATTTAAAATTCATACCATACATACTGGCTATCAGGGTAGGGGGCATGAAAATTACGGTTAAAACCGTAAAAAGTTTGATCACCCTGTTTTGTTCCATATTTACAAGGCCAAGAAATGTATTTTGCAAATATTCAAGCCTTTGGAAGTTAAAATTTGTATGGTCAAGAATTGAGTTTGCATCAGATAGCATTACAGTCATTATATCGTAATCCTCTTTTGGGAACATTTTACTTTTCATCATTGCCGACAATATCCTTTGTTTTTCAATTATATTTTCCCTTATAAGAATTGTTTTGCTTTGCAATGCTGCAATTTTTAAAAGTGTTTCTTTCTTATGCTGTTTGCTTGAAAGTAAATCTTTACTAATAATTGATATTTTTTCAGTGATGCTTTCTATCAGATCAGCATCGTAATCTATGCGTGTATCGAGCAGCATAAGGTATATGTCGTCACCATCCCTGACTTTATGTTGCTGCAGTTTTTTATATGTATCTTCAAAAGCCCTGAAGTTATATTCCCGTTGAGTAACAAGTAATTTTCCTTTGATGATCAATGAAACAGGTTCATTATTAATGTGCTCAGTATCAGTCCTGATAAAATTGATATTGATCCCTATTTCATTTTCTGTTTCAATATATTTCGAACTGGATTCTATTTCTTCAATTTCCTCTTTTGTGATTATTTCATCAGGAGTGATTTTATCGTGAAGTTCTAATGTCTTTGCACCATGTATCAGTGAAAATGCTTTGATCATTTTAAGATTGTTTATTTTCTGAAATTAATCAATATTATGCAAAGATACCAATTAAAAACAGAATTAATATGAAAATTCAAATCAGCTACTTCAATATGGGTTTGAACTAAGAATTATTTTTTAATCAAACTACTAAAATAGTTGAGATTTAATTTATCAGGTCGAATTGATCTTTGGATCTGTTGTAGTTAAAAATCTCTCCTTTTTCAATTTTGTAATACCAGCCCATTATATTCAGGATTCCTTCATTGTATCTTTGCAGAACATATGGATAAGTAAGCAACCTGTCCAATTGTTTAATGATATTAAGTTTTTCGGCTGTTTGTTTTAATTCAGGAATATTATCCGCATTGCAGGCTTTAAGAGTTTTTTCTTTTATCTCAGAGCCTAATTCAAGCCATTTTACAGCATGAGGCAAGTGAAGTAATTCTTCAGAGGGTTTAAATAAAGCAGCGATACCTCCGCAGTTTGAATGACCACAAATCACTATATTCTCAACCTTTAGAACCTTTACTGCATATTCAATAGCAGCCGGTACGGTAAGATGCAGATTGTCTGAATTGAATTCAGGGATCATATTTGCAATATTTCTCACTACAAAAAGGTCTCCGGGAAGGCTGGAAGTAAGTCTCTCAGGCATTATCCTTGAGTCTGAACATGTAATAAACAGAGTATGTGGATTTTGAGAAGAAGACAACTTTTCATATCTGTTTTGATATTCGTAAAAGTAGGTGCTCTTAAAGTATTTAGCTCCGTCGATTAACTTTTTCATTTTAGTTCTTTAATTTGAGCATAAAAATATTCAGGAAATTGGAAATAATTCAGTAAATATGAAATTTGAATCACAATTTATTAGGATTTTAAATATTGATATGCGTTTTCTACCTTAAAATCTGTTTACTATTCCGGAAGATTAATATATGTTGTGGAAAATAAATCACCCATGATGAGAAAAAAAAGTTTTTTAGATGTTAGAAGTTTATTATTACAATTTAGGATGTTGATTTGATCGAAGTTTCAAACTCATCGACCATCTGAATTTTTTTTAGTGCCTGAGTAGGTAAACTCTCATAATTTCCTCTTAAAAACTACTCTCTGCAGGTTTTTAACAGAGTAGTTGATTACTTCCTATCAGTTTCAATTTTAACTCCTGATGTTACTTCAAATATAAGCTTATCGTCTGTAAGTTCATAACTGGAAGTCAACAATAATCCACTGGTTTCAAAAACAGAATAAAGCTTGTTTTCAAACTGGTATTCATACAATTCTATTCCATCTCCCTCATCCACAATATATTGATTGCTTTCCTGATGGAATGATTTCATTTTATAATCTTTAACAACCGGATATTTTGTAGAAAGGTATTCAGTTTTCCATCCAAAGACTTCCGATTCAGGAGCTTTACTCACCGTCAGCCTTACATCCACACTGTCTTTCAAAGTTCCATTTGAAAAAATTTTCATATTACCTTCCCAAATACCGAGACATTTTTCAGGGAACCCAATCTGAGCATTAATACCTGAAAATGACACTAAAAAATACCAATAATGGTAGCAATTGCTTTTCATATTTTCAAAATTATTGTTAAATATATAACTAATTGGCAAAAGAATGCCAAAAGCAAGTTTCTTTTAAAATTTTTTTTATCAGCATTTTAACTTTAACTGATATATTCAATTTCTGGTTATGTGGTGTACATAGTTTCCCATATTTATGCTTAGAATTTGTATAAATTATGATTATTTCAATTTGCAGGTCATCAAATCATTGATTTTTACAATATTTTAGTTTTATTTTGTATAATAATGATGATTTTCCTAAAATTAAATATTATACCTTATGAAAACAAGATATTTTACAATTAAACAAATTGCATTTTTAACAGGTTTTCTTTTTTTCGTTTTGTTCATTGCTGGATGTATCGAAGATGAACCAGCTACCGGCAGTCTCGGTAAACTTGAATTGAATCCGGGTGAAATGATTGTAAATACAAACACTCTTATAAAGCTTCGCATACAGGCTGAACCGGGAATAAAGATAAGCAGTGAAAATCTTAAAGTAATTAAGATCGGAACAGATGGAAAAGAAACTGAAGTAGGTGCGGTCGCAGACAATGGGAATTTGAATGAATATGGTGATGATATTAAAGGAGATAATATTTTTAACGGAAAAGTAACTATAAGCGAAAGCAACCAGGTGATATTTTTCTTAAAGTTAAGGTGAAATGTTCAATGCCAAAGGTAATCCTGTTGCCATACAATCAGAAAAACAGTTTTAAAAGTATATAATGACATTAAACCGAGTGAAATAAAATCATTGTTCACGGTTCAGAAATGAAATAAAAAACCAGCTTAAAACATTTTTGGGGAGTAGTCAAAGTAATGCTCCTCAGGCAATTGGAAAGCTTTTGGAATGGATCAAAGCAAGACCGGAAGTTGAGTCAGCAACTCTGTCAAATGGCAGCTCCATTGAGATTAAGTATAAATCCGGATTAATGGGAGGTGAGTTATATCTCTTGAAGACGCAAATGGAAAAGTAGATACCAGGGGAGGTCTTGCAGTACAGGATCAGGGTGAACCAAAAGAAAGAGGGAAATCAGCCAGGATACCTGTCAGTAAACAGACAAGAGGTGATAATTATTACGGGACTTCAGAGATTAATTATAGAGACGATTTTGATCCGAATTTTATAGGTAACAGGAATGTTTTTATCTATGCTCCTTATGAAGCATCGTGGCTGAATAACGAAAGGCCTCATATCATCAATATCCTTGATACCTTAAAATGCGGGGACTTTGAGGTTACTTACTACACACAAATCAGGATGCAAATGTTGCCAGAATTTCTGAAATGATGTCTTATGGCATGGTGGTATTGTCTACTCACGGATCAGGAGGAGGAAAAGCTGTGCTGACCGGAGAAATTGCGGATACATTATTGCCGGAGTATCAAACATATAAGGCATTGCTTAAAGGGGATGAACCCAAAATGGGAATTTCAAAAAATATTACAATTAGTAAGCAGGGAGCAGTCATAGATAAAAAAGATGTTTACAAACTTTATGCATCCTATATTTCGTCCCTGACTGGCACATTCCCTCAAAGCGTGATCCTGGCAAATTTCTGTGGCAGTGATCAGACCCCTCCACTAAAGGATGCTTTTATAGCTAAAGGAGCCAAAACCTATTATGGTTATACGGAATCTGTAAATGGGGGATTTTGCGTTGCCGTATCAAAGGATGTATTTCTTACATTGGCAAGTAAGAAAAAGACAACTGCTGAGGTTAGCAAGATCAATGCATCAGACCCACAAGGTCCAAATGCCACTTTTAAAATTGAAGGATCGGGTACTATGCGGTATCCATCTGAAATTGTAAACGGTAATTTTGAAAAAGGTATGCTTGGGTGGACAAAATCCGGTGATGGCAGGGTTATCAGTCAGCTTGGAAGTGAAGATACCGGTGAGGGATTGTATATGGGTATAATTTCTACAGGTTTGGGATATACAACCGCAACAGGAAGTATTTTCCAGTCATTTACAGTACCAAATAATGCTAACACATTGGAACTAAAATGGAATTTTCTATCTGAAGAGTTTCTTGAATATATCGGTAGCTCCTATCAGGACAAGTTTTCAATTGTCCTGCAAAGTGAATATTTTGGTGAAGAGATCCTGTTAAGCAGGACAATCGATGGGATAGCGGCATCATTCGGAGCAAAAGCCCCTACTGATGACAAACCTGAGGGAGAACCAGGTAATTTGATAGCTGTTTCTCCCGATATTATTTTTGACCAGGGGAATGTTTACATGACAGGGTGGCAATCTGAATCATTCGATATTAAAAGCTACCGTGGCAGATGTGTGACGCTTATTTTCAGGAGTACTGATGTTGGTGACAGTATTTATGATACAGCTATACTTATAGACGATGTGAAGTTCAAATAGTATTTATATACAATTTTAATTTTAAATAAACGTATTGAATAGGAGTTGATTTTATTCGATATATTAAGGATTATAATTGTTTTAAACCGGTTTTAACTTATGAAAATATTTATACTCTTTTTAACACTTGCAGGTTTTATGGGTTGTTGTAATCGGATAACTTCCAAAAAAGCAAATCCAGGATCAGATATTATTGAATCAAATGAAAATGGGGTTTCGGTTAAGCATATAAATAAAAAGACTGGAGTAACAAAAGATTATAAAAGTATTAATAATGCAGGTATCACTAAATTTATCTCTGATCTTGTGAGTGAAGGAGAACCTGTCAGAGTACATCTGGATGAGGACGAGATGAGCAAACTCTTTAATGAAAATGATTTTATGGAGATAAGTTTTTCAGAATCTCTTATTTTTCCGAATGGCTCTTCAGGCATATCAAAATTTGTATATTTTTTATCCGGTACCTTTAAAATGAACATTCAGGAAATATCGGCTATTTCTTTATTGCAACCGATGACGGTCAGTTTATTCAGTCACCATTTGCATTGCAAAGAAATATCATAAATGAAATCGAAAAATACCTGATTGAAAGACCATAAAGGAATTTTATTTTTAGTCAATTGGATTCTTTAATGTTTTGGGTGATTTCTATAATCTGAATCTCATTCTGAAATCCGACCTTAGCCTGGGAAGCAAACTATTGGTAAAGTCGCTTATATATTGAGAAGTATTTAAATCGTAATAGATACGCTCTCTTACCACATTATTGAGTTCAAGGCCAAAAGTAAGATCAAAGTTTATTTTCCTTGTAGCCTTGAAGACTTTAATAAAACCAATGCCCAGTCCATATTTTGTACGGTTTTTATAGTTGTAATAGTTTACAGTTCCGTTTTCAGTTCCCTTTATCTTCTCAGATCTCCAGTATGTTGGAAAAATATTGTAGAACAAGGCAGGATTTTTAGTCGGAAACCTGATATCCGCTATTAATCTGTAGCCTGAATGTGTACCCTGATCATAATCAGATTCGATGAATTCCATATATGTATATAATACACTGAATCCTATACTCATCTTTTTAAAAGAATGTTCAAATCCCAAACCTGTGCTTGCCGGATTCACATCTGCTGCATATAGTGGATTTATATGCAGGAGTATTGAGTTTTGAGAATGAGAAAATGAATAAGCCAAAATAAATAGAATTGTGAGTAAAATTCTGTACAAATCTTTTAGTATAATAGATTTCATTTTCAAAATATTATTTTTTCCTTTTTCTGAATAAACTGCCAATTCCTTTACCTATTTGTTCTATTGTCTCAATTCCCTTTACAAGGTTATCAGGGGTCATGTCTTCATAGACCTCATCAAGAATATCCCTTTTATATGACTGAGGATAAACAACAATGATGTTATTTTCGGGAAATTGTTTTTCCAGTTTTGAGGGTATTTTGTCAAAAGAAGGCATGTAAGAAATAGAACCTTTACGTGATGAGTTAAAAACGATAAGGTCATTTTGTTCAATTTTTTCTGTAATTATCTCGTCCCAATCCGTGAATATTTCAAATCCAGGTTTAATATTGATCTTATATTTGGTGAGTATCTGTTCTATTGATGACCTGGTTTTTTCTTCAGAATAGAAAATCCTCACCGGGATTGAATACTCTCTGGCAATTTTGGCAATTTTTTGAATTATCAGTTCAAATCCCTTTTCTTTTTCAGAAAATGGTGGTTCAAAAAGTACAATTCTGTTTTTGTTTATCAATGGTTTAACTGATCGGCAGATAATAATATTTTTATCAACCAGGTTTATTATCGAATCAACAGTCTCTCCAAAAAACTTATCAAGAATATCAGTTTGATGAGGCCATCCGATTATGACAATATTTACCATAAGTTCCCTTGATGCTCTTGAAATGCCGCTGGCAGGATTATGATCGATAGTTGTGATGGCATTTACTTTTGTTTCCGTTGCAGATGCCTGTCTTATGTATTCATCCAGTTTTCTTCTGAACCTGAGGATGTTGATTTCTGCTTCCTCGTTGTTGGGAACTACTGAAAGAACAGTTATGGGATTAGAAGATTTATTGTCTTTTATTAAAGTTGCAAATTCAAGCAGTTTTTCCACATTAGAAAAATTTGCAACCGGAAGGAGAATATGTTCATTTAGAAGCTGCCTTCGAAGCTCATTGGCAGATTCTTTTGTATCTTCTGTAAGAGCGATTTTTTTGCTGCCTTCTCAGTCGCAAATGATGCAACTATACAGGTGATAAGGATCAGGATGATAGTACCATTCAAAATATTTTCGTCAAGAATCCCTGCCTTGAAACCAACAAGAATAACAGCAAGGGTAGCTGCTGCGTGAGAACTGCTGAGACCAAAGATAAGCTCCCGCTGAGCTCCGGAATATCTGAAGATCATCTGGGTGAAGAATGCAGCAAGCCATTTTGTAAGAATAGCTGCTGTGGTAAGTGTAACAGCTATTATTATTGCATTGGGCCCTTTGGTCAAAACGCTTATATCTACGATCATTCCTACAGCGATCAGAAAAAATGGTATGAAAATAGCATTGCCTATGAATTCGATCCTGTTCATCAATGCCGATGAATGAGGTATCAGGGGATTGAGAACAAGTCCTGCAACGAATGCACCAATAATGGGTTCGACTCCTGCAACCTCTGCCAGAAAAGCTGAGAAAAAAACGACTGATAATACAAAAATGTAGTGAGCATGCTTTTCACTTTCGAGTTTCCTGAAAAACCACTTTGCTATGCGGGGTATTAGTAAAAAACATTATAGCCGAGAACATTGCAAGAGATACCCCGAGCCTCAACAGGAAAGCATTATTCAGCTCACCCTGACTGTTTCCTATCACTACAGCAAGAATGAGAAGTACGGCAGTATCAGTAAGTATTGTCCCGCCCACAGTGATCGCTACAGCCTGATTTTTTGATACTCCAAGCTTGCTGACTATTGGGTATGCAACAAGAGTATGTGTTGCAAACATACTTGCAGTCAGAAAACTCGCATTGACATCATATCCGAGTAAATAATGGCAAACCGGGTATCCAAGAACCAGTGGAAGGGTAAATGTAAAAAACCCAAATAGCAGACTTTTATTTCTGTGAGCTTTAAAATCATTAAGGTCAAGTTCGAGTCCTGCAATGAACATGATATACAACAGACCAATCGTTGAAAAGAGATCAACTGCTGAATTCTTTTCAAGAATACCGAACCCATGGGGGCCAATTACTACTCCTGAAATTATTAGACCTATGATAGACGGAATATTAAGTTTCCTCAATATAATTGGTGAAAACAAAATAATCATCAGTATCAATGAGAATATCAAAACCGGATTGTTCAATGGCAGTTCAAATTCACTTACGAAATGTTTGAAAAAATCCGACATGTTTACATTTTAATTTAAATTGCTGATGTTTTAGCAAAAGTAATAGATTATTTTGGAATTAAGAATTATATGTAAGTTAAAAAAAAGCTAGTTTAAAATTGAAAAATTCAAATGCAAAATACTATCTGGAATTATTGAATTGTGTTGAGAAAATTTAAACTCAAAAGAAGATATTTTTCAGATGATTCTGATTTAAAAGCTATCTTTGCTAAATATTTTCCAGTAATGTTATCGATTAAAAGCACTTTTTTAAGATTTTTTACGCAATTTTTGCTGATAATGGTATGCTACTCATTCACAAGGGTATTATTTGTGTATATAAATTATGATGAGTTCAATATTCCTGCATTTTTTCAGGAAAATACTTCAGATTATTTATAGGGGGAATGCGGTTTGATGCCGTGGTATTTTCGATGACTAATGCTGTTTTTTTATTTTTTGCTTATTTCCCGCTTCATTATTTATCGAACAGGATATATCAGAAAGTACTTGGATTGATTTTCGTGATCTCAAACAGTCTTTTCCTGATACTTAATTTTGTAGATATTGCTTATTTTCCCTATGTGCAAAAAAGAATGCAGAGAGATGTGTTTCAATTTATGGATGGAAAGCACGGTAATGAATTTTTTGATCTGCTGCCCGGATTTTTTGTTCAGTTCTGGTATCTCTTTCTCATTTTCTTTGTTATGGTCTGGCTTATATGGAAAGCAAATAACAGTATCCAGACTATCAGGATTTTGGTTAGACCTGTATTGATAAATTACTTGAAATCAATAGTGTTTTTTATAGCATTATTGCTTTTGCTGGTTATTGGAGTCAGAGGAGGATTGCAATACCGGCCCATTGATATAATAAATGCTTCGGAAATGACTGAAGTTAAAAATATACCTGTCATTTTGAACAGCCCTTTTACTATGATCAAATCATTTTCAAGGGATAAGATCGGTTTTCAGCCACCTGACAGCCTTAAATTCACCAATAATTCATTGGGTATTATAAATCCTTCTGAAAAGAGTTCATTTAGAAAATACAATATCGTCATAATCATTGTAGAGGGTTTATCGAAGAAATATGTTGGTTATTTCAGTGGAAACAAGGCAACTCCTTTCTTTGATTCACTCATGAGAGAGAGTCTGGTATTCACAAATGCTTTTGCAAATGCCAAGAGTTCAATGGAAGGAATTCCGGCTATACTTGCTTCAATTCCTTCTTGGATGGATGACCCTTTCATTTATTCTTTTTACTCAGGCAATCAGATAACATCCATAGCCAACATATTGAAACCAAAAGGGTACACCTCAGCATTCTTTCACGGTGGTAAGAACGGCACTATGGGCTTTGATTCATTCTGTAAACTGGCAGGTATTGACAATTATTACGGCAGGACTGAATATGGTGATGAAAGGGATTTTGACGGTAACTGGGGGATCTGGGATGAACCCTTTATGCAGTTTGCTGTCAGGAAAATGTCGGAATCACAAAAACCTTTCGTTTCTTCAATTTTCACGATTAATACCCATCATCCGTTCACTATACCTGAAAAATACAGTAAGCAGTTTAAACAGGAAGGGCATCCGCTGATGACTACTATCCGTTATACAGATCATGCTATGCAAAGGTTTTTTGAAGCAGCTGCAAAAACAGACTGGTATAAAAACACAATATTTGTTATTACAGCCGATCATACAGCACTTGATATAGTAGGTGAAGAAAATAACGCACTTGATGATTACCGGATCCCTATAATATTTTTCAGTCCGGATGGCAAGCTAAAGAAAGTAGATGAATCTGTTGCCAGCCAGATTGATATTTTGCCGACATTGATGAGCCTGTTCAATTACCCTGAACCATATTTTTCTTTTGGCAAAAGTCTTGTCGACAGATCAGAATACAGATATTCAATCAATTATAAATCAGGTATTTATCAGTTAATTGATTCAGAATATATGTATCAGTTCAACGGACAGAAATGTGTGGGATTTTTTAACTGGAAACAGGATACACTTTTAAGGAATGATCTGAAAACTGATAAGAATAAACATGATAGATTCAAAAATGAACTCGTAAAGCAACTTGGTTTTTTTACGTACTGTGTGGAAAAGAATAAAATGAGTGTGAATTGAAACTGAGGAAAAAACTACTGACTTTTTCGCTGAAGTTCTACTACTTTCTCATTTAATGCAATATCTCAAATGATCATGAACATTGTCTAATCTTTTATTTCAGTATGTTGCAAATTTAGATCAAAAATGGTTTATTTGTCTTCATTCAGATCATGTCAGTTTTAATCCCGAAGGGATGAAATTATTATAGCCCTCAGATATACACATATTCAAAACCCTGAAAGGGTGACATTATTTGTACATTAACGCAAAGATTTTATGATTTTTATAGGTCACAGTTATGATCATGTCATCCCTTCAGGATTTTGAGGATCATCTATCTTGTTGAAATACTATAATCATGTTACCCCTTCGGGGTTTTAATTTTCCGTTTTCCTGGTTTAAGTGCGACGGTTTTTACGATTTGAGGTCGAAATTGACTGTTATTCAAGCCTTGTTTCTAAATATGTTTAAAGCCTGGAAAAGTCAGGGAAAATGAACTTGTAAAACAACTTGGTTTTTTTACGTACTGTGTGGAAAAGAAAATGAGTGTTAAATAATAAAAGAATAAAAACTCAAAGCAGAAATTACAAGAAGTTGTTTAAAAATTCAACGAAGGGACTGTGCGAAATTATGTTTGAGCTGGAGAAAGCAGGAAATTTTACCGAAACCTTGTAGGTAAAATTTCCGTAATTGAAAACCTTATAACTTGTTGTTTAACAGGCAAAGAAGGTTTGCGAGTTTAATTTCGCACGAGTTTTTTGATACTTTTTGTCGGCACAAAAAGTATAGAAATTTAAAAAAAATAAAGTTTATTAATTACAAACTAGGGTCTAATATAAAACAAATATTCAATAATGTAATTATTTAAAATTCAATAATATACAAGTGGTAATAACATTTATTTTTAACAATTTCACTCTTAATCCCTGCATTGAGTTTTAATTATTCAGCCTCTACTTTTTATATTTTATAGAACATCCGATTGCCTTTGTAACATTTGGATTTGGTTCTTCACCTTTTTCGAGGGCAGCTATAGCATTTTCAAGATATTTTTCCTTTACCTGTGAAGCATTATCAGTATTATCGTCAATAGCACCTATGTATTTCACTATCAGGTTTTTATCAAGGAGAAATACATGAGGTGTCTTTGTTGCACCATACTGCGGATAAATCTTTTGTCCATCATCAAATAAATATGGGAAATTGAATCCTTTTTCAAGTGCTCTTACCTTCATAAGCTCGTAGCTGTCAGCAGGCTGCACTTCAGGATCATTGGGATTGATTGCCAGAAGTATGTAGCCTTTATCGCTGTATCTTTTTGCCAGATCTATTATCCTGTCTTCATATTTCACTGAAAACGGGCAGTGATTGCATGTGAAGATCACTATAAAACCCTTAACATCATCATATCCAGACATACTGTACATTTTTCCGTCTACGGATTTCAGCTTAAAATCAGTAGCTTTGTCGCCCGGCTTATATCCTGTATTTTGTCCGGAAACCTGAGTAAATATTGCAAAAATCAGAAGTAACTGAAATAAAATTTTCATAATTTAAAGTTTAATGTGAATTAATAAAAGAGTAAACAAAATCCCTCAGTTCTTGTTCATTTTCAAATTCTGTTTCGGCAAAAAGCCTCTTACCACCTTTTATCAGCAAGGTAGAAGGTATTGATCCAGACCAGCTTTTGTCAACCTTATCGATCCAGGAGTTGTATTTGTTATCGAGCAGAAGTATTACTTCAGCGGAATAATGATTGTCACGAATAAATGGTTTCAGTTTTGATTCAGCCTGATTCCTGAAATCCAGGCTTATCAAAATAACTTTCATTTTTTCTTTTCTAGCCGATCTGTGCAGACTTTCAAAATAAGGCAATTCCTTCACGCATGGCTTGCACCATGTAGCCCAGAAATTTATAACATAGGTGGTGTCATTATTCAGAAAAATCTCTTTTTCCATTTTGTCAAAGGTATCGAACACACGAATATCCTGAGCATTGATGGAGGAGACTGAAAAAAGCCAATTGGTAGAAAGTATTAAAATATATTTATACATATTCCATTAACAACTTAATCCAATTATGGTTTTAAAATGGTATAATTCAAGCACTTTATTATATCACTTTAAATTGTAATTACATATTGATGTTAGAGTCATTTAGTGTGGTAAATCGCATATTTAAAATGTAAAAATCAATTTAATAGTATTTATTTTAACATAGTTGTTTAAATTAATGGTATTTATTTTAATATTTGCGAAATTTGAGGGAGTTCTGTTGGATACCGAAAAAGTAGTTGCAGAAAACTGAAGTTCTCAAACTTTAAAAGCTGTCAATAGTCCCGATGGTCGAAGTATAGACTTGATAGAATATATTTAGAAATTTAAAACCTGTCCAGCTTTAGCAGGATTCATCTAAGATAGTTTATCAGTTGAAAGTAGTAAGTATCAATGATTTCTTCTTGCAGGAATAAACAATAATGCAACTATATTAAATAAATATATATGTAAGTAATTATGTATGTGCGTATGCATGTAAGTAAGTAAGTAAGTAAGTATGTATGTATGTATGCAATTTATGGCATGGTTTTTGCCGAGTATTTTAGAAAAATATCTTATTATGGAAAAAACTTTCTTAATTGAAAAATTCAAAAGAAAATCCTTATTTTGAAATTAATTTTATCAATTCAAATTTTGTTTTAATTTTCCTTTTGGTAGGATGCAATGGATGTGGAGTAGGTAAAAAAATATCGACAACTGATGGAAATATATCTGACACATCCTATAATGCAGAAATTACAGATAATAAGCAGGCGCATGAAATTCCTGTTCAATCAGAAAGAGACTTCAGAAAACCACATCCTGACTCTATTGTAAAATGGAATGCACAGGTATTGGCTGACATGGATAAATATAAAGTAAAGCCTGATAAAAATACAAAAATGTTTACTATCGATCCCAATACTGGACAGGTACAAGGATGCCCCCACATAAAACTAAAAGGAATTCTCGATGAAAAATACTATGCAAATGAAAAAAAGAAGAGGGATTCTTTAAGGCAAAAATTTGAATTGATTAAACCAGTACTTAGACCAGTCATTATGCAGGGGAGTAATGAATTGTGGTATGGTGATCCTAAAAATGTTGAGATAGAGGGCTCATCCGAAGCAATTCACAGTGGAAGAGGCCCAACAGCATACATCTTCAATAAATCTGGTACCCGATTGATTGTACCAGTAGGTTATCCTCATGGAGGGAGAATGCAGGAAATTTATTTTTTTGACAGTAACCATAATCTATTAGCTAAACACAAATTAGATAATGCACTTGATATGCCATATGTTAATCTCAATGCTGAAGAAACATTTGTGACAGTCAGCAGTGGTGTTAGCGGGGATTTTTATTTCTTTTCAATTGACGGAAAACTTGAAAGAAAAGGAAATTTCAATAAATTGACAGGCGATAGAGGTAACAGCTATGGCTATAATAATATAAGTGAGACTGGAAAATACTGGGTTTTATCAAACAATTTAAATTATATATTTGACAGGTATGGGAAGGTGATTAAAAGCTAAATATCGGTGGGAATTGTTTGATTGATGAAGTAAATAATAATATTTTCTATACTATGGAAGCCAAATTTCAATCTCAAATTTAGTTTCCCAAACATTGGAATTTCAATCAGATTTTTGGTAAAAGAAATATTGGTTTTTTAAAAATAGAATTTAACAATTGAAAATAAATTTAAATACTTTCAATATGAAATCATTTTCTAAAATAATTAAAATTGCAAGTTTTCTTTTAGGTTTGCAGCTTAATTATATACAAGCTCAGCAATCTCAAAGTGCAAGTAAGTGCATCGGTACTAGACTATAACCAGATAAATTGTACATTTGCTGAAAAGCATCTCCAGTTTCATGGTGGAATCGATATAAATATAGGAAGAGAGATTTTTTTAGCAATTCTTGAGGGGAAAGTTTTTAATAATGCTTCTGAAAGCAATATTTTTATTACTCATCATGAATTAACGGACCAAAATAATATACTAACAAATTTAAGAAAAGTCCAATATGGCGATGAAACAGGCCCTTTACCTAACATTAATGCTTTTAGTGCAATACTACAAGCAAGAAATTAGGAATAGTAACGGATAATACAGATGTTCATCTTCATTTTGAAATGTGGATACGTGATTGTATTTCACCCAATTGTACATGGTATAGAGTAGATCCACTAAACAATCCTCATGCTAACTATATAAATCGACCACCTGGGTATAATGATATTTATGATGTTGAGCTAAATGATGTTATTTTGGAACCTATGGATAATCACTCAGGTCTAATGTTTAATTCTGGAAATGGACTTCAAGCTTGGCACTATAATTCATGTAAAATACATAAGAAAGACAGACCTGATAGCCATGGACCTATCCATAGTTATTATGGTACGCCTATAACTGTTTTTGGTGATATTTTACTGTTTGACTTCAAATAAAAGTGGACAATTCATACTAAAAAAATAAGAGACATTTTGTATTTTTAACCTTTAAAAAAATAACAAAATGGCACCAAGAAAGCAGAAATCAGAAGGTCTAATTAAAGACATAAAACGACAAACACGTAAATTGTTCAATGCTGAAGAAAAGATACGAATAGTGATTGAAGGATTTCGAGGAGAAGAATCAATAGCTGCATTATGTCGTAAATATGGTATCAATGATAGTTTATATTACAAATGGAGTAAAGACTTCCTGGAAGCAGGCAAAAAGCGATTGAGTGGAGACACGGAACGTAATGCAAATAAAGATGAGGTAGATTATCTGAAAAAAGAAAATGATGAACTTAAAAGAGCTTTAGCAGATTTGTATTTGCATAATGGCTTATTAAAAAAAAGTCTGACTGGCTTGGAGTAGAAAATACAGCGAAATATATGAGAATCAATACGCAGGGTGAAAAATTATTAAAGAATAATCAAAATATCGAAGAAGTGAATTTTGAAAAATTTCCTGTTGGAATATATTTTGCTATTATCACGGTTGACAACGGAAAAACTATGACCTATAAGATCATAAAACAATGAAAATCCATTTAATCTATATTACTTTTACAATTCTGATTATCAGCATATTTTCTTGTACTAAAAGAATTGTGCTAAACAAAAATGTTACGGATAAGTGTCATAAAATTTTAAAGTAAATTGATTATAGAATATTAACTGTCAATGACAGTGTATTTACATTCAAGTTCGATTATTATCTTATTGATACATTAACAGAAACATTTGATTCGAAACGATTAACTGAATATAGATCTTTCAGGCATTTGGTTAATAATTTTCCTGCCGATTCATTGATGATGTGCAATATCACAGAAAGGGATTTGATCAAATCATTAGGAGTACCTTCAAATATAACAAAATTAATGAAGGATATAATTATACCTTCAGAAAGGGAAAGGTTTATATTTATTCTTTTAATTTTGGCTTTGAATGCGATCATAAGAAATCATTTTTCAAAATGGCTGTTCAAAAATATATTTTAGATTAAACGAGAGTGGACTTTTATATATGATTGATTCTGATATGGATGATTGGGGTATAGAGTATATATATGAAGAGTTGTTGCGCAAAAAGATGGAAGAAATACACAAAGAAGCAAGAGAAAAGGAGGTGATTTCAGAAAAAGAAAAATTGTTAAGAAGGGTGTCTTCTTACATCAAAAGGCATGACAATAACTCTTATGATTTTTTAAATAAATTAATTGATGTCCCGCTTAATTTTGACACAATAACATGGACGGATCATGATGGCAATAAATTTAAGTCAACTGATACTCTAAAAACTCAATATTTGATTTATCATAAAAAACTGGACAGTCTGGTATCATATAGTTTACACAAAGAAAATATATCAATAGAAGATATAGGAGCTTGTTTTAGAGAATCTATGGATATAACACTTCATAGTAACGGATCAACCGCTTCAACAATTTATTACTTTAATAAACCCGATAATCCGGATTGCTTCGACTATGAAATTGCAAAATGGGGTAAATGCAGTAAATTGATTTTTCAATTTGACGAAAATAGAATATTAAAGGGAATAGACTCAACATTCTTTTGGCCATAAAACATAGTTTGTTGTCCCATTTATTAAAAAACTAACTGTCAATGTTTTATCCAAATTGCAGTTTTTTAATAAAATAAAAACACAGTCCAAAATGAACTGTGTTTTTTATCAGATATAGACAAATGCTTTTAAGCAATTGACTTTTCAGCATACATTTGTGCTATCCTTACTATTACCTCCGATGCTTTCTCCATTGATTCCACTGCTACATATTCAAATTTTCCGTGGAAATTGTGTCCACCTGCAAATATATTGGGGCAGGGGAGACCCATGTATGACAATCTGGAGCCATCTGTTCCTCCTCTGATCGGTACTATGTGAGGAACTACTCCAACATCTTCCATCGCCTTTTTGGCAATTTCCACGATATGATACACAGGTTCCACCATTTCTCTCATATTGTAGTACTGATCCTTTAGTTCGAGACGGAACATATCATCACCATATCTTTTTCTCATGAATTCCACTGCATCGGTAAATAATGCTTTCTTTTGTTCAAACTTCACTTTGTCATGATCACGGATAATGTACTGGATCATTGCATTTTCAACACTTCCCTCCATTTTAATCAGGTGATAGAATCCTTCATATTTCTCAGTGAATTCAGGTCTTTCGAATACAGGCAGCAATGCATTAAATTCCATGGCTATCAAAATAGAGTTGAGCATTTTGCTCTTGGCATAACCGGGATGTATATTTCTGCCCTGTATAAAAAGTTTGGCTCCTGCAGCATTGAAATTCTCATATTCGAGTTCTCCCAGCATGCCGCCATCCATAGTGTATGCGTATTTTGCACCGAATTTTTCCACATCGAAATGGTCAACACCTCTTCCTATCTCTTCATCAGGAGTGAATCCGACCTTTATTGTTCCGTGTTTGATCTCAGGATGTTGTACAAGGTATTCAATTGCAGTCATGATCTCTGCAATTCCCGCTTTATCATCAGCGCCAAGCAGAGTATTTCCGTCGGTTGTGATTATCGTATTTCCAATATACATTTTCATTTCAGGGAATTCTGTTGTTGTCAGCACCAGGTTTTTTTCCTTATTGATAACGAGATCTTCCCCCTGGTAATTTGGCCAGAATTGGGGATTGACATTCTCTCCCGACATATCCGGAGCAGTGTCCATGTGTGAAATGAATCCGATAACAGGGATATCACCATCAGTATTTGCAGGTAATGTAGCCATCAGATAGCATTTCTCATCAAGAGAAATATCAACCAGTCCGAGAACTTCAAGCTCCTGCTTCAAAACATTGGCAAGATTGAACTGTTTTTCAGTACTTGGTGTAGTTTCGGAGCTGTCGTCCGATTTCGTATCGATTTTGATGTATCGTAAAAATTTTTCTAATACTTTTTCTTTCATTTTTATTCTGTTTTTCTGTTATCAGTTATCAGTTGTCAGTTGTCAGTTTTTCAGTTGTCAGGTTTTCAGTTGTCAGGTTTTCAGTTGTCAGTTGTCAGTTTTTCAGTTGTCAGTTGTCAGTTTTTCAGTTGTCAGTTTTTCAGTTGTCAGTTGTTAGTTGTCAGTTTTCAGTCGGCAGTTAGGAGTTAGCAATATTCAGTATGCAGTTAGCAGTCTCTAAACCATCAACTTAAAACATTTTCAATTTTCAATTTTCAATTTTCCATTAAATCAATCCTCCTCCTTTGCCCTGAATGATTCCCATACGAAGTATGCCAATAATCCAATGAATGCAAAGAAAGCAAGTATCTGGGCTCCTTTTGCACCTTCAGCCCACAAATGTGTATCGAGATTAATATCAAAGAATAACAGGAATGCTCCTATGACTCCAAAAATTGCAGCTCCAGCAATAAATCCGGAAGAGATCAGAATTCCTCTATTTACTCTTGCTGTATTTAATTTTTCATTTTTGTACTCTTGCTGAACCAGTTATTGAGCAATCCCCCAACAACCAGAGGTGTGTTCAACTGCAACGGTATGAACATTCCCAGAGCAAAAGCAAGAGGAGATATTTTGAGCCAGTTCACAATTACTGAGATTACAGCACCTACCGAAAGTAATATCCACGGTGCTCCTGTGCCAGACATTAATGGTTCTATAATAGCAGCCATAGCATTAGCCTGAGGTGCTATCATTGGTGATGTATGAACGTCGGTCTCAACAAATCCATATGCCTGATTGAGGATAAAAATAACAATTCCCACAGTAGCTGCGGAAAGCAGAGTGCCGAGGAATTTGAATGTCTGCTGTTTTGCCGGAGTAGACCCAAGCCAGTATCCGACTTTCAGGTCTGTGATAAAACCTCCAGCCATTGACAATGCTGTACATACAATACCTCCGATAACAAGTGAGCTGACCATTCCCTGCCATCCTTTTAGTCCTACGGCAACAAGTATTCCCGATGACAATATCAATGTCATAAGCGTCATTCCGGAAACAGGATTTGTGCCGACGATCGCAATGGCATTTGCAGCAACTGTTGTAAAAAGAAATGAGATAATAAGTATTGTCAGTAAAGCTACAATTGCCTGAACAAGTGTAATTTTAACTCCAATGATCAGAAATATGAATATAGCTACCAAAGTGAGGAAAATCAACAGCATGACAAATGACATTTTCAGGTCTTTGTTTGTACGCTCTACTTTGACATTTCCGTGGGCTTTGGAACCAACTCCGGCAGCAAGTTTGAAGGCACTTATTATAACCCCCGATGATTTAATTATACCGATGATTCCTGCCATGGCAATGGCTCCGATCCCTATTGGTCTGACATAAGCCTTGAAAATAGCTTCTGCAGTCATTTCTGCAAATGGATTTACTCCCCCGTTTGCAGCCATCAGATTGCCGATTTCATTTACAAGAGGTATAAATACAAACCATGACAACAAAGAACCGGAAACGATTATAAGAGAATACCTCAGTCCGACTAAAAATCCAAAACTGAAGATCAGTGCACTTACGTTGAATTTCAACACCATTTTTACTTTCTCAGCGAGCAATTCTCCTGCAGGAATTACCCTGGAAGTCACTTCCTCACTGAATATTTTGAATGAAGCGAAACAAAAATCGAATAATCCACCTATCAGACCACTCATGATAAGAAGTTTTGCCTGTGAACCACCCTTTTCACCTGTCATCAGGATCTCAGTCGTTGCTGTAGCTTCCGGAAAAGGAAGTTTTCCATGCATATCCTTGACAAAATATTTACGGAATGGTATCAGGAATAATATTCCAAGGAATCCTCCCAGCAGTGATGCGAAAAATATCTGAAAAAAATCAACCTGGATTTCAGGATACTTAGCCTGCAATATATACAACCCCGGTATTGTGAAAACAGCCCCGGCAACTATAACTCCCGAACTTGCCCCAATAGACTGGATAATCACATTTTGTCCCAGTGCATTTTTCTTCCTAGCTGCAGCAGATGCTCCGACAGCTATGATAGAAATCGGTATGGCAGCTTCAAATACCTGTCCTATTTTCAGTCCAGAATATGCAGCAGCGGCAGAAAATATAACAGCCATAATTAATCCCATTACCAGCGACCAGGTCGTCACCTCCGGAAATACACTGTTTGAAGGCATTACCGGCTTGTATTCTTCGCCCGGTTGTAATTCCCGGTATGCATTTTCGGGTAAACTTTTGTTGAGGGTTCGTGATCTGACATAATTGAATAATTTTGGTTAATAAATAAACATCTTCAGGATCAGTGAGCTGAAACTGGAATTAATTTTCAAAAATAACTTGAAATTGTTAAATAAAAAATATTTTATAATTTTATTTGAAAAGGCACATCAGAAATTGTAAAGAATACCTGAATTTATCTCATGCGATTTAGCTTTTATATGTTTATAAATATCAGATTTTATATTTCTGTATTCAGCCAGATAATTGATGTATGCTGAAAAATTCTTGAAAATTTTATAGCTCACATTTGATGTAAAAATAAAATAATCAACTTTGCCATTATCACCTTTAAAATCGAAAAAATTTTGAGAATCAATAACTGTACCTGCTGGCATTCCTTCATCTGTTATGATATGAAAATGCTCTATACCGGCCTTAATATTTATAAAATCTTTTACCTTAAGCTTATATACGATCTTGCTTCCAAATCCATTTCCAAAATTGTAATTGCGTTTTTTAACATTATAATAATCTGTCACACCAGCACCCATTAAAATACCAAAAAAATGTGCTTTAAATGTATGTTTACGTTTAAGTTCTTTGTTTTCAATTGAATATATTATTCCAGGACCAAAAGAAGAAGTTGAAGTTACAAGATATGGTACATAAGGAGAATCAGAAAAAACTGTGTCAGAATCATAGTAATTATAATGTTGAAAAATTCCGGCTGTAAGAAGACCATTCATTCCTGATTTAATTTTTTTTCCCCAGATTATACCTTCCAGGTTAAGTTTGTTCAGTAATGGTTGATTGCCAAAAACCTTCAGGCAAACATCTGAATCCAGGTAATCAAAGGGCTTGATCTTATAAATTGAGTCATGTTCAATGTACTGGAAAACAGCATTCAGGGTGAGAGACATATTGCCTGAAACCGGAAGTTTCCTGTCTATGAAAAATGCCACTCCGGTACCTACATTCAGGTACAAAGGCAGTACATTTTTTTTACTCTTTTCCTTGTTTACCTTAAAGAGATCACCATTTAAAACATCAGAGAAAAATTCATTAGGATTGATCAGAAAGCACCCCGCCTCTGTTGCAATCCTTTTGAAACCTTTTTTAGATCTGTCCATCACACCGAAGTAAATTTTACTGGAAAGTTCACCTAATGCTGCTCCTCCAATCGTTGTTGAGATGAGATCTGGAAATGAAGGTGGTTCCTTTTCCAGGAAATATTCCCACATCATGCTGCCCGCAAAAGCATAAGGAATAGATTGCCAGTAGTTAAGTCCTGATGTTCGTGCATTTATAAAGGACCAGCTACCTCCAATAGGATGATCAAAATTGTTAGTTTGGAATCCATCATTATCATATACGAACCCACGACTTAAATTATACTTCATCGTTTTTAAGCTTATATATGCCCATTCTTTTTTTAATGGATATCTGCAAATCGGCCACATCGCTAAATTGTTGACAGTGAATCCTATAGCAGGTCTTAAACAGTTTTTTTTAATAATGGTATCTTCCTTAAGCAAAATTGATTTTGGAGAGTATTGCGCATAAAAATGTTGTGTGGTGAAAAAAGAAAATATAATAAAAGAACAAATGCCGGCTACAGATTTTGATGATATGTGGGAAAAGTTATATTTCATTCTTACTGGATTTGATCATATTATACAAAGTTATGATTTTTTTTGTATTTCAATTATCTGTAATAAAATAAGGTGTTATATTATAATTATTATAAATATAAAATTAATTGATATTAAAGTAAATATTAAAAAAGTAATTTAATATATTGCTATATTTTGAAAAGATTGATCGTTTATTTATGTATAAATATATTTGAATTGGTAGCTTTGCAAAAATTTTTAATGTGGGCTCACATTTGGGGAAATAATTGCGGTTGGAACTGCTTTTGCTGGACAGCAACTGCATTGTCATTTCAGAAAGCAACAGTCAAAGTAGGTTCTGTTTCAGTGAATGTGCTCAGGCTGATGATCGCCTTTGTTATCTATGCATTGATATCACGTATTGTCAGAGGTATGTTTTTCCCCCTTGATGCATCTTCACATGTCTGGATCTGGATGACTTTGTCGGGTCTGGTTGGTTTTGTATTCGGTGATTTTTTCCTGCTAAAGTCTTTTGAACATATCAGTGCAAGAGTTTCTGTGCTGATAATGGCATTGAATCCTCCGATGGCTGCAATCATAAGCTGGATTGCACTGGGTGAAACCCTGTCTCCAAAATCTTTGCTGGCTATGGCACTTACTCTCGGAGGGATAATGCTGGTTATAACCCAAAGGAGTCTAAACAATGATGACACAGGTACTAAGAACGGATTCAAAATAAAATACTCTCTGAAGGGAATACTTTTTGCTTTTGGTGGGGCTGTCGGACAGGCAACCGGCATTGTCATAAGCAAATACGGTATGCAGGATTATAACGTTTTTGGAGCTACACAAATAAGAATAATAGCCGGAAGCATAGGTTTTATTTTAATCGTTTCATTGTTAAAAAGATGGAGTCATATTTATTCAACTGTGATGGATAAGAAAACCATGATCTTCATCGTTATCGGAGCTATATTCGGGCCTTTTATAGGGGTTTATATGTCTTTGCTTGCAGTGAAATATACATCAGTAGGTATAGCGTCTACTTTGATGTCCATAACCCCAATACTGATAATTCCTCCTGCTATTTTTTTCCTCGGGGAAAAAGTGACATTAAAGGAGATCATCGGAGCATTGATCACGGTGACAGGTGTGGCTTTGTTTTTTGTTGGATGATTGATGTTTGACCTTGCTTACTTCCAGAAAACTTCTCCCCGCCTGAAGGTTCCGTTATTCCATTGCAACACCATCCGGTTACCTTTGGCATATTTGCGGTATTTGCTGTCAGGTTCAAGGTTGCCCCATTTGGCTGTTATGTTTTTTCCGTTGCGCGGAAGGTCAAACAAAAGAGAAGCTGCGATATCATCTTTTTCCATTAGTTGTTCAATTGTTTTTTTATCTCCTTTGATGAAATCATTGTAAACGTCGGGAATGATCTTCTTAAAATCCAACGGAGTAAATACCTTGTTTTTGTACCGGTAAAAATCGAATTTCTCGACGTAGCATCCCGGCCCGCAGCCTTCTTGATAAACTGCGATCAGTTTGCTCTTATCTTCCATATTCCAGTAGCACATCTGAATATGACCTTCCATCGCTCCGCTTAGTTTAAGGTATCCGTTTTTAAGATCTAGGATCTCAAAAAAATAATAAATACCCTGTTCCAGATCTGTACTTTTATCTGGACTGGTTTTTCCGGGCTTGTGATTTTTCACTATTTTCAGCCTGTAGTCTTTTGTTAAATTCATTATTGAAGTGTCTGGGACTTCAGTAAATAAATCCGCAATAGTTTGTGAGGACAGGGTTGGAAAAAATAGTAAAAGGATGAAGAACAAATTAAGATATTTCATTTTAGTTTTTTAGTTTGTGTTTGACGAATAATTTTATAACAATTTAAATATCAATTTATTATAATAAATTTATTGAATTTATGTTTAATAATTATCTTAGAAAAATGCAGTTATAGTCTTTTGCCTTCCGAACAAGCAGCTATCAGACTTTTCAGTCTTTTAATCCTTGTTTCAGTCAATTTGGCTGAATATATCCAGTGTAGCATGGTTTTTTTATATGAAGGAGCTTGTTTTTCAAAAAACTGCCAGGCTATTGCATTATACATAAAAATCTTCAGATGTTCTTCTGAAAATACCTGCAGGTCATTTTCAAAACTGTAAATATTGCTCTTAGTCATATTTCTATTTTCATATAAATCAAGACCTGACTGCTGCATCAATCCTTTTTTAATAAGTTCCTCAACCTTGGCAATATTTACAGCACTCCAGTTACTTTCTTTTTTCTGGGAGTAAACCTGATACAATAACTTATATCGTCAACAGATCTTCTTATTCCATCGATCCACCCGAAACACAGTGCCTGATCTACAGATTCTGACCAGGTCATGTTTTTTTTGCCGCTATTGACTTTATAATACCCTACTATGATCTCAGTTTCGCTTTTGTGGTTTACTTCGAGCCAATCTCTGAATTCCTGCTGATCTTTGAAAAAAACTACATTCATAGCTTAATTTAGAGATTGCAGAAATTCATCAAATCTTGTTTTTATTTCACCACTGAAGTTACCGTCATTCAGATGTGTTTTCATGAATTCCTGACCGTCATCTTTTTTATCTTCAGGGAACACAAGAACTATCGGAAATGCATGGCATTCCACTCTTTTCCCTTTCAGCAATTCTGCGACCTCTTTAAAAACAAGTCCATGACCGAATTTCTCATCTTTTTTCTCGTAGGTACTACCGCAGCAAGTCACAAATACAAGATTTTTTATTTTTTTAGAATACTTTTTCACAAATGACTTCAGAGGTACTATGAATTTGCCCATCCAGACAGGGCCGCACAAGATGACTCTGTCATAATTTTCAACCGGGGCTTTAATTTTTTTTATGCCAAGGCTCATTCCGAAGAGCATTAGAAAAAAGACATTCAGTATTGGTTTTATCTCTTCGATATCACAATTGAGATGTGCCGATATCTTCTCAGCAAGATATTTATTGCTTCCTTTCCTTGAAAAATAGACAACTAAGGTTTTCATAATAAGTGATTTATTTCTTTGTTTTGATAAAGTGTTTTCTTGTACCAGGCAATAGTGCAACGCAGACGATCATTATGCCGAGTCCGGAATAAATAAGGTGTATTACATCAACTGAGTTGATAAAAAAGGTCTGTATATCAATCCATATTATCTGCGCAATCCCAATGTAAACAGAAAATGTCCATGAAAAATGATGGTCATTCAACAGGTTAAGTTTTTCAGGCAATGAAATTTTTGGTTTTAGCAACATCGAAAAAATCACAAAAACAGGCAAAACTCCAAATACAAGCAGAAGTACTATCCCCGGTATCAGGAAATTACTGAAAGGTGAATTAGTTAAAATTTCAACAGGCATTTTGAAAATACTACCATCAGGGCTGATAATAAGGGCAATGCCTCCATAGAAAGCTCCCACTGCTAAAAATCCTAGGAGAAATATCAGTAGATACAGTGACAATTTTGAGGTTTTCATATTGTAATAATTTATCAAGTATTAAATATAAAAGAGAAGTTAAAATTAAATTGAAATAATAAAAAAAGTGGTATTTAAGTGTTTAATTTTATATTATTTTTTTCCAGTCCTTTTTCAGAATCGCATATACAAGGTCATCTGTCCATTCATTTCTGATAAGGGAGCTTTCCCTGAAATGTGCTTCTTTTCTGAATCCCATTCGTTTAACCAGGCTTATAGAACTTTTATTTCGCGGATCGATGCTTGCAGTTATCCTGTGTTTATTAAGTATATTGAAAAGAAAATCTATGATTACATTTAATCCTTCAGTTGCATAGCCCTTATGCTGATAGTTTTTGTCGAGTGTGTATCCGATTTCAACCTGACAATTGTCTGAATTCAGAAAATGAATTCCTATATCACCTATCATTATACTACCTGATCTGATGATGATGACAAGCTGAAACCATGTATCCGGAATGTCAATTTTGTTTGAAATTGCAGTGTTTATAAAATCTTTAGCATCTTGAAGAGTCTCAGGTATCCAGCCCTGATATTTATTGCTTTTCCTGTCACTGCGATATTTAAATAATGCATCTGCATCGGTCATTTCAACAGGTCGTATGAGCAATCTTTCTGTGATCAGGGGGAATCTAACCTCCATTTTGTGAGTCATGGCACTTGTTTTTCAGAAGCAGGTCTAAACTGAAAACCAGGAAGCTATTTTTTCAAGATATTTTACATCTGTTTCATCGAGGACCTGGTAACGTTCACTATCGACATCTAATACAGCAATGATATCAGATTTACTTTTAAATACAGGTACAACTATTTCGGATACAGATAAACCTGAGCATGCTATATGGCCGGGAAATTTTTCAACATCAGGTACGAGTATGCTTTTACCGGTTTTCCACACAGTACCGCAAACACCTTTGCCAAATTTAATTCTGGTACAGGCTATTGGTCCCTGAAACGGCCCCAATACGAGTTCATCTCCTTTGACAAGATAAAATCCTACCCACAGCCATCCGAAAGTATGATGAAGTCCGGCTGATATGTTGGCCATATTGGCAATCATGTCAGTTTCTTTTCGACCAGTGATTGCAATTGAAGTAATAATTCCTTGTATTTTAATGATTTATCATCAGTTTCGGTGATTTTTAATTCTTCAGCCATAATTATGAATTTTAAGTTGTAATTATTCCACAAATATAGCAATTTTGTTTATGAAGTTTATAAAGTTTATGTTTGTTTTAGGTTTATGAAATTTATGAAGTTTATGAGGTTTATAGTTTATTATCAATTATTTCAATTTCAAATCAGCACATTTTCAATACTGAAAACTTACGGGACAAATTAGCTAATTATCACATTATCAAATTAGCACATTACTTATCTTCAGCTTCATTTTTCTTAAGGATCAGTCTTAATGAACTGTTTTTGGAAAAATAATTCCATGCCCAGTTGATAAAGATAATGAGTTTATTCCTCACACTGAGTATCAGCATCAGGTGCAGGAACATCCATATATACCATGCAAAATACCCTTTGAAAGAAAAGAATGGCAGATCAACTACAGCTTTGTGTTTACCGATTGTAGCCATTGATCCCTTGTCAGAATATTCAAATTCCCTGGTTTGCTTATTCATTAACCCTGCTTTAAGATTAAATGCCAGGTTTTTTCCCTGGTTTATTGCAACATTAGCTACCTGAGGATGTCCGTTTGGATATTTAAGAGTTTCCATGTAGGATATATCACCTATTGCATAGATATTTTCAAATCCGATTAATTTATTAGTCCTGTCAACTTTGTACCTGTTGGTGTTTGTCTGTGATTCTTCAGGCAGCCCTTTTATAGTATTACCTGTCACCCCGGCAGTCCATATCATGTTTTTACTTAAAATGGTATCTCCGTTGCTTAAAGTAACAGTGTTGCCATCATAATCTCTTACAAAAACTCCTTTTTTTATTATCACTCCCAATTCTTTTAGGTACAATTCTGAGGCTTTTTTTGCCATATCGCTCATACTGTTCAAGGTATGTTCACTGCCTTCGATAAGGATGATCTGCAGTTTTGAAAAATCGATCCTGTAAAAATCTTTTGGAAGCACATCACGCTTAATTTCAGCTAATGCACCTGATAATTCAACACCGGTAGGACCTCCTCCGACAATTACTATATTAAACAGAGCCTCACTCTCTTTTTCTTCAGTGTATAATATTTTTTCAAAATTTTCGAGGATCAGGTTCCGGATCTTAATCGATTGAATGGTAGATTTGAGGCTTTGCGAGTATTTTTTAATATTGTCATTTCCAAAGTAATTAGTCTTACTTCCGGTGGCAATAACCAGAATATCATATTTGAATTCCCCGATCGAAGTTTGTATTTTTGAATTAACATGATCGATCTCCCTGACCACGGCAAGTCTTATCCTTACATCTTTACGTTTTCGGAGCAGATTTCTTAGAGGAAAAGAGATGCTGGAAGGTTCAATCTGGGCTGTAGCAACCTGGTAAAATAAAGGCTGAAACATATGATGATTCATCTTGTCGATAAGCATAATATCAAACAGATCTTTTTTCAGATTCATTATGAATTGTATGCCGGCAAAACCCCCTCCGATTACGATTATCTTTTTCTTTGGTATAGCTGAATATGATTTTATCATTTTACTGGTTTGAATAATCCGGCAAAGGTAAGAAAATCATTCTTGTTCAAAATATAATTTTGTAAAGAATGGAGATAAATTGAATTGTATTGAGCAATTGCTAATAAAACTGCTCGAAATTTTGAATTCAATTATGATTTTAAAGGAGCTCTATTGAATAAGCTCTTTTCTTTATATATTTTAATATTTCATCCAGCCTGTTGTACAACTTATCCTTTCTGTCCGGATGAGTGCCGAGGTGGATAAGTATAATATTGCCATTCAGTGAGTTTTCATCCCTTACAATTTGGTTTTTTAGATCTGATATTATTTTTTTTGATGAACGGTAGTTTTTCATGTCAGGAGTAGTGTAATCTGCATTGGTCCTGATTCCCGGAGTAAAATTTATAACTGTCAGTCCCATCTGCCTGCCCCAGTCAACAATCGCAGCATTGTACCATTCATAGGGCGGGAGGAAATACTTCGCTTTTTCCGCTATAATACCGAATGATGCCATAGCCTTGTAATTATCTTTGAGATCATTTTCGAATTCTACTCTTGTTATAAAAAGGGAGTCTCTTTTTGACCAGTCATTGTAAAGCAGGTGTTTATCAGAATGTGCCCCGAGATAATGACCGTCTTCGATCATCTTTTCGATCAGTTTCCTGTTGACAGGATTCCTGTAAAAATCACCTGTGAGAAAAAATGATGCTTTTACTCCTGATCTTTTCAAAGTTTTCAGTATCTTTTCTCCTCCTTCCCCGAATTCATGAGCGGAAAATATCAGGTGGACTTTTTTTGTACAGCTATCGGTTTTAATTATAGCTCCATATTCATCTTTTAAAGTGTAGTTTTCCATTTTTTTCCGACCTGAATTTTCAAGGGCAGAAAAAATATAGCTCAGGCTTGCAGTTCCATCCATCGTGGGTTCATTTGAGGAATAATCCCCAATATCGTCATGATATACTGCTTTGCCTTGCTGGAATCCAGCATATTCATCTTCATCGAAAAGCTTTATTCCCCTCAGGTTTTCATAGATATTTTTATAGACAGGACCATCTACCAGTCCTCCCTCAGTCGTAATTCCAAGATGAAGAGTAATGGCTGAATGTGGATCTTCAGGATAATCGGCACCTGCCGGAAATCCGCATATCATACTTGTGCCCCAGGGATTACATCCGAACAGCCAGTCATAAAGAGCAAACTCCATTTTGATGTATGTATTGTCACCCGACAATTTCCTGTAATAATTAGCCTGAGTAGCTGCTGCTGCAATTAAATTGTTTGAGCACCACTGAAATGGAATTCCGATATTGAAGGGATCATCATCTGCAAAAAGCTTCATTGCATCAAGACCCTGCTTGTAATATGATAAAAACTGCAGAGATAATGTTGTATCTCCGGCTTCAGCAACCAATCCATGACCAAGGTTCATAAACGGATAATACTGGTAATGTCTTGCCCTGTGAATTTCCATCCATGGTGTGACAGGTTCGAGTTCACCCCAGTACTTTGCCTGTTTAAGAAATTCCGTATTGCCGGTCAGATGGAAAAGTGAAATTGCAGCCAGCTCCATATCATCGACATAATTGTCTTCCTCATAAAAATAAGGGGAAACTGTGCACGCAGTCTGATTTACACCCGGATCTGACAGTGCAAATTCCCATGCTTCCAAAGCTTTCTCAGTGAGTATCAGTGAATACATAGGATCGATCTTAGCGAAAATGTTGGCAGCAAATGCAAATGTAGAGGAATATTTTGCAGCAGTCGATGCAACACCGGTACTTCGGTTTTTATATTTCCCCAGCCCCTGGGGCTTACCTGTCACAAAATATACCGGTCTGGCTTTTCCCAGTTCATAAGATACTGTATCCAGGGTAGGTATGCGGAATCCGCGGTGATCGCGGTCGTCGGCTATCTGATTGTACATTTCATTTTTGCCGGGATTCATTTTTATCATCCATTCGATGCCCCATTTTATCTCATCAAGTATATCGGGTATCCCATTTTTTCCTGACAATCCATTTGATTGAAACCTGTCATTATAAATCCATGGATGACGATGATATGCAAACATCATCTGATATGTAGCATTGGCTGAAGTTGTGAGGTACTGCAGGTAATCGGAGGCATCGTGCCAGCCTCCTCTGACATCGATATATTCACCTGTTTTTTCAGGATGGTCTACAATAATCCCGTCATGTACATGGCATGAATCTTTAAAAAACGGATTAAAGCCGCATCTCTGCTGCCTCATGTATTTCAGTATGAAATCAGCAGCACCCTCATAAACATCTGAATTGATCCTGAAACATGCTGACCTTGTATCTCTGAATTTTAAAAAATATCCACCTTCCGATCTGAAGCCTGAGAAATCGAGACTGTATGCACTTTCCATTCCCCAAACAGATGCATCTTTTTTCTCAGGGATGCCTTCAAATGCAACAACACCTGTGAGGCAATCTATCACCTGAAAACCTGAACCATCAATTTTTTCATCACTCAAAAAAACCGCAACTTTAGGTGCAGAAGGAAGGTACCCCAACTGGTTTATCCTGATTACATCGTTTGCATATGAAAGGAATATGAAAAACATAAATATTTGGATAAGGCAAATTTTTTTCATTTTATTCTTAATTTTCAAACCAGAAACTAAAAAAATCAGGTGTACTAAAAACCTTTAACTTGGGGACTGAAATCATTAATGCAACATTAAAAAACTTATTAAGGTACAAAAATATCAAAAATTACTCATATGGATTAAATTTTTTTATTATTTCAATACCTGATGTGTAGCAGATTGATGGAATAATAAACTTTCCATTTTTTTACATTTCAAGTCCTCTTATTTATTTGAAAAGCAGAGGTGTTATTTAATTACATTTAAGAAATAATTAAAGTATAATATATTATTAATCTGTATATTAACTATTAAAGGAATCCATGAAAAAAGATTTGTAGTTTGTTTTTAATTGTTTTTAATGATCTTTAAAGTATTTATTTTTCCTTCCGTTAATTTTATTTTTAAAATGTACATGTTGTTTTCCAGAAAAGAAAGATCTAAGTGATTTTCTGGTCCAACTATGTATAATGATGAAAATATTTTTTTACCTAATACAGAAAAAATTTCAATCTTCTCTATTGGTAATGGTGCTTTAATGAATATGGTGTTTTTAAAAGGATTTGGGAACAATTGGATAAATGAATCTACATCAGGGTCTTTTTCACTCAAAATAATATTGCCTGGTAGTGATTTTCCGATACTTGGATGAATAAATTGTCCGCATCCTGAAGTGATCTTTTTTACACTTTTTACCATGTACCAGTTTCCGGTAAGATAGTCGTTAATTGTATATTCATTTTCTTTTATGATTGAATCACTTACCCGTTCAAATTTCCCGAATTCACTTTCGCTTTTATAGATATGGTATCCGAGTATTCCGGTATCAGAAGGGCTCTCCCATGTCAAAACTGCTTTACCAGCCAAATCTGTTAGTTTCAGATTTGCGGGAGGAGCTACCTGATAAAGGCTTAAGCCTGGATCACCATAAAATGCAAAATGAGTCCTGTTCCACAAATCCTGAGTATCATATTTCTGTTGTGGCTTTTCGAGGTATTGGTTTGATGCATTATGGTTCATTATTTCTTTCATAGCTAATCCAAGTGGCATTCCAGTACAAGCCTGGTGAAAGACATTGATACTTGTTGTTGTCCAGAGTGCTATCACACATTTTGAATCAATTCCCAGCAAGGATCTTATCCTGCTGTAATCTCCTGTCTGCGGAACATCCCCAAATCCCCAATAACTCTGATCGGACGAGAATACAGTAGCTTCCATTCCATAGGTTTGCCAGTCACTAACATCAGGAATCAAAAGGTTTTGCATATAAATCTTAAAAGGACCATTAACCTGAACCCATTGATTGTGATTTGGACCATTATAGTTTTGAAACACATTCTCAGGACCGGAAATATTTGGTAAAGATCTGTATGACCCATCGTTGGAGTTGTCATATCCAAGGTAAAAACCACTTTTATCACCCATATCAAAACCTGGTGCTACATTTCTGTAATTGCTCAGTCTGTCAAGATATTTTTCAATCAGGGTAATTTCAGGAGAGGAAATATCAGTAAGATCAGCAAAGTCAATCCTGCCGAATGCCATTTCGATATCTGATGGGAAAAAATCCTGATCCCATTTGAAATCTCCGGGAAAATTGTAACCCAAAGGTATATTGTGAGTCAGAGGATTATAAGTTGCTACATCAGTAAAAATTCCATCAATATCTGCATAATATACATCACAACCCCGCGCCCCCTTATTGTATTCATGAAAATCAGGAGAATCAATGTCAGCCGATCCGCACCTTGGTAAAGGTACATGTCCAAGTATGAACAATAATTTTGGTTTATCATTGCCAGGAGCATTATTATAAATTCCAGAGATCTGATTTTTGATAGTGACAACTTCATTTCCGCTGTCCCATTTAGCTGCCCTGGAAACAATAAGTTCATTTACAAACCAGCCATCAGATGTAAGCTCTTTTTTTAACCTGAAATATTTTTCGGGCAACAAATCAGGAATATCGTGTGCCGCTACAAGTATCAGTTGTCCCTTATAATCTGTATTATCACTTACCATTGCTGCTATAGTGTATCCAATAGCATCATAAATTTTAAAATTATAATTCCAGGTATTTTTTCTCCTTACCTGGTATTCCCAAATTTCTCCTTTATTTACAACTGTATCCTGCCAGTGTCCTGAACCAGCCGGGAGATCTGATACCATTTCTGTCCAGGGGTACGTACCAAATTTCCTTCTGTTGATGATTATTGGTTCTGTTGAATTGGAAAGTGAGTCGTGAATTATTACCTTCACTGTTTCATTTGCTGGATCTACTTCAGATGATACAAGGCAAACTCTTCTTCCGGAACTATTGAAATCAAAGGTAAAGTTTTGTGATAAACATAGGTAATGAATCAAAAAAGCATATATAAACAGGAATATCTTAATTTTTTTCATGATTTCCGGGAGGTTTAATCTTTAATGTTTCCTCAGGTTTTACATATGGCATTCTTAATATCAAATATTTGCCACATCGAAAATAGATAAAATATTTGAAAACCTGTTTTTTACCTACAAAATTAGAATAAAATTACAGATTTTCTGAGTAGAAAATGCTATATCTTTGGTATAATTGGGGTGAATTGAATTTTTAAGGGATAAATCTCGTTAAAAAAATGAATATCCTGTAATTTTATCTCGAAAATAGTTTGTTCTTTTTATGATTCAGGATTTAATTAGAATCTGACTTTGAAATTGGAATTTGAATCATTTCTTTTTTCGTGCATGTGTTTGGTGCACATTCAAAACTATGATGATTTGTAGTAATTATTCTTAAAATTTATTAATATTTTAGACTTGAAAGGTATCAGTTAATCTTGAAGAATTTAGCTATCTTTTCATTTCCATTTTTATCTGAAAGTTTTAAAATGTACATTCCAGGACTGAGATCATCAGTTGATAATTCAAGAATCGAAGGTACAGTCGCATCATTAAAAGTATAATGCTTTATAACATCGTATATACTTGAAAGTATGATTACATCAAGGTATTTAACACCAGTGTAAAAATGTTCAACAAATAGTTTGCCGGCAGTTGGATTTGGATAAACGATTAAATCATCATTATTTTGATCATTGTTTATTACCGAAACCACTTTTGAATAGCTGAATGTTCCCTCAGCATCCTCAGATTTAATTCTAAAGTAATTAATACCATTGTAAAGATTATGATCAATAAATCTATAATATACATTTGATAGATTTGTATTGCTGGCTGGTAAAATGCCGATTGACTCAAAAGAATACACATCTCTTGATTTTTCAACATGGTATTGTTTAATATTTCTTTCTTCTGTAACTTCCCAAACTATTTCAGCAATATCTTCATCAATGACCTTTGCATAGACATTCAAAATTTGCAATGGCAATTGTGAATTACAAATAAAACTACCTGATTTTATATCCATGCAATTTAAATAATTAGTTGCAATTAGAACCGATTGAAAAGTATTTAGATTGGGTATTAAGAAAATTCCTGTCATATTTGAAATAGGTAAACCCGGAAAGGGAGGGTTAGCATTCAAAAGTGTATACTCTATTAAAAGAGAAGTATTTTCAGGAATGACAGTTATTCTGGCAGTGTCATCCAAACATTCTGCATCTATTGTAGAAATATAAGGAATTTCTTCAATTGTCAATTCTGTTGAATATAATTGAGAGTATGCTACCAGCGGGTTCAATAAGTACCCGCTGATAAGCATAACTATCATTTTTATGACCTTGTGTTGAATCATAATGATATTACTTTTTAAAATTTATAAAATGAATATCATAAAATTATTATTCCTTTATACATCCATTTGCATCAGTTATTTTCATAAGATCATATGTATGAACACCAGGGAATGTAGGATTTGGTTCTACATTAAATGCTGTACCACTGGTAATACCTGGATATCCTGCATTTGGTGATCCTCCATCCTGTTTTATATCAAGTGTGAATGGTCCTGTACCACATGTCCTTGTAAATGTCAGTTGAGCCTGAACTCCCTCGCATATCGGAGTGGTTGCTGCAATGGTTCCATTAGGTGTAGGTCTTACAGTAATGGTAAATGTTGCAGTTCCTTCAGTACAATTTGATGACCCCTCAGTAAATACCGGAGTTACTGTGATAGTAGCAACTATATTACCACAAGTCGCATTGACTCCGTTAAATGCCTGAATAATACCAGTGCCAGAGGCTGCTAATCCTATGCCCGTATTATCATTGGTCCAGTTATAAACTACTTCTCCTGTCTGGACATTACTTGTTACAGTAACTGCTGTTGTTGAAGTTCCATTACAAACAATTTGATTTGTTATTTGAGTTATTGTTACATCAGGAGTTACAGTTATGGTAAATGTAACAGGATTACCAGTACATCCATTGGCTTTAGGAGTAATAGTAATAGTCCTTGTTATGCTTGCATTGGTTGCATTTGTTGCCGTGAAAGCGGGTATTTCTGATTGACCGGTTGCATCAGCCAAACCTACTTCAGCTCCACCGCTTATGTCATAGGTAATTACTAAAATAGGAGTACCTGTCAAAGCCTTTGCTGGTACGGTTGCTCCAACGCAATAAATTGCATTGGCAGGAGCAGTAACAACCGGAGTTGGGAAGATAGTAATTTCAATTGGCTGACAAGCGGTGGTATTACATATACCTTCAGCTCTTACATAGTATGTTTTTGTAATGGTAGCAGAAGTAGTGTTTGGCGGTGTAACAGTAATAGTTGGTGTGTTTCCTATTGATGTACCTGTTCCGCATACATCTTCATACCATTTCCATGTTGCCCCGGTGCCGAGTGAACCACCAACAACCGTAATACTAGTACTTTGTCCGTTACAAATGTCAGCATCTGTTGTTGATGTACCGGTAGCGGCTACCGATTTTGATTGCACTGTGATTGTAGTGCTGCTGATCTGGGCACTGGCAAAATAGGCAATCAGTGAGAAAAACAGGAATAAACCTGTTTGCAAAAATGTTTTCGAATTAATAATCAAATTTTTCATTTTCAGAAATTTTAAAAAGTAAAAAAATTAAATAATATTTATGGATTTATACATCCGTATACATCCGTTATCTTTGTTAAATTATAAATTGTTGTTGCTGGTGGAGCTGTAATATTTATAGGAACTCCACTTGTTATATTATTATAAATGACTCCATTTATCACCAAATTAAAAGGACCTGTGCCTGCATCCGATGTAAAAGTCAGTTGAGCAGTCGGATCACCTTCACAAATTACTGAACCTTTGAGTGTGCCTATTGGCTTAGGTCTGATTTTCAATATTGCTACATTTGATTCATCAACCGATGATACAGAAATGGATCCGGGATTAATTGTATTTATAGTTGCCAAACGTCGGAAATAATAGGTTCCCGGGTTTGTTTGTGTCGGTGTATAGTTCAGAGCTGTTGCCCCTAAAATACCCGTAAAATTAACATTGTCTGTACTTACCTGCCACTGATAGGTGACAGAATATGCAAAATTGCTGCTTACCGGAGCAGTGGTATAAGTATTTGTGCCATTTATTTGAGATGAGGCATTTCCCTGACAAAGCAACTGATTCAAATTGGTATTCAAAACATTATTTACTCTGTTCATTGTGCCAACAGCTATTTCATTTTGTCCTGCAGATTCATAATATTCGACTTTAATTTGTGAGTTTCCTGAATGGCTAAAAAGTATGTTTGAATAAGTCGTGACACTTTGTTCAATCCATCTGTTCATTATGAGATTTCCATCTATATAAATCCTTATGCCGTCATCTGCTCTTACAGAAGATATGATATAAGCACCTTTTGGTTTTACGGATTGATTGCAAAATCTTGCAGCAAAAAATTCTGTAAATGTATTGATCCTGTTGCTACCATTGGAGTAAGTCGTAAAACAACTATTATCGTCTCCGAACAGCTCACTGAATACTTCAGTTTCGGTAATGTAACCGATGTAACTTGAAAATGCATTAACATTGCTGGGAGGTAATGCTACATAATCTTTTCGTTTATATAAGTGTCCAACCCAGTAATTGGCTCCGCAGTTATTCTGGTTGTCCTGGATATTTGAACCCTGATTGGTGGCAGAAAAAGAAAGTGTAACTTTGTGGTTGCTACAATTATAAAACCGGAGTAATCCAGTGAAATTCGAAGTATAATTGATGTTATCTAGATTTGTGTTTCCGACTACTGATTGAGTAGCATCATTCATGAGAGTTATACCATTTTGTGAAGATGAGAAATCATAGTTCACACCATTGATAACATAAACTAAAATATAATTATATTTAGGCACGTCGTTGACATTATTTGTCCTTCCTGAACAGGGTATTTGATTTGAGCTGAATTGTGTGATGCCAGTGCATTGAGCATTGAGATCAAAATCAGAAAACAAAATGAAAAGGAAAAAAAAATTAATGAATAAAATTTTTCTCTTATAATTGTAAATATTTAAATTCAATTTAATCAAATTACGAATTTATATTTTGATAAATGTGGTTTGATCTTCATAAGTTTTTTATATTTGTAATAACTAAAATTACATTACTTATGTGGAATTGGTTAATTACAAAATGTTGATAATAATATAAATATGCAAATTTAGGGCTTATTTACACCATAAGCATTATATAACTTTAGCGATAAGTTACATGTTTCACATATTATGGAAATAAAAGATTTAATCAAATTATTAGAAAAAAATATATAATTAAATGATTAATAGTGGATATTTAATTGTGATATTGTCCCAACCCAGTATAAATATTAGCTGAGAAAAAGAAGCTAATATTATTATGCCAATTTTGAAATGTCAGAATATAGAAATACAAAATATTCATGATACTGATCAGTTAAAATCTAGTGATAATAGTGAAAAAGTGTCCATTAACAAATTAAATGATAAATAAAGATTATTAGGAGAAATAATTTTGAAGATTATAAAACAAATACCTAAATTTGCAGTCAATATAAGCGGAAGTAGCTCAGCGGTAGAGTGGCGGCTTCCCAAGCCGTAGTTCGCGGGACATGACGATCTGTCAATGACAGATGTCATGATGGTGACCGAAGCGTCAGCATTCGAATCAACTGAAAAACCATTGGTTTTGATTATATTTAAAATTAGAGTCACGAAAGATTCACCTTGGGTACATAAATTTGAAGTACCATAAATCATAATGCATTTAAGAAAAATGATAAATAAAGATTAATAGGAGAAATAATTATAAAGTTTAAAAAACAAATAGCTAAATTTGCAGTCAATATAAGCGGAAGTAGCTCAGCGGTAGAGTGGCGGCTTCCCAAGCCGTAGGTCGCGGGTTCGAATCCCGTTTTCCGCTCTTTTATTTAAAATATTGTAATGTTTCTATTTTAAAAAATACAAACTTATAAGTCAATATACGGATTCCGTTTTGCTTTAGATTTTAAAATCCAAACTGTATTCCAGCCACAAACCGGGGCATCTCATCGTATTTGTCAGGGTCACTGATCATATCAGACATGCGGTATTTGAAGAAAAGTACCTTTTTACCAAAACCGAGATTAGCAAATATTCCGTAATTCAGTTTCTCAACTGATTTCAGTTTTTTCAGTTCAGCTTCAAGAATTTCTCCGTTTGGTTGTTCAGCCTTGTACCAGTGTTTTCTTGAAAAAGCAAACTCCCCGTATGCTCCGATGTCCAGATAATTGCCTAGAAAGTCTCCTCTTTTACCAAAATTTATCCTGTCAAATACTCCTAAACCTAAGTTGTTGGTTATCAATCTGTCTTTATCATGTATAACTATAGGGAGCAGATTATTGTCTTCATATTTCAGCCTGAAAGAGTACCTGTCATAAGATATCTGAAATCCCACAGCATTATATTCAAAAAGCCTGAGTTTGTATCTGAAGCCAAAATCAAAATATAAAGATTTCCATGAGTTGATCTCGAGAATGTCACCTTCAGCTTTGCCTAACAATGCCCCAAGACTTGCGTAAAAATGAGTGTAATTCTTTCTATTCTCACCAAATTTTGGTTTTTCAATGTTTAAATCTACATCTTCTGAAAGAACCGGAGTTTGCATAAATGCAGGTGCAGAAAAAAGTAAAAAAGTAAAGATAAAAAGTAAATATTTCATATATATAAGTTTAAGATTTTCAGTCAAGAAATAATTATTTAAAATTTTAAAGATTGAGTATATCCTTTGTAATTAACATTCAGGGTAGTTCCTGGCTTTCCTTTTTGAATTGAAATTACCTCTTTTTCCATTACCTGTATAACATGATAGTTTTTCAGGACTCCATTTTCCCCCTGTATATTATAATAGAGGTAATCTATATAATTAGGGTTATTGAACAAAATATCGTTTCTCACACTTTCCTCATTATAAATTTCATCTTCAACTGGTAAGTCAGGATCAATAGTATCTTCAATTTCTTGATAATCAGTAGCATCATCTAAATTGCCCTCATTTTCAATTGCGTCATTTTCTTTATATTTATAATCTATGACTTTATCCGGAGCCGGGATTTCAATTATTGTATCATTTTCCATATTTTCGATTCCAAAATCTTTTTCATCATATATCGTGTCTTCTTCCATATATTCAGAATCATCCATCATTGAAGTGTCATATTCTTCAGTAAAAAAATCATCCAGAACGCTTACTTTTATAAATTCCCCTTCTTCAATGATTTCAAAAGTAGGTTTCATAGGGATTTCTTCCTTTTTTAGAAAATAACCAGCCTGAGGAATTCCATAACCATGAGCGTAATCGAAATAAGGGTATAAATCACCTGATCTCTCAATTTCCCTGAACAATTCCATATTTGTAAGATCCCGGTTGGTCTGCAATGCACATGCTGCAAAGCCGGCTATCAAAGGGCATGAAAAAGAGGTTCCCTGTGTTTCGGAATAGCTGTTTTTAGATGCAGCTATCACATGGCCATAAGCCGATACATTTGGTTTCAGAGTGCCATCGGCAGCAGGTCCCAAAGAACTGAACGAAGTATGAAAATTTGTTTCAGGATTAATTCCTCCCACAGTGAGTACACTGTCTACATCGGCAGGAGTGATGATAGTTTTCCATGATTTCCTGGTACCTTCATTTCCGGCAGCATTTATGACCAGCATTCCTTTTCTGGCAGCGATTCTGGCAGCTTTTGATACGAGTGAATGGTGCCCGTCCATTTCTTCCGGGAAATAGCGTTGATTTACGTAGCCAAGAGAACTGCTGATGATGTCTGCACCATTTTTGTCAGCCCATTCTACAGCTGCAAGCCACCATTTTTCCTCTTTAAATGGTTCAGTATTTACCTCAGTGATTGCCAGAAGAAATTCAGCTCCTGTAGCAAGACCGACTTTTTTATCTGCATACATACCTCCGACACAAGAAAAAGTTGCAGTGCCGTGACTATTGCCCCTGCTTACGTTTTTGTCTTTTTTGGTGAAATCCCATGTGTTCAATATCCTGTTGTCATTTCTTATATGAGCAAAAGCAGGATGTACATCATAATTGGGAAAACCACCGTCGAAAATTGCAATTCTTACTCCTTCACCATCGATGCTGTTATGTATAAATTCGGTGCCACCCATTCTGTCAATTTGATTGAACAGAAGGTTCAGATCGGACTTATTCAGTTCTTTCGTATTTTCTGCCGGATTTTTACCAGTAAGTATAATCGACTGCCTTAATGGAATTATTTCTTTTACAAAAGGCAACTGTCCGACATTATTGATTTGATTTTCTGTAGCTTCAACCGGCAAAGCATTAAACCAACGTAAAGCAATATCTGAAGCATCTACCATCGAAGCAACCTTTGAAATGTAAGTCTCATTCACAGGAAAATCGCTTTCATCATATAGGGAAATCCCCAGTTTGATCCTCCGGTCAATAGCTTTTTTGTCGAAATAAGAGTAAGGGTCAAATGAAACACCATTTTTGTCGGTGAAAATAACAAGGTAACTGTCCTGACATATTACAGAAGCCGAAACAGATAAAAAAATTAGTAGTATTACTGACCGGAATATCATTGATCTTCATTTTTGTTTTCAGGAGCCAAAAGTATCGATATTTTTTTTAACAAATACAACTTTGGTAATAAATTCTTAAAAAATCAGCAGCATCAAAAAAGGTTTATGAAGTTTATAAGGTTTATGAAGTTTATGAGGTTTATGAAGTTTATAAGGTTTATCAAGTTTAGAGGTTTAGTCTTAAGTAAAATTACGAATTTTCAATTTGCTATCCCGTAAACTTTCGTGACACATTAAGTAATTCTCACATCAGCTAATTCTACAATTACAATAAGGTGGAAAGACAATAATCAATATTAAAACATTTTGTTTTTTACATTGGATTTGTCCGGATTTGAAAAAAAATTTAGATTTGTGTAAACTTTTGAGGGAATAATCAATTATATATTAGAACAATAAAATTTTAAACAATGAAATACTTAATTATCTCCTTTTTTTCAACATTCATTTTGATGTTTACGCATAGTCTTGATGCTCAGAGAACAAGCGGAAAGAAAATCACTGCACAAAAAGAAACAGAGAAAGGCACAAAATCAGATTTTTTCCTTGAAAGTAAGAGTCAATTTGGTTTTGATGAAACTGTAGCGAAATTTACGGCTATTGCCGAACAAAAAACATGGAAAATTTCTGCCACTCATGACCTGCAACAAACCATGAAAACACACGGGAAAGAAGTATTGCCGGTAAAAGTTTTTGCGATATGTCATCCTAAACATTCATCGAAGATCCTTGAAAAAGATGATGAACGTATAATATCATCAATGATGCCCTGCAGGGTCAGTATTTACATGAAGAGTGATGGGAAGACCTATATTTCGAGAATGAATTCCATAGCTATGGCTCAGAATTTTGATGGGGTGATCAGAGAAGTGATGACCGAGTCTGCTTTGGAAGTTGAAGAAATGATCAGGGAATTGGTTATTGAAAAATAATAGATAATTATACTTGATTTGATTTGTCGTTGTTGGAGTTACCTCTAACAACATTGATATCTAATGTTGGTGATAACACCAACATTGGCTGTGACAACAACAACATAGGCTGTGAAAATTACTCTTTCACTACCGTTTTATAAGCAATGTGCTTTCCGCTCTTCATTTCAACATAATAAATGCCGTGAGGCAGTTTGCTCATATTGACTGCATGAAAATTTTGGAGCTTAATTTTATCTTCTATAATTTTTCTGCCGGTTAAATCTTTTATGGATATTTTATCAAATTGTTCCGGATTATTCCACGAAATATGCAAATTATTTGTGATAGGATTAGGATAAGCATCAAATGAAATGTCTTTAAAATCTTCTTTAATACCGGTATAGTTACAATCAGTCTCATAAGTGGCTGTTTCATCTTTAGAATCTGCCCAATTCTCATTCATATAATCAACATCATCTATCTGGATGCAGCTTAAATCAGGATTACTTTTGGCAGAAAAACTCCAAAGTTTCAAATTGTTGCCATTTTTTAAATTTACCATGTTAAGATGATTTTTATCACAATGGAAATTCAAAAGCTCAGCATTTGCAGATACATCTAAACTTGTAAGTTGATTATTATCACAATTTAGGATTCCAAGTGCAATATTCGAAGACACATCTAAACCTGTCAATTTATTATAAGAACAATGTAAAATAGTTAGAGATGTGTTTTCTGACACATCTATACCTGTCAATTGATTAAAAGCAAATTGCAAAGAAGTTAGAGCGGTGTTTTCTGACACATCTAAACTTGTCAATTGATTATAAGTACAATAAATAATTGTTAATGCATTGTTTTCTGATACATCTAAACTTGTCAATAGATTATTAAAACAATTTAAATAAGTAAGCCTGGTGTTTGCTGATACATTTAAACTTGTCAATTTATTATTAGAACAAGATAAAAAAGTGAGCCTGGTGTTTGCAGAAACATCTATACTTGTTATCAGATTATTAGTACAATACAAGCCTGTAAGTCCTGTAAATGCTTCAATTCCTGTCATATCTGATATATTTGAATGTCCTATTTCAATAGTTCCTGTGAAAGCACTTGCTTCAGCAATCTGAATTTCACTATCTCCATTTGTATTTATAGCATTATTTGCAACAAGCTTTGCTTTAAAATTGGCATCCGGGATGTAAACATTTTGAGCCAAAATAGTTAAAGTGCTCAGTACTGCAAGTAAAAAAAGCAAGTTTGTTTTCATAATGGTAAGATTTTATAGCTATATAAAATGCCGGATTTAAATCATGATAAATCGGGCAGCTATTTATTATGAGAAACTACCTACAAATTTAATATAAAGATCAGAATATTTCATATTTCTCAAAATAAATCCTGCTATTCACCCCAAATTTGATTTAAAAACATATTTTTGGTGCTTAAAAATTATTTGACTCAGCATGATTTTTTCTGGTTTGTATAAAAATTATAAAATGAGATTGTTCTTTGTTTTGACTCTATTATTGATTAATCTGTTTTTATCAGCACAGAATGAATTCTATCCTAAAGCAATGGCTCCCTGGGAAAAAGATTTGGTCAAAGACCATCTGGAAGCATTTTCGGGAATTAAAAATCCTCCTGTATCACGCGTCAGGTCCATGGCAGAATGGGAAGAAGCCCAGGCATTGCTTATAACCTGGACATCTTATCCTTCAGTTCTTGCACCTATTGTAAAGGCAGCACAAAAGGAAGGAAATGTAATAATTGTTTGCAGTGATTCAATTGCAGTTAAGCAATCTCTGAAAGCCAATCAGATAGATACGAGTCTGAATATCAAATATCTTATTGCACCGTTCAATTCAGTTTGGGTAAGGGATTATGGCCCAAATACAGTTTACAAAGATGATATTGATTCGATGTATCTTGTCGACTGGATCTATAACCGGCCTAGATATAAAGATGATACTGTATCCAATGCAGTAGCAAAATTGCTTAATGTACCATTATTTAACACTGCTAAGGCACCTTATGACCTTGTCAACACAGGAGGGAATTTTATGTCTGACGGGTCAGGACAGGCTTTTGCTTCCATGCTGGTACTTGACGAGAATGATGAAGATAATAAATATGGGGAGAGTAATCACAGTGAAGAAGACGTTGACTCAATAATGTACCTGTTTATGGGAATAGAGAATTATATAAAAATGACTTTATTGCCTAATGATGGTATCCATCACATCGATATGCATATGAAATTGCTGGATGAAACCACACTGCTGGTAGGGCAGTATCCAAAGGGTTTGCCAGATGAACCACAAATAGAAGCCAATATTCAATATGTACTGGATAGTTTCAAGACTGTTTTCGGAACAGATTTTAATATTATAAGGATCCCGATGCCGCCTTATTCTAACGGCACATATCCCGGAAATGGATTTAACAGAACATATACTAATGCTGTATTTTTTAATAAAACAGTAATAATACCAGCTTACGAAGAGAAATATGACACTACTGCGATCAGGATATGGAAGGAGGCACTGCCGGGATATACTATAGCCCCAGTCAACTGCAATGGTCCGATCCAGTCAGGAGGGGCAGTGCATTGTATCTCTAAGGAAATAGGTGTAGCTGATCCTTTGCGTATAGTCCACAATCCACTGAAAGGTGAATTTGATGAATCGGCAGCCGGATATTATACCGAAGCTAAAATTCAGCATGTGTCGGGTATAAAGCAGGCAGGTATCTGGTTAAGAACAGATACGTCATCATCATTTGAGCTTATTGAAATGATAAAAAAAGATAATAATATATGGTCAGCCAGTTTTCCTGGATTTACAAAAGGACAGGAAATTCAGTATTATATTGAAGCAATTGCCAATAATGGCAGAACCAGAAATTTGCCGATGCCAGCTCCAAAATCATTCTGCAGATTTAAGATAAAAGGTACATCTGCAACTGATGAAATATTGGAAACTGCCGCAATTAACGAAATTTACCCGAATCCGGCATCAGCTATAACCTGCATTACACTCAACAATCATAATAACAATCAGATTGATCTTTTCATTTCAGATGGTTTTGGAAGGAAAATAAAGACAATTTATTCCGGCAGATCTCTGAAGCAAAATTATTTTATAAATGCTGCAGATTTTAAACCCGGAATTTATTTTGTCGTACTCCAAACAAAAAAAGGCATTCAAACGAAAAAACTGGTGGTGAGGTAAAAGTAAATTATGTGATAAAAAATCTAACAAGTATTAAATAATAAATAATTCATAATGAAAAATACATTAATACTTCTATATTTAGGTTTCATTTATATTACAAATCCGATCATAGGTCAGGAGGAAATAAAAGCAACTGAAAAAAATTATTTTTTTTCAGTTGAAGCTAATTTAAGTATGGGAACATTAGACAAACAACACTCTGAATTTATTGGTGTGGCAGGACTATGGAATTACTGGGTTTTAAATAGACTGCCCGGAGAGCGTAAAAACGATATAGGTATTGGGGTGCCTGTCAGGTATTTTGGCACATCATCTACTGAAGAGTTTGGGAAGCAGTCGGATCGTCCTGCATGTCGGTTCAATGGAATCTCAAAAGGATTATACCTTTTTATTTGGGGCTTAGGCCGATCGGGCGCGTAAAGACGATCATAATACCTGTTCAACAGGAATTTGGATTTAAAATTGCCAATCCTGATTTATTGTTTAGGAATAATGATATAGGTTTTTATATAAGTATACCTTTATCAAACCCTCATTTTAAAGACAGATTACTATTTTCCGGAGCATTTGTCAGAATAAATATTTATTAAGCTCTTTAAAAATCAGATTTTTGTATTTAGAATCCTGAATAAAGTGAAACTGATTTAACTTATAGTTGAAGTTCCTCGAACTTCAACTATAAGGATTTTTAATGTGATTTTTTTTATGGTATGTCTCTAAATTATTATATTTAATGGCAGTTTTAAACGTTCTGAAAAATTGGTCAGAGCCAGAATTGTATAAAATAGTTTGGGAATTACTGTATCTCTAAATTTTATTCTCCTTCAGTAACCTGAAATCCTCCAGGTTCAATTCCTTTGATGATATCTCTCTCATCTCAACTTTCCGTATTTTACCGGTAACAGTAGTCGGGAAACTATCTACAAATTTCCAGTATCGTGGTATTTTAAAAGTATCGATTCTTCCTTTGCAGAATGTGAAGAGCTCCTCCTCAGTAACAGAATATCCCTGCCTGATTTTTACCCATGCACATACTTCTTCTCCATATCTCTGACTTGGTACTGCTATTACATAAATTTCAGTAATCGCATCATGTTGCATCAGGAATTCTTCAATCTCCCTTGGAGAAATATTTTCCCCTCCACGAATGATAAGGTCTTTGATACGACCTGTTATTGCAAGATAGCCTTCTTCATCCATGACTGCCAAATCACCGGTATGCATCCACTTGTTTGCATCTATATTTTTTCCAGTTGTTACCGGATCATCCCAGTATCCCAGCATGACCGAATATCCCCGTGTGCATAATTCGCCCTGTTCTCCAAGTTTTAAAACATCTCCTGAAACCGGATCCACCACTTTTACTTCCAGAAATGGCATCACCTTACCAACAGTTGTTACTCTTTTATCAAAAGGATCATCAGGGAATGACATAGTCGAAACAGGTGATGTCTCTGTCATCCCGTAACAAATGGCTACATCCCTCATATTCATTTTCTGAATTACCTGCTTCATTGTCTCGACAGGGCAGGGGGCACCTGCCATTATCCCTGTTCTCAGGTGTGAAAAATCATATTTATCAATATCCGGAAGTTCAAGTTCTGCAATGAACATTGTTGGAACTCCGTAAAGAGAAGTACATTTTTCATCCTGGACAACTTTTAAAGTCTGTGCGGGTTCAAAAAATTCTCCCGGAATAACCATGCATGCTCCGTGACTTGTACTTGCAAGGTTTCCCATGACCATGCCGAAGCAGTGGTAAAACGGGACAGGGATACAAACCCTGTCTTTTTCAGTATATTTCAGCCTTTCTCCAACATGAAAACCATTATTCAGGATGTTATGGTGTGAAAGTGTTGCTCCTTTGGGCTGACCTGTTGTTCCGGAAGTGTACTGAATATTTATAGGATCATCAAAATTTAATTGCGATTCCATCTCATCAATCACATTATCGGCAATATCTTTTCCGGAATCCAGGAATTTATCCCAGTCTTTTTCAATTACAATTATATTTTCCAGTTCCTTTGCATTGTCTTTTACCTGCTGAAGTATTTCAGTATAATCAGTTTGCCTGAATCCTTTTGACATAACAAGTAATTTCAGGCCGGATTGTATTAGGGCATATTCAAGTCCTGAAGCTTTGTATGCGGGATTTATATTTACAAGTATAGCTCCGATCCTGGCAGAAGCATATTGGATCAATACCCATTCAAACCGGTTAGGAGCCCAGATGCCAACCCTGTCGCCTTTTTTTATACCATATGAGACAAGACTTTTTGCAACTATGTTGATTTGTTGCCAAAATTCAGAATATGTTGCTCTGTAATTTTGATGCGGTACTACAAGGGCTTCACGGTTGCCATATTTTTCTACTGTTTTTTTTAAATTCTGTGTGATTGTTTCACCGAGAAGCGGGCAATCGGATATGCCGGAGGTATAAGATATGTTTTTCATGATGGGATAAATTTTACTTTGATTATACAAAAATAATTGAAATAGACAAAAAAATCAATAGAAATGATAATCTTTTTGATTATTGTTTAGTTATAAATAATTATTATAAATACAGAATTGAAAACCAACTATTTAATAATAAAGATTTACAATATAAATATGACTTTTCAAAATATTGGTGGTGTTATTTTGCCGTTTATTTCATTTTAAGTCAGAAATTAAATGTATTTTATTGGATATACGCAATGTTATTATTTACTCAGAGTACATAAATGCGTTTAATTTTTGGATTACCTAATTTTGTTAAAATACTAATCTTTCATAATCAGCATCAAATAATGAGCAGCCGACCAACTAAAATTTTGAGCTTCAAGTCCTTTGCCATTAAGAGGCTGATAATTTTCCCTGATTGCTTTTCCTGTATCAAGAACTCCTTCTGCATTGTGAATCAATTTGTGAGCTAATTTTTCTGCCTCCTCTCTGAAGCCATATTTTTCAAGTCCATTAATTCCAAACCATGACTGATCAATCCAGACCGGACCTCTCCAGTATCCATTATCCGGTTTAAACTCGGGATTGTCAGCAGATAAGGTTGGGAGAGGAACAAAAGTATTGAAAATATTTTCAGACATCATTTTATCCTTCAATACCCTTGCCTGATGTTTATCAGCAACTTCTGTCCATAATGGTATCCATCCCTCGCTTCCCATATTTTCATTTTTAATTAAACCATCCAGTGATGTATCAAAGAACCATCCCTTTTCATCATCCCAGAATTGCACCTGAATTCTTGATTTCAGACTTTTTGCTTCGCTTTGAAAAGCCTTACTTTCATTTTTTAAATCCAGTATTTTTGCCATTTTTCCAAGAAGAGTTTTTTCAAGATATAGAAATGAATTCAGATCTACACTTTCCTGATCGAGGGAATATGCATTGTCTTTGTTTTTCAGTATTTTACTGTCATCAAAACGTACAGCATTATCCATACCGCTCTCCCACTTTGCAGCAATCAGCGAACCATCTGCAGATCCGTATTCTGCTATTCTATCATTGTCGTGATCCCTGTTTTCATACCACCAGTTATGATATTTTATTATTTTAGGATACATTTCTTTCAAAAAATCCTTGTCAACTGTTTCTGTGTAAATTTTCCATACTGCCCAGGCAGACAGGGGTGGTTTTGTATTCCTGTAATTATTAGATTCATGAATTGTGTCGGGGAAAATACAATCAGGAATAAATCCATCAGCCTGCTGGTAATCAAACATTGCCCTGACCTGATCTTTTGCCAGTTCCGGATCAAATAGTGCCAGGGCAGCAGCATGTTTCCAGCTATCCCAAGCCCAGAATCCATTGAAATAATTGCTATTGTAACTGGGAAACAGACCCTGATGATGTAATCCTTCAGCTGCGATCCTGTGATTTGTCTGCAATGTAAGAACACATTTTGAGATCAGCTTTGAATATTTATCATCAGAGTAAATCTTTTTTTTACGCGAAATCAATTTTTGTAATTGGCTGTCTTTATCTTTTTTCAAAGAATCAAGAAGAAAATCAAAATTCAAATCATCAAGTTTTTTAAGTTCCATTTCAGTATTGTACTGTGGGTAAATGAATGTGATTCCAATTATATCATCGTATGATTCATTTGGTTTTAATGAAAGTATTAATGGTGAAGATATAGTTTTGTTATTTTTATCGTTAAACTCTGGTTTTTGGTTTAAGAAGCTTATATAACCCAAAGCATTACTTTTATCTGAAGTAATTTTCAGCCGTGAGTGAGATTCAAAAATGCTAAAATTATTCGGCAAAGAGTTGCAAACGTAATAGTACTTGTATTTTTTTTCAGTACTGTCCAAATTGGTTATTCTTGTTCTCATTATGGCAGTATGACCTGATTGAAACAATAATTCCTGTTTGACAGCAACTTTATCAGATTGAAATACCTGTTCAAGGTGACTGTTATAGCTTTTCTGACTTAACTTATCCTTACTCCAGTCAATCGCCAAATGTGGACCATCATTATGCAAAATTAAAAAAAAATAATCAGGACTTAACCAAAAACCATTTTGTTCTGTCAGCAGAAATGGACCTGAGAATCCAATTTTTGAAATTCCAGGTTCTAAGAATCCAAAACCAAACCAGGCACCTTTATCAGTAAAAACCAGGGATGACCTATCATCTGATTTTGTGGAGGCACCTTTAAAATTAAGAATATTTTTACTATATTCAAGATTATCAAATTTTTGCTGTGAAAAAGCAAAAAGGGGAATTTGTAAAAAGCAGAAAAGTAATAAATATTTACTCATATTAGTATTAAATTATATATATAAAAAAATAATCAATTAATAATTTTAAAATTAGTTCCTGGTAATTCTACTTACAAAACCTCCTCCTTTTGCCAGGTGAATTTTTATTTTCGTCATATTGTCAACTTCCTGTTCGGTGACTAAGAAGTCTTCGGCATTCCTGTTTGCATTTGGTCCGTCCTGCCATGTTTTCATTATGAATTTACCTTCAGGTAAAAACGATAATGGGACATCAAACTCACGTTCAGTCCAGTCGGTCATAGCTCCGATATACCAGGTTTCGCCATTAAGTCTTGCCATTGATAGATATTTTCCTATTTCAGCATTTATAGCTATTGTAGTATCCCAGGTTACAGGCACTGCTGAAAGGAAATCCATTGTCAGATCTTCGCAGGTATAATTAGTGGGTGCATCACAAAGCATTTGAAGGGGGCTTTCGAAAATAATATATTTTGCAAGTTCATGGCATCTGGTACCCAAGCTCATTGGCCTGCTCCAAGAGATGGTGAAATTGAGGCTGTCGGTGTTGTGCATTGCCCCGGGTGTATAGTCCATAGGGCCTGCGAACATTCTTGTAAAAGGCAGTGTGCAATCATGGGCAGGTGTTATGCCCCGGCTCCACTTGCTGTTCTCAAGTCCCCTCACTCCTTCCCGTGTCAGTTGGTTAGGGTAAGTCCTGCTAAGGCCAGTTGGCTTATAGGATCCGTGAAAATCTGCCAGCATTTTCCTTTTTGCCGTTTCGGCAGCCACTTTTTCATAGAAATTGACCATTTCCTGGTCATCACGAATCATGAAATCCATTTTTATACCCGCACAACCCCAGGCCTGGAATTTATTGAGTGAGCTTTCGAATTTGTCTTCAAGTGCTTTTCCTGTAACCCAAAGGATCAATCCGACATTTTTAATCTTCGAATAAGAAAATAGCTCATCCATATCCATATCCGGATTTATTTTTTCAAGGTCATCATTGGCAGACCATCCCTCATCTAGTATTACATATTCAATACCGTATTTTGAAGCAAAATCTATATAGTACTTATATGTTTCAGTATTTATGCCGGCATTAAAAGACACATTTTTGAGATTCCAGTCATTCCACCAGTCCCAGGCTACTTTGCCGGGTTTTATCCAGCCGGTGTCTTCAACCCTGCATGGACTTGCCAGTCTGTACACAATATCATTCTCGAGCAATCCGGCATCAGTATCTGAAATTCCGAATACTCTCCAGGGATAGTCACGTTTTCCTGAGGTTTTAGCTATAAAATCAAATCTGTCGGCAGGAATATAACTTCTGTGGTCTTTTGTAACAGCCCTGTTTTTACATACCTTGGGTAGAATTCCGTTAAATTGTGATTTATCAGCAGAATTCTTTTTAAGGTACAGTCCCGGGTAATCGAGAAGATCAGATTCTGTAAAAACTGCCCTGACATTACTTTGAGTGCAAAAGAGGGCAGGTAGAACACACATTTTTTCACCAGGGATTTTATCGACCTGATGAGAAGTATAATATCGTTCACTGTGTGAAATGAAGTTATCTTCTTCACCAAAATAGACTGTGTCTGTAGGATTCATATTTAAACAGAGGTTTTCATTAATGACAGTGACAGGTTTATCAAATTTTGTCAACAATCTCCAGGCAACCCCATCATCATAAGCCCTGAGTTTTATTCCGGTATTATCCCTGAAATAAATTATTGTTTCATTATAAATATCAGGTATTATGCTTCTTTTTTCAGCTACTACTGGTAAGATCTGATCTGAATGGAATGAGGTTTGTGTAGTCTTAATAACCGGATTTTTAAATGCTTCAGGGAATTCCATTATTTCAAGGCCTGTATAAATATTCTGAACCAAATCTTTTCCCAGATATTTAATATGAAGTTTGATCTGGTCTCCGGTTGATATCGAAATGCTGATTTTCTTGTCAGGTGAAAAAGTAATGATTTGTCCGGAATAATTTTTTTGTCCTGATGCTAAATCACAGAGTACCAGGCTAAATAATATCAAAATGAACTTAATGCTTCTCATTTTATAAAATTTTTTAAGCTGCTATCAGAAAGATTAATCTAAAATAAGCAAAATTAAACAAAAATTAAATGAACAGGTACAATATTTTTAAATCTGATGAGGTCTTGTTGTTTAATTGACAAGAAAATATATTGTTACTCCTCTATCCCGGAACTGCAGGAATTTCAACTTTAAAATTACCTGTGCCCCTGAGGAAAGTTACATTAAGGAAAACTATTCTTTCATTTATTGAGGGTGAATTTATTGATTCAAATTCTCTGAGGGAAATTTGTTTGTTCAGCTCAATAAATAATTCATTGATTTTGTGTTCCTCAACAGAGATAATAAATGAGATTGAAATATCTGAAAATTCTTTAAAATCATAAATGAAACCATATTTATTTATAATATCCTCGATTTCACTTATGGAAATAAATCTGTCTTTTTTGCAAAATCCAGTCCAGAAGATATTTTTCATCATTTCGTTATAATATTGTCCATGAAAAATTTGCATGAAATAACATGGATTTATTTTTTACTGCTATATTTAAATGGTTTATTTTAACCATTAGTAACATCTTAAAAACCTTTCCAAAAATATTTGTATAAAATTTACCCGATGACTGAGCCACCGCAGTTTTCACATTTGCCTGTAGCAGAAGAAATTCTTAGTGCTTCTCCAATCATTGGTTTACTACATTCCGGACATTTTGGAGCAGTCTCATTTGTAATTTTTTTTAATTTCAAATAAAGCAAAAAAACAATAGTCAGGAAAATAAAAAATGTTATCAAAGAAATCAGGATTCGTATATTGGGTGTAAATTTATCATCACACCACTTTAGCAGTTGTAATGAAAATAAACCCGACATAACACTGCCCACTGCCAGAATAATCGAATGTTTCTTAACAGCCTTAGAGTATTTTGACTTAGTTAAATTAAATTCGTCTCTTGTAAACATTATTTATATATAACATCAACAGCACTTATTCTTTTCCGGATTAGGAATTATGCACAGAAATTCAAATGGTTCCTTAAATGGATTTTTGAACTGGTGGTCGGTATTTGGATCAACATAAAGGCTCATGCCTTCAGAAACTTCGTGTTCATTGCCATCAGCATCCACAAATACTCCTTTGTTTTTTTCTATTTTAACAACATGTTCATAATCATGCTGATGTCTGGGAGTGTTGCCATCAGCAGCTACTGAAAAATGCCTCATTATTATATTCGTAGATCCGTCCGGAATACCTATCAGTATTTTCATTGTCACATTGTGTGCTCCTTCCATTTTCACTTCCTGGAATGCAATATTGTCATTTGTGTTTATTCTCATAAAAAATAATTAAAAATCAAAACAAATAAATTGAAATAAAATTTATATCCATTATCTTATATCTTATATTCAACAATAAAACTGTCATTTTGTTACAAGAATCATTATCAATTGGTCATTTCTATTTTGTCAACCGTATTTTCGCTTCCTGGACAGAACTCACAAAATTTATCCTTTTGTATTTATTGCTCTCATAGATAAAATCTTTCAGACTCTTTCCCGGGTATTTTGAATAATCACCAACTATGGCAAGCTGAACATTATAAGTTGAGAATTTTTGAAGTATTTCCCCGGCAACCCCTGTCTTTAAATCAAAAAAAGCAGGTATAACATTAATGTCATGGATTATTATTTTTGCAGCTCCCTGATATTGACAGTTGGCCATTATATCTACCGCATCCTGCGAATTTCTGATCTCAATAATATCCGATATTATTTCTGCAATATTAGATCCATTGTGTCCAGTAATTTCTATTTTCATTGTTTGGCCTTTTGTTTATAAATAATAAGAAGCAAAAGTAGGGAATTTATTAATTGAATTGATTTAATAAAACTAAATTTGCATATAATATTATGTAACATGAAAAACATTAAAGTAATAGCATTTGATGCTGATGATACATTGTGGGTCAATGAAGTATATTACCAGGAAACTGAAAAAAAATTCTGTGATTTGCTGGCAGATTTTATGCCCCAACACTATATATCCCAGGAATTGTTCAGGACTGAGATGAAAAATCTTGAGCTTTATGGTTACGGGGTCAAAAGTTTTGTCCTGAGCATGATTGAAACCCTTATCGCTATTGCTGGTTCAACAGCTTCCAACAGCCTTGTGTCCAAAGTGATTGAACTTGGGAAAGAAATGCTTGAAAAACCTATAGAGATGCTTGAAGGAGTGGAAGAAGTTCTGAAAAATTTAAATGGAAAATATCTCCTTGTCATGGCTACAAAGGGAGACCTCCTGGATCAGGAAAGAAAACTTGTAAAATCAGGTCTTGAAAAGTATTTTCACCACATTGAGATCATGAGCGATAAAAAAACTTCTGATTATACTAAAATGCTTAAACGTGTTGACTGCGAGCCTGAAAATTTCCTTATGGTAGGCAATTCAATAAAATCTGATATTTTACCTGTGCTGGAATTAGGGGCTTACGGAATTCATATACCATTTCATACAACCTGGGAATTTGAAAGGGTTGAAATAAAGATTGAAAATCCTAATTTCCTTGAGGCAAATAATATTACCGATGTTCTCCGGTTTCTTGAAATGGATTGATCCTAATTTTAGATTTAGCAACCGGACTCTTATGTCTAAAGCCATATAATAATCACATTTTTATCAGTCTTACAGTTTGAGTACCCGATCTTAAAATATAGAATCCCGGTTTCAGAAACGAAATATCCGTTGCATTCTCGCTTAAAGTCAATTTCACAATTGTCCTGCCGTAAATATCAATGATCTCTATATCATTTTTCACCGTATTTTGTAAACTGATATGGTCAAATGCAGGGTTTGGGAAAATACTAAAGTTGTCATTCACTGTCTCTTCAATGCTGTTTGCAAAACTCTGACATTCGGGATTAATAGAATAGGTATTGTCGCTTTTTAGAAATATTTCGTCAGCATTTTTTGTTATAAAAGTCAGGGGTACATTGGTGAATTCAAAAGGCGTGAATTGCAGATTTGTTGCTTTGCCACCCGAAGAATAATATGGAAGGAATGCGCAATTTGAAGTATAGTCCAGGCTGTGTTCCAGTATTGCCAAAACAGATTTTTGACTATTATCAATGTTCATATAGCCTACTCCATAAACCATATTGTCATTCTTATCAAAATCAATTGACCAAAGTGATCCATTCACAGGATAATAGCCGAGAGTCTGATATCCCTGGACAATAAGCTTTCCCAGCCAGTTGGCCTTAGAGTTTAAAATCATTAATTCTTTATCTTTTTCAAATATTGAACTGATATCACCATAGGAAATTTCAAACTGATCCAATAGCTTCAGGGTGTCATTGAACTTAAAACAATATGCGATTGCACTGTACTCACAAAAAGCATAAATACTGTTATCACTACCTGGATATAATTTGTTTATTGAATTCTGCAATCCAGGAGTATAGAGTTCCACAGATTTCAGGATATTCATATCATTGTCCGTCAAAGTGATAAACCCCCTGTGAGCTTCATTTGGTATTGCAGTGCTGCCCGAAATCAGATATTTGCCGCTATTTAGCTGAACGATACTATAAGGGTAGTTGTAAGTGTTTTTTTTGACTGAATTATGTACAATAAGATTGCAGTCTTTGTCGAGCTTGCCGAAAACACAAAGGTATTGTGATTGTCCGTAATAATCGGCAGCAAAACATATATTATCATCTTTATCGAGGATAAAATCCCTTAGCTGTTCGTTGTCTAAGCCTCCGACATGCTTTTTCCATTTAAGTGTGCCATCAGGTTCAAAAAGCAGGAACAACATATTTGTTCCTGATATTTGTTGATTCCATGCGTAATCATAGGCCCCCAATAAAATATTTCCATCACTGGTGATCTGGATATTTACAGGAGAAACAAAATTGTCTTTTAAACTGATATTTTTTGACCAAATTAACTTGCTTTGTTTTGTATCATAGCAAAACAGTACTGTATGCTGGAAATTAAAGCTGTCTTTAATAGCTGTGAAGTAAACTTTGTCGTCATTATACCTGATTGATTTTCCTATTATGTTTTGATCAGTCTGTGTGTATGACAATTTGGAGTGTTTAAGTACCTGACTAAATGGTTTGTTCGTACAAATAAAAACTATGGTCAGGATAAGTAAAAGCCTGAAAGAAATATTAGTTTTCATAAGCATTTGATTTATAAATAAATAATTGCATGTTAGAATAAATTATTGAAGTTGTTAAAAGTGGTTATTTAATATCATTTATATCTCATTGACAAATAAGTGAGTATAATATTTGTAAATTGATATTTTTTTACCGCATTTTTTCATTACTGTAAACTATTTTATATTTAACTTTCTTTACTTTTTGAGCCGTCAAAAAGTAACAATCCCGACGATAAATGTCGGGACGTGCGAAATTAAACTCTCATACTTTTATATGTAATAAAATCAATGTGTTATAAAGTTTTCAATTACGAAAATCTTACCTACAAAGTTTCGGTAAAATTTCCTGTTTTCTCCAGCTCAAACTCCCGATCGATATCGGGATCGCACTGTCCTGAACATTGATTTTTAATTACTAATTTTATTAATCTTTAACACATCTGACTGAATATCCGTTTTTGGGATCAGAAGAATAACTAAAAACAATAAGACTGTTATATCCCATAATGAAATTCTGATAAACACCATTGTCATTGTAGTGCGGTCCCCACCAGTAACCATAATCTCCTATCTCATAATACCTTCCATCATTGCCTCTGAATCCACCCGGTCTGGCAGTGAATTTATAACTGTCTGTAGCACCTGTGTTTGGGTTTTGCCAATGAGTAGTGCTAATTTCCTTTAGTTTTCCTCCTGCTTCAGCAAAGCCTCCGATGAAATCGCAAAGCTCAGCCCATTCATCAAAACTTGAAACATGCCATCCTTCAGGACAAATCTTTTCAGATTGAACGGAGTAAAGATTGTATAATGCCCCATAAATAGGCGCATAAAGGTTCATTTCATTATTGTACCAGCAAAAAGCTCCTGTACTTAAACTTTGCCATTCGATATCATCCGGCACAAATGGTATTTGTGAACCATCATTAAACCTGGTGGTTTTAAGATTTTCTGCCATCCAATACTGTTCTCCGATTTTTACAATCCTGTAAAGATTACCATCGATATCTGAGATTTTATACTGTCCGCTTTCAAGGAGCATTTTTTCAAGTTCTTCGGTTTTATCAGCATAATAATTTATAAATCCACCCATCATTTCAATATAATAAAAGAAAGTGTCGCGGAAATTTTTTAGTTGTTTTTCAAGTTGATCGACATAGACTTTGGTTGCAGCATCATGCTCTTCTTCCGGATTTCCAAGGTTTTTTATCAATCTGTAGCCGGCACTGTTGCCATACTGTAAAACTGAATTGAGGTCCTGCAATTCATTTGTCACAGATCCATCAATCTCTGTTTTCAGATAACCTGCCTCTTTGTGATTTCCCCAATTAAATGCATGATCCCATTCAGTGATTTTATTTTGAGTAATATTTACAGCAGGGCTTGTCGTAAAAACCGGATCTTTTTCCAGTGGTTCCGTGGTAAGTTTTTCAGCTGTTTTGGCATACAAAGCATATGGTACGCTCACTATCTGGCTGATGCCTGAAATCGTGTAATTGTAATTGCCTTCAGGATCGGTTTCTGTTTTCAGGAAATAAGGACCTTCTGACCAGTCAATTTGTGCAAGAGAACCTGTTTGCTGGTTTCCGATACCAAGCTGAATGCTGATCAGTCCATTTTTATTGGTCTTGGTTTGATGAATTTCTGAAAAAACTATATTGCCAGTATCTGTTTCCCTGATTATGCTCAGTTTTATTGAAACTATCCTGTCATTTACAAGTACATTTTCAGCATTTCTGATTACAGCCTGGTAATTGATCATGTAAGGTGATTGGCCAAAAGAAGTGTTAATAAGCAAGAGATATACAGGAGTGATTTTCAGGATGATTTTAAATTTATTGAATAATGTATACATATATGCTGAGTTTATGGTTATTGAATATAATTTTTTATGGACTGTGTTTAATCAGTTTTATAATTCTGACGGGTTGACCATTACTTTCTATAATGAGGAAAAAAATATTTGAACTATAATAGCTTATGTCAATCTCCAGGGTGTTTTTATGAATATCACCTGACTCCATTTTGTTTCCAAGTTCATCGCTCAGGAGATACTTTGACAGAAGTGAGGCTTTTCCCTTTGATTCTATTATGATTTTGCCTGATGTAGGGTTTGGAAAAGCAAAAATATTGATGTCAGATGATCCGGGTACTGGTCTGACATCATTGATTGTTATCTCAAATGGCTGTTGAACACCTTGATTGATTGAGTGAAGCTTATCCGAATAAAATCCGTCAGCAAACTGCCCTAAGGAATAGGAAATGTTACCTCCGTATCCGTAAATTACAGTGCCATCAGTATTGATAGAAGATTGGCATAAGCAAAAGAAACAAAAGTTCATCTGAATCACAATGCATAATATTAAATGCTTTATAAACTTCATGACATTTAATAATTGTTTCGTAATACAAAGTTAATATAAAAAAAAATTAAAATCAAGTATTATTTTAGGGGCAATTTTTTATTTGAGGGAATTTATTTCTATTTCCTCACAAGAAGATGGTTATAGTGGTGCTACAAGGAAAATTATATATTTGTCCCGCGAAAAAGGATCTGTTTGTAAATGAACTATTTTTGTATGCAACATTAAAAAAGTTAAATTGTATAACTATTCCGGCAAAGCGGAATTCTAATGATTTGGAAGTATGAAATGGAGATGTTTGCGGAGTCGGGTCTGTATTCCAGAAGAAAAAGTTTGATGTCGGGCCTAAATGTTTGCAAACTCACTGATGTCGCTTTATTTATTATCCCTAATTGAGTGCTGTTTTTATTCTATTTTGCTTATTAATACTTTATCAATTTTTTTATCATCAACATCAATTATCTCAATAACATAACCTTTATAATCAAATTTAACTCCAAGCTGAGGTATTTTTTCTGTTTGTTTTAATACAAAACCTGATACAGTTGAATAATCAATTTTATCGAAATCTACAATAAAACCCTCTATGATTCCGGTTAATGTTTCAACAGGTGCATCTCCGCTGACAAGTACTGATTTGTCATCTCTAACAAATATATCAGGCTCATACGACTCTCCTTCTTCAGGAATTTGTCCCACTATATTCTCAATTATATCATGAAGTGTTATTAATCCTTCAAAACCTCCATATTCATTTACAACACAACAAATGTGAGTCTTTTTTTGACGCATTAGAGTTAAAACTTTTTGAGCATCAATATTTTCCGGTACTATCAAGGGTTCAACGACTATTTCCTTCATATCTACTTGGATATTTGATGAAATAAGTCTGAAATAGTCTCTTAAATACAAAATTCCTTTAAAATTATCTAGACTTCCATTGCAACAGATAACTTTATTATGCTGGACATTTAATAAAATCTCATATATCTCCTCATAAGTTTTATCAATATCTATCCATTCCACATCTGACCTGTGGGTCATGATATGCTTTGCCTTTTTATCTGCAAAATAAAACACATTCTCATGAATAACATTCTGCTCCTTTTCAATTATGCCTTCCTTAGACGCAATTTTTAGCATTTGTCTTAATTCTGTTTCTGTCAATTGTTCGGATTGTTTTTTTAAACCAATCAATTTATTGACAAAATTTGTAGAGATTGATAAAAGTCTTATAAACGGATAAAAAGCATTACTAAAATAATATATAAATGGTGCAACTCGAATTGCAATTTTGTCAGGGTTATTTAATGCTATTGTCTTAGGGACTAATTCCCCTATTACAATAGAAAAATAAGTTATTATTACAACAGTTAATGTCAATGCTATTTGATTTGCGTAGCTATATGTAATCTCAAAATTTTGAAAAAATGGAGCAACATCATCAGCTAAATTCATGCCTCCATAAACCCCGGTAACAATACCTATTAATGTTATTCCGACTTGAATTGCTGATAAAAAATTCTCAGAATTGTCAAGTAATTTTAATGCTATTTTAGCTCCATTACTCCCATCATTTCTAGTCTGCTCTAATCTGGACCTTTTACTTGAAACCAAAGCAATTTCCGATAATGCAAAAAATCCATTTACTAAAATTAAAAATGCTAAAACTAAAATTTCCATATTTTCCTGCTTTATCTGTGCCGTTTTGCGAAAATGGCTATCAATTCAATGCGAAAATAAATATAAAATACAATAAGTTATCAATTAGGTAAAATAATATTAAAGTGAGTGAGGCAATGCTGAATAAAACCATGTTGGACAAAGCCGATTTCCAGGGGCATTCTTTACAATAGATCCTGAAAAAAGGTTTTATCAAGATATAATTTAGGTACTACTTTAATTCCAATATTTTGCAATTTGTCTGCTCTATGAGGGGAAAATCCTTATTAATCTTTCAGGCTAACCCTGTTCAGAAATAACTAATCCCAAAGCTCGAAAACTCCATAGTGATTTTTTATGCGGTTATTTTCAATAAAGGTTTCATGCTTGGTGCTCCGCACCCAACGAAACCTTAGGTGTTAGCATGCGTTATTGTTTTTCTATCTTCACTATTCTAAATAGTTTGCTATTTTGTAATTTCAAAAAGTAAAGTCCTTTCGGTAAATCTTCTATTTTGATTACTTGAGTAAAGTTAACAATCCCTTTCATAACTTTTCGTCCGTGTATATCAAATATTTCAAATTCAGTAACTCTGTCTAGATTGGTTAATGTAAATGAAGATTTCACAGGATTAGGATATATGCTTATTGTTTCTGTTACATGCAAATCATTTATTCCAGTTATAATCTGTTCGCAGTTCTGAAAGTCCCAGCCGTTATTGGGATGAAAGGGATTAAGAAATAGTCCTAATATATTGTTTTCGTAGCACCTGAGCGGTCCATCAAGATTACCGTCAAGTCTGGGAAACATATATTCCGTATTACCAATTCCTTCAATGACTTTTCCTCCAAACTCAATAACCATTCCGTCACCGCATGTAACATATTGCAGTTTTTTCAATTGTCCGTTGATAGTTATTGTTCCTGTTGAGTCTATAATCATTTTCAGTGGTGAGCCATTGTATGCTAAATATCCTAATTCTATTGTATCTCCTTTTACTGCTCCAAAATCGTATAGCAGATGAAAACTTCTTTCTTCATATACTAGCACGCTGTCATTTTTAGAATACAAAAAAAGTGAAGGTCTGTTTGGTGGAATGTATGCTGAAACTTGATTTAGTTTCTTGCAGCTCTTACCTTCTATTACGGTGTCAGATATTGATTCAATAGTTTTGAAAGCAATTAATTCTGGATTTAGCGTTCCTTGGCTATAGTGCCATTTTGCACCAATTGGAGCAAATTCCTGGGCTGAAATCTGTATAGTAATTGAAGTCAGGATAATAAGAAATAAATTTTTCAAAGTTGGATTTTTAAAATGCATGCTAACTCAATTAACTGCACGGAAACCCCGTTCTTTATGAACAAATATTGTTGACTTTGCACAGGTTTTACCTTTTTTAATTTGTCGTCACATATACAGGCTTTTCACAAATCATAATTTCGTGATTTGATTTAATTGTATAAAAAATATTCAGATATATCCCTGACTCTGTATTTGGTGCAAGGATGATCAGAATAACATGGGGCAGAACAACGTGGAAATCAGAATCAGTAATTCTCCTCCCTCATCTGCATATAGGCTATGCCATGCTGACAAGCCGGGCATTCTTCCAGGGCTTTTTCTGATTGATAGACGTACCCGCATTTGATGCATTTCCACCATACTTTGCCGTCTTTTATGAAAACTTTATCTTCCGAAATATTCTGCAATAGTTTCAGGTACCTACGTTCGTGTTCTTTTTCAACCTGTGCGATGGTTTTAAATGCTGAAGCTATTTCCGGAAAACCTTCCTCTTTTGCTATTTTTGCAAACGTGGGGTAAAGATCTGTCCATTCTTCATTTTCACCTTCGGCAGAAGCTTTCAGGTTTTCCATTGTCGTGCCTATTATTCCTGCCGGATATGAAGCTGTGATCTCGACCATTCCACCTTCGAGGAAACTGAAAAAGCGTTTTGCATGCTGCATTTCCTGAAGTGAAGTTTCCATAAATATATCGGCTATTTGCTGATAACCTTCCTTTCTTGCAACTTTTGCAAAAAACTCATAACGGTTTCTTGCCTGTGATTCACCTGCGAATGCTTTGAGCAGGTTTTGTTCTGTTTGTGTTCCTTTCAGCGATTTTGACATGATATATGATTTTTTAAAATGATAAATAATAAATGATAAACCTTTGATAGAGTTATCTGATGCCAAATTTACTATAAAATAGATGAAAAGTCGTATGGAAATGCCGGTAAGTTCTTAATTTAAAACTACTTCAATTAAGCTAAACTTTCTGATGATAATTTGGATATGAATTTGAACTCAAATTCTGGAAAGTGGTATTATCTTTTTATTTATTTAAATGAAGTTGTTTAAAAAATGTTTATTTAAAAACGTTTATATCCAATTGATAAATATGTAAGTATTTTTTTAAGATTGATATTTTTTTTGACTTCATTTTCTCCTTAATATCATCAAGTATTATATTTAATTTTCTTCACTTTTAGAGCCTACTGACGTTAACATTCAGCACTGGGTTCAAAAAGTAACAATCCCGACGATAAATGTCGGGATCGCACTGTCCTAAACTTCAATTTTTACTAACATCATTTAGTAAGCCCAAATGGTATCTTTAAGCTAAATGTGATATTTCTTCCAGGATTGAAAAGATTTACTTCCCTGAGAGTCGACAAGTGATCTATATATTTCTTATCCGTTATATTTGTAGCACTGAGTTTTAATGACATTAATTGTCCGCTGACTTTTATATCGCCCCCTATACTCAAATCCAGCAGGGTATAAGCGGGAGTATTTGTTTCGTCCGGTGCGGCATTATTCTGTTCAAAAGCAGTATTTGAATTTACGGATACGTAAGCATTTCTGAAAAAGGCTAATTTTTCTTTTTCAGCCATCAATTCGAACCTCAATTTATGAGCCGGGATGAATGGCAAATAGTCACCATTTTCCTGTTTTCCGATCACAGAAGCAAAAGTCGTTTCAAAATGCAACCATTTGATTTGAGCCGGATGATAATGCAAACCTGCCTCACCACCGTACAGACTGGAGTTTGCTTGTTTGTATTTGTAGATGAAAATATTTGATTCAGTCGTTTCTCCGGTAGGTGCAATGAAGATATAGTTATTTATTTTATTATAAAAACCAGAGATGTCTAAAGTTAAGTTGTTGATATGATAATGAAGGCTTAAATCCCCTTCATATGATGTTTCTGGTACCAGGCTATTATCACCGATTTCAAATCTCAGTTCATGTTGTCCTTTGGAAGTAAGCTCAGCTAAATTTGGGGTGCGGTATGCCGAAGCAAAATTGGCCCTGAACAAAATTTTATCTGATAGATTGAAAGTAACTCCAAGAGACCCGCTCATGCTACCATAAGACTTCTCAAGAGGTGCTCTGAAAGATAATGTGTCGGTTATTTCACCTACAGCCTGAGTTGTTATAGATTTCTGATCGTAGCGAAGCCCCATCTGCATTTTCAGTTTATCAAAAAAAGTGTACTGAATCAGGCCAAAACCGGAGTAATTGCTGGTAGTGGCATCAGGAAGCAATTTTACTTCTCTGTAATTGAGATTGGTATTGAACTGGTTAAATCCCTGGAAACCGATTATGTATTCTGAATTTTGGTTAGAAGGTAAATGCAATTTAGCTTCATAAGTGAGAGTTGCCAGTTTCATTTGTATTTCATAAGTTTCAGGTTCGCTGAAGTGTGTCAATTCAGTATTTTGATAAGCAGCATTTAAGTCCACTTTAAATTTATTGAGATAAAGCTTGTTTTGTGATGACAGCAGATGAGTATTCAGCTGCTGGTAAAAAATATCATTTTTCCTGCCTCTCTCTTTTATCTCTTCGATTGCTTCATCTTCCACCAGTCCCAGTTTTTGATTATTATAATCATAAAACAATTTGAAAGTACCTGTTTTATCTGTAAATCCTGCATTAGCTTTAAAAGACTGCTCATTAAATCTCGAATTTGGAGCATATTCACCATTTCCCTGAAGAAAATCTGAATTGGTTTTTAGTCCTGACCGGATACCTCCAAAGAATTTTTCAGATGCCCCTTTTATTCCCAAATTTGTTGATAATCCATGAGTGTTTGAAAAGAGCTGAAAGTTATAATCACCTAAAATGCTTCCAATTGGAGCTGGTTTTTCTTTTATAAAATTTATTACTCCGCCTATTGCATCAGATCCGTAAAGGAGGGAAGCAGGACCCTTTATGACCTCAACATCTTCTATGCCAAATTCATCTATACCAAGAGGATGATGACTCGAATATTGATAGTTTTCATATCGCACACTGTTATTGAGTATCAGGATATCATTCATCGATAGTCCCCTTATCACAGGCTTTGATACCCCACTTCCTTTAGATATCATATCGATACCCGGTATTCTGGTCAGTATTTCTGCAAAATTGGGAGTGCTTTTATTTGTTTGTAGATTGAGCTTAAAAATCTCAATTTTTACCGCATTATCGTGTTGTGTAGAATTAAAACCTCCGGTAATTACAATTTCTTCTGTCTCAATTGGTGTCATTGACAAGGTAACATTTAGTTTTATAGAAGCCTCATTTATCTCAACTGTCTCAATCTGGTTTGTGTAGCCGATATACGAAAACTGAATTTTTGTTTTACCATTCGGGAGATCAAGAAGTTCATAATTGCCATTTTCATCTGACATTGTAGTTTTGTTTAATTCAGGAACAAAAATCCTTGCTCCTATCAATGGTTCATTATCCTGGTCTGTAATATTTCCTGTTATATTGTTTTGTGCAAATGATAGTGTGTGTGATAATATCATCGCAATGATAATCAATGCTTTATTCATTTTATATAATTTTATTAGTGATCAAATTTTTCTCAAGACATCTGCATGGATGTCGCAATTCAAATATGACCGAAGGGTGGGGCACGCAGCAGAAAAGTAAATTTGGGGAATATGCTGTAAAGTTGAGGAAAATAGGTGTTTAAATATTTATCAACAAACAATGATGATGTAAAGCTTAAGTTTGTCAGATAAGAATCAAAAACAGAAAACTCAAAATTGCAAACCATGCAGATCTCTTCTGTAGCATGAATATGTTTTTGATCCTTGGCTTTGCAGACAAATCTTTCATGATGATGTTCTAATTTTAATACAGAAGGTAAAAGGAATACCAGCAGTAGAAAAATAGAAGTAATATTTTTTAACTTTTTCAGCATAAATAAATGGATATCTATTAAGACATTTATAAAGCTATTTAAATTATTTTGTCAAAACAAGCTTCAATAACATTGATAAATAAATATTATATTTATAATTTAATTTTCTTTTGAATACATTTTGTCCTTGAAAAAATCTATCTTATATTGAAATTTTATTTACTTTTTGTGCCGTCAAAAAGTAACAAAAAACTCGTGCGAAATTAAACTCGCAAACCTTTAGATTTTAATAAAACAATAAGCTATAAAGTTTTCAACTACGGAAATTTTACCTACAAGGTTTCGGTAAAATTTCCTGCAATCTCCAGCTCAAACATAATTTCGCACCGTCCCTCCCATAATGTTTTTAAACAACTTCAATAACAATAAGTTGCAGAAATGTAAATTGTTTAGAAAACCATATATTTTGGTGAGAAATTGTCCTGTTTAAATCTGGATTTAATCAGGTGAGTTTTAATTCAATAGACTATTAAATGTACAATAAACAGGTAATTGAGTAAGTAAATAATGGAGATCCAGTGGAAATTATAAATTTGTAAATCATTTTTCAGGAATTTATTGTAACCGTGAATTTAGTACCCTGATCCGGTTCACTTTCGACATGAACTGAACCCCTGTACATGTCTATTATTTTTTTTACGATATTCAGGCCAAGTCCTGTACCTGAGATCTCTCTTGTTTTTTCATTTTTTATCCTTTCAAATTCACCGAAAAGTTTTGGTATATCATTTTTATCAATTCCTATACCAGTGTCTTCGACTACAATTTTGATTCCGCTGTTGACTTTTGAAACTGTGAGAAATACTTCACCGTTTTCTTTATTGTATTTTACGGCATTTGATAAAAGATTGTTGATCACTATTTCCATTTCATTGTAATCAGCCTTGAAAAACAACTCATCGGGCAAATCAAGATGGATTTTTATATTCTTTTGAATTGCAAGGGGTCCGACTGTGTCTTTTGATATTTTAGCAATTTCAGCCAGATCAATAGGCCTTATTTCCCTGCGTTTTATTCCGGATTCAAGCCGGGTTATATCGAGCATATCCATTATGAGATTTCTCATACCTTTTATTCTGATTAGAGATCTTTCTACCATTGTCATGTAGCTGTTCAGGTCTTCTCCCATCTGCTTATCATTCATTATATTGAGATAACCCTCTACTGCATTTATAGGAGATTTGAGTTCATGAGACAGAACAGACAAAAACTGAAATCTGTTTTGTTTTTCAGTTTTATTCATGTTTTTACCTATACCTTTCAGATATAAATGCTTGGTTATAGCTTCAATGGCAGTCCTGAGTTCCTGAGGAGTAAATGGTTTTGGAACGAAGTTAAAAGCACCCTGATTGGTAGCCCTGACAGCCAGATCAAGGTTTGCATATGAAGTGATCATCATGACCTCAACATCTATCTGGTTTTTATTGATATATTCGAGAACTTCTATGCCTTGGATCCCCGGCAATTTATTATCTAGCAGGATTATGTCTATTTTCTGGTTGTCGATTATTCCCACGGCCTCTTCACCGGTTTCGACAGGAATGAGTTCATAAGTAAAGTCAGTATCGAGAAAGGGAAAGCTAACAGAAAAACCTCTAAGCACTCTTTCGATGCCAGATCTTATTCCCGGTTCATCATCAACTACCAATACCTTTAGTGGTTCCATTTTTTTTGATTTAATTACGAATTATCAATTACGAATTAGCAATTATGATTTTTAATTCTCAATTTTCAATTCTCGATTAGATTTTTAATAATTTATTGATCTCCCTTTCCAGTTGATCTTTCCTGATACCTTTTTCCAGCAATTTATCAGCTTTTATCCAGCTTTTATCTTCCATTGTTTCAAGGTGGAAAACCATTCCGGTTTCTGTTGTTACTGCTGTTGCGATGATAATAGGCACATCGGGATACATCTGTTTGCATTTGTATGCCAATATAAAGCCACTGTCCTGAGTTTCCATCATAAGGTCAAAAATGCACAGATCAGGTTTTGTTTTATTCAGGATGTCTTCTCCTTCTTTTCTTCCTACTGCTTTGATCACATTGAATCCTAAGCTTTCTACCTGTATCCCAATCTGGAACAGATAGTCTGTATCATCATCGACAATCAATATTGTTTTATTATTTTCCATTTTAATATTTTTTTAATTTGAATTAATTCTAGGTATTCTGAGTTTAAAAACTGTTCCTGTTTCTCCTTTTTCAGGATTGTTGTTTGATTTAACTGAAATATCTCCTTTGTGCATCTTGATTATGCCGTAAATAAGCGGTAAGCCAAGTCCTGTTCCTTTTCCCAGTCCTTTTGTTGTGAAAAACGGCATAAAGATCTTGTCCATATTTTCTTCTGCTATTCCGCAACCGTTATCCTTAACTTCGATATAAATATTATGTTCGTCCCCGTTGAGGCTTAGCTGAATTTTTCCTCCTTGCGGTATTGCTTCAACAGAATTTTTCAACAGATTTGTCAGTACCTGCATCATCTGGTCTTTGTCTATGTATGCATTTGGATCTGAAATGTTTGAATTAAACTCCAGGGCAATATTCTCAGGGTGAATTGTTATATCCAAGCTGTGCTTACAGAAGGTAACCATATTTACCTCTGATGATTTAACCTGGTTTTTCCTTGCAAAATTCAATAATCCTCCTACTATTTTTTTGCACCTTTCGGCTTGTTCCACTATCAGCTGAAGGTCCTTGTAATTTTCACTTTCACTGGGTATTTCTTCCATCAGCAGATTGCTGTACATGGTTATGACACCCAGGGGATTGTTTAGTTCATGAGCAATACCTGCAGACAGCTGACCCATATTTGCAAGCTTTTCTGACTGTATCAATGCCTGTTTTGCATCTGACAATTTTTCATTTGAAACATTTAGCTGGTCAATTGATTTATGCAGCCTTTCAATTGAATGAGGCAAACACATGTCGATTTCCGCAAATCCCTGTATTATTGCTTCAGCATGCGAAGAACAGGTTTCGTATCCGCATGCCCCGCAATTCAGGAGGTCTTTTGGTTCGAATTTTCCCATAGCCTGAAGAATATCAACTATTTTTGCACTTGAAGGTTTCTGTGTACGTCTGTCAAGGTCCTGGAATGACTGACTCAGGTCAATATGTTTGAATTCTTCCAACTGTTTATTAAATTCTGTTTCGTCAAGCCTTTTCAGTTTGTCATTGACATATTCACTTACTGCGTTTCTTCTCATGTACAACTTGCCATTGGGAGACATCCCCGGTCCCATAATACAACCTTCACAACTCAATAACTCCAGATTTTTTCCTTTGAATATACCTTCATCATATTCACGGAGTACTTCAATGAAGTTTTTTGTTCCGGCAGTGACAATAACGTTGTTGTTGAACAGGTCTTCATGTTCACCCATTGTATTAAGCAGGCCTCTTGTCACAGGGAATATAGAACCTTTTCCTGAATATGGGGGATCGAAATCCATTGATTGTATATTCTCTGGTCTAATATTCATTTCATCAAATATCTCCCTTATTTCCCTGAAAGTAAGAGACACATCTATTTCATCGCTTTCAGCTTTTTTTGCAACACAGGGTCCTATAAATACAATTTTGGTTTCTTTACCGTATTTTTCCCTGAGTACCCTGGCTATTGCAACCATTGGAGATACAACAGGGGCAAGTGCATCCAGAATTTCAGGCATATAATGTTCAATGTAAAATACAATTGCAGGACAATCTGACGAAATATAAGTTCTTTCTTTACTTAATTCCTTATATTTTAAAGCTACCAGGTCAGCTCCAAATGATACCTCAACTACTTTACTGAATCCCAATTCCCTGAGCATTCCCACAAATTGTCCCGGATCATCAAGTTCTGTAAATTCAGCTGCAAAACTTGGGGCTACACAGGCTATGACATTTTTATTTTCTTCAAGCAGACTTATTGTTTCAGGTTTTGTGTTGATCACTGCTTTGGCTCCCTGACTACAAACCTTTAAGCAGCTCCCGCATCCTATGCATCTTGTGCTCATAACTGTAGCCTGCCCATTTATTATTTTTATGGCTTTTACAGGGCATTCCCTTACACAGGTGTAACACACCCTGCAGCGATCAGGCACTGTATAGACTAACTTTTCCCTCTTTGCATGAGACATGTGAAATTGATTTTAATTTTTAATAAAGCAGCTTATTTAATATGGACAGCTTTCACTGTCCATATCTTTTTTAAGCATTAAGTTTATAATCAATTATTAACATTTTCAAATTCTGAATTATTTATTTACATCCCGATGAGCGTAATGGGTATGCAACAAATGATGGCTTTTTTCACTCAGTGGTTCTCCAAGATATTCCTTATATATCTGCTGTATTTCCGGATTGCTGTGCGAAGTTCTCATTGTCTCAGAAGAGTCGATCGTGTAAAGCGAAGCCATACGTTTTCTGATATTTTCTTCTTTAACTGCCAAAGGCTGACCACCACCATTAATACATCCACCCGGGCATGCCATTACCTCTATGAAATGAAGATCATTTTTGTCATTTCTGATATCATCAATGATCTGTCTAACTCCTGCCAATCCATTGACAGCAGCTATATTAAGGTCAAGGTCTCCGATTTTTACGGTAGCTCTTTTAACGGGTTCAAATCCTCTCAGGGCTTCTATTTTCAGGTTAGCCATTTCTTCTCCGGTCACAAGTTTATGAGCTGTTCTGACAGCAGCTTCCATTACTCCACCTGCAGCTCCGAATATTTTGCCTGCTGTGCTTCTGATACCCATAGTTGTATCTGCACATTCAGGTTCCAATGAATGAATGTCAATGCCATATATCTTCATCAATCCTGCGAGTTCTCTTGTAGTCAGTACCGCATCAACATCTGTCACTCCCCGGTGAGTCATCTCAACTCTCTGAGCTTCAAATTTCTTGGCGATGCAAGGCATAATTCCCACACTGTAGATGTTTTCTGGATCGATTCCTTTCTTTTCAGCCCAGTATGTTTTGATCAATGCACCCATCATCTGCATCGGTGATTTTGCTGAGGAAAGGTGATCAAGTAAGTCCGGTGCAAATTCTTCAATATATTTTACCCATGCAGGACAACAACTTGTGAACATTGGCAGTTTGCCACCATTTTGGATTCTGTGTATGAGTTCCGAACCCTCTTCCATTATTGTCAGGTCTGCTGAGAAAGCACCATCTAAAACAGTGTCAAAGCCCATTTTTCTTAGTGTAGAATTCAGTATGCCATATACATCGGTTCCTGCAGGCAATCCTATTTCTTCAGCCATAGTTACAGAAATTGAAGGTGCGTACTGAACAACGACATGCTTTTTGGGATTGTCAAGTGCTTCCATTATCTGGCTATAGTGATTTTTCTCATACAGAGCACCTGTAGGACATACCATAATACACCTGCCGCAGTTGATACAGGATGAAGTATTTAGGCCCTTATTGAAAGCTACTGCAATTTCAGATTTGCTACCCCTGTTTATGAAATCTATGGCATTTACACCCATGATCCTGTCACATGCATCGACACATCTGCCGCACAGTATGCATTTTGCCGGATCACGAACCAGGCTGGCTCCTGTATGGTCAAGATTTTTAAGATTCTTTACTCCCATGATCCTTCTTTCCCTGACACCAAGATCAGACGATAGGGTCTGAAGCTCGCAGTTCAGGTTTCTCACACAATAAAGACAGTCATCAGGGTGATTGCTCAGGAGAAGTTCAACGAGAACTTTTCTGCTTTCTGCCACTCTGTTTGAATGAGTAAGTATTTTCATCCCTTCTTCTGCAGGATATGAACATGAGGTTATCAGTTTGCCGGTATTGACGTTTTCGACAACACACATTCTGCAGGCACCTGTCGGGAATGTCTCTTTTATATGACAAAGGGTGGGTATCTTTATTCCCATTTTTTTACAGACATCAAGGATAGTTTCTCCTTTATTTGCCGTTACTTTTTTATTGTTTATTTCGAGATTTATCTCCATTTTCCTTATCATTATCAATTAAAAAATTTCAATAGCATCAAATTTGCACACATCAAAACAGGTACCGCAGGCAATACATTTATCTTCGATGATAAAGTGAGGTGTCTTTTTGGCTCCGATGATGGCATCTGTAGGGCATTTTTTAGCACAAACTGTACATCCGGTGCATTTATCAACTGTGATTGTGAAAGTTCTGAGTTCCGTGCATACACCAGCCGAACACTTCTTATCAAAAATGTGCTCTTCATATTCATGCCTGAACCATTTTAAAGTACTCAACACGGGGTTAGGTGCTGTTTGACCTAATCCACATAGTGAAGTTTCCTTAATAACATTTCCCAGTTTCTCGAGTTGCATAACGCTTTTTATCCTTTCGAGTGGTTCGTATTTAGCTTCATTTGTAGGTTTGTGTGTAATTGTATGAAGTATCTCAAGCATTCTTCTGGTTCCTTCACGACATGGAATGCATTTACCGCAACTTTCTCTTTGTATAAAGTCCATGAAAAATTTGGCTACATCTACCATACAGGTATCTTCATCCATGACAACGAGACCACCTGAACCCATCATGGCACCTGCACTGATCAGTGATTCATAATCGATCTGGATATCCAGATTTTGTTCGGTAATACATCCTCCTGAAGGACCTCCTATTTGGACGGATTTGAATTTCTTACCATTTTTAATACCTCCACCTATTGTGAAGAGTACCTCTCTTACTGTAGTTCCCATAGGCACTTCGACCAGCCCTGTGAGTTCTATTTTTCCTGACAAAGCAAAAACTTTAGTTCCCTTACTTGTATTTGTTCCCATTGAAGCAAAATTATCAACACCTCTTAGGATGATCTCAGGAATATTAGCCAGGGTTTCAACATTGTTGATGATGGTAGGCTTATTGAAAAGTCCGTTGACTGCAGGGAATGGAGGCCGCGGACGAGGCATACCTCTGTCTCCTTCAATACTATGTATCAAAGCGGTCTCTTCACCGCAGACAAATGCACCTGCACCCATTTTTACCTTAATTGAAAAATTCACTCCGCTTCCGAAGATATTTTCCCCAAGGAGGCCGTATTCTTTTGCCTGCTCAAGAGCTATATTCAGTCTTTTAATAGCCAGCGGATACTCTGCACGGATATATACATAAGCTTTTGTAGCTCCTATACCATAAGCAGCAATTGCCATACCTTCAAGCAGCCTGTGCGGATCGCCTTCTATCACGGCTCTGTCCATAAATGCTCCCGGGTCACCTTCGTCAGCATTGCAGATCAGGTATTTCTGGTCGGATTCTGTATGGAATGCAAATTTCCATTTTTTCCCTGTGGGAAAACCTCCACCACCTCTTCCGCGCAGACCTGATCTTTCGATCATATCACAAACTTCAAGGGGTTGTTTCGTCCTGATAAGGTCAAGAAAACTCTGGTATCCTCCTGTTGATATATACTCTTCAATGCTGATTGGGTCAACAATTCCGCAGTTTTTTAGAACAAGCCGGCTTTGAGGTTTGAAAAAAGGATGATCTTTGATGCTAATCACATTCTTCCAGACTTTATTTTCTTCAGAAGGAAACTGACATAATACATTGTCCTGTTCAACTTCAAGTTGAAAGATCCTTGACAGAATAGTTTCTACTTTGGTATCTTCTACTTTTTCAAATGATATTCTGTTGTAGCCAGGCAACTGGATATCCATCATTGGCTCTGAAGAGCATAGTCCGATACATCCAACTTCAATGACCTGAGCATCAATTTTATTTTCAGTCAAATATTTATTGACTGAATTCAGTGTTTTTCCTGCTCCTGCTCCTAAACCGCAGGTACCTGCTCCGACAAAAATCACGGGTTTTGTGACTGTTTCCCTGCGCAAACCGGCAAGATAAAGTTGCATATTGTTATCAGGGTTAAAACCCAGGGGTTTCCTTAATAAGTTATCTTTTAAATAGTTCATTGCTTCCATTATACTTCCTCCTGGACTTTATATGATTCAATTATGTTTTTTAATGACGCGGCAGTTACCTTGGCATGGAACTCACCATTAACTGTAACAACAGGTGCTAAACCGCAGGCTCCGATACATGCTACAACCTCAATGCTGAATAATCCATCGCGTGTTGTCTGTCCTGCCTTTATTTTCAGGTGCTTTTCGAGTTCAGACAGTACGGTTGCTGATCCAAGAACATGGCAGGCTGTACCTCTGCAAATCTGAATGTGATTTTTCCCTTTAGGTTCAAACCGGAATTGATTGTAGAAAGTCGCTACTCCAAAAATCTTGCTTGTTGGAATATTAAGGGTTTTGCCGGTCTTGACTATGGCAATCTCGGACAGAAACCCTTCTTTTTCCTGAATTTCCTGTAATAGTGGAATCAATGAGTCCCTTCCGTGATCTTTATATGATTCTAAAATATTATCTATAGATGATTCCATAACAATTCTGATTGTGATTTCTTATTTTTTTAATTCAAGGATCCTTTTTATCTCAGGAATGACTTTTTTAGCTTCAACAGGTTTTCTGATAAAGCCATCGACCGGGAACCAAACTGAAGTGCCATCTTCTGCCAGGTAATCGACACCTGCTTTATCGGTATTGATATCTTTTACCAGAATAACATGAAGATCTTTGAAGCCTGGTGACTTTCTGAATTCACGGGCCATAGCCTGGACATCAGGTTTTGTTGTTGTCAATACATCAATCGAAGTTTGCATCAGAATGCCGGTATTTTTTAATTCTTTGTCATCGATGATCTCTTTTGCCAACTCGAAACCTTCATAAATAGTGGTCATCATTACGTCCAGAATTACCATTTTTGGTTTTATTTGTCTTATGAGTTTTATGCCTGATGCTTTGTCATTAGCATAATGAACTTCAAATCCTTCCTGTTTTAAGATAGTTTGAATGATTGTGATTACGTCCATGTCGTCGTCAACAATAACAATTTTTTGAGTATCCATAATAGTTTTTTTAAATGTTTGTTAATACTTTTTTGTTAAAATATGCAATTGGATTGTATAATATTTCGGTTAAAATATCATAATTGTTTTTTAATTTTGACAGATATTCACTGGCTCCTGCTTCAAGCATAATGTTTTTGTAGTATTCATTTTCATAAGAAGAGAAACCAATAATAATAATTTCAGGTCTGAGTTTTTTTGCTTTTTTCGTTGCTTCAATTCCATCCATCACAGGCATTTTCAGATCCATGAATACAAGATCAAAATCTTTTCGCATCAATATTTTCAAAAATTCTTCTCCGTTCGAAGCTTCCTCTATATAGTCGATATTGCCAATATTCTGAAGTATTGTTTTCAGACCGTGGCGGAAATTTATTTCATTATCGACTATAATTACTCTGTTCATTTGTTTTGTTTGATGATGCAAAATTATACTATAAATCAATGCATGACAATAAGTAAAACTTACCGGGACAAAACAGGTAAAAATACCTATATTATGAATGTATATAATTGATAAACAGATCAATATGAAGTTAAACCTGAATTGAAACAATCAAAATAAAATTTTCATTTGTTTTATAAACAGGTGATTTTCAATGTAGCTGAAAACAAAAAAAATGAAAGAAAATTAAAAGTTTTTTTGAGCAGGTATTTTTACGTGCGGTAAATTAGCAGCCTGATGGTATGAAAACTTTCGTTAGAGAAATAAGTAATTAATTATTAGTATTTTGCAATGTAGAATATTTGTAATTAAGCACCCTGACTATTTAAAAAACAGGAATGGAAACCCGATGATTTAAAAGCAAAGATAGTATATTTGCAAAAATGCCAAAAGTGATGTCATCAGAGTTTTATGATATGAGCCTGAAGAAGCAAATTTAAGCCAGTTTATGTAATATCGCCATTCAGCCACTGTTGGTGTTTTCACCAACGACATTTTTAGTAGTAAATTAATATCATGTAAAAACAAATTTCAGTTTCCGCTGGATATCAATATAAGACTGATCAATACAAATTTCACTACTGTGACTATCATCAATTGATATCTGTCATTGAAGGAGAAAGTAAATTCATATTTATATGAAACCGGCATTAAAATTATGGGATTCTCTGCTATAGTGATTTGTTGGTGAAACCACCAACAAAGGCAAAATTCACAGGTGTACAATCCAGGATAAAGATATGATAATAATTAGTTTTTCTATGTTGAAACTGTCTTATTATTTTTCAAAAAGTCACCGTCTATGATAAGAAGTCTGACACCATTTGCAGAGACCGAACGATGAGAATTGATTTCGTCTGAAACTATGTACGTTTCACCTTTTGAAAGTTTAATTTTCTCTCCTGTTTTTAATTCGCTGATGAATTCTCCTTCCAGGCAATGTACAATGTGTCCTTTTTGACACCAATGGTCTGCCAGATAATCTTTTGAATACTCTACCACTCTTATTCTCAGCCCGTTAAATTGCATAGTCTGCCAATAAGCTACTCCTTTTTCTCCTTCATATTCAACTTTTTCAATTGAAGACCAGTCTATTGTCTGAAATGGAATGTTGCTCATTTTTTGTCTGTTAATTTTTATTATATTTTAATATATTTCGATGTTCAATCTCTAAGTGCCATGTTTATTTAAATATAGTCTAAAATATTTTGTCCCTTGATGGAATATTCTCCATTTTTCAAAACTTTTGCAGATTTTAACATCGCTTCAGCTAAATGTTTTGTAGAAATTGGTTTTTGAGAGAGAAAAATACCTAATTCATTGAATAAGCTGAGAATTTTCCCTGCCCAAACTTCCATTTTCCGCTCGGTTTTTTCTCTCAATAATAATGGGGGATTGAAGATAATCAATTTTGAAAATTTAAGAGCTTTCACATCTTCTTCCAATTGACCTTTCATTTTACTGTAAAAAATTGGTGATTTAGCCGATGCATTTGCTGCCGATACTAAAACATAAGTATTCACTTTGTTTTCCATGGCTATTTTCGCAAACTGGTATTGATACTCATGATCAACTTTCCATTGTGCTTCTTTGCTGCCTGCTGATTTAAGAGTAGTTCCCAAACAGGAAAACAACAGATCGCCTTTTACCAGTGTTTTCCACTGATCAGGCTTATCAAAATCAATAATATGAGTTTTTAGCTTTTTGTGTTTTAAATTCAACTCACGCCTTACAAAAATATCTACCTCTTGTATATCTTTATCCGACAGAAGTAATTCCAGTAAGTCCTTACCTGTTGCACCTGTTGCTCCAATTAATAAAACCCTCATAATTTTTATAATTTTATCTTTAAATAAGCGATCCGTTCTCAATCATGCATATAGCTTAACTCTCATTAAGCTTTAAAAAGCAATGTAATTAATTAACAAAATATGAAAAAAAAATGAATAAATGAGCTTTTAAACCTTGAATATTTGTAAGAGGAATATTGCTTTTGGTTTACAAGATTTTATGTCTGTTGATGTACTTCTTACTTCGATAATTTTATTGCTTAAATATTGCGAGGCGGTAATGGAAAAAATGCGCTTACCCTACGTTTGTATTCCGCAAAATCAGGATTTTCTGCCATTTTTTTCTCAAGCATAGGTATGCCGGAAACTTTTAAGATTAAAATTGTAATAGTCAAAGGTCCTAAAACTGTAAACCAACTGTTTGGCATGGAAATAGACATTAACCAGATACCCCACCAAAGAATAACCTCACCGAAATAATTAGGATGACGGGTAAAGGCCCACAGACCACTTTGCATCAACTTGCCTTTATTTGCTGGATTTTTAATGAATTGAGAGAGCTGCGCATCACCTATTGCTTCAAAACAGAAACCAAAAAACCAAACCACCACCCCAATCATATCAAGCCAGCTCAACAATAGCCCCGGAGTTTTATTGATCGCTATCACTGGCAAAACAATCAGAAAGAGTAAAATCCCTGCAATAAGTATACCTGGACATAAGAACGAAGACAGAACCATTTGCCCCACTCTTTGCGCCATGCCAGATACCGGTAATCCTCTGTTTTGCCTGTGTTTCGGGAATGAATATGCCAACCAAGGCGTAGGCCCCAAATGCTCACCATGATATTTATCATCAGATTCCTGGCTTCAAAAGCACCGGAAAGAAAAAAAGATGACCACGCCAACAGCACAAATCCCACTCCCCATGCTATATCGGCAACGTCGTTTCTTTTTTTAGTTAGGGAAATAACATACCAAAAGTTCATGTACAAAAATAGTATTAAAGCTAGTGTCAGATAGTAATTCATAAACCGATTTTAAGGGCGATCATGTATGTTATTATTGATACTGTTGCTGCCAATACAGTGCCCCATATCAGGTCAACTATAGTTACTAGAAGTGGCCAGTCTTTTGCCACCGCAAGATTAGTGAGGTCATAGGTGGCATAACAAACCAAGCCAAAAAGAGAGCCAAAAAGCATGGCATGAGTCCAGGAACCTTTTTCCACCGCAGGAACAATAACAAATATTACCAGGCCTCCGATGAAAATCAAATAAAAAATAATAGCAGCAGCCCAGTTAACATCCGGCTTCATAAGATGGCCAATCTGGGAACGATAAAAATTCCTGGCTACCAGCCCAAGCCATAGCATGTCAATGGCAAAAAAAACAGAAAGGGCTATTGCATAAAGTTTTATTAACACAAGATTAGTTTATTTTTTTATAAAATATTTTCCATATAAAAAATACATACAATACCAAACAAGCAATGACCGTAAAAATGATGCCAGGATTTTGTCCATTGAAACCACTTGCTGAAATGTGTTTGATCAGTATTCCAAGATAAGCCCAGACAAGTACCAGACCATATGCGATATTTTCATCTTTGTGCATCCGCAAGACTCCTATAAGTGCGCCAATCATCAAAATGATGCTTGTCCAGGCATAGTCAGCGATACCGAATCCGTTCCAACCGATACTAACCAAAAATACTGTAAAATTGGCAATTGCAGCTACAGTGATCCAGCCAAAATATACACTAAAGGGTACCATGATATAAAATTTTTCACCAGGTGTCAATTTCTCCGTTCGCAGAATATCAGCAATCTTTATAAGCGCTAAGATAAGAGCTGCAATAATTAACACTGAAAGACAAATAAAATCATAATGCCAGGCAAAGATCCAGGAAATATTGGCAACCGAAGTTGCAATAAATAAAGGATTGATCTTTTTCAACAGATCTTCAATTTTTTGATCCTTATTTAGGAACTGATATACTACATAAGCTCCAAGTAAAAGGTAGATTAATCCCCAAATGGAAAAGGTCAGACCGGCTGGTGAGAACAAATTGGGATAGGAATCTGATATTTCACCAGTAGACCGGTTATTAATGGGTAAACTATTAGCGAAATAATTAACAGCCAGCATAGCTGCATAAGCTATAAGCGCAATGATTTTTATTAGCAGATTTTTCATAAATTTGTTTTAGTCAATCTCACTTGGTAATATTTTTAAAATTATAAGATATACCGACAGAAGCGTAATGGAATAATGCAAAATTATAGACCTCATCATTATCAGCACCACCTTCAAGAATACGGTACCCTGCGCGAATATCTAAATTTTCTGAGAGTTTAAAATTAGCAGCAATCAGAACATCTTCAGCTCTTCCCTGAGGTGCAGCAAGTGCATCACCTTCCAAAAGGAGACCAAATTTATCATTAATATACCACAAAAGTCTGAAATTAATAATTGGCACAAATCCTACATTAGTTTTCTCTGATACAAGTCCAAGTGAAGAAAGTGCAATTTTTGCATCTCTGATTTTTGCAGTAAACCCTAAACCAAAAACAAATTTCGGTTTATTTACTATTTCATAGCGGTATGTTAGCCTGTACGAATTAAACTTATAGGTCCCGGCAATTTCACTATATGCAGGAAATATAACTCCTTCAAATAAAATATCATTTGCCACTATGCCTTCTGATTTTGTGACGAGAGGAGCATATAATAAAGAAATTGTATGTCGGGATTTTATTGTGTAACCTGCTCTCAAGCGGTAAAATAGGTTTGTTCCAGGTTTTAAATCATCTTTGAGAGAAAGAAATGTACCCTGGTCGCCAGGAATACGAACATCATTATAACCTGTAAAAACTGGCCCTGTTTCAAAATCTATAATTGCCTGTGCATTAACTGAATTATACAGAAAAAAAGTCAGGAATAAAATGTAAATTGATTTAATCAAAGTATTCATTTTTATATTTTTATTCTTCTAAATAATATATAAATCTCATCGAAATCTAATGTTGCCGGATTTTGAAATGGATAAAGATTTTCAAGCCATCTTCAAAAGTTTTACAGAGTTAAGACGGACTATTTTGTTTGCTTTTTTTTCCGAAATCAATTTTATAAATCAACCCCATATACACATAGGTATTGTAACTCTTGCCGCCGCCTTGCCCCCTGTCTGGCAATGCTCCGGGACGATAAAAGGAAAATAAACTGCGGGAAACTTTCATTTCAATACTGAGTTTTTTGTAAATGGGCATATTTGAGCCAAGCACTATCCCTGACTCAAGCTTGCGAATAGCCTTAAAATTGTCAAAATATTCAATATAATCATCGAAAAATCCACCCTTTCCTATCACTACACGTACCCTGCCGGCATCCTTACCTGCAATCAACACCGAAAAGTAGGGTCCAATCATAAATTGGAATTTCTCAATACGGTATGTTAGCAAAAGTGGAATATCAATATAATGCATACGCATGTTACCATTTACATAGGCAGTGTAAAACGAAGGTACCTGACCATTGATGTTATCAATATTAATAGTTATAATTGTATCTTGTGTAATACTTTGAGAATATTCCAAACCATGGTATGAATAATAAAATGCAGGAGAAAATGAAAAACGTTTACCAAAAGGTATAGAAAAAGATATACCAGCAGTAAGTCCGGGTATGATTTTGCCTGAAGCGCTGTCGACTGCTTCTGTGGGTAAGGGACCTCCGTAGTTAATCCCAAGTCCAATGCTAATTTTTTGAGTAAACGCGTTACTCAAAGCACAACAAAGAATTAATATGGTATATACAAGCTTTTTCAATGTACCACTGAGAACTTGGATGATGAAACAAGGTTGCCCCGGCTCCATGCCTGAACTAAATAAGTGCTTTGGGGCCATGTTGAAACATCAATACTGTGATAATTTCCCAGGGGAGAAAACGATGACATCAAGTGCCCGTCAATTGAATAAACCTGACAAAACAATTGTTCAGAAATGCCTGTGTTAAATTTAAGCTGGACTTGATATGATGAAGGTGAAGGGTATGCTTCAATCGTAAATTCCGGCATTAAAATTTCCTGCAAATCTGTAGTATATTCAAGTGAAATATCATCCAAAAGCAAAGTGCTTCCATTCTGTCCTTTCATATTGGCTCCATCAGCACTCGAGACAAATACAATTTTAATTGTATCCGGGTTCATATTTGTTACGCTGTAGTCAAATTTAAAGTCGAACTGAGTATAGACAGAAGAACTATTTTTTATAACGTTTATTGTCCTGGCTATTGTGTCCGGTTTTCCTGAGATTGTGTTGAATTTAGTAAGAATAGCCACTATAGCTGCTGAATCACCGCTTACCGGAGCATACTTATACCAGCCCTTAAATCTTGAAGGTTTATCGGTAAAGGGTTGTCCCTGCTTAATAAAGGGAGCAGCATTGATAAACTTGCCCGAAGTCAGCAGCCCTGAAAGCAGTAAAGTGCCCCATTGTTTGGTTTCCAGTTTTGCGGCATAAGCACCTGAATGCACATCGGTACTGGGGCTGACTGTGACCGGCCCACCCAGAGTTGAAAGGGTGTTTAACGTTGTCCACCATCCGCCCGTTGGCTCAGAATAAGTGTTCAGTAAAAATGGTGTCCAGTTGTTAAATCCCCCCTCGGGTATTTGAGCTTGTGCAATTGCCGACCCGATAACGAATGAAAAGATTAGTGTCCAAAGATTTTTCATAAATTTCCAATTTTTAAAGTATTAATTTTCTCATAAATATTATGGCTCTTCACATTTTTTATAAATGCGGTCAACTTTAGTTTTCTAAAAAACGGAATAAGCTATCAAAAACCGATAATTACCACAACAAAAATAAGACAAATAATGCAAGAGAGTGCAAATAAATCTTGAATATTTGTTAGTAGAATAAAAGTTATGTGTTTGAAAAAACAAAATTTTCAGGAGAACAGGTACAGACAGACCGCTTATATCTCCAGCTGCTGTTGAAAACTCCAACAAAGGCAAAGTGAATTGCTTACGCTTTGATCAGCCCATTCTTTATTGCATACATCACCAGGTGGGGTGAATTTTTTGCTCCGGTTTTTTCCAGCAGGTGGGCTCTATGGCCATCAACTGTTCTGGCACTCACACCGAGATATTTTGAGATTTCAGCATTTGACATCCCCTTGCAGATCAGTTCCAGCACTTCCTGTTCACGGTCAGTAAGCTCAACATCTACGAGTTTTGTGTTTGGTCTTTGCGAGCGGTTTACTTTATTCATGAATTCTTCGGAAAAATAATTTTCTCCGCTCATTACCGTCATGATTGCGGTTTCAAGTTCATCTTTATTTGTCTTTTTCAGCAGGAATCCATCAGCGCCTGCTTCAATCATCTGGTTGAAATAGCCTATCTCTTCGAACATTGTCAGGGCTATAACTTTGGTGCCGGGATATTTTTCCACTATTTTCCTGGTGGCTTCGATTCCATCCATCACAGGCATCCTGATATCCATTAGTACAAGGTCAATATCCTGATGCTTCAGGATTTCCATAAGCTCATTTCCGTTTTGAGCTTCACCCAATACCTTGACCTGATCCAGTTCATTTAGAATTATTCGGAGGCCTTTACGAAATATTTCATGATCATCGGCTATTGCTAAACTGATTATTTCCATATATCCTATTTTACTTTAAGAGTAATGAGCATGGACATACCCTGATCGGGTTCACTTTTTATCATAGTGAGTCCATTTATTGTTTTAACCTTGTTGACTATATTGTTCAGACCCAGTCCTGTCGGATTAAGGGTTTTATCATTAACATCGAAACCGATTCCGTTGTCTTTATAAAAGAGATTGATGTGGTCATCATTGCTTTCAAGGAAGATATCAATTTTTGAAGCATTTGAATGCTTCAATGTATTATGAACCAATTCCTTGATACTCTGAAATAATACAGTTTCCTCGATCCTGGAACCTGTAAGTTTATATTGTTCACAATCAAGGATGATGTTAATTGATTTAGTATTGTTTATATAAGTGCAAAAGTCTTTTACTGCAGCTATAAGACCAAAATCCTGGAGTATGCTTGGCATTATATTATTGGAAATTTCCCTGGTTGAAACTATGGCTTTTTCTATCAGTTCGTCAATTGACTGGATTGTTTCCTGTGGGCTTATCTTATTGAAATTTCCTTTTTTCAGGAGGTCAATATAGAGTTTGATAGTTGAAAGCAGGGGTGCGAGATCATCATGAAGGTCTGCAGCAAATCTCCTTCTCTCTTTTTCTTCAGTTTCAATAATGGCTGAAGCGATTTTCCTTTCTATATCTTTCCTTTCAGTTATATCTCTTCCAATGCTCAATATCGCCTTTTTGCCCATATAGTCAATAACCCTGCTGCTCATTTCAAGAAATATCACCTTGCCATTTTTTGTAAGATGTTCAGTTTCAAATACATGTTTCCCTGTTGTAATTACGATCTTCAGGTTTTTCTTAACCATACCTGTATATTTGGGAGTCTTCAGATCAGCAAAATTCTTATTCAACAGCTCTTCTTTCGTAAATCCCAATTTTCTGGTAGCCTCACTGTTGACTTCAATGATATTGGCATCAAAATCTTCGAGGTAAATTTCATCACCTGAATTGTCAAACAGCAACTGGAACCGGTTTTCGGATTCCAGTTTTTCTTTTTCAGTTTTTCTGAGTTTTTTAAGCCATTTGCTGATCCTGAACATTGCAAAATTTATTACAGTAATTACTATGCAATTGATGGCAATAAAAATGCTCAGCAGAGTTTTACTGTTTTCCTTGTAATAAAGATTATAAATCTCTATTACCTGTCCAAAGGCTAAAAGAATTATACCAAGACCGATTAAAATCCATGTAGTTTTCAATCTCGTGAATTTTACAATTCTTAAAATTGAAAAAACTGTTATTATTGAAATAGTTATTGCGAAAATCAGGCTTAAAGTAAATATCATAAAAATGAAGTTGTTAAAAATAACTATTTAAAAACGATTATATTTCATTACTATATAAGTTATTACTCTCTTTATAAATTAAATTTTAACCACATTTTATCTAAAATAAGATCAATTCTTAGATTTAATTTCTTTACTTTTTGAGCCGTCAAAAAGAAGCAATCCCGACGATAAATGTCGGGACGTGCGATCCCGATCATTATCGGGATAAACTCGCAAACTTTTATTTGTAATAAGATATATTTGTTATTAAGGTTTCAATTCCGAAAATTTTACCTACAAGGTTTCGGTAAAATTTCCTGCATTCTCCTTCTCAAACTCCCGACGATAAATGTCGGGATCGCATTGTCCTTAACTTCAATTTTTAAAAAATCTTTATTCTATCTAAGTGACAAAGTTAACTATAAATTAGGAAATATTTAAGTTGAATTAATCAGTGAGGGTTATTTATAATAGTCTTAATTAATTAAAGTTCAGTTTTGTCTTCAGTCTGTAGTCTTCAGTCTACGGTCTACGGTCTGAGGTCTCATGAAAATGGTTGACAAATATTTGTAAACTACGAAAAATTTCTTTAAAAATTTCTTTGGTTAAAAAATAAAAAAAGTTATAAATTTGTCAAGCCAATGGAAGCGGAGAATGCATCTGTTCTGGGGGGATCAGGTCATTCAAGGAATACATTTGGTGAAGATAAAGAGTCTTCTTTCTGGCAGTATCTAACAAAGGTACTGCTTTTTTTTGCACTTTACATATGTAAACTATAAAAATAGACACTTGTTCTTCTAAATGCCTTTAAAAATCCCCCCACGTATTATTTCCGCTTATGAAGTCGTAAAAAGCCACTTTTGGCCTTTGATCCTGACTTAACCCCTTGATATAATTTTCAAATTCTACCGGAGTTCTGTACCCCAGGGCTGCAACTGGTCTGTGTTCATTTATCAGTATTTTGATTTCGTTCAATACTTTTTTCAAATGATTCAAATTTCGTATTTCAAAGCTGCACAAGTAATCATTTTTAACTACGCCATTTAGTTGTTCTGCTGCTCCATTTTCTAAACAATTTTTAGCAATGCTTATCTTGATTTTATTAGCTTCCAACTTATCTTTGTATAGATTCGACAAGTATTGCGATCCTGCATCTGTATGATGAATCATTCCTTCGATATGTTCACCTTTCTTTACTTCAAGCATTTGTTTGAATGCTGCAAGTGCACTTTCTTTGCTCATATCCAGCGAACCACTCAATCCTAAAATTCTCTTACTATACATATCTTTCAGTGTGAATATGTAGTATTGCTCCTTGCCTGAATAATAGTAAGTTATATCTCCAACAACAACTTCATTTGTTGATGTTATTACCTTTGAGTTTATTAAATTAGGGTATGAATGTTTTACTGATATTGTTGTCCTATTCCATTTCCTGTTTGGTTTCTGAACCATTCCTAAGTCAGACATAAACCTTTCAAATTTTGTAATTCCTATGCCTGGTATCTCTGAAATGTTAGCCGCATAATACATTGGCCTTGATCCCATTTTTTTGTGCTTTACCCTTACTTGTTCAACTTTTTGAACTATATGTTCTTTTATCGCAGTAATCGTTGTTGATCTTTTTTTCCATTTACTAAAACTCTGTCTGCTTATTTTTGAAACTGCAAACACTTGTTCATTTGTAATACCATATTCAGCCTTCCGATCAATCAATCTTTCGATTGCTGCGAATTGTACTTTTTTTCAAGATCCTTTCCAATTATCTCACTTCCTAACCTAATTATCTCTTCTTTGTACAATATCTCTACCTGTTGCTTACCTATTACTCTTTCTAATTCTTCTATTTTCTTAAGTAATTCTACGTTCTTCATCGATTCACTTTTTTTCTCTATTACCATTCGCTCTGCTGAAGGAAGTCGACCGTATTTTTTAAGCCAGTTATATACCGCTTTTCGACTAACTTCATATAATTTGCTTATTTGAACAACTGTGATCTTACCTTCTTCTATTAATTGTACTTTCTCTTTTTTGAACTCCGTACTAAATGTCCGAATTCTTTTTTTTGTCATCTTTTCCATTTTTTTCATCGAATTTATTAATTTTGATGAAATTTTTAAAGATTTAGGTTTACATTTTTCTGTCAACCTATACTATGAGACCACAGTCTAAGTCCACAAACTGCCGACTGTTGACTGTCTACTACTGACTGCCTACTGTTGACTGCTTACTGCCAATTGTTTTAACTATCGCTGATTTGGCTGTTGAGAAAGTGCATTGAGTCTCCCCATTCACCAAGTGCCACTTCAGAACCTGTTGATTTGATTCTCATTATCAGGCAAGATGTACATTTAGATGCATCTTCGTCAAGACACGGTTTACCCTCATACAGCATATAACTTTCCCTGTATTTAACCGGAGTCAGGTTAGGCATCACGATATTAGCTCCTGCCATGATGGCTTTTTCTCTTCCTGCAGGGTCGATTGCCTGCATTGCAGTAGTGGCTGCCATATTTATATCAGGCATAACCAGCCTTAAAGTCGCTATCATATTGAGCGAAAGATCGAATCTCTCTTCTTTAGTTAAAGTCAAATCCGGGTCCAGATACATTGGAGTATGTTCATGTTCGATATATGGACCCATACCAACCATGTCAACATCAAATCCTTTAAGAAATAAGATATCATCAGCAAGGTCTTCAATACTCTGGCCTGGCAAACCAATCATCACACCTGTTCCAAGCTGGTAACCAGCCTGTTTGATCATATTGAGTGCTTCAATTCTTTTATCAAAACTATGTTCTTCATTTGATGGATGATAGCGCTGGTATAAATCACGATTAGATGTTTCAATTCGCAATAAATATCGGTGTGCTCCTGCTTCAAACCATCTTTTGTATGTTTCATATGACTGTTCTCCAAGCGAAAGAGTTATTCCCAGTTTATTGTCAGATTGATTTTTAATCTCCTTAATAAGAAATTCTATTTTATCAACAAAATCTTTATCGTTTCTTTCTCCTGTCTGTATCACAATGCTGCCATAATCATATTTATAGGCAAATCTTGCACATGCCAGAACCTCATCATCCCGCATGGTATATCTGTGCTGCTCTCTGTTTTCCTTTCTTATTCCGCAATAGAAACAATTTTTTACACAAATATTAGAGTATTCAATCAATCCTCTGAAGTAAACTTTATTGCCTATTCTATCATTTGTCAACTTTCTTGCTTTGTTAATAAGCAATTGCTGGTTATCACCCTTCAGCCCAAGCAATGTGATAATATCTTCCCTGGTAAACGCTTTCTGTTCTAATATGCCGTTAATTGAAATCATTGGATTATTTTAAAAAAGGATGTATAGCTCTTTCAAATATTCCATTCATATAAGCTATGGCAATTCCATAATTTGTGACAGGTATACCTGCATCTATTGCAGTTTTTAACCGGTTGTGAACCTGTTTTCTGGTTATCATACAACCCCCGCACTGGATTACAAGTGCATAGTCTGTTATTGGTCTTATTATTTCATTCAAACCTGATGTGGTGTCAAATTCAAGTTCCTTTTTGGTAAAATCTCTTACCCACCGCGGAATTTTAAATCTGCCTATATCATCGCAACTTACCTGATGTGTACAGGATTCCAGTATAAGTATCCGGTCACCATCTTTGAGTGAGGATATTTTTTTACTCCTTTTACATATTCTTCAAACGGGCCCCGCATCCGAGCATATGCCACACTGAACCCGGTCAGCGGAATATCTTCGGGGATTATTTTGCTCACAAAACCAAAAGCCTGACTGTCTGTAATTACGAGTTTAGGTTTTATTCCTGTGGTTTTAAGAAAATATTCTGCTTCAGTTTCCTTAACAACTATATTGATTGCATCATGGTCGAGTACATCTCTGATTGCCATGACCTGTGGCAGTATCATCCTTCCGTCCGGAGCTTCTGAATCGACCGGGGTAATAAGCATGACAATATCTCCGCGTTCAATAATCCCACCCAAAAGGGAGGATTTTTGATATGCTGTTTCCGGAATTGTTCCTTTTATTGCATCGATAAGGGAATCCATATTTTGACCTGTCACAGCACTGAACTCAACTATGGCTGCATCTGTCAATTTTTTGATGTTTTTTATAGTATCATTCGATAATTCATCCTTATCAGTTTTATTGTGAACTATCAGATAAGGCACATCAAAATTGTTGAAGTGACTAATTAGCTGATTTTCAAACTCATCGAATTGATTTGAGGCGATCAGCAGTATTGCACAATCCATGTTCTTTATGGTCTGGAGAGATTTACTGATCCTTTTTTCACCCAGCTCACCTGAATCATCTATTCCGGCAGTATCGACAATTATTGCAGGACCTATTCCAAATATTTCAATTGATTTTTTGACAGGATCTGTTGTAGTGCCGGCAATATCGGATACTATTGCAACATCCGAACCTGTTATTGCATTAATGAATGAACTTTTACCTACATTTCTTCGTCCGAAAATACCAATATGAGGCTTGAGGTCTTTTCCTTTTTTCATAATTACTTTTTAAAAATATAAATCCCTTTCTCCTTTTTTTATCATTTCAATTCTTTCCAGCAGGACCGGATGAATTTTCTCGTTTTCGAGAAGCCTGACATTTTTATCTATCACTTCCCAACCTTTTTTAAATGTATGTTCCGGTGCATAATCCATAAGATATTCAGCCAGGGTGAGTATGGCATTGGGAGAACAGAACCTTTTAATGAATCCCGGTACTGAAAACTCCATGAAGTGCTCTCCTGTCCTGCCCATTCTGTAGCATGATGTGCAAAACGAAGGCAGCATATCTTTTTCCAACAACTCATCAATGATCTCATTCAGGGAGCGTTCATCATTGATACGGAACTGCCCTTTGTTCAGGTTTTGTTCATGATTCAGGGTATTTGTATAACTGCCAAGTTCTATTTTTGTACCTCCGTCTATCTGCGATACACCATACTGAATGATCTCATCACGCAGATATGCAGGTTCTCTTGCTGTCAGTATCATGCCGGTATATGGCACTGCAAGTCTGAGGATTGCTATCAGCTTTGAGAAATCCTCATCGCTGACAAAATATTTGGTTCCAAGATCCAGTGTCGAAGCATCCTTGATACGCGGAAAGGAAATAGTGTGGGGTCCAACATTATAACATGCTTCAAGATGATTGGTATGCCTGACAAGGCCCATAACATCAAATCTCCAGTCATATAATCCGAAAAGGACACCAATCCCAACGTCATCCAGTCCTGCTTCCTGTGCCCTGTCAAGAGAAGTGAGACGGTAATTGAAGTCGGCTTTTTTTCCTCTCAGATGGTATGTTTTATAAGCATCAGGGTTATATGTTTCCTGAAAAACCTGGAAGGTGCCTATACCTGCATCTTTTACAGTTCTGAATCCTTCTATTTCAAGGGGGGCTGCATTTATATTGACCCTTCGTATCTCTCCATTTCCTTTTTTAACAGAATATGCTAATCTGACTGTTTCTGCAATATACTCCGGACTGTATTGTGCGTGTTCTCCGTAGACGAGAATAAGCCGTTTCTGTCCATTATCTTCAAGTGCTTCTATTTCCCTGATTATTTCCTCATCATTAAGGGTTTTTCTCTGAGCATCCTTATTTGAAGCCCTGAATCCGCAGTAAGTGCAGTTATTTGCACATTTGTTGCCAATGTACAATGGTGCAAAAAGGACAATACGATTGCCGTAAATAGTATTTTTGAGAGTTTTAGCTCCATTTTTTATCTCTTCTATCAGCTCCGGATCATCTGCGTTGATAAGGACCGCCACTTCCTCAAGGCTCAGACGTTTTTTGGACAGGGCAAGGCTAATTACTTCCTTTACTCTTTCTTTTGTTGACACTGTTGTGTTCAATATTTCCCATATTTCCTCCGGATCAATGAATGGAACCATAGGTGCATCAGGGATAGCATATTTTTCAGGTGTAAATTTCATTCTTATTCATTTTTTTCTCGCAACACAGAAATAAAACGCTTTTTTTTGCGGGGTTGTTTTGAATAAAAAACAAATTTATTTCTTCATTTTAACTAAAACGTAGAAAATCAAGCGGATAGTGACAAAATAAAATTTGGCAACTTTTTCAAATTACGCAAAATATAAAACGGTAAATTATATTTTTTTTAAATTTTCTAAATTAGTCTTTATATTTAACTTTTCATTCATTTTTACTTTTAATAAAAGCTATAATTTTTTCATAACTCAATGTATCAATTTCATCTTTGTTTAATGCCAAACCAAGTAAATCATTGAAATTCTTTTTTGTCAGTAATTCGCCAGATACATTTACATTTCTATTTAAATGATTGGATTTAATAAAAGTAGTGTTAAAAATCAATATTTTATGTTTTATTCCATGCTCGTCTATCCAATTTTTACCCCATTTTTGCGATTCTTTCATTAATACACCTTGTAAACCTACACCATAATTTGTCCCTCCAGATAAAATTTTCTGATCAGTATTATCGTCAATGATGATTGCACAAATCTTTCCTGTGATATGTGGTTTAACATATAGTTCAATATTCTGGTAATCATGTGAATATCTCATATTAATGTACAATTCTCTATCAACCAATAAAGCCCAGGCTATCGAAGCCTGATCATCTTTTTCGTTTTCCTTAATATTGATGAATTTTGAAATTTTAATAAATTGATCACTTTTTGATTTTATTTTTGGTCTAAGCTCAACATCGTAAATTCTTTTTTGAATGAAATCTCCCGTTGAAATATAACATTTTATATCCTCTTGCCCATCACAATTTAAATAGGAAAACAAAATGACTATAACATAAAATAAACACTTGAATCTTCTCATTTTGAATAATTTCAATAAAAAAAATAATAAAAACGTTATGGACTTTCTGCTATTCATTTACCTGACTTGGAATTCTCCTTATCCTGAACTTTTTTGTTCCTTCCTTTTCATAGACTCCTGGCTTTGTTTCAACATATATTGCTATTTCGGCGTCCCCGGGTTTGCTTACATTTACTGTATATTTTCCATTGCTTCCTGTGATTGATCCTTCACTTATGGTTACTTTTAGTTTTTCACTCAAAACTCCGGGCAACAACAGAAACAGGATTATCAATGCCGATATAAAAGATATTCATATCATCTGCTGATACGACAGGCTCAGTGTTTGTCTGTGCAGAAATATCAAAGGAAACAACGATTGCAAAGATCAATGCCAATAATCTGATTCTTGATTTCATTGATAAAATATTTTCTCAAATAATTATGATATTACCTTTTTCATCTGTTCAAATTAACTTACATAATGAAACACATAGAAAACTGTTTTTTTTACAAATTATTTTTATTCAGGCAACTTATGTCCCTGAATATACGGTGCGCCTGCTTCCTTTAGTGCCTTTTCCAGTTCAGGTATTTCTTTTTCAATGATGTTTTTTAACTTTTCATAAAGAGTCTGAAATTCTTTTCGTGCTATTTCCAGGCTCTTTTTGTGCATTGGTGTCGGGCCATAAGTAGAATTCTGAACTCCCATCTGTACTGCTCCTAATCGCTGGTTGATATTAGGAATATCTTTTTCTCCGATTTCATCTTTTGCAGGACTGCCATACAATATCTTTCCGATCTCATTCAATTTCAGTTTCATATCATGGATCTTTTTATAGAGTCGGGCATCTTTGTTGTTTGATACTTCAAGAGCCTTTTTCATAGCATCGTTCTTTGATCTGATGTCTCTCAAAGTCAGGTGCAATGCTGATAAGTTTGCCTGAAATAACTGCACTTCCTTCCAGAATTCTGCAACTTCACCGGGATTTGCTCCTGTCAGACTTCCTTTTTGCAAATGTTCTACCTGAAAAACGACTGTGTCAGTCAGAATTGTAATTATTCCATCAATATTTTTACTTAAAAATGCTTTATAAGTACCCGGAGCTGTCAGTGCTCCGCGACCAAACCTGCCTTCTCTGTCCTCTGACCCCAGAGTAACAGGGGCAGGAGACTGGATCTTTAAATCCCAGTTTATACGGTGAATTCCTTTTTTTGCAGGTGCAGTGATTCGTCTTATCACATTATTTTCGCTGTCAAGTACAGTAAAAAATACTCTCGGTGTTTCCTGGGAATTTTCCTTATCAAGGGCTTCCCATCCCGGAAAACTTATCTCCTGGTTATTTTTTGCCTGTTCTTCTTCCTTTTTCTTTCGTAGATCTTTCAGTGACAAAATATCGTCCCGCAAATAATAAGTAATTACAGTTCCGAAAGGTGGATTTGGAGCAGTAAAATATGAATCACCCTGTGAAGCTTTATCATCCTGACCAAGCGGATTGCGCTCGAAATACCACCACGATTTTTTTACCGGAAATATAAATGCTTCTTCTTTAAGTTTTTTCTCTTCTATATAACGCAAAGGACTGTAATCATCGAAAATAAAAAATCCTCTTCCAAAGCTTGCACCTACAAGATCATTTTCACGTCTTTGTATTGCCAGATCCCTGAATGAAATAGTGGCATCAGTATTTAGTTTTATCCATTTACCACCTCCGTTATTTGTAAAATAAATTCCGAATTCAGTAGCAATGAAAAGAAGATCCGGATTTATATGATCCTGTACTATCCTCCAGATTATCAGAGGTTTTGGCAGGTTGGAACTTATTGATTTCCACGATTTCCCCATGTCAGAACTTTTAAATATATATGGATTAAAATCACCCTGCTTGTGGTTATCCAGACAAATATAAACTGTATTCACATCATGCAGATCTGCCTTTATGTCATTTATAAACGCTGATGCCGGAACACCTCCTATTTTGGAAACCAATATTTTTGTCCATTTTTCACCTCCGTTTTCTGTTACCTGTATCAGCCCGTCATCAGTGCCTGCATAGATCAGCCCGTCTTTTTTTGGAGATTCACTGAGTGAAGTTATTGTATTGTATGCAGACATTGCAACCAAATCCCACGGACTATCCCAGCTTTGTTTCTTACCCATGACCGGCAATTCAATCCTTTCGGTATATTGAGTCAGGTCTCCCGAAATGGCTTTCCAGTCATCACCGCGATTATCCGATCTCCAGACCCTGTGAGAAGCAAAATATAAGCGGGTAGGGGAGTGGGGACTAACAAGAACAGGTGCATCCCAGTTAAAACGTTCACCGGGCTCTCCTTCTCCCGGCTGAGGTTGAATATAGACTGTTTCCCCTGTTTTTTTATCGTAACGGACAAGGTTTCCCTGCTGCCATTCGGCATATAAAATATCAGGATTTCCGGGTTCCGTGGCTGGTTGATGTCCATCTGCATAGAGGATCACTTCCCAGTCTGAATTCATAATGCCATTTCTGTTCAATGTTCTTGACGGGCCTCCCTGAGTGTTATTGTCCTGAGTTCCTCCATAAATATTATAGAAAGGTTTATCATCATCGACAGCGACTTTATAAAACTGAGTTACAGGCAGATTCTGGATGAAGCGCCAGGTTTTTGTACGGTCAAAGCTTTCATAAAGTCCTCCGTCAGTGCCAACAAGCAAGTAATCAGGTTCATTTTTCCTGAAAGCTATGGCATGGTTATCAACATGTTTGGAGTTTTCATTCATTTTTTTGAATGATTTTCCCCCATCCTCTGAAATCTGCAGAATATAATCCATCAGGTATAATTTGTCAAACTGATGTGGGCAGGCATATAATTCCTGATAATAGTGGGGACCGGTACCACCTGAAACTGTTTCAGATTGTTTAATCCAGTTTTCTCCCCTGTTTTCCGATCTGTAAACACCGCCTGTTCGTCGGTCTGTTTCAATTGCTGCATAAATGATATCGGTTTTTTGAGGTGAAACAACAAGTCCAATCTTTCCAGGTTTACCTGAAGGAAGTCCTTTTGTCAATTTTTTCCAGGTGTTACCACCATCTTCTGATTTATATATTCCGGATTCAGGTCCACCTCCCATATAAGACGCAACTGTCCTGTGCCTTTGCCATGTGGCTGCATAAATGCGATCTGGATTTGCCGGATCAATTGCGATATCGGTTACACCTGTCCATTGATCATCTCCCAGTGTCCTTTTCCAGGATTTACCCCCGTCTGTAGATTTGTAAAACCCCCTTTCGCCTCCGGGTGCCCAGAGAGGACCCTGTGCAGCAACATAAATTATATCTGAATTAACAGGATTAACTATAATTTTTGAAATGTGTTCTGATTTTTTAAGTCCGGTATTCTCCCAGGTTTGTCCGTCATCAGTACTTTTATAAATGCCATCCCCGAATGCCACATGCCTCCCACCTATGTTTTCTCCGGTTCCCAGCCATATTGTATGTGGATTGTTTGGGTCAATTGTGATACAGCCTGTTGAATAAACCTTCTGGTCATCGAAAATTTGACTCCAGGTAACACCCGAATTGACTGTTTTCCAGACACCTCCGGATCCTACGGCAACATACCATATATTGTTGTTCTCCGGATGGATAGCTATATCGGCAATTCTTCCTGACATAAATGCCGGACCGATATTTCTGAATTTTAAATCGCTGAATAATGATTCATTGAAACCTGTATCAATTTCGGTTTTTTTTTGCGGATAAAGTTGTGTGACAAACAAGAATAAAACTATGATGAAACCTGAACTCCTGATCATGGTCAATAATTTATTTTTTTTAATGATTTAAAGATTTTGTTTTAATAAAATCTATTATTTTTTTGAAAATTTCTATATATCTGTTTTGTAAAATATCTTTCCTGCCCTTTCAATATGTTCAATAAGCTTTCGACTTTTGAGAACCCCGAAATCCTGTAAATCAACCATAAATGGAAAATCACTTTCATAAATATCTAATAAAATGTCGGAAATTACAAATCTGTCAATTTTACTATTTTTAATTATAAGATCGAGATCGCTTCTTTCAGTATAATTGCCTTTTGCCCTTGAACCATATATTACCACTTCTTCAATAGCTGTGTGTTTTTGAAAAATACTGTTCAAAACCGAGATATCTTCATCTTTCAAACCGAATTTCATCCTATTCTTGTTTTTCTTTCAGGTTTGTATATAAATCTTCAAGCGTATTAACATATTCATTTTGTATAGAAGGAATTATCGTTTCAAATAATGAAAAATCGTATATGTGGCTTAATAAATTCCTATCGCCAATCATCCTCATCCAGGAATCAATGTTATCTATGTATTTCGTTTTATATGCTTCCCTTGCTACCATTTTTGGAGAAATCTTATCTGTTATCAGTCCATCAAATTCCATTCTGTCTTTGAGTGTTTTCCAGGCTGGTTCCAGTGTAAATTCAAATCGCTGAATGATTCCTTCTTTTTCAAGAAGAGATAAATTTTCAAGTTTAAGTATCTTTATTTCTTTTAATAGACCTATAGCTCTGCTGAAATTCTGAAACCTTTGAAGCCATCTGATATCTTGTTCCATTTATCGGATATTAATTTATTAAGATTCATTATTTTAATAATAATACCATTTTAACAAATTCCATACTTAAAAATATAGAAACATTGTTTAAATCCTGTACAAATTTATAATTATTTTTTGGATAATACAATCACCACTAAAATAATTCCGGAAAATCACTTTAACAAATCATTGGGCTAAAGAACTATAAATATAAAACTATTCAAATAAATCTATTATTTCTTCAGCATATTGGTTTTCCAGGAAATTGCGCTTTATTTTCAGGGTCGGAGTTAGTTGCCCATTTTCCTGAGTCCATTCGTTAGGTACTAATTTCCAGCGTTTAACTTGCTCCGGATCACCAAAGAAAGTATTATATTTTCTGATCTCTGATTCAATAATTTTTTTTACAGCAGGGTTTTTTATCATAAGTTCTTTTGAGCCATTAGGGATTTTATGTTTTTCACACCATGACTTAAGGTATAAAAAATCAGGAGCTATAAGTGCTGCTGCATATTTTTTATTTTCGCCTACTACCAGCATATTCTCAATCAAAGGTGATTCAGTGAATTTAGACTCTATCAGCTGTGGATTTACATATTTACCATATGAGGTTTTAAATATGCTCTTCAGTCTTCCGGTAATAATTAATTGTCCTTTATCAGTAAACTTTCCGGTATCTCCTGTATGCAGCCATCCTTCCCTGTCAATAACTTCAGCAGTAAGTTCAGGGTCTTTGTAATAACCCAACATGACATTGTGCCCTCTGCATAGTATTTCATCTCTTTCACCCAATTTGATTTCCACTCCGGGAAGAGGCAAACCTACGGTCCCGAATTTTCTACCGTTTGGAACACGCTGACTTACAGCGATCACAGGTGATGCTTCACTCATTCCGTACCCTTCAAAAACAGGCATGCCGATTGCTGAGAAGAAGGAAGCGATATGTGACTGGATAGCAGAGCCACCTGAAACGACAATATCGAAATTTCCACCTATCGCTGTGCGCCATTTTGCAAATATGAGTTTATCGGCAATCTTTAATTTAAATTTCAGCCAACTGCTCATTCCTTCAAGCTGATACTTTTTAGCTGTACTGAAAGCCCAGTAATAGATTGCTCTCTTAAAAAGCGGAAGATTTTTTCCGGCAATATACAATTTATCATAGATTTTCTCCAGCAGCCTGGGTACACAGGTCATCATTGTCGGATTTATTTCTTTGATATTTTCAGCTATTTTAGCAAGATTTTCAGCATAATAAACCGACATCCCAAGATATTGGTAGAGATACACCATCATCCTTTCATATGCATGACAAAGAGGAAGAAAACTGAAAGCTGTTTTACTCCATTTTGCGGGGGTATCCTTCAGATTCAACAGCTGATTGACTAAATTGCTGTGAGAAAGCATCACTCCCTTAGGATCTCCCGTAGTGCCCGATGTATATATTATAGTTGCAATATCCTCTGTTTTTATTCCTGCCTTTATGTATTTCAGTTTTTCCGGCTCTGGATTGTCTTCTCCCAATTCAATCAGCTGATCCAGATATTTGTATTTATCATCTTCATTGTCAAAAAGATATACTCCCTCCAGCGTTTTTATTTCAGGTAAAACGCTGTCCAGTTTCTGGATAAGATTACTGCCATCTATAAAGATCATTTTCATTTCGGAATGAGTCAGAATATACCGGTAATCTTCCTGGCTGATAGTAGGATAAATAGGAATAGGTACTGCACCTATCTGCATTATTGCCATATCAAGCATATTCCATTCAGGACGGTTGCTGCCTACAATCCCAATATTATAACCAGGTTTAACACCAAGTTTCAGCATACCAAAACTGATATTGTCAGTTTTTTTGATGTAGTCCTGAATACTGTACTTTTTCCATACACCATTGATTTTGCTTGCCAGTGCCGTATCTTGTTCCGGGTAATTCTCCAGATAATTTTCGAGTAAATCAAATATTCGGGTAATCTTCATAAGATTTAAAATTTAACCGACAAAAATACAAAAAAGACTTCATCCTAAGTTAATCTCTTTCAAATATTAGTTTGAATAATTTTGACAGCTTTATGACAAAAATTATAGAAATAACTATTTATTATTTACACTAAATCAACATTTTAAACCTTAGTATAGGTATTTTCAGGTATTTATTAACTGTTAATTGCAGGAAAACTAAAGATAATTTATTTTGGATATAAATAGGAAGAGTGACAGCCACTTTACTGAATGATCAGATTGAATAACTGATAAAATTTTTCTTATAGTTGTAATATGTTGATTTTAAAATGATAAGTTATCACAGATAATTTTTATAATAAAAAATAAACGAAATTTCATAACTTTGCCGTTTATTTAATTGTTAACATTATTTATAGATAATTTTCAATATTTGATTAAAAATTTTAAACCAGAAGTATGAAAACATATTTACTTAAAATCTATAACTTTCTTTTTTCGACAAGGGCAGCAGGATTTTATCTTGTTTTATTTGCTTTTGCTATTGGTATAGGGACATTTATAGAAAATGATTTTGGTACCAGTTCAGCACAGACCCTGATTTACAGAGCAAAATGGTTTGAAATACTTCTCTTTCTTTTTTCCTGTACATTGGTGGCAAATGTTATAAGGTATAAAATGGTGAGAAATAAAAAATGGGCAACGTTGATTTTTCACCTTGCAATAATTGTGATACTGTTAGGGGCAGCAATAACAAGGTACTTCGGTCATGAAGGAATGATGAATATCAGGGAGGGCAGTTCTTCAAATTCATATTTATCTGCAGAAAGCTATTTAAAATTTAAAGTGTTATACGATGGTAAGTCCTATTCCTTTGACGAACCTGTGCATTTTTCAACTTTAGGCAATAACAAATTTGATAAAGATTACCAGATAGGGACTAATAATATTAATGTCAGATTGGACGAGTTTATACCCAATCCCGGCAGGCAGATTGAACCCGATCCTAAGGGCAAGGCTATAGTAAATATAGTCGTTGCCGGATCTTTTGGCAGAGAGGATCATTTTATTACTCAGGGAGAAAAAGTAAACATTGATGGAGTTGAATTCAATTTTTCGGATACTAAAATTCCGGGAGCTATCAATTTGGCTGTTAATGACGGTATTCTCATGTTTTCTACTGACAGCCCGATCATCCAGACAATTATGGCCGCTCAGCAAACAGATACTATCAATCCTGGTGATTATAAACCATTGCTAATGAAATCGATGTATAAATTAGGCAAATTGGGTTTTGTACCCGGCGATTTCGATCCTAAGGCAAAAGTTACACTCGCATCCAATGATCTGAAAATGAAGAGTGAAAGTACGGTTGGACTTAAATTTAATATAATTAAAAATGATGAATCCAGGGAAGTTTTCATTTCAGGTAATCAAGGTGTTGAAGGCGAAAGCAATGTTGTTGATTTTGGTGATATTCAGATGAATGTCAGTTATGGTGCTAAAAGGGTTGAACTGCCGTTTTCACTCCAGTTGCGCGATTTTGAGATAGAAAGATATCCTGGAACTGAAAATCCATCATCGTATGCAAGTGAGGTTACTGTGCTTGATCCTGCAAAGAGTGTAAACAAAGAATTCCGCATTTATATGAATAATATTCTCAACTACGGTGGATACCGTTTTTTCCAATCATCATTCGATAAAGATGAATTGGGAACATATCTCAGTGTAAATCGCGATTTTTGGGGCACATTGGTTTCTTATACCGGTTATTTTCTTCTGACACTTGGCATGATAATGACCTTTTTCGCCAGGAACAGCAGGTTTTCTCTTTTGTTGAAGAAAATGAACAGGAATAATTCCGGAGCATTGAAAACTTTATTAATGATAATATCCGTTGTAGGTTTAACATCTGCCGGATTATCAGCTGCAGATCCGGTTTCTCACTTCAGCAAATCACAGGCTTCAGAACTTGGCAAAATAGTAGTCCAGGATTTCAACGGGAGATTCAAACCAATGAATACACTGAGCAATGAAGTGCTGCGCAAAATATCAAAAAAGGAAAATCTCTACGGTCTGACTTCCGATCAGATATTATGGTCAATGATGAAAAATCCGATGGAGTGGCAAAATGTACCTGTAATAAATATTGGTAAAATGCCTGAAATAAAAAAAATTGTAGGTACTACTGAGAAACTCGCAAGTTTCAGTCAGTTCTTCACGTCTGATGGAGATTATAAACTCATGGAAAATGTCAGGCAGTCACAATCAGTCATGCCTAAAGACCAGAATATGCTCGACAAGGCAATTCTTAAACTCGATGAGAAGGTCAATATAACAAGCATGATGCTTTCGCAGCAATTCCTCAGGGTTTTTCCTGTTCCTGATCATCCCGGAGATGCCTGGGTTTCACCTGCCGATATCAGGTCAATGAAGACAACTGATCCAAAATTGCTTGAGATGTATGAGGCTTTTAATTCATTCATGACATCTGAAAAGATTGATGAATCAATTCAGAATAATTTCATACAAGGCCTGTCATCAGAGCAGATAAAGTATAGTGGGAAAATTCTGCCTTCACCATCAAAGATCAAAGCAGAATTGCTTTTGAACAGGATGGATGTATTTGGCAATTTAATGAAGATTTACGGTTTATTAAGCCTGGTAGTTTTAGGCTTTTTCTTTTATTCTGTTTTCAGATCTAAGCCTGCTGACAGATTGACCAAATGGACCTGGATAGTTGTCTTTGCTTTCTTTTTATTCCAAACCCTCGGTCTTGCTTTGAGATGGTATGTATCAGGAAGAGCTCCCTGGAGCAATGGCTATGAATCGATGATCTATATCTCCTGGACCTCAATGCTTGCAGGACTGATACTTTCCCGAAAATCACTCGGAGGATTATCTGCAACACTGGTTTTGACAGCTACTATACTTTCAGTTGCAAGTATGAGCTGGCTGGATCCTGAGATCACACCTCTTGTACCGGTTCTTAAAAGCTACTGGCTCACAATTCACGTTGCGCTGATAGCTGGAAGTTATGGATTTCTTCTGCTTGGTGCAGTAATTTCTATCCTGAATCTCTTTCTGATGATATTTACTTCAACCGGAAATAAAGATAAAATGCTCATGAACATCAAAGAACTGACAGTTATAAGTGAGATCATACTTCTGGTTGGATTGATAATGCTCAGTGTAGGAACATATCTCGGAGGGGTTTGGGCAAATGAATCCTGGGGCAGATATTGGGGATGGGATGCCAAGGAGACATGGGCATTAGTAACAATCCTTGTGTATGCTTTCATTCTGCACATGAGATTGATACCAGGTCTGCAAAGTATATTTACCTACAACTTTGCCACACTATTTGGTTTTGCTTCGGTTATCATGACGTATTTCGGAGTAAATTACTATTTATCGGGACTTCATTCGTATGCAGCGGGAGATCCTGTGCCAATTCCGCCGGGAGTTTATTATACTGTGATAATTCTGGCACTCATCAGTGCTCTGGCTTATTATAAATATATAAGGAGAATAAAGGCATAAGGAATTCAGAATTAAAGTCTTGACCCATTTTATTTCTGAAGGGCTTCAGGATTTAAGGAAAGAATGATTAATGTATTTGTATTTGATAATAATCTCGGGAAAGATTATTATCAAATCGTATGTGATTATTTAAAACCATTTATCATTGCCTCATGATTTAAAATAGACTAAGATAAATATTGCAATTAATGGTTAAAACCTATAGTTTATTTGTAATAATTTATATACTTTTGAAAATTATACCGCCTTGAAATATTAAATAGTCCAATGTATAATTATAATTGCCTATATTTCAGTCGGCATAATACCAATTAACGGACTAATTTATAAATGTATTTGGTATTAATTATAATTGATTACAAAAGAATATTATTACTATCATAATGTCATATCCGGCAATATCTATTGAGAATTTAACCAAGTATTACGGCAGTTTCAGGGCTGTTAATTCAGTCAGTTTTACAGTTGATTCAGGTGAGATATTTGGTTTTCTCGGTCCAAACGGGGCTGGAAAGACTACATGCATCAAAATGATGCTCGATCTGCTAAGACCAACCAATGGTAAGATCAGAATATTTGGTAAGCAAGTGACAGGCAATTCCATCGAAATAAGAAATTCTATAGGGTATTTGCCTGGCAATTTCACTAATTTCGACAATATGACAGCCATTGAATTTCTCAAATTTATGGCTTATCAGAGAGGAATAAAATTTATGCATCCCGTTAAGCTTTGTTCAGATTTTGAGCTTGGTAATTCGGATTTGAGAAAAAAAATGAAGTCTATGTCTCATGGTATGCTTCAGAAAATTGGAATTATCCAGGCAGTATTTCACAACCCTCAACTGCTGATACTCGACGAACCTACAAGCGGACTTGATCCGCTGATGCAGGATGTTTTCTATGAACTTATCAAAGAACTTCATAAAAGTGGAGTCACCATTTTCTTTTCATCCCACAACCTGGCTGAAGTTGAAAGGATATGCAATAATATCGCTGTGATCAGGGCAGGTGAAATAGTTGCTCTAGAGACACTGGACAATCTTAAGAAAAGCTTATTTCGCAAGCTGAATGTAAAACTGAAACATCAGATTGATGGTCTTAAACTGAATAATGCTGAATTGATCTCACGTGATGGCCTTAATTATACTTTTTTGATCAGGGGCAGTTCTGAACTCCTTGTAAAAGAACTGAGCAAATTGCCAATCGATGATTTTTCCTTTCCTGAACCGGGACTTGATGAGATTTTTATCAGTTATTATAATTCTGATCAAAAGAAAATTGATGTGCTATGAATAGCTATTTCAAATTTATACTTAAAAGCCACATGGGTTTCCTGATCTTTGCACTTGTCTTTGTGCCTCTTATACAATTTTTGCTCATCGATGTTTTCACCGGACTTGAAACCAAACCATTTCTGGATTCGATAATGAAAATGATGCCACCTCAATTCAAAATGATCATCGGAGATCAGTTTTTTTCGAGTCTTTCGGTGGAAGGTGCTGCCGGCTTCGGTCTGAATCACCCGGTAGTATTGACTTTAATAATAATTTTAATCACAGGTATCACTTCAAAACACATTGCCGGAGCTATTGAAAATGGTACAATGGAGATGCTTTTATCTTTGCCTGTCCGCAGAACAACTCTGATCCTGAGATTGTGGTGGAGTGTAGCTATCATTCTTATTGTTATTGTGGTATTTGCACTTATCGGTTTATACACAGGTGTGGTGATTTATGACAAGATAAATGCGCAATTCATTGATAAGGTACTCAGAATTGGGTTAAATCTTTTTTTTCTTATTCTGGTGATAATGAGTTTTTCACTGATGATATCATCATTTATGAAAGAATCAGGCAGGGCTTCATCACTCAGTGCAATTGTGATCCTGATTTTATATTTTGTAGATATTCTTGGTTCGCTATGGAAACCACTAGAATTTTTCAAGCCCTTCAATATATTTTATTATTATCAGCCGCAGAAGCTTATTACCGGTCAGCGTACATTGATGGAAAATCTGCCTGTGCTTTTCTCCCTGTCCCTTATATTTCTGCTGATCAGTCTGTGGAAATTCAGGAAAAGGGATATATGACAGTTGTGAAATATATTGAGCTGAAAGGAAAGTTAATTTTTTACCAATTAATGGATTATTTTAAAAATGGAATTGGTATAATATATATTTGGAAGTTTGATGTTGAGGCTAAAAATCACATAAAACATGTTTAAACTAATCCTTAACTTAAATTTTGGTTGCTATAATCTGACTCCTGTGGTCTCATAGTATAGGTTGACAGAAAAATGTAAACCTAAATCTTTAAAAATTTCATCAAAATTAATAAATTCGATGAAAAAAATGGAAAAGATGACAAAAAAAAGAATTCGGACCTTTAGTAATGAGTTCAAAAAAGAGAAAGTACAATTAATAGAAGAAGGGAAACTTACGGTATTGCAATTGAGTAGAATCTATGAAGTGACCCGTTCATCAGTATATAAGTGGCTTAAAAGATACGGTCGACTTCCTGCTCCAGAGCGAATGGTAATAGAGAAAAAAAGTGAATCGATGAAGAACGTAGAATTACTTAAGAAAATAGAAGAATTAGAAAGAGTAATAGGTAAGCAACAGGTAGAGATATTGTACAAAGAAGAGATAATTAGGTTAGGAAGTGAGATAATTGGAAAGGATCTTGAAAAAAAGTACAATTCGCAGCAATCGAAAGATTGATTGATCGGAAGGCTGAATATGGTATTACAAATGAACAAGTGTTTGCAGTTTCAAAAATAAGCAGACAGAGTTTTAGTAAATGGAAAAAAAGATCAACAACGATTACTGCGATAAAGAACATATAGTTCAAAAAGTTGAACAAGTAAGGGTAAAGCACAAAAAATGGGATCAAGGCCAATGTATTATGCGGCTAACATTTCAGAGATACCAGGCATAGGAATTACAAAATTTGAAAGGTTTATGTCTGACTTAGGAATGGTTCAGAAACCAAAGAGGAAATGGAATAGGACAACAATATCAGTAAAACATTCATACCTAATTTAATAAACTCAAAGGTAATAACATCAACAAATGAAGTTGTTGTTGGAGATATAACTTACTATTATTCAGGCAAGGAGCAATACTACATATTCACACTGAAAGATATGTATAGTAAGAGAATTTTAGGATTGAGTGGTTCGCTGGATATGAGCAAAGAAAGTGCACTTGCAGCATTCAAACAAATGCTTGAAGTAAAGAAAGGTGAACATATCGAAGGAATGATTCATCATACAGATGCAGGATCGCAATACTTGTCGAATCTATACAAAGATAAGTTGGAAGCTAATAAAATCAAGATAAGCATTGCTAAAAATTGTTTAGAAAATGGAGCAGCAGAACAACTAAATGGCGTAGTTAAAAATGATTACTTGTGCAGCTTTGAAATACTAAATTTGAATCATTTGAAAAAAGTATTGAATGAAATCAAAATACTGATAAATGAACACAGACCAGTTGCAGCCCTGGGGTACAGAACTCCGGTAGAATTTGAAAATTATATCAAGGGGTTAAGTCAGGATCAAAGGCCAAAAGTGGCTTTATACGACTTCATAGGCGGAAATAATACGTGGGGGGATTTTTAAAGGCATTTAGAAGAACAAGTGTCTATTTTTATAGTTTACACATGTAAAGTGCAAAAAAAAGCAGTACCTTTGTTAGATACTGCCATAAAGAAGACTCTTTATCTTCACCAAATGTATTCCTTGAATGACCTGATCCCCCCAGAACAGATGCATTCTCCGCTTCCATTGGCATGACAAATTTATAACTATTTTTATTTTTTAACCAAAGAAATTTTTAAAGAAATTTTTCGTAGTTTACAAATATTTGTCAACCATTTTCATGAGACCTCATTCTGTCTCCTGAATCCTGACTTCTGTATTCTGACTTATAATGTTTCCACTGAAGCGAAGGTCCTTTTTATCCCTTTTGCATATTTTACTGCCGGGTAGCCGAATGCCACAAACAAGCCTTCCCTGCTTTTATATTTTATTTTGTGGTCTTCTCTGAATTTCTTGGCTTTTCTGCCGCTTTGTATAAAAGGATGTACTGCTCCGAGCATACAGGTGCCAAGTCCGAGAGATTCTCCAGCTATCATGGCATATGTAGCCGCTATGATAGGGTCAGCGGGGTCGGAATAGGGGGTTCCGTAAAAATACATCAGCAAAGGTGCATCATAGTTGATATAGTTATTCCCTTTTTCCATTTCTCCGATATAAGCTTTGAATAACGGGTTGATAAAACCCCGGAACATTTCATCATTTTCCTTACCCCAGAATGGTCTCATTACAGTGAGGAAAACACCTGAAGTCATAAATTTCAGACTTTTAAGATATTGTGAAAAGTCCTTCGCAAAAGCATTTGCCTTGTCCTTACCATTTATAACAAGAATATTTACATCTGATGGAGGTAAACCCATGGGAGCTGTTGATGCTGCTTCAATAATTCTTTCAATGATCTCAGGTTCAATATCTTTATCTTTAAATTCCCTTACGCTTCTTCGACGCTGCAAAAGTGAGAGGAGAGTATCATATGAGGCTGCAGATTTCCTGAGAGGTAAATCGTACAGATCGTCCGGTGACATTGTCCTACCGGTTATCTGTATTGCTCCATTCGGACAAATTGCCATACAGTGACCACATCCGATACAGCCAAATATGGATGTAGCGGTTTTAACCACTTTCTTATTTTCAATCGCGAGATTAAAATCCTTGCATACTGAAACACAGAGTCTGCAACCTTTGCATAATTCCGGGTTGATATGGATTTCTCCGTTTGTTTTTGTTCTTGATGTGGGAATTGACATGATGGTGAATTTTATTTAAATAAAATTTTTACTGTATCTTTATCAATTTCAAAACTAAGAAAAAAATTCGTTAATCCCAATATTTTATAGATAAATGAACATAAAAATTATACTGTAAACTATTAATGGAACGATTATTTTTAAAGCAAAATCCTGGAATATGAATTCTTAATAAGCTATTCTCGAAAACCAAAAGTGTAAAAAAAATTGACAGATCCAATATGTTGTTTTATTTGATATGATAAATAACAAATTAGTGAAAATTGGATTGAAATGAAAAAAAAGCTGTCAGGATTAAAAATTTCAGAGGCAATTGTTAACAAATTATCGTGCCATTTAATTTGCACTTATGAAAAATATATTACTTTGCAGAAAAAAACAAATTATCATTAATAAATGCAATTATTTTCTTTTATGCCGAAAAATTATTTCTTTTTTTTACTCATATTTTTTTTATTGACATCATGTTTATCAAATGATAAAAAAGTAATTGTAGATTTTAACGGACCATCACCAACTGCAACCGAGATTTCATTTCATCAGGATGAAGCAATTCATGTTGGAATAGCATCAATTATTTCACCAAAAGAATCATTTGATTATTATAATGAGTTGCTGGCATATATTTCCCAAAGGATAGGAATGTCTGTGCATTATATTCAGAAAGAATCTTACCAGGAAATTAATGATCTTCTGACCCAGAATATCGTTGATTTTGCTTTTATTGGAACCGGAGGATATGTAGATGCTAAAAAAAAGAAGATAGCACGTCTTTTGGTAGCTCCTGTATCAAATGGTAAAAGTACATTCAAAGCATTTATAGTGGTAAATAAATACTCTCATATAAAATCATTTAGAGACCTGCAAGGAAAAAACTTTGCTTTTACTGACCCATATTCCCATACAGGTTTTAATTTTATAATTTCTAAAATTAAAAAATTGGGTTTAAATGAAAATAAATATTTTTCAAAGACAATTTTCACTTATAGTCATGATTTGTCGTGTGAATTGGTCAACCGTGGTGTAATGGATGCTGCCAGTGTAAGCAGCTTAGTTTTTGATTATCTAAAACAGAAAAGTCCGGCTAAGGTAAAAAATTTGAAAATTATTGAAGAATCTTATGAATTTCCATCCCCGCCAGTAGTAGTATCAGCTGGACTTGATGAAAAAAAATATAAATTATATAAAAATATTTTTTTAAATCTTCATAAAGATCCTACTGGAAAAGCAATTCTAAACAAGCTCAATATTGATTCTTATGTAAATATTCAGGATTCTGATTATAATGAAATAAGGGAGTTGAGTAAAATGGTGAGCAAATGAAGACATTGTATTTGACATTATTCAGGAAATTTGCTATTGGTGCAACTTTTATTGTTATACTTTTCAGCATTGTAAATATATATATTTTATGGAGTACAGGGTACAGGTCATTTGAAAATGAAATTGATAAAAGATCAAAAGTACTGAGCAGACTAATTGCTGAGAAAGTATTGCAACCTATTGTTTATGATGATTATGTTAATGTTTATAGAGTGATTGACCAAGTCAAATCTAATGATGCCAGCATCGCATATATATTTGTTTTAGATGAGATGAATAAAATTATAGCTCAAAACTATAATGTAAAAATCCCATTTGCATTGATAAATGCAAACAAAATTGAAAACGGAAATTACCAGATTAAAGTAATACATGCTAAAAATTTCAAATATAAAATCTTGCGTGATATTGCTTTTCCAATTTTGAACGGGGAGTTAGGTACAATTCGTATTGGTATGATTGAAGAGGATATAAGGAAAGATTTAAATATACTGACACGAAGAATGATTTTTATGGTCTTTGTTTTTCTTATTATAGGTTTGATTGTCGCATTTTATTTTTCATCTTTGTTCACACTACCGATTAAAAGAATCAGTAAAAATGCTCAGAATATCAATCTTTCAACTCTTGAATCATTTGATATAAATATAAGGCCGCTTAAATATCGTACTATTTTCAATTATTATCTCAGCGATGAACTCGATATCCTTTTTAAAAAATTTACTGAAATGATTGAGAGGCTGATTAACAACAAAAAAGAATTGCAGACGGCGAGAGATTCTTTTGTTCAGGCTGAAAAAATGGCATCTATTGGTACGCTTACAGCCGGTATAAGTCATGAAATTAACAATCCTTTAGCTGGTATTAAAAACTGTATGTCAAGAATCGAGAAGGAACCTGAAAATATGGTACAAAATCTGAAATACATTGAACTGATAAACGAAGCAATAGACAAAATTGAAAAAATCATTAAGCCTTTACTTTCATTCAGCCGGAAATCTGAATTGAAAATGTCTGTTACCCCAATTGGCCAAATAATAGATAGTGCCCTTTTGCTGACTGAATACAGAATTAGAAATCACAAAATTGTGGTTCAAAAAAACTATGATCCTGAAATATTGGTATTAACAAGCACTAATCACGTTGAACAAATTTTGATAAATCTTATTCTGAATAGTATTGACGCTATTGAAGAAAGAAAAGTAAATGAACCTGAATTGTCAGGAAAAATTGTATTTTCCTTATCGAATAATGAACAAGAAACAGAACTTAAAGTTAATGATAATGGCATTGGGATAACGGAAAACCTTATAACCAAAATTTTCGACCCATTTTTTACTACAAAAGAACCTGGCAAAGGAACAGGATTAGGACTTTATGTGTCCTATAATCTTTTAAGAGATATGGGTGGCAATTTAAGTGTTAATAGTGAAGAGGGTTCAGGATCGGAATTTATTTTGTCCTTTAAAAAAGCATATATACGCAAATGAGAGTTTTTGTTGTCGATGATGAAAGAATAATCAGAGTGACATTAGTAGATGAATTACGGGATGCAGGTTATACTGTAAATGAGTTTTCTTCAGCTAATGCTGCTATGGCTCAATTGTCTGAATTAGAGCCAGATATTGTTATTACTGATCTGAGTATGCCTGGCATGGATGGTATAGAATTTTTAAAAAGGATCAAAAGTTTCAATTCTGAAATTCAGGTAATTATTATTACAGCTTATTCCACAGTAAGTACTGCAGTAAATGCAATGAAACTTGGAGCCTATGATTATGTCACAAAACCATTTGAAAGCGATGATATCATACTTACAGTGGCTAGAGTGAAAGAATTATGCAATATTAAGGATGAAAATGCCTATCTGAGAACTCAAATTCAATCAAAATTTGATATGAGTTCATTTGTAGGAAGCAATGAAAACATCCTCAATCTTTTTGATCATATTAAAATTCTTGCAAATACTAATACTACTATACTCATAACTGGTGAGACTGGAACCGGAAAGGAATTATTAACTAACATTATCCATTTTAATTCTGACCGGAAAAATAAACCCCTTATAAAAGTAAGCTGTGCGATACTTAACAAAGAAGTTTTCGAAAGTGAATTATTTGGTCATGAAAAAGGAGCATTTACAGGTGCAGAATCTATAAGGAAAGGAAGGTTTGAACTTGCTAACGGGGGAACTTTATATCTTGATGATATAGATGACATGCCTTTAAATCTGCAGGTAAAACTACTGAGGGCATTAGAAGAGAGAGAAATTGAGAGGGTTGGTGGTATGCAATCAATTAAAATTGATATAAGAGTCATAGCATCCACCAAGGCAGATCTTAAGGAAAAAGTTGCAAAAGGAGAATTCAGAGAAGACCTTTATTACCGGCTGGGTGTTTTCCCTTTGAATATACCACCGTTAAGAGAGAGAAAAGAAGATTTAAAACCATTGATTAAGCATTTTATCAACACTTTCTCGGGTAAAAATGAGATTACTATTCAGGATGAAGCTTTAAACTGTCTGATGAATTACAGTTTTCCGGGAAATACAAGAGAAGTAAAAAATCTTATCGAAAGATTGGTTTTACTGGCAAGAAATAATGTTATAACCTATGAACTGATTCCGCTGGATATTAGGGTGGGAAACAAAAGCGTGGTTTGCACAAACATAGAAAACAGGACACTGACAGAAATACTTACCGAAGTTGAACAAAATGCCATCATTAAAGCTTTGGAAATTTCCGGAGGTAATAAAAGTAAAGCTGCTGAAATTCTCGGCATTCCTGCATCAACATTAAAATCAAAACTGCCAAGATTGTTTCAGGATTCTAACAAAGATGGTTTTTCTGAATAAAAAAATGAGGGGTCAAATCCATTTTTAAATACATCTGATACCTTTACTTAACTTGCAGCAGCTATTGAATTTTTAAAACAATGCTTGTTCCAATGTAAGGATAAAGTAAAATCCGGATAAAAAAAAAGACTGTCAAAAATGACAGTCTTTTTCAATTTATTAACTTTCACGTTTTATAGCTTCGCAATTGTATTAGTAAGAAGTGCTTTGACATACTTGTAATTATGAATACCAAGGCTGTATTCTCTTAATCCAAACTGGAAGTTTATTAAAGCTCCAACCTGTGCATTTGTCAATGATGGGAACTTCGGTTTTGCCATATTGGCTGCGCTTGTATTGCCTGGATTTCTCCAATAACCTTCTGGATTTGCAGAAGCATCATATATGTCTAAGTAACCATCGAAATTACCGGTTGTCATACCTGCCCACAGGTTAGTTTCTCCATCTGTGTCTGCATGAAGTATGTTCTGACCACCACCTATTGCATTTATCTTGTCAGCAAGAGTATTTAGCAATGTTTTGATGTCATTCCTTGGATTTACCCAGTAAGTTGTGTTAGTAGCTGAAATTTTGACGGCACCATGGCAATCAGTAGTATTACAGCCATTGAAATTCCAGCTTGTTGAGGAAGAAAGTGCTCCTTCTCCATTCCTTACTTTAAAAGTATGGCCTCCGGCACGACCTGTCATCGGTGCAGTATGGCAGTCCTGACAAGAAGCATTGGCAGTATGGAATGAATTTGCATATGATTCACTACCCGTAAATTCTACACCTCCCATACCAGCATATACAGCTCCTACAACTCCATAATGTACATGAAATCTGTAACTTGGAAGATGTTTGTTTGGAGCTTTATTACCTACTTCAGTATCAAAATAAATTCCATTTGGGTTTGAAGCGAGAGCAGCATAATCAACTACATTACCATCAGAAAGTGATGTAGATGTTGCAAATGGCCTTGGTTGGTGACATCTGACGCAAAGATGACTCTTGCCACCATCAGCAGGCAGATTGACTGTTTTTCCACCTGCCCACATAGTCAACGGAACAGGCGCAGTTGTAGCAAAAGCATAGTCTTTTGTTCCATAGGTTGTATGCAAGGCTGAATGGCAGGTTTCGCATTTGATTGATCCAAATGAAGTTGAAGCAGTAGCTACATAATTATTTGAATACTTTCCTGTAGTTGCATTCAAAGCGAATGTTGCAGGGATGTTGTTCTGAATTACGTATTTGAAGCCTTCAGAAGCATGACAAGGGGCACAAGTAACATTGCCGGCTTCTTCAAAAGCTGCTTCACCATAAAAATGTTTTGACAATTCGTATTCGCTTGCCTTTGCCATCGCACTGGTTGGATTATGACACTCAGCACAGCCAACTGCAGCATCTTTGCCGTCTTTGCCGTCTTTACCGTCAACTCCATCTTTTCCTGCTGGTCCTTCAGGGCCTATAGGACCTTCACAAGACATCATAAAAATTCCTAAAAATAGGATTCCCATAAATAATATAAAATTCTTTCTCATACACATAGATTTTTGAATTAATTAATTTGTGTACTATTATATATGCAATTTTTATTCCTGTAAATGATAGTTCGAGGAATATTAGTACAGATATCATGGTATTGCAAAGAATATCAATTAGTTATAAATTTATAATTATTGAAAATAAATTTTAAATAACTTTTTCTTTTGAAATTTAAAGACGATATTTCGACATTTGCAATGATTTTTCGTCAATATTAATAATGCCTGCACAATAAACGGACAATAAAAAAGGAGGTTGAAATTGACTCAACCTCCTTTCTATTATATCTAAAATTCATTTTAGAATTTATCCATATAATTTATGATAAACCATCTGTCTTCCTCATCCGGAATTTTCTTTTCAAAGTTGGGCATATCATCTCTTCCAATGAATGATTGATAGTATTTAACTCCATCAGCCTGTGATTTGTAGGTCTTTGTTGTAATATCAGGCATCTCGGTGTCGAGTTTTTTGCCTTTTACTCCATCACCCAATCCTTTTTTCCCGTGACATGAAGCACAATGCTTATCATACAATTGTTTTCCAATCTTTAAGTTTTCTGCATTTGCAGTAGTAGGGTTTTTCATCTTTTTGTATTTTGCAGGAATATCCCATGGTTTACCCTTACCACCATCTGCAAATGAGAATAGGATAAGAGAAAAGATCATTATTCCCAAAATACTAAAAACTAATTTAACTAAGTTCTTTCTCATAAATAATAATTTGTTTAATGTTTAAAAAAATTTATAATTTGTAATATACTCTTTGACGAAAAATCTTTAAAAATGTTTCATAATGTAATGTTAAGATTTTCCAATTTTATTTATTCTTATCAAATTGATAATGGAAATTAGATAATTTGACCACACAACTAAAAGTAAAATAGATAAAACTACATACATCCAGATAGGTGCTGCATCCGTCCAGAGTTTATTCCTTTCAATTACAGGCTTATTTAATGCAAAGGCATCCTTTATAGTTGTTGTTTTAATTACATTACCAAAATCTGCATTTTCATCCACTTTTACAAAAATTGTTAAATCGCCCATTGAATTTCCATGGATATCGGACGGCAATTCATACTCATAAACACCATTCTCAAGGGTGCTTTCCTCCAATACTAATTTTGACAGCATACCTTTCACACCTATTACTATATCCAATGTCTCAATTTCTTTCTTTTCTCCTTCATTTTCCATAGTATAAGCATTTATCGTAGCAGTACGAATGCTATCTTCAGTATTTATTTCTATTTCGAGAAAAAGGTCTTTAAACATCAATTCACTTTCCTGTGAGTCCATAACATCATTACCATCATATTTTGCAACGACAGTAATGTATCCATCCTTATCTTTCAAGTATTTATGCGTACCAGGAACCACAATAGAAACTACACCTTCCTTACTGGTTTTTGATTTTCCAAGCAATATCTCCTGATCATCCAGGATATTATAAAAATTGACCTCTGCATCTACAATAGAAACAATATCTTTTTTATCATCCTTATTAGTTGCTGAAAATTCTATTTTAAATAATCTGGAATTGTCTTCTTGTTTAACAGATGTCAGGTCAAACGAAATATTAAATTTAGCGAGACCATTTTCTTGTGCAAAAGTCAAGGAAATGAAACTACCAAATAAAGTAAACAAAAGGGTCAGATTAATTTTATTTATTATCTTCATTTTATTTATTTTCTATTTTATTTTTCATCTAATCGGTGGCAAGGTCTAAACTCTTTTTCTTTTTACGCTCAAAATTTATTATATCGGAAATATGAACGACCGGAACTAATTTTAATATTAACGTAAACAACAAACAGAAAGTAGCAAAACCGGCCAATGTCAAAGCCCATTCTACCCAGGTAGCATAATAAAACAGATATGCCTGTCTTGTATCCTGAATCGGAATGTATGGAGTTTCAAGAGTAGGTACAACAATAAAATATCTGTTCAGCCAAAGAGCCAATACTGCAACTACTCCTCCAAATGTGATGAAGTTTATTGTTCTCAGTTTTTTGAATAATATTATCAGAATAGGTACTAAAACTCCAATATAATTTGCACCAATAAATTGCCAGAAATATAATGAGAACAGTTTATTCAACAAGTCAATATCATTAATTTTACTGCTAAACCACATTGGGAAATATTGACTGAATGTAAAATATCCGAATAGAACTCCTAAAATGATCAATAAAACTCCGGCTCCAATAAAATGATTCTTATTAATATAGCTTTCAAGTTTGTAATACTTTCGGACTATGTACATACAAATTATTATTAGTCCAACTCCAGAATATAATCCGGCAATAATAAAATAAGGTGCAAAAATAGTACTATTCCACCCGGGCTGCAGAGTAAGGCTAAAGATCCATGCGAGTACAGTATAGGCAACTATGGCCAATGCTATAATCATTGTTGACATTCTTCTTTTTGTCTTTTCCAGAAGATTTCTCTGCTCTTCCGTATCTTTATAACCAATGGAAAGTAATTTATATAATTTTTTTCTCCATTCAGGCATTGTATCATTAGCCTGACTATAATCTCTTAAGATTGCCAGATCAGGTATAAAAGTAATATAAAGATATACAAAACAGCCAATCAGATCAGTCATAATGGCAATAATATCCCATGTAATAGGGGACTGGATCCTTGGGTACAAAAATAAATAGTGCAACCTGTCCAGCCTGCCGATACACAACAATATAAATACGGGTCCTATTATCAGGGATAGAACAGTAATGATTTCTAAAATTCTGGACAAAGAATTTTTCCAGGGAGTTTCATAAAAATGTAAAACACCTGATATAAATGCTCCTGAATAACTGATTGTAACAAAAAAAATAAAATTCACAATATAGACACCCCAAACAACATTATTTCGCATACCTGTGGCTTCATGCCCCCTGCTTATCTGAAAATAAAGAGCATAAAATCCTGCCAAAATTATTAATATCAATACTCCGATCCAAATTTTTGTCCTGGAACTGAATCTAATCATTTGAGGATAAAATTCTCCTACGAGTTCATTTTTTCTGTTTATTAAATCCATTACTTTGCTAATTTTGATTAACTATTGCCTTTTTCAAGAAAATCTTTCACCTCTGGAACATTTTTATACCTTTCCAGAATTTGCTTATCAATATCAAATCCCCGCTCAACAGGAAATTGTCGGTTTACAGGAGGTAAGTAATAAACATTTGGTTTAGTACCCAGGTATTCAAGATAACGGTATCCTCCCTTTTCTTTAATGACTTTAGAAAATTGAAGACTCTCTTCACCGTTGGTAACTATATCTTCGTTTTTGTCTCCATAATATATAACTCCCATAGGGCATCCTGTAACACAATGCGGTAATTTACCTTCCCTTGCCATATCAGGACAAAAATCGCATTTCATTACTGTTCCTTCTGCCCTTGGCACACTGGTTTCAGGTGAGTATTTAATATCACTTCTATCGAATATTTTTTTATGTTTCCAATTGAAAGACCTCGATGAATAAGGACAACTTGAAACACAGAATTTGCATCCAATACATCTTGTATTATCAATGAGGACGATGTTGTCATCTCTTTTATAAGTGGCTCCTGTAGGACAAACAGTAACACATGGTGGTTGATTGCAATGAAAACATGGTTTAGGAAGCCAATATAAAGGTCCGTCTTCGCTATCTCTAAGTAGCTGAACCTTCATATGTTCTTCATTTATTTCGAGGTCATGAGCTTTCTGGCAGCTTTCAACACATTTTCTTGCATTTTTGCATTTTGCCAAATCAATTACCATCACAAAATTCCTGCCCGGAATACCTTTTCTTGATTCCTCAGGTCCAACATTTTCTTTCGGATTGATACTACTGACAGGCACTTCAACTAATTTACCATCTGTAGTCAACACCTTGACCATTGGGCCTTTGTTCTCAGGGTCTTTGGTTTCATTACATGCAGAAATCAATGAAATTGCACCTCCTCCCAATCCAAATAATAAGGAATTTTTTATAAAATTCCTTCTGCTATCCTTGTTTTCCATAATGATTTATTTTTCTACTAAAATCTTATTGTAATATTAAAACCTAAAAGCAAATCACCTTTGAAGAAATCATATTGTGTTCTTGATATATTCTGTACCGGATTCAATTCCTGATAATTTGATACAAATACCTGGAATCCATGCGTGCTGGTGCCAAATTCCAAACCGGCAGAAAATCCTTGTTTAGGTGGAGTTAATTCTTCAGTAACAGTTGCTATTATGAATGGATATGTATATTCAAAAATAAATGAGTTTTCAGACCATAGCTTGCATCTGCCTCCTAAATGAATCCCAACATGGTCGTGCTTTTCTCCTTTATCATAAGATACTGCATTGTAATGCGAATAACTTGCACCTGTAAGCAAAGATAACCTCTCATTGAATTTTCGTGATATTATCAATTGCTCAAAAAGAGTAATCCTGTTATTAAAACGATAATTTTTACCATAGAAGTCTTCACTTTTAGCACCAACCCCTACCATACTGTAAAGGGAAACTGATACAGGTATCTTACCCGACCTGGTTTGAGTTAACAAATTAAGTTTTCCATGGAGTTCCTGTATTTTATTGTTCTTTTCACTTGAAAATCCTAATTGTAAAAAATCAAATAAAGAGTAATCAAATGTCATTTGGATGTTTGATGGTGCGTAAATACCATAAATATCTGAAATGCCATTATTTATTGTTCCGAACCTGTGGTGAATCAATAACTGAAAACTTCCTTTACTGGGAATTACAGTAGTAGGAAAATCAATAAGAACTGCAGTTTCAAAAGGTGATTTAACAGGTTTGTCTTTTACTTCTTCAGTTTGTGTTTCTTCATTTGTCACTTCTTCCTGTGCATTTGAAATATAATTGAATATTACAAATACAGCTATAAATAGTATAAATCGTTTCATATTAATATATTTTAAATTTTTTATCAATTATAGTTCAGTTTTCAATTATTCTTTGCTCCTTGCCTTATCCAAAGCAAAATTGTTTCTAGTTCTGTCGGTGTTGATCTGCCTGTATGTGTACTTCCTGCAGCAACCAATTTTGCATAAAGCTTGCTTTGTTCGGGAAATTCAGTATCTATCATATTTTTTGCAAACAAATCCTTATAAGCGTTTGCTGCAGTCAGATCGACTACAACATGACCTGCTGAGTGACAACCCGCAACATTGCAACCTTTATTAAAAATAGGAAGAATATCATTTGAAAATTTAATTTCTACTGTTGGATCAGGCTGGTCGAATTCGATGACCTCATATTCGCATGATGTAATTACCATCAGGCTGATTAACAGAAAACATAATGTAAATAACAATCTCGTAAACATAATATTATACTTTTATTTATTAAAAAATATTGCCATTATCATAATCATCAATTACTATTCCACTATATTGAATACTGAGATAAATAAATATGTATTTTTTTATTATATTCATTTTCAGAATATTAAGATGTAAAATAATGCCAAGCTAAATAAAAAGCAATAATTAAACTTGTCGATTTTTCGTCATTTTAGTTGATTTTTCGTCTGAATCTTTTGGAGTATCTGATTCCTTATTATGTTTGGAGTAAAAATGCCATACTTATTAATAATCTCTTGATTGATTTATAATGGATTTAAATTGCAGCTTTTTTTTCACATTTTCAATTTATTTGATATTTAAATTTATTTTTGCGGTTATTTAATTGTCAATAAGAGATAAAAAATTAAAATCTGATTGATTCCTAACCAATATTAACAATTATGCTGAAGAACATTTTTATAAGGAAAAATTTTAGATTCAAGTTGGAATTGTTTTTATCCTTCTTGATTATTTTGTTTTCTTTGAATATATATTCACAGGAACAGAAAGTGGCGGATAATACTAAATGCTTAAAATGCCATGGTAAATACTATTTCCAGTTTTACAATGAAGTATTATCTGATACCATTCACAAGAGGATGAATCCATATTTTATCATTAATAAGGATTTGTATAAAAAAAGTGTTCACAGAACATTTGAATGCACAGATTGTCATGAGAAAGAATATGAGATTTATCCGCATGCTGCAAATTTGAAACTTGAGTCAAAATATACCTGCCAGGATTGTCATTCCGGAGATGAGAATTTTGCAAAATTTCATTTTGAAGAAATTGAAATAGAGATGCAGAAAAGTATTCATGGAAGGGAGATGGGCACTGCAGCCAGATGTGAAATGTGTCATAACCCGCATTATTATGAATTAAATGCAAGAAAGAAAGATAAAATCAGCGATATTGTTCAATATAGCAATCAAATGTGCCTGCATTGTCATAATTATAAAACAAACAGGTTTTATTTATTAAGTGACAGTATTGCAGTAATCAATGAAAAATCTCATCCCTGGTTGCCAAATCATGAATTGCATTTCAAAAATGTCAGATGCATTGAATGCCATGCAGAATACAATGATAGTCTCTTAGTAGCACATAATATTATGGAGAAGGAAAAAGCAGTAAAAAAATGTATAGAATGTCACAGGAGTAATTCATTGTTGACCACTTCCTTATATAAGCATACTTTGAAAGAGAACAGAGATAAATTTGGATTTTTTAATGGTACCATGATGAATGATGCATTTGTAATTGGTGCCAACAGAAATTATTATATGAATGCAATAAGTATCATTGCTTTTTCAATTATTATTTTCTTTATATTATTCCACTTAGTGCTAAGATTAATTTATAAAAAATAGAAACCCATGAATAATAAAATATATTTATATCCGGTTGCCATTCGAGTGTGGCATTTTATTAACGCAATCATGATAATATTGCTTATTATCACCGGAGTTAGTCTTCAATATTCAGATTTGGAATATACATTTATAAGATTTGATTATTCTGTTACAATTCATAATATTGCCGGAGTTATATTAACAATTGACTATTTGTTGTTTATAATAGTAAATATTGTTACTGGCAATTACAGACATTATCGTATAAAATTCAAGAAATATCCGCAAAAACTTTGGAAACAGTTCTATTACTACTCATATGGAATTTTTAAAGGAGAAAATCCACCATATCAAATTACTTTAAAGAGAAAATTCAATCCTCTTCAGCAATTCTCATATGTCCTTGTGATGTATTTGTTTTTACCGATATTAGTATTTTCCGGGATAGCCTTATTATTGCCGGAAGTAATTCCTAATAAAATATTCGGCTATGGTGGTATTATGGTAGCAGATTTTTTTCATGTAATTAATGGCTTTTTTGCTACTGTCTTTCTTTTTGTTCATGTATATTTTTGTACCATTGGAAAGAATCCTCTGAGCAGTTTTAGATCAATCATCAATGGTTGGCATGAGCCTAATCATTAGAACTAAAAGTTAAAATATATAGTAAATAAATTGGAAAACCTGCCCCGCTATAGCGCGCGGTTTATAACTATTTGATCGCAGTTGCAAACGACTATCGGTTGTGTAAATATGGATATGGGTTAAAGTATTAGAGATATGAATGTTTAAGAAAGTAATTGCATTTCAGTTTCGTAAATATTTTTTCTTTTTTTTAATAATCAAAAGAAAAAATTATAAAAATCGCATAGAAATATTTTGTAATTTAGCAAAAAAAAAGATATGTTGGAATTCCTGATCAAATTCAGCATTAAAAATAAACTTATAGTCATATTATTTACCTTGACGATAGTTGGTTTTGGATTATATTCTTTGACACAGATTTCAATAGGGGCCGTTCCTGATATTACCAACAATCAGATCCAGGTGATCTCAACTTCAAAGAACCTTTCAACTCAGGATGTGGAAAAGTTTATCACATATCCTGTTGAACTGGAAATGGCAAATCTCCCCGGGGTAAAGGAAATAAGGTCAATTTCAAAGTTTGGTCTTTCGGTTGTAACAGTTGTTTTTAATGATGATATGGGGACCTATCTGCCCCGTCAACTTCTCGCAGAAAAGCTTAAAAGTGCATCTGAAAAGATTCCTGAAGGTTATGGAATTCCGCAAATGGGACCTATCACCACAGGACTGGGAGAAGTGTATCAGTATACCCTCGAGGTAAAGGAACCCTATAAAGATCAATACTCTCCGATGGATCTGAGGACTATACAGGATTGGATAGTCAAAAGACAGTTGTCAGGTTTACCCGGAGTTGTCGAGATAAATACCTGGGGTGGACTTCTTAAACAATATGAAGTTGCTGTTGATATCGACAAACTAAAGGCTTTTGACATTGATATCACCGATATCTACAATTCAATTGAAAAAAACAATAGTGTAGCAGGAGGAGGGTATATAGAAAAAAACAATCAGGCTTATTTTGTAAGAGGTGAAGGGTTGATCAAAAATACAGATGATATCAGGAATACTGTCATTACCACCAAAAGCGGAACACCAGTTTTTATCAGGGATATTGCTGAAGTGCGAATAGGACATGCCCCCAGATTCGGAGCTATAACCGGAAATGGGGAAGGGGAGAAAGTACTTGGACAGATCATGATGATTAAAAACGGCAATTCAAAGAAAACGATAGAAGGTATCAAAACAAGAATCGGGGAAGTACAGAAATCTTTACCTGAAGGTGTTTATATAAACGGATTCCTCGACAGAAGTGAACTAATAGGAAAAACTACATTTACAGTCGAGGAAAACCTGCTTTTAGGTAGTTTAATAGTGATATTTATAGTAGTCCTGTTACTTGGAAATTTCAGATCCGGTTTAGTAGTAGCATCTGTCATTCCGCTGAGCCTGCTATTTACAATATCGCTGATGAATATTTTTAAAAGTGATGCAAACCTGATGAGCCTGGGTGCTATAGACTTTGGTATTATCATTGACGGAGCGGTGATCATAGTCGAGTTTATTGCATTTAAAATCACAGCCAGTTCTATCCATCTTAATCAACTTTCGAAGAATGAAAGACAGGAGGAAATCGATAAGATAACTTTTCGCAGTGCAAATAAAATGATGAATTCTGCAATTTTCGGACAGCTCATCATACTTATAGTTTTCATACCGATTTTATCCCTAAGAGGTGTTGAAGGCAAAATGTTTACACCTATGGCACTTGCTTTTAGTTTTGCCCTTATCGGGGCCATGATATTATGCTTCACCTATGTTCCGGTTATTTCTTCTATGTTTCTTAAACCTGTATCAGAGAATCCTAAAGGTATTTCCTCGAGGATAATGGCATTTCTTACCGCTATGTATCTGCCCGTGATCAAATGGTCTTTGAATAACAAAAAGATGGTGATCGGTGCTACTTTGATGGTATTTATGTCAGCAATGTTCTTATTTTCCCGCATGGGTGGAGAGTTTGTCCCTACTCTGGATGAAGGGGATTTTGTAGTTCAGCCTGTGCTTAAAACTGGTACTTCCTTAAGCAAAACAATTGAGATAACTACACAGATTGAAAAAATCCTGCTTGATAAATTCCCTGAGGTCGATCAGGTAATCAGTCGCATCGGTGCTGCAGAAGTACCTACTGATCCCATGTCGATGGAGGAAAGTGATGTGATCATTAAATTAAAGCCCCGAAAAGAATGGGTAAGCGCAAAATCCAAGGATGAGCTCGCAGATAAATTTAAGGAAGCTCTTCTGGTAATTCCCGGAATTGACATAGAATTCACTCAACCCATAGAAATGAGATTTAATGAATTGATAACCGGGGTAAGATCGGATGTAGCAATTAAAATATTTGGAGATGATCTTGATATTTTATCATCAACAGCCAATCAGATAAAAAACCTTATAAAAAACGTGGAAGGTGCTTCAGACATCACTGTTGAGAAGGTTTCGGGACTACCACAGATGAGTGTAAAGATCGATAAACAGAAAATAGCTAAGTACGGACTGAATACCAATGATGTCAATGATATGATCACTTCCGGCTTTTCGGGTCAGGTATTCGGGACTATTTTTGAAGGAGAGAAGCAGTTTGATCTGGTGATGAGACTGAAAGATTTTCAAAGAAATGATATTACGGACCTTGAAAAATTATGGATCGATTCTCCTGTTGCCGGAAAAATCCCATTGACTGAAATTGCCAGTGTATCATATTCAAAAGGTCCTGCCAAAATTTCAAGAGACAATACACGACGTCGGATAGTGATCGGTATTAACGTCAGGAACAGGGATATGCAATCGGTAGTGGATGAGGTCAGCCAAATTGTTGAAAGTAAGGTCAAACTGCCGACAGGATATTTTATTGAATATGGAGGACAATTTGAAAACCTGAAATCAGCAAAAGCCAGGCTTGCTTTTGCACTGCCTGTTGCTCTGATACTGATATTCATTTTATTGCATTTTGCTTTCAGAAGTATCAAAGAGGCCCTGATGGTTTACACAGCTATTCCGCTTGCTGCTGTTGGGGGTATTTACCTGCTCTGGATCAGGGATCTGCCATTCAGTATTTCAGCGGGTGTAGGTTTTATAGCACTATTTGGAATTGCGGTACTTAACGGTATAGTTTTGATTGAGCATTTAAAGGAATTGAAAGAACATGGAATAGATAATATTCATGAACGCATAATTAAAGGTACTACTGAAAGACTAAGACCTGTAATACTGACTGCAATGGCTGCAGCTCTGGGTTTTTTACCAATGGCAATTTCCACCAGTGCCGGAGCCGAAGTTCAGCGTCCATTGGCCACAGTAGTTATTGGGGGACTGATCACCTCTACCTTACTTACAATGATATTCCTGCCTATACTTTATTCTATATTCGATACCAGGTCTTTTAAGATCGGGAAAAAACACTCCAAATCATTACTGACAGGTGTTCTATTTTTTCTTTCAGTGCAGGTATCTACTTCTCAAAAAGTAAATTCTGTAGATGAACTGATTGATATTGCATTAAAAAACAACTCCGGACTGAAGATAAATGATGCTGAAATTGAAAAGTCACGATTGGAAATGCAGGCATCAACCCAATTTGAAAATGCCCATGTTTATTTCAATCGCGACAATAATAATTTTGCAATTAATGATAAGCCTCTGAATGTTATGGGGTTGGAGCAGTCCTTTAAATATCCGGGCATATACAAAATGAAAAGGAAAATCCTGGAAAATAATTTAAATTCCCGTGAGCTGGAAAAACAGAAAATGATATTGGAGATATCGAAAAATATTTCTCAACTTTATTCTCAACTGTGTTATCTGCAGGAATGTGAGAAAATTTACAGTGCTCTGGATACATTATTCACTGATTTCACTGCCAGGATGGAAAAAAATTATAAACTTGGTGAAAGCAATAAACTTAATAAAATCACTTCCCAGGCTAAATTGCAAAATCTGCATATCGTCATACAGAATCTGCAAAAGGAAATCTCCCTTGTATTGAATGAGTTGAAATTTTTAACGAATATTCAAAACCTTGAAGTCTATGATATAAAACTCGTGAAAGTCGGACTGAATCCGATGAAATATGAAAATTCATCATCCCATATGCTTAATTTAAATCAGATAAAAAGTGATGAACTGAACCTGCATCTCAATAAAAAATACTGGCTTCCCGATCTCAGTTTTTCGGTTTTCGGAGGTACGAATACAGGCTTGAATAAAATTGTGCCGGGATTTCAGATAGGAGTAGGAATACCTCTTCTCTTTTCAGGAAAAAGTAAAATGGTACAGTCTTTTGAAATTCAGTATCAGATTTCTCAAAACCTTGCTATTATCGATCATGCTACCTGGAACAGGGATTTTGTTAACCTGAAATCAGAAATTGAGATCATTGAGAAAAACCTGGATATTCTTGAAAAGCAAAAAAATGAATTTGCAGGGGAAATTCTGAAAGAAGCAAAGCTTAACTATGAAAATGGGGAAATTGATTTCTTTGATTTTTTACAAAGTATTGAAAATGTCAGGGAAATAGAACTGAATTACCTTAGAACTCTGAACGAATACAATCAAAAAGCTATAAATCTTAATTTCTTAAATTGAAAATTATCAGGAAATGTTACACAGATTTTTAATCCTCATTATATTATCTGCACTGGCACTTGCCGGATGTAAGAAGCAAGGTGCTGCTGGTGAAGAAGCTGAAACTACAGGGAGTGAATATTATGCAGTATTGTCTGAGCAACAACTTGGCAGTGGTTCGATAAAACTCAATCGGGTTAAACCCGCTGATTTCACTGAGGTCATAGAGGCAAGTGGCAATATTGAAATACCACCATCTTCGCAATACAAAGTAAGTCCTTTATTTCCGGGGATCATAAAAGGAGTAAATTTGATGGTAGGACTGAGAATCGAGAAAGGTCAGTACCTGTTTAGCATCGAAAGCCATGACCTGATCACTATGCAGCAGGATTTTGCTTCTCTTGGTGAGCAATTGAACTACCTTAAGAATGATTATGAAAGACAGCTTGCATTATACAAAGAGAATGTCAATTCAGAGAAGAAGTACCTCAAATCAGAAAGTGATTATAAAAGCCAGCTTGCCAATTATAATGGTATGAAGAAGAAACTCCAGCTTTTAGGAATAAATATAGCTGAAGTGATAAAAGGAGAATACAAAAGCAGCTTTAAGGTTACTGCTCCCATATCAGGAATTATTTCCGGCATTGATAAGGTAAACGGCTCTTATGCATCTGCAACCGAGCCGGTTTTGATGCTTGTCAACAATCAGGATGCCCACCTGAGTTTAAATGTATTTGAAAATGATATACCGAAAATAAGACCGGGACAGAGTGTATTCTTCAGGACTCCTGATGGCTCAGAACACAGGGCAAGTGTTCACCTGGTATCACCATCTATTGATCCTGACACCAAAGCAGTAGAGGTGCATGCAGATATCAATGGCAGGATAAATTATTCCGACCAGACCTATGTCACAGCAAAGATCATTACTGGTATTGTCAAAAAAAATGCATTACCAATTAATGCATTACTGAGTGAGGGAGAGGAGAATTTTATTATCGTACTGGAGAAAAAAGATAATTCACAAAACTATTTTGTGAAATACCCTGTCAAAGTCAGTATTAAAGATGAACATAATTTCAGTTGCACCGAAATTGAGAAGTTGAAAGATAAACTTGTAATAACCGATGGTGGCATAATGCTGCAAAAGGAGGAGTAGGGGTGGATAATTGAAAATTGAAAATTGAAAATTGAAAATGAAAAATGATCAATTACGAATGAGAATGTATGAATTACAAATTATTAATTATAGATTACGGAAGGTGAATTGTCCATCATACATTGTCCATTTTAAAAAACCCATTGAATAATTCTCAAAGTTAAAATCGTACTTCGTACTTTGTCCCCGGATTGTCCAGTTCTTAACTGCAATCAGATATTTTATGAATTTGCAATTCAAAACCTTTCAGCCGAGGGTGTTTAAAAATACTAATTTGCTCAATTTCACGCAAAGGCGCAGAGACGCAAAAACCTATATATTAAATAATTATATATTATCAGTTTAAGTGTTAATTGAAAATTATTTGCATTTTAAACAGACTCTTATAAATGCATGAAATCTTATTTTTTAGCCTATGATGGCATTTGCTATTGGTGAAAACACCAACCGTGGCATAAAATTTTTTTTTAAGATAGTCCCTTCAATCATCCATTCGGGTTTAATTATTGAATCAAATCAAAAATTTCCCATAATGGATATTAAAACTGTTACACTATGGGTTCTGTATTGTTTTCATTGTAGTCTTTATTTATTTTATCTGTAAGAGATTTTAGCTCATCCAAAGTCAGGTCCATTAAAGTAGTCTTTATATCAAAAGTTTTTGATTCTATAACCTGGAGTTTTGACAATGGTAATTTATCAGTAGAAACTATATTTTTGCCGGGCTTCCAGCCCAATAAATCGTTGGGAGTACATTTCAATAATAAGCATAGTATTTCAATATGATCAAGTCGAAGTGATCTGGTTTTGGAATTTAAGAGGTTGTGTGCAGTATGATTGTTAAATCCTGATCTCACCAAATAAGTAAATGGTTTTTCAATGCCTCTCAATTTCATTACTGGTCTGATATTAATTTTAAGCATATAATAATAGAGTTTTAAACATTAAAAAAATATAAAAATAGTATGCAATAAAAAAAAATATAATTGTAAAAAAATAAAAATAATTTAAAAATGCAAAAAATAACATTAAAAAAAGAAAAAAATAAGATTAAAATAAAAAAAATACTATTACATTAAAATATAAATACATTACAAAAATAAAATAATAAATATATAAAAATAAAAATTATTAATTAAATAAATAAAATTATTATTCAAAAATATAAAAATAAAAGTGCAATAAAAAATATGTAATGTCTATTCTCGCCATATTATATTTAGTTTACATAATTTCAAACGCAAATAAAAAATAATGTGTACATTGTTTTTTGAATCAAGAGGAAGATAATTAAAGGGAAGATAACATTATATTTGTTTGGGGTTGTGGAAATTATTGCGATGTGTTAAGAAAATAAAGAGAAAACAGTATTCATAAAAAAAAATAATCCCAGTTTGGTGAAGGTTCTTTTTGTCTTAAGGCTTTTTGAAGCTTTTATCAACTGTAAACAAATATAATTTGAACTTAGATTAGTGTAAGTAAATGATTCTATATAATGTGAATCAAGAGTTGAGAATTATAACCAGATCATATATAGTCACTAAGACTCAAAGGCACAATTCCGATAGTATCGGAACACAATAATAACTAAAATTTTTACTTAAGATAACTTGGTGTTTCTTGGTGTCTTAGTCCCGATAACGATCGGGATTGTGGCAAAAAAAATTAACCCTTGATTCTCATATAAAATAATTTTATGCGTAGGAAAGAAAATGCTGTCAGTTGCACTGCTGCCCCTTGATCCCATAAAGGTGTGCAAAGCTTTTAGGGCAAAATGCAGGTTGCGGTTCTTCCATTAGAGCCTGTCCGGCTTTTTACGGAAAGTCAAAAGGCAGGTGTGCAAACTAGCTTAGTACATAAAAGGCAGCTATGCCAAAAAAAAGACCGTCATCAAAGAAAGTATAGCATTTTTAGAAATAATGATTAAATTTGCTATTAGATATAATTAATAAACTGTCAGATGTTGTTCAGGACCCACAATAGAGCTAAAGGCAATAAGTAGAAAAAAATGAAAAAAGGATTCTCATGTGGACAATATATATTTATGTATCTTTTTTTATAGTCATTATTAATTAATTAAATATTTTAATAAATGATATTGCGTGTATTTAGAAGTTAGGCAAAATAGTAAAGAAGACCCTGCAACTAAACAAAAACAAAATATTATGAGATTATTTATTACGACAATTATCATCCTGACAAGCCTGTTTACATTTGGACAAAACAAACAGGTTGAAGAGCTTGGAAATATATATATGTCAGGCGATTTCGACAAGACTATCTTAAAGGCTAATGAGTTTTTAAAAGATGACCCTAACAATATTGATTATAAACTATTATTAGGTCGAGCATTAACAGATAAAGGAGACTTTAATTCTGCAATTCCGTATCTTGATTACACAGTTAATAATGATCCTGACAATTCATGGAGAAAAGCATGGGCACTTGGATATTTAGGCACTTGTCATTTTATGCTCCAAGATTATGATAACTCAAAAAAATCTACAAAAGAGTGTTTTGATTTGAATGCCACTAAAAATGCAACACAATACGCCTATAAAAGAATACTACTGTTCGGATTTGATGATTTTTATAAGGATTGGAAAATTGTAGAATCAGATAATTTCAGATTTTATTTTCAAAACATGAGCGACTCGGACATTGAAAATATATTTTCTTCAAGAGAAATTGTCTTTAAGAATATTAATGAGTTTTTCGAAAGTGAATTACCTAAAAAAATTGACTTTTTCGTCTGGAATTCGAGAGACGATGCGAAAAAATTGTTTGGAGCCAATTTAGGATTTTCTGACCCAAACTTTTTTATTGTACATTCTCATTTTCAACAAACAAAAGGACATGAAATGACCCATGTGATTTCAAACTATTCGACCAAGATGGTTATGAAAACTGGATTGATAAATGAAGGTACATCGGTTTGTTTTGACCAAACAAGTCAAGATAAGGAACAAATTGTAAAAGATTGGATTAAAGACAATGGTAACAAAGTTGAAATTAAGGAGATTTGGAATAATTGGAAAGGTTATCCCGAAGAATTAACATATCCACTTTCTGGATTATTTGTAAAAGAGTTGATTGATAATTTTGGCAAAGAAAAATTCATTGAGTTTTTTGGTAATCAAACATATGATAATGCTAAATTAGTATTTGGAGAAAAACTTGAAAAAGTGATTAAAGACTTTGAAAATAAGATAAATACGTAAATAACTACTTTGCCTAACACACAATATACGTAAGCCGGGGGGTGTGGGTAATTTGATCTTTTGTACATTTACTCAAATTAGCAACGGTTTGACAAGTTGGAACTTCGAAATCCCGGCCTACGCATATTGTCAACCGTTATAGCAAATTAGAACAAATAAACAGAACAGGTCAATCTGGGAAATATTTTTCATTCTAAAATTCATTATGGAGCATTTCGAAATAGACTTAAACATTTGGTATTACTTGCCAGAGAATTATCAAAATCAGTTACCTCTAATATTTTCTCAAATGGACGGGTGGTTAGGGTCAGGTGGTTTTGGGCTTGATGCAGGATTTTGGTATAGTTATAATACAGATAATAGAGAAAAATATGTAAGTAGTTACCATGAACCAAGTGGACTTCATTTTAATGCCTTCATGCACCCAGCTGAATGGCAAGAATGGAAAGAAGAAATAAAAAGAATAGCAACAGAAATATTAGGATTTAAAGTTGGAGAACCTGAATTAGGTGACTGTGACTATAGTTTTGGACATGAATTTGCAGAAAAATAAAGACAAGCAAACAAATAAATAAAAACTCGCTATAACAATGCACTGGACAAACAGACTCCCTATCGGTCGTCCGTCGCCAGTGTTTGGACGTTAGCAGCAAGGTTGACTTCTGTCTCAGAAAGTATTAACTTTAAATTTTAAACTTTAAAAAATAAAATTATGGACAACACAAAAAAAGGTAAATGCCCGGTTATGCACGGGGCAAATACGGACACCAATAGTTCCGTAATGAGTTGGTGGCCAAATGCACTTAATTTAGATATTTTGCACCAGCATGATACTAAAACGAATCCATTAGGTCAAGACTTCAATTATCGTGAAGAATTTAAGAAACTGGATTTTGAAGCTTTGAAAAACGACCTCAAAAAACTTATGACCGATAGCCAGGATTGGTGGCCTGCCGATTGGGGGCACTACGGAGGTTTAATGATCAGAATGGCTTGGCATAGTGCAGGTACATACCGTACTGCTGATGGACGGGGAGGGAGCAATACTGGAAACCAGCGTTTTTCCCCGCTCAACAGTTGGCCAGATAATGTTAATCTTGATAAGGCTCGACGTCTCTTATGGCCTATAAAACAAAAAATACGGCAATAAAATTTCGTGGGCAGATTTGATGATACTTGCAGGTAATATGGCTTATGAATCAATGGGATTTAAAACATTTGGCTTTGGTGGTGGTCGTGAAGATATTTGGCATCCTGAAAAAGATATTTATTGGGGTGCTGAGAAAGAATGGTTAGGAAAAGATAGATATTCCGACAAATCAGATGAAGAGACACTTGAAAATCCACTGGCTGCTGTTCAAATGGGATTAATCTATGTGAATCCTGAAGGTGTTGACGGTAAACCAGACCCATTAAAAACAGCTCAGGCTATGCGGGTAACATTCAAGCGTATGGCTATGAATGATGAAGAAACAGTTGCTCTAACAGCCGGAGGGCATACTGTAGGAAAAGCACATGGAAACGGTGATGCTTCTGTTTTAGGACCTAACCCCGAAGCTGCTGACATTGAAGAACAAGGTTTTGGTTGGAAAAATCCAAAAGGGAAAGGGAATGCCGAACATACTGTAAGTAGCGGCTTGGAAGGTGCATGGACAACACACCCAAACAAGTGGAACAACACGTATTTTTATTTGCTTTTTACCTACGAATGGGAAATAAGAAAAAGTCCTGCCGGAGCACAGCAATGGGAGCCAATCAATATTAAAGAGGAAGACAAACCATTTGATGCACATGTTCCCGAAGTTCGCAGAAATCCAATGATGACCGATGCTGATATGGCTTTGAAAATTGACCCTGAGTACCGGAAAATAGCTGAGCATTTTTATAAAGACCCTAAATATTTCGCTGATGTTTTTGCAAGAGCATGGTTCAAGCTCACGCATCGTGATTTAGGCCCTAAAAGTCGTTATATTGGTTCTGATGTACCAAAAGAAGATTTAATTTGGCAAGACCCGATACCTTCAGTTGATTACACACTTTCAGAATCAGAAATTGAAGATTTAAAAAGTAAACTTCTCAATTGCGGTTTAACTCAAACAGAGCTTATTAATACTGCTTGGGACAGCGCAAGAACTTTCAGATGTTCCGATTACAGAGGTGGAGCTAATGGTGCAAGAATACGCCTTGCCCCTCAAAAGGATTGGGAAGGCAATGAACCACAAAGACTTGAAAAAGTTTTGAATAAACTTACCGGAATTCAGACAGGATTGAGCAAAAAAGTAAGCATTGCCGATTTGATAGTTTTAGGAGGTAGTGCCGCAATTGAAAAAGCTATAGAAAAAGCAGGTTTCAAAATTAAAGTTCCTTTTGTTGCCGGACGAGGTGATGCAACGTATGAAATGACAGACAATGAATCTTTCGAAGTGCTTGAACCAATTCATGACGGTTACAGAAATTGGCAGAAAAAAGAATATGCCGTAAAACCAGAAGAAATGCTTCTTGACAGAACTCAATTGATGGGTCTTACTGCTCCTGAAATGACTGTTTTGATTGGTGGAATGCGTGTTTTAGGAACAAATCATGGAGGAACTAAACATGGTGTTTTTACCGAAAAAGAAGGAGTTTTAAGCAACGACTTTTTTGTAAATCTTACTGATATGAGTTTTGTATGGGAACCCGTTTCTGACAACCTGTTCAATATTAGAGAAAGAAAAACCGGAAAAGTTAAATGGACAGCAACAAGAGTTGATTTGGTCTTTGGCTCAAATTCAATATTACGTGCTTATGCAGAAGTTTACGCACAAGATGATAACAAAGAAAAATTTGTTAAAGATTTTGTAAAGGCTTGGGTTAAAGTAATGGATGCAGACCGATTTGATATAAAGAAATAAACCCAGCTGCTAAAATCGTATATAAGAAATGGCGGGCTCTGTAGCGTATTCAAGGGTTCTGCCCAGCATTTACTTTTGTGGGTAACTTGACAGGATACAATCCCGAAGTCCGCCACTACTCATATACGTATCCGTAATGAATTCAAAAATTAATAAAACTGACGACTACAAAAATGGAAATAACGCCTGAACATAATGAGCGAATGGCAAAAATGACATTTGCTACTGTCTATCCGCTTTATGTTAAAAAAGTTGAAAAAAAAGGAAGGACAAAAGAAGAGTTACATCAAGTCATCGAGTGGCTGACAGGTTTTGATGACAAATCAATACAAGAGCTAATTGATGAGAATGTCACTTTTGAAACATTTTTTAATAAAGCGGAATTGAACAAAAACGCCAGCCTGATCAAAGGAGTAATTTGCGGGTATCGAATTGAAGAAATCGAAAATCTTTTAACAAAACAAGTAAGGTATCTTGATAAATTAGTGGACGAATTGGCGAATGGAAAAAGGATGGAGAAAATTTTAAGAACACCATAAAGCGAATGAAGAACAACACGACAGGAAGAAACACAAGCTATAATTTGGGTTTGGCTAAAGTGGCAGTTATGGGCTTCGTAGAAACATTTGTAGTGAAAATCGCCACCTTCTCCAAGTCCGAAACCGGTGTAGCCTATTGTACAAACGCATTTCAACAATGATAAGCAAAATGAAAAAGATATTAATTGCGATTATAATCATAATATTTGGATTTGTTTGTTATTTGATCTTATTCAGCAAACTTTTCACGTATTCACCGATAATAATAGGTTTTACTAAGCACGAATTAACAAATACTATCATTTATGTTCAAAAGGGTGCCGACTATAATGATTTTACGAGAATTGATACTTTAATTCCTGCCATAGAGAATTTCCATGATTTAAAGTTTATACAAAAACCTGAAATATTTATTTTTAGAGATAGCCTGAGTTTCATTAAACGTTCATTTTCTAAAGCCAGATTTTCAGCTTATCCAAGTGGTAGATTAATAATATCTCCCTGGGCACTAAAAGAAGACCAGCAAGGAAAAATCTCTTTAGAAATATATGTCAGACATGAGCTTTCGCATGTTTTGATTTTTCAACATAAAGGTATATTTGCTGAGTTAAGTTATCCAAAATGGTTGATAGAAGGAATTGCTGTGTATAGCGCAAATCAAATGGGGACTTCATTTTATCCGGGTAAAGATGAGACTTATCATTCTATAGCACAAGGTAATTTTTTACCTCCTTTTGATTTTAAAACCAATAGAGAAGATAAAGTAAAACTGAATGTTCAGTATCGGATTACTTTTATGTATTCTGAGTTTGCCTGCATAGTTGATTATTTAATTGTAAATTATGGAAAGACGAAATTTCTATCTTATATGAAAAGTCTGATAAAATCTAATGACCATGATAAAATTTTCAAACAGATTTATGGGATAGAATATGATAAACTTCTGTTAGATTTTAGGCAATTTGTAGAGAAAAATGATACTTTTAAAACAACTAAATGAAAAACAATTAGCTACACTGAACAAACCATATAAATAATGTGGCTTGCGGTTCTTCCTTTAGAGCCTGTCCCGCTTCAGCAGGAAAGTCAGAAGGCAGCTGTGCAAAAAAAGGCAGCATCGTAGTCGGCACTGCTGCCCCTTGATCCCCTGAAGGGGTGCAACGCTTTTAGGGAAATATTTGGGCTGGTGCACCTCCTTTAGAGCTTGTCCCGCTTTAGCGAGAAAGTTAGAAGGCAGCTGTGCGAACTAGCTTAGTAAATAAAAGGCAGCTACGCCAAAAAAGACCGTCATCAAAGAAAGTATAGCATTTTTAGAAATAATGATTAAATTTGCTATTAGATATAATTAATAAACTGTCAGTTGCTGTGGAGGACCCACAACAGAGCTAAGGGCAATAAGTAGGGCAAATGAAAAAAGGATTCTCATGTGGACAATATATATTTATGTATCTTTTTTTATAGTCATTATTAATTAATTAAATATTTTAATAAATGATATTGCGTGTATTTAGACGTTAGCGGTAAGTTTATGACAGACAAACAAAGACTAATAATTGACTATTTGACTGACCACCATGGACAAGGATTTTACTTTGACATTCGTGACAGTATGTCTTTGCAATTTGACGATGAAGATGATTTTGACAAAACATTGTATCAGCTTTCTGACCTAGACTTGATTTATGAAAATGACAACGACACTTTATATAAACTGACTTTCCCTGACCTAAAAGTCAAGTATGCAATTCCTCACGTGACCCTTTTCTACACAGACAAAGATGAACCACGTTTAAGAATTGAGGACTATGAATTGTTTGACACATTTGACGACATTTTAACCGAGCAGTTTGACATTGACGATTATTACATCACACAAGAGAAAAGAGGAAATTTAGATATTGTTACAATTCATTTTCCAGACAATACTGACAAGGACAAATTATCTAAAGCAGTGCAAAGTATTGACAAAAAAGAAGTGGACAGAATTTATAAAATTAACAATCCGAATGACACGAAAACCTACCGCTAACATCTAAGGCTTCGTAGCGTCCGCAGGACGTACTATGAAGCCAGTGTTGAACGTAACCGGGGCTTAAAAGCTATGGATTTTTCGACCTGTAGGGATATTCTTTTTCTAAGAGGAGTAGCAAAATTAGTTTTAAAAATGTTTTATTTCAGGAGTGGTTATTCGTTTTAGATCGATTTTTGTTGCCATAATCATATAACTTCCCCTACCCAAATATCAGATATTCAGGGAAAGTGAAGAACGTAAAACACTAAGATATTCCTTTGGTGGACCCCTACTGTCAAATGTCAGGATGGTGATAAGTTTACCTACTTTACAATAAGGACACCTTTGAAGTTTGCCTTGAGGTGGTTTTGGATTTTCTGCTGCGCCCATCTCTTGTTGCAAAGCTTTGAGTTTGCTCCGTTTCCATGTGCTGCTCAAAAAACCATAATGACGAATGCGAACAAATCTTTTGGGTAAAATATGTTGTGCAAACCGACGTATAAATTCTCTTACAGTCAATGTCATTTCCCTGGTAGTTCCTTTTTGTCGATAATCCTTGTAGGTAAAAGTAACACCCTGATAATCCAGCTTTTTGATCCGATGATTGGAAATGGCTATTTTGTGGGTATAACGTCCTAAATATTCAATGACCGATTGCACATTACCAAATGGTCGCTTGGCATAGACCACCCAGGGCTTTTGAAATAATTGGGAGATGATCTCTTGTGATGCAATTTTTCCTCTTCGCAACATAGCCACATATTTGGCTCTGAAAACCTTACTCATCGCTTTTACTGAAAACAGAAATTTACCATCTGCCCTGATCTTATCAAAATGTCCATGTGCATCAATACCACCTCCCGGAACAATACAATGCAAGTGTGGGTGTAGTGATAGATTCTGGCCCCAGGTATGTAAAATACTGATCATACCCATTTTCAACCCCTTGTTTCTGCCAAAAGTCTGCAAGGTATCCCAGGCTGATTCAAATAACAAATCATACATCTTTTTCGGGTCATGCATCACATAAGGATTTAACAGATCGGGCATGGTAAATACCACGTGAAAATAAGGAACAGGAAGCAGTTCACCGGTTCTGGCATTAATCCATTCTTCTTTTTTATGCCCCTGACATTTGGGACAATGTCTGTTCCTACATGAATTATAACTGATTTGCAATGTACCACAATCCGTACACACATCTATATGTCCTCCTAATGCTTGTGTCCTGCAATCTCTAATGGCTCGCAGGGTTTTGTGCTGCCATACCGTAAGTTTTAATTCTTGAATATCATCTCCCAATTGCCCTATAACACTGGCTACTTCGTATTCCGGCTGCATTGGGCAAATAAAGTATCAAGTGGACTAAAAATGTCTCTCTTACGATTTCGCATCACGTGAAGATACTCCATAGTGGTTTCTATTCGTTCGTGTCCCAGGAGTTCTTTGACCGTCATAATATCCATACCATCTTCCAACAGATGCGTAGCAAAAGTATGCCTCAAGGTATGTACATGTACTTCTTTTATGATCCCTGCTGCTTTGGCTGACTGCTTAACAGCCCATTGTACTCCTTTTTGACTGTAACGACTGTCAAAATCTCCCCCCGATCGCTCTATGGGTTGGCCGTTAAAGATCCATTGTTCAGGCTTTTCAGCCTCAAGGTAGGACTTCAATCCTCTTATCAAATGTTCGGACAAGGGAACATACCGGTCTTTTTACCTTTGCCTTGTACAACATGAAGTCGTTTACGATCAAAATCCATATCGGCTATTCGTATATTGCGAACCTCAAAACATCGTAAACCACATCCATACAATAACCCTATCAGGATTTTGTGCTTGAGTAATCTGGTGTTTTTAAGCATAGCCCATACTTCTTCTTTGCTCAATACTACAGGAAGTTTTTTCTCATGTTTTATCTCAGGCAACTTTAGATATTCATAAGACAAACCCTCAGACTTTAAAAGAAATCGTAAACTATAAACACTAAATTTAAAGTACGTTTGGGATGGAGTTTTACTCTCTTTTTGTTTGATATACAAATATTCCTGTATCTGTTCGGGGTCCAACACGGTAGGTAGTTCATTAAAATAAAGGCTGATAGAGGCTAAATGTCGTGAATAATTGTCAATAGTCGATTGGCTCCTTCCCAAAACCGACAAGCTGCGTTGGTATTTATGGATCATCTCCGTAAAGCCTTCAACATCTTTGATGGCAAGGTTAAGAATTTTTGCTCTCTTAAGTGCTCAATTTGTTTTTTTTTGTCATTTTTGCATAGTTTTGTATGTGATTTAATATCACAAAATTACGAATTCCTCCGGTATTTGGCTACCGGAGGTTTCGTTCAACACGGGTTTGGCAAAAGTGGCGGTTCAGTGCCCCGCAGACACATTTGTGGTTAATCAAAGTTTGGTTCTCCGCATCAACATTTGTGGTGACAATCGCCACCTGCGTCAAGCCCCTAAACGTTAGTCACAAAAAAATAAATATGAACATAAAATTAAAAACACTAGCCTTTAACTTATACTTAATAACCTTTATATCTTGTGGTTTCTCTCAAAGTAATAAAAAAAGTGTCGAAGGTAGTCTTAAACCTGTTTTAAATGATAATGAATATCCAATAGTTCAGATTGATGATGAATTTGAAACACCAACGAAAGGTGAAAAAATTATTATTCCAGAAAAAACAACTGGTTTCGTATATGTAGTATTCGATTCGCCCCATGAGAATGATTATAGTTGTTGTCCACTATGTGTAACCGATTTTTATTCTAATTTAATCGTAGATATTCCTAAATCAGGAATCTTACGATATGCATGTGATGGTAGGATACATGAAAAAATGTTAGTCGAAGGAAGACTTAAATATTTTAATGGAATTTATGATAAGCGTGGTTATCTCACAAAAAGAGATTCCATAAATATGTATAACAAAGATGAGTATTTGTCTGTAAAAATGAATGGATACCAATATACCGAATATTTATCAATAAAATCTGCTCTTGAAAAAAATAGTGATAAAGTTGATTTAATATTTGATGTAAATTCAATTGCTGTAGTTCCTTATGGTTTTCATGAACCTTTCAGAACTATTGTAGAAAATATGATAAACAAAAAGGTAGCAGGAAAGGTAGCAGGATTTCAAATTGGAACTGTGAAAGACATATTTAAACTAAAAAAAGAAGACTACGAACGAATTAAAAAATAAATTCTGCGACTAATAATGCACACCATGACCATACTCCCTATCGGTCGTACAGCAGGTGTACTTCACGTTAGCAATAATTGTAAGTAGCGGAATAGAAAGAGAATGACAAATTAAAAAAATAACAATGTTTACAATAGAACAAATAGAGTCAGCTCACATAAAAATAAGATCTGGAGCAGAATTTCCGAAATATATACAGGAGATAAAAAGAAATTGGTGTAACTGCATTTGAAACTTGGGTTATAGATAGTCATACAGACTATTTTGGCCAAAATGATTTTCAAACTAAGTCCAAACCGAAGTATGGAGAAATGACAATAGCAAACAATAATGATAAAGAGAAATTTAATCAATATTTAAAAATGCACCAAAAAGGGGAGACGGATTATTTTACATTTTGTAAACACTGTGCTGAAACTGGAATTGAAAAATGGACTGTGAATCTTGACAAAATGACTTGTACATATTATAATAAAGCCGGCAATGAAATATTAGTAGAAATTATACCGGCAGTTTAAACAACAACGAACCGGTAACAAGTTAATTAAGCAAAGGTGGCTAAAGTGCTAAAAATGTGAGTTATAAGAACTTTCACCTTTATGAAATTAAAGGCTTTGCTGGTATTCTCACCAACAAATCACAAATGCATGAAATCTTAATTTTTAGCCTCTCTAAGTGTTATGACTTTGGTGAAAACACCAACAGTGGCTAATAAACTAAAAATCAAACAATTCCGATAAAAAACTTTTCTTCCTTTTGTGTGGGTATAAATCATCATTGTCCTGGTAATGTTTTTTTCTGTAGTCGTTATCTTCATAATCGTCATCATGGTTATAGCTTTTGTTTTGTGACGACATTGAAAATTCACGTTCAATGATTTTTTCAAGTTCACCTCTATCGAGCCAAATACCGCGACAAGTCGGACAATAATCAATTTCAACACCATGTTTATCTGACATTAATAGTGCCGTGCTACATTTTGGACAATTCATAATTAAATGATTAAATAGTTATAAAATTATTTATTTAAAGTTTTATTGATTTCATTTTAGGTTTTATTAACAAGAGTATCAAGTTTTTTAATTGGTTTATCCAATTTTTTCTGAATCATTGTGTCCATCTTGTCAATTTGTTGATCCAGCTTTTTGTTTACTTTCTCTTCTATATTTTTTTGAATATTTTCACATGAAATTATTGTGAATGAAAATATAATGCTTAAAAAAACGATTAATGCTTTTTTCATTTTATAAATTGTTTTGATTAATATTATCTAAATAATTGTCTTTTTGTTTTGCTGAAAAATTCACTGAAAGCAAAACTGAAATTATATAAACTGAGGTGGGGCTCGTAACGAATTGGAATGTAAAAAATAAGTTGAAAAAACAAATTGTAAAAAGCTTTTTATTAAGGTTCTATTATGATAAGAAATCTGAATTTGGTCAGCTTTAGAACCTATTCCAAAATATCGTTTGTGATTTTTGTTCTTAATAATTTTATTGTGCCTGATCTGATCAGCAAACGGAATGGATATTTTACTCTTTTGTGCTTCTGTTCTGCTGCTTGAATATAAAATTCCAATATGTTCCGAAACACAAGCGGTATTTACATTAATTTGTAAGTCGCTTGTATTTGAAATTAAAAAGAGTACTATTGAAATAAAAATATTCATTATTTGCTTTAATTATTCTATTTTTGTTTCTATATCGCTTTCTTTAGTTAAATTTTCAGTATGCCATGGAATTGCATCCACAAATTCTGCTTTTCGTTCATGGCATTCGCTCTTTTTACAATGTTGGCACCATGTATGATGACATTCATCTGGATGAACTGTAAACACAATATCTTTTGAAAAATTGTTGTGTATTAACTTTTTTATTCTTTCACTTTCGGCATGCGATTTTGAAATGTTCATAAACCAGGGTAAAACCAAATCACAAGTTATATGATAAGAACTTACATATTTAATTAGTTTAAAATTATGAATTTTAACCCATTCATCAGAACGGTTTTTTTCAAGAGTTTTTTAAATTTTAGAAGTGGTAAAATATGTGTCAATCAGTCAATTACTTATATCTATCAGTATATTATTTGTTTTCCGTACATAGTGACTGTTGGTGAAAACCCCATCAGTGGCAAATTAATACCTTTCAGATATCATTTATTTTATTAATCATCATCATCTTCGTTTTTTTTCGGAGATTGTGAATTTTTAAGCTTATTGTAAGACCTGGGATACCTTGTGGCACTATCTTCTTTTGCATCTTTATGGCATGCTACACAATCATTGAATTTGCTGATACCTTCTTCCCTGTGCTCTTCGGCAATATTTCCCTGTGAGTGTTCATGGCATCCATAACAGGTATAAGATTTGTATGATTTACTTTTGTGACAAATATTGCATTTGACATTATGCTCGCGGTCAAGTTGAAAATATCTGGAATGTTCAAATTTTGCCGGAGACCATTTTACTGTACTGTGGCAGATCTTGCAATCATCGAGGTAATTAGTATGAATATCATCTTTTGGAGCTTTATGACATGTGGCACAGGTATTTATCACCGGATTATTTACCAGTTTGTGGTCAAATTTGGCATTTTTTTTCCAGGATTCTGTTGTGTGGCATTTAGAACATTCATTTGAGACTTTTTTATGTAGATTGTCATTACGGTTTTTATGACATCCGGTGCAATTTTCAAGAATTTCCGGCTTGAGGATTTTATGTTCAAATGAAGCTGTTTTTTTATAATCTATGCCTGCATGATCTTTGTGACAAATTGTACAATTATACTGCCTGATTGAAGTATGAAAATTTACATTTAGAAGTTTAACAGTATCACCTTTGGTTTTCTGTTGTTTCTGATCAATTTTTTTAAGTTCGTGACAGCTAATGCATTTTGGGTTATTTATACTTTGAAATGCATCATGACAGGCAAAACAATTGTTGTTGAGTTTTTGATGTCCTTCGATCAATTCACCGGGACTTAACATCTTGTGGGGAAATTTCCCTATAAGAAGAGAAATACCTAAAAAAACCATCAAACCTAAAGCTAATAAATTTCTCATTTAGTGAAAATAAAAACTGAAATAATATGAAGAATTGATAGTATTGTAAACATCAGGGAAATTGGAATATGGATTATCCTCCATTTTTGCATTATTTCAAAAGTAATGGAGTCAAGGAAAAGCTTTTTTTCTATTTCATCAACTGATAAACCCTTCTCTGACAATTCAATATTTTTTATTTCAATTGTTTCAGCTGCATTTCTGAGAATTGATTTTCCTATAATTCCACTAGCTACATTTAATAAAAGCATAATTGTGGCTAACCATGCTAAATGACCATTATAGTGGATTCCGGCATGAACAAGAATTAAAACTGCACCCACAAGAGATAAATATTCATGCAGCATCAAAAAAGTCTTAGGAGAACCGGATTTGAAAAGTTCTCTTTTTCTTATGGAGTATACAAATGATATTGCAATTAGAAAAGTGCCAAAATACCCAAGATATCTGCCGATCCAGGCCAGTTGAAAAAAATGCAAAACAAAATCAATCGAAATTGAAATAATAATTATTATAAGCATCCATATCAGCAAAGGAAAGAAATATTTAAAAAATAAGGACTTATTCATTTAAATAAAAAATATAGCATTTAATAAAATAAGATATTGCACATAAAACAACTTTATATCATTCCCTACCATCCGGATGGCACCTGTAACAACCTTCATTTCCCTGATTCTGATGATGTGCATCAGAGTGGCAGTTTATACAATTAAATATAGTAAAATTACCCTGAGTCGTATGACAATCTGTGCAATTATCCCATTCATTTTTATGTTTACCTGAATAAATTGGAAATTTACTATCATGAGCTTTAGAGTCTGCCGGCATCCATCCCGGATTCAGAGAATGACACAATTCACATTCTTTTGGATATTGGCTGTGATCCGGATTTGTTGCATTCATCAAATCACTTTGATGACAAGAAATGCATTCTCCTGATAAATCATTATAATTTTCAGTTTTATGGCATACTTTACAGTCATCTATGTCATGTGCCTGTTGTAATGGAAAAAAACTATGTAGTATTTTACCTGAATTCCATTCAATACCATTTATCGAATGGCATAAGGAACAATCAGTAGAAAATTGCTGTTGCTGATGGTTGGGAGATTTTGCCGATAAATAATCATTTTTATGGCATTGAAAACATTCAACCCCTAAAGGATTAAAGATCAAGTTTGATTCATTTTTATGACATTCATCACAATTTACTTTGGCATGAACTCCTGATAGTGGAAATGAAACTCTTTCATGTATTAGAGATATATCATCGACGATCCAGGATTCTGAGGTATGACATCTGATGCAATCGTTCCCAACAGACTGCTGATGTATATCTTCATGACAGGAATAGCATTCCAAAGATGCTTCGTTGAATACCAGGCTGCTGTGGCATGATCTGCAATCAATAATTTTATGCTGTCCCTCCAAAGGAAAACAGTAATATCATGATTGAAAGTGCTGTTTTTATTGAATTCCCAGTTATTGGATGTATGACAACTGCTGCAATCAATTTTTAGATTTTCTCCATGCGGCGACACACTATATGGAGTTATATAGCTAAAAAATAAAAAAACTAATATTGATATATATTCAGACATTTAACAGGGTGACTGGGTAACATTTAATTGTAAATTGTAAATTTTTAATTTAATCCTCACTCTTCAATTTTCAATTTTCAATTTTCAATTTTACAAATCGTACCACGTAAATCGTACTTCGTAAATTTTAAAGCCTTTCAGCTTCCTCCATAATTATATCATACTTATATCCTGCACCAAAATCTTTATCAAGTGTTATTTTGCCTTTAAAAGCTACTACGGCATTTACATTGACAACAGAATTTGTTGTGATGGTCAGATCTTTCCCGCTTTTATCTATGATATGAACCCAATTCTTGCCCATTATTCCATTGTTGACTTTAGTTACTACACCTCTTACAGTTATTATCTTATCCTTGTATTTAGCCTTATTTAACAAAAGATCAGCAATCTTTACTGCTCCTTTTATATCGGGCATGGGGGTCTTAGCAATTTGTGACACATCAATATCCTGAGGGGTAGCATTACCTGCTGAGTGCAGACTGGCATCCAGGACCTGAGAAACAAGGTAAATAGTATCGAAATTCCTTTTGAATTCGATGCTTTCAAAATTCACTTTCATCAATCCTCCGCTATACATATACGACCTTCCTTTCTGAGCATCCATTTTAGATGTTGCTAACCAGAATTTCCTATTGCCCTCAGTAACATAGAGGTAAGTATATCTGTCAGTATTTAAAATTTCATTTGCTACTACCTGGTGTACTTCGGTTGATAAGTTGTCTGTCTGCATTGCGCCTGGTCCCTGATTGTTTGCAACTATTGCAGGATTAGTATTCTCATCTGCAACCAGAACTTTAGGTTTTGAGTCGCAGGAAATGATCAGTATCGTAAATGCGAGTAATAGAGTTTTTTTCATCATAATATAATTAATTTTTAAATCTTTGATTTATAGTTACATAATATCTGTGGTAGTCTGAATTTGTTTTGTCAAAAGTTCCTTCATAACTGAGCATAAGGCTGGTTTTTCTGAATATGTTAAAACTCAGGTTTGCCCCTGCTATATGTTGTTTCAGATTTGATTCGGTATTGAAAAAACTGTAATTTACATTTCTGTAATTCAATTCCAAATTTAATTTGCCTTTCATGAAATTATCAGAAATACGTCCTCCTATTATTGTTCCTTTGAAATAAACGGATTCAAGGATATTTCCACTCAATGATAACGATACATTGTGTAAGGGTATTTTGTTAAAAGATAAATTACCGACATAATTTGTAGTAGGTTTAGGATTATCACCCTGATACCGCACAAATGCAGATGCATTAACTGAAATATTTCTGACCGGACTGTAATTTGCCTGCAATCTGAATCCCTGCCTGGTTTCCTGTGCCAGCAACTGATCTATGAATGTCTGGTACGACTCGTAATATATCACATTGCGACGGTTGTCGTATGAAGCAGAAAAACTGAGATTCTTAAGTACCCTGTACCTTGCTGAGAAATACAAACTTGTAAGGCTGAATTTATTTGATGGCTGACTGTCGATTTTTTCATACAGGTCGAACTCTGTCGAAAGAAAAACATTCAGATTTTTGACAAGCGAATTATTGTGTTGAAAATATAAAAACCTTCTGTCAGTCTTAAAATTGTTTTGTTGTTCAGCAAATGCAAGTGTAGTTGAGGCTATCCCGTTCCTTAATTTATCGTTGCGTACAACATATGCTCCGAACTGAGGCAGTTTTGAATTGAAACTGAAATCGGTAAAGTCAGGCCTTGTACCAGCGAATATTCCAACTCCATATTTGTTGAAGCTGTATTCCCCCTGTAATCCATCGATTGCTCCAATGTTTGCAACCGACTGGTTCATTTTTCGTCCCAGCCAGATATTGAATTTTTCGCCAGGAGCATATTGAAATGCAAGTGAAAAGACCTTGAAATCATTATAAAAATCAGTCTGCTGTTGATCAATTCCATATCTATGTCTGTAGGTCAGATAAACCTGTGTAGAAAATGGTGAATGATTTATATTTTGAACATTAAAAGATAGCCCTGTTCTTAACCTTTGATGATTGTCACTATTATCTGTGAAAATATCAGCATTAGTTGAAAGGCTGAGCCTGCCGGAAATGATCTCTTTCCTGGTTTTTGTTTTTAAAGTATCATTGTCAGGAATGTCATGAGATACTGCGGGTCCAGGAATGCCAATTTGCTTATCTTCATTAACATCTGTTTTTCCCTCCTTTATTTTATTGATAAATATGATCTTGTCACCGTTGTTTATTGATAATCCTGAAATGTTCTCAGTCACACATGATGTAGACGATTTCTGTTTAACGATGAGGGCAGCCAGGTTTTTACCTCCAGCAGACATAAATAAAGTGTCACCGATATTTATACTTTCAGTATTTTGAAACTTTACATATATATTTTTTGAGCTTTTAAATGTCACACTTCCTTCAATTATCTCACTCATATTTTGAGCAAAAGTCAGTAAAGGAGAAAATAGGATAATTATATACAGTATTTTGATCTTCATAATTCTATTTTGCAAAAATATTAATCATTACCATCAGGGTGGCAGGCATAACAGGCACTGCTAAGATAAACATACCCATTTACTCCATCATGATCATCATCGACTTCGGCCTGATTATTATGTTCATGACAATTTATACAACTGAATAAAGAATAATTGCTTGAATTGAAATGACAATCAGCACACAGATCCCATTCTCCTTCATGTTTGCCGCTGTAAATGGGGAAATACATTCCATCATGGTCAAAAGTCGATGGTTCCCAGGCAGTCTGAGTATGACACAATGTGCAATCAGTAGGAAACTGAGCTGCAGCATGATTTGGATTTGTCGTGCCGTTATAATCGCTGGCATGACATCCGAAACATGTGGTAGGTGTATTGTTGTAATTACCGTTGTGGCATTCTGCACAAGCAAGCGAAACATGAGCTCCTTCTAAAACATAAAAATCATTATGAATAGGGAACAAAGCCGGATTCCAGTTTGGTTCAGTAGTATGACACATTACGCAATCCATTGGTAAATTCAAATTTATATGGTTTGGATTGGTAGCATTATTATAATCAGAAGTATGGCAACCTGAACAAGTATTTGGTGTATTGCTGTAATTTCCATTGTGACACAAGCCGCATTCATTTGCTATCGTAGCATGGCCTCCTGTGAGGGGTAAAAATTGTTGTGATCAAATGTTGAAGGAGTCCAGGAGTTCTGCGAGTGACAGCCTGCGCAGTCAGTTGGAAATTGTTCCTGAAGATGATTCGGGTCAGAAGCATTGTTGTAATCATCATTATGACAGCCAAAACAAGTGTTTGGAGTATTATTGTAATTTCCGTTATGGCATTCTGCACAATCAAGTGATGTATGAGCACCTGCAATAACATAGTAATCATTGTGATTTGGCATTGATGCAGGATTCCATCCGGGATTTGTAGTGTGGCATGATGCACAATTGGTAGAGAATCCTAAATTATTGTGATCAGGATTTGACGAAGAATTATAATCATCCTGGTGGCATTCTACACATGTATTCGGAGTATTGCTGTAAGAGCCATTGTGGCAAACTGCACAATCATTGGCAATCTCAGCATGTGCTCCTGTCAGAGGATAGACGTTATTATGATCAAAAGTTGCTGGACTCCATGCATTCTGACTATGACAGATGGTACAGTCATTCGGATAAGCTCCAGCTTCATGATCAGGATCGGTAGTATTGTTGTAATCATCATTATGACAGCCAAAACAAGTGTTTGGAGTATTATTGTAATTTCCGTTATGGCATTCTGCACAATCAAGTGTTGTATGAGCACCTGCAATAACATAGTAATCATTGTGATTTGGCATTGATGCAGGATTCCATCCAGGATTTGTAGTGTGGCATGATGCACAATCGGTAGAGAAACCTAAATTATTGTGATCAGGATTTGACGAAGAATTATAATCATCCTGGTGACATTCTACACAAGTATTCGGAGTATTGCTGTAAGAGCCATTGTGGCAAACTGCACAATCATTGGCAATTGCTGCATGTGCACCGGTCAATGGATAAACAGTATTGTGATCAAAAGATGCAGGACTCCATGCATTCTGACTATGACAGATGGTACAGTCATTCGGATAAGCTCCGGCTTCATGATCAGGATCGGTAGTATTGTTATAATCATCATTATGACAGCCAAAACAAGTGTTTGGAGTATTATTGTAATTTCCGTTATGGCATTCTGCACAATCAAGTGATATATGAGCACCTGCAATAACATAGTAATCATTGTGATTTGGAATTGATGCGGGATTCCAGCCAGGATCGGTGGTGTGGCAGGTTTGACAGTCATTTGAAAAGCCAAGGTTTGCATGGTTAGGGTTGGCAGTATTGTTATAATCTGACTGATGACAGCCATTGCATGTATTTGGAGTATTATTGTAATTTCCATTATGACACAGAGCACATTCGTTAGCAATTTCAGAATGGCCTCCGGTCAGTGGATAAACAGTATTATGATCAAACGATGTTGGACTCCAGGCATTCTGACTATGACAGATGGTACAGTCATTCGGATAACCACCTTCTTCATGATCAGGGTTGGTTGTGCTGTTATAATTATCTGAATGGCAACCGAAACAGGTATTTGGTGAATTGTTGTAATTCCCATTATGGCATGCTGCACAATCACTGGCAATAGCCACATGGGCACCTTCAATCAGATAATAATTATTATGAACTGAAAAAGTTGCCGGACTCCAACCCGGGGTTGTAGTATGACAACTTGCGCAATCAGTACTGATGCCCAGTGTTGGGTGGCTTGGATTTGAGCTTTGATTAAAATCGTTCATATGGCAATCAGCACAAACCGATGATGTACCTGAGAAACCCGAACTATGGCAGCTTGTGCAGTCTAAACCTATATGTCCCCCAGTCAAAGGAAAATCAGTATTGCCGTGGTCAAAATTATCTTCTGCATCCCCTGTTGGATGACATGCCAGGCAGGCATTATTGCTGTAAAAATATCCTTGAACATCTTCATGCTCCTGATTTGTTTCAGGATTTGTATGGCAATTGATACATGTAAACTGGCTATAATCTCCTTGGTTATTATGACAATCCATGCACTGATCCCATTCGTTTTTGTGTTTTCCGCTGTAAATGGGGAAATACTGTCCATCATGATTGAAAGTTGATGGATTCCATGCAGTCTCGGTATGACAAGATTCACAGTCATTAGGGAATTGAAGCAGAATATGATTAGGATCTGTTGTGGCATTATAATCATCTGAATGACATCCGGCACAGGTATTGGGTGTATTGTTATAATCTCCATTATGGCATACAGCACAATTGTTTGCTAATGTAGCATGAGCACCGTTCAACATGTAATAATTATTGTGAACTGAAAATGAAGCCGGATTCCAGCCGGGATTTGTAGAATGGCATTGGATGCAATCAGTACTGATATTCAAATTTAAGTGACTTGGATTCTGAATCTGATTATAATCCTGAGTGTGGCATGAGGCACACACGGATGATGTTCCTTCAAAACCATTAGAATGACAACTTAAACAATCAACTCCGCTGTGTCCGGATGTAAGAGGGAATCCGGTTGTATTATGATCAAAAACAAAGTCAGCATCTCCGGTAGGATGACATGCAAGACAAGCCGGATCAGAGTATATATAACCTGAAACACCTGTATGCTTTTGATTAGTCTCAGGATTTTGATGACAACTTACACATGTGAATTGCTTGAAATTGCCGGGCGAATTATGACAATCCATACATTGATCCCATTCCCTTTGTGCTTACCGCTGTATATCGGGAAATAGAGGCCATCGTGATTGAAAGTGGAAGGCACCCAGGAATTCTCTGAATGACATGATTCGCATTCTTTAGGAAACTGTAAAGTAATATGATTTGGATCTGTAGTGCCATCATAATTGTCGCGATGGCAACCATAACAGGTATTAGGAGTATTTATATAATTTCCATTATGGCAAGCAGCGCAGTCATTTGCTATCACAGCATGTTTTCCTTTTAAGGCATAAAAGGCATTATGATTATCGAATTTTGCAGGATCCCAGCCAGGATTTGTCGTATGACATTGAGTACAATCCAGAGAAAGTCCTAATGTTTTATGGTTTGGGTTTAAGGTTGAATTAAAATCATCGGTATGACAAGACTGACATTGATTTGGAGTATTTTCAAATCCGTTTGCGTGACAACGCATGCAATCAAGTCCACTGTGTCCCAAAGTAAGGGGGAATCCTGTTGTGTTATGATCAAAACTAACATCAGCATCACCGGTTGGGTGACAGGCAAGGCAGGCAGCATTATTGTATGAATACCCATTTACTGATTTATGAGCATCATCTGTTTCCGGATTCTTATGACATGATATGCAGGTAAACTGAGTGTAATCTCCTGTATTACTGTGGCATTCGCTGCATTGATTCCACTGATCCTTATGTTTGCCGCTGTATATCGGGAAATAAAGTCCATCATGGTTGAAAGTGGTAGGGGTCCATGATGACTCTGTATGACAGGATTCACATTCTTTAGGAAACTGACCTGCATTATGATCAGGTTCTGTTACCTCTGAATAATCTTTACTATGGCATCCATAACAAGTATTCGGAGTATTATTGTAAATACCTTTATGGCATGCAGCACAATCATTTGCTATTACAGCATGCTTTCCATTTAAAACGAAAAATGAATTATGTATGTCAAATTTTGCCGGACTCCAGTCAGGTTCTGTAGTATGACATGTTTTGCAATCAGTGTCTAACCCTAATTTTTTATGATCCGGATTTACTGACTGGTTGTAATCAACATTATGACAATCCATACAGACAGAAGAAGTACCCTCATATCCGGTCTGATGACAACTCAGGCAATCCGTATTTTTATGGGCTCCTGTCAATGGAAATGCGGTCGCGTTATGATCAAAGGCATTGTCAGCATCACCTGTAGGATGACAGGCAAGGCATAAATTGTCTGAATACTGATAACCGGCAGTGTTTTTATGCGCATCATCAGTTTCAGGATTTTTATGACAGGCAATACATGTATTCACTTTATAATCTGAAGGATTGTTGTGGCACTCACTGCATTTGTTCCAGGTGCCTTTATGCTTGCCGGAATATATTGGGAAATGAAGAGCATCATGTGCGCTGTAAACTGCCGGATTCCATTCAGGATCTGTTGTATGGCATTCCTTGCAATCGTTGGAAAAGCCTGCCAGCTTATGGTCAGGTTCTGAAGTTTTTTCATAATCGGCTTTGTGGCAACTGAAACATTCATTAGAAACAACTGAATAATCCTCTGATTTATGACATGCAGCACAATCATTTATGTTATGTCCTTTATCAAGTGGGAAGAAGCTGTGATCTACTTTATCAGTATTCCATCCATTATCGATAAGATCATGGCAACCAATACAATTCTCGGAAAATCCCTTTGCCTTATGGTCAGGTTTGGTGGTATTATTAAAATCATCTCTGTGACAATCAATACATTGATTTCCCAAAGGACTGAAAACCAGATAAGACTCATTTTTGTGGCAATCAAAGCAGTTGACAGAAGCATGTACTCCAAATAATGGAAATGAAGTCCTCTCATGAATCTCATAAATATTCTCTACTATCCAGGATTGCGGAGTGTGGCAACGGGCACAATCATCTCCGACAGTCTGCTGATGTATGTCCTGATGGCAGGATATGCAGTCTGATTTTGCATCTTCAAATATAAGGCTTGAATGGCACAACCGGCAGTCAACTGCCCTGTGTTGTCCTGTTAAAGGGAATAAAGTGATATCATGTGTAAATATTGCCTTTTTCGAATCAAATTTCCAGCTATCTGCGGTATGGCATTGAGCACAGTCAATAACCAGTCTTTCCCCATGAGGAGATTGTCCCCAAAGAGAAAATCCTATAAGGATCATTAGCGCTATTTGTGACAATCTGAGCATAACAACTTTTCGTTTTTATAAATTACTATCTCTTTACCTTTTCTCTGTTCTCTGAAATGACATTTTTCACATGACACCTTATTATGAGCCCCATCCAGTTTGAAGGCAGCATTATCGTGATTGAAATTGCTGCGATCCCAGTTTTCAAATCCATGGCAGCGCTTACAATCCGTCTCACCATTCACCGTAAACTGATCTTCGTGCTTATTTTCATGGCAAGATATGCATTTATTTTCTAGTCCTAAGAATTTTTGACTTTTTATTTTATTGTTTTCATAACTAAAATGACATTTCCTGCACTCTGTCCTGTTATGTTTTCCTTCAAGTTTAAATTTAGTCTTATTATGATCAAAAGAGATATTATTCCAGGATTCATCACTGTGGCATTTTTTGCAGTCATTGGCGGGCATGAATTCATTGCTGATGAAACCAGAATGAATATTGTCATGGCAGTCAACACATTTGATTCCTATATCCCTGAATTTCCATTCTGCCGATTTTTTATGACATGAGATACATGGCGTTGCAATGTGAGCCCCCGATAACGGGAATGCTGATTTTTCGTGCTTATCAAAATCAAAACTGCTTTCATTAAATCCGGCAGTACTATGACAAGCATTGCAATCATTGTATTTCGTATTTGCAAATTCTCCCTTATGATAATCTGTATGACAAACAGCACATTTGTCATGGGGCAGGGGATTTGTCATTTTCGTTCCTGTATGGCATTTTTTGCAATCAACACTGTTGTGTTTCCCTTCCAGAGAGTATCCGGTCAGAATGTGATTGAAATCTTTTAGTTTTGAATTGATTTTGAAGGTTTGCTGATTATGACAATCTTCACATTTTGAGCTGAATTTTTTTTCATGTTCATCTATGTGACACGTGAGGCAGTTTATTGAGGGAGTGGCTTCAAATTCCTTATAATTGCCTTTGGTTCCAGGTCTGTTATCGTGGCACTTTTTGCAGTCGATTATCTTGTGTTTGCCTTCAAGTTCGAAGCCTGTCAGGTTATGGTTAAAATTTGAGTTAGCTTTTATTTGATGAAATGACACCTCATTGTGGCAGGATGCACAGTTTGTTCCAAATTCACCATGATGAGGGTCCTCGTGGCAGGCAGAACAAGACTTAAATGGAATCCCTGAAAAAACCTGAAATTCTTTGCCTGCTCTTACCTCTTTTTTATGACATGATTCGCATTTCACTTTTTCATGAGCTCCATTTAACGGGAAATCTGATTTATCATGATTAAAAAGTGGAGCGGGTTTGAATCCCTTATAATCATGGCATTTTGCACAATCATTTGAAAGGGTTTTCTGATGATAATCTTGGTGACATGACAAGCATTTAGTATCAAGTCCAAGATATGTTTTATTTAGTTTTTTGATGTCCGGATCAGATATATAAGCGTCCTTATGGCATTTGGCACAATCTTCAATCCTGTGTTTGTCCTTTAGTTCATATCCGGTAAGATTATGATTGAAGTTCTTTTTATCAAAACGTATCATCTCGAAATTCAGTCCATGATGGTCACTGTGGCAACTGATGCAAGTTCTTCCTTTTATGTTTTTTGACTTGTGATAACCTTTATCCTGTGAAATCCTGGTATTGAGTTCTTTATGACACGCAAGACATTTTTTTTCTGATATTTTTTCTCCCAGTTCATGGCATTTGGTGCAATTATTCAGTCCTTCAAGGTGGGAATGAGCTTTTGCGAGTTTTCCCGGTGACAACTGGCAGTGCAAAGGCAGAGCAAAGATGATCAGTATTGCAGGGATCAGCAATAATTTATAAATATATTTAATATGTTTTCTCCTTAAAATCAATTTATTTCTTATGCGATAAAATTGTATAATTAAATCTTTTTGAAATCTGAATACCGGTTTTTTCAAGAAACTGTGTAGGCAATTCTCCTCCGGCAAATATATAAATGAGGTCATTCTTTAATTTCAATTCATCACCGGATTTTAATTGTAGTAAAACGTCATTTCCTGTAATTAATTTTACGTTTGATTCAAAAATCAGTTTTATTTTATTATTTTTTGCTGCAATTTCAATATTTTCTGAATTTTTTGGTTTTAGTCTGTTGAATTTATCACTTCTGTAAGAGAGAGTAACTTCATTATTATCAGCCAGTAATAAAGCATTCTCAATAGCAGAATCACCTCCTCCCACTACCAGAACTTTTTTATTCATGATCAACTCAGGTTCCAGCAATTTGTATGCTACTTTTTCAAGCAATTCTCCTTCAACATTCAGCTTTCTTGGAGTACCTCTCCTGCCTATTGCAAGTAAAACTCTGTGAGCTGAATAACTTTCACCTGTTGAAGCAGTTATCCTGAAATTATTATTTTCCTTGCTGATCTGCTCAACTTTATTATGTTCAAGAATTTTAATATTGTTTTTTGATATTACTTCATTCCAGAGTGTAAGCAATTCGGATTTACTTGTATTAAATAGTCTTAATTTTCCATAGCCAGGCAATTCCATTGGAGAAGTCATAACAATTTTTGCCCTTGGAAAATTTGAAACAGTGCCACCAAGCGAGTCCTGTTCAAGAACTATCACTTTCATGCCTAGCTTTGTTGCCTGAAGTGCAGCTGCGATACCTGCCGGGCCTGCACCAACAATCAACAGATCATAGTCTGCTTTATGATTTTTTTCGATGGTTTTCAATATGTTGTCAGCAGCAAGCCTTCCTTGTTCCACACTGTTTTTTATAAGTCCCATTCCGCCCAATTCACCTGCAATGAAAATTCCATGTATATTGGTTTCAAAATTCTGATTTACATGTGGAAGATCAACTCCACGTTTTTCAGTGCCTATTCTCAGTGATATAGCTTCTACGGGACAGGCATGGAAACAGGCCCCGTGCCCTATGCACCTCGAAGCGTTGATCAGAGTAGCTCTGCCATTCCTGATGCCAATGATCTCCTCTTCAGGGCATGCCATTACGCATGCACCACTTCTGATGCAGGAGTTTGGATCAATATACGGATAAAGTGATACAGGTTCATGGATACCATCTTCTATAGCCCTTTCAATTTTGTGTTCCGAATCCAGCGATTCCTTTTTAAGTTTTCGCAGGTAAAATAAGATTATTGCAAAACACAATAGTCCGACACTTCCATAAATGATCATTTCTTCCATCAGAAAATCCAGTTATAACCCAAAGTAAGTGCTACTGCAACATGAATGATCATAATGATCAGCATGATAAGAGCAAAAGGAAGGTGGGCAATATGCCAATACCGGAATAGACGCTGCATAAGAGCCAACCTCTGTATTTTCCTGTTCAGTGATATTTCCCTTGATATATTTTTTATTATATTTTTCTTTTCAGAACCTGACATATTTAATTCTTTAAGTTTATTTTTAATTTGGCCCAATTGCCTGCGATCACTCAAATATTGGCTTATCAAGCCTTGTGACCCATCGGGCTGTAAACTAATAGATGAAATAAAATCAGATTCGCTGCCTTCGGAAGCAATATTTCTCATATTTGAAGTAATACTGCTCTTCATTTCCCTGATCTCTGACAGGCTCAGTTCCCTTCCCTGGATAGTTCTGGGTATCTGCAGATAGATGAATCTTCCTATCACACCACTTAATACAACAGCGACCATGCTCCAGAAGCTTACTGATACAATTCCCCCCAATTTGAATGCAGTATGGAATAAAATAATGATAGATCCGAGAGTACAAAGGAAAATGTGAAGTTCCAGCCAGTGCTTTAAAATCCAGATCCTGGACAGGGATTTCATTCTTTTGCGTGCCATATATCCAAAAACCCCTATGAGGATCATCAGGGTGCCGATAATTCCCATACCATGACCATACAATCCGTTAGGCTTCAGTATTTTGTGATCATGATGGTAAAATCTTTCTTCAAGGGAAGTGCTGTAATAGGATGAGCCTATGTAAATAATATAGACAGTGACCGCAACTGAAATTGCAATAAGGAGAAATATATATATATCGTGAACTCGTTTTGTCATAGAAAAAATTTGGTGCAAGATATAAAGAAAAAAATCAAAAATAAAATTTTTATTACTCTTAAATAACGGCCATAATCAGATTTAATTGGCATTTAAAATCATTTTTTCGATGAAAGAAAGTAAATTTTTGTGATAAATTGTGTAATTTTTTTAATAATATATCGTTTGCCAGTAGTAAAAATTCTATCTTAAACGTATAATAAAAATATTGTGTAATTAAAATTTTGTAATATGAAAACGAAATTTAATTTATTGAAAATCATTGGTATTGTAGGTTTACTTATTTTAGTTTTGTTTTTTACACTTAGAGCGACTGATGTTTTTAAGAAAAATCCAGATCAGCAACTGATGCAGTTGATAGATACTGATTCAATAAAAAATCCAGAGGCTATATCAGAACAAAGAATTACACAGATCACAATTGTCAACGGAAAGAAGAAAATCCTGGAGACTATAATTAAAATGAGAGGAGACAGCATTATCGAGAAAAAAGTTATCGAGAAAGAAGGTGAAGACTTAGGTGATTCACCATTTAAATTTGAATACAAATTTGGAGATGGATTTGAAAGTGACAGTATGTTTAGTAAATCCAGAGACAATTTCAATTTTGGTTTCTTTCCTGTAGATTCAATCATGAAATCATTCAGATTCAATTTTGACAGTCCTACATTTGATTTTAATTTCGATGATAATTTTGATTCATGGCCAAAAGGATTTGGTGAACCTTTTGATTTCGAAAAACACAGAAATGAAATGATGCCCTTTGGAAATGATATTGATAAGATGATGGAGGATATGTTTAAAAGATATAATTTTGATTTCAACGAAATTCCGGGATGGGAAGGTCAAAAAAGCCCTATGAACAAAAAGGCACCGAAGTCTTTGAGTGAGATCATCAGGTCAAGCCTGCTCAACGATGGATTCATCACCGACGAAGAACAGAAATACAAATTTGAGATCAGTGAAAAAGGACTTAAGATTGACGGGAAAAAGCAGGATCATGCGGTTTTCGAAAAATACAAAAGAATAATTGAGGACAATACTGGTGTTGAGCTTGGAGACGAATTCTCATTCAACTTTTCGAATAATAAGAAGCTGGAGAGTAAGGCTAAGAAGCTGTAATCGATAATTTTTTCATATTAATTCAATAAATAAATTTGGTGGAGTATAAGAGTTTGAGAAGCAATATAATTGTTTATTTCTAAATAAGCTATTTAAAATGCTTAAAAAGTATATTTTTGTAAGTCTATTGGATTTATTGGACTTTTATTTATAAAATAGTTTTTTTAGTCATTGATTCTTAAGATTTTAGAAAGTTTTACTTAATTACTTTTATCATTGAAAAGATTAAAGGATAAGATACTTAATGAAAAAGTTTTTTTTTATTTGTTGATTTTAATTGGATTAGCTCCTTTGATATTTAACAAATATTATCTGACACTTGATGGTCCGGGACATATTTATAATGGTAATATAATCAAAGAACTAATTGTTGGAAATAATCAGGAATTTTCAAATTTATTCAAGTTCAACTTGCTACCTGTCCCCAACTGGATATCGCATTTTCTCTTTGCCATTTTAAATATGGTTTTTCCGGATTATATTTCAGAAAAGATTTTCATAGGTACTTATTTAGTGCTATTCCCGCTCTTTTTCAGGAAAATAGTGCTATGGTTTGCTCCGCAAAACAAAGCATTTTCATGTCTTGGTTTACTATTTGCCCATAATCATTTATTGTATCTGGGATCATATAACTTAGTTTTTGCATTGATGTCATTTTTTATAGTGATCTATTTTATTCTAAGGTGGAATGCAAAATCAAATTTGAGACAAACAGTGATATTATCATTATTATTCCTGCTTGTTTATTTCTCGCATATGTTGATCTTACTAGTAAATATTGCTGTTGCAATTTTTTTACCTTTAACTTTATTGAAAGTTGAGAAAACGGAAAATGGAGTTTTGATTACCAATTGGAAAGAGTATTTTTCCAAATTAAAGTTTATTTTAATTGCCATTATTCCTGTTTTTTTGCTTTCAGTGAATTATATCATTAATGTTGATTCACTTGAAGAAGCTGGTCGATTAGATCTTAGAATTTTGCTTAACTGGATTATTGATGTTCGTCCTATGTTGACACTTTGTTATTGTGCGGGTTGGATACATTTAACACATTTACTTTCGGCATTATTCATCCTGATGCTTGGTACCTACATTCTTGTCAGTATTAAAAATAATCTTTCATTTAATGATAAAAACCTGAAAATCAATATTCCTGTACCAGGATTCAGCCTAATATGGTTTTTATTCTTTTTTATATTTACAATTCTTTTTTTAATTGTACCCAATGCAAATGTATTGCCAGACCGTCTTATCATTTTGGTTTTTATATTTTTAGCCTTTTGGTTATCATGCCTGGCATATCCGAAATGGCTTCATAAAATTGCTTTTCTGGTGATTGTATTAATACATTGCACTTTTTCATTTTGGTACATTGATGCCATGAAGGATACTTCAAAACAGGTCAAACTAATAAAAGAAGTTGTGCCATTTATTGAAAAAGGCAGTCTTGTACTGCCATTCAATTTCGCAACTGATTTTAATTGGTTGCATATGCACAGTCCTGGCTATTTAGGTAGTGATAAACCTGTTGCAGTGATTGAAAATTATGAAGGACAATTAAAATGGTTTCCTGTAAGTTGGAACCTCGAAAGCAAGTACAATCTATCCCCTTTAAATGTCTGGGCTGCTGATAATAAGAAAATGATTGGCCATTATTATTCTAACCCTTTGAAACAAGAAGTATTTTCGTTACCTCAAAAAGATGGTAAAATAAAGATAATTCCATATATTGTCATTATCGGTAAAATGCAAATCGAAAGTGATCCTGATTTTCAAAAAATAAAATCGATTCTAGATAGCAGTTATAAACTAATATTTAAAAATGATCTGTGCTTGTTATATAAGATTAATTTAAAAACGTAAAAATGATTTAAAAATACTTTCTCTTAATTCTCCCTTACAAAATCGACGATACATCTAAAAACACCAAAGACTTTGAGTGAGATCATCAGGTCAAGCCTGCTCAACGATGGATTCATCAGCGACGAAGAACAGAAATACAAATTTGAGATCAGTGAAAAAGGACTTAAGATTAACGGGAAAAAGCAGGATCATGCGGTTTTCGAAAAATACAAAAGAATAATTGAGGACAATACTGGTGTTGAGCTTTGAGATGAATTCTCCTTTAATTTTTCAAATAGCAGGAAACTGGAAGAGAAGGCAAAGAAGCTGTGATTAAAGCATAAAAAAAAGATTTTATATAAATAAAGCAGGAAGATGCTCTCCCTGCTTTATTTTTATTCACTAAAATATTTTGGATTTACTCTTGCTGCAAATCTTCTTTTCAGATACTCATAAAGCAAGATATTGAGAGAAATGAGTGAAAATCCATAAAAAGTGTCCTCTGCTGGGATTGTAAGGATCCGGTATCCAAGGTTTTCATTATTGTCATACCAAACTATAGGCGATTCCAGAAAAGTGCCTGTGAGAATGCCGTTACTCGCGATGAAAAACGGGAAAATAAAAATATATCCGAGGAATATATAGGATAAGTTTATTTTCTTTATCATCGCAAATATCAATATTAAGCCAGTCAAAAGCAGATTTGTAAAAGTATACCATTTGTCAAGATTCATGCTTGCAATTACTATAAGTATGACTGCCAGCAGAAATGAAATGATCTTTTGATATTGCTCCAGTGGATTTTTTTTGATGAGATATTTCACTGCAAAATAAGTAAAAACAGATGCATAGGGTATAGCTATGAAAAATAGCACTTCTTCCAGTGGCAGATTTGAAATGTAAATTCCAGTCAGGTAATCGGGATTAAATCCCCAGACTCCCATTTTTGTAAAGAAATGATCCCAGACAAGGAAGAGAACAGCAATTATTAAATTTGCAGGAATATAATACTTCCACTCCTTATAAAAAGGGTGTTTCGGGTAAAAACTGGCAATGAACGGAACAATTATACACCCGATATTGATCAGCAGGTAGAGATAATGCTGGTTCATGACTGCTTATGTTCTTTGAAGTATTTCAAGGGTACGAACAACATGCCAAACACTTCACCTTCTTCTTTTCCCAGATGCTTGTGGTGGACTTTATGACCCTTCCTCAGGGCTGAAAAATATGGATTGCTGAACCTTCTCAACCATTTAAGCCTTTGATGTATAAGCACATCGTGAACAAGAAAATATGCAAATCCGTAAAGAAATATTCCCAAGCCTATAAAAAAGAGATAATTAAGTTCTGGTTTAATTCCGAAATAAAACAACAAAATACTGGGAGTGGCAAAAATAATAAAGAACAGATCATTTTTTCAAATATTCCCTCATATCCGGGCTGATGATGGTCTTCATGAAGCACCCACAGGAATCCGTGCATGACATATTTATGAGTAAGCCATGTGACCATTTCCATAGTTACAAAAGTGGCAAGCGTGATGATAGCATAGGTTAATGTATTCATATTCAAATTTTTACATTGTTGATATTTTTTAAAATTGTAATTTTTATTTCAGTTGGTATGTCGGTTTTGTTTATATTTGACTTTACAAAATTAATATCATTTTTTATATCTGAACTATAATTCAGGAATTTTGGAATAGTGGCCTGAATCATTATTCTTACATAACGGGCATCAACAGATGCAGGATTTTTTTTGATGTATTCTTCAAGTGCTGTTTTACCTTTTTTAAAATGATTCAGTTTGCTGACGGGAGAAAAAGCATACTGAGCTCTCATCATGGTGGCAGATGCCCTGTATGGTATGAAGTCTGCACATTTGGTATTTTCTATTTTCTTCATGAATGATTCAAGCCGGTCTTCTGAATTTATCTCATTGTATTCTTTTCTCACATCATTGATATCACTGCAATTGAAAGTTAAAAATCTTAAAAAAATTAATGAAATGATAGTCAACATATTAAATCAAATTGAATTTGTGCCTGATCAGCGATTTAAAAAATATCCACACTTTATGCGGATTTGATATCCTGATCCTTGATGCCAGTATCTGTTTGCTGTCTTTTCTCTTCAGCTTTCGTAACAATGAAAGATAGTATTTATAGGCTATAAAAACCCCTAGCTTTGCATTTATTGGCAATTTTTGAATTCCTTTATATGCATCAGCAAAATCCTTTTCAATATCTGTGATAATATCTTTTTTGGTATGTTCATTGAAATTGAATTTATCGACATTAGGGAAATATGATCTGCCGAGGTTTTCAAAATCATTTTTTATGTCCCTGAGGAAATTTACCTTTTGAAATGCTGAACCCAGCGACATGGCAGCCGGCTTCAGTTCCTCGTATTTTTCCCTGTCACCATAAACAAAAACAAGCAGACACATAAGTCCGACAACATCTGCCGATCCATATATGTATTTCTTATATTCCTGATCAGATTCATAATCTTTCTTTTCAAGGTCCATTTTCATGCTATCTAGAAAATCTTCAACGAGGTCATATAATCCGTATTTATGTACAATTTCCTGAAACGAATTCAGAATGGGGTTCATACTGATCTTTTCCTCAAGAGATTTTTTATACTGTCCGATAAAATCATCGAGCAGGGTAGTGCGGTTATATGAATGAAATGTATCTACAATTTCATCAGCATACCTCACAAAACCATAGATTGAATAAATTGCCGGTCTGACATCAGGAGCCAGCAGTCTTATGCCCAAAGAAAAGGAAGTGCTGTAACTGTGAGTTACCAGTTTGCTGATCTTAAAGCTTGTATTGTCATAGAGTGATTTCATGAGCTTTGATTTTTCTTGATAATCAATTCACTTACTATTTTCCCTGAAATCAGACTTGGCGGAACCCCCGGTCCCGGGACAGTCAACTGACCGGTAAAATACATGTTTTTAACTTTACTGCTTTTAAGCTGTGGCTTGAGTATATGTGTCTGAAGCAGCGTATTCGCCAATCCATAGGCATTTCCCTTGTATGAATTGTACTGGGATATGAAATCATTTACTGAAAATGAATCATGGAAAATGACATTATCCCTGATAGTCTGCCCCGTAGCTTTTTCTAACCTGTCAATTATGATACTGTAGTATTTTTTTCTTATTTCATCATTATCTTCTTTCAGTCCGGGTGCTAATGGAATTAAAAAAATTCCTGCTTCCTTTCCTGCAGGAGCAGCATCTGTATCTGTTTTTGAAGGAAAACTTGCATAGAACAAAGGATTTTCGGGATATGTCTTTGTATCATAGATGGCTCTTGCATGCAATTCAAAGTCAGTATCAAAGAACAAAGTGTGATGAGAAACATTTTCGATTTTTTTATCAAATCCGATATAAAACAGCAGTGCTGACGGTGCAAAAGTCCTTGATTGCCAGTAACTTTCAGAATATTGCCTATAGGCAGCAGGAAGCAGTGTCTCTGTATGGTGGTAATCTGCTCCGCTCAGCAGGATATCACATTCATGATCAATGCCTTTTGATGATACAGATACTACTTTTTTATTTTTTATATTTATACTGTCAGCGGCAGTATCATATATGATTTTGACTCCAAGATCTGCGGAGAGTTTTTTGATAGCCTCAACAACCATGTACATACCTCCTTTGGGATGCCATGTGCCAAGACCAAAGTCTGCATAATTCATAAAATTGTAAAATGCAGGTGTATTTGACGGCTTTGCTCCCAAAAATAAAACAGGAAATTCAAGGATCTGCCTCAATTTATGATTCTTAATATACCTCCCAACCTGAGCCTTAATAGTGTCTATGAACTGGTTCAATTTTCCGAATGTCTTCAGGTTTATAATTTCCATCAGGTTCTGACCCGGTTTGTATACAAGGTCATTTATCGCAATTTCATAGTTATCTTTGGCATTATTCATGAATTTCTGCAGTTTTGCAGAACTCCCTGTTTCTATCCTCTCAAATTCAGCTTTAATTTTTTCGAAATCAGCTGAAATCGAAATACTGTCTTTGACCCCAAAATATACCTGGTAGCCCGGATCGAGCTTGACAAGGTCATAATAATCTGAAGGTTTTTGCCAAAATCAGAGAAAAAGCGCTCAAACACATCAGGCATCCAGTAAAAAGTAGGTCCGATATCAAACGTGAAGCCTTGTTTCAATAGCTGTCTGGCTCTTCCCCCTGCTTCGCTGTTTTTTTCAAGTATTGTTACATCAAAACCTGCCTTAGCCAGATAGCATGAAGCAGCTAATGATGAAAATCCCGAACCTAATATTACTATTTTTTTCATAATTCTTTACTGGTTTTTAAAGTTTTATCATTATTCCGATAGTGGGCAGTACATTTCCTGATTCATTTTCAACTGCTTGCAATATATAATTTTTTCCGTTATCAGTGGTCATATATGATCCGTTTTCATCTTTCTGTCTGATTATATATTCCTGTCCAGTGTATTTAAGATTGTAGAGATTTTGTATATCTACATAAATCATCAGCGACCAGCTTCTGAAAAAGAAGTTTTTGTCAACCCTTATATCGAGTTGGTGGAAGGGTTTCAACCTTTCGGAGTTGAGTTTTGTAAAATCATTATACGCTCTTCCTGATGCATTCCATGCAGCTATATTTTTTGATTTTTCAAGATCATAGGGAGTATAAGGCAATCCTCCCACATATCTCCATTTGAATCCTGCTCTCCAGTTTTTATTAAATTCCTTGCTGCCTGTAATAGTAAATAAATGACGGCTATCCCATGATGAAGGTATCTCCTTATTATTTATATCATTAAAAAGGCTTCTGACAAATGTATACGAAGCTATGGAAGAAAAAGACTTGAAATTGGCCCTTCCCAAAACTTCAAATCCTGTTGCCCTTCCAACTCCTTTGGAAATTATCTCGGAAGCTCCTGCTATGTTAAAATCAGCTCCCTGATTTGCAAGGCTTATACCCGATTCAATATCGATAGGATACTGGAAATAGTCCTTGTAGAATGCTTCTGTAGAAAGAATAATGGATTTAGTAAGTCTGTATTCGATGCCGAGGGAATATTGATTGACACCGATATATTTTGCATCCTTATTTACCAGTTCACTATTCAGATTCCTGAATCCCAGAGTTGTGTAAGCAGGCAACTGAAAATATCTCCCTGCTCCGGCATTCAAGGCAGATTTATCCGTCAGAGTATATGAAAATGAAATTCGTGGAGAAAACTGATTGAAGAGGTTTTGCATACTGGAATTGTAATTGTTTCCATCAAGCCTGAAACCTACTGAAGTGAGCAGGCGGTTTCTCAGGATTCTCTTTGAAAGCTGGCCGCTAACACTGTATTTAATCATGTCAAGATCAGTCCTGTATTTGAAATTTATAACTTCACCATTTCTGAAAACATCCTGCTTTGTATCGTTATAGTATTTTGCATATTCCGTACCGGCACTGATGACATATTTAACTTCGTTTTTTCTGAAGTTCAGTTCATATCTTATTTTATTTTCTGCTTCTGTCGAATAATAATCGAATAATCTGGGCTTTGACTCATCATTATCAGGATATTTATAAAATGAATTGTCAAGCATATTCCTGCTCATGACAAGAGTGTGATTTCCAGTGTTAAAAAAATGCTTGTAAACAGCACCAAAGGTGTAGCTCCACTGATTGTTGACAGGTATCTGGCTTAAAATAAACTCCTGTGTAAGGTCCGGGTTTTCAATTCCGGTATTTAAGGTGTTTTTATCTAAAGAACCTATACTTATAATTGTCAGCTGATTTTTTTTATCGAAATCAGTTTTAAACCTTAACTGATAATCATTGAAAGTAGGCAAAAATGGCAGGCCAATCGCAGAGAACAGGTATTGAAGATATGACCTTCTCACTGAAAAGATATAATTGCTTTTACTTCCTGCCGGGCCATCCAGGGTCAGCGATGCTTCACTTGCGCCTAATGCAAGCTGTATATTTGTCCTGTCTTTACTTCCGTCTTTTTGCTTGAAATCAAGAATCCCACTCAGAGCGTTATATTTATTTGCAGGAAATGAACCTGAGTAAAAGTCAACAGATTTAATGAAGTCAGCGTTTATAATTCCAACCGGACCTCCTGATGCACCCTGAGTCGAAAAGTGATTCAGAACTGGAATTTCCACATCATCGAGATAAAACCTGTTTTCGCTTGGGCCTCCTCCTCTTATTATTACATCATTTCTGAAATTGGGGGTTGATCCGACTCCCGGAAAAGACTGTATAACTCTTGAAATGTCCCTGTTGCTGCCCGGATTGCTTTCTATTTCCTTAGCCCCTATGCTTTGCATTGAAATCGGAGATTCTACCTTTTTGCTGAAAGGATCGACAGTGATTAAAACTTCATTCAGCACCTTTTCATTGGGTTCAAGAGCTATATCAATGAAAGGATTGTTATTGTTGCTTATGAGAATATCTTCACTGGTTTGCTGTTTGTACCCAAGATATGAAACCACCAGTCGGAAATATCCCGGCTTTAATCCGGTTATTATGAAGTTCCCGTCAAGATCAGTAACAGCTCCTGTCTGTGTCCCTTCAATCATTACATTTGCAAATGGCAAGGGTTCATTGTTGCCGGCATCAAATACTTTTCCTTTTACCTGACCTGACTGGGCCGATAAAAAGCCGGAAATAAAAATAAATGCTAATAGTTTTATATATGTTTTCATTTGTTTATTAATTGTTTAAATAGTTTATTTCTGAATTTCAACTTTTACTGAACTGAATATTTCCTTTGCACTTGTCAGCGAACCCAGATTGGAATAAAGTGTTCCGGTTTCACCTTTAGGATCTCCGTGACCTATAGGGTTAAGATAAAATTCAGTATTTTCATTATTGACCGATACTTCATAAATGACTGATGGCTGAGCTGAATGTTTGTAGGCAGGACTGTCAGGGAATTTATTGTTTGTCCAGTACTGATTCCAGTCCCATGCCTGGTTCACTTCCAGTAAAATTCTGTATTCTCTTGAATTACCTGATTTATTTGTCTCAAATCTAAAATCGCTTTTTGGTGTCGCGCCGGTAAATGCGTCCACGAAAGGATTGTTTGGATCGGGAATGTAGGATTTCCCAATTATAAGTCCTTTCCTGAATGTCCAGTAAGGCAATGCTGCCGGTTGATAAGAAGCTCCTGAGGTCTTTAACCAGACTGAATCACCAACCATCTGATGTCCAAATATTCCGCTGGCATATGACTTAGTCACAAATAGAGTCTTAATGTATTTACCACATTCATCTTCCATCCATATTACATAAGTAGGGTGATTAAAGCCTTTACCTTTAATAAGAGTAATAGCTAATTTTTCAGAATTCTGATCTTTGTTGTCTGAATAAACCACAATTTCAGATGTGTTTTTTGTTACGTTGCAGCTATTGAAAAAAATTGCTGCTGTAAAAATTGTTAAAAAAATTGATAATATTTTCATTTTATTACGATTTTGTATTAATTTTGCAAATATAATGCAAAAATGTATTAAATTGTTTAATTATTTTGCATTTATTTTAAACTATTTTTATGTCAGATCAAATAAATCTAATAAAACAGGTACTGCAACACATTGAAACCTATGAAAATGAGGTAGGTAACTATGATATCAGAGAATTTTCAATTTATCTCAAAGATAAGGTATTGGAAACAACTTCTGCAAATTTTTCAAATAACCTTGATAAAGCTGATTATAAAAACTATAAAATTCATCCTGAGGTGGAGTTTTCCACTCTGCTTGTTCAACTTTATAAGTTTTCCAAGCATTATGTGAAAAAAGTATTTCAGGATAAACCATGGAGTTCAATTGATGAATATGGATTTCTTGCTTCATTGCTGCTGACTGACAGTATATCAAAAAATGAACTTATAAATATGCACATGCTTGAAATGTCAAGCGGAAGTGAGATTTTTAAGCGTTTATTAAAGAACAGGCTGATCCATGAATTTCCTGATGAAAATGATAAAAGGGCAAAGAGGGTTTCACTTACCCTGGAAGGAAGAAGACACATAATAAGTGCTTTTGATGAAATGTACAAAGTGTCGCAGATTATCATAGGAAACCTTGATGAGAACGAGATAAAGGAAGCTATAGGAATTTTCAATAAGTTAAGTATTTTCCATCACCACATCCATGATTTTGATAAAAACTCTTCTGTGGATGAACTGCATGAGAAGTACTTGTTTAAGGTGAATATGTAGAAGGGTAGGAAGGTAGAATGATTTATGATTTTCGATTTACGAAATGCGATTTATGATTTTAAGTAAAATATTAACAATTTAAAACTAACAATTTAAACCTTTCAATAACTCTACCCAGTTACCCTGTAACCTTGATACCATTAACCATTAACAATTAACCATTAGCAATTAACAATTATATGAAAAACATTTTAATAACAGGCGGAACAGGCCTTGTCGGAACAGAGATCAGAAAGCTTCTTGGAGCCAGGGGATATAATACAGGTATACTGACCGGAAGAAAAGATATTCAGGAAGAAAATTCCTTTTACTGGAATTATGAAAAGGAATTATCGATGATAAGGCCGTTGAATTTGCTGATGTGATAATTCACCTGGCAGGGGAAAATATCAGCGCAAAAAGATGGGATGAAAAGCAGAAGGAAAAAATTCTGAACAGCAGGGTAGGGACTACGGAACTGATTTATAACGCTGTAAAAAAATGTGTAAAGAAGCCTGTGAAAATCATTTCAGCATCTGCAGTCGGTTATTATGGTGCTGTAACTACAGACAGGATATTTATTGAAGCCGACCCGCCAGGCACTGATTTTTTATCGGATGTAGTTATAAAATGGGAAGATAGTGTAAAAAAATTTGGGGAACTTAATGTGGATTATAATTTGCTGCGTTTAGGTGTTGTTATCTCTCCTCGTGGTGGAGCTTTGGAAAAGATGATAACCCCGGTAAAATATTTTGTTGGTTCTCCGATAGGTACAGGCAGGCAGTATATGCCCTGGATAGAGATATCTGACCTGGCCCGGATTTTTCTTTTCCTGATCGAAAATAACAGAGAAAGAGAAATCTATAATGCCGTGGCACCGGAACATATTGATAACAGACAATTTACTAAATCTCTTGCCAAAGCCATAAAAAGACCAATGATTTTTCCTCCTGTACCCGGATGGCTTTTGCGATTGATATTCGGAGAAATGGCTGTTATTCTTACAGAAGGCAGCAGGGTTTCAAGTGCAAAATTGTTTAATGAAGGCTTCAGGTTCAGGTATGATAAGATCGGGGAGGTATTTAAGGCTTATTTTCAATGACTTCCCTTTAAGTATTTAGGGTAAAATCATTATTATTGAACTTATAAAACGACCTGTTATTAAGAGGTCATTTCTTAAATTCAATCAAACTCCTGATCATTTAAACTCGTGAATAACTCTCACTTCTTCTCTACTATATAAGCCGATCCCTGGTTTATAATGCTAACTACATGTTTATAATAAGCTCCTACGACTGCATAGTCACCCGAGATGGAAACTGAATGTCCAAAATAATCATTCGCTGCCCCGTCAGAAGCGGTAAGACTAGCCTGTTGAGTCCATGAAGTGCCACTGCGATTGAAAACATAAGCTGAGCCCTGGTTTGCATTGCTGCCAATATCATCTAAATAAGCTCCTATGACTGCATAATCCCCTGAGATCGAAACTGAATAACCAAAATAATCATTCGCTGCCCCGTCAGAAGCGGTAAGACTAGCCTGTTGAGTCCAGGTAGTACCAGTTCGATTGAAAACATAAGCTGAGCCTTGGTCTGTATTGCCCCCTATATCATCATATGAAGCTCCTATGACTGCATAATCCCCTGAGATCGAAACAGACCACCCAAACTTATCATTCGCTGCCCCGTCAGAAGCGGTCAGCTTAGCCTGTTGAGTCCATACTGTACCACTGCGATTGAAGATATAAGCTGATCCCTGAGCAGTATTGCTGCCTATATCATCCTTTGGAGCTCCTATGACTGCATAATCCCCTGAGATTGAAACAGACCACCCAAACTTATCATTCGCTGCCCCGTCAGAAGCGGTCAGCTTAGCCTGTTGAGTCCATACTGTACCACTGCGATTGAAAATATAAGCAGAGCCCTGTTCAAAATTGATGCCAATATTATCATAATGAGCTCCTATGATTGCATAGTCTCCTGATATGGACACTGAAACCCCAAAATATTTATTTGCTGCGTCTAAAGCAGTCAGTATGGCCTGTTGAGTCCATGCAGTGCCGTTGCGATGGAAGATATAAGCTGATCCTTGGTTATAATTATCAAATTCTGCTCCTATGAGTGCATAGTCCCCTGAGATAGATACACTCATGCCAAAACGGTCATCTGCTGCCCCATCTGAAGCGGTCAGCTTAGCCTGTTGAGTCCAGGAAGTACCACTGTGTTGGAAGATATAAGCTGAGCCTTGGTCTTCATTGCCGCTATTATCATCTTGGGGAGCACCTATGACTGCATAGTCCCCGGAGATGGATACTGAAAAACCAAACAAATCGTTCATTGCCCCGTCAGAAGCGGTCAGCTTGTGATCTTCATTTAATTCTGAAGGCTTGAGTTTTCCAAACTGACCTTGTACGTTGCTCTGGGTGAGTGAAATCCATTTACTGCCATTATAGCCTTCAAAATCCTGTGTGTCGTCATTCCATTGTATCATACCGGCTACAGGGTTTCTGCCAGAGTCACCCAGTCTAATCTCTCCTCCTACATCGAGGGTAGCCTGCATACTGGTATTATTTACCCCTATCATTGGTGGCTCATCCGGGCAGTCAAAACATTGTGCTGTTGTGGTCCTGTTGGTATATTCGGTTCCGCAAGGAGGAGAAGTAAGGTTTATATGCACCTGAACGATATCAGGCCCGGCACCCACATTAAAGTCATGAGGTGTGCTTCCGTGACTGAGCAGGGCTCCGCTTTGTATATCCCTCACTGTGATGTAGTCATTTGTATTCGATGATGTAAAGCGGTAAGTTTTATTAAGTGCCAGGTTTTTTATTACATAATAGTCTCCTGCATATTGGAATGCTGTTACCAAAACTGTGTCATTATATCTTGATGCAGTGATATCATTAGATGGATATTTAATTGCATTCTGACATTGTCCGGAAAGACTTGCACTGGATTCCATCAGTATTATCACTGCTGAAAGTATAAAAAATACAATTTTTACGGAAATAAGTATTTGATTTTTCATTGGTAAAAAGTTTAAGAAATTTGGACCAATAGATTTTATACAAAAATATAATAAAAAAAGCATAATAACCACGTTTTCAATTCAGTTTTTTTCAAATTGTTTTGATTTTAGCAACGAATTCACGAATATTTTTTGATTCCTGCATTAGTGGCAAATTTTGCCATTTCCTATAAGGTAATTTGCCTTGATTTGAATAAGTTATTTTAAAGATTTTAAGGGAGTTAAAGCCAAAATATCAGGCCAATGATATTGCCTGCTGTACCCGAATGCTTACTGATGATAATGCTCTTGAAATGGCAATTATTATTACAGAAGGCAGCCGGGTTTCATGTGAAAAATTGCGTAATGAAGGCTTCAGGTTCCGTTATAATACGATTGGGGAGGTATTTAAGGCTTATTTTCAATGACTTCCCTTTAAGTATTTAGGGTAAAATCATTATTATTGAACTTATAAAACGACCTGTTATTAAGAGGTCATTTCTTAAATTCATACAAACTCCTGATCATTTCAACTCCTGAATAGCTTTCACTTCTTTTCCATTATATAAGCTGAGCCCTGGAATGTATTACTGCCAATATCATCCCAATCAGCTCCTATGATAACATAGTCCCCATAGATGGATACTGAATAACCAAAATGATCAAAAGCAACCCCGTCAGAAGCAGTTAGGTTAGCCTGTTGAGTCCATGAGGTACCACTGCGATGGAAAATATGAGCTGACCCCTTTCTAGAATAGCTATTAAAAGCTCCAATGATTGCATAGTCCCCAAAGATGGATACTGAATTGCCAAACCCATCACCACCCACTCCATCGAAAGCAGTTAGTTTAGCTTGTTGAGTCCAAGGGATACCACTGCGATTGAAGATATAGGCTGATTCAGAAGCTCCTATGACTGCATAATCCCCGGAGATGGATACTGAACGACCAAACACATCGCCTGCTGCTCCGTCAGAAGCGGTCAGCTTAGCCTTTTGAGTCCATGAGGTACCACTGCGTTTGAAAACATAAGCTGATCCATTTGTAGAATAGCTATTATAAGCTCCTATTACTGCATAGTCACCCGAGATTGATACGGAATTGCCAAAATAATCGGTATCTGTCCCGTCAGAAGCAGTAAGTTTAGCCTGTTCGGTCCAAGCAGTTCCACTGCGATTGAAAATATAAGCTGAGCCCTGGTCAGTATTGCTGCCTACATCATCACCATCAGCGCCTATGACTGCATAGTCGCCCGAGATGGACACTGAATGACCAAACACATCGCCTGCTGCTCCGTCAGAAGCGGTCAGCTTAGCCTGTTCTATCCATGAGGTACCACTGCGATTGAAAATATAAGCTGATCCCTGGGTAGGATTGCTGCCTATATCATCATATTTAGCTCCTATGACTGCATAGTCCCCTGAGATCGATACAGACGCTCCAAAATAATCGCCTGCTGCCCCGTCAGAAGAGGTCAGCTTAGCCTGTTGAATCCATGAGGTACCATTGCGATTGAAAATATAAGCTGAGCCTTGAATTGCATTATCATGATCTGCTCCTATGATGGCATAATCCCCGGAGATGGATACTGAGGTACCAAAATAGTCATCGGTACCTCCATCTGAAGCGGTAATTTTCTGATCTTCAATTAATTCTGAGGGCTTAGGTTTTCCAAACTGACCGGGGATGTTACTTTTCGTGAGTGAAAGCCACTTACTGCCATCGTAGCCTTCAAAATCCTGTGCATCATCATTCCACCGGATCATACCGGCCACAGGGTTTCTGCCAGAGTCACCTACTCTTATCTCACCTCCAACATCAAGAGTAGCCTGCATACTGGGGTTATTGACACCTACCATTGGTGGTATAACCGGACAGTTTGTACAAATGGCCTTTGTTGTCCTGCTTTCATTCTGAGAACCGCATGGAGGAGAACTTAGGTTGATATGCACCTGCACGATATCAGGACCAGAACCCACACTATGATTGTGTGGTGTACTTCCGTGGCTGAGCAGGGCTCCGCTTATGATATCTCGGACAGTTATATAATCATTTGTATTTGAGGATGTAAACTGGTAGGTTTTATTAAGAACAAGGTTTTTTATCACAAAGTATTCCCCTGCATATTGGTCTGTAGCTATCAAAACAGTATCACTAAATTTTGATGCTTCGATATCAGAAGATGGATATTTATATGTATTCTGACATTGTCCGGAAATAGTTGTGCTTGATTCCATCAGTATTACCACTGCAGAAAGTAAAAAAAATACAATTTTTACGGAAATAAGTATTTGATTTTTCATAGGTAAAAAGTTTAAGAAAATTGGACCAATAGATTTTATACAAAAATATAACAAAAAAGGCATATTAACCACGTTTTCAATTATTATTATTTCCAAATTATTTTGATTTTAGCCACGAATTCCCGAATATTTTTTGATTCCTGCATTAGTGGCAAATTTTCCCATTTCCTATAAGGTAATTTTCCTTGATTTGTATAAGATATTTTAAAAGCCAACCTGCCTAAGTACTTACAAACTGCGATAGTATAAGTTGATTTAAAAAAAATCAAAACTATGAAAGCTAAGGTTTTGTAGAATTTGAAATAATAAGGTTGTAAATGCTTTTTTTAAGAAGAAAATATTTTTTAGCTTTATTTTTATTGCAATAAAGTGATATCTCCAGCAAGTGTTTTGGATTCTCCTTCAAATTCGTACTTAATCACCCACACGAATACTCCCGGATTGTACTTTTTTCCGGGTCTCCATGCAGCGGTGAAATCATTAGATCTCAAGTTTTCGGCAGCAAATAATTTTTCTCCCCAGCGGTCAAATATCATCAAATCATAATTTACATCTATGTTTGTTTGGAGGAGGAAAACTTCATTATTTGGATTATTAGCACAGCCGTAGATAACATTGGGAATGTATACTGATAGTTTTCTGTAGGATATTTTAAGATCTTCTTCTGCTTCACAGCCATGATCACTTACAACCATTATATTGTAAATTCCTTCCCATTTAGAAATGATTTTTGGGACATCGCAGTCATAGCAGTCAAGTCCGGTTGCAGGTTGCCAGTCATATTGAATTATATTTCCATTGTATCTGACATTCAGTGGCTTATCCTTAATAAATGGTTCGTCTATGATGTCTTCAGTATAAATTTCCGGTGATGGATATTTTTCAATATTGAATTCCAGGCTGTCAGGACATCCATATTTATCTTTAGCTGTTACATAATAATTTCCGCTTTCTGACACCTCAAATTTATTCTGAATTATAATGCCATTTACGATAATATCGTGATGCTGGCTGATGAAATTGATAGTTGTTTTTTCTCCTTCGCATATTCAGGTTATTCCGCTGATTTCAATCGGGACTTCCGGATATTGAAGTATTGAGATATCATAATAAACAGAATCGCAGTTTTTTACTGAAAATATTGTATCCGAATAAGTTCCGGTATTTTTATACACTTTATCAAGAAAACTGAAATCTTCATATTTACATAAAGTTTTTTCCATTTTTATAGACAGAGGTACAGGAGATTTAGTGATCAAAAAAGTATCTGATGACTTACATCCGATAGCATCTGTCAATGTATAGATATAAGTTCCCGGTTTAGAAATATCTCTGATTTTAAAAGTGCATCCATCACTCCAGATAACATCATAATTATTACTTTTAACATCAACCTGGATTAATTCTTCGAAACATCCAAACTGGTCTGAAATTTGAGTGATCTTAGGTAAATCATATACTTCAATTTCCAGTTTTGCAGTATCAGAACAGGAGTTGTTATCCGTAACTATGTGGATAACAGTGTGTTTCCCTGGTTTTTTAAACTTATATGAAGTATTTTTAATAATTGATCTATCACCTTCACCAAAAATCCATTCAAACTGCAAAGGATCAATCCCTGTATCATTTGAGTAGAAATTAACAGTATCTCCGAGGCAAATAAATTTTTTATCAGATGCTGCTGATGCTGAAATAAATCTGCTTATCTTAATAGTATAAGCTATTGAATCACAATCAAGTTTTGTAAACACTGTATCAAAATAGACTCCGGGTATTTCATAGGTTTTGTTAAGGAAAATGAATTTTTCATATTTGCACAAAACCTTTTCTATAATCTGATGTGATGCCGGAGCTGAAATGAAAACAGAAAAAGTATCGGATACTGAACAGTTAAATTCATTAATTAATGTATAACTGAAAGTTCCCGATGTTGGCAGAATTCTTAAAGAATCAGCATTTCCATCGTTCCATTGTATTGTTGCATTACCGGGACTTATAATGATATCTGCCTTTTCCGGAAAGCACAGAAAATAATCAGGTATCGGAACAATTACAGGGTAAGACATTACTTCAATACTTGTAAAAAGTGAATCTGAACAAAGATATTTATCTGCTATGATATGTTTAACAATAAATTTCCCGGGTTTTTTATAAGTATATTCTGGATTCTGTTCATTTGAAATACTGCCATCCCCGAATTCCCATAAATAGGTAAATGGATAGGATCCTGATGCATGTGATTCAAAATCAATAGATTCTCCAATGCAAATCTGGTTTTTATCTGTGCCTATAGTTGCAGACACAGGTGGGGTAAAAGTAAGATTCAATACATAATATATTGAATCACATCCCTGAAATGATCTTAAGGTGTCTGCATAGGTACCTGGTTTGTCATAAATGTCTCCAAAGAAATCGTATGATGCTCCTTCACAAATCTTTCCTTCAAAATTATTTTTTTGAGGTTCTTTATTTATTTTAACCTCAAAAGTATCTATGCTGTAACAATTAATTCCATTAATAATCGTATAGCTGTATTTGCCGCTGATTGAAAAAGTTCTGATTTTGGTTTTACTACCATCATACCAAACAATAATGTCGTCAATATGAGTCAGATCAACAACTGTTGATTCACCAAAGCACAATTTTTGATCAGGTACGGGAATTATTTGAGGAGGAGAAATGACCTCTATATCAACCTGTGTGGTGTCAGAACAGGCATAATTGTCAGTAACTATGTGTGTAACTGTATAGTAACCCGGATTTTCATAAGTATGCACTATTTCAAAATCCTCTGATGTATTTCCGTCTCCAAAATCCCAGAAGAATTCCAGCGGATAATTTCCCTGGCCAAGCGAATAAAAACTTATTGATTCATTAATACAGGCAACATTTTTGTCCTGTGAGATAAATGCATCGACCTGTTTGATAAAATCGGCAGTGTTTATTTCTAATGAATAGGTTTCTATACAATCACCTTTTCTTATAGTCATGGTCACTTCATACAAACCTTTGGGTGAAAATATATGAACAGGATTTAACTCATTTGAAGTAGTTCCGTCTCCGAAATCCCAAATGAATTCTTCAGGAAAATCTCCTCCCTCATTTACAAAAGTAAAATTGATCTGGTCGGAGGTACATCCGGGAATTGAATCATAATGAAATTCCGGCTGCAGATCGATGACATGAACAAAGACAGAGTCTGTAGCTTTGCATATTTCTCTGAACCGCAGATCATCAATTGCAAAATCATTTCCACCTAAAATGGTTTGCTGGTCCACTATGGATATCTCTGCATTTACATTTGATCCACTGTACCATTTGGAATGGAAATTTACCCAGTTACCAGTTGTATTTGGCAACTGGAAGGGAGTGTCCAGTAAAACACTGTTTATACTGAATTGAAGCAAAGCTGGACTTTGAGATACACATGTAGCTGCCCATGCCGAAAAATCATACCATGTATCAGGCTTTACAATTATATCCTGAAGCCATACTATTGTATTTGCAGTTCCGGATCCATTTACAACCATCATGCTGCCGGCACTGTTTCCGTATGTATGGTCATAAAAACTTGCAAAATTGGGATGCACCAGGGATGGATTGGATACAACTGCAAATGTTCCCTCAGGCACCAGTCCACTGGAACCAAAACCTTCGATATAACTCGTAATAAAACCTGTTGTACCAAGACTAAAATCCCAGTTCTCAATCAGATTTAAATCTGTAAGGCCTTCTACAACAAGATTGTATTGCTGGGAAATTGTGCCCAAACTTGCGGTTGGATTGATGATATCCGGATTGTCAAGACCTGTAGAAGGTGACCAGGTAGTGTCGAGGGGAATTATTGTCCCTACATTATCGAGTGTAGGATTAAACTGAATTTGAGTGTTTTTGCAAACATGTATAGTATCAGGAAGGTTTAGAATTTCAAAACATGGGGAACTTTGAGCTAAAGTATTAACTGACAAAAAAAGCAAAAAATATAAAATGCTGATTTTCATCATTTTATTCGAAATCTCAGTTCCGGATTAAACCATTTTGGATACTATAAAATTTTAATAAAAATTAATCTAACAAATTTAAGGAAAAAATTGATATTGTGGTAGTTAATTCTTTCTTTTCTGTCGGAATTTGTTTAAAAACATATTTTTGCATAATCCTCAACTTCTATTGACAAATTAATCAAACATTCTGATATCAGTTATTTTTAGGTTCCTGATCATTTTAACAATAATTTTTTTAACAGTATCTGACAGAGGATCCATGTAATGTGGCTCAATAAACAATTTAACTTCATGCAATAATTCAGGATTATTTTTGACAATTTTTACTATTAGCTTAAATGCATTATATCTAACAGATGCTTGTTTTGCGGTTTTCTCCCAAATATTAACACATATGTCGAATAATTTTCCTGTGTAATCATCACTTAATTTCATTCTCTGCAGAATCATCAGTAATTCTCTCTGTTGATTATCGTTTTTTGATTGTAATGTATCGATAATTTGCTCGATGTATACATTTATCCTATGATCGTTTTTCTCCATGCAACTCCACAATAACCAGGCAGCTCTCCAGGAATAGGGCTGTTTATCGTCAATTGCAAGTTTGATAGCTTCTTCAAAATCTTCAGGATGTGATTTTAAATAGGAAATCATTTTTACTTTGTATGAATTAGTGAGTATATTTTCCAGCTTGGTTTCCATCATTTCATTTAATTTTACACAAGCCCGATGAATATCAGGAGCAAAGTCGCAAAGTATTTTAAATTAAACTAATAGGTATATATTTTAATTTAATATGACAAAAAAAGCTTTTAAGCATCCTTATAATTTTCATGACTATTACTAATATATCAAACCTGCACAGTGTATATATGAGTCATTATGAAAATTAAACAATGTAATACCCAAAATCCTTAGATTAGTTAATACTACCGGAATTTTAACATAGTGCATTATTTAGGCTAAGATAGTATTTTTTTGAAAAAAATAAAGCAAAAGTTTATTTTTTAATTGATTTTGAAAAAACACTCAGGGCTCTTTCCCTTCCAAATTTATGATCAATAACCGGTTCCGGATAATCAGGAGTGCCAAATTCAGGAATCCATTTTTTGATATACTCCTTATTTTTATCGAACTTTTCCTGTTGAGATGCCGGATTGAAAATGCGAAAATAAGGTGCTGCATCACAGCCGGTACCTGCTGCCCACTGCCAGTTGCCGTTATTTGCCGACAGGTCGTAGTCGAGCAGTTTTGAGGCAAAATACTTTTCTCCCCATTTCCAGTCAATCAGCAGATGTTTGCACAGAAATCCTGCCGTTATCATTCTAACCCGGTTGTGCATATATCCGGTCTCATTTAGTTCTCTCATTCCTGCATCCACAAGGGGATATCCTGTCATTCCTTTTTGCCATTTTTCATAATCTTGCTCATCATTGATCCATTCTAAGTTTCTGTATTTTGGATTGAAACTTTCGAATTCAACATTCGGATGATGATAAAGTATTTGCATGAAAAACTCTCTCCATATTAGTTCATTTAGCAGGGTAGGGTTGACGTTCATAGCTTGTTTTACTGCCTGCCTTACTGAAAGGGTGCCGAATCGCAGATGCACAGATGCGTGAGAGGTTTTATTCAAAGCAGGAAAATCCCTCACATCCTGATAGTTTTCCAGACCTGTGAAGCTATATGGTTTTACATAAATATACGATTCGTGGAATCCGATTTGTTCAAGTTCCGGGAATTTGCTTTTTAATTTTAAAAGATTGTCAAGTTTCAACTGGCTGTCGTATTCTTTTATTTCGGAAAAGCTGGACAGCCATTTATTTTTGTAGGCAGTATAAACCTGAAAAGGCTTGGCATCCGATTTTAGAATTTCATCCTTTTCAAATATCACATGGTCCTTGCGCCTGAAAAATCTGACATTATTTTCCACGGATAACTGTTCTATTGCCTTGTCCCTTTGGATTGCATAAGGTTCATAATCGTCATTAAGGTAAATAGAGGCAGGCTTTTCATTTTTTATAATATCCCTGAATATTTCTACCGGATCACCAAAAAAGATCTCGATTCCTGAGCCGAATTCCTGTAGTTTTATGTTGAGTACCTTCAGCGTTTTGTATATAAAACTTACCCTTGCATCATCTTTTTCAAGATCGTTCAGAATGTTTTTGTCAAATATGAATATAGGTTTAGTCAGTCCACTTTCCAGAGATGCCGAGAGTGCATGATTGTCCTCCAGACGAAGATCTCTTCTGAACCAGAATATATTCATATTATTTCATGGGTTTTGTCATTAAAGCCTGGAATTATTTTATCTGACTTTAAAGTGGTAATGTAATGATAGCAGACAGTTTTTGCCTCAATCCTGCAGGAGAATCACAGTGAACAGCATTAAGTCCGAGTTCTTTAGCTACATTTATATTGATGATATTATCATCGATGAATATCGTTTCTGAAGCCTCTATTCTGTATCTGTCAAGCAATAACTCAAATATCCTTTTGTCGGGTTTTGCCATTTTTTCCTGTCCAGAAACCACTATTCCCCTGAATTCGCTGAAAAACTGAAATCTCTCATAGGCTACGGAAATTGTTTCTGCTGACCAGTTGGTGAGGCCATAAAGATCAAAACTTTCTTTTAGTTTGTAGAGCAATTCCACATTTGCAGGAATATCACTTTTGAGCATAAATTCCCATTTATCATAAAAAACCTGAATCAGCGCTTGGTATTCCGGAAATTGCTGCTGAAGCAAAGCTGTGCCTTCTGCCATTGACCTGCCTCTATCCTGTTCAAGATTCCATTCGTCAGTACAAATATTTTTAAGGAAGTGCTCCATTTCACTTTCGGTGTTGAAATAATCCCTGTAAACATATCTTGGGTTCCAGTCGACTAAAACCCCTCCAAAGTCAAAAATAATATTTTTATAAGGCATATTGATTTACAATTTACGAGGTACGATTTAAGAATGATGGTTTATGAATTAATTGTCAATGGTTAATTGTTATTGGTAAAAAGTCAACATGGTTACAGAGTAGCAGGGTAATATTTCCCAATTCAATATTCCACTTTTCATCCGTTGTCAGTTGTCAGTTATTCGGTTGTGGTTTAGTCCGTAATAAAATTCACTTACCATTTATCCAATAATCCATCATTCCAATATTCCTATAATCCACGATTCCAAAAATGAACCATTACATCATTCCAATAATCCATTTTTCACTTATATTCTGTTGTCTTTTAGATTGTTTTCAATTCTCAGCTATCAATTCTCAACTATCAATTTTCCATTCTCAATTCTCTGTGTATCCTTGTTGCACCGGCCTGTGCAGTAGGCATAATTACAATCTGTTCCAGATTGACTGATTGAGGCCTGTTTAGAGCAAAGACTATGGTTTCAGCTATATCTTCAGCATATAGAGGAACAAAGTTTTTATACACAGCATCAGCGACTTCCTTATCTCCTTTGAACCTGACAAGCGAAAACTCAGTATCAGCAGCACCCGGAGCTATGTCAGTAACTCTCACACCTGTCCCTGCGAGGTCGATACGCATCGATTTGCTCATCATTTTCACATAAGCCTTGGTACTGCAATAAACCGATCCTCCTTCATAAGCTTCAAGACCCGCTATAGAACTGATATTTATTATGTGTCCTTTTGTTTTTTTGATAAAAGGAATGGCAAGCTGGGCAACTCTTGTAAATGCCCTGACATTTACATCAATCATCTGGTTGAAGTCATTCCAGTCATAGTCTTCTATTGATGATTTGCCCAAAGCAAAGCCGGCATTGTTTATCAGTATGTCAATATCAAGACCTTTTAGTTTTTCAAATAAGGAATTTATGTTTTCGACGATGCTCAGATCTGTTCCAAATACTTTTATATCTAAACTGAACTTCGAAGATAAATCTTTTTTAATTTCTTCCAGCCTGTCTTTTCTCCTTGCAACAAGTAAAAGGTTTTTCCCTTCCCTGGCAAGAGCAAAGGCACATGCCCTGCCTATCCCGGAACTGGCCCCGGTTATTAATGTGTATAATTTTTCTGCCATTAAAGATGGTGTTGTATTAATAAAACAAAGGATTATTTTATAACTTTGGCGCTATCAACTATATATAACGAATTTCCCCGCCATGGTAATGTTCCGTTTTTTGCTTTGTAATGCAGGATCACATTTCTGCCCTGAAGAGTATCAAGTCTCTGAGCAACCTCCTTTTCAGCTACTGAAAAAATGAATTTTTCAGAAGCTATAGCAACATTCTTATTGCTTTGAACACTACTCAATATCATTTCTCCTTCGTAAGTTTTAAAAATTGTACCTTTATAGGAAAATTTCTGCAAAAGCCCTGCACGATAACCTTCACTATAAGTGAAAAAATAGTTATAGTAAACAGAACCTGCGATTATTAGAATAATTACAAACAAGGCTGTAAAAAGTACCTTCTTTAAACCGGAACCGGTAAATAAACTTTTGATTTGCATATTAAAATTTTAATTATTTTCTTAAATTAAAAACATTTACAAAGTTAAATTATTATATTTAATTTAAACTAAATTTGGATTTAAACTACCATCATAAAAATTACAGATATGGAAAAATTGTCTTTTTTCAATTCTGAATTTCAAAGATTCATTCATTTTTCGGTAAAAAATAAAAATGTCTGATCCAATTAAAACATTACATTTCCAATTTTTTCGACCAAAAGCCAGTCATCCATATTTGAAAACTGTGATCTGTCAAAAGTAAAGTTTTCAATCATTTCAAAATTTTTAATTGAAATCAGTACTAAATACCTTTTACCACCAAATCTATTCAAAATGGATTTGTCGGTTTGTAGCTGTTCTTTGTTTTTTTCGATAAGTTCATAAGATTCTTCAACAGTCAGTTTTTCAGAATTAATAACACTTTTTACTTCAGCTTTAGAATGAATAATTCCTGAACCATCATTATTAGTAAAATATAAAATATCACCTTCAAAAACTCTGCCATAAGGAAGTTTTCTGCCCTGAGCACCTCTCAGGATCATCGATTTAGTGCCCTGAGTTATTTTCATTAGTTCTTTTGATTTAGCATCAAGATATACTACATGATCCATTATAAAAGCTTTATTTCTTTAATACATAATAACAAGCCCTGATTTATTAAGTTGAAATTTGGATTGTTTATTTTGATGAATAGTTTATTGTCAGGATAAAGCACATATTATCCTGAAAATTGAGTAATAATTATTAATTGAAATCAAATTATTTTACATTTGCCTCAATTTCAGTTTTTTCAACAATATTTTATTAATAATATAAAGAAATTATATGTTTAAAATCTTAAAAAACCAATTCATTTTTGCACTTTTTATTCTTATTATTGGTCCGCTGTATTCGCAAATCAATTCTGAAATTGATTGTTATTCAATTATTGCAGGCAAATCTGCAACAACTGACAATTCTGTTATGCTTGCACATAATGAAGATGATTATGGAGAGTATGTTTTCAATTTTTATAAGGTTCCGGGTATTGATCGCGATAAGAATCAGCTTATAAATACAGATACAGAAGCAAAAATAGAACAGGTAAGCAGGACTTATTCATTTCTTTGGATCGATATGCCTCAGCTACAGTTTTCTGACAGTTATATGAATGAGTGGGGTGTCACAATTGCTTCTGATCAGTGTCTTTCCCGGGAAGATAAACCTGAACTGGTTGATGGAGGCATTGGCTATTATTTGAGGCGTATTATGACAGAAAGAGCTATGTCTGCTAAGAATGCAGTGAAAATTGGTGCCAGCCTTGTAGAAAAATATGGATATAATGCTTCAGGAAGGACATATTGCATAGCAGATCCTGATGAGACCTGGATGATGGCAGTTGTGAATGGAAAGCATTGGGTAGCTAAAAGAATTCCGGCTGATCATGTGGCGGTTATCTCAAATTGCTATACAATCGGAGAAATAGACCTGAAGGATACAAGCAATTTTCTCGGAAGCAGTGATATTATTGAGTATGCTGTAAAAAGGGGATGGTATGATCCTGATTCAGGTAAAAAATTCAGTTTCAAACATGCATATGCTAAGGAAAATTCTCTTGATTCTGACGGTAATAAACCCAGGCAGCTGGCTGCAATAAATTTTTTATCAGAGAAACAGTACAAACTGACTGATAATCTGCCATTTTCTTTTAAGCCATTAGGTAAAGTTTCAAAGGAGAAGCTGATGATGATTCTTGCCAATCATTTCGAGAACACTCAAATGAGGGAGGAAGAAGATATTCTGAATGATCCTCATCATTTTGAGTTAAATACAATATGTTCATCGGGCAATCAATATGGCTTTGTAGCCCAGCTTCGCAGGGATCTTCCCGCTGAGATTGGATATGTTCTTTGGATTGCGATGAAAAGACCTTGTATACAGCCTTATTTGCCGTTATATTTCGGTGTGAGCAGAATACCGGCAAGCTTTACTCATGGAGAACATGAAAAAGCCCTTAAAGATCATTTTGCCGATATTGACAGAAAGGATATTATGAAGCAAAGTGCGTTCTGGCAATATATAGGATTGACAGATGCAAGTGATAAGAATTACAGGGAATTGCACGGGTTTATGCAATACTATAAAGCCAAAACTGAAAAAAATCTGTTGAAAAACCAGGCTTTGTTTGAAGAGACTTTTCTTTCACTTTATAGTGTAAATAGAAATTCTGCACAGGAGTATCTCAATAACTATGTTTCAGAAATCATGATGGAAAACCTGAAGAATACCATTAACGCTCTGGAAATTTTAAAATAGAAAAAACTGTCCCGGCTGATGCGGGACAGTTCTAAAATCGAATTACAAAATGCTTAGTTTATTTTGAAAATCTTGTTGATCTAATCGATCAGTATCATCTTTTTTGTAATAATGTCATTTTCAACTTTAATGCTGTAATAAAGTACTCCTCTCGAATTCATGTCAGATTTTTGTAATGTTATATGATTCAAACCTTTTGAATATTTCTGATTTTGAGTAAAGAGTAATTTACCTGTTGCATCAATCACTTTTAGTTCAGCAGCCCCATCTTGTGGCATGTTGAAAGTGATAGTTGTTTCATCTGTGAATGGATTAGGATTGTTTTGATAAACAACCAATTCATTTGTCGTACTATTCTCAAATCTGAAAGTCAGTGGTATCTCCTCTTCATCAATAACAGAAAGCGCTGTAGTTAAATCACTGTTTATCATCAGGTTTCCATAAGTTACTGAATTGTTCAATGCTCTGAATTTCAAGTAGAAAGCAGGTGTGTTGTTGTCAAAGAGCTTATCTGAAAAAGTATTCCAGCTAAAAGTAATATAGCCATTATTCATGTTTTGATAACCAAAATTGCTTTCAACAGGATCGATCTGAGAATTTTCATAACCTGAGAATATCAGATTTTCCGGATTGTATTTAATAGTAAACTGAATTCCTTCGATTCCATTTTCATGATTTACATAAACCGGAATTTCATATTCCATTCCTTTTGTAAGTTCAGTATTTACTGTATAAACATCCACCGTCTCAGTATTTCTTGGTGCCATTCCATTCACTGTCAGATATGAATCATTTACATCACCCATTTTAACTACCTTGAAGTTTCCATCGCTTTTACTTCCGTTAAGGTTGTTATACTGGATTTTATCGCTATAATTATATGGATTCATTATGTCAGGTAATTGTTTTGAATCAACATAAACCCAACAACGGTTATTTGGCAGAGTCTGAGAAATACCAAGTATCAGTTTTCTGATCTCAAGAATATCGGCAGCACTGATCGACTGGCTATTATTTGCATCCGCAGCAATATAGTTGAAAGGAGTATCAAATTTTTTAACACCAAGTATGTGTTTCTGTATCTTAACAAGGTCAGCAGTACTTACCCCTGCCATACATGTTGAAGCATTATCTAGTGGCTTTATTGAGTAAGATGCTCCTTCTCCCAGATTGTCAAAATTATATTTTCCATTTGACTGAGTAGATGTGTTTTTACTAAATTCAGCGTTAATTTGCTGCAATTTTAGGTTGATTCCTGCTACAGGACTATTATCAGACCATTTTGATGTTAAACCAGAAACTGATGGTGTTAGCCCATCAGGACAAACTCCGTTATTGTCCTGAACCTGCAATACTACTGTGCAATAATCCTGATTGCCTGCTTCATCCGTAACCCACATCTGCAATGTGAATGTCTTTGAAACTCCTCCGGGAATATCTGCGCATGTTATCGTAAATGTAGTGTCATTGACATTTTGTGAAAATGAGAATTTCAGATCAGTAAGACATCCGCATGTACCATAATTTGATTTTGTACAGTTATCATAGCTTCCGCGATTGAAACTCTTTGCTTTTACTGTAACCATTCCTGCCTGATTCATGACCACTGTAGTAAGATCAGAAATACATAGAGGTGTTGGTTTTTTGCATTCTTTTACTTTAAAATCATAGGTACAGAAACTCTTGTTTCCGCATTTGTCTTCAACAACCCAGGAAATAGTATAGGTGCCTTGAGTCATAGTTTTTGAGAAATTGTTGCCTTGTCCGAAAAGATCAAAAACACCATCTTTATTTAAATCGAGTTTCCATGCCCATTGTAGTTTTTCCTGCGGGGTACAGTCATCAGTTGCTGAGGCTGATAATTCAACCAGGCCATCACACTGTCCGTAAACACAGATTTCCCTGTTATTGCAATCACTTGTGAACACAGGAGCATTATTATTGAATAACATTATAAATTGTTCATGTGTCCACACATATTCATTTGATTGACACCAGTCTCTGATCGTCCATGTCCTCACAATCTTTTCACATGCTCCATTTTGCACATTAAATACCTGGTCGTCATATCTTATAGCTACCATGCTACACATATTGTCCTTAACTTTTGGAGCTCCGGTCAATGAAGTATCAGCCTGTATATTTGAACATCCGTAGAATGTAGTATCTTTAGGCCAGATGATATCAGTACCATAATAATTGAACGGTAGTGGATTGAGTATTGTAATAGTCTGACTACACTGGTTTGTCCTGCCTCCATCATCTTTTGCCGTGAATGTCCTGATCAATTTTCCTACATTACAGTTGTTGAGGTTGTTTTCCACAGATGATGTCACAGTTACATTACAATTGTCAAAAGTATATCCGTCTTTGCCAACTAATCCATTGTTGTACTGATCATAGATAATGATATCTTTTCTGTCATTTTCGTTAGTTACAACTTTTCCAAAATATCTGTTCATGTCATTTGGATCATAGTAGAAAATCACAGCTAACAGTCAAATCCGGAGGACAAATGATCTGAGGTGGCAATTTATCTTCAACTTCAACTTCTACCATACATGAATTTGAATTGCCAGAATTATCGGTCACTTTCAAAACCACCATCAATGTTTTGTTTACTTCTGAACAACAGAAGTCAACATGAGGGCCAAAAATTCAGGTATTGAGGATTTCCGCATCCGTCTGTCATTTTCTTTATAAGCATATCTTTGATTCCACAGTTGTCAAAAGATCCGTCATCAACACTTTCCGCATTAAGTCTTGCTATTCCATTAGACCCAATGCTTACTTTTGTATGCTGATCACAGACCACATACGGATTCTTGTCATCAATTGCTTTAATATAATATGTACATTTGCTTTTGTTGTTGCATTTGTCAACTGCAGTAATTACCACTTTGAAGAGTTTCAAAGGCAATTTCTGAATGAAGAATTTTGTTCCAACTTTTTGAACGGGCATTTCTGCATTAGTAACTGCATTGAATACATTTACAAATATGTTTACTCCCGAACAATTATCAATGATCTCAGGTATTGGCAATTCAAATCTTTGTGAACTGCATTCATAAGGATCAGCACCTATCGTAATGGTATCCCCTAAACAGATAATTTCCGGTGGAAACGTATCCATTATTTTAATGACCTGAGTATGTTGTATGATCTGATTTGTGCACCAGTCAACAATTGTCCAATCCCTTACGACATCGAAGGAATTTCCACATCCTGGGAATTTTTATCACTATATGTGAAGTCAAACTGATTGCAGGAATAAATTTCTGGTTCGCCTGTGTATTCAGGTGATGGACTTCCGTCTGGCAAAGCAGTAAGTAGCCATTCTCCGTCGCATTGGAGAGCTACCGTATCTATATTATTCCAGCTTGGTGGAAGTAAGACCTCTTCAATACCTATCCTTTTTACTCTTATAGTGTCACGGCATTTGCTGGTGTTATTGCTTCCATCAACAGCTTTCCAGTACCTGACAACCAATTCTTCATATAAGTTGTTTTGTGAGCAGTCATATGTTGTGAGACTGTCAGTGTATGTCAATGTTACATCACTGCAGTAATCCCAGCCTTTTACGATATATTTTTTAGGACCAGTCTTGTAAAGGGTATCAATATCAAAACTATGGGATCAATAGGGAAACCGATATATTCAGGTGTAGTTTCTCTCTTTACAGGTGATAGTGTCCGTTTTACATTTCATCACCGGGTGGAAATTGTCCTTCACCAATATGGTACCGCTGCAAGCATTCCACGTGCACTTATGTGTAATAGTATAATTCAATAATTTTCCTATATGATCACTTGTAAGTATGTCATTTGGAATTATATCGCCATGCTGGTCGAATATCTCAAGGTCGTATAAATTGAATGGTTCATTTTCGTTTTCACCTTCCAGTACCATAGGAGGTGTAACCTTGAATTCACAATAAAAATTGAGCGGGATAATCACATTATCATTGCAAGCAAATAATTCATCTCCTGAATGAAAACTTTGACCTGATCAGAAAATGTAGGTCCTGCAGGTTCTGAAAGCCTTGCTGTCAATGTAATAGTAAAATACCCGTTAGCTATATCATTAGCTCCGGGGGTATAATTCACAGCAGCAGGAAAAGTGTATGTTGGACTGAAAGTTCCGTCACCGGAAGTAGTCCACCACCTGCTTGATGCTGTACCCGTAATTACGGGGCTGAGATCCGAAAGTTTCAATTTTGTTCCCTCGCATATAGCAAGATCATTGCCAAGAGTAACAGTTAATTGAGACTTTACTTGTAAAGAAACAAAAAATGATAAGAAAAAAATTAAAAATAATTTCACTACACCTTCTGTTTCAAAGAAAAAATTGGGTTTTTCCCTTTCTTTTCCAATTTCAAAAAAACTAACACATTTCATAATTGCTTGATTTTTAATTGTATAAACTTTGATCATTTAAATTTATATATTACAATTAATTATAATACAATTATTGTGCCAATTTTTGTAATGTTTTAAATATAGTAAATGAATAAGATGTATATTATAAAATCTAATAATATAAATAATTGTAGTAATTATTTATATTGTAAAGTAAATTTATTTTGATATAAAGTGGGTCTGATGCAGGCAGGTATAGGTTTTATTTGAAGCTAAAACATTTTTTTAGATTTGAGAACAAAAAAAAATAGCTTTAAGTTTTGTAACTTAAAGCTATTTGAGGATTATAAAGTGTTAATTGATATTTTATCCTGCGGATTTCAGAGGTATATCTGTAGGTGCTTCCAATCCAACACTGCCGACGTATATTGCAGTGATAATGCTTAATATGATAAGTATGGCTGCCAGTATCCAGGTTAGCCTTTCAACAAAATCAACTGATTTCGCTGCTCCCAGCATCTGATTTGCACCTAAACCACCAAAAGTACTGTCAATTCCACCACCTTTTGGTTTCTGAATTAAAATAACCAATATCAGCATAAGGCTGTCCAGGGCTATTAATATAGATAAAAACGTTGTCATTTAATTAATTTTATATTGATTTTCTAAAATTTTGCAAATGTATCACTTTTTTTTATTCTGCAAACTTATTTTCTTATAGATTTCAATTGCTTCTTTTTTTAGTCCCTGCTGGAGATATACTTTTGCAAGTTGTTCAGTGGCAATGCCCTCATTCAAATACTCTGTAATGTTATCTTCATCAGTTTCATTACCCGGAATTTCAGGTACTTCAGTAGTTCTACCACCTCCTGTTTTCTGTTTTCATTTATCAAGCTTACAATTGAGGCTAATGCCAATCCAGAATTATTTGTTTTATTTATTAATTCAAGCATTTTGACAACTGAAATATTTCCATTGGCCTGATAAGCTTTTTCATTGATTGCGAGATCAGGCACACATGAAAACGGAAATTTCCTTTTCAATTCAAGAAGTCCGTCTTCATCAAAGTCAAAAATATTATCGTATGATTCCAACTGAATGAGTATTTATATAATACATTGTAAAAAATAACTTAAACATTAAAATAAACAAATAATAATATAATTAGTTGCCCCCTTTAAAGCGTTTTATAGCTTCTGTAAGTTTTGGAACTACTTCAAAAAGATCACCGATAATTCCATAATCTGCTGCCTTGAAAAAAGGTGCTTCTGGGTCCTTGTTTATTACTACTATTGTTTTTGAGTTATTGACTCCTGCAAGATGCTGGATTGCACCGGAAATACCAAGTGCAATATACAGATTTGGTCTGACTACAATTCCTGTTTGTCCGACATGTTCAGTGTGCGGTCTCCAGTTGACATCTGAAACCGGCCGTGAACACGCTGTTGATGCACCAAGTGCCTCTGCAAGGTCGATTAGCACTCCCCAGTTTTCAGGGCCTCTTAGTCCTCTTCCTCCTGACACAATAATATCAGATTCAGTCAGAGGTATCTTGCCTTCTGCCTTTTCTACAGCTACTACCTTTACTTTTGGAGAGACAAACTCCATTGAAATTGCTGAAACAGGAACAGGACTGCCTACTTCAACAGGAGAAAATGAATTTGTCATCAGTGAAACCACAACTTTTTCACTTAAAGTCTTAATATTTGAATATGCCTTACTGGAATAGGTACCTTTTTTAAAAATGAAACTGTTATTTTCCATTTCAGGTATATTCAATACACCCGATACAGATGCTGCATTCAGCTTTATAGCAACTGAACCAATCAATGGTTTGCCCGAACTGGTGTGGGGAAGTACTATAAGTTTTGCAATATAATCATCGGATATTTTTTTGATGATAGTAGAAAACACAGATGTGTCAAATGTGCCATTATAGTCTATACCGATTACTTCATCTGCTCCGTATTTGCCTAATATACCAGCCTCTGAATGTGCTCCAATAACAACAGCTTTTACTTTGCCCCCAAATTTTTTAGCTACAAGATGAGAATAGTAAACAAGTTCAAAATCAGCTTTTTTGAAAAGGTTCTTTCTGTTATCTATGATTGGTAATATATTCATTTCATAAGATTTTTAGGGTTAAATAACTTTAGCTTCTTCGTGAAGTAATTTTACTAGTTCTTCTACATTTTCAGGGTCTATCAATTTTATACCTGATTTGTCAACCGGTATCTCATAATTGACAGTTGCAACCATATCTTCAACAGCAAAGGGAGGAATAACATCAAGAGGTTTGCTTTTTGCCATCATGATACCTTTCATATTTGGTATTCTCTGTTCAGCCATTCCCTTTGAGGCTGAAACAACAAAAGGAATTTCAACTTCAACTTTTTCAATGCCACCTTCTATATCCCTGTTAAGTTTACCGGTTTTGCCATCCATAACAAGGTTGCTTGCAAGATGTACAAAAGGCAGATCGAGCAATTCAGCTACCATTGACTGAACTTCTCCTCCATTGAAATCAATGGTCTCTTTTCCGAAAAATATGATATCGAAATTCTTGTCTTTTGCATATTCTGCTATCTGTCTGGCTGTGAAATAAGCACTTGAAGGTTCTGCATTTATCCTTACAGCTTTGTGTGCTCCGATAGCAAGAGCTTTGCGGATAATTATGTCATTTGAACTGTCTCCTACATTCAGAACAGTAACTGTGCCTCCTAACTGTTCCTGAAGTTCCAATGCCCTGACAAGTGAGTAAAATTCATCGAATGGATTCATGATAAACTGAACTCCTGCATCATCAAAGGCTGTATTGTTGTTTTTAAATGCGATCCTGGCAGTTGTGTCAGGTGTTTTGCTTATGCATACCAATAAATTCATAAAAATATTTTTACTGTTTTAATGAAATGAACCTCTCATAAACATCTGATTTGATAGTCTATGTTATAATAAACAAGTCAATATCCATCATTCCGTAATTAAAACCCGGATAATGAATAATACAGCCACAAATATAAATATTAATTTTTTAAACTCCAAGTTAAATTATCATTATTTTTAAAATGATAAAGTCGCCAATAAAATTCAAATATATAAGTGAAACAGATAAGTCCTTTATTTTAATACTAGTGAATCATAAAGCTTTATTCGTGAACATGTCACATAGTTACCCATTGTCTCCAACGATGTTGGCAGATATCATTTTTTCTTGGTATCAATTCAATAGAAGTTATATTGTCACTTCCTCGTTAAAATCAGGAATATAAATATTTGAAAACCCATTGTCTTCAAGCAGTTTTTTAAAATCAAGCTGCACTTCATAATCACCATGTACAATAAAGGTTCTCCTTGCTGAATCTTTTTGGTTGATAATGAAATCCAGCATTTCATTTTTATCTCCATGACCCGAAAACGATTCCATTGTAACTATCTCAGCTTTTATTTTTTTTACTTCTCCGAAAAGTTTGATTTCAGTAGCTCCTGATTTTAAAATCGCTCCCGGAGTCTGAACTCCACAATAGCTGATCAACAGGAAAGTTGCATTTTTGTCCTCTATATTATTAAATAAATGATGTTTTACCCTGCCGGCATTCATCATTCCTGAAGCACTGATGATGACCATAGGCTGCTTCATGTTATTCAGTTGTTTTGAACCTTCAACAGTTTTAGTATAATGCAGGTTGTTAAATCCAAATGGATTATCATCGAGCAGCATATATTCATGGATCTCACTGTCGAAACATTCCGGATGTGAAGCAAAAACCATTGTGGCGTTTATCGCCAGCGGACTATCGACATAAATCGGAATTCTTTCAGGAAGTTTCCCTGAATTTGAAAGTTTGTCAAGCATATAGATTATTTCCTGTGTTCTTTCCACACTGAAAGCTGGAATAATAAGCTTGCCCCTTTTATCAATGCAGGTATGTCTTATCACCCTAAGCAGATTTTCTGCTTGTTCAGGGTCCGGTTCATGTATCCTGTTCCCGTACGTCGATTCTGTGATCAGGTAGTCAACATTCATCATTGGTACAGGGTCCTTGATTATAGGCCTGTTTGGCCGTCCTATGTCTCCTGTAAATCCCAGAAGAGTCTCTTTTCCGTATTTTTTGATTTTAAGTGTAACCGAAGCACTGCCTAGTATGTGCCCTGCATCCCTGAACAAAACCTCAAGTTCATCATTGATCTGAACCCAGCTATCATAAGGGCAACCAACAAATTTAGACATTACCGGAGGAATGTCAGGTGTTGTATATAAAGGTTCTCTGACTGTCAGGTCTTTGTATTTGAATTTATCTTTCTTTTTTTTCTCAAGAGTATTTTTATTATAGAACTCCACATCACGTTCCTGTATCTTTGCACTGTCAAGCAGCATTATATTGCAAAGACTTCTGGTGGCATGGGTGCAAAAGATCTGTCCTGAATATCCGTCTTTTACCAATTTTGGTAGCCTTCCACTGTGATCTATGTGAGCATGTGATAGAATAACAACATCGACATCCGAAGGATTGAAGTCAAATTTATTATTAAGATCCCAGTCTCTTTTTCCATTTCCCTGAAACAATCCGCAGTCGAGCAGGATCTTATAGCCATCATCAAGAGTCACGAGGTGACAAGAACCTGTGACCATTTTTGCTGCACCATTGAATTTTATTTTCATGATTTAATTTTATGTTTAAAGAGTTTATAAGGTTTAAGAGGTTTATGGGTTTAGAGAGTTTAGGGGGCATTTCAACCTTTCAACCTTCCAACCTTTCCTAAGTATTCAAAGCTCCGCAAACGCTAAGTACCTGACCTGAAATATATGTTGATAGGTCAGAAGCAAGGTATAAAGCTGCATTTGCAACATCTTCCGGGCTCCCCATTCTTTTAAGGGGAATTGCTTCCATAAATGCTTTTCTCACATCTTCCGGCAATACATGTGTCATCTCAGTTTCAATAAAACCAGGTGCTAAAGCATTACTTCTGATATTTCTTGAACCGAGTTCCTTGGCTATAGATTTTGTGAAACCGATGATCCCTGCTTTCGAAGCGGAATAATTGGACTGTCCTGCATTGCCAAATACTCCAACTACAGAACTGATATTGATAATGCTGCCTGATCGCTGTTTCATCATAGGTCTGATAACCTGTTTCGTCAGGTTGAAAACAGACTTCAGGTTTACATTCATAACCATATCCCATTCCTGTTCCGACATCCTCATCAAAAGATTATCTCTTGTGATTCCGGCATTATTTACAAGAATATCGATTTTTCCAAATTCTTCAATTATCTGGTTTACAATGGCTTCGCTTGCTTCAAATGAAGCTGCATTGGACTCATAAGCTTTCACCCTGGTGCCGAATGCCTGAAGCTCCTTCTCGGTTTTTTCCATGAATTCATCTCTTCTGATATCGGTGAAAGCCACATCGGCTCCTTCCTGTACAAATTTGAGGGCAATTGCCTTTCCGATCCCTCTTGATGCTCCGGTTATAAGAGCTACTTTTCCTTTTAGTAATGACATATTTTTAATTGTTAGTTGTTAATTGTTAATATGGTTGTTTGGTTTTGTGGTTATTTGGTTTTATGGTTATCAACTGCCTAATGAAGACTGCTGGCTAATCACTTTTCACTTAAATTCTCACGCAAAGCCGCAAAGCAAATTAATCACTGGTCACTGTTTACTGATCATTTTTCTTTTTTCATTTTTCACTTTTCACTTTCCCTTTGCTTTAGCCCATGCATCTTTTAAAGTAACAGTTCTGTTGAAAACAAGTTTGCCATCAGCTGAATCTTTATCCGGAGTGAAATAACCCATTCTCAGGAACTGGAATTTATCTTCCAATTTTGCATTTGTAATACTTTTTTCTGCAAATCCTTTAAAGACTGTAAGAGAGTCAGGATTCAGAAACTCCATGAAATCACGGTCTTTATAGCTGTCTGGTGCCTCATCATTGAACAGCCTGTCATACAATCTCAGTTCTACCGCTACAGAATCAGCTATATTTACCCAATGGATGGTGGTCTTTACATTTATTCCTGAAGTATCTTCACCGCCACTTTTGCTTGCAGGGTGATAGGTGCAGTATATCTCTTCTACATTTCCATTATCGTCCAGTTTGTAATCATCGCAGGTGACTTTATATGCACTTTTCAACCTTACACTTATGCCTGGTGACAACCTGAAATATCCTTTTGGAGGATTGATCATGAAGTCATCCCTTTCTATATATATCTCCCGGCTGAAACTTATCTGTCTGATTCCGGTTTGCAGATCTTCGGGATTATTTTCGGCATCGAATAATTCAGTTTCATTTTCAGGATAATTAGTAATTACCAATTTCACCGGATCGAGAACTACCATCCTTCGCAAAGCTATTGCATTGAGATGCTCCCTGATAGAAAATTCGAGCAAAGAAACATCGATTATATTCTCTCTTGGCAACACCGATCCTTTCACAGAAATTCCTGATCGCATCCGGAGTATAACCTCTGCGTCTCAGACCAGATATTGTATGCATTCGCGGATCATCCCATCCATTTACGATGCCATCCTGAACAAGTTTGAGCAATTTCCTCTTACTCATTATAGTATATGTGAGATTGAGTCTTGCAAATTCAATTTGTCGTGAAGGGAAAATTTCGAGATTTTCAATGTACCAGTTATATAATGGTCTGTGAATTTCAAATTCGAGAGTACAGATTGAGTGTGTGATCTTTTCCATTGAATCTGACTGTCCGTGCGCAAAATCATACATCGGGTAAATGATCCATTTATTTCCTGTCCGGTGATGCTCAGCACGTTTTATCCTGTACATGATAGAATCCCTCATGTGCATATTGGGTGATGACATATCTACTTTAGCCCTTAATACCTTACTGCCATCTTCAAACTCTCCGTTTTTCATTCTTATAAAGAGATCGATATTTTCTTCAACGCTCCTGTTTCTGAATCTGCTTTCTGTTCCCGGTTCTGTAGGAATTCCACGGCCATCCTTTATCTCATCGACTGTGGAGTCATCAACATAAGCCAAACCTTTTTTTATAAGTACTATGGCATATTCATAAAGCTGATCAAAATAATCGGAAGCATAGTATTCCCTGTCATCCCAGTCATAGCCGAGCCACCTGACATCTTCCTTGATGGAATCCACATATTCAACTTCTTCGACTGCAGGATTTGTATCATCGAATCTGAGATTGGTGGTGCCACCAAACTTCTGAGCAAGCCCAAAATTAAGAACTATGGATTTAGCATGACCGATATGCAGATAACCGTTTGGTTCGGGAGGAAATCGGGTAACTATAGATTTATATTTTCCTGAATTTATATCTTCTTCAATAATTTGTTCTATGAAATTCAGGGATTTTGGTTCTTCACTCATTATTATAAAAATTAATACATCATTTTGAAAAAAAGCAAAGGTAAGATTTAAATTGAGATTTCTGAATTGAAACTTGCAAAATTGTTCGAGTATTATGATAAGGTAATTTATTTTTCAAGTCTTTTTCAATCATTAAAAAATTAAATTTCACTCTCTTTTTATCTGGAATTCATGAAAAATTTTGATTTTTTATATATGTTTGTTCTTCTTAATTTGATGTGTGTTGAGAATTATTGGTTACAAACTTTTATAACCTGATAAAATATCAAACTAAAAGTTATGAAAAAAATACTTTTTCTGGTAATACTGCTTACAGAAGCGCTATCAGCACAGGATTCATTGAAAATGAAAATGATCAAACTTATAGATACAATCCATCAAACTCACAATACCTTAAGTGATTTATTTCTTCATGCTAATAAAATAGAATCAGAGGATTTCAACGGAGGAATTATTTTTTCACCTCTGGACCTGGTTCAAAGCAGGGTGCCCGGATTTATTTACAATAATGTAAATGCCAATGACCCAAATCCTCACTATAGCTTTCAGGTCAGAGGAATTTCTTCTCTGCTAAGCGAATCAAATCCTTCATATTTCATAGATGGTGTACCTGTAAACTCCTGTGATTTCATTATGCCTGAAAATATTCAATCTATCAGTCTGTATCCTGATATGGTCAGTGCTGCTGAAAATTTTTATCCTTCCACTGATGGATTGTTCATGATTAATTCAAAAGAAGCTCCTGATAGCAATCTTAGGATCACATATAGTGCCTACAACTACTTCGAGTCATACAAAGAAAAATATTATAGAAATGCACAACAGTTTAGAGAAAGAATAGCATATTGGAAAAAATTTGAAGAATATACATTTGTAAGTGAAATTGAACAACTCCATGATTTTGGCGGAGATACTGACTGGCTTGAAGTGCTTTCACAGCAAAAATTCAATCATAGTCATAATCTGACTTTCGGAAAGCGAATCAAAAATAGTGCATTCAATATAATGCTTACATACAAAGATTTCAATGGTATTTTGAAGAAAAATTCGAGCAGGATTTTAAACGGACATCTGGTAATCAGTCAAAGTCTGTTCAAAGAGAGGTTGAAATTAAATGCTACTTTGATCTCAAATAATAAAAAATACAGCCAGATCAATTACAATCCAGTAGTATTTGTTGATAGTTATTATGATCACAATATTATATCCTATGCTGAAGTTTTTAATCCTACCGTTCCAGATCAAGATCAGGCAGGTTACTATCCAGCTGATACACTTTCAAAAAAATATATACTTCAAAATCCATTGGAAATATTAAATGATGCTATTGATGAAAGAAGTTCGAATACTCAATTTGCGGTTTTAAATGCAAATTTTAGACTATTAAAGGGACTTTCCTTCATTACAGGCTATTCTATTCTGAAAAAAGTTGAAATAACCGAGTTATTTGGAACGAGCAAGGAAGGTTCAGATCCTTTCAGATTTAATAGCCAATTAATTAATAAAGATATTGATTACAAACAAAATAACGTTTTGTTGGCTTTGAAATACGTTCAATCTTTTAAAAAACATAACATAAGTATTGTTTTATCTAACAGGATATTTTATTCTGATGATAAGCTAACTGTTTATGATAGTACAAGATATTCAGATAATACATTACGATTAGCAAAAGGTGTAATTCATAAGAAATTCAGTATGAATAATCTTCACGCATATATCACATATTTTTATTCGGATATTTTCGGACTTAATGCTGGTTTACATAACGACTTTATTCGGCTATACGATAATCATAAGGACACAATGAATTATCAGCCTCATATCAGGGCTTCAATTTCATTGAAGAAACTATTTAAAAATATGGAATGGATGTCATGTATGAATATTGTAAGTTCATATACAATGAAAAGAGAACCTGATTCAGGAAAAAATTCTATCTTCATTTGGGAAACTGAGTACAGAAATAGTAAAGATATTGGGATTGAAACATCTATTTTACAAAATAAGGTGAGGTTACAGTTAAAATTTTATAATAAAAAGATTTTCAATACACCATTCTTTGTTTCAGGATTAGGTTTTTATCAATTTGATATTGATAATTCAGGACTTGAGTTTAAGCTACAGAGCAAATTTAACACAGTAAAATTTAGATTAACACAGGAATTTTGTTTTACTTACAATAAAAGTCATCAGATATCAAATGTTGACCATTTAACTTACTACCCGTTAAATGTAAAGGTGCCAATCGGAAATTTTAAAGGATATTACTACGCCGGTTTTGCAGATATTGTAGATGTTGAAAAGTTCACTCCATTGTACTATACTGAAGATGGAGAAAAAACAGATGACCAATACAAAGCAAAAAATGGTGTAATCGGAAATGGTACTCCAAAATATTTTATTGGGGTATTCAATAAAATGAATTTTAAAAGATTTGAGATATCTTTTTTATTGAAAAGTGCTTTTGGGTTTGAAATCAGGAATCTGGAATATTTAGGTGATTTTGGCAATAACAATGTTGGAAAAAACCTTACAGTGACTATCCCTTCATATTACATATATACACTTAGGAAAGATACAGATTATGGAGTACTCAAAGGTGGATACACAAAGATCGACAAAGTGACAGTTAAGTACACAATACCTTTCAAAAAACTTAAAATATCAGTTTTAGAGGTGTATATTACTCTGAATAATCCATACATCTTTTCATACAACTACGGTATAGATCCGGAGATGCTAAGTATTTCTGCTGTTGAACCGGGTATATTGAATTATAAAAATTATCCGGAGACAGTTATTTATCAGTTTGGGTTTAGTTTAAAACTATAACTTTTCAAAAACTCTTATTGTATATCGCAAGTCCAACAACAAATTGGGATAATGTTAAAAACTGTGATTTTTTTGAAAGTACTTAATTGAGAAACGTTAATTTTAAATTATAGTTTTTAATAATATATCGTAAATCGTACCTTTCAAAAACATACCTTCTACATTCTATCCGGCATATCAACACCTAAAAGCTCCATCCCGGATTTAAGGACGTCAGCAACCATTCTGCTTAGTGCCATCCGGAAGCTCTTCCCTTCCTCTGTTTCTGCAGTGATAACCTTAACCTCTGCATAGAATTTGTGGTATCCTTTTGCAAGTTCGTACAGGTAATTGGCAAGCAATGCCGGAGAATACTCTGCTGCTGCCTGTTGAATAACAGAAGGATATTCTTCAAGTGATGCTATCAGATTTTTTTCAAATTCATTTATCTCAGTATATCCCCTGAAATCACCTAAATCCTGAGATATACCTGCTTTTCTGAATATTGATTGTATCCTTACATAAGCGTTCTGAATATATGGCCCGGTCTGCCCCTGCATATCGACACTTTCTTCAGGATTGAATACCATTTTTTTCTGAGGATTGACTTTCAATATGAAGTATTTCAGGGCTGCAATCCCGATCCTTGTGTAAATATCGTTTTTCTCATTTTCACTTAAACCTTCTATTTCTCCTCTTTCTATTGCAGACTTGCGTGCTTCAGCTATCACCTCAGCAATCAGGTCGTCTGCATCAACTACAGTGCCCTCTCTCGATTTCATTTTGCCTGAAGGCAATTCCACCATTCCGTAAGACAGATGATAAAGTCCACCGGCATAAGGTCTGCCAAGCCTTTTCATCACTTCGAACAATACCTTGAAATGATAATCCTGTTCATTACCGACCACATATATCATTTTTTCAGTACCGAAATCTTCATATCTGAGATCTGCTGTTCCCATATCCTGTGTGATATATACCGATGTGCCATCACTTCGGAGAATGATCTTCCTGTCCATTCCGGCATCTTCAAGATCGATCCAGACAGAACCATCATCTTCCCTGTAAAATACTGATTTGTCAAGACCTTCATCAACTATATTTTTTCCCAGCAGGTAGGTTTCAGATTCATGATAGGTTTTATCAAAATATACATTCAGTTTACTGTAAGTTTGTTCAAAACCACCCAGAACCCAGGTATTCATTTTATGCCACAACTCAATAGTATTTTTGTCTTTTTCTCCCAGCTGAGCAGTAAATCTCTTGCTTCGCTTCCTAACGGGCTGAATTTATTAAAATACTCATTTTTATATTTCTTAAAAAATAACTCCTTGTCCGGCACTTCGGTCTGGGAATTAAAAATATTTTCTGCTTCCTCTGAGTTCTGCCACAACATATATTCTTCATTGAGTTTCTGATCGAACATTACGTAGTAGTTTCCGACAAATAAGTCACCTTTTATTTTTTGATTTTCGGGAGTATCGTTTCTTCCATATTTTTCCCAGGCAATCATACTCTTGCATATCGCAATTCCCCGGTCATTAACAATTTGGGTTTTGATCACGTCGTATCCTGCAAATTTGAGTATTTTGCTGACTGACCATCCAAGAAGGATGTTTCTTATGTGTCCGAGATGCAGAGGTTTATTTGTATTCGGCGAAGAAAATTCAACCATAACTTTTTCTTTGTGATGTGTTCCGCTGCCATATTTTTTATCATTTAAAATACCTGTAAGTGAACTCTTCCAGTATGAATTATCCAGTGTAAAGTTAAGGAATCCTTTTATAACATTGTAATCTGTTATGAAATCTGAGTTTCTTTTTAATTCTTCTCCTATCAAAATGCCTGTTTCTTCAGCACTTTTTCCAAACAAAGGAGTAAATGGAAATACCAGGAGGGTATAATCACCAGTAAATTCCTTTTTTGTGGCAGAGATTGTCAGTGACTTATTTTCAATTAATTTTCCAGTGAGGTTTTTAATAGAATCAATTATCAAAACCTCAAGTTTTTCCAGATTAGTCATATTCTGAGTGTTAAAAAGGTGCAAAAGTAATATAAATCAATAAGCTGATAGGATAAAATTTCCATTAAGTGCGATAATTTCTGAATATTATATCTGTAAATGATAAATATCCCTGTTCTTTTTATGTAATATCAAATTCATCTGAGTTTTGAATTTATATTTTTACAAAAGGATATGCAGTTTTAAATTTTTGAATTTCTGAATTCAATTCTTCAATGAATTTACTGTAAGATTCTGTTTCGGGAAATAATGGCCGGTGAAGTATGGATCTTCGGATCTTTTCCACTTTTTGGTTAATACCTAAAGTGTCATTTTCGAAAAATGCTTCCGAAAACTTCTCCCAGATATATTCAATTGCTACAGGTGAAGGATGAATAAGATCGTCACTGTAAAATCTGTAATCACGCAGATCATCCATCAATATTTCATATGATGGAAAATAAAAAACATTTTTATTGTCAGTTATTTTTTCGACTGCAGTTAACAGTTTAGCTTTCGATCTCTGATTTTCCACCAAACCATCTCTTAAATGTCTGACTGGACTTATATTAAGAATGATCTTCAATCCCGGATTTATTTCGAGAATTTTCATGAAACAATCTGATAGTTTTGATACAATTTCTTCAGGGCTTAATGATTCTTTAATGAAATAATCTGATGGATATTTGTGATTGTTGGCAACTAATTTATTTGAGGTTTTAATCCTGTAGACAATAGATGTCCCCAAAGTTACAAATAAAAACTTGGTTTCGGACAGGAATTTAAAGCTTGAACTTATCAGTTTAGCATTGTCTGCCATCACAATCTTCAGCTCAGTGCCACTTAGGGAGCTGTGAAAATCAAAGTGATGCCATAGTTCATTTCTTTTTTTATATTCTTCTTCTTCAGGTATATGCTGTGAACATAGTCTTTCCAATTGTTCAGCTATAGAAAAAGGATTATAAACTATACCGAAAGGGTTGCTCAATACATCAAAGCCGAAAAACTCCAGTTTTTTTCCGATATTATCTGAGAAACAGGAGCCTGTCAACATGATCTTTTCACCGTGCCGTATATGAAAAGGATATATTATTTTAGAAATTTCAGTTCTGAATTTCATTTGTTTTCATTATTGAAGTTCAAATTATTTGTGTGCTTAAATTTTTAAAACATGAAAATTTAATTAATAAATAAATTTAAATATATAAATCATTAATATTCAATTATCCATTTTTATCAAATAACAAAAATATAAATTATTTAATAAAATTTATACATTTCGGGAACTATTTTTTATTAATTGAGTTATATGTATTGTTTTAATACACAACAAAGGGAAAATATATAAAATTCCAGTATGTTCAATTTTATGAAGAAAGAGGAGCCTAAGAAAATGAGTAATGTTTTAATTTATACGGAACAGACTCCCAATCCTGATACATTGAAATTTGTTACAAGCAAAATTCTATATGATGGTATAGCTGATTTTTCTAACAGGACTTTTGCAGAAGAGTGGAGTCCAATGGCAAATGAGATGTATCAGTTACCTTATATTCAGAGCCTGGTATTTAATAAAAACTTTATTTCCATTGATAAACAAATGGACTTCAGCTGGAGAGATATTATGTATGAAATAAAGGATTTTATAAAAGAATATCTGATATCAGAAAAGGAAATTGTGAAGGTTGGCTACAGGGAAATGCTTGAGAAGGAGTGGCAAAGGAAAAAAGATAGTGGTGAGATTGATGATGTTAAGGAAAAAATAATTGAAATCATCGATCAGCATGTTAAACCATGGATAGAGCAAGATGGAGGAGGAATTGAATTTTTATCTTACGAAAACGGATCTGTGGTTGTAAGATTATATGGTGCGTGTTCAAGTTGTTCGTCAGCAACTGTAACATTAAAAGCCGGGGTTGAACAGATTTTGAAGAGCATGATTCCGGAAATTAAGGAAGTGATACAAGATTTTGGGTAATAAATTAAATTTTTTTAAAATATTTTTAATTTTTTATTACCATATTTGAAATTTAACTTATATTTGCAAATTATTTTTATCAATTAAAACGAATGTTATGAAAATCAACTCTATTTTGAAATCAGTTTTAGTAGTATTTGCTTTCGTATTAGTTAGCGCATTTGTAATGGTTAGCTGCAAGCAAGAAGCTAAAGAAGAGGCAACTGAGGAAGCAACTGAAGTTGTTGACACAACTGCTGCTGTAGTTGACACAACTGCTGCTGCTGTTGATACAACAACAGCTCCTGCTGAATAAGATAAAATAAATTTAATTTATTTTAGTATTTTCAGTGATTTCTCTCAGAAAAAGAATAAAAGGGACTGCAGATTTGCAGTCCTTTTTATTTTAAACAATCTTTAGTTTTTTTTGGGAGCTATTAGTTATAAATATAGTGTTCAATAAAACCTGATTTTAACACACTTTTTTCCCCATTAATACGTCAATTAATAAATTATTGTTATTTTTACGTTGTAAACAAATTGCAAGGAGATTTTAATAATGTATAATTGCACAATATATAAATTATGAATTTTAGAAGTTTTTATTTTTTATTAATGCTGATTTTTGCCGGAGGTCTACTTTCAGCACAGGATGGATTCCGGTACACCTTTTTTGACAGAACACCATTGACCCTCAATCCGGCATTAGCCGGAGGATTTGAAGGGACGGTCAGAGTAGGTGCACTTCTTAGGGAACAGGATTTTGGATTACAGCCAGGGCAATATCAGACACCTGTTATTTTTGCTGATGCCCCTTTGATAAAGGGTTTCAGGAAGTATGACTGGATCGGATTTGGAATATCTTTTCAATATGACAAGCAGTCAATAGTTTCTAACAATCTTACTGAGACTACCATAAACGGGGGGCTTTCTTATCATTTTTCTTTCGATAAAAACAGGAAAAATATTCTTAGTCTGGGTGTGCAATCCGGGACGTCCAAAGCATCTTTCAGTGGAACAAGGTATAGAACTGGTCGCAGTATTAGTGATTATATTGAATCAGGAGGAGATTTGACTGAAGAATTGCAGGATTATCTTCCGATTGATGTTGATAAGAAATCTAACAATACAGGTTATACGATTGGATTGGTTTATACTTCCAATATAAGTGATAAAAATAAATTGTATACAGGACTCTCAGTTGGCAATGTTGGTAAAAACCTGAATTATTCACTTATGAAAAACGGGACAGGATATACAAGAAGAAGCCTAAAGTTTGTTACTTTTGCCAAGTACAGGACTGAATTAGAGAACGGTCTTATTTTAGAGCCGAGAGTGGTGTTTTCATATATGGATCCATCATATGAAGGCAGTTTTCAGGCATTGGCCGGACTGAAGCTGAAAAAACCTGCAAATACTACAGTATATGGTGGGTTAGGGTATAACTTTGTCAATGGACTTCAACTGCTCATTGCAGCTGATGTCAAAGAATTCAAGGCTTTTTACAGTTTTGACCTTAACTTGTCCGATAAAACTTCAGTCAGTGGTCCTGCAGGAGCATTTGAAATTGGTCTGGCTTATATATTCAAAATATACAGGAAACCTTCACCAGATCCTGTTCTGGTTTGTCCTCAACTATAATAATGATAATAAAACTAAAATCACAGATGAAAACATATATCTCATTAATAATTATTTTTCTTATATCAGGAACTATTTACTGTCAGCCACTTAATGCATTGAAATATGAAACAATGATCTCAACAGGTGATGAGTGTTTTGAAAAGAAAGATTATGAAAATGCCTTGAAATATTACTCCATGGCTTTAGAAGAAAAGAAAGACCCTGTGACATCATTGAAGATGGCTGAAACTCATTACATGATGCGGGATTACAAAACTTCTTCAAGAACCTTAAAAGGAGTTCTTACCAAGGATAAAACAGGAGTGTATAATGACTACAGACTTTTGTATGCTAAAAGCCTTAAACGAATGGGTCAGTATCAGGATGCATACAATGAATTTAAAGATTATTATCAGAAAACAGACGATCCGGGAGGGAGGACTGAAGCTATGCTTGAAATAAAGGGGCTGGAATTATTCAATTCTCTGGATGAAAATGTTGAAATGGAATTTAAGCCGCTGGGAACAACAGTTAATAAGGGTTTTAGCATTTACGGACTGCAAAAAAGGTCGTCGAATGATTCTATATACTTTGGCTCTTTCAACACTTCAAAAAAAATTGTCCTAGATGGCAAAAGCAATGAGACTAAAAACGATGTTAATTATAGAAATGATTCCAGAAAGGAAAATGATTCCAGAAAGGAAAATGATTCCAGAAAGGAAAATGATTCCAGAAAGGAAAATGATTCCATGAAAGGCAATGATAGCATGAAAGGCAATGATAGCATGAAAGGCAATGATAGCATGAAAGGCAATGATAGCATGAAAGGCAATGATTCCATGAGGGGAAATGATTCCATGAAGGGAAATGATGCAAGAAATGAAAGAAATTCCAAAAATGAAGGAAATTCCAAAAATGAAGGAAATTCCAAAAATGAAGGAAATTCCAAAAATGAAAAAGAAAATAATGGATCCAGGGGCATGATCATGATGAGCAAAAGAGACGCTAAAGGAGATTACATCAGCCCAACTGCGATGGATAATCGTTTCAACAGGGTAGAGTACCACTCAATATATCCTGCATTTTCAACAGATGGCAACACGTTGTTTTATACCAGAAAAGCTATGGAAGGCACAGTTGTCCTTGAATCCAGAATCATGTTCTCAGAATTCACAGGTGGTGAGTGGACAGCTCCAATGGAATTGCCTGTGATAAACGGAGATTTTCAAAGTAAAATGCCATCTTATGGAGAGTTGCTTGGTAAAGAAGCTTTATTTTTTGTTTCCGATATGCCAGGCGGACAAGGAGGTTTTGACATATATTATTCGCTTATAAACAATGATGGTACGCTTGAATTGCCGGTGAATATTGGGAAAAATGTAAATACTGTTGATGATGAGATAACTCCTTATTTTATTGATGGTAAATTGTATTTCAGTTCAAACGGGTATCCAAGCCTTGGAGGATATGATATTTTTGTCACAAATTGGAATGGATTGGAATGGTCTTCAGCTGAAAATATGGGAAAAGGTTTTAACAGTAGTACTGATGATATAGGTTTGACTATAAGTTCTGATGGGAGGAGTGGTTTTCTATTGTCAAACAGACCTTACGAAGGCAAAAAGAAACTTTCAAGTGAAACCTGCTGTGACCATGCATTCAGAGTCTCTGCCAGAGATCTTGTAATACAGTTGATAGTTGAAGTATTTGATGAAAAAGGAGAGTTAAATAATGCTGTTGTTCAGTTAGTAGATGTTTCAAAAGTAAAACCTCAGGCACCTGAGTCAAAATCAAATTTCAGCGGCAATACTTTCAATTTCCTTCTGGATCCCGACAGATCTTATCAGGCAATCGTGACAAGAGAAGGATATGATCCGGCAAAGGTACCATTCAATACTGCTGGAATTTTTGATGATTTCACTATTACCAAAAAGGTTGTACTTGTAAAAGCAGCTCCTGAATACGAAATCATCAAGATAAATCAGCCAATAAGGTTAAATAACATCTATTATGATTATGACGATTATAAAATACTGCCGGATGCGGAAGCAGACCTTGAAAAACTGCTTGACCTGATGAACAAGTATCCTGAAATGGTAATTGAGCTTTCATCGCATACTGACAGCAGAGCAACAGATAAGTACAACATCAAACTATCTCAAAACAGAGCAGAATCAGCTAAAAAATGGCTTACTCAAAATGGAATTGAAACAAAGCGGATAGTGGCAGTTGGGTATGGAGAAAGCAGAATTTTGAATAAATGTAAAGATAATGTAGATTGTACTGATGATGAACACAGAATTAACCGAAGGACGGAGTTCAAAATTTTGAAAGGACCACAGGAAATTACGATTGAAAAACAAATCTTTAAAACCGATAAAAAAATTATTGATAATCAAAAAAAATAAATAATTAAAAAGAGTTTTAGTGATCCCGGGTCAATTGTCCCGGGATATTTTTTTATAATAGTACAATGAGGGAAATGCAGTTCAGACCATCAAATATATTATCGTCATTTGAGTTTAGCAAAGTGTTAAGTCTTGCTTCAGGATTTTGTACTGGAGACCTGGCTAAATATTACTTTAATGACCCGGAATTCTATACAAGTGCTGAAAAATTGGATGTAATATTGATTCGAGTTGAAGAATTTAAAAAATCCTTATTGAGCAATTCTCCTTTGATAATTTCAGAATATCATGATGTTACTCACCATATTAATAATACAGCTGTAATCGATTTTGTTTTATCAGTAGAAGCTTTGCAGGAAATTAGTTCAGTTACTATATCTTCACATCAAATAATAAATTATTTCTCACCTTCAAAAATTCAATTATATCCTGAATTAGGAATATTATCAGGTGACCTTATTGATCTGAAAGAGATTGAAAGTTCCATATCTCAAATTATTGATGAAAACGGTGAAATCAAAAATACGGCTTCAGCAAGATTGCATTCTATATTTAAAGCAATAAGCTATAAGCAGGCAGAAATTAACAAGGTCTTCAACCAGATAGCGACAGACATGAAAAGCAGATCATTGCTGACAGATACAGTTGAAGCTTACAGAAATGGCAGGAGGGTATTAAGTTTGCCCGTTGAAAACAAGAGAAAGATCAGAGGAATAATCCATGATGAATCAGCTACAGGAAAAACTGTTTATATTGAACCTGAGCAGATAATTGATCTAAATAATGATCTTTTCGATCTTGAAACTGAATACAAGAAAGAGATTTACCTGATATTAAAAAAGATAAGCAATGATATCAGACCTTTCTCCGATGATATAATTTCAAATATGAAAGTCATAACAGAGTTTGATGTTATCTCTGCAAAAGCAAAAGTAGCTGTTAAGATGAATTCATTCAAACCTGTGCTTTCAGACAAACCGCTTTTTAATTTCATAAAAGCATTTCATCCTCTTCTGTTTTTAAAAAACAATGCTACAGGGACTATAACAGTTCCTTTTGATCTCAAGTCAGAGAATGAAGACAGGATAGTAGTCATAAGTGGACCGAATGCCGGAGGTAAATCCATTACTTTGAAAGCTATCGGCCTGTTACAGATTATGACTCAAAGTGGCTTTTTGATTCCTGCTGATGAAAATTCAGTAATTGGTATTTTCACCAAGATTTTTGCTGATATTGGTGATCAGCAGTCCGTTGATGATGATCTGAGTACATATAGCTCCAGACTGAAGAATATGAAGGAATTCATTGAAAATGCCGATGATAATACCTTGGTACTTATAGATGAATTTGGTACGGGAACAGATCCTAAAATCGGAGGTGCAATTGCCGAAGCAATACTCAATGAATTGAAGAAATTAAGAGTTTTTGGTGTTATTACCACCCATTATTCTAATCTTAAACTCTATGCATTCAGGAATAAAGGTGTGATGAATGCTTCTATGCATTTTGATAAGGAAAAAATTAAACCAACCTACAGATTCATTCAGGGGAAGCCGGGAAGTTCATTCGCATTTGAAATGGCACAAAACAGCGGACTGGACAGGAAAATTCTGAATTATGCGCGGTTTAAAGCCGGAAAAACCATAAAAAGAATTGAGGACATCCTGGTTGAACTTCAGGACAGCAAAGCTGAGCTTGAACTGAAAATACTTGAGTTGAAGGAAAAAGCTGTCCAACTTGATAAATTGACCAAAAAGAATGAAAGCCTGTTCAATGAACTTGACTTTGGCAGAAAAAAGCTGAAACTTGAAAGAAAAGAATTGCATTCAGTGGAATTGGGTAAAAAAAGTAATGAACTGAACAAGCTGATAAATGAAATAAGCAAAGACAGAAAACTTGAAGAAGCCAGAAATCTTGCCAAAAAAATAGAAGAAGATAAAAAGAGGGTTGTTAACGAAATTAATGAAGCGAGAAATTATGTTGAAAAATCAGTTAAAAGCACGTGGAAAGAATTGAAGCCGGGAGATTATGTGAAGATCAAAGACGGCAATGTAATTGGCTTGATTAGCAAGATAAGTAAAAATACAGCATCAGTACAAACAGAAAACTTTCTGATTGAAGTTCCAATATTCGAACTAATAAAATCACAAAAACCTGTAAATATTGTAAGTTACAGAAGTGTGAATACAAATATAACTGAATCTTCCAGGTTTGATTCCACGATTGATATCAGGGGTTATACTAAATCTGAAGCAATCGATACTTTGCATACAATGTTTGACAATGCAATTCTGGCAAATGCTTCTATCTTAAAGATACTGCACGGTAAAGGAATCGGTACATTAAAAAACCTCGTACGACAGATTTGTGGAGAATACAATAATATAGAAGAAATATGGCATCCCGACCCTGATCAGGGAGGTGATGGTATAACATACATTAAACTTAAATAATTGCTATTCTTCCTCTGAACTTTTTTCCTCTTCTGAACTTTTTTCTTCCAGAAGTCCTCTTGCATTGAGATATTCATACCATTTGATCAATTTTTTTATATCACTTATATGAACTTTGTCCGGATCATGTTCAGGTAAAATTTTCAGGAAATAATCCCTGATCTCTGACGAACTTTTGCGAATATCAATAATAGGATTTTCTGAAGATTGTTCCTGCATTGTTTTGAAAATTTTGGATAATTCCACAGTATCATCAAAAGTATATATGCCTACAGTTGCCAATGGTGTGAACTGATGTTGTCTGACACTTACAAATCTTGTTTTACCGGTATCAGGATCTGATATAAGTATTCCATTGCTTCTTGTATTGATCAGTTTAAACAGACCAGGGAAACCACTTACTGCTACAAATTTTTCCAGATTCATTTTATAGTTTTAATTTGAAAAGCAAAATTAATGAAGAAATTTACTAATAATGCAATATTTCATTATTATTTGTCAGGTACCTTATATCTTTTACGGATAATCAACAAAAATAGGATGGCAATTATTATAAAAGGAAGCCAGCTTGCGCCAATATAACCTATCCTGTAGCCTAAAGAAGTAGTGTCCACGACCAGACTGTCAGTTGATTCAAACAATAATTGAAGCATAAAAAATGTCTTTTTTGTCAAAGTTACTATAAAAGATAAATATGTCAAATTATATTTATTTTTTTATAAATCAATTAAAAAAAACAGTTATTTTTGCCGGCTTTAATACAAATTCAATTTTGTCACGTTATTCACTTTAAACTATCTTTTAACAATATTTTATCACTTTTTTAAAAATTTCAAATGAAACGGATTTTTACATTGTTTTTTTATACAACTATTTTAAGCATTTTTGTACTTATGCCGGCAGAAGCTCAGGAGCTTTCACGGTCTAATAGTCAGGGAACATTCAATAAGAAGGAAGTTAAGCATTCTGATGCTTCGGAAAGACCAACTTCATTCATTCCTCGCGGTACTGTTTATTTTGAGGAAGGATTTGAATCAAACTCTTTTACGACAAATGGCTGGGTACTCACTGATGCTGATGGTGATGGCCAAAACTGGATAGTCTCAAGTGGTTTTACTCCACATTCAGGAACTTATTGTGCTGGCTCTGCATCTTGGAATAATAAAGCACTAACACCGAATAACTGGCTCGCAACCAAAGCTATCGATCTTACAAATGCAACAGGAACAATATTGCTTGAGTATTGGGTCAGAGCTCAGGATCAGGTTTGGCCTAGTGAATATTACGGAGTTTATGCTTCTAAAACAGGAAATAAGCCTGCTGATTTTACTGGAGCAGACGGCAAAGAATTATTTAAGGAAAAAATGGAAAAGGGAACAGATGCTGGAAACAAGCTTTATGTCAAAAGAACAATTGACCTTTCTTCATATATTGGGGGAAAAGTTTATCTTGCTTTCAGGCATTTCAATTGTTCAGACTGGTTTGTTCTGGATTTAGATGACGTTTCGGTATATGAAAGTACTACAGTGGATGTTGGTATAACAGCTGTGGTATCTCCTACAAATAAAGGAAATTGTGCTCTTGCTACTGAAGAAACTGTAACAATAACACTTTTTAATTATGGTGGATTGAAACAAACCGGATTCCCTGTTTATTATAAGTTTAATGGAGTTGAGGTAGTTGACACATTCAAAGAAGATCTGCTTCCTGCAAGTTCAAAGGATTTTACATTCCAAAAGAAAGCAAGTTTTACTGAAATAGGTTATTTTTCAATGGATTTTGAAGTGAAAGTTAACGGAGATGTAAAAGCGGAAAACAATAAATTCAATTATAAAATTTCCAATACAGATGCTAATATCAAAATTGAAGTTACTACAGATGCTGCAGGAGGACAAAGTTGGGAGATTTTATCAGAAGACAAAACTGTTATTGCATCTCACGGTGCATATCAGTGGAATATCAAAGATACGACTTCCGTGTGTGTAAAGGCTGATGATTGCTATACTTTCAATTGGTTTGGAGGAAATCAAAATAATGTGAAAATATATTATAATGATCAGCTTGTTGTTTCAAAAGATGCAACTGGCAGTTTTACTATATATTCAATTGGTGGGAAATGTAAGCCTGTGAATGCTTTGTACTTGTTCCAGACTTTACCTGAATATGGTGTTGCAGGAAATGCTCAGCTGGGAGGAAGATTTTTGAATATAGGAGCTGATAAAATTACTTCTCTTGATGTTCAGTACACAGTGAACGGAGTAGCGAGTACAGTTGAAAAATTAAATAATCTGAATATCAGTTCAGGTGAGAATTATGATTTTATCCACAGCGTACCATTCAATTTTGCACAGGTAGGAAAATACCAGGTATCAGTTAAAGTATCGAATTTCAACGAGACTTTTACTCCTGAGATTAATACCTTAAATCAAACTTACTATGTTTTAAGCTTTAAACCTGTCACTCGTGTAATAGGGGAGGAAGGTACCGGTACATGGTGCGGATGGTGTGTAAGAGGACATGTATTTATGGATAAAATGGATGAGCTATATCCAGATACATGGGTTGGAGTTGCAGTCCATAATGCCGACCCTATGGTTGTCAGTGCTTATGACTCAGGCATGGGTACCTACATTGGTGGATATCCAAGTGGCTTAATAAACAGATATGAATTTGAGTCAGGTTATGATATAGATCCACAAGATTTTGAAGCAGCTCATAATGTTTTTAAAGATAGAGTTGTTCCAGCCAATATTGCAATTGGAGGAGCTACATATAATACTACAAGCAGGAAATTGCAGTTTTCAATAGAAACTAATTTTGCAGGTGATATAGATAAAGCATTCAATGTTTTGGGCATAGTTACTGAGGATAAAGTAAAAGGAACAGCTACCGGATATAATCAGGCAAATTATTATGCTGGTGGAGCAAATGGCCCGATGGGAGGGTATGAAAATAAACCGGATCCTGTACCTGCTGCACAAATGGTATATGAGAATGTTGCACGTGCATTGATTGGAGGATGGTCAGGTGTTTCAGATATTATACCAAATCCTGTAGTAAATAATGGAAAATATACTTATACTTTCTCATATACATTGCCGCAAGGTGAAACAGTAGACAACATGAATTTGATAGGTGTAATATTGGATAAAAACTCTGGAGAAGTAGTCAATGTTGTGAAGAAAACCTACACTAAAACTGTTGGAACTGATAATTTATTGCCAGAATTGGTTGACTTTGAGATATATCCAAATCCAAGTTTTGATATTTTTAATATCAATTTCAATTTGTCAAAGAAAGAAAGCATCAACATATTTATTACTGATGTTACTGGAAGAAGAGTATATAATGTCATTGAAAATATTGATGTGGACAGTTTTCAAACCACCGTTGATCTTAGTACATTCAATAAAGGAGTTTATTTGATAAATGTACAGTCAAAAAATGGAATTAGTGTTAAGAAAATAATTAAGCAATAATTATAACTTTAACTATATAAAAGCTGCCATTGAAAATCTGGCAGCTTTTTTTATGCTTTGCACTTTTGTAATAGAACTTTGGAACTACTACTAATTTTAAGTTTCCCCGTGCGGAAAGAAAAGTGAGTTATGCAATTTTCCTTTCATAATGCTGCATGCAAAAAATGATAATTGTATAGAACCCTTGTTACACCATGATTGCAACATCACGGCTGAATAAATTAAATAATTACTGCAATTTATGGTCATATCAGTTTTATTTATCTGGGGTCAGAATTGAATTGAAAAAACATTGATATTATAAGCATTATTCTGATAGTTTTCGGAACGCTGGGAAATTTAATAAAAAACCTTTTGTTCTTAAGCCTGTCCGGCTGACTTAAGAACAAAGCCAAAATATTCAAGATGGTTTGAAATGAAGAACAAAAAACACTCTTACTTTTCCATCCGTCATCTGACGGACCGTAGTAAATGGTATTAGTACCATCCTTAAAAACATTTTTTATTGAACCGTGCAGGAATTTTAAGGAATAAATTATCTCTTAAACTAGATTTAATATAACACTTTTTTATAAATACCTGAAAAGAGATATAATTGTTTCTATCGTTGGTTTGCTTGTCTTAAAGTTGTCTATTATATTGTTTCGTTTGTTAAACATTGAGGACTCAGTCTAAGCTTCGAGTGTCTATGTTGTTCTTAATTGATATTAATTAAGTCAAATGAAGAGAGTGTTTAAAAAGCATATAATTTTTTCAAATTGATATAAATGTAATGCATATTAGAGTAATTTGCTGAACTTTACGTCTTAGGGTCTTTGCGTAAAACTAAGTAAATTGGACTTTTTAAACACCCTATGCTCGTTGGTGAACAGCAAAACTAAAACTGATTTAAATAATTCTTATTTGACCGCTATTTTCATGTTTATTTTGCAATGACAAGTTTCCTGAATCTTACATTTGAATCCTGCTTTATCTGTATAATATATATTCCATTATCATGCTTCGTGGTATTAATATGAAATTCTGAATTTGAGAGTTCTTTTATTTCGACCATCTGGATCTTGCCAGAAACATGATAGATTTTTATTTCTTTATCTGAAGGGCTGATATTTTCAAAATCAAGCAAAATATAGTTTTTTGCCGGATTCGGATATATTATTATATCATTCTGTTCGATAAAGTTTTGCACAGAAGTCAAATCTGAAATACAAACCAACGTATCTTTTTGGCAGCTGGAGGTAGTATCTATTATAATAAGTGAATAGCACCCTGCATCCAGGTTAAAGATATCTTCATCAGAAGATGTAAACCCATTTGGCCCAATCCATGTATAAGTATACTTGCCTGAATCATAGGTACTTATTCTGATAAATCCTTTATTGTCAGGTTTAAAATTTTGAATACTATCGATTGTGACGCTAATTGCCTGTGGTTGAGTAATGATAAAACTATCAGCTACAAAGCAATTTTTAGCATCGGAAACTGTAACTTTATAAATGCCTGCACATAGATTGTCGAGCGTATCTGAATTTATCCCCGCATCCCAAAGATAATTTAAAGGAGATACACCATTAGTAACATTGATGATTTTTGCAGATCCATTGCAGGAATTATAACAGCTATTATTTGTAAATTGCTTATTTAAGGATAATACAGGACAAATAAATCTATCTATCAAAATTGAATCTTTTGAAAAACAATTATTTGCATCAGTTACAGTGACTTTATACTGTCCGGGATTCAGGTTCAGGATAGTTTTAGATGCCTTACCATTACTCCATAAATAGGTAAAAGGACTTTTTCCTGACGTAGGATTGACCATTGCTACTCCATTATTAAAGTTATTCCCGGTTTCAGCAATACCTGAAATATTTGGAATTGGTGTCAGATTCACATTTATAACTGTCCTGGCTGTATCTGAGCATCCCCTTTCATTACTTACCGTAACAGTGTATATTGTTGTTGATGAAGGATTTGCAACAGGATTTGAAATATTTGAATCATTTAAGCCGGTAGATGGATACCAATTATAAACAGTGCCACCTGATGAATTCAGAACTGTACTGCTTCCATTACAAATTTGTTGATCAATACCTGAAACTGCTGTTATACTCTCTGTGAAGAAAGATTGCTCCAGACATCCAGTTGCTGCTTCATTATTGCGGTAAGGTTTAATTCTTACATAAATCTGAGTGCCGCAGGGAAAATTATTGCTTGGATCATAGCTTGTGCTATTGTCCAGGTCAAGGTTATTTAATATTTCACTTCCTCCTGGTGTTAAACCAATCGACAGCTTATATCCAGACGCATTTATTGAATTTGACCAGGAAATATTTGAATTCACAGCTATGTTTACAGCCTGATCAGCAGGATATGACAATTCAGTGCAAAAGACACTGACACAATTTAAAGCACTTTCAAGGCATCCTGTAGCATTATTTTCTATTGAATATGTTGTCTCAGGTAATCCAAGAGCAGTACAAATAGACAGAACTGCACATCCGGATAATAACGGATTGTTTTTGATCATAATGTCCTCCCCAAGAAAATTAGGGTCAAATATATAATTTATCAATTCCGGATCAATATTTGCTATTCCTTCTATACTGATGAGGTTATCATTTTGATTTAAATAAATACATCCGTTTATTGTGGTTAATCCTGAGAGACCGTCCAGGTCTTCCAGTGAATGGTTATCATTAATATACAAATTACCATTTATTGAAGTTAAGCTGGATAGTTGGTCAATATTTGTTAAAGAATAATTCTCATCTAATTTCAAATCTCCACCCAAACTAATTAGATTGGAAAGTCCATTTAAACTAAGCAATCCATTGCAACCAAGGCTTAAACCACCACTAATACTGGTAATATTTGAAAACCCGTTTAAATCAGTAAATCCATCGCAGTAAATTGCAACATTGCCATTTATTGAAGTCAAATTCAGAAATGCGTCTGAATTTGTCAAAGCCCAGTTATCATAACCTAAGATTAAACCTCCTATAGAATTAAGATTTTGAAATCCATTCAGGCTTTCAAGCAAAGAATTGGAAGTCAGCGATACAAATCCATTGACTGACTCCAAATTATCTAAACCTGTCAGATCAGTAAGTAATGTTTTATGTATTTTAATGTTGCCACCTATTGAAGTCAATTGCATGAGTGCATTCAGATTAGTAATATCCAAATCTGTACAGGCACTTCTGAAATCACCGATCAAAAGATCACCTGAAATCGATGTGGTACCTGGATAATTTACCGGAAAAGCATCTATAGCCGCCTGTGTAGCAAGAGTTATTGTCGTTATAGTGCTGACTTTTGCATGAATTGTCTGCAAATTGACAAAAATGAATACAAAAAGATAAAATGATCGTATATGTTTTATTTTCATTCTTAATTCAGGTTTAAAATTTTAAAGCATTAAATCAACAGTAGAACTAACTGAAATTCAGCCTGTTCATTTAATAAAATTATGACCAAAAGTATAATTTTCGTGATAATACTTCCTATATTGGATGTAAAAGTAAATAAAAAATTGAAAAGTCAAAGGAATTTATCTTTTTTAGGTTATTATTATTATTATTATTATATTATTATTATAGCAATTATTAGTTAGTTTTATGTTGGGTTTGAATATGTTGACAAAAATTAATTTTTTATGAAAATATTTTCTTTAATTATCATTTTGTTTTTTTCAATTCAAAATGATGGGTTTTCACAGAAAAAAAAATTGCTATAACTGATTTTCAGGATCATAAGCTTGAGTATGCGTTAAAAGATCTCAGAGAAGATTCCATTTGCGGTATTCCAAAAAATTCTATTATAATAAATTGTTTACAAATTGATGATATAAACATCATCGAAGTAATTCATAAAAGAGACAGAAGGTTTTTAGGTACAATTATTGGAGTTGGTATTGGTATTATTCCAGGTCTGAGTATGGGAAACACAGATGGCAATATTGCAGAAGACTTTTTAGGTGCTATTTTTGCAGTACCTTTTACAATTGGAGGAGCTATTGTAGGTGGCTTCATAGGTTATCAGATAGGGAGAGGATCTATAACTAAAATTCCAATATATGGTAATAAAAAACTTTATGTTAAACAAAAGGAGAAGTTGAGTAAGTATTTATATTGAAGAGGTATGTTTTTGCAAAAGGAGAATAATGTTTTAGTTAAAACATAAGTTGAAAAATGAAGTAAGGTTAACTAAATTTTACGTTTAAAAAAGAAGGGAGAAAATATTCCCCCCGTCTCTTTTTTTTATTTAATATCTATATTGAACAGTTCCTAATCAATCCAGTGATCCAATCCCGTTTTCTACTTCTGTAAGTATTTCACATGAACGGACTAATGCTTTCATGGCATTATGATCAGGGTAAAGTGGCCTGTCAACGTCCAGATAATCTACATGTTTTCTGATCACCTGCTTAGCTATTTTTGTTCCTTTACCGAAGTCATATTTCTGTTCGTCATATTTTTCTCTAAGATCGAGAGCCTGGGTTGCTGCCATAAATTCAATACCAAGGATTCCAAATCCGTTATCGAGTATCTGCCAGTTTTTGATTGCAGTGTTCATGCCCATGCTGACAAAGTCTTCCTGATCGGCTGCTGCCGGAATACTTTGAATACTCGCAGGAGCTGAAAGTATGCGTTGCTCAACGATCTGCATATCAGCAGTATACTGGCTCAACATAAGACCTGAAAACATACCTGGTTCATGGGTTAAAAATGGAGGCAATCCTACGCTCAGGGCAGGGTTATTCAGCCTGTTCATTCTTCTTTCAGATAGTACACATACCATTGTGACGGATATTCCTATCATATCCATAGGTAGTGATACTGGTGTGCCCTGGAAGTTTGCACCTGAAAGCTGCAGGTTTTCATCAGGGAAAAAGATCGGATTATCTCCGACGCCATTCAATTCAATTTCTACCTGGCTTCTTGCCCATTTGACTGCATCATGAGCAGCACCAATGACCTGTGGGGTTGAACGCATACTATATGCATCCTGCACTTTAACTTTTATTCTTTTTTCTATAAGGTCACCTCCTCCTGCTACTTTTCTTATAGCTGCTGCGCTTCTCATTGCACCGGCAAAACCTCTTACCTCATGAATTTTATGGTTATAAGGTCCAAAATTAGCTTTTAGAGCTTCAAGAGTCATGGCACATGCGATCTCAGCCTGCTTGAAGAAATTGTTGACATCAAAGAGATATATGGCACTCATCGCAGTGAGCACATTGGATCCGTTGATAGTTGCTAATCCATCTCTTGCTTCAAGTCCCGGTATTTTTATACCAGCTTTCTGCAGGGCTTCTTTACCTGGAAGAAATTCTCCTTTATAGTAAGCATGTCCTTCACCCATCATCAGTAATGCAATCTGCGACATTGGAGCAAGGTCACCACAAGCTCCTACAGATCCTTTTTCACAAACATACGGTGTCACGTCCTTATTCAGCATTTCAACCAATGTAAGAGTTATTTCAGGGCGACATCCGCTGTTTCCGTTTGCATGTACATTGATCCTGCCCAGCATGGCTCCCCTTACATATTCTTCTTTCATTGCTTCACCAATTCCTGCAGCATGGTTATATATGAGATATTTCTGGAAATCTCTTACCTGATCATCAGCTAAAACTACTTCAGAAAACTCACCGATCCCGGTATTGATACCATACATGATTTCCCTGTCCTGGATCTTTTTATCCACCATTGCCCTGCATTTTCTGATCCTTTCCAAAGCATCAGGATGTAGTTCAACTTTTTCATGGTTACGTGCTACTGCAACTACTGCTTCAATAGTCAAACCTTTACCGTTTATTACAATTGGCATAATTAAATATATTTATTAAAAAATATGAGAAATACTATTCTCAGTTAACTTTAAATGTTGTGTCACCTTCTTTAAAAAATCTTGCTATCTGCCTTGCAGCTGCAAGGCCAGCATTGATATTTGCCTCAGATGTCTGGGCGCCCATTTTCTTGGGAGAAAAGAATACTCTTGAAGCAAATTTTTCATTAAAATCAGCAATTCTGTCAGGAGCTATATCCGACACATACCTTATATCTTCACGGACAGCCATCAGTTCAAGTAACCCATCTTCATCTATCACTTCTTTCCTGGCTGTATTCACTATGGTTGCTCCTTTTGGTAAATTTTGCAGCAACTCCTGATTAATGGATTTTTTAGTCTGTGCGTTTGCAGGTATATGCAAAGAGATATAATCGCTTGAACTGTATAACTCTTCTACACTGTTTACAGCCTTAACTCCGTATTCCGCAATCTGGTCAGAAGTCAAAAATGGATCGAATGCAAGAATCTCCATGCCAAAACAATGCGCTATCCTTGCCATGTTTTTACTGACATTTCCAAAAGCATGCAACCCAAGTCGTTTATCCTTGAGTTCTGTTCCTGAACTGCCATCAAATTTTTTCCTTGCCATATAGATCATCATACCGAAAGCAAGTTCAGCAACTGCATTTGAATTCTGTCCTGGTGTGTTCATAACTACAACATTATTTTCTGTAGCAGCCTGAAGATCAACATTATCATATCCTGCACCGGCTCTTACAACGATTTTGAGCACTTTAGCTGCTTCTATCACTACTTTATCAATTATATCGCTTCTGATGATTATAGCATTTACATCTTTTACAGCATCGAGCAACTGTTGTTTTTCAGTATATTTTTCGAGTTTTACAAATTCAAGATCATTTCCATCTATTATCGATTTGATCTGGTCAACTGCAACAGCTGCAAATGGTTTGTCAGTAGCTAAAAGAACTTTCATAAAAACATTGATTTAATATTTAGATTAATAGAGTTTAATTAGAATTTTTTCTCAAAATCCTGCATAGCCTGTATCAATACCTTTACACTTTCGATTGGCAATGCATTATAAGTACTTGCTCTGAATCCTCCCACAGATCTGTGGCCTTTTAATCCAAGTATATTTCTTTCTGCTGCCATGTCGAGGAATGCTTTTTCATGCTCTTCAAATCCATCATTCATCACAAAGGTTATATTCATCAAAGATCTGTCCTCAGGATTCGCAACTGTAGGTTTGAACACTTTATTTCTTTCTATTTCATCATATAGTATTCCTGCTTTTTCAATATTCATTTTTTGGATTACTTCAACTCCTCCAAGTCCTTTTATCCATTTCATGGTTTCCAGCATTGAAAATATAGGCAATACTGGCGGAGTATTATGCATAGAACCTTTTTTGATATGGGTTCTGTAATCAACCATTGTAGGGATCTGTCGGCTGACTTTACCCAATATTTCTTCTTTAATTATAACCACAGTCACACCTGCCGGGCCGACATTTTTTTGTGCTCCGGCATAAATAAGAGCATATTTTGATACATCAACAGGTCTTGAGCAGAAATCTGATGACATATCAGCAACCAGAGGTACTCCAAAATCAAGATCTTCCTTGATCTCAGTTCCGAAAATCGTATTGTTAGTAGTAATGTGTAGATAATCTACATCTTTTGGTACTGAAAATCCTTTAGGAATATAGTTGTAATTTTTATCGGCAGACGAAGCAACTTCAACTATCTCTCCAAACATTTTTGCTTCCTTCAGAGCAGTATTAGCCCATGTCCCGGTATTCAGATAGGCTGCTTTTTTCTCCAGCAGATTGAATGGCACAGTAAAAAACTGAGTACTTGCTCCTCCTCCAACAAATATCACCTGATATCCTTCAGGGATGTTAAGTAGTTCTCTAAAAATCTCCTGTGACTCGGTTATTACAGCTTCAAATTGTTTGCTTCTATGGCTAATGCTCATAAGAGAAACTCCAGTTCCTGCAAAATCGTCAATTGCTTCTTTGGTTTTTTCGTAGACGATTTCAGGAAGGATTGAGGGTCCGGCATAAAAATTATGTTTTTTCATAAGGCAATTTTTAAGTTAGGATTACTTGATAAAATAATGAACAAAATTAAAACATTTTTCCCATATAAAACATTTTAAAAAAATAATATTCTGTTATTATAATAATTCCAAATAACAGGGGAAATATTATTGGGATTGGAATAAATTATTTTGGTCTAAACACCTAAAAGGATTGTCCTTTGGACAGATAATTACGGACATATTCGATAACACCAGCTTCAAGTGTAAAAAATGGTGCAAGATATCCTTGTATTCTCAATTTGTCCATTTCTGCTTTTGTAAAATACTGATACTTGTCCCTGATATCTTCAGGGGTATCTATAAATGAGATATCAGGCTTTTTATCCAGGGCATAAAACACACTCATAGCCAGATCAAGAAATGTTCTCGCTTTACCGGTTCCCAGATTGTATATTCCGCTCTGAAAGCTATCTTTGTTTGAATAAATATGGTCTATTACCTTAAAAATATCCTTCACATAGATAAAATCCCTCATCTGTCCTCCATCGGAATAATCCGGGTTGTGTGACCGGAATAGTTTTAATGTGCCTTCCTTCATTATTTGATTGAAGGCATGAAATACCACAGAAGCCATTCTACCTTTGTGATATTCATTTGGTCCGAATACGTTGAAGAATTTAAGACCAGTCCATAAGGGTGGTTTTTCATTCTGACTCAGTGTCCATTTATCAAATTCATTTTTAGAGTCACCATACGGATTCAGGGGTTTTAAATTGGGTATCAGGCTTTCATTATCGCTAAAACCAAGTTTTCCATCTCCATAGGTTGCGGCACTTGAAGCATAGATCAGGGGTATTTTGTGTTCAACGCATTTTTGCCATATATTTTTAGAATAACTGAGATTGAGTTTGTTGAATATTTCAACATTTATTTCAGCGGTATCTGTCCTGGCTCCCAAATGAATTATCAGATCAACTGCACTGAAATCAAATTCACGAGGATTAAACAGCTCATCCCTGTCGATAAATCGGGAAATAACTTTTCTTTCCAGATTTTTCATCTTTTTTTCAATATTGAATTTATCGACTGCAATTATATTTGTATTCGGATATTTTTCATTCAGGTATGTAATTAAACCTGAAGAAATGAACCCTGCTGCACCTGTGACAATTACTGACATTAATATTATTTTAGTTTTCCAAATAGCTCTCAATCGGAGGACATACACAGAACAGATTTCTGTCACCAAAAGCATTGTCTATCCTTGCCACAGATGGCCAGAATTTAAATCTGGTTTTCAGGTAGGGCAGGGGATATGCTGCTTCACTCCTGGAATATGGCAAATCCCAGGTGTCTGAAGCCACCATTTCAGCTGTATGAGGGGCATTTTTGAGAAGATTGTTCTCCTGATCGTATTTGCCATCAATTATATCCTGAATTTCCCTTCTGATCTCATGCATTGCATCGCAGAACCTGTCGAGTTCTTCCTGACTTTCACTCTCTGTAGGCTCAATCATAAGTGTGTCATGAACAGGAAATGAAACCGTGGGGGCATGAAATCCGTAATCCATCAGTCTTTTTGCAACATCCTCGGAAGTTACATTAAATTGCTTGAATTCACGCAGGTCAAGTATCATTTCATGAGCCACAAAACCCATTTGGTTAGTGTATACAATATTATAATCTAATGATAGCTTTGCTCTAAGATAATTTGCATTTAAAATTGCAACTTCAGTTGCGTTTTTTAGACCATTAGACCCCATCATCCTGATATAGGCATGAGAAATGACCAAAACACCTGCGCTTCCATGAGGAGCAGATGATACGGCCTTAATTGATTTTTCCTTCAGATTAGTTTCGTAGATATGATGTGGAAGGTATGGGCTCAATTTTTTATTTGCAAGTACAGGACCAACACCTGGGCCACCTCCACCATGGGGAATTGCAAATGTTTTATGAAGATTGAGGTGACAAATATCAGCTCCAATTATACTTGGTTTTGTGATACCTATTTGGGCATTCATATTGGCACCATCCATGTAAACAAGTCCTCCGAACTGATGAATGACATCACAGATCTCGATTATACTTTTTTCGAAAACTCCATGAGTGCTTGGATATGTTACCATCAGGCATGCAAGATTGTCTTTATTTTGTTCGGCTTTCAGTTTGAGGTCAGCAACATCAATATTGCCTTTCTCGTCACTGTTAACAATCACAACATCCATACCTGCCATGATCGCACTTGCCGGATTTGTACCGTGAGCTGATGATGGTACAAGAGCTATTCTCCTGTTTTTATTTCCTTTGTCAATATGGTAAGCTCGTATTGTCATCAAACCTGCAAATTCACCCTGTGCCCCGGAATTTGGCTGAAATGTACAGTCTGAAAATCCTGTAATTTCGCATAGATAGTTTTTAAGTTCACTGATTAATAGTTCATATCCTGTTGTCTGAAAACCTGGAGCAAAAGGATGAACGTCACAGAATTCTGACCAGACAACCGGTGTCATTTCTACTGCAGAATTGAGTTTCATTGTGCATGACCCAAGAGATATCATGGAATGAACAAGTGAAAGATCTCTGTTTTCTAGTCGTTTCATGTAGCGCATCAATTCAGATTCACTCCTGAAATGATTGAAGATGTCATGGCTCATGAAATCTGAAGTCCTTATAAGATTTGCGGGAATACAAGATTCTAAAGCAGTACCTGATTTCATTTCTTTATGATCTATACCCTTAATATTTGCAAAAGCTTCGCAGATTTCCTTTAACTCATATTCTGAGGTTAATTCATCATTGCTAATTGAAACAAAATCTTCACCATAAAAAATATTTATTCTTTTTGAAACCAGATAATCCCTGATGTCTACAATTTGTTTGTCAGTAAGATTGTAGGTAAGTGTATCGAAGAAAATTTTGTTGGCAGAATCAAATCCATATCCTCTTAGAGTATCAGCCATTAGTGAAGTTTTTTGAAACACCGACTTTGCAATATTGATAAGGCCTTCTTTGCCATGATAAAGGCCATAAAAGCCTGCCATTATTGCAAGCAAAGCCTGAGCAGTACATATATTTGAAGTAGCTTTTTCTCTTTTTATGTGCTGTTCCCTGGTCTGAAGTGCCATCCTGTAGGCTTTTTTGCCATTTCTGTCAACTGAAACACCAATAATCCTGCCTGGAATTTTTCTTTTAAAATCCTCAATAGTAGCGAAATACGCAGCGTGCGGGCCTCCGAAACCAATAGGAATGCCAAATCTCTGAGTGCTGCCAACAGCTATGTCTGCACCCAGTTCTCCCGGAGGGGTAAGAATAGCAAGACTTAAAATATCAGCGATCATTGTCACCAAAATGCCCTCTTCTTTAGCTTTTTTTATCAGATCAGTGTAGTCTTCAACAGAACCTCTTGAATCCGGATATTGTACTATTATCGCAAAATAATCCTTTGATGCTTTAAATGACCTGTGATCACCATATTCAATTGTTATATTTCTGGCTTCAGCTCTGGTTTCAATTACTTCTTTTGTCTGAGGAAAGATATTATTGTCGATAAATACCTTTGAATCAGGATTTGCTTTCAGCCTTTTGGACTGTGCATCGTACATAAGCCAAAGTGCTTCAGCCGCTGAAGTACCCTCATCGAGCAGTGAAGAATTCACAATAGGCAGGCCTGTGAGATCTGATATCATGGTCTGGAAATTGATCAATGCTTCCAGTCTTCCCTGTGAAATTTCTGCCTGGTACGGGGTGTATTGTGTGTACCATCCCGGATTTTCAAAAATATTCTTCCTTATAACAGAAGGAAGAATTGTTCCGTAGTAACCCTGCCCGATAAGGTTTTTGAATACTTTATTCTTAGAGCCTATATCTTTTATGTGAGTTAAATATTCATTTTCGGTCATTGCTTTAGGAAGTTTCATTTCTTCAGTATCCCTTATATTATCAGGTACTGAATTATAGATAAGCTGTTCCATATTTTCAACTCCTATAAGCTTAAGCATTGTACCAATGTGCTGATTTTGAGGGCCGATATGTCTTGATTGAAAATTATCCATGTTCAAATATTTTAAAAATTGCCCAAAGTTACATTTAATTAGTTCATATGTAAAAAAAACTATATTAAAACTTATTATCATTTGGATTGGATATAAATATCAACACATGTGATTGGCTAATTTGAAAATGAGAGAATTTGAAAATTTGAAAATTCTTAAATAAGAAGATCTTTTCAGGAGGAACTTCTGCAAATTTTGTACTTTTTATTGTTTTATTTCAATGGTTGCGAAATAAGTGTTGGAAAATTGAAAATAATAAGTCAAAAATACTATTTAATTTCTCTTGATTTTAAAAATGAAAAATCGTATTTTTGCAGTCTAAAACTATTGACATGAATACTGAAAATAAAAAAGAATTTGATTGTTGTCCACCGTTTGATCCTGAACCTTGGGATGATACAATTATCACCTGGAAAGATAAAACTTTCATCAGGGAAAAAGTGTGTACTTTCTTTTACATGCCATTAAATTTTGGCAGCGCAATGCGGAAACTTAGCAAAAAAATGGAAAGTTCCAATGCTGAATCTCCAGACTGGCTTTGCCTTTCTGATCATACAAGCAAATGGAATATGGATGTCTATCTGGCTACTGATAAAGAAATTTCAGGTTGTGAAACTTTCAGATTATCAGGAAAATATTATTGTAAGGTCTATGAAGGTCCTTTTAAGGACACCGGTAAATGGGGAAAAGATTATAACTCAAGACTTACTGAAAAGGGATTGAAAACTGAGAAATTGTATATGTGGTACACTACCTGCCCTAAGTGTGCTAAAAAATATGGTAAAAACTATACGGTATTTATCGGTAAATTAAATTAGAATTGGTTATTAAAGAAAAAACAAAAATGTTTTAGTTAAAATATTTTTATTTTTCTTCAATAGTGGTTAGTTTTGTTACATTGTTATATTAAAAATTTATAAGTCAATAAATTGTTTATGAGAAATATTATCTTGTCCCTGGTAGCACTGTTAGTGATTCTTATTAAAAGTATTAATGCTCAAGATGTTAAAATTGTTGATATTCAACTTAACGACTTAGTTTATATTCCTTATGAAGACAGAATATATGGAACTTTATCCGGACAGTATCCCAATGGCAATAGTCTTGTAGTAATTAATCCATATATAGGTAAAATTGAAAAGTATTACCAGATCGGCAGCCAGCCTAATGCAATGACGGTCTCTAAGGATGGCAAATCTATATACATTGGGTTAGATGCACAAAAAAAAATTATTAAATATGATATTAAAGAAAAAGAAATTGTTTATTCATTTTTTATTGGAAAAGATGAATTTGGAAATCCTCTAACTTTAGAAGATGTTCATGAATTTCCTTTAGACTCATCTGTTTTAGTTGGTTTGCTTTATAACAATTTTGGAGTTAAGGAAATAGCTGCATTTAAAAATGGTATAAAATTGTCCAAAACTTTGAATGCTTATGGTTATTTATCTATCACTGTTACAGAAGACGGAAGAGTTTTTACTTATGATAACCAGAATTATCAGGATGGTCTGATGGAATTGGAGATAGAACAGGATGGAATATATATTAAGAGAAGACATGCTGATATAATTCAAAGATCAGATTCCAGATTGAAAAGCAAAGGAGAATTTCTTTATACAAATTTTGGTAAGTTTATAAATATCAGTGACACCATTGCATACGTAGATGGAATATGTAATTTTGAAACATATTATAGAGCTGAAGGAGTTTCAGCTCCAGATACAAACCTGATATATTTTATATATCGGGATGTTAATTCCAAACAATACCTTGCAACTTATAATCATGATAACTATTCATTTAGTGAAAAAATTGAATTGCCACATAATAATGACGCTCCTATTGTCATGATAACATGGGGCGATAACAAAAAACTAGCAGCCATTTATGGTAATAAACTTTTGATAACCCGACAATGCACTTCTCTATTGATACCTCCTTATGATATTCCTGTTTCAAATTATGGAGGTTGCTATTACGATCAAATTCAACTCAGCGCTCCCGAAGGATCACCATATTATCTTTGGTCAACCGGTGAAACCACAAGAAGCATAACAGTAAATTATACAGGCAATTATTATTTCAGAATGGCAGATACATTAGGATGCATAGCAGATACTTCATTTCTTGTAAAAGTAACTCTGGATTCCAAGCCTTCACCACCTTATTTTGAAGGAAACGGTTTTTACACTCTGTGTCATGGACAATCTCTCACACTTACACCAAATAATTATTATAGCGAATACAGAATATTATGGTCAACAGGTGAAACAACACCAAGTATTAAGGTTAGTCAGCCTGGTAAATATTATTTATCATATGTTACTAAAAATGATTGTAAGAGCGATATTTCTAATATTTTAACTGTTACTCAAATTAATGACACAGTTCCTCCCAAACCTAAAATTAAAGATATAGAATTCAATACAATATGCTATGGTACTACATTGTTATTGGAAGCACCTGTGGGATATAATTATTATATTTGGAATACCGGAGCAAATACTCAAATGATTTCTACAACATATTCAGGAAGTTTTGCAGTAAAAGTTGCTAACAATCAGCAATGTTTTAGCGAATATTCTGAGCCAATTATTCTAACTTATTCTTCAAACCCTTCAAAACCATATATTTTGGCAAATGATAATCTATTAGCATCTTCAGCACCAATAGGCAATCAATGGTATTTTAATGGTCAAGTAATGGTAGGTGACACTTCAAGATTTTTGAATGCAACAAAAAATGGTTTTTATAGCGTGCAGGTTACTATCAATGGATGCAAATCACTGATGTCAGATCTGTTCAATTTTAAACTTGTTTCTGCTACAGATGATAAATTGGAAAATAAAATTTTCCTTTATCCTAATCCAGCGACTGATTTTTTAAATGTGATTTTACCATATGATTTTAAATCAACTCGATTGGAAATTTTTAACTCTAATGGAATTAAAATTAAGCAATGCTCCAATGTTAATAATATTGACCTACGAGACATTTTATCAGGTATTTATATAATAAGAATTTTTGAGGAATCCACAAATAAAGTTTTCAGTAAACGGTTTATTAAAATCGATTAAGAAAAAACTTTGTTCGTTTCGAGACTTTTTAGATGTGGCTTAAAAGTACTTTTAAGCCAATCCCGATAAGGATAATGCCACCTAATATTTCCATTCTGGTACCAAGTTTCCCCCCTACTTTTTTACCGGCAAGCATACCTGTCATTGAAAAAATAAAAGTTACAAAACCTATTATCAAGATTGCTGAAGCAATGTTGGTTTTAATGAAAGCAAAACTTAAACCTACTACCAGAGCATCGATACTGGTAGCAATAGCCATCATGATCAGAACTCTTAACATCAAAGGATTTAACTTATTATCCCGATTAGCAGAAAGACTGTCAATAATCATCTTTAACCCCAGCAATGCAAGTAATCCAAATGCAATCCAATGGTCAACTTCACTGACATAGCTTTCAATTTGAACTCCACCAGCCCATCCTATTAGTGGCATCATAGCCTGGAAAAATGCAAGGACAAGGGCTATCCTTACTGCCTGAACGAACTTAATATCCCTAATACAAAATCCGGATGAAACTGAGACAGCAAAAGTATCAAAAGATAAGCCAATTGCAATCAGAATGATTTCTAATAAATGCATAGAAATCAGTCAAATAATTCATCAAGCCAATGCCCTTTTCTTTTCTTATAGTAGTTATCATAATCCGGATGTTTTTTTCCTTTAAAAGGTTGATTGGAAAAAGGTGATCCGGAGCCTGATTCTGCAATGATAGATTTTTCTATAATTTTATCAAGCTCACCTCTGTCGAGCCAAATACCTCGGCATGTCGGGCAATAATCGATCTCTATACCTTGTCTTTCTGACATTACAAGATCAACATTTGAGCAAATTGGACATTTCATAGTTCACAATTTATTTTTAAAATGTGTAAAGTCAGTGCAAAAATAAAAATTTCCAACAATTAAATATGTTTTATTAGATCAACTGATAAATTTTTTTAATTGAGAACTTGACCATGCGATTAATCAGTCTATCAGAAATTGTATAGCACTCTACCGGAAAACTCAGTAGATTGTTGTGTTGAAAAATCGTAATACGCATATCTGTTTTTTCTCAGATGAAAAATCATATCAACATAAAATGATACAGGTTTAAAAATAAATATTTCAATTCCCGGATTAATAATGTAATAGCTTGCATTTCCTTTATCTCCTTGAATTGAGAACATGTCTTTTTCCTGAATTTCTGACCCCGGTTTGATTCCATCCCAGGTGTAAAGCCAGTAATCATGCACATCCAGATTTAACTTTAACACCTCTTTGATCAAAACAGAGGATTTGAATTTGCCTGAAAATCCGACTCCAAAGTTATAATTTCTCCTTTTTAAATGATAATGGTCCGTTAATCCTGCTCCCGTCAGTATTCCATTGAAATGTATTTCAGTATTAAAGACTAAGTTTCCTTTTTCATTCATGTACATCAGACCTAAACCATACGAAGCGGGTACTGATATTTTATATGGTACAAACTTAACTGAAGATGATATTGTATCGGTTTCGAAAAAATTATAATGTTGAAAAACTCCGACCAGTAGTTTCTGGTTTTCTGACGGCTTGAAATTCTTACCCCAGATTATAGCTTCAATATTCAGTTTATTCAGAAAAGGCTGATTTGACAAATTACTGATCACTGCTTTTAGATGGAAATAATCAAAGGGTTTGCATTTTTTTAATGCAAAGGGATCATTGTAAGAAACATTGAAAGCAATAGAAGCACTGAGTTGCTCCTTATTGAAATTTTTATAATTTATGTAAGTAATGCCCGGACCTGCCTGAAATCTGACCGGTATAATTAAAAACTTATCTTCAGGTTTTTTACTTTTTGTTTTCCATAATTGTCCATTTATAAGCCTGTGAATAGTTTCTGTTGGAGTGATCAAAAAACTGCCAATCTCACTTCCAATTCTTTTTACACCCCTCTTATACTGAGTATGCATGGTGTGAGAAATCCTGTTGGTTGCTTCTCCTATCACCAATCCGCCAATGGTTGATGAAATCAGGTCATTAATGGAAGGAGGCTCTATTTCAAATAAAAACTCCCATCTAAGACTGCTGCTCAATGAATAAGGCAAAGCCTCCCAATAACTCATACCATTAAATTTTACACAATTGTAAGCAAAACTTCCATGTGCCGGATGATTGAACATATTGGTTTCGAATCCGTCATTATCCCATTTAATGCCACATTTGAGATTTTCTTTTATTGACTTCAGGCTTATTTGTGCATAATCATTTCCCCTGATAAATTTATGAATAGCCCAGATTCCGGCATCGAGAGATATCACGGCAATATTAGACTTTAAATGAGATTTTTTGTAAATTGTATCTGGAATCTCCTTAGCAGAGCCCAATGGAAACTGTGCCTCTGTTGATAAGAAAAATAAGATCAACAGATAAGTCAATAAATGTCTCAAATTTCTCATTTTTGTATCGGATATTAACTACAATAAATAAATACCAATATACAAAAATAATCTAAATTTATAGGATTTCCTCTGATAAATTGATTGAGTCCAATTCTTTATAATGCTGATAAATAAAACAAGGAACTGAATTCATTAAATTTGAATGTATATCACAACCACTATATAATATCGGACGATAGTGATTAATATTTTAGAATATTCTGTCGGTCATGAGCATAGCTGCTGATTATTTACTTCCTGAACTCTTTTTTAATATTTTCTGCCCAGTTTTTTATGCGATCTTTATTTTTGCCAACCTGGCTTTCAAAGTCAAGTGCAAGTCCAATGAATTTATCTACATCAAGAGGACGTGATTCATATCATAGTTTTCATCAGTTCTCAAGAATTTATCTTCTGGATTTTTTAATAGGTTTGTCAAGCTCACCTGTATCGCTCCATATGTCGTGTTACGACGTACAAAAATCGATCTCAATACCATTATTTGATCTGCATTAATCCAAATCTGACATTTCATTTTTAAAAATTTAGACTTACAATTAGAATACAATAAGATAATGAGCAGCTATAACAAAAATGTTTAAAAGTCGTAATTAACAATTAACTGGTTTTACAATTAAAAATTATATAGTAAATTTCCGGATAATTCAATTGATGATTTTTTCACATCTTCATAGTAAAAGTATTTATTTTTCCTGGAATAATAAAACATTTCTATGCCAAGTGATAGTTTTTTAGGCAATTTTATTTCCAGACCCGGATTAACTAATAAATGAATTGTATTTCCCCTGTCACCCTGAAATGAATATAGATTTTCTTCAGTAATAACCATATCTGGGGGCATTCCTTTCCAGGTAAATAATCTGTAATATTCCAAATCCAGATTAAATTTAGCTTTGTTTTTTATTGTTGCCGAACTGTGAACTTTTCCAGAATATCCTGCTCCAAGATTGTAATTCCTTGTAATTACATTATAATGATCTGTTTTCCCAGCTCCGATTAATACTGCACTGACATAGACTTCAGTATTTAAATCTATATTGTTTGAAATATTATTGAATAATAAACCCAAACCGTATGATGCAGGAGCCGCTATCTGGTAAGGGATTTCAGGATCCCTTACTGTCACAGTGTCTGAATTATAGTAATTGTAGTGTTGAAATATCCCTATAAAAATTTTATTTTCATCCGTAAGATCTATTTTTTTCCCATAAACAACTGCTTCTATATTCAGCTTATTACGGATTGGCTGATTACCTAATATACTGAGCCGGGTTTTAAGTTTGAAATGATCAAAAGGTTTGATTTTTTTTAATTTGAACGGATCGTTATAATTGACATTAAAAGAAATTGCAACTTTGCATGCGTCTTTTCCTGCTGATTTATTATCTGCAAAATAATCTACTCCCGCTCCAATCTGAATATCTGCCGGTATCTGAATACTGTTTGCATTTTTTTTTATTTTCCACATTTCACCGTTAATTATTCTTTGAAGAGACACAGAGGGAGTAATTAAAAAATTCAAAGTTTCAGAACCAATCCTTTTTAGTCCTCTTAGATATGGTGCTCTTAATATTTGTCCGATTCTGCCTGTGGTTTCTCCCATTGCCAATCCTCCGATAGTGTGAGAAAAAAGATCATTTAATGAGGGAGGTTCATTTTCAAGGAACAATTCCCAGACCAGGCTACTGAGGATGTTATATGGCAAAGATTCCCAGTAATTCAGTCCGTTATAATTGCAGCTGTTAAAATTAAAACTTCCATGAGCAGGATGATCAAACATATTTGAAACGAAATAATCATTATCCCATTGGAAGCCGCAATGGAAGTTTTTCCTGATTGTCTCAGTGCAGATTATTGAAAAATCAGTTTTTCCTATATATCTGTCAATAGCCCAGATACTGCCATCTATTGCCAAAGTTGCAATAAAGGACTTTATATGCGATTTCTTCGTGATTGTGTCTTCTACCTGATCAAAATTATCTGAATATAACTGAGCATTCAGATTAAAAGCGAACAGAAAGAATAAAAAAATAAAGAATGAATTAAAGTGCATATTGTTTTATCAAACTATAAATGCTTAAGTCAATTAAACCTTATAAATACAAATATACAATTTTTTTACCAATAATTCTTTTTGATTTAGAATTGTCACGAATATTTTTACTAATGCCAAATATTCAATGGATTAACAGATTTGTTAATTGATATTTTACCATCTTTTGGAATAAATATGAGTGATATTATTTTTGATACTCTGTAAAATAACAAATTACAAATTAAACTCTTTTTTGATATTTTCTGCCCAGTTTTTTATGCGATCTTTATTTTTTCCAGCCTGGTTTTCAAAATCCAGGGCCAGTCCCATAAATTTGTCTCCAATGAGGGCACGAGATTTTTCAAATGTATATCCTTCTGCTGAAGTATGCCCTATTATTGTTGCTCCCCTTTGTTGGAGTAGATTTGCCATAATACCAATACCATCGACAAAATTCTCTGAGTACTCTTTTTGATTCCCGTTACCGAATATGGCTATTTTTTTGCCTTTCAGATCCATATCTTCTATTTCAGGAACAAACTCATCCCAGTAATTGGGCAATTCACCATCAAACCAGGTAGGTACTCCTAATATCATTTTGTCAAATGAATTGAATTTTTCAGCAGTGATATCTTCTGCATTTGTATTCTGTTAAATCCTACCGGAGTGAAAGTCGAACCTACTCTTTTTATCGGACCGTCGAGGTATTCAAAAACTTCATCTGCAATCATAGCTGCTACTTCTGCTCCAAAACCTGAAAAAACCTTGTCTTCATGAACTACTACAACTTTACCTGTTTTTTTCACGGATTGAATAATAGTTTCTTTGTCGAGCGGCAAAAGTGATCTCAAATCGACAACTTCAACCGAATATCCATTTTCTTTTTCAAGTTTTTCTGCTGCTTCAAGGCACATATGTGTTGTATTGCCATAGGTAAATACAGAAACATCAGTCCCTTCTTTCCTGACCCGTGCCTTTCCAAAAGGAACTTCAAAATCATCGGGAACTGGTGTCGCTGCTATCGGTGCATTATACAGAGCCTTTGGTTCCATGAATACCGTCACTCCCTTTGAACGCATTGAAGTTCTGAGTAATCCCGCTGCATCATCTGCAAAAGAAGGGTAGACAACCCTGACTCCGGGGAAAGTAGTCAATGCCCCCTCAATTGTTTGTGAATGGTAAAGACCTCCTCCTATATATCCACCTGATGCAAGTCTGACGGTAATATTAGGTGAGAACTGACCTTTTGATCTCCAGTAATCATGACTTGTGTCAACAAACTGTTCCATTGCGGGCCAGAAATAATCGGCAAATTCGGCTCCTTCAACCACCACTCTGATCTTCTGACTGAACCTTGACATTCCATTTGCTGTCCCCATAATGAAATCTTCGGCTATTGGAGCATTGAAAACCCTTTTAGCTCCAAATTCCTTTTGCATACCCTTTGACACATTGAAAATTCCACCTTTTTCCTTATTTGCAATATCCTGTCCCCAGAGAAAGGTGTCGGGATTATGTCTGAATTCAGCTTTCAGCGTTTCATTTATTGCTTCAATTAGTTTTATTTTTGGTCCGTCAAAATTGTGTAGTCCATCAGGATATTTTTGTGAAACATATGCATCAGCTATTACAAAATCATGGATTGAAGCAGGATCAGGATCAGTTGCAGTGATAGCTTTTTTGTGTGCTGCTTTTACCTCATCTTTTATTTCAGCTTCGATAGCTTCCAGTTCTTCGACCTTAAACCGGTTGTATCTCAGCAGCATTCTCCTGAATTTTGCAACAGGATCATACATGCCGACATAATTCAGTTCCTGGTCGTCCCTGTAGAGATCATGCCTGTCTGAATTTGAATGAGAATGTATCCTCACGCAATTTGCCTGGACTATTACAGGCATTTTGTTTTCCTGAACCCATAATTTCGCTTCAGTCATGGCATTCATAGAATCAAAGACGTCTTTCCCATTACAGTGAATTATCCTCATGTTTTTAAATCCGAGGAAATTATTGGCGACTTTGCGGTTGGCTGTCTGATCTTTCTTAGGAACTGAGATCCCGTACCCATTATCCTGAAAAACGAAGATAACCGGCAGTTTTTCGGTACTTGCACCATTTATCGCCTCATAAACGTAACCTTCCGAAACAGAGGATTCACCTTGTGAACTAATTGCAACTCCGTCATGACCGTAATATTTCATTGCCCTGGCTGTTCCAACAGCATGCAATGTATGGTTTCCGGTACATGATGATACATTATGGATATTCCATTCAGGTTTTGCAAAATGATTGCTCATATGTCTTCCACCTCCCGCAATATCACCATCCTTGGATATCCCGTTCAGAACAATTTCTTCTGAAGTCAGTCCCGCAGATAATGCAGTGACCATATCGCGGTAGTAAGGAAATAAATGGTCAGCACCCCTTTCAAATATTTGCCCGATAGCTAGCTGGATACCTTCGTGGCCTGCAACAGGAGCGTGATATGACCATCCAATAGCCTGTTTCAGATAATTTGGTGCACGGTCATCCCAGGATCTGCCCCTGAGCAGTATCCTGAACCATTTTGCAAGAGTCTCTTTATCTGTTGTTTTTATTCCAAACCTTTTTTTTACATCCGAAAAACTCATTCTTTATTTTTTTATTAATTAAATTGTACGATTTACATCAAAATCTTCAAGGATCTCTTTCAATCTGTACAGAAAAGCACCTGCCATGGCACCATCTACCACCCTGTGGTCATAAGAAAGTGAAAGTATCATTTTATGTCTGATTGCAATGACATCACCGGTCGGGGTTTCAAGAACTGCAGGTTTTTTCTCGATATTTCCTGTTGCCAGTATTGCAACCTGTGGTTGATTGATTATAGGAGTACCTGAAAGATTTCTGAATGTTCCAAAATTTGAAATAGTAAATGTTCCATTCTGAATATCATCGGGTGACAGTTTATTGGTCCGTGCTTGTTCTGCAAGATTATTGACTGAATGAGCGAGACCGATAAGGCTTTTCTGATCCGCATTCCTGACCACAGGAACAATAAGATTACCTGAAGGAAGGGCAACAGCCATTCCAATATTAATATCCCTCTTTAAAATGATATTATATCCGTCGACAGAAGCATTTATACCTGGATATTCTCTTAGAGCTTTAGCAGTTGCTTCAATGAAAACCGGCATAAATGTAAGTTTTGTTTTCTCCTTTGCGAAAAAGCTATCTTTAATCTTATCTCTCCACATTACAAGAGCCGTCACATCTACTTCAATGAAATTGCACACATGGGGGGACACCTGTTTGGACATTACCATGTGATCAGCAATAAGCCTTCGCATTCTGTCCATTTCTACGATCTGATCTCCGGCTGAAGGAATAACCTGAGGAGGCTTTATTACCGGAATTTCCTTTTTTGTATCAGGTCTAACCTGTTTACTTTCATTCATATATTGAAGGATGTCCTGTTTCCTGACCCTTCCACTGATGCCGGAACCTTTTAAACTTTCGAGTTCAGAAATACTTATATTCTCAGTTTTTGCAATGCTCTTTACAAGAGGTGAATAAAATCTTGTAGGTAAAATGTCATTTGCACTTGTTTTAACTTCTTTTTCAGGTTTTATTTCTTCTGTTGAAATTCTTTCTGCAATAGTTTCAGTTTTTTCAGGCTGCGCAGATGTATCTCCTCCCATATTTATTATCGCAATAACCTCTCCAACCGGTACGACTGCATTAGTTTCAAAGAATATTTTTTCAATAACACCGTCAACAGGAGAGGGGATCTCGCTGTCCACCTTGTCAGTTGCAATTTCAAGAATTGCTTCATCTTCTTCGACTGTATCACCAGCTTTTTTAAACCAGGTGATTATTGTTGCTTCCTGTACACTTTCGCCAAGTTTTGGCATTAAAAGTTCAAATTTTGACATGATTTATATTATTAAATTTCATTTTTATCTGATTGGCACTATACATCCAAATTAATAATACAAATTAGCATATATTTTGTTGTGAATTAGTCTTAATTAAATTTGAGAGAGAGTGCTAGCTTAAGAAATCGAGGAGAATCGTGGACCATATTGTTTAGTATTTGATTACAAAAACCATGAATTACAACGAATATTTTTTAATATGTGTTTTCTTAAAAAAGTAGAATCTAAACTATAATTATTCAATTACTGATCAGCAAAATATTTGATGGAATTAACCCAAAAAGATTAAATTCCCACAAATTTTTTTAGGGAAAGTCAGTTGGGCAATCAATTAAGCTATTCATCATTTTCCCAATCTGGTTTTTAAAACTAAATGGATATGTTTTTATCCGAAATAGCCTTATTCATTTTTTCAGTTAAAGATTTCAATTCGTCGATAGGCATGTTCATAAGAGTTGTTTTTAGATCAAACGACGAGGATTCATTTAGCCTTAGATTGTTAAGAGGAGTTTTTTCATCTGGTAATGTTCCGGATTTCGGCCTCCAGTTAATAATATCATTGGGAGTACACTTTAATAATAAACACAACTTTTCAATGTGATCAAGCCGGATTGATCTGGATGAACCACTTAGCAGGTAATGCGCTGTGTGGTTGGTAAATCCATTTCTGACCAGAAAACTGAATGGTTTTTCAATACCTCTAAGTCTAATTATTGGATTGATATTTAGAAACAGCATAAGAATTTGACTAATTTGAAATCTATTGATAAAAATAATTCATTAAGGAAACACAATAAAATGCAAATGTATTAAAATTTGTAATAAAAAACTACAAAATTTAAATAAATATAAACAAAATAACATATAAAAGTAACAAAGTAACATATAAGTGTAACAAAGTCACATCAAAATAGATGAAATAATACTTAATAGGGAAGAATGTGATATTATAATATCAAAAATAATATATATAAATAACAAAAAGAGGTTATTAAAAGATAAAAATAATTAAATAAATGATAAAAATATATTTATGCAATCTACAAATAAATAACTTATTCATCTATCTCAAAATCAAAAAGTTCCTTAGGATGCACCCCCAATGCATTGGCAATGGTTATCACCTGACTAATACTTGTATTTATCACCCCCCTTTCAATTCTACTGATTTGGCTGATTTCAATATCTGCCTTAATTGCGAGCAATTCCTGAGTAAAGTTATGTCTTTGACGCACTTTACGGAGTGTGTTTCCAAATTCTTTTATACTCTGTTCGTGCCTTAATTGCTTCACATGGTAAAAATAATTTAGAAAAAAGTTTTATATATTTGCCTTTATAACCCTTTTTACTGGTATAATGATTGAATTACTGATTGATTAAATGAATAACTCAATAACTTTAAAACTTAGCAATTATATCCTTTTTTGAAAAACTTAATTTAATAGAAAGAGTTGACCAACTTAAAAGGACTAGAGCAACTGGAACAGCCGATGATCTGGCGAAAAAGCTTAGAATATCAAGAAGAAATGGTTACTTAATAATTGATGTGATGAAATCGATGGATGCTCCAATTCTTTATGATATATCAATAGTGCCCTATTAAATTTTAATCAGATATTGTATATTGTTTAAAATGAATTGATTATGGTCGTTTTGTAAGTAAACGGATTTGATTTTGAGTTTGACATTTAATTCTAAAAAATTGATATGCATATAATTTAAATCGTTAAAAGTCAAATACTTTAAAAGTTATGTATGATTTATTTTTAGTCATTTAATTTTAATGGGACACTAGTGATGATATATATATAAAAACATTTTATTATGCATATGACTGCGAATTATCAATCGGATTTGTTGAAAAAGAAAAAATAAAAGGGGGAGAAGAATAATTTTTAAATTATTTTAAAGAGTGCACAAATTTTGCACAACTGTAACATACTTTTGGAACTGAAACGTTTCAAAAGGGAAGATTCTGAACCCTCCCGATGTTTCTGATCAGCGTATCGGGTGTTGAAAAGAGAGGAGTGAGTTTTATAAGAATATTAAATTTTTTGATTATGTTGAGTTTGAAAGATTTTAGAGAGTTTAAAGTGAAAAATGACTCTAAATTAAGAGGAGGGTGGCAATTTACCAAAAATGGAGTCAATGGTGGTAATAATGATTCAGCTACTGATGCATTTTCGTTGAGAGAGGATGGGAGTAGACTATAGTGGTGCAGAAATAATGATGCCCTAAATTCATGGAGTCCATGTCAAATTGCTTAACAAATCTATTACTGCCTGTTTAAAATATATTTTCCTGACTTTCTTTCATTGTTTTCTTAAATTTTTTTTTAAAGGTTCTAATTGAAAAAAGTCAGGCAAATAAGATGTTAAAAATCAATATTAAATTTAATTTTTAAACAGGCAGTATTTTTGATATCATAAGTTTATATGAAAAATGAAATTTTATACTTTTAAGATATTATTAAAAAGGATTCATTGTATTTTTTTGTTTCTTTTTTTGCTAACTAGCTGGAATATAACCTTTTCTCAGAATCAGGATTTATGTGGTTGTGATGATAGATATTTGATTTTAAAACCTCGGGGTTGCACAATCGATAATAAAAAAATATCTGAGTTTATCAGTAAAAATCAGTTCACAATTAAAACAATCACAAATAAATCGGAAATTGCTTCATTATGTTTAAATATTTCTAAAGCCTATTCTTGCATTGGTAACACTGATTCAAGTAGCATTTATTTGAACTTAGCAATTAAAAATGATTCTTGTTGGGTTTTTGAAATAATTACAAAAAGTTTAGAGATACTTAAAAATGACAAAACGATATTTAAATTTTTTGAGGGACCTTATTTTAATTTTGATGGAATAAATATCATTACAAAAGAAAATGAATTATTAAAAATTCAAAATATAGAATTTTCTAATGAATTAAAAATAATAGGAACAAAAGATCAATATTATAGAATACATACTAGAGATTCGAGTGCATTTAAATTATTACAACCTGAATTAGATTTGAAAAACAGGATTAAATTAGATAGCTTATATCAGGCATTTGGGTTTCCATCAATAAAAAAAGTTGGAATTCATGGCTTTAATTCTGCATGGATAGTTCTTCATCATAGTAGGGACTGTAATTGGAATAAAAAATGGTTTTTAAAATTTATTGAGAACTATGATATAGAACTTTTCGATATTGAATCACTCAGTAGAACTTATGCACGTAATTGTTCTTGTTCTGGTTTTTGTGAAGAATCACCAGGAATTGTTGATAATTCAATATTAGATAAATTTCCAGTTATTGATTCAATTATTAAAAATATAGTGATTATCTTAAGAAAATACAAATGGATATGATGACACATTATGAGAAAGTCCTAATCGTATCAGAAGAAAAAGATATTTCAACACTCAAAGTAATATCTTATATAATTAAAAATAATATTGAATTTGTTAGAATAAATACTGATGATAAAATTGAGGAATTGTTTCTATCTTTAGGCAATGATATGGTTTTTTCAATAAAATCACAAACTATTGATCTAAAATCAATCAAAGCAATTTGGTTAAGAAGAGGACAGATTAGGTTTGCCAAGGGGAAAATGTTATCAGATGAAAAGTTAATAACAGAATATATGAATTTTTTTTTTGAAAATTCAAATAAAACAATTGGTAATTTGTTTAAGGAGTATAACCATAACAAGCTTATTGACTTAGAAATTGCAAGGAAAAATAAAATCAAAACACCACTTTCGTTTATTATTTCTACAAAGGATCAATTTCAAAATATTAAAAAAAATACAACTGGAACTTTTATAACTAAATCTGTTGCTACAGAAAGTATTATCAAATTTAAAGGAAAGTTTTATAAATTAGATTTAACTTCCCCGCTGTCGGAAGTTTATAGCAACTTCCGACGAATATTATAAATGAATATACTTCCGATAATAGTATTTATATAGTACCAAAAGCGGTATTATTTTGAGAAAAAAGTTATTTTTGATAAAAAATGAATGAGGATACACAAGGATATGTGGTTTAAGATATTAACCTGAAGTTGCAAACTTCAGGTAGCGGATACTTACACAATTGTTGGAGGCCAAAATGATGGTTGTACTGGTACTGATACCAGATACGTTCAATATGAAGGAGTTACTAGAATGAAAGAGTTTATAGTGTTTTCAGATGAAACTGTAATAACATTATATAATGCATATTAATAATGTTATAATTATTTTTGATAGGTTCGAAATCCTAAGTTTTGGACCTATCAATTATAGTTTCCTTAATTTTATTAATTAATTCAAATGAATTCAAAAATCTTTCTTATTCCATTGATAATTATTCAAATAAATACTTTATTTGGACAGAAATATTTTTTAAATCTAAAGTCAACGCCTGATCGAAGGCAAGAACAATTATTATCAGATTTGAGATCAATTAATTATGAATTTGAGAGAAAAAAGATAAAAACAAAAACAGATAGTGTAGTTTATTTTAGCAATCTTGCCAGATTGTATGCAAAGCTTGGAGAATCATCAGATACAGTATTTTATTATTTAGACAAATCTTTATTTATAGATAAAGAATTTGGTTGTCTATTATTAATAAGCATCGATAAAACAATGAGTAATAGCAGTGATGGAATTGGTTTAAGAAAACTTGATCCTCAAAGATATATGATCAGAAAAGTTAAATGCGAAAATTATTTAAATTCTCTGCCTAAAGAAAAAGATGATGTTATAAAGTCCAATCCTAATTATGATCAGGAAATGATAACTTTTATAGAAACAATGTTTGAGAGAGATCAAAAGTACCGCTTCAATAATCAAATGGATAAGCAAAGGACTTTAGATGAGCGTAACAGAATGCTATTAGATTCGATTTTTTCAAATTATGGCTACCCTGGAAAATCAAAGGTTAGTGATGTATATTCAATACAAGTAGCGACAATCTTCCTTCATATGGGTCTGGAATTTATGGAAAAATGGATGCCTTTACTAATTAAAACATTTAAATCAGGAGATCTTGATAATGGTAGTATTATGTATGCATTAGACAGACTTCATACGCTTAAATATGAAAGACAATTTTTTGGTACTCAGCGAATTTCAAAAGGAGGTGAAATGATAAATGTAACAAGATATAGTGTGCAGGAACAAATGAAAATACTTCGAGAACTTGATTTACCAGAATTATTCAATGATGTAAGAGAATGATTCTCATTTTAGGTGAAAAGAAAAATAATACAATTTCTAAAGTCATTTCTTTTATTACTAAAGTTAAATTTAAAAGATTTAATGATGAGTTAACAATTGACTTTATTCAAATTGGAAATGATGTAAACAATGAATTAGAAAATAATTTTGATTCATATACGAAGATATGGTACATTAGGTCATATTTAAAACTTACGGAAAGTCAAATAAATGATAAAATTACAGCTACAGAATATAGTTTATACCTTGAATATATATTGCATCAGTATAAAGGTAAAATTATAGGATCATATAATGTTTTTTTTCACCAAAATACTTTAATTCAACTTGCAGAAGCTGAAAATATAGGACTTACTATACCAAAAACTATTATTAGCAATACCTTACCAGATTTTGGAGATCGTAAAATTATAAATAAAATTATCGGAACCACAAAAAGTTTTTCAACAAAAGATTTCATATATACAACAACAGGAACCCAATTTGTTAAAAAAGACGAATATATTGAAAATGGGCATTTGAATTTTTTCCAGGAATTTATTGAGAAAAAATTTGAAATAAGAGTATTTTATTTCTTAGGTAGTTTTTTTCCGATGGCAATTTTTTCGCAGAGAGATGAGAAAACTAAAGTTGATTATAGAAATTATAACGACGAGAAACCGAATCGTACCATACCATTTAAATTACCATTTGATATTCAAAATAAATTAACACTTTTGATAAAAAATCTTGAATTGAATACAGGATCAATTGATATGATTTATTCCAAAACCGGAAAATTTGTTTTTTTGGAAATCAATCCATGTGGTATATTTGATTGGCTATCATCTAATTGTAATTATTATATTGAAAGGCATATAGCAAAATGTTTGGAAAATGGATAAAATGAATGAAATAGACATTAGAAAAGCTGCCGATGTTCCACTCTTTTATAAATATCTGGAAAGAATTGATAAAAAGGAAATAAAAAGAAAGAAAAAAACAACTTATATCAATGTTGATTTTTATCAAACTGATGAGTTCTTGCCTTTCCCCCATTATAAACCAATTTCTAAAATAATCAAATCTGGGTTTTAATATATGGACATTAATGATCAATTTCCGGTTATTTTTGAAAGTTGTAGGTTGGTTAAAGGTTTTACTAGAACTTTATTTTGTGACATCCAAAGAAATTCTTACAGATTTATTCCCAATGAATTATACGATTTATTAAATAATTCAAGAGGTAAATCACTAGATGAAATTAAAAAGAGTTATGAAAATAAATTTGATGAAGTAATTGAAGAAAATTTGAACTTACTTGAGCAGGAAGAATTTATTTTTTTTACAGATCATCCAGAATGGTTTCCAAAATTGAGTTTAGAATGGGATGAACCTACAGTGCTAACAAATGCAATAATTGATATTGATCCTAATAACCCTCATGATTTTGGCAAAATCTGGAAGCAATTATCCAAATTAGGGTGTGAACACATTCAGATACGTTCATTTAAGGAATATAATATAGCACTTTTAGAAGAAATAATAAACAAGATTGGATCACTTAGGATCATTTCGATTGAAATAATTATTCCATATGATAATTCAAGAATTGAGAAGGATTATATTGATTTCGTTGATAGACAACCTCGAATATTTTCATTAATATTGCATTCTGCACCAGAAAATAGAACTGTATATTTGTCAGAAAATAAAATGGGGAATGTTTTCTTTTCAAAAGAGATTTTATTCTCAAAGAACCAATGCGGCAAAATAAGTACAGATTTTTTCAATGTCAATATAAAATCCTTCACCGAAGCTCACCACCACAACACCTGCCTAAACCGTAAAATATCAATCGATGCCGAAGGCAACATACGCAACTGTCCCTCGATGCCACAATCCTTTGGAAATATAAAAGACACCACCCTCCAGCAAGCACTCGATCATCCAGACTTCAAAAAATACTGGAATCATAAAAAAGATGAAATAGAAGTGTGCCGGGATTGTGAGTTCCGCTATATCTGCACCGACTGTCGTGCCTACCTCGAAGATCCTCAAAATGAATACTCAAAACCCCTCAAATGCGGCTATGATCCCTACACCGGTGAGTGGTCAGAGTGGAGCACTAATCCTTTAAAGCAAGCTGCTATCAAATACTATGGGATGGAGGAGATGGTGGCAAACAAATTAGATAATAGCTTCACAGGACAAAAAATAATTTAGAAAAAAGTTTAAACTTTAGGCATATTTGCCTATATTTCATATATTTGCCTTTATAACACTTTTTACTGGTATAATGATTGAATGAATGATTGATTGAATGAATACCCCTATAACTCAATAACTCAATAATTCATTAACTAATAAGAGATATGCATTTTAAAGCTTTCCCATTCTATAAACAATTTGATGCAATGGACTGCGGACCAACTGCCCTCCGCATGATTGCAAAACATTATGGGAAATCCTATTCATTGCAGTTCCTAAGGGAAAAATGTTATATTGACAGAGAAGGTGTAAGCCTCAAAGGAATCAGCGAAGCTGCTGAAAATATAGGATTCAGGACTCTCGCTGTAAAAATCCCATTTAATGGCAGAAAAGATGATCCATGTCTTCTGAATGCACCAACTCCATCAATAGTCCATTGGAATCAAAATCATTTTGTTGTAGTATATAAAGTCAATAATAAAAATATTTGGATTGCTGATCCGGCAGATGGTAAGTTCAGACTTACGCACGAAGATTTCAAAAAAAACTGGATTTCAGATGATGATCATGGAATTGCGCTATTGATTGAAAGAGGATTGGATTTTTACAATGCTGATGATGATAAAGAGACAAAACTAAATACTTATAGTTTTCTTAAAAGCTATTTGATACCGCATAAAAAACTATTTGTCCAGTTGATTTTGGGGCTGCTGCTAGGCTCTGTTTTTTCACTTATCTTTCCATTTCTCACTCAAAGTCTTGTAGATATAGGCATAGACACTCGCAATCTCAATTTTATACACATTGTACTTATCGGGCAGATCATGCTTTTTCTTAGTGGACTGATAGTGAGATTTATTCAAAGCTGGATTTTATTGCACATATCTGTCAGGATAAATGTTGGATTGATATCTGACTTTTTGATAAAACTGATGCGTTTACCTCTTGGGTTTTTTGATACCAAGAATACCGGAGATTTATTGCAGCGGATTGGTGATCATACCAGGATACAGGGTTTTTTGACAAATTCCAGTTTGTCTTTTCTATTATCGATAGTCAATATTATCATTTTCGGAATAGTACTCGCTGTCTATTCGGCAAAGATTTTTGTAATTTTTCTCATCGCAGCAGTTGTATATATTTTGTGGATAATGTTTTTCCTCAAAAAACGCAGAGAAATTGATTACATGGCATTCCAGCAAATGTCTGACAATCAGGACTCACTGATAGAAATTATTCAGGGCATGCCTGAAATAAAGCTACAGGGAAGCGAGCAAAAAAGGAGATGGAAATGGGCAAATATCCAGGCAAAATTATTCAGAGTCCAGATGAAATCTCTTACTATCAGCCAATATCAGGATGCTGGTGGCTTGTTTATCAACCAACTAAAAGACATCCTGATCACTTTTATGGCTGCTAAATCTGTACTTGACGGCTCAATGACTCTCGGTATGATGCTTGCAGTGCAATATATAATAGGCCAATTGAACAGTCCTTTACAACAACTTATCGGTTTTATAAGATCTGCACAGGATGCCACAATAAGCCTCGAAAGGCTGGCTGAAGTGCACAACCAGGGAAATGAAGAAGAAAATAAAGTGCTTCGCTCAAACATCATACCTGAAGGAGATATTATCATAGAAACCCTGAGTTTCAGCTATACTCCCATAAGTGTGGAAGTCCTGAAAGAGATCAATCTGACAATTCCAAGAGGAAAAATAACTGCAATAGTCGGGACAAGTGGAAGCGGAAAAACCACGCTGATAAAACTCCTTTTGGGATTTTACAATCCTGTCAGGGGAATGATAAAAGTAGGCAATATTCCTTTCGATTCTATTCACAGGAAAATATGGAGAGACAGATGCGGGGTAGTAATGCAGGATGGATTTATTTTTTCCGACACCATGAGCAATAATATAGCTGAAAGCGCTGAGAATATTGATTTTCTGAAATTGATAAAAGCTGCCAATACTGCAAATATTATGGAATTCGTCAATTCAATGCCTCTTGGATTTAATACAAAAATCGGAGCTAAAGGAAATGGCATAAGCCAGGGACAAAAACAAAGGTTTTTGATAGCCCGGGCTGTGTATAAAGATCCTGAATTCATATTCTTCGACGAAGCTACAAATGCACTCGATGCCAACAATGAGAAAATCATAATGGAAAATCTAAGCGAATTTTTCAGGAACAAAACGGTGATAGTCGTGGCACACAGATTGAGTACTGTCAAAAATGCAGATCAGATAGTGGTATTGGAGGATGGTAAAATAGTTGAAATCGGAAATCATAAGGAATTGGTAAAAGCTAAAGGTGCTTATTTCACTCTGGTGAAGAATCAGTTGGAATTGGGTCAATGAATGAATGAATGATTGATTGAATGGATGAATGTTTGATTGAATGATGCGAATAACTCAATAATTCAATAACTCAATAACTCAGTAACTCATTAACTCAATAAATCAGTAACTCACTAACTCAATAAATCAGTAACACATTAATTCAGAAACTCAATAACTCAATAACTCAGTAACTCAATAATTCGATAACTCAGTAACTCAATAACTAAAAAAATGCCCGATTATATAAAAATAGAAGAAGAAATCGAAGTTGCCATCAAACAACCCGCAGAGGTGAGCGACCTTATTGGCAATCCCCCCGGATGGATACTAAGATCGGGAATTAGTGTGATAGCACTGGTAGTGGCAATAGGGTTGGCTATAAGCTACATGATATCATATCCCGACAAGATAATGGCACCGGTGATAATCACCACTGAAAATCCACCGGTTGATCTGGTTAGCAATGCTTCCGGAAAGATTTCTGAATTATATATCACGGATAATGATACTGTCGATAAGAATGATACCATATTATATTTAGAAAATAATGCTTTGCCGGAAGATATTAAAAAAGTCGAAAACTTCATTGCACAATATGAGAATGTGTATTATATCCCCGATTATCTGAAACTGAGTTTTGAAGAGCTACTTCAAACTGGAGAATTGAATAGCAATATTAGCACTTTTGCACAAAAATTGAGAAGTTTTCAAAACCTTCTGCGTCAAAGCCTTATATTTCAAAAACTGAAATCACTGGACAATGAAATAGCCCGCACCAGGAAACTCACCCAGATACAGGAAAAGGAACTGAACATATATCAAAATGAAGTAGAGATAAAAACCAAAGAGTACAACAGAAATGAAATCCTGCACAAACAGAAGGTGATCAGCGATGCCGATATAGAAAAAGCAGAAGCAGAATTGCTTGTTTATCAGCGAAACTATGAAAGCATGAGAAGCGGCATAATAAACAACAATATCAGGGTAGAACAGCTGAAAACCCAACAAATAGCACTCACAGATCAGAGGCATCAGTCAGTATCATCGTACATCAACGAATTGGCAGAACTGATCGTTATAATCAAAAATGACATAGAAACATGGAAAAAAAAATATTATGTGATCAGTCCTGCGGAGGGAATAGTGAGTATGCCTGGGGCACTGGCCAAAGATCAGTTTATAAATCAGGCTGTACTGGTTTGCAGCATAGTACCTGCCACAAAAGCAAATAATAAAATAGCAAGGGCTATGACACCAATCAGTGGAACAGGAAAAATAGAAAAAGGTGCAAGGGTAATAATCCGGTTCGATGCATATCCGTACAAGGAATATGGCACAATAGAGACCAGTGTGGATAAAATGGCTCTATTACCCACAAAAGATAAAGATGACAATATGTACTACGAGTTGACTTTCGATTTGCCTGAAATGCTGAAAACTAATTACGAAAAAAAACTTACATATAAGCCCAACATGAGCGGTACTGCACTGATAATAACAGAAGATAGAACATTGCTTGAAAGATTTTTTGATAAATTTCTGAATCTAACGAGAAATAATTGATGAATGATTGAATTGATGAATGATTGAATTGATGGATGATTGATTGGCTGAATAGATTAAACACTTAGACATTACTTAACTCAATAACTAAATAATTCAGAACTCAATAACTCAAAAATTCATTAACTCAAAAACATTTCTATTATGACCTTTTTTGAAAAAATAACATTAATTGAAAGAGTTGACCAACTGATAAAAATGAAAGGCACAGGATCAAGTGTTGAACTATCATCAAGACTTGGAATATCGAGGAGTACATTATTTGAACTACTTGATGTTATACGAAGTATGGGAGGGAGATAGATTATTGTAAGCACAGAAAAAGCTATTTCTACATTGAGGAAAAAGTATTGGCAATTGGGTTTGTTACAAAAGACAAAATAAAAGGAGGAAAAAATATTTTAAGAAATTTTCTCCAGTCCGATTTTTTCGGACTGTCACAACATATATTTGCTCCTGAAACGTTTCAAAAGGGAGATTCCGAACCCTCCCACAGCCTCTGATCAGGGTGGTGGGTGTTGAAAAGAGAGGAGCGAGTTTTTAAGAATATTAAATTTTTTGATTATGTTGAGTTTGAAAGATTTTAAGGAAAGCAAACTTCCAAATGATTTTCCACATTATATCAAAGGGGGTGAAGATCCTAATGTTACAGGTGGAGGATGTGTTCTTCTTCATAGTGTTGTATTTACTAATGCCGCAGGAACAACATTTCGATCAGATTATTATAAACAATGGGATTCTGATTATGGTAATACGCCATGTGATGAATATTATTGCTTCGATGTTATTAGACTGTGATTCAGAAAGGTTAATTTTAAAATATTAAGAGTACGCATTAAATTGTGTACTCATTTTTTAAATTAAATTCTATGAAGCAATTTTATTTTATTTTTTTTATTTTTTGGTGTAGTCAGAATTATAATTTTATTTTAGCAGAAAAAGAGAATTTGAATATTGCTTATAAAATTTTTCCAAAAAGTAACGATACTATTATTAATTATCATTTATTAATAAATGAAGCTGAATTGAGCATCTGTAAAAACAATTACCGTGATGCTATAAACTATTACAAGCTAGCCTTTAAAAATTCTGCATCGCCATTTCCGAAAGACATATTTAATTATATAATACTCAACATTAATATAGGTGATTTTTCAGAAGCATTAAAGTATTCTGAAAGTTTAGTAAAACTTGGAGCTGAATTGAAATTCTTTGATCAGGTACCTTTGAAAAAATTGCAATCAGACACTTTACAATGGAGAAAATTTTGTAAAGACTTTCCAAAATTAAGGAATATTTATTTAAAAAATATAAATTTTGCTCTTAAACAAGAGCTTGAAGAATTAAACAAGGCTGACCAGGAAAATTATCAATATAAAATAGGCAGACCAAGTAACCCTGTGGCTGAGGACTCAATTTGCATCAGATTATTCCAGATAATAACTGAAAATGGCTATCCTAACCATGATATAATTGGTCTGAATATTAAAAATGATACTATATTACAACCATTAATTTATGAAGTTATTCTAATTCATCTGTTACAGACAAAAAATCAATATTCTCCCCAAGTTTTAGATATAATTTTTAATGCAGTTATTGATAATAAGATTGAAGTCGAGCATGCAATAAATTGGTTAGATATCTCTTATTGGCCATATTCATTTTATGGATATTATTTATATACAAGGTATGAGAATTATCTTTTTGTATATAACCCAGATTTTGAAAAACGCAATTATGATTTTTTTAATCTAAATAGGCAAAAAATCAATGCTTGTTCGATAGAAGAAGAGGTACAAAAGAAAGTTTATAAATATAAAAATCCAAATTCAAAGTTTATTTTTAATTTGGATAAATTCCATGTCGATCAATATATTTATCCTATTGAACAAAGAATTTCTACTAAAATAGATCTTGATGGATTTTCAATAAATGAATTCAGAAATATATTTAAGAATTCTACTATTTTAAACAATGATAATAATAATATTGCTTTGGTAGAGTATTTCAGACTTATCAATTTAGCAGACTTATCCATTTGTGATGGTGATTATAAGAAAGCATGTGAATTATATAGTGCAGCTTTAATCAATAATCAAAATCCATTTCCTAAAGATATTTATAATTTAATATTGGCAAACATCTATAACAATGATAATGAAACAGCAGTAAAATATTGTAAAGAATTGGTAAAACTTGGAATCGGACCAAAATTTTTTAATCAAAAAACATTTGATAAAATAAAGGAAAATAAAAAATTATGGAAAAGATTTGAAAAAGAAATTCCGCAAATACAAAAAAAATACTCAAAAAATATAAATAAGGAAGTTAAAAATGAATTGGATGGGTTAATAAGATCTATGACTGAAAATTTTGAAAATGAAAAGGATATTATTAATACTTTCGAGTATGATATTTTTAATAAAATCATTGAGAATCATGGATATCCAGGTCATAAATTAATAGGAGTGTGTACATATAATGATACAATAATTTCCAAACCTAATGGAATTTTATCAGTTTATTATCAGACTCATAGTGGTCTTGAGGGTCAGACCTCATTATTATTAAAAGAAGTTTATTTAGGAAATTTACATCCGGTAGAATTTTTAAGTATTGTAAAATATAGTTATATTGATGATATTTTGTTTGGAACTCCATTGATATGCAAAGATAAAGAAGGAAATTATTTTTTAAAAAATGTTGATGAGTTAAGACTTAAGAATACAGAAAGTATTTATAATGACAACAGAAAAAAATCCTTAAATTGTAGTATCAATGATGAAATAAAAAAAATAATATTTATGCAAAAACATTCAGATTTAAAATTCAGCTTTTATATATCAGAAATTCATGAAATTGAAAACATTTTACCATACCAGCTAACAAATACGTTTAAAAAGATAAATCTCGATGATTATTAATTTTCCTGAAGCCAGAAAAACTTCAATGATAGAAGTAATTAACTGGTTAAAGTATAATAAACAAGAAGTTGAAGAGATTGAAAAAATTTTCACCTCATTATCAATACGAATAGAAGAATATAATAAAGAAGTAGTTCCTCAAAATACTGACGGGTTTATTTTTAATGGAAGCAAAGCATTTATATTAAGTTGCCTTTCTGAGATCAGTAATCAACAGATAAAAAAATCTCTGATTCATGAGTGCGAGATATTTACTGATGCCTTGTTTTTCATTCTCAACAATAAAAAATTTTTCGGAAATTTTACCTTCAATTACAGAGAAAACAAGATTATAGATATTATATTAGCCCAAAAGTATGGATTAAAAACACCTTCAACATTAATATCCGGAACTAAAAAAACTGTTTCGGATTTCTATGATTTACACAAAAATGGTATAATCACAAAATCTCTTGGTGGAAGTATTAGGTTTGAATCAGAAAGTGAAATATTTTGGGGTCAAGGTACATCTATAATCACATTAGAAGATATAGAAGAAATGCCCGAATATTTTTTACCTTCTTTATTTCAGAAAAAAATAGAAAAAGAATATGAAATAAGGACGTTTTTGTTTAAAGGGAAATTCTATTCAATGGCAATATTCTCTCAAAAGGATAATAAAACAGCTTTAGATTTCAGAAATTATAATCATTCATTTCCTAACAGAACGGTTCCATACAAATTGCCTGATAATGTGGAAAAAAAATTATTAAGATTTGCAAAATTTACTGATCTTGATACAGGGAGTTTTGATCTTATAGTTACAAAGAATGAAAAAGATTATATCTTTCTTGAAGTTAATCCTTATGGTCAATTTGGCTGGCTATCCAGTAATTGTAATTATTATTTAGAAAAACAAATTGCTGAATATTTTGAAAATTAAAAAATCAGAAGGGGGAATTGACTTTATCGAAAAGGAAAACCAACCTTTTTATTATAAGTATTTTGCTCATATTGAATTGGAAGCATTTGACAAAAGAGTACGTCAAAAATTAAGTAAGATTAGGGATATTTATAAACTCCATAAATCTATTTCCAGAGAATATTTATGATATCAAAAAAGGATTATAATTTATTTCCGGTTTTTTTTGAGTCCTGTCGCTTGGTAAATGGCAGAAAGAATTCAATAATCTGTGATATTCAGCGAGGAAACTATTTGAGTTTTCCGGTAAATTACAGTTCAATATTTAAAAATTTATCAGGCAATAATTTAAGAAATACCCTTGAATTATATCCAGAAAGTAAAAATGAATTACTCCAAATAATAAATATGCTTTTAGAAAAGGAGTATATTTTCCTTACAAGATTTCCTGAAAATTTCCCTTCTCTTTCTTTGGATTGGTTCCATTATGCTCCGATTTCTAATACGATAATTGATTATAGTATTTATAACACAATACAAATTGACAAAATAAAAAATGACTTAGTTGTCCTCGGTTGCCAGAATTTTAAGATAAGAGCTTTTGATCAAATAAATTTTTCCGATATAATAAAATTGATAGACTGCTATGGAAATAATTCTGATTTGTTTTTTGAATTATTAGTGCAATATTCCAAAGATATAATTGTTGAACCTTTAATTAATACATGTAAAAATACATACAACTTATCCGGAATAACATTTTTTAACTCACCAGAAACAAATAGGATTGTTTTTGATGAAATTGGTGGAAGAAGCATTTGTTTTATAACTGAAATAATAGATAAAAAGACATGTGGACTTGTACATGAGAATTTCTTTGCAAATAATATTTCGCATTTCACCGAAGCCCACCACTATAACACCTGCCTAAACCGTAAAATATCCATCGATGCCGAAGGCAACATCCGAAACTGCCCATCTATGCCACAATCCTTTGGAAATATAAAAGACACTACACTACAGGAAGCACTCGATCATCCGGACTTCAAAAAATACTGGAATCATAAGAAAGACGATATCGAAGTGTGCAGGAACTGTGAGTTTCGCTATATCTGCACCGACTGTCGTGCCTATCTCGAAGATCCACACAATGAATATTCCAAACCCCTCAAATGCGGCTATGATCCCTACACAGGTGAGTGGTCGGAGTGGAGTATAAACCCTTTAAAGAAAGCTGCTATCAAATACTATGGGATGGAGGAGATGGTGGCAAACAAATTAGATAATTGCTTCACATGGTAAAAATAATTTAGAAAAAAGTTTTATGTATTTGCCTTTATAACCCTTTTTACTGGTATAATGATTGAATTACTGATTGATTAAATGAATAACTGAATAACTTTAAAACTTAGCAATTATATCCTTTTTTGAAAAACTTAATTTAATAGAAAGAGTTGACCAACTTAAAAGGACAAGAGCAACTGGAACAGCCGATGATCTGGCGAAAAAGCTTAGAATATCAAGAAGAAATGGTTACTTAATAATTGATGTGATGAAATCGATGGATGCTCCAATTATTTATGATATATATAAAAAAACATTTTATTATGCATATGACTGCGAATTATCAATTGGGTTTGTTTCAAAAGAAAAAATAAAAGGAGGAAAAAAATATTTAATAAATTTCATAGAGTCCGATTTTTTCGGACTGTTAAAACATAACTTTGCATTAGAAACGTTTCAATAGGGATGTGTCCGAACCCTCCTGATTCAATTTGCAAGTTGAGCATAGGTATTGAAAAGAGAGGAGAAAATTTTTTTTTTGAAAGTTAAATTTTATTATTATGTTAAGTTTAAAGGATTTTAAAGAATATAGCTTAAATGAAAAACAAAAAAATACACTTACTGGCGGCATTTGTAGCGGTGGTGGTTTTCAATTGACAAATATTGAAACACGAACAACAAGTTTACCAAGTGGAGGTGTTGTTGTCGAACATAGGAATTGGTATCGTACCTGGACATCTGATGATATCACTGAAGTGGGTGTTACTTATTATGGAGTAGGTGCTGAAGTTGGCAATTGGTATTAATAGACATTTCCAAAAATAATTATGATTTAGTTATGGGAGGTTGTCTAAAAGTTTAATTCTTTAAATGTTTTTTTTAATATACTTATTTTTAAAAAATTTAAAATTTTAGAATTATTTGATAGACAACCTCAAATTATTTATAATATATTAATATGTTGATAGGAATTTTTTCTACAAAGTTTGCTACTAAATATAGGATATTTTTCATCTTTCTTCTATACTTTTTAAATTTACATTCATATGGACAAAAACCTAAAGTAGATAAAATTGACTCTACAAAAAAATATCATTTACTTATTAATGATGCAGAATTAAAAATTTGTGATAAACAATTTAAGACTGCAATTCAGATTTATGATAAAGCTTTTGTATATCTTAAAACTCCTTTTGTAAAAGATATTTACAATTGTCTCTTATTATGCATTTATGAAAAAAAATATAAACCCGCATTTGGTTATTCTCGCAAATTAATACAATTAGGTGCAACTCTCAAATTTTTTGATCAGTATCCATTATATAATTTAAAAAATGATCAGGACGGGTGGGTAAATTTTATTCATGATTATCCTATTTTTTTAGAGCAATATTACAAAAAAATAGACTTCAATCTACGGAATGAATTAATGAATCTAAATATTATTGATCAGAATGTATTTTGCCCTAGACAAGAAAATTTCAAAATATCAGGTTTCTCAGAAATCTTATTTAGTGATTTAAAAGACATTTTACTTGAGCAAGGTTATCCCAATGAATATAAAATAGGATTATTTATTGAAAATGATACTGTAATGTCTGAACTTCCACAAGATGTAATAATCAGACATATGTATCAGGAACATTATGGAAATTTAGACGATATAAGTGAAATTTTGAAACGATCTGTATTTGAAGGCAAATTAGATCCATTTAAATATGCAAATGATGAAATGTTCAAACATCAGCCTAATAATTTTTATGGGGTGGAAAGTCTTGTAAAAGTAAAAGATAATTTTTATATTCCAAAACCAAATTTTTAAATTTTTAATTTTGATTTTTTTAATCGAAACAGAAAATTAATATTTTGTCATTCAATTGAAGATGAAATTGAGAAACACATTTTTGATAATGAAAACAAAATTTAAAATTTAAATTCAATTTGCCATTGACTTTAGATATAGATGATGAAGACATTAGAAGGCATTATATAAACATTAAAGAAATAAAAACCAAAAGTTATAAAAATGAAATTTCTTGTGATGAAAATGAAAAAGCTCAGAATTACCAAAATATAAAAAAATATTATAATTATATTAATAATGCTGAGCTAAAAATTATTAAAGAAGAATTAGAACAAGCTTTGATATTATATAAAAAAGCTTTCAAGGCTAACAAATTTCCATTTCCAAAAGATGTTTACAATGCATTGATAGTGTGCATAAATATTGGAAATATTGAGACTGCTTTTGAGTATAGCAAACTACTAATTAAATATGGTATTGATATAAGTTTTTTTGAACAAACTACCTTAAAAGAATTAAAAAAATATCAATCTGAATGGAATTTATTAGTTTCTGAAACTCCTAAATTTAAAGAATACCATGAAAAATATTTTGATAAAGATATAATTAGTGAGTTGTTATTAATTACAAATTCATATAATTATAAAAGATTTAACATAGAATCAATTTCTGAAATTATAGATGTTTCTATAGATAGTATTTATGCAAGATTATTTAATTTAATTGAAAATCCTGCTTATTCGGGTCACCAAATTGTTGGGGCTATGACTTTTAATGATACTATTATTATTAACACCCCCTATTATATACTTGCTAATTATTATTCGGAGCATGAAATTGATGATAAAGTTTTATGCAATTTATATAAACAAGTGAAAAAAGGCTATATGCATCCCAAAGATTTTCTTCAAATTTTCAATTTTTCTAAAAAAATTGAAAATGATTATTGGTTTTCACCTGTAATGATTTCATCAGAAAATGAAATTTATATTTTGAACAAATCCAATCCTTTGGTTAAGCAAAGAATTCATGAATATGATGTATTTAGAAAAAAAATATTTTGTTATAAATATCAGGATGAAATTCAAAAAATGATTTTTAAACTCAAAAATCCAACTTCTAAAATTAATTTTAGTAATATCTACTTACCAAATAAAATTAATAATATTCTGCCATATCAGATAACAGACACATACAAAAAAATAAGTCTCGATGATTATTAATTTTCCTGAAACCAGAAAAACTTCAAAGATAGAGGTAATTAACTGGTTAAAGTATAATAAACAAGAAGTTGAAGAGATTGATAAAATATTCACCTCATTATCAATACGAATAGAAGAATATAATAAAGAAGTAGTTCCTCAAAATACTGAAGGGTTTATTTTTAATGGAAGCAAAGCATTTATATTAAGTTTGCTTTCTGAGATCAATAATCAACAGATAAAAAAATCTCTGATTCATGAGTGCGAAATATTTACTGATGCCTTGTTTTTCATTCTCAACAATAAAAAATTTTTCGGAAATTTTACCCACAATTACTGAGAAAATAAGATTATAGATCTTCTATTAGCCAAAAAGTATGGTTTAAAAATACCTTCAACATTAATAACCGGAAATAAAAAAACAGTTGAGGATTTCTATGATTTACACGTAAATGGTATAATCACAAAATCTCTTGGTGGAAGTATAAGGTTTGAATCAGAAAGTGAAATATTTTGGGGTCAAGGTACATCAATAGTCATATTTGAAGATATAGAAGAAATGCCTGAATATTTTATTATATCTATTTCAAGCTGCTCGCATATTTTTCTACAAGTATAGGGTGTTTAGTTTATTATAAACTACTGATTTTCGATTGTTTTTTAATATTAATATAAACACTATGTCTATTACCTTCCCTTTCTAAAATACATTATTTTTGAGTCAGATGTTTTAAAAAAGCTTTTCTATTCATAAAGCCTTTGTCAGCGACAAAAAAGGTTTTTTTATGGAGTTGACTGAATCAGTGGAATTGGAAATGGTTTCAGTTTCAAGGAATAATTGTAAGGCATCATACAGATTTTCTTCTGCTTCAGGTATAGTTTCACCTTGTGTGATCACACCGCCAAATTCCTGAATATAAGCAGTATAACCATATTCTCCTTTTACATAAACAGCGGTCAGACCAATATCTTTCATTGCTTATATTTTTGAAACATAAACGATTTTAATTTATATAAAGTTTTATTTTTGATGATTTTTATAAAAAAATAGTTTCATTTAAAAAATACTGTTATCACAGGAAGGATGATATATAAACTAAAATCCGACAAAATAATAAAGGTTAAATTTTTTTTAATTTTCAGTAGGTATTATTCGACAAATCCGACATTCCAATTACCTGACAATCCATCCTTCCCCCCCTTCCATCAACCCATCATTTTGCTATCAGCTTTGCAATCTCATCATGCATTTCCTTATATACAGGCCTGAGTTCACTTTCTCCATCGGTACCGTAATTGACCATTAATGACATTATGGCTTTGTGCTCCGGAAAATAGAAAAGATCGGCACTGTAACTGAGGTCCCTGCCTCTGTGTCCCCATGCAAAGTCCTTTTCAGTATTACCGATATCTATAAAATCTTTCTGACACCCGGCACCGAGTTGTCTGCGGGATTCGACCGAATGATGAAAAGTCAGCATCTGATCAAGTGAAGCCTGGGTTAAAAGGGTTTTTTTGGCATACAAGGCATCGATAAACAGATACATATCCCATACAGTAGAATAAACTCCCCCATAGCCGTTTCCACTTCCTGTATTCCAGTTTGAAAGATTCAAAAGAGTGCCATTATTGTAGAGATCGAAATACCCCTGCATGATCTTATCCTCAGGTAAGGCATCATGGTAAAAGTAATATGAATCATTCATGGCAAGAGGATTAAATATTTCATCGTGGAGAACCTGTGAGACGGACTTGCCTGCAGCCTTTTCTACTATCATACTCAGCAACAGGTAATTTGTATTGGAATAATTGGCAGTATCAGCCGGGTTAAATTCAAACATTTTCGGCTGGCCATAAACAAATTTCAGAAGTTCTTCTTCCTCCCAGTGCTTTGATGGGTTGTTTAGCACTTCAAGGTAAAATCCTGTACTTTTTATTACATCGAAGATCCCTGACGTATGGTTCAGGAGGTTAAGGACAGTCAATGGTTCGTTTCCGTTTTCGATTTTATCGAGAACATCTTTGGAAATGAATTTCGATACAGGGTCATTGACTGAAATTTTGCCTTGTTCCTGAAGCCTGAAGATCGATGTGGCAAGCATGAGTTTTGTGATGCTTGCTATTTTTGATATATGGCAGGCTTGTGCTTCAATTCCATTTTTAATATCAGCCTTACCTGATGATCCTATATAAAATCCATTTTCGTCCCTGACCAGCAAGACGATCCCTGGCAATCCTTTTTTGGCATAGGAATCTATCAAAGCCTGTAATTGTGCACTCTTCGGGTTTTGTTTGTATTCTGCATTGTTTTCAAGCTGACAGGTGATATTTGCTGGTCTTGTGATTTCTTCTTCAATACAAGAGCTTAAAAATAAACTCATGGTTATAAAAAGATAAATATAAATTAACTTTTTCATATTATAATTTTTTAATGATAACTAATCCAAAATCATTTACTTATAGTGAATTGGCAACCTAATGAAAGTGCTCCATTAGGAAGCATTGTCACATAACTTTTTACAAAAGGTAACTGCATTCTGACATCATAAGCTAAGAAAACTCTTTTTATCATTTTATCCTGATCAAATCTGAATCCGATACCGGCTCCTGCACCGAATATAAACTGTGGTTTACCTATACCTTTGGATTCTTTATATTTTCCGTCATCACCCATTACAATCCGGTCAACAAGAGAAAAACAGTGCATATATCCTGCCTGGAGAGATCCTTCAAGAGAAAACTTTCCAATATATTTTCTGTATCCGGACTGCGTAAAAAGCAAGAATGATTGATTGGCAAGATGATGATAAATGTAGCCCAGGTTAGCATTCTGGAACCATTTTCCCTTTGAGTTTTCTTTCCATCCGAATTCAGCTCCTAATAAAATTCCCGGATGTAAAGGCTGGTTAACTACGGCCGTCAGTGAGGCTGGCGGAAGCATTGTGGCATTGTTAAAAATACTTATTGAATACGGCATTTTTGCTAATTTTTGTGAATAAATTATCACAGGTAAAATCAGCAGCAATAAAAAAAGGATTTTTTTCATAGTATTTCCATTTTAAAATGTTAAAAAAAACAGAACTATTATGCAAAAATATAGTAAAAAACTGCGAAAATCAACAGGAAAAACACCTTTTTATTTAGGGTGTTTTTCCTGTATATGGGTAAAAAATTAAATTAATTAAAAACTTGAGGGAAGTCAGAAGATTCAATTTTTTCTTATTTGCTTTATTTTTTCAAGCAATTCTTTGGTCTCTTTAATATCTTCCTTGTTTTTTTTGCCGTTTTTTATTGCCTTTTTGGCATAAATTTCAGCTTCAGTATAGTTTTTACTTTTAAAAAGCAGGGCAGCATAGGTATCAAGAAACATATATTGTGGATCGGCATCTGTAACTTTTTTCATCCATTCAGCAGCCTTTGATATAACATCCGGGTAATCACATTCTTTATAAATATTCCAGGCATAATTATTTATCATTTCTGAGTTTTTATATCCTTCAGTATCAAGGACTTTTTGAAATGTGGCAGAGAAATTTTTCCAGTCAGATGTTTCACTAAGATACATAAGCAGGTATGACTGTTTAATTTCGTTTCTGTCTTCTTTAATATACATATCAATCATTGAAAAAGCCTCTCCCGCTAGTTTCATATCTTTGTTTTTTACTGCTTTTGACATCAGTCTATAGATCATACCTGAGATTTTATCGTCTGCATCAATACTGTAAAGATATCTGTACTGTTCGATATTTTTAAGGAAAAATCTATTTACAGTATCAGGTACTTCAAATCTGCTTAAAACACTGAATGAAACTTCACTGTACCAATTAGTCTCAGTCCTGAAGTATGAGTCAATAATATTGATGTCCGGCCATACCCTTTTACCATTGCCAGCGAAAGCATTTATGTAAAATTCCGGGAAATTCAATTCCGGTTCATCAGATATTCCATTGTAAAACTGCTGTTGACCTGTAGAAATTGAGCTGTTGAGGTTTTTTAAAAAATCCGGAACCTTTTGATATCCAAATGTTTTATAGACTAATTTGCCTTCAGGGGAAAATATTAAATAAGAGGGAAAGCCTGTTACCCTGTATTTCATTGCAAGGGTAATTCCCTGGCCTTTCTCCATATCAATTTTTGCAGAAATAAATTTTTCGTTCATGAATTTGATAACTTCAGGATCGGAAAAAGTCTTTTGATCCATGACCTTGCACCATCCGCACCAATCAGTATAGCAGTCCACAAAAAGAAATTTGTTTTCTGTCCTGGCTAATGATTTAAGTTCATCCCAGGGTTTTTTATGAAAATTTATACCTTGCCCAAAAAATGTTATCGTAAAAAATAGTAAAAGGGGGATTATTGCAATTTTTTTCATGCTGTTCAATTTTAAAACAAAGAAACAAAAAAATATTATTATTTTAATGTTTCAATTATTATTTCACAGTTTCAGTTGTATATGTTTTTGAAAATTTAATTTAGAATATTTCATGTACCTTTAAATATATTAAACTTAGATATTTTGATTGACTGACAGCTAGTTATTGTCAAAAATCAGTTAATTAGTACTGCGTTTATGCTTCCATCTTTTGTGTGTCCATAACCAATTCTCTGGCTTCTCAATGATAATACTTTCCAGTTTTTTTGCTACCTTATGAGTAATCTCAGATTCAACAGTGTCCTTTGGCTGAGATTCAATCAGACTAAGGTAGATTGTATAGTAGCCTCTTTTAACACGCTGAACATCACCATAAATAACAGGGTAATTCATTTTACGTGCATAAAACTCGGCACCATGTAAGAAAGGTGTTTCCTGATTTAAGAAGTCTATCCAAATTGACTTGTTTAAGTTGGATGGACTTTGATCTGATATCATAAAAAAAATTGTAGGGGTATTTATGTTTTTAGCAAATACATCAGCTGTTCCTTTGATAGATTCCAGATACATTCCCCAGGCAGCACGTGTTTTAAGAAGGTATCTATTGGTGTACTTATTTGTAAGAGGTTTGTACAGGCCAATTGTCTTTTGTGGAAATTGAAGACTAAACGACAACACACCCCATTCCCAATTACAGTAATGGCTGCCGATTCCAATAAAACTACTTTTTTCGGGAAGATAATTATTTATCAATTCAGGATTCAGCACTTTATACCTTTTTAGCAATTCCTTTTTGCTCATTGAGAGACCTTTAATGCTTTCCAGTGTAATATCTGAAAGATTTTTATAAAATTTCTTTGTTATTTGCTTTATTTCAAAGTCTGATTTTTCAGGAAATGAATTTTTTAGATTATTTATAACAATATCCTTCCTGTAGTTTACAAAATATATCAAAATAAAACTTAAAACATCAGCTAAAATGTACAGGATGGAAAATGGTACAAACCTTAAGATCAAAATTAGAAATTTGAAAAGAAAATGTTGTAAAAAATGCATAATTTTAATCAAATTTTTAAAATAGTGATAGTTTAATAAACTGCAATATTAATAAAAGATTAACCATAACATTATTCCGGAGCAAATATATGAATTATTTTTTTTCATTTTAATATATTCTATTTACATGAAATCTATATAAATTATAATAAAAATTCTTTGTGTTACCTTATAAAATAAGTTTATCAGGATGATCTCTACATAATTAAATACTTCAATGCTTTTATGTATAAAAAGTCTAAAATTCCAACTGCTAAATGCCTGCAAATCACTCAATACTAACAGCTACTATCCTTTGACGTCCGTCCATTCTTACAGTGAGGGGTTTGGGAAAACGAACATGTCTGAAAAATTCAGTTTCATTTACTGCAGGTAAACTGTTCAGCAAATCCCATGCAACCCTTGCAGAGTCATCGCTGTCATTGACAGAGCAATATCCTACGTTCATTGAAATGACATTGTGAAAAAAATGTGAACCATAGCTGGCATCAAGAGGAAAATCCTCAAAACTGGTTTCTACAATTATTTTAGCCTGAGATATCTGTGGCCAGGTAACCGGAATACCGATCCATCTGTCACGGGTTCCCCAACGGCCTGGTCCAATCAGAATACACATTCTCCCGGAAGATATAAGCTTATTGTTTATAATATTTACCTGATCAGCCATTTCAATTGTTTTTGACTTGTCAAAAGCTTCCCTTTTAATATAGACCACATCTTCAATTGTGCTGATTAATCCGTTGCCCATTCCATTATTGGAAAGAAGGACTGTTTTGCTAACATCGATGGTATTGCGATCTACTTTATATTCCTGTGTATTGCCCATCAGAGGTTTTATCTGAAGCAGGAAAAAAGAAGCTTTATAATCGGAATCCCTGTTTAGGTCAACGGCAAATTCTATTTCACATGCAGAACCAATGGCTTCTTCAACGATATCAAGTATCACCTGAATGGTTTGCGAAAGAGGTATATAATTGTATTTCAGTATATTAGCAAAATCTACAACACGAGGTCCCGATTGATTCAATCCAGGAGAAATTGTGTTGTTTTCAGGATTGAAAACTGATGCACAATGTTTAAGTGTTTCATGCTTTTCGGCATCATAAAGATCAAGCCTTATCAAACCTGCTTCATCTCCTTCCATCAGGTTTATGTCCCTGTGATTAAGATCGACTGCCAGAAATCCTACCTGTGAATTTTTTATTAGGTCTGTAGTCGAATAATTTGCCAGTGTAGGATATTTCGGACAGAACCTGTAGGATCTTTCTCCTTCAACCACATATTTTCCTAATCCAAATGCAATGTTCGCAAAACCATCAGAAGGTTCAATATGTCCAAACGGATAATAATTGTAGGATTGTGCAACTCCGCTGATGTGGGGATAATAGTAATTGCCATATTGATTTCCGACTACTTCCTGGATCACTATTGCCATTCTCTCATCTTCTATCTTTAAATTTATAGCACGTATATATCCACGGGCAGTATCTGAAAAAACAGATGCAAAAACGAGTTTTATCGCATTCATTACATCGTGTAGCCTGATATTGCGATCAGGGTTGTTGTTTGGGAGCAGGAATGTTTCAAAAATACCGGCAAAAGGCTGCATAATTGAATCCTCAAGGGAAGCGGATGAACGGATGGCAAGAGGTCTGTTGTAAATTTGCAGTAATCTGTCAAGCCTGATTTTCAATTGGTCTGAAAGCTCTGCCCGTAAAAAATACTTCTGGATGTCAGCATAGCTATTGGAATTAAAAACCTTTTCATACAAATTGTTTTTTTCCATGAAAGATTCAAATTCATTGGTGCCAATGATAGAAGTTCTTGGGGTTTTAAGATTTATGTTGGGAGTGTATTGTGTGATGTCAAAGGTATGGATAAGAGTGTTTACAAATGAAAGGCCTCTTCCTTTTCCTCCGAATGATCCATCTGCAAGACTCACAATGTTACTCTCGTCAACTTCCCATTCAGTATTAAAACTAACTATTTTCCCTTTTCTTTTTTCCTGCCTGAATCTTTTTAAAGTTTGCAGGATGAAATTCCGTATTTCCTCAGGACCAGTAAAATCTTCAACACTGGTTGGATGTATTATTTTAGCCACCTGAATTTCCCCTTGCGCTGACAACCACATGGAAAAATGCTTTTTTTGTGCATGATACATCAGGCTGTCCTCAGGAATTATCTTTAATATCCGTTCAAATTCTTCCATTGAATTAGCGATTGTTATAGGTGTTCCGGTGGAATCTCTAAATACAAAATCACCAAATCCAAGATAATTGCTAAGGAAGTTTTTAATCTCCTGCATCAGGCTCTCAGAATTCTTATTGATAAACGAAACCCGGTGTTTATACGCTATTTCTTCATATGACTGTTCATAGGATTGCAATATGATTGGGAGATTGTTGAATTCTTTTCTTATATGCCGGACCAGTGCATCTCCTGCATTTTCATCCAGAACTCCGTTTTTAAAGAATTTCACATCAGAAATCATACACAAAAGGTAATTCTTATACCTTTCAAATAGATTTATAGCTTCTTCATATGTGCCGGCAAGAATGATTTTAGGCCTGATCCTGATTCTCAGAACTTTATAAAGATCGTCTGTACTGATATCTTCTATTTCTTTTCTTGTTTGTTCCAATACAGTACTGTAAAGCAAAGGCAAATACCGTGAATAATACTTAGGAGAATCTTCAACCAAAAGTATGACCCTGGTCAGTGCTACACGGGTGTCGTTTTCAATATTTACTTTATCCTCAAGTAATTTTATCATTGAAAAAAATACCTTAGCATCACCATTCCACACAAATACTTTGTCGATACTTTCAATTGTGACTGGATTTTTTTCCATTTCATTTACAATTGCACTGTTATTTACAAGCAAATAAAGAGGGATATGACTGTATTCAGTCTTTATCTTCCTGCTCATTTCAAGAGGTGTAACGGTATCTGCGCCCATCATGATAATGATCATGTTGAAATATTTTTCATCCAGTTTTTCCATAGCTTCCTCAAATGAAGATACACCCGTAATCCTTGGAATGCTGGATAAACTTAGCTTTGAATATTCACCCAGAATATTATCCGTTAGTCTGTCTTCTTTTTCAATACTATATGCATCGTATAATGTAGAGATAAGAAGAATTTCCTGGACTTTGAAAGGCATCAGATCGTGATATATATCTCTGTCGGCATTGTGCTGATTGATGAATTTCTGCAAAAGCCTTTTACTTGTCTGTTCTGATTCAGGTTTTTTCTTTTGAGATATTTTTACTTCTTTAATTATATCCTTCCCTTTGATACTGTTCAGATAACCCGATAAAATATTTGCAAGGTTGATGATCAGGTCCCGTTCTTCTTTTAAAAAAGGTCCTTCAAATTCAGATGGAAATTCTCTTGTATAAAAAATCTCAATTGATCCAGGAATTCCGTCAATGGATTCAAATTCCTGTTTTTGACACCATTTTGATTCTTTGAATCCTGAAGTCATGAACTCAAATTTGTCGTATTTGACCCTCGCTGTGACATATTCAGGATATTGCCAGGCATCAGGCAGTATCATGCAAAACTGATGAAGTGTATCTGGTATAGGTTTACCTTCTCTTATTATTTCAATGGTATGATTTATGGCTCCAAGTTCTTTTAGCCTTTCCTTGTTCTGTGCGAGGAGTTTAAAGAAATCTTCAGGATTAGTTGTTTTGTCCATTCTGAATTATTATGGTTTGTAATTTTAATAAATAATAAAATCATGAATCTATAAGAGCAAATTTAACAGCATTATTCACACTAAAAACAAAATGAGCTTTGTTTTGATAATTATTTAATACTTATCTAAATGGACTATTATTCTAATTGGAAATATAAAGTAATATTTAATCCAAAAGGGTTTATCAATTAATTAAGCAAATTTTTATATCTCATCAGAGAAATAACTTCCTGCTTTATCTCTTAGATTGTAGGATGAACTCATCACTTCTCCATAAGCACCGGTTGACCGGATAGCAATAAGATCGCCTCTCGCTGTTTCAGGCAATTCTATGCTCTTGCCGAAACAATCACTGGACTCACATATCGGTCCGACAACATCATATTTTTTTATTTTGTCAGGGACTCTTGCAGTGATATTTTCAATTTTATGGAATGCCTGATATAATGCTGGCCGGATAAGTTCTGTCATTCCGGCATCCATTATGGCAAAATCGGTAGTTATTCCTTTTTTTACAAATAAAACACGGCTTATCAGACTGCCACACTGTCCTGTAACTGCCCTTCCGGGTTCAAAGTGAACAGATTGACCAGGTATTGGCTCCAGGAATTTTTTGAAGATATTGAAATACAACTCAAAATTGGGAATCGAATGTTCATCTGGTTTATGATAATCGATTCCAAGTCCACCCCCAAGGTTGAGATGAGGCAGTTTTATCTGTTTTTTTAATAATTGATTTTGAATGTTATTTACTTTCATGCATAGTGAACGGAAAACAGAGAGGTCAGTGATCTGAGAGCCGAGGTGAAAATGCAATCCGGTCAGTTCAAGATAATTGAATGATTTGAGATCTGTGATGAGCTTTTCAAGTTCCCAGAGGTTGATGCCAAATTTATTTTCTTCCAGACCGGTAGTAATATAATGATGGGTATTGGGATTCAGGTTGGGATTAATTCGTAAAGCTATTTTTGCTGTTTTTTTTGCCTTTTCAGCCAGTTGTTGTATGATCTCAAGCTCAGCAAAGGATTCACAGTTAAGTGAGAAAATATCATTTTGAATCGCATATTCTATTTCTTCATCTGTTTTTCCTACTCCGGCAAATGCAATTTTATCGGGGGGAAAACCATTTTCCGTTGCTGCAATGATTTCATTTCCACTAACACAATCTGCACCGAATCCGTAAGATGAAATAAGCTTTAATATTTTTGGCTGAGCATTTGCTTTTACAGCATAGTGAATTTTATAGCCGGTTTTTTCAGATGCCGATTTTAGTTTATCTAAGGTCCTTGTCAAAAGATCAATATCGTAAAAATAAAATGGGGTCTTTATATTTTCAAATGCTTTAATTTGATTTTCTGTAAACATATTATATCTTATCTTTAATAAAGAAGTTTTTTATTAAATTTTAATCCAATTGTGATATCGTGCAGCAAACTGAAAATTCTTAAATACAAATTTCAGAATGTTGGCTAGAACAAACCCTTGTTTAGTGAATTTAAAGTTTCTGATTTCAATTCAGTTTTCACCAGAATTGAAATATTATTTTTGCTTCCTCCATAAGAGATCATCCTGATTGGAATATCTTTAATGCTTTCAAAAATCCTGAAAGCATACCCCTGATTTTCAGGTGAAATATTGCCAACAATACATACTATACTTAAATTATCTTCTACTGCAACCGATCCGAATTCCTGCAATTCGGAAATAATCTCACTCAGGTATTGCTGGTTGTCAATTGTCAATGAGACTGCAACTTCTGAGGTAGTGATCATATCTATAGGGGTTCTGTACCGTTCAAATACTTCAAAAATCACCCTGAGAAAACCATAAGCGAGCAGCATTCGGTCTGATCTGATATTTATTGCAATTATCCCGTCTTTTCCGGCAATAGCTTTGATGGTGGTATTGGTTTTTAACTGATCCGAAACAATGGTGCCCTGAGCTTCAGGATTGAGAGTATTTAAAAGCCTCACAGGTATTTTCATGTTTTTTGCAGGCAAAATACAGGTAGGATGAAGGATTTTTGCACCAAAATAAGCCAGTTCAGCAGCTTCATCAAAGTTCAGCTCATCGATCGGGAATGTATTTTTTACAAATCGCGGATCATTGTTGTGGATGCCATCAATATCAGTCCATATCTGAATTTCTTCTGCATTGATGGCAGCACCTATCAGAGTTGCTGTGTAGTCACTGCCTCCTCTTTTCAGATTGTAAATTTCTCCAAATGCATTTCTGCATATAAATCCCTGTGTTATATAGATATTATATCCTTTATGAGCATGCAGCTCTTTGCTTATGTTTCTTTGAATATAACTGGTGTCAGGCTCTTCATTTTCATCAATTCTCATGAAATTCAGAGCTGGAAGCAAACACGAGTTCAATCCTTTTTCCTTGCAAAGAAGCTGGAACAGGGCAGTTGAGATCAGTTCCCCCTGCGCGAGAACAGCCTTTTCTTCCAGAAGTGTGAACATATCAAGTGTAAAGCTCCTGAGATATTCAAAGTGACTGTTTATTAAATCATTTGCCTGTGATATTATACTTTCTTCCAGATAGAGGTCTGCAATAACTTCAAGATACTGATCCTGCATCTGATTTAATAAGGAAGATGCTTCATTTTTCTCTTCATTGTACAGCAAAGATGAAAGTTTTACCAGTCTGTCAGTTGTGCCGCTCATAGCTGACAATACAACAATAGCATTGTCATTTTTCCCGATCAGCGGAATGAGATTCTTCATTCTTTCCGCTGTTCCAATGGACGTTCCTCCGAATTTAAATACTTTCATGATTCGATTTTAAAAATTTATCAAGATGCAAAGATAGATTTTTCTGTGATTCTACCTTTGCTTAATTCCACCTTTGCCTCAATTCAACCTGTACATTCCATTTTCAAATATAAATACTATTGTTTTAGCGTCATAATATGGTTCAAGATCTCTGATATCTTTGGGAGTATATTCATTTTTTGCCTGATCATCAGTAATAGCATATCCTGCTTCTTTAAGGATGTGATGAAGGTATTCTGAACAGAAAAATGACTCATCATCGGGTATGGATAACAGATCGTATCCTAAAATGGAAAAATCAATAGCAGAAAATATAAACGGAATTTTTGACTTTGTAAACGGATATTTTTTGTGTTTTTCATATAATGCAAGCAATTTTTCCCTTGATGGCCTTTCTGCCCATGATTCATCGAATTTTCTGATCCAGATATGTTTGTAAAAACCTGTTTCTCTTCCATCGGTTGAGATAAACAGATCTGTCAGTTTGGTCAGTATGATGCCGGATCTGCCCTTTGGTTCATTTATCACCGGTATTTTATGACCATAATAATCATTATCCGTAGAATGTGTCAACCACAGGCTGCCATCAGGATTTCTGATCACAAGAGCACAATGAGTATATGGTGAAACTGTTCCTATCTGGGTCATTATTCCATTGAATGTTTTGCTCTGGAATAGCAACAGATCCCCGGTTTCGAGGTCAAGCCAGTCAATATCTTCGACAAGCCCACTGGCAAATTCCGGAATGTTTTTATCATGTTGACCAGCAAGCACTGTAGATAATAACAAAGTAAAAGCTGATATAAAAAGAAGATTTTTTAGTTCACATATTCTCATACTTAATAATTCAATTTACAGATTCCTCAATAGATTCCAAAAGTATTTGGCAGGCAGAATGAATTTCTCCGGTGCTAATTACCAATGGAGGAGCCAGGCGAATACATTGGTCATTATAAAGGAACCAATCCACAAGAACACCCTTTTCCTGTGCTGCAGACATCACTTTTTTTACAATTCCGGAGTCTCCAAAGTCAATGGCTATAAGTAGCCCCTTGCTTCTGATATCCTTGATGGCAGGGTGCCTGATCAGCGAATGTATCAATTTTTCCTTTTCCGGAACTTGTTCGATATAATTTCCTTCTACGATTTCTGATAATGAAGCCACTGCAGCAGCTATTGAAACAGGATGACCTCCAAAAGTGCTGATAAGTCCAAGTATAGGGTCTTTAGTGAATACAGACAATTTTTCCCTGTCTGCAATCAACGCACCGGCGGGCATACCTCCGGCCATAGCTTTTGCAATCAGCATTATATCAGGATAAACATTGTAATGTTCAAAAGCAAACATTTTTCCTGTTCTTCCAAATCCCGTTTGTATCTCGTCAAAAACAAGCAAAGTGCCCGTTTCATCACACTTTTTTCGCAGCGCTACCATGAATTCCTGTGAAGCAATCTTAACCCCGATATCTCCCTGGACCACTTCAGTAAAAACTGCAGCAGTTTTTTCTGTGATCGTTACAAGAGAATCAATATTATTGTACTCTATGAACCTAATCCCAGGCACAAAAGGTCTGTAATTCTGAGAAAGATATTCCCTGTCCATAAGGCTCTGCGCTCCGTGAGTATTTCCGTGATAACCGTTCCTGCAAGCGATTATCTCATATCTGCCGGTATATCTTTTGGCCAGCTTCATTGCCCCTTCAACGGCTTCTGAACCGGAATTGGTGTAAAATATATTGTTTAATTGTTCAGGCAAATAAGAAGTTAGATTAGCAGCAAATTCTACCTGCGGAGACTGAATATGCTCACCATAAACCATTGTATGTATGTATTTTGAGGCCTGATCACTGATGGCTTTGATTATTTTTTTATTTCCATGTCCCAGGTTACTGACTGAAATACCGCTGATCATGTCGATGTACTTTTTCCCTTTTGAATCTATTATATAAACTCCTTCAGCTTTATCAACTTCAATCCCTATAGGAAAGGGGCTTGTCTGGCCAATGTGTTTATAAAAAAGACTTCTGTAGCTTTCATTCATTACTGTATATTGTTATCGTTATAAATTTTGAAAAATATTTTAATTCTTAGGAAATAAAATTGAAAATAATAAGAAAAACTTTACTTTAGCAAAAATAATCAAATGAAATTTAAAATGAAGCTTTATAAAGTTTTATTGTTATCCCTGGTACTGATGATAATTTCGTGTAAAACAGACAGCAGGAAAGGTAATTCAGTTCAAAAGCACTATGTCCTCGCGAAATCTATACCTGTAGCCATGATGATTAGTAAAATTCCTCAGTTGGAATCTTATTCCAAATTGATGACAGAGTCCCTGAAAAAGAATCCACCGGTATTGTTGATGGAAGAAAAGGAACTTACAGATACTAAGCAAAGGAAAGCACAGGATATTGCACTTTCTGACAGGGAGTTTATCCGCGATGTTTACCATCGGGAAAACGGAGCTCCACTAAGAAATGAAATAATGAGCGTCAGAGAGGCAAAACAGGATGAAATACCTGCAGGAGTTCAGTGTGCAACCGGTGATTGTTTCAGGGTTCTGATGTATAATTATTATTCAAACAGCTCTGTAATTGCTTTGGTGGATGTTGGCAAAGGAACTGTTGCAAATATAAAACATCTGATTGACGCTGAAGCAGAGATAAATAAAAGGCTTTATAATATAGCTATAGACATTGCACTGAATTCCCCGGAAGTGTTTCAGTCTCTTGATCTTGATCCGAATGATATTTCGTCAGCCAGGAATAGCCTTGAAATCAATATGATAAGCACCAAATGTGAAAGGTCTAAGCATTTATGTGTGGGACCTGTTTTTTTCAACAAGAAAAATAAAAGGACTGTCTGGTCAATTGTTGATCTTACAGACTGGAAGCTGACCGGACTTGCATGGGCTGAAAGCAACGAAAAGGATCAGAAGATCACCGAAATGGAGCTTCAAAATGAATTCGTTATGGCTCATTTTTGCGAAAAGACCTGTGATACTGCTTTTGGTGACTGGAAATTGAATTACAGGATAGTAGGATCAGACGGACTTGAAGTTTTTGATGTAAAATACAAGGATCAAAAAGTTATCAGATCATCAAAAATCGTAGATTGGCATGTGAGTTATCTCAATAAACCCGGAGTAGGCTATAGTGATGCTACAGGTTGCCCTATGTTCAGTGCTGCAGCAGTAGTTGCTTTCAACGGGCCATATATTGAGGAGATCAAAAATGACAGGAATTCCGGAAGTGGCTTTGCATTTGTTCAGGATTTCAGAAGCCCAATCTGGCCTGCTATGTGCAATTACAGATATCAGAGCAGATTTGAGTTCTATGATGACGGAAGTTTCAGGATAATGGGTGTAAATCATGGTAAAGGATGTAATGATTCTGCAGTTTATAAACCGGTATTCAGAATGGACATTGAAGTGGGAGATGGTCCTGAAAATTTCGCAATGTGGAACGGTAATTCATGGCAGAAATGGGATAAGGAACAATGGACAGACCAGAACAATGCAAAATATTCAAAAGAAGGATACTGGATGAAACTGACTAACGATAGTGGTACAGGATATTATATTGAACCTGACTATGGGCAATACGGTAAAAAGGGCAGGGGAGATGCAGCTTTTGTATATGTTTCAAGGTTTCATGATGATTTAGATGAAGGCGTCTCTGATATGGTGACCATCGGAGATTGCTGTAGCTACGATTACAAACAGGGACCGGAAAAATTTCTGGAGCCGGCAGAAAGCCTTGATAAGGGAAAAATTATTATCTGGTATGTTCCCCGCATGTATAATGACAAACGTGCAGGTAACGAATATTGCTGGGCAAAAATGGAGGCTTCAGATGGAAAACTGGAAGTAAGAACATGGCCGGGCACTATTGGTCCAAAATTTATACCGATAAGAAAGTAATTGTCAATTGTTACAGTATTAACTTTTAACTTTTAACTTTTATCTTTTAACTTTTATCTTTATTAATATGGCAGTAAAAAAAACTAAACATATCATAAAAAGCAAGCCAAAGACTAAAAAGAAAGGACTGTATATAGTTGGTTTTCTGATTATTGCAATTGTTGGTATAATAATATATGGCTTTTTAACAGTTAAGCCTTCCAGGGCAAAAAACCGTCAGTCTATGAGTACCGGTAATATAGCACTTGTGGATTGCACCCGGAATCCATCTTTCCCCGCAAATAACGGTCTTAAACCCCCGTATGCAATAGATTTGAAGCAGGATATGCATAATAAGGGATTAAAGATTATTGAAGCCAGTACAGGAAAGATACTAAAACTACCCGGATGGGATGGATTTGGATATTTAGGTCTTTATACGATGGATAATAATGGTAACATTTACACCAGTCCTGTTCCTTATATAAGTTTAGATCATAATCCCCCTGCTGAGCAGAACAAGATACTTAGAGTTGATGATGCAACAGGAGAGATGAAAGAATTTGTCAGATTGCCATCGGTGAATCCTCCGACCCAAAAAAATCCCTATGGTGTCATTGGGCTCGGATTTGATTGTGAAACTAAATCGCTGTATGCTACTTCTGTGGCAGGTTCCTCTTATGAAAAGGAAACCGGTAAAGTATTCCAGATTGATCCGCAAACCGGAAAAATTCTTGATACTTTTGATGACTTTGATGCTCTTGGAATTGCGTTGTTCGTAGGAATTGACGGGAAAAGAGCCTATTTCGGATATGCCAGAAAGCCTGAAATTTATTCGGTAGGTATCAATGAAAAAGGAGGCTTTAAAAATGACCTTAGGTTTGAATTTTCGCTTGTTGATGTACCTAATGGCAGCTATAACAAAGCTCACCGCATCAAAATAGAAGATGGTGTAATGATACTCAAAACAAGAGAATTCAGTTATACTCTGATAACAGCCAGTGACGTAATGCGGACTGTTTACAAATTCAGATATAATACTGATAATGCTAAATGGGAATTCTTAGAACTGGCTGAAGAATAGGAGGTTCTTATTAATTTGTTTTAAATCCATATTATCCTGAAAAATGAAAAAGTATTTTATTTATTTAGTATTGATCTTTTCTGTCAGTTCATGCATGAACAACAAACCTGATGATAATGGCTTTAGTGTAACCATAGGATTGAACAGAGAACCTCAGGCACTCCTGCCTGTAAAAAGAAATGCTGATATTGAGCGGCAGGTTAATCAGTATATTTTTACTCAGGCTGCTGATTATGACCCTGTCACATTAAAAAACACAGCTATTCTATTTGAAAATTTGCCTGATGAGATCATTATCGATACAGGAAAATACAGAAATACATACCGTTACAATCTCAGTTTCAGAAAGGAAGCTGAATGGGAAAATGGTTCGCCTATAACTGCTTATGATTATCTTTTTACAGTAAAAATGATACTCAATCCGGGCGTTGAAGTTCATCCGGCTTTAAGGATTTTATATTCAAAGATCCGAAATATCGAAATTGATCGGGATAATCCAAAGAAGTTTTCGGTATTTACCGAGAAGGATTATATGCTTTCAGATGAGATGGTTACCAATATGGAAATTTTTCCTGAGTATTTCTATGACTCACTTAAGATAATGCGTTCATTTGAAATAAAGGACCTGCTAAATCCCGGATTTCCAAAAACAAAACTCGACAGTCTGAATTCAAAAGGTGGTTTCGCATCCAGGATCAATAGCGCCTATTTCATGAGAGATCATGTTTCAGGAGCTGGACCTTACAGACTTGAAAGCTGGACAGCAAATAATTATTTAATCCTTTCGAAGAAAAAAAACTGGTGGGTAGAAAAACTTGAACGCCATTCTTATCTTACCAATAACCCTGAAAAAATAATTTTTAAAGTTATTCCTGATAAAATGACATCCTTCACTGAATTGAAAAGCGGAAATATTGATGTTTTGTCAGGTGAACTCGGAAATGACTTTGTCAAAATGAAAAATGATCCTCTTTATAAAGATAAGTTTCACTTCCTGAGCCCCTTGTCAACACAATATTTTGCCGTGTTAATAAATAACAGAAATGAGATTTTTAAAGACAAACTGGTGAGAAAAGCAATTGCAAGGCTCATTGATGTGGATCTGCTTTTAAAAACATTTGGTACCGGAGATGAAAGAAAAGCAGTTTCTCCAATTCATCCTGCAAAGGATTATTTTGACAAAAGTCTGTCTGATATAGATTTCAACCTGGATGAAGCCAGCGCATTATTGAAGAGAGCAGGTTGGAATGATACAAATGGAAATGGCATTCCGGATAAAATGATAAATGGAAAAAAGAAAGAACTGAAATTTTCAATAACCATAACAGGAAAACCATTCGGCAAAAGCCTTGCACTTCAATTGAAAGAAAATGCCATAAAACTGGGTATAGAAGTGGAAGTTATAAGCCGAAACGGAAAAGCTTTCAAGCAGGATCTAGATGCCCTTAAATTTGATCTTGCACCAATAGTTGGTAGTCAGGATCTTGCGGATATCGATCCATACCCTGAATGGCATAGCAGCAATACTGCCACCGGTGGTTCTAATGTTTCAGGATTTGCAAATCAGCAATGTGATAAAGTCATTGAGGAGATCAGGACCACACACGATAAAGCACTGCGAAAGAAACTATACCTTGAATTTCAAAAGATAATATATGATGAACAACCGGTAATTTTTCTTTTTATACCAACAAATAATATAATTGTCAGTAAAAAATTCAATGTAAATGCCAGTGTGAAAAGGCCGGGTTACTTTGCAAATACATTTACTTTGAGAAAGTAGAAATTCATAATTTACATCAAATAGATGCTGAAATATGTACTTATAAGGATATTGCTTGTTTTTCCGGTACTTGTTATGATTGCCCTGTCAGCATTCTTTCTAGGTAATTTAGCACCGGGCGACAAAGTAAAGGAATATCTGGAACTATATGGAACTAACTCTCCTGGAAATGAGAGGATCCCTGCTGAAGAATATCAAAAAACCGCTAAGCTTTTAGACCTGGATAAACCACTTTTTTATTTTTCAATAAAACCGGTTTCATTTCCTGATACTATTTATAAAATTGTTGATCCCGGGAGTAAAAGACTTGCTCAGGAATTGCTGAATGGATCTTATTCCTGGCACCGGACATCTTCAATTCTCAAATCAATAAATAGAATCGAAGTTATTATTTCAGGATATGAGTCTGCGGGTTTAAAGGATCTGGCCGAATTGAAAACAGATGTATCAACCCTAAAAACAAGCGAGTCTGCAGATGAGCTGAAAAATAATGTCAGTGATTGTAATAGAACAGCCGGCAATCATGATTCACTTACAAAGTTTAAGGAGGAAGTTGGAGTTTTGTCGGTGCTGATCACCGACAGAGAGTTAAATGATCATTCCTTTTCAAGGTTTTTACCGGAATTTTTGTGGCATGGAAAGGAAAATCGTTTTCACCAGTGGTTTGGAAAAGTACTTGACTTTGATTTTGGGATTTCAATAATAGATGGCAGGAAAGTTTTTGATAAGATAGGTGAAGCGTTCCCGCTGACGCTGACATATGTTTTGCTTGCATATTTTTTTACTTTTTTAATAGCAATACCATTTGGATTACTCAGCTCCCTGTATGGTAAGAAAAGGATTATGATATTTATGGAAGTATTATTTTCAGTTTTTTATTCAGTTCCCTTATTCTGGCTGAGTACGCTGGCTGTTATTTTTTTTACTACCGCAGAGGTTACCGGAATTTTCAATATTTTTCCTTCGATTGGGGTAGGATTTTTAGATCCAGATTATAATTTGTTTGAACAGATACTTATGGCATTTCCACATTTTTTGCTTCCTGCGTTTGTTGTAGCTTTCCATTCCGGGGCTTACCTGAGTTTGCTTATCAAAAGAAATCTTGATAAGGAAATATCCAGTCAGTATTTTATTTCTCTGCTAGCAAGGGGAATTTCCGTCAGAAAGGCGGTTTTGCACCATGCATTTCCTAACTCCATTTTACCTCTGGTCACGGTTTTTATCATGGGTTTCCCTGCTGCACTTGCCGGATCAGTTGTGATTGAAGTGATTTTCAATATTCCCGGTATGGGGCGATTGTTATATGATTCACTGTTGAGAAATGACTGGAATGTTGTTTTTGCAATAGTTATGATAATAGGTGTTATAACTTATCTTTTTTATATTGCAGGTGATCTGGTGTACTACTTTCTGAATCCTAAAATCAGATACACATGAGATCAGGATTAAAAGATATTTTTCTTTACATCATCTTGTTTATATTTGTGTTGACAGGACTGTTTCATCCTTTTATTGCTAATGAAAAACCATTGTTGATAAGGCAAAACGGAAAGATAATATGGCCTGTTACTGATAGATCTTTCAGGTCAGGTGCTACTTATCAGATTGTTTTAAATCCCATGATCAGGTATTCGTATCACACCATTGATATGAAAAACACTGGTGCGGTATCTCCCCTGGCAGATCAGGATTTGGATCCCGGGCAACAGAGACATTTTCTGGGGACTGACCTCTACGGAAGAGATGTATTGGCCGGATTGATCTATGGTTGTTCCAAAGCTTTGATCATAGGATTCGGATCAATGCTGATTGCTTTTATTCTTGGGGTATTGATGAGTTTATTCCCGGTATTTTACGGAGATTCAGACTTCAGGATCAGGATAAAGTCATTGCTCCTTTTGATAGCAGGCATAATAATCTCGGTTTATTTACTTGCATATTCAGATTATTTTATCGGGACATTGTCTTTTACTGATTGTTTAGCTTTGATACTTTTGTTATTTGCAGTCACAGCCCTGTGTTATAAATTACCATTGTTAAACAGATATATACCCTTACCTCTTGATAGTACTGTAAATGTTTTTATCAGTATATTCCAGTCATTGCCCTCTGCATTTTTAATACTTGTACTTATCAGTTTATTTTCAAAATCCTCGGTAATCAATATCATTGTCGTTATAGGTTTGCTGAAATGGCCAGCCATAGCCAGATATATCAGGGCGGAGGTACTAAGGGTGAAGCTGGAGAGATTTGTTGAAGCATCAAAAGTGCTTGGATTGAAGGATCATGTGATAGTTTTCAGGCATATATTCCCATATACCCTTACACCTGTTCTGGTGGCATTGTCCTATGGTTTTGCAGGCACAATTCTGCTTGAGTCAACATTGTCTTTTCTGGGCATTGGGACTCCTGCTGAGCATGTAAGCTGGGGCACTCTCCTGGGAGAGGCACGTCAGAATTTTTCTGCATGGTGGCTGGCTTTTTTCCCGGGACTGGCAATATTTACAGTGATTTTTATCTTTAATGCACTTGGAGGTAAATACTCGGGAAGAGGAAAGTGAAAAACTAAAAGTGAAAAGTGAAGAATGAAAAAACCTTGCTCGAATGTGTGCAAAACGAAGAGTGAAAAGGCCTGACCGTCTGAGCTTGACCCTTCTATGACGGATGAAGAATTTAAAACCAAAAACCTAGGATTGCAAACTGCAGACTGCCAACTGAAGGTTGAACTACTTCTTATAAAACGGTATTTTTACAACTTCTGCGGGTATTGTTTTTCTTGAGAAATCGATTTGTATGATCGTTCCCGGTTTAGTATATTCCTTTTTCACATAAGCCATTCCCAGTGGAATTTCAAGAGAAGGAGAAAATGTCCCGGATGTCACAACACCTATCACATCTCCGGTATCATTCAACACTGGATATTCATGTCGTGGTATCCTTTTTCCTTCCATCACAAATCCGACCAGCATTTTGCCAACTCCGTTTTTGTGCTGATCAATGAATTTTTGTTTCGAAGGGAACTCGTCAGCTTTGTCGAGTTTTGTTATCCATTTCAATCCTGCTTCAATAGGGGATGTATTATCATCAATATCATTTCCATAGAGACAAAAACCCATCTCAAGACGAAGTGTATCCCTTGCTCCGAGGCCTACAGGTTTTACTCCCATATTTTTGCCTTCACTGAACAGCGCATCCCAGATGTGTACCAGGTTTTCATTGGGGATATACAATTCAAATCCTCCTGCACCCGTATATCCGGTAGCTGAAATAATAATATTATCTATTCCGGCTATTTTTCCTGTGGTGAAATGGTAATACTCAATTTTACCAAGATCAGTGTCAGTCAGTTTCTGGACTAAAATATGCGCATTTGGTCCCTGTACAGCAAGAATACCCATTGAATCGCTGACATTTGTAGTTTTTACATCAAATTTATTATGGCTAACCAGCCAGCTCCAGTCTTTTTGAAGATTGGCAGCATTTACCACCATCATAAATTTTTCATCTCCGAGCCGGTAAACGAGCAAATCATCTACGATTCCTCCTTTTTCATTAGGCATACATGAATACTGAGCCTGTCCAATTATTAGTTTTGAAGCGTCATTACTGGTTATACTTTGTATCAGTTTGAGGGCTTCAGGACCTTCTACTATAAATTCACCCATGTGTGAAACATCAAAGATGCCAACGTTTTTTCTCACGCTTTCATGTTCTTCCTGGATTGATGTGATGTAGTTTATAGGCATAAAATAACCTGCGAAGGGTACCATTTTAGCACCGGCTTCCACATGTCTGTCATACAACGGAGTTTTAATATCAGTCATTTTGTTTTAGTTTTTCTTTAAATAATTTTCTGAATTTCAATACTTTTGGTTCGATAACTATCCTGCAATAACCCTGATCAGGATTGTTTTCAAAATAATCATGATGATAGTCTTCTGCTTCATAAAAATCAGTGAGCGGAACTATTTCAGTAACGATTTTATTATCCCAGATCTTTGTTGCCACAATGGATTTTGATTCTTCAGCTATTCTTTTTTGTTCTTCGCTATTGTAAAAAATTGCTGACCTGTATTGTGTTCCCACATCATTTCCCTGCCTGTTGAGAGTGGTTGGATCATGAGTAGTCCAGAAAACTTCCAGAATTTGTGCAAAAGATATTATTTCAGGGTCAAAATGGATCTGGCACACTTCAGCATGGCCTGTAGTTCCTGTGCAAACATCTTTATAATCAGGATTTTTTGTATGTCCACCGCAATAACCCGGCAATACCTTGTCTACGCCTTTTAATTCACTGAAAATAGCCTCAACACACCAGAAACATCCGGCACCCAAAGTTGCAGTATCATGATTTGTCTGTATTTTACTACTATCCATAGTTTTTTTATTTACTGTGGTTTTTTTGTTAGCACAATTAAATGATAATAACAAAAGAAATGCAAAACTAACATATATGCGTAACATATGAAATTTATATTTTGAACTTATTAAATTATTTGGAATCAAACTATTTTACTGACAACTCTGATAATTATTTTAAATTAAATTTGATTTTCAGATCTTCTGCAAGGTTAAGCTGTTCCCAGGTGAAAAACTTTATTTTTTTGAAATATCTTATTTCACCATTGATTGCTCTTTCTTCAATATTGCTGTCTCCGTTATGATTATTAATTCCAATCTTTGGATAATAAATTTCAATTTCTTTTTCATAAAAATCCCTTCCGAAATGACCATATCTGGCAGTTTCCTTATAAATGGGATTTTTGAGTTCGAGGTTCTTAATGATTGAATATGGCCTAAGATCATAAAAGTTTCTTAATTTTTCGGCTATTTTTCCGTCTTTCATTATGCCGCCATTTTGATCCAATACCTTACTGGTCCCAAAAGTATTGACATACAGACCCACAGGTTCGGCTACTCCTATGGCATAAGCAACCTGCAATAAAACCTCATCAGCGATTCCGGCAGAAACCATATTTTTTGCAAGGTGACGCAGTGCATAAGCTGCTGATCGGTCCACTTTTGAAGGGTCCTTCCCAGAAAATGCCCCTCCTCCGTGAGCTCCCTTACCACCATAAGTGTCAACAATTATTTTTCTTCCGGTCAAACCGGTGTCCCCGTGTGGACCTCCTGTAACAAACCTGCCTGTAGGATTTACTAAAAGTTTGAAATCGCCTTTGTTAAGCATCTCCTTGACATTGTTTGGCAAAGTACTAACCTTAATCACCCTCGGAAACAGATGTTTTTTCAGATCATTTCCAATTATTTCCTGAGTTTTTCTGTCAGCTTCATCTTTTGTGATCCCTGGATTTTTATCAGGAGGGAAAAGGTCGTCATGTTGGGTGGAGATAACTATCGTCTCAATTTTCTGTGGTATGCCATCATCATCATAAAGAATAGTAACCTGACTCTTGGAATCAGGTCTTAAATATTCCATTAAATTTGTATTTTTTCTTATTTCAGCGAGTTCCTGAAGTAAAACATGTGACAGTTCCAGTGGCATTGGCATCAGGTTTTCCATTTCTCTGTTTGCATAACCAAACATCATGCCCTGGTCTCCTGCTCCCTGATTTTCTTTTTTTTCTCGTGTTACTCCCTGCTTTATATCCGGAGATTGTCCATGAATTGTTGAAATAATGCCACAACTTTCACTTTCAAACATATAGTCAGCACGGGTATATCCTATTTCCTTAATAGTATCTCTCACAACTTTATGAACATCAACCCATCCCTCGGTTGTCACTTCACCGCTCAATACAACTAATCCAGTAGTTACAAGGGTCTCGCATGCAACATGAGAATCAGGATCCCATTTTAAAAACTCATCAAGTAATGCGTCAGAAATCTGATCAGCAATTTTATCCGGATGACCTTCAGAAACTGATTCGGATGAAAATAAATATGACATGGTTAGTTATTTTAGTCTTTTCCTTTTAATATTTTCTTCAATTTTCTCTAATCGCATTTAACAAATGCAATACCATTTTGCCTTTGCATAAAAATAATTAAACACTTATAACCCATATTTAATTGTTATGTTCAGAGTATTATTCTATCCTATGAATGTTAAAGTTTTGTTAAAATTAAATCATACCCTGATCAGCGCTTTCTCAAGATTGGCATTGTTGCCTATCAGATCAATTGCTTTTTGAACTTTCCATGGTGTGTGCCTGTTGATCTTTACTTCAATTTTGCTTATTTTTATAACTGAACTGTAAGTGTCGAGCTTAGTTCTTATAAATGGAATCTTATTTGAATTTACATATTCCAAAGTCATTTTATCGATTTCTTCTTCTCCGGTTATCACAATTCCGGATAATGGACTTTGTTCGAGTTTAAGCATATATTCAAGCAATTTTATCCGGTCAATTGCCTTCTCTACCTGACTCGTACTTGTCAGCAAAAGGAGGTTTTCAGGATTTTTCATGTTATTATAGTCTATCATACTTCCTGAAATGACATTTGCAACCCTGTTGTACAATTTGTCTTCATTGTATAAAACTTTACCCTCTATTTTATTCACTATTGTTTCCATAACAGGATATGCCAGTGTCTGATCATATGGAATTACCCCAAGCAGCGGTATATTTATCATGTCAAGCCATTTTCCTACATATTGCCTTACTTTTTCCAGTTTATCCTCAAGGACTTTATTTATTATAACCCCTATAATGGGTACATTCTCTTCTCTGAATAATGAAGTAGACATGTAAAAACGGTCAATTGTATTTCCTATTCCTCCTTCTACAACCATTATGACACCTGCATTAAGTAATTTTGCAACTTTAGCATTGTTAACACCGGTCACTGTCCCTACTCCCGGATGTCCTGTTCCTTCAAATACGGTCAAGTCATAAGTGTCATTCAATATTTTGTTCGCACTAAGTATCCTTTCCGGATAATCATATTGCTGTGGCTGCTCTATAAATCTTTCTGTTGCACCTTTCCCAAGAATGACGGGGCTATGAATTTCCGGTATCATTTCAAATCCCAGCAGGTCGGAGAAAAGTATAATGTCTTTATCTACTCTGAGATTTCCCAGATCCAGGAATTGCTGACCAACAGGTTTTGAATACCCAACATTGATTCCCTGATCCTGAAAACTTTTTACTATGCCAAGAGTTGAAGTTGTTTTTCCGACATGCTGACTTGTAGCCGCAACGTAAATATTCTTATATTTCATTTTTTAATATTTGGAAATTTAAAGCAGGTCACTCATTTATAGTGAATTTAAATCCCACTCCATGGATATTTTCAATTTCAATTCTGTCATCTTCAGAAAGATATTTACGCAGACGGCTTAAAAAAACATCCATACTTCTACCTGCAAAGTAATCATCTTGCCTCCAAATCTTATTCAGCACTTCTGATCTTTTCAAAAGTTTTGATTTATTGTCCAGTAAAAACAGGAGCAGATCGGCTTCTTTCTGTGTAAGTCTTTTTTGAGTCTCACCAATTATTAATGTAAGATATGTATAATTGAAGATGTATTTTCCAAGCTCATAAATTTGTTCTATATCCGTTTTAGTGATTTTTTTTCTTTTAAGAAAGATTTGCATTTTAAGTATCAGTTCTTCCATACTGAAGGGTTTTGTAAGATAATCATCTGCTCCGAGAGTCAAGCCTTTCAACTTATCTTCCCTCAGGGATTTTGCTGATAGAAAAATAATAGGAATTTCATAATCAATCTGCCTGATTTTTTCCGCCAGGGTAAAACCATCCATTTTTGGCATCATTATGTCGAGAATACAAAGGTCAAAACCCTGATTTTTAAATGCTTCAAAGGCTTTCATGCCATCAGGGTAATGATAAAGATCAAATCCCTTTTCTTCAAGGGTGTCTTTTGTTATAAATGCCAGAACATCATCATCTTCGACATACATTATCCTTGGTCGGCTATTGATCTCCATTTTCATTTTTTTTCATTTTTATTTTAAAAGTGGTAAATTCGTTTTCTTTACTTTCAACAAATATTTTCCAACCATGCAGGTCTATTATATTTTTTACATAATACAGACCCAGCCCAAATCCTTTTACAGTATGTATATTGCCTTTCTGGACACGAAAGAATTTATTGAAAATATAATTTAGGTATTCAGCCCTTATTCCGATTCCATTGTCTTTTACCGACAAAATGATTTCATTAGAATGGTCTTCAATTGTTATTTTTATTTGCTTTTGTTCTTTATCATTATATTTGATGGCATTGTCATAAAGGTTTTGCATTACATTATAGAAATGATATCTGTCAGCAGAAATTAAAACCGGTCTGTCAGGGTGGTCAAAGCTCATATCAAGATCAGAAGTTGGTGATTTCTGTAAAGTTTCAGAATTCAGATCGTTTATTAAACTTACCAGGTCTATACTTTCCTTTTTTAGATTAAAAGTTTTATCGCTTCTAATCAGGTCAAGTAATCTTTCAATATGAGAAGTCAGTTTTTCACTCTGTTGAAGAATGATCTCAGAGTATTTTTTAAGTTTTGTATTTTCAGTTATTTCTTTATTCTCCAGCAGAACATTGGAGGCTAATTTAATAGAAGTCAAAGGCGTTTTGAACTCATGTGTCATATTGTCAACAAAATCTTTTTGCAATTCTGATAGCTTTTTCTGTCTATATAAAACCTTTAGAGCATAAAGGTAAGTAAAACCCACAATTATAGTAAAGATCCCAAGAACAAAGAAAAATTTGAGATTTGTAAGTAAATATTCATTCTTATTTGGGAAACGCACTATGAAATAATATGTGAATTCATCCAGCTGGGGCAATTTTTGTTTGATTCTTTCTTTTATATGCCTTTCTACTGCACAACAGTCGCCATAAACAAGATCATTTGTAAAACAATCATATACTGCATATTCAAACTTGATTCCTGGTTCGACCACATCAAGCTCTCGCAACAGGAAATCTTCAAGAATATCTAATTGAATCTCATAATTGTAATTGACAAGGAATTCGTTCTGCGACAATTGCTTTATCAGATCTGTTTTTGGTAATTCAAAGCCGGATTGATCAGCCATTTGCTGGGCAACTTTTCTGAGACTGAAATTCACCCTTTGCTCAAAATCTCTCGTTTTAACATGCCAGGCAAAACCAATCCAGTAAATCTGCAATGCCAGTATTCCAATAAATGCCAGTCCGCCAAGAATAAAAATACTATTAAGGTTTTTTATTTTCATACTTAATATATAGTCCTAAAAGCAAAATTAAAAAGAAAACTCAATTTTTTCTACCATATTACATTTTCAATGCATTACCTGTAGTTTTTTTGCAATTTATTGAGTCTGTTCCAAAAAGTAGAATTATCGATAAATTAATATATATTATATATTTATGTTATTTATAATTAATTATTAATTAAATATAAAGCATTTGTGAAATTCGATTTTATTCGTGCATTCGTGGCTAATATTGATTTTTCAGAGTAGACTTATTTATTGAAATCCAATTTTTAATAGTCCATAATATTTGGAAAAATCGGGTATAGTTACAGTACAATTTCAACTCATTTATGCAACTTTTGACAATGTATCTTATAATTTGGTATCTAAAGTAAGTGTTATTTGTTAATTTTGTGAAAATTTTAATCTGATGAGAAGTACCACCGATATACTTGTTATTGGTTCAGGAGTTGCAGGGCTTACTTTTGCAATTAAAATGGCAGTTAAGAGACCTGACCTCAAAATAACAATTGTCACTAAAAACACTATTGATGAGAGTAATACCAGGTATGCACAAGGTGGAATTGCAGCAGTATGGGATCCCGAATTAGATAGTTATGAAAAACATATAGCTGATACAATAGATGCCGGCGACAAACTTAATGATGATAAAATTGTAAGGATGGTTGTCAAAGAAGGTCCGGATTTGGTGAGGGAATTAATAGAGTGGGGGGCCAGATTTGATAAAAAAAGTGATGGTAAATATGAATTGGGCAGGGAAGGTGGCCATTCCACATACAGGGTTTTGCATCATAAAGATATAACAGGTTGGGAAATAGAGAGGGCATTGATTGAAAAAGTGAATTCTCTGAAAAATATTGAGGTACTTGAAAATCATTTTGCTCTTGAGATTATTACTCAGCACCATCTTGGAAGGGTTGTAATGAAAGTTACTCCTGGAATTGAGGCATATGGAGCATATGTACTTAATAAACATAACTTCACTACCCTCACTATCCTTTCTAAAATTACAGTTATTGCTACAGGTGGGGCAGGTCAACTTTACAGTGTGACTACAAATCCAAAAGTTTCTACCGGAGATGGAATAGCAATGTTTTACAGGGCTAAAGGAAGGATTGCCAATATGGAGTTCGTTCAGTTTCACCCAACAGCACTTTATGATCCGCAGGGGGAAACGCCAAATTTTCTTATTTCCGAGGCTGTGCGCGGACATGGAGGTGTTCTGAAAACAAAAGATGGAGTGGAATTTATGCAGAAATATGATAAAAGAGGATCACTTGCACCCAGGGATATTGTGGCAAGGGCAATAGATAAGGAAATGAAGATTAGAGGGGAAGATAATGTTTATCTTGATGTCAGTAGTATAGAAAAAAATGATTTCATAAAACATTTCCCCAATATTTATGATAAATGCCTTAGCATCGGAATTGACCCCATGAAAAAATTTATACCTGTAGCACCTGCATGTCATTATTTTTGCGGAGGCATTGTAGTTGATAAAAACGGCAAAACCTCAATAAAAAACGTGTATTCGGCAGGAGAATCAACTTATTCAGGACTTCACGGAGCAAACCGTCTTGCATCAAATTCATTGCTTGAAGGTCTGGTTTATGCTCATAATATGCATATTGAAATTGACAATGTGATTGACAAAATTAGAATAAATGACAGGGTTCCAAACTGGGATGCTACCGGAACGAGTGAACCAAATGAATTGATACTTATCACTCAAAGTCTTAAGGAAATTAAGGAAGTAATGGGAAGCTATGTCGGGATAGTACGAAACAATATAAGACTCCAAAGAGCAATGAACAGGATTAAATTATTGAATTCTGAAACTGAAGACCTTTATAAATCCACAGTATTATCCCAGCAGTTATGTGAATTAAGAAATCTCATTACAATTGGCTATATTGTGACTAAATCTGCTATGATGAGACACGAAAGCAGAGGACTTAATTTTAATACAGATTATCCTGATGAACTGAGCTACAAGGAGATTACTTTTATATAAAAAAGCAATTTAGATCCCGATAGCTCGCAAGAATTTCGAACAATGTAATTAGACAAAAATCCGGATTTAATTATTCGCTGTTAATTATTCGATAATGAAAAACACACTCTTTATATCTTCCGGAAAAAACATCAAATTAAGGATAAGTCTCTATTGATTTATTCGACCTGTCAAAATATAAAAAAAGTTTTAAATTTATTTGAATATGGTTTAATATTAATTCCAAAATATAAAAAAATTGTATTAATATTTGTTTTATAATTTTTTTTAATACCTTTGGCACAAATAAAAAATCAATTATTATGAAAAAGATTCTGTTTACAATTTTTAGTTTATTGCTTCTTGCTGATTTTATATTTGCAGGCGGTATCGTTACTAATACCAATCAAAGTGCAGCCTGGGTCAGGACTATGGCTCGTGATGCATCTGTTGATGTTGATGCAGTGTTTTTTAACCCTGCAGGACTTACACATCTGGAAGACGGATTTTATATCCAGGTTAATTCACAGACCATTTCGCAGGGAAGGACTGTTGTTTCGACTTATCCGACTTTAAATAACAAAGAGTATGAAGGTAAGACTTTTGTTCCATTTTTACCTACTGCTTTTGCTGTTTTTAAGAAAGGAAAGTTTGCTGTTTCAGGTGGATTTACAGTAATAGGCGGTGGTGGATCTGCTGAATTTGAAAAAGGCTTACCTGAATTGGAATATCAGGTATCAGGTCTTCCAGCAGGCTTAGCAGGTCTTAAAGCTATTGGAACTGCTGCCGGAGTAGATCTGTCAACTACAGGTTATTCCGTAAATACTAGTTTAATTGGAACTTCTGCTTATTTTGGATTTCAGGGTGCTTTAACATACAAAATCAATGATATGATATCTGTAGCTGCCGGAGCAAGATATGTTACTGCAAAAAATACCTATGAAGGTTATATCAGGGATATTTCTTTACTGACACCTACAGGATCAATAAGAGCTGATAATTTTATCACTCAAAAAGCAGTGCCTACAATCAATGGTGTTAAAGCTAAATTATCTGGTGCAGTAACTCAATTAAGTCCAATTCCTGGCCTGTTGCAACCATACCTAGGTAGTTATGGAGGTATAACTCTTGATCAAGCTAAAGCAGCTGGTGCTATTAATGATGCTACATATCAAAGTCTGGTAGCAGCTGGAATAGGTATTGGGATGACAAATCCTGGTACTTTGACGCTTCAGCAGTATTATGATGGAATTAATGCAGGAATTGCAGGATTTAATACACAGATAGCACAATTAACAGGTACGGCTGCAGCACTTTCTCAAACAGCAACAACACTTGCGGATAAGGAACTTAATGTTGAACAAACAGGTTCAGGTTTTTCACCATTTTTTGGTGTAGATCTGAATTTTGGTGATTTCGGTTTAGCAGTTAAATATGAAATGAAGACAGCTATGAATGTTACAACAAAAGAGACAAAAGATGATGTAGCATTATTTACTGACGGGGAAGAAGTTCCTGCAGAAATTCCAGCTATGCTTTCTATTGGACTGAGAGAAAAATTTGGATCATTAAAACTACAGACAGGTTTCCATTATTATTTTGATAATGCAGCTAAATATGGTAAGAAAAATGCAGCAGGAGAGTTTGTAACCAATGGTGAAGAAACTACATTCAAAGGCTCAGCCGATAAAAAACTATTAGGTGCCAATTCATGGGAATTTGCTATCGGAGCTCAATATGATATCACAAAAATGTTCGGAGTGAGCGCAGGATTCCTGATGACAAAACCATCTCCAAATGCAGTTTATCAGTCAGCATTGAGTTACGCATTACCAACTAAGACATTTGGTGGGGGAGTAGTAGTTCATGCTACATCAAGATTTGATATTGACCTTGGTTTTTCTATGACTACCTATGATGAATATACTAAAAATTTCTCAGCTGTAGCTCCGGCTCCGGCTTATGCAGAAACATATGATAAAACAGCTATGGTATTTGCCATAGGACTTGGATACAGACTTTAAAAGTAATTAAAACTTTATATTAAGAAGAGAAATTTCCGGCATTGGAGATTTCTCTTTTTTTATTTTCAATAATATTAAAAATATTTGTAATATTTATTACTTTTGGATTTTCGAACATTATACGCAAATGTAAAATGTGTAATTAAAAATGCAAAATTTAAAAATGCACTAAACTTCATAAACTAAACTCATATATGTCAAAAATACATCTTATATCAATCGGGGGTGCAGTAATGCACAATATTGGATTGGCACTCAAAAACGCAGGGCACAATGTAACGGGTTCGGATGATGAGATTTATGAACCTTCAAGAACGAGACTTGAAAAAGCAGGTATCCTTCCTGAGAGATTAGGCTGGGATGCTGACCGTATTAAGCCTGATCTCGATTATATAATTCTTGGCATGCATGCTAAAATTGATAATCCTGAGATAATCAGGGCACAGGAACTTGGTATTAAGATATACTCATTTCCTGAGTTTATTTACAGTTTATCAATGAATAAAATCAGAGTAGTAGTTGGTGGCAGTCAGGGAAAAACGACAACAACTTCGATGATCATGTGGGTTTTGAAAAAGATGGGGCGTGATTTTGATTACCTTGTTGGTGCACTTATCAGGGGATTTGATCTCATGGTCAGGTTTTCAGACGCTCCTGTCATAGTTATTGAAGGTGACGAATACCTGAGTTCACCATTGGACAGAACTCCGAAAATTCATCATTACCATGCAAATATTGGTTTGCTGACCGGTATAGACTGGGATCACATGAATGTTTTTCCGACATATGATATTTATAAAGATCAGTTTGTTAAGTATATTGAAACCATTGAACCAGGGGGAAGTCTGATTTATTTTGACAAAGATGAAAAAATACATGAAGTGATTTCCAAAGCTGAAAATAAAGATACTTTAAAGCTTTTGCCATATACACAAGTTGAAAATGATAAACTTGCAGGTTTAAAAGTATTTGGAGATCATAATCGTTCAAATCTTAATGGAGCATTGATTGCCTGTCTTGAATTGGGAATCAGTGAAGTTGATTTTTGGAATAGTATAGCTGATTTTGAAGGAGCAGATAAAAGACTCCAAAAACTTTATGAAGATGAAAATACAATTAAGTTTCTTGATTTTGCTCATGCACCGGCCAAAGTAAGAGCAACCATAAACGCAGTCAGGCAACAATATCCTGACAGAAAATTGTATGCTCTGTATGAGCTTCATACATTCAGCAGCCTCAATAAGGATTTTCTTCCTCAATATAAAGACACTATGAATAATTGTGATCAGGCAATTGTGCTTTTCAGTAAGCATACTCTTGAAATGAAACAAATGCCGATCTTGGAAAAGGAAGAAGTTGTGAAGAATTTTGGCAAAGATGACCTGAAAGTTTTTGACAATCTAGGTGATTTCAAATCATTTGTTTCTGGTCTTAGTGAGGAAAATTCTGTTTTTTTATTCATGAGTTCCGGCAATTTTGGTGGAATTGACCTTAAAAATATACGTTAACTTATCATTAACACAGGTATATATTACTTTTTTAAATAATTGGTATAATTTTGGCGTTTGTTAAGAAAATTATTATTTTATTATTAAAAAACAAAAAAATTAGAAAAATGAAAAAGATACTTATGTCTTTATTAATGACTGCTTTTTTAGGTGTATTTGCTTATTCACAGTCAACAGTTACTACAACTGTAGCTAACACTAATGGACCAAAAGTGAAGTTTGAGTCCATGGATGTTGATTATGGCACTATCAACCAGAATTCTGAACCTTTCAGAACTGTAAAATTTAAAAATATTGGTAAAGAGCCATTGATCATTAAAAGTGCAACTGGTAATTGTGGATGTACAGTACCTACATGGCCAAGAGAAGCTGTCATGCCAGGGGAAAGTGGTGAAATAAAAATCAGGTATGCTACTGAAAGAGTAGGACAGATTAACAAAAAAGTCACTATTACAACTAATGAAACTGAAGGCGAAAATGTACATGTCCTGAATGTAAAGGGAAGTATCAACGCAACTCAGGATGCACAGGGAGTACCTGCTAATAATGGTACCATTTTAACTCCGAAAAAATAGAGTATTTATATTATATTTTGAAGGCTGTCATTTTTTTAATGACAGCTTTTTTTATTCAATAAAGTCCCAGATAATTGATCAGATAAGAAAGTTTTGATAATTAACTAATTATTAAAATGTCATTTATGTACATATTAGAATAATTGGCATGATATTAGCGTTTTTAACCTGAACTTTAGTTTTTATATTAAAAAATTTAAAAATTGTAAAAAAATGAAAAAGATCCTTACATCAATAATGATGATTACTTTTGTTTGTGTTGGCTTATATTCACAAAGTGGTCCGAAAATTAGATTTGAATCCAATGATATGAATTTTGGGACAATTGAGCAAAACAGTGAGCCATTCAGGTCACTTAAATTTACTAATGTAGGTAATGAACCATTAATTGTAAAAAGTGCGAGAGGTAACTGTGGTTGTACAGTCCCAACCTGGCCAAGAGAAGCTATCATGCCCGGAGAAAGCAGTGAATTGAAAATAAAGTATTCAACTGAAAGAGTTGGACCTATTAATAAAAAAGTTACTATTACAACCAATGAGCAAGAGGGTTCAAATACGCACATTCTTTCAGTAGTTGGTAATGTTTTGGGTGCTCAGGATACTCAGGGGGTTCCTGAAAATAAAGGTTCGATTCTGGCCCCTAAGAAATAATTAAACATTTAATAAAATAAAGCTCCGGAATTTACCGGAGCTTTATTTTTATCTAAAATGGAAGGTCATCTTCTAAACTTCCTGCCATATTCTCAAAATCCGATTCATTAGGAAAATCTATTTCATCAGGTGAATTATCCTGTTTATTTGAATCTCCTGTAGATTGTTTTTCAACTTTCCATGCATTAAGATTCGTAAAGTATTTCTCATTCCATTCCCTTCCTCTCAGGTCAAACCATACCTTCATATTATCACCTTCATTGATGCTATCTACTATGTTACATCTGTCCTGAGTCAACTGAAATTTTATATACTGAGGATAATTTCCTTCTTCAATCAAAAGTACAAAATCCCTTGTTTGAAATGAAGCTGATTTGGATTCTATTTCAAATTTCTTGTGCAATTTTCCCTGAATTTCAAATGACATATAATTGTTTTTTTTTATTAAAAAATGCTAATTACCTGCAAAATTATATTTTATTCCATATCCTTGAAACTTCCCGGGGCTTTTTTTATAAAAGAACATGACGAAAATCTAATCAGTTTTAGTTTAAGCGGTGATATCATCATTTCTTTTAGTTATTTCACCTCAGATAACATACTGAATCGTGGAAAATTATTAAAAGTAACAATCATAAATATCGGCATTCTAAATAATTCCTTCTCTAAGAATATCATGAATATGAACAAATCCGAGGTAATTTCCCTGATCGTCTGTTACCACAAGTTGAGTGATGCTGTTAGTTCTCATTTTTTCAAGTGCTGTTGCTGCAAGGCTGTTATCATTAATAGTCTTGGGATTCTTTGTCATTATTTCCGAAGCTCTGATATTTTCAATTTTTTCATTTGCTTCAAGCATTCTTCTAAGGTCTCCATCTGTAATTATACCTATCAGGGTGTCCCTTTCATCTAATACTGCTGTGGCACCAAGCCTTTTTGAGGTTATTTCAAGTATAGTTTTTTTTAAATTGGTGTCAGATTTTACTCTTGGTTTTTCATTGTTTTTATAAAGATCTGAAACTCTAAGGTACAATTGTTTACCGAGTGACCCACCAGGATGAAATCTTGCAAAATGTTGAGGAGTAAATCCTTTTACATGCAAAATAGCTCCGGCTAGGGCATCACCCATTGCCATCTGAGCAATAGTCGAAGAAGTAGGCGCAAGGTTGTTTGGTTCAGCTTCGTTTTCAACAGGAATGAATAACAGAATATCAGAATTTCTTGCTAAATACGAATCATTGTTTGAGGTCATGGCAATAATTTTATTGCCGAAACTCCTGAGTATTGTTAGTAATACTCTGATTTCCGATGTCTCTCCACTTTTTGACAAACAGATAACAACATCTTCTTCTTTCAACATACCAAGATCTCCATGTATAGCATCCGCAGCATGAAGAAAAATAGAATGAGTCCCGGTCGAATTTAATGTTGAAACTATTTTTTGACCTACAATTGCACTTTTACCAATTCCTGAAATCACTACTCTCCCAGATAATCCGGATATTAAATTTACACAGGAAAGAAAACTATCATCTATTGAATTCTCAAGATTTTTTAATGTTTCACATTCAATACTTATTACTTTTTTACCAATTTTTATTATTTCTTTGTTTAAATTTGTCATTGCTTATATCTTTTTTATGCAAATTAAATATTTATTGCAAAGATGAAATTTTTAAAGATATTATTCACTATCAGAAAGATGTAAATAATTTATTTATTTTTATTCAAAAAAAATTAAAAAAAATCATTAAAAAATATACCAGATTGTTTTAAATAAATTATACCTTTATACATCGAAATAAAAAAATCATTCCTGTTGGTAGGTAGTTTTATTTTTTTTTGATTAAATCATTATTTATTATTAAATTACAAATTAAGAAAAAGAGTAATTTGTAGACAATTTTTTAAAACTATTATGAGTTTGGAAGGGAATACTTCTTTTACAAGTAAACAATTACATGATGCCTTATACAGACACTATGGTTTTAACAATTTTAAACCATTACAGGAAGAGATATGCCAGAGTGTTTTAGATGGGAATGATACTTTTGTTATTATGCCTACCGGAGGTGGTAAATCCCTGACTTACCAGTTACCTGCTTTGCTGATGGAAGGTACTGCTATCATCATTTCTCCTTTGATAGCTTTGATGAAAGATCAGGTAGATTCAATCAGAGGGTACAGCAAATCAAATGCTGTAGCTCATTTTTTAAATTCGTCATTGAACAGGACACAAATAAAGGAAGTAAAAGACAGTATAGTCAAGCAGAAAACCAAAATGCTGTTTATTGCTCCTGAGACTTTGACAAAAGAAGAAAATATTGAGTTTTTTCAAAGTGTCAATCTTTCTTTTCTGGCAGTGGATGAAGCTCATTGTATTTCTGAATGGGGCCACGATTTCAGGCCTGAATACAGGAGGATCAGGACAATGGTAGATCAGATAGATAAGGAAATTCCAATAATTGCACTTACTGCCACAGCTACTGAAAAGGTGAGAACAGATATAGTCAAGAATCTCAATATGAAAGATGTTTCAAGTTATATTTCATCTTTTAACAGATTCAATCTTTTTTATGAGGTCAGACCAAAGAAAACAAAAGAACAGGCAATCAACAATATAGTAAAGATCATAAAATCCACTCATGGAAAATCCGGAATTGTTTATGTTCAGAGCAGAAAATCAACTGAAGAGATAGCAGAGATTTTAAAAGTTAACGGGATAAAAGCCAGTCCTTATCATGCAGGCCTCGATTCCAAGACAAGAACCAGGATTCAGGATGATTTTCTGATGGAAGAGATTGACGTAATATGTGCTACAATTGCTTTCGGAATGGGTATTGATAAACCTGATGTACGATTTGTAATACATTATGATATTCCTAAAAGCATTGAAAATTACTATCAGGAGACAGGGAGAGCTGGTAGAGACGGACTTGAAGCTAAATGCATAGCATTTTATTCACATGATGATATTTTAAAACTCGAAAAATTTTTAAGAGATAAACCTGTATCAGAACGGGAGCTGACAGTACAGTTGATGGATGAAATTATTGCATATTCTGAAACCGGTTCTTGCAGAAGAAAATTTCTATTACATTATTTTGGTGAAAATATTGAAGAAGAAAATTGCAACGATATGTGTGACAATTGTAAAAATCCGAAAGACAGAGTAGAAGCAAAAGATGACTTCCTGCTTGTATTGAAAATCACTTCGGAATTACATGAAAAAAATATGATAAAATCACTGGTTGATTTTGTCATTGGCAAGAAATCCAAAGAAATGAAGGATTTCAGGTATAATGAACACAAATTATTTGGATCGGGAGAAAGTAAAGATGAGCATTACTGGCATAGCATTATCAGGCAGGCACTTCTGAATAGCCTCCTGTATAAGGATATTGAACTATATGGTGTGATCAAACTCACTGACGAAGGCAGACAGTTTATTGAAAAACCATATTCTATTGAAGTTCCACTCAATCATGATTATGAGATGGAGGACGATGAAGATGCTGTGGTTTCTCTGGGCGGACATAGTGGATCAGCACTGGATGAAGTTCTTTTCAATATGCTTAAAGACCTTAGACACGATCAGGCAAAATCCTTAGGAGTAAAACCTTGGGTAATTTTCTCAGATCCGGCTTTGCAGGATATGTCAACTTTTTATCCTATTTCCCTTGAGGATATGCTTAACATTTCGGGAGTGAGTAAAGGTAAGGCAGAAAGATACGGTCAGCCATTTATTAAACTTATAAGGAATTATGTTCAGGAAAATGAAATTGACAGGCCAACTGATTATCTTGTAAGGCAGGTAGCAAATAAATCAAAGACAAAAGTTGCGATTATTCAGCATGTCGACAGGAAAATCCCGTTGGAGGATATTGCGGTAAATGTAGATCTTACTCTTTACGAGCTGCTTGATGAAATGTATGCTATTGTTTCTTCCGGTACAAAGTTAAATATCGATTATTATATTAAGGAGAGGATCGAATCGAGTATTGAACAGGATATTTATGATTATTTTCTGGAAGCTGAATCCGATTCCCTCGATCCTGCCTTTGAAGAATTTCAGGATGATGATGAGATCAGTGAGGAAGATATTCAGCTGGTGAGAATAAAGTTTATTTCAGATATGGCCAATTGACATTTGGATGTATAATTATTAAAAAGCCTGTTAATTCATTGATTAACAGGCTTTATTATAAATAATTTTCTTTGATTAGTCACTTGTCATAATAAACAGAGGCAACATTTCAAAGTCATTGTAAAATGGTCTGTATCGTGCCGTATTGTAATATTTATCAACTTTTACTATCTTTTTGGTCTTTGAAATGACTTCAATTGGCATATGATCATATCTTCCGTTTTTTAATACTACAAGCCTGCCATGCAATCCTCTCAGTACTAAGTCAAGTGCCATATTTCCGAATGCCATCGGAACTATACTGTCGATTGCGTCAGGACTACCCGTCCTTACAAGGTATCCAAGTTTTTGATTTATGATATTCACTGTTCTGCCATTATTGTGTTTTGTAGAATAATCTTTAATAGCAGCTGATACTTTATCACCTATTCCTCCAAGTTTAGCGTGGCCATAAGCATCTCTCTCCTGGCTTTGGAATGTCATTTCTTCTTCATGTGCAAACTGCGCACCTTCTGAAACAAGAACTATTGAGTACTTACTAGGATTTTTATATCTGTCTTCGATTAAAATACCTGTGAGTTCGTCTGCATCAAATTTGTATTCCGGGATCAGACATCTGTTTGCTGCGCCGGCCATTGTAGGTAGCATGGCAGTGAAACCAGCATATCTGCCGAAAACTTCCAATACCAGTATTCTCTCATGAGAGCCTGCAGAGGTCCTGAGATCGTTTGCCATCTGAATGGTTCTTGAAACACAGGTACTGAATCCGATACAATAATCAGTTCCAGGTACATCATTATCCATAGTTTTTGGGATAGCTATAACCTTAACACCTTGCCTGTATAGATGTTCTGCATAACTGAGAGTGTCATCACCTCCTATTGCAATAAGATAATCAATTCCAAGCCACTCCAGATTTTGAAGTACTTCCGGGGTCAGGTCATTTATTTCATTTGAATACGAATCCTTTAAATGTTCAGGAATATCTATTTTTTTCACAGCTAATGGCCGGGTTCTTGAAGAATGCAAAAATGTTCCACCTGTCCTTGCCGCTCTGTTAACAAGTATTTCGGATAATTCAACATAATTTTCACTATTGTCAAATTTTTTATCTCTGACAACTTCCATTATGCCCTTCCATCCTCTTCTCAGGCCAATTACCTGATAACCTTCGATGATTGCTCTTAATGTCACAGCCCGGATTGCCGGGTTTAGTCCGGGAACATCCCCTCCACCGGTTAAAATACCGATTACTCCTTTTGGTTTTTTATTATTACTCATATTTTTAATATTTAATTTAATAATTTTATGCAAAATTGAGACCAAAACTTTATTGTTTGATAAATAATTTGTGAATTTTTAAATATTTATTTTCATTTCTTCCAATGACTCTCAATAGATAAATTCCATTTGTTAATAAGTCTACAGGTATAATAATTTTTTCTTCATACTGACCTGAAATTCGCAATTCGTATGATGTCAACTGTCGGCCCATCAAATCAAAAACCGAGATGTTAACTTCACTGAATTCAGGGTTAAAGAATTTCAAATTTACTTCATCAAAAACCGGATTAGGATAAATGTATGCATTCACTGATATTGCATCATAAATTTCTTCTGTATTAACTTTGATGCATTGTGCGCTGATAAAATCACAATATGTCCTGTATGCAAGTGAGCAATCCAGTACAAATGGATTTGGTTTTCCATCCTGATAATTCGCTATTTTCCATGTTCTGTTCCATTCAATGCTGTCAACAGGATCGTTAAAATGCCATTTGCAAAGAGTATCTTTCTGATTGTCAAAGAAGTTTGGATCAGCCTGATTTGTCTGATCTCTGTATATTGTTTTGATATAAAAAAGAGCCCGTGCAATATCTCCTTTTTTATTCTCCCTAGGTTCAAAATAATTCTGAGCATATTCGCTGTATGAATTTATATTTGTTGAAGGAACAGAATTCAGTATTTTATCTTTCAGATACCATTTTTGCGTAATATTATCCCTGATTTCGTTGAATTCATAACTGGCCCGGTCAGAGTTTATATTGATTTTTGAAGGAAATATATGATGCATATCACTTTTTGCCAATCCGAATTCAGTTCCTTTACTAACCGGATATGTGTGTTCAGCATTTATTCCATTTTGACTCCCCCCGAAATAAAGGTATTCAGTCGGATCAACACTTTTTGGAAGATATAATCCATATCCGGAATAAATGCAATATACCGTATCATTCTGATTATCGATAACTGCATACAATGTATCTCTTGCCATTGAATAATCCAGCAGTGAATCAGGTTTATAATTTTCTTCCAGTTTTATAAATAATTCATCGCCTTTCAGACTGGGGAAAACCGGTTGAAAATTATACTGGGCTTTGATCCGGATCACAGAAAAAGGATGAAAAAGAGTATTAAAACAGTAAATTTATGGACTTTCATATATTCAGGCTTATACAAATACTGTTTGTTTTTTGATACGATTAATAAAAAACGACAAAATTACAAAAAATCAGATAATTTAATAACAAATGGTTTAGGAAGTTTATGAGGTTTATGAAGTTTATAAGGTTTATGAAGTTTATAAGGTTTATGAAGTTTAGAGAGTTTAGGATGTTTAGAGAGTTTAGTTTAATAATCAGAAGATCATAAATCAGGAAAATAGCAGACATCAAATTCTCAAACTCAAAAACTTTCTGTACACATTCTAAAGCTTAAGGATATATCAGGTATTTTTTTCTCATTTTTTTGTATTCAGACAATTTGGGTTCCCAGCTTGCCCTGATCTCTGTTTCTGATTTCCCGGCTTTTATCTGTTCCTTAAATTCACTTGTCCCGGCCAGATTATCAATATTGCCCATCTGATTGCTTTTTGAACGATCGAAAAACTCTTCTTTGTCCGGATATTCATTGTAAAGTTCTATCATCCATCCGAGATTGATCTTTCTGCTTTTCCTGATCTTCTTTAAATCTGTATTTCTCAGATCAAGTCCGAAACACTCTTGATTCATAAATATCGGAGAAGTACTCATACCCGGTATACTCACAGGTATATATGAAAAATCATATTTTCCTTTTAGTTTCGGACTTCCTATTATAGTAAATGGAAATTGAGTGCCTCTGCCATGATTTAAGTATGTTCCTTCAAATAAACATGTGGATGGATAGAGTATTATACTTTGTTGTGTATTCAGATTTGGCGACGGTTTGACAGGAACAGTATAATCAGTGTTATGAGTGTAATTTTTGATTTTTATTATTTTTAAATCACACTGGAGTTCTCTCGGCAGCCATTTTTCACCGTTTATCATCTGTGCAAATTCACCAATTGTCATTCCGTGAGATATCGGAACAGGGAATTGTCCGATCCCGGATTTCAATTTCATATCGAGTACAGGACCGTCTATCAGATAAGCGTTGGGATTTGGTCTGTCCAGGATGAGGAGAGGTTTTTTGTTTTCAGCACAGGCTTCCATAATATCCCTCAGTACATTGATATAAGTATAAAAACGGCATCCGACATCCTGTATGTCAAAAATCATGATATCAATATCTGATAGATCTTCAGACGAAGGTTTTCTTTTTTTACCATAAAGTGAAATTATCTTGACTCCGGTTTTCTGATCATATTCGTCATCGACAACATCTCCTGCCGGTGCATTTCCCCTGAAACCATGCTCAGGACCAAAAACTTTTACAATATTGATACCTAGTGATATAAGACTGTCTACCAGATGCTTGTTTTTTATGATTGTCGTTTGGTTTGCCAATATTCCCACCCTTTTATCCCGGAGCAAATCAAGGTAAAACTCAGTCTGTTCAGCTCCTGTAATTACTTTTTCATTTTTAAAATTTACTTTCAGAGATGTATTAAAACATTCTCCAAGACTAAGAGAATTAAAAATGATGAAACCTATTAAAAAAAGTATCTTCATGTCGGTTAAAATTTTTAAACTGATTTAAATCCTTTTAATCCCAATCCCCTGACTGTTTGCCGGAAATCTCATCAATGTTTATTTTCAAAATTACTATAAAATCTACCTGTTTATCTTTGTATTCATTGCCTTCGCTTCTTCCATGCTGAGACATTATTATATCGAGGCCTTTCTTTTTTTCTTCGAAATCATCAATGAATTCAACCTGTCCATACCCGATCGCTGACCTGTATTTTGTCGTCCATTCACATGAAAGTTCCGGTCTGATGATCTCATGTTTCAATGTGATTTCAAAGCAGACCCTGTTGTTCTTTTTAAGAAGCTCTATTTTTTTCCCTTCCGGTGCAGAATGTACATATAAGGCATTTTCAAAATAACCATAATTTAGAGGTACAATGTACGGTTTATCTCCGTCCATCATAGCTACCCTGACTATTTCCGATCCTGATAGTATCTCTTCAATAACTGCCGGATCATCAATATTTTTATCTTTTCTTCTCATCAGTTTAATTAAGGACAACAAATATAAATTATTTCAGGATCTGAAAAATACTTTTGCTTATCTATTTTAATCTTGTAATTGTAAAATCATCAAGATAAACAGTTTTTACAGAATTATTCCAGACATATACTTTCAGCCCCTGACTTAAAATTGGGGGCACCTGAAATCTTAATCGCAATTTCTTCCATCCGTCAAAAGTTTCTGCAACAACTTTATCTGAACCGACCCAGAATTCATCAGATCCGATTGAACCCCCGACAATTAATGTTTCGTTACCTTCTCCTTTTTTCCATACTGTAACCTGATACTCCTGACCTGGCTGTAATGAATCAATTTTGAAATCAAAAGCAAAATTATTATCACCAGATAATTTTGCAGAGTTATTTCCTGAAAAAAACATTTCGCTGTTACGATGCCAGGTATTGGGTATTTTATGTTTACCATTTACAAAGAAATTTCCATCAGTTGAAACCGAATCCGGGTCGAAGACAAGCTGCCATATCGTTTCATATTCCCGGTTCAGAAATATTTTAGAGTCAGTGGTGTCAATTTCATAAATATTATGAATTCTTCCTATATATTTTTTATTTAAAAATAATGATTTATCTCTTACCCTGATAATTTCTTCCTGTGAAAATGGCCCATCTATAAGGAGTATTTTTTTGCCGTACTTTTTCAAAAATTCATCTGGCGTTATATCACCATGCCAGTTTTGAAATGAGTTTCTTCCAAAATCATAAAACAAAGCTTCAGGATATATGGATGTCAGAGCATCGTTGAATTTCGATCTCGAATAATCATTACCCCATCTGAGAGCAGAATACTTATTAATCCTGTCGAGATAATTGGTTTTAACATATTCCGGAAAATCAGTTTTCAGCCTTTTTTCAATTTTAAATGTCTCTTCATCACTGATCACATAACCCCAGTCTGCATATTTCATATAAGGAATATTGAAAGCTGACCCGGCAATCATAATTATCAGTAAAACAGTGGGCACAACAGATAATTTTTTATCAAATTGAAAATATTCAGTGATGAAAATTATAATAAAAATCAGAATCAAACCATTCAAAGCAAGTATGGGGATAAGATAATGATTTGAATGATAGTGTTTTGCAACCATTAAAATCCCGATAATCTGTGCCGAAAACAATGCAAAAACCAACCGGAATTTATCATTCTCCTTAAACCAGACCTTAAATGGTTTTTTAGTTATCAGGATTATTATCAAAATCAATGCAAGTGATACACAAATTGCCAAAGCGATGTTATTCTTAAAAATAAGCAACAAATCACTAAAATATTTCCCGGGATCAATAATTCCCCCTTTTCCTTTACCATAAACGCCGGTATGTGTGAACAACCTGAAAAACCATGCAAGCATCTGGGGATAAGCTGGTATAGCTGGAATTGTAAAGATGATGAAAGAGGGCACTATAGCTTTGAGATAAGTCTTTTTCACCGGCATGCTGATCAAAACCAACAGTGGTATTATCACCAGTGGCAGGAATGTAGCTTTTGTTGCCAGTCCGAATCCGGATATAGCTCCGAATATCCAGGGAAAGTATTTATACTCTTTATTTTTACTATAATGATAATATATAAGAGCGATTATCATAAGATTTGTTGCTATTACAAGCATAGGTTCAGGTGAAAATCGTGCCCAGGCATGCTCCAGCAGGTTTGAAGACAGGAATGGAGTGATCTGAATAATCAAAGAACTGAACAAATTGCCTGTGAAGCGAAAAACAAGTAATCCGAGTAAAAGGAGGATGATTGAGTTCAGGATATTGAAGCCTTTTCTTCCCCATTCGATAAAATAGTCAGGATTTTTGAGCACATCGGTCTGCAGGTCATTTTCCGATCCAAACAGGTGAGCAATTCTTTGTATAACAGCACTATAAGTCTGAACCGTTGTTCCCGGATTATCTGTATGTCCGACATAATCACAGTTATTTATCATCAGACCATTCATCAGGTAAGCATACTCAGGGTCAAATCCATAAGTGCAACGGTGAAAATTATAGCCAAAATATAGAAATATGATTGGCAATATCAAAAGTGCAGTTTTGCTTAAAATGGTTTTCATGATATCATATTTATTTAAGCATCTCATTTATGAACATGATCGAATCACTGATGCATTTTTCACATACTGATTCCCTTAGGTTTTTGATTTCATATTTTTCCTGCCCGGGCCCGGTATTCAGGTCACAGTTCAGCAAAGTCAGGCAATCAGTTGAATTGTGTTTTGCTAAAAACCTTGCATTAAACTCCCTGATTTTCAATATTGCTTCTTCTTTTGCTTCCGGATTGTTATTGTTTTTCTGACTGCTGTAGTAGCTTAATGCCATAAATGCTCCGGTAACAGCACCGCATGTTTTCTGCAGCCTGCCCATTCCTGCACCAAATCCGCTGGTAATGCTATTGGCTATATTTTCTTCAACACCCAAAACTTCTGCGAATGCTCCCAGAACTGATTGAGCACAATTGTAGCCGGAATTGAATTTGGTGGTGGCTGATGTTTGCAATATTTTAATAGAATCAGAATAGGACATAAAAGCAGATTTTATTTCTGCAAATGTACTATTTTAGTTCATCAACATCAAAATCTTCGGAAATTAACTTGTGTTGTACATTGAAAACATTTCTTCCCGATGAATCCATTTCTTATTTATTCATTTTGATAATGCAGCAGGAGGTCGGAGCCTGTCCTGATGCAGCAAGAGGTCTGGAGACTTTTGCTGCGGAGTATACCTCTTGAAGATTTCAAGCTTTCTCTGTGCTATGGGTCAACTGACCTCATTTTATATTCTGGCTCACAAGTAAAAATATTTAGTATTTTGATTATCAAACATATATTTCAATATTTCATGTTGCCCAAAATAAAAATTTGCGCCATAAATATCTGAAAATAAAAGTGTTAAATTTTTTGGAAAAATGAATTATTTGTTGTATTATTGCAACATTAATATGATAACATGAACCTATTGCTTAGCATATTGATTTTACCTTGCTACCTTGCTACCTTGCTACCTTGCTACCTTGCTACCTTCCAAAAAAATCATCTTATAAAAATACAGAGAAATGGTGGATTTATTACGACAAACCAAATGGATACCTTGAGGATCCCCCTTTTTACTGAAGTGAGATTTAGAAATTTTTAATTGGTTCTTGATTTATTAATTTTTAAATCTTTGATTATGAAAACAATAAAATATTTATCGATTTTTGTCTTACTTATTGGATTTAGTTTTGCTTTGGTGCGATGTACAAAAGATGAAGCCACTAAAAGTGAATTGAATGCTTCCAAAATTGAATATAGAATAGATAATCCTTGTGCACCTGATTTAAGTAATCTTCCTTCATGTGATTCAATAACACATACTATTAGCGTCCAAATTCCTATGTATCCAGGTTGTAGCTTTACAGTTGAGTTTTTTGTATGGGAATGTGATGGTGGTAGTGCAATAGCATATCATTTAAGTGATTATAAAATTATCGATCATAATTGTAACCAATATAATATTGATTTAATCAATGCCAAGAATAACAATACCATAAATTACTTTAATATGGTTTTTGGTAAACAAATTTGGTATGCAATAACTCAGTGGTTATTGTCCGGTACTGCTTCTAATATTTCAGTTGTTACAGTTGAATATTCTATTGCTTCCTGTGCAAAAGAGTGCTATTGGCAAATCAGAGGATCAAATGCCTGGGTAGGGCGTAGGTATGCTTGTGGTGAGAACTGTTGTAAATTGAAAAGAGTTTACAATAAAATTAATGGGGAATGGGTACCAACAAATAAAATTGTTGATTTTCCTTTAGATCCATGCTATGGTGCAAGGCCAGTTGATTGTCCTGATAGCAGATATCAATGGTCAACGGATTGTACTGCACAATGTGAAGTACTTGATTTTTAATTAATTAACCTTATAAGGTGGCTGTTTTCTTTGACAGCCACCTTAATCAAACAAATAATATGAAAAGATTAATTGCACTATGTTTATGTATAATTGTGAGTATTGATTTTTTATATGCTCAATTTGTACCGAAAGAATTGAATTTTTTAAACATTCATGAAAACTGGAAGTATCTTGCTAAAGATACAAATTTTATAAAGTCACCAAAAGATAATAGGTCAACTCCTTATTCAGGTAGAAATCCTTGGCATATAGGTCTGTTTGACAATGATTTATTGATTTTAGAATCAGTTATTGGGCAAACCCCCTGGAGGGGTACTGAAGGTTGCCTGATTCATAATTTAAAAGTGCAGAATGGACAAATAAATTGGATATATCACAATAATACTTATGTTGGTAATACTCATAGAGAAGAATATGGATATTCTGATATAAGAAAAAATATAAATGGCAACTTTGAGATAGTTGGATTACGTGGAGTTGAACCACTGGATACAAGTAGATTTTATCTGGGATTTTATGGCACTCCAATCAGGAGAGTGATAAATAATGACGACGGAACGACTTTAAGTGTAAATTATAGTAAAGATACAACAAAATTTGATCAAAACTATTTTGGATATGGAAATATTACTATAGTCAACTCCAAGCGAATTCCGAGAAGAGTTGCCTGGAATTATTCTTTTAAAGACAGCACACTTTTTGATAAAATTGAGTTTTGCAACATTAATGATGAAATGAAAACAGTACTTCCTTGCGAAGATTCTATTATGCATAGCACAGAACTTAAGACATCAGATATTTCTTTATTCTATGTTCCACAATTGAGAAAATTGACAATGGATACCATGGTAATTCTTTTTGGTACCAAAAATCCTGTAGAAGGAGAAAGCACAATATCTAAAATGGAGGTTTACTATGTTGATCATAGTGATGGTATCAAAATAGTAAAGAAAGTGGATGTGACAAATGACATTTATCATCCTCAAGGGGGATGGGATGGTGATATCGTTTTTAAAACGATAGATGAGAATCTGTTTCTTGCTCAGCAAATTGATTTTTTATCTGATAGTTCTTTTATATGGCTTAACTGGTATGATAAAAACGGAAATCTTTTAAATAAAATCGATAAACTGAAATATGGAGATATTAGATATAGGAATTTTTACTTTCTGGGTGTAAAAGATGGCATCCTATATATTGCTGCTGTTCACAATGACATTGAAACAGAAGGGTTTGACATATTGAGGATATATCCCGGGAATAGTGAAATTGAAAAATGCGGTTATTTAGCAAGGAAAAAAGAAGAAATATTGGAGTATAGGATTTCCTGCAGCAAATTCCTTCCGGATAATAAGATCATGATAGGATTCTGGGCAAATGAGAAAATTGATGGAAAAGATTTCAACTTTCAGTACTACTACTGTTTTAACACTAAAGACCTTGGAATTACTACAAAAACAGAAGACATTAATCTACTCTCAAAAAACATCGAGATCTACCCAAATCCCTCAAGTGATTATATAATATTATCATGCGAAAAAACAGAAGCAGCTTATTTCGAAATGATAGATCAGCTTGGCAGGATAGTTTCTCAGGAAAATACATTGGAATGTGAGGAAAAGAGTATCGATATTTCAGGTTTGAATCCAGGTCTGTATTTTATCAGGCTCACTAATAATTCCGGCAGAGTAGTTGGGAGTGGGAAATTTGTGAAGGAGTAGGGCAGTCAGCAGTCGGCAGTCTTCAGTGGGTAGTTGGACTCAAATGATTAAACTTGTCCGAATAGTTTACCCCTAGGGGATTGTCAATTATTTGATGTGGTGATTTGATGATTTGATGATGTGATTTGATGATTTGATGATGTGATGATTTGTTGATGTGATTGTATTATCTGTGAAATCCCTGACTCCGTGGTTTCTGTGATCCTGACGAGAAAAGAAATACTGCAAAAAGAATAATTTCAAAATGTGATTTTTACACTAAGTGGCGATAAATAAAATTGTTAAAATCCTTGGAAAATTGAATTATTTTTTGTATTATTGCAACATTAATATGATAACATGAACCTTCTGCTTAGCATATTGATTTTACCGTGCTACCGTGCTACCGTGCTACCGTGCTACCGTGCTACCGTTCAAAGAAAATTTCATATAAACATACTGGAAAATGGTGGATTGACTGGGGTAAACCAAATGGTTTGCTTGAAGATCCCCCTTTTTATTAGCTGCTTAAAATGTGATCATATAAATAACTATAATAAGGTTTCTGAAAAGGAAATTACAAAATGGTTTTCAAATTAGTTCACGTTTTAATAAAATAATCATGAAAAATATTCAAAAATTTGTATCAATAATCTTTCTTGCAGCATTTGTATTGGCATTGGTACAATGCAGCAAGGATGAAATCTCTGGCATAAACAAATTAAGTGATTCAAAAATAGAATTTAGAGATAACAATCCTTGTACACCTGATTTAGGAGGAATAACAACATGTGATTCTGCTACAATTGAAATGTTCGTCCAGATACCAATGTATCCCGGATGCCATTTTAGGGTTAGATTTTTGTTATGGGAATGCAAAGCTGGTAGTGCTGTTGCATATCATTTATCAGATTATGAGATTTTTGATCATGACTGCCCTCAATACAATACTGATCTTCAGAATGCTATGAACAATGGGTTAATAAATGTTTTCAACATTGGTGTCGGAAAGCAGATTTGGAATTCAATAACACAATGGCTATTGAATAGTACTTCTCCATCATTTAGTGTAGTAACAATTGAGTATTATGTTGCTTCATGTGCAAAGGAATGTTATTGGAAACTTAAAACAGGATATTGGGTTGGTAAGAGATATTCCTGCGGTGAAAATTGTTGTACTTTGAAGATGGTATATAACAAAGTGAGTGGGCAGTGGCAGTTAACTAATAAAGTATTAGGATTCCCATCTGATCCTTGTTATGGAGCAAGACCTGTTGATTGTCCTTTGGGCAGAGACCAATGGTCAACTGATTGTGCACCTCAATGTGAAGTATTGAATTTTTAATTTAATCAAAGGCTGCAGGGTTTCTGCAACCTTTATAAAATTTTAATAAAATGAAATTAAATTATATACCGTTTATAATAGCAATATTTTCAACTTTCCAAATGCTGTCTCAACCGCTTCCTAAAGAACTGAATTTTTTTGGTATTAAAGAAAACTGGAAATACCTATCAAAAGATACCAATTTCATAAAATCTCCTAAGGATACAAGATCTACTCCCTATTCTGGCAGAATAGCTGAATCCATAAGATTAGACAGAGGAAATTTAATGTTGTTGGAAACTGTAATGGGGCAAGCACCCTGGCATGGTGTTGAAGGGTTTTTATTGCATAGTCTTGCATTCGGGACTGGAGAATTAAATTGGATTTATCATAATAATACTTATGTAGGAAATACACATAGAGAAGAATTTAATGATATATTTATAAACAAAGAAGGCAATTATGATCTAGTTGGTATGCGAGGAGTCGCACCCCTGGATACTACCAGGCTTTATATTGGGTTTTATGGTACACCCGTAAAAAGAGTGATTGATAGCGATGACGGAAAAACATTGAGCGTTCAATTCAGCAATGACACAACAAAGTATGAACAAAATTTCTTTGGTTACGGAAATATTTCAGTTGTAAATTCTGAAGGAATAATTAGGAGAGCCGCTTTGAGTTGGTTTTTTCAGGATTCCGTATTGAAAGACAAGGTTGAATTCTGTACTGTAGACGAAAACTTTAATATAATACTCCCATGTACAGATTCTGTGGTACATGATACAAAAATATTTACCTCTGAGCCATATTTGTTTTATCCTACCAAATTGAACAGACTTACTCAGGACACAATGCTGATATTGTTTGGCATCAAAAATCCTGCCAATGACAGTTTTTCACCTTCTAAACTCGAACTGTATTTTGTTGATCATAGCTCTGAAGTTGAGGTAAAAAAAACTGTCGACGTGACTGAAGATGTTTATTATCCACAGGAAGGGTGGAATAGTGAAATTTTCCTTTGGACTAAAGATGACAATATTGTAATAGCACAGCAAATTGATTATATATCATCTACAAATTCATTTGTATGGTTATCCTGGTATGATAAAAATGGAAATAGATTAGCCAAAGTCGATAAGCTCAAATATGAAAATTATTTTTACAGAGATTTCGTTATTTTGGGAGATAAAGATGGTGTTTTGTATCTGGCAGCAAGACATGATGATGTGGATACTGAGGGGTATGATATATTAAAAATTTATTCGGGGCAGGATAATATTCAAAAATGTGGGAAAATTGCCATACCTGTAAAAGATTTATTTGAATACAAAATATCGATTACTAAAATGCTGCCGGATAATAAAATATTTTTAGGTTTCCGTGCAAGTGAGCGTGTTGATGGTAAGGATTATAATTATCAATATTACTATTGTTTTAATAATTCTGACTTAGGTATCACCACAAAAACGATGGATATTGATATACAAATTAAAAATATTGATATTTACCCCAATCCATCTCACAATACCATTTTAATTAATTGTGAGAAATATGAAGTCGGCTCCATCGAGATAATCGACAGACTAGGCAGAGAGATATACAAAGAAAAAAACACTGGCTGCGAGGAAAAAAGTATCGATATTTCAGGATTCAATTCAGGTCTTTATTTTGTCAGGCTCGTTGATGAATCAGGGAAAATAGTCGGGAGAGGGAAGTTTGTTAAGGAGTAATTGTCAATTGATAATTGTAGATGGTTAATTGTCATTTATTTGATGTGGTGATTTGATGATTTGATGATGTGATTTGATGATTTGATGATGTGATGATTTGTTGATGTGATTGTATTATCTGTGAAATCCCTGACTCCGTGGTTTCTGTGATCCTGACGAGAAAAGAAATACTGCAAAAAGAATAATTTCAAAATGTGATTTTTACACTAAGTGGCGATAAATAAAATTGTTAAAATCCTTGGAAAATTGAATTATTTTTTGTATTATTGCATTAGATATGATAATACAGACATGAAATGATAAATAGTATTATTAAAAGACCTTAATTCCTCAATTTCAGTCGGTATTGCACCAATTAGTTGAAATATATTATAAATGAATTTGGTGTAACATGAACATAATGCTTAACATATTGACAGCTTCTCAAGTCCCCAACGCAGTTGGTGGATGCCACCTTGCTACCTTGCTACCTTGCTACCTTGCAAAAAAATATATACTTATAGGAAATTTGAGAGAACTTCGATATTTTGCATACGACCAGAACGGCTTTTGGCCGACCCACCGTTTTACTGAAGTGAGATTTAGAAGTTTTATGATTGGTTATTAATTATTTAATTTTTAAATCTTATGAAATGAAAAAGTTAATTATCTTTTTAATTACAATTTTCTCATTTGCTATATTCCATCAATGTACTAAATCTACAATACAAAATAATGAAATTTCATCAAAGGAAATTAATAATGAATTTGATTATAACAATTTCATCAATAGTCTTAAAGAAAAAGGTATATTTCTTAGTCACGAAAAGAAAATAAATCTGAGATCTGAATTAACAGGTGATGGTTGTTACAATCCAGGATTAGGATGTGTAAGAGATACTATCACTGATACAATTTCAGTGCCAGGGTTTTGTGATAATGTTTTTGTTAGCGTTGAAGTTTGGTTTTGTGTAGGTCAGCCACGATTAATTTTTACCAATTTTTCAGCTCTGCCAATGGGAGGATGCGACAGTTTATGGAATTCCTGGCTTTCACTTAGTGATGATGATCTTGACAGGGAACTTGATCAGTTTGATTATGCTGCATCATTGATAGTTGAAGAGATAATAATGAAAGAGTTTTGCTTAGCATTAGGAATTATTTGCCCTTATAGTGCAGTTGAAGCACATTATTATAAAAATATGTGCTATCAGTGGTGTGTGAAAATTATTAGCAGACCTGGGGAACCAATTCTGGGTAATATAGGTCAAGTTTCTTGCGGAAGAAAGTGTTGTCTCAGGGACCAGAACTTATTGCTATGAAGGAAATGGAATTTTACAATATCGAATCCTGTTTTCACAGAAATCGGAACATCCAATTGTGGAAGTCAGCCAATTTCTGGCAATTGTGATGGAGATTTGATAGGCAGGTGCGATCGGACATGTGGTAAACCATGACAAATTTAGAGCTTGCTTGATTTTTCCAAATTGAGCAAGCTCATTTATAAATAAAATCGATTTTATAAGTAAAAAAATTCATTTAATCATTTTAAAAGACAAATATGAAACTCAATAACATATTGATATTTATTATATTTATAGTAAACTTAAATTTATATGCTCAGAAATGGGAAAATTACAATATTGTAGAATTTGAAGGATATGAACCAATTTGGAAACATGCAGTGATTGATTCTTCAGTTCTTGGCAATTTCAATGTGATTTCTCAGGGTGATACTATTTATGCTAATGGTTTTTCAGAATTTTTTGCAGGCGAAATATTTAAAGTTGAGCCTGTTTTTGTGGATGATAGGTTGATTATTACTGAGTTAAATGGAATTATTTCATGCAGGGGAGGTTTTGTCCAATGTCTTGATGCTAAAACCGGAGATGTGATATGGGAAGATCCATTTGATAGAAGATTTGATGCCAGGCGAGAATTTCCTGTGTTGGGCTTTATTAATGAAGAAGACCAATATCAGTTGGTCTGCCACCGGGAGAATTTGTCTGTGCCAAATAATTTGCCTAATCCTCTGTGGATCAATTCTTTGATTACAAATAGATTGTACAATATAAAAACAGGTACTCTGGATTCACGTATTTTGGCAGATGAGAAAGATTATTTATCCAAAAAATGCTTGTTCCTTTTATGATTTTATCAAATGGTAGTTCTGCAACTTATCTGTTCAAAAGTGAATCATTTCAATATATTTTGCAGAATTTTTACAGTTTAAATTCTTTTATTGTTGATGCTTTAGGACATGTGACAGATTCAACAAAAATTGAAAACAAAGCAAAATTGAAATTTGTTCAAACTAACAGATTGTTTCTAATTCCAGGTAACAAGTTAGTCAATTTGCTCTACGCTACTTCTGTAAATCCTGAGACTCAGAAGGATTCATTTGAATTGATTTACAGATTGTATGACAGGAAATTACAACTTTTAAAAGAAAGAGAACTTAAAGTAGAACCGGCTTCTTCTTTTAGTTACTCGTATGTGGCTGATGATTATATAATAATTCAGGGTTTGGATTGGTTAGGTGATGTTTCTTATCCTGTGCCTCTTCTGTCATTTTATCTTTTTGATAACGAGGGTCAAAAGATAGAAGAAATTGTGTTACAAGATTCTGGAGGCACGCCTTTCAATTACGGTTCGTACGCTGTGGCATTAAAACTCAAAAATGAAAAAGGCTTGCTAATATTCATCGGAGAGCAAGGAAATGATAAATTCAATTATCTTACAATTATAAAAACAGACGGGAATGGAAATTTTTTCGTTGTGAAAAGATTAAAAATTAATGACAAGGATCATCTGTTAATTCCAACACATGCTTATTTCACTGATGAAGGTAATGTATTATTGAGGGTGCATGACAATGATCTTGACTATTTTGATAAATATCAGGTGCCTCTTATGGCATCAGTATATATAATGTTTTCTGGTGAAGATATCGGTATTAAAACATCTGCTATTGAAACTGTAGGCTCCAAGGATTTGGATATCTTCCCCAATCCTGCGTCTAATAGCATTTCAATAAGTTGTGAGAATGAAAAATCTGGTTTTATAAAGATTTTCGATCAGCTTGGCAGGTTAGTTTTGAAAGAAATGTCAGTTGGATGTGAGGAAAAGAGTATTGATATTTCAGCGTTAGATACAGGGCTCTACTTTGTGAGGATGACCGATAATGAAGGCAGGATAGTGGGGAGAGGGAAGTTTGTTAAGGAGTAATTGTCAATTGATAATTGTAGATGGTTAATTGTCATTTATTTGATGTGGTGATTTGATGATTTGCTGATGTGATGATTTGTTGATTAGTCCGCAGTCCTCAGCAGGCAGTACTGACTGTGGACTGTCGACTGCTCACTTAAGACTGGTCACTTGCATCTGATCATTTTTCATTTTTCACTTTTCATTTTTCACTTTTCATCCGTCAGTAGCCGGACAAGTTTTTTCATTCTTCACTTTTCACTTTCAATTCAATACCTCTCATCCTTGACAAACGGTATCTTCTCCATCTCCAGCACCTCAAGCGATGGGAAATTGAATTCGGTGACTACTTTACCTTTTATCCGATAGATACCCTTTCCGAGAAAAGGGTATTTCTGCAGTGCCGGAGGAAAATGGACGGTATCGAAGAATTTACCTCTGCGGTCGATAAATGTTCCGAAATTCATGAGTTCATCCTTTACTGTCCGTACGTATTTGCGGGTTATGTAGTAGCCGACCATTACAACGATTTTGCCAATATTTTTCATCATCTCAGCGGCAGTGATGCCGTCAGTGCACGAAATTTTGGTCATTTCGAACGGAGATAGTGACACCGGAAATCCGAGCAATTCCAGTTCATCATATACCTGATCGTAATTGCCTTCCTCAAGTCGGGGCAGACTGTATTCTTCATGATAATCCTCAAATAAAGTCACGGTTTCGGGGCATACTGCTGCTGCATTGAGCAGTGCATTCTTTTCCCACATCAGCTCATATTTATTTTTCCTTGTAAATCTGAATGCTCCTATCCTTATGAGCAGCTCAGTCTGTTCTTTTGCCGGATCAATTCTGTCCATGAAATCGTCGAAACTCTCATAATTGCCGTTTTTCTCACGTTCATTTACTATTTCCAGTGCCAGGTTCCTCTCCAGCGACGCTATGTGTATTAGCCCGAGGTAAATATCCTTTCCTTTTATGCCGGTCAGGTATTGGCTGTTGTTGATACAGGGTGCGTGTATAACAGCACCTGCCATCCTCGCTTCGTGTACATATACTTCGGTATAGTAAAATCCTCCGAAATTGTTGATCACACCCACCATGAACTCAAGAGGATGGTATGTCTTTAGAAACAGGCTCTGAAATGATTCCACAGCGAAACTTGCCGAATGTGCCTTGCTGAACGAATACCCGCTGAAACTGGCTATCTGGAACCATACAGTGTCGGTTAGTTCTTTGCTGTAATTGCGTTTTTCGCAGTTTTCATAGAATTTGTTCCTGAGATTGTAGAATGTATCTGATTCCTTTCGCTTTCCGGTCATTATTCTTCGCAACAGATCAGCTTCTGCCAGGTCGAGCCCTGCAAAATGGTGGACTATTTTGAGCACATCCTCCTGGTAAACCATCACTCCGTATGTTTCCTTCAGATGTTCTTTGAAAGTAGGGTGAATGTAACGGGTTTTACCGGGATTATGGAAGCGTTTGATGTACTCTTTCATCATACCCGATTTGGCAACTCCCGGCCTGATTATGGAACTGGCAGCCACGAGCGAGACATAATTATCGCAATGCAGTTTTTTCAGCAGTCCTCGCATAGCCGGTGATTCTATATAAAAGCATCCGAGACAATCTCCGTCAGCAAGTTGTCTTTTCACATTTTCGTCTTTCTTGATATCCTTCACATTGTGGATATCGATTGTCAATCCCTTGTTTCTTTCTATCAGCTTCACTGCATCCTTGATATGTCCGAGACCTCTCTGACTCAGAATGTCGAATTTATGGAACTGCAGGTCTTCGGCTCCGTACATATCGAAGTGAGTGATCGGAAATCCCTTGGGCATCATTTTCAGTGCCGTAAAATAATTGAGCGGTTGTTCGCTTATGATCACCCCTCCTGCATGGATAGACAGGTAATTAGGCATTTTTTCGAGCAATTTCCCATATCTGAAAATGTATTTTGCAAATTCATGATGTTTTTCTGTGGCAAATGGTTCATCTACTATTGCATCGATATCGGCTTTTGGCAGACCGAATACCTTGCCAAGTTCACGGATTATGGATTTACCCTTGAATGTATTGTAGGTTGCGAGCAGGGCAGTGTATTCTTTTCCGTATCTTTTAAAAATGTAGTCGGTGATGTCATCCCTTTCGTCCCACGAAAAATCGATGTCGAAATCAGGCGGGGAACTGCGGTATGGATTGATGAAACGCTCAAAATACAGATCGAGTTCGATAGGGTCAACATCGGTGATGCCGAGATTGTATGCCACTATGGAATTGGCTCCGCTTCCCCGTCCTACATGATGATATCCCGCATTCTGAGCGTATCTTATTATGTCCCATGTGATCAGGAAATATGATTCGAAGTTGAGTTTGTTTATCACACTCAGTTCGTGATTTGTTCTGCGAATGGCTTCCTTGTTGTCTTTTCCGTATCTGCGGTAGCATCCGTTGAAAGCCAGCTTGCTTATCAGCTTGAAATCATCATCTTTATTCCCGGTGAAATGCCTGCGGTTGTTGAGCGGAGAGCTTTCCATTTCTATCGAACAGGTATCCAGGATCCTGCGTGTATTTTCGGGAATCTGCGGATATGACTCAAATGATTTTTCTATTATATCCGGATGTATGATTGTTTCTGTTTTAGGTGCATGATCTTTTTTGGTGAGGTTTCCCAGTATTATATTCAGGTCAATACAGCGCAACAGTTTATGAGCTGAAAATCCTTCTTTGTCGGCGAAAGTTACGGGTGCAAAAACAACAAGCTTGTTAAGATGATTTTTTATCTTCGAGCTGAATATTTTATTTGCCTCTTCGGGTCTGATACCGATAAATTCATTGCTTTCCAGTGCTGTGATCTCCTTCGGAAGATTTCTGTATATGACATATGCATTTTCAAATTTCGGAGCTACTGAAGGTAATTTTTTTGTCTTCAAGAGAATGTTCCGTGAGAAAAGATGTCAATTCCCTGAATCCTTCCTTGTTTTTTGCTATTCCCAGGTACATAAATTCATGATCATCCCTGAATTCTATTCCAACGATGGGTTTTATTCCATTTGCCTTGCATGACTGAATGAACTGATAGGTAGCTGATGTATTGTTGATATCTGTTAGTACAATTTCCTTTGCCCCGGTTTCCTTTACCCTGGCAACCAGTTCTTCGGGTGATAATATCCCGTAGCGGAGTGAGTAATATGAGTGTGCGTTTAAGTACAATGGTTAATTGTTAATGGTAACAAGGTAAAATGGTATTATGGTATTTGGTAAATAACATTCAATAATTCAATCAATCATTCATTCAATAACTCAATCATTCATTCATTCATTCATTCATTCATTCAAATAGTATTTCGTAAATCATAGCGCTGCTGCCCTCGTTATAGCATTTATCCCGAATCTGTCGCGTATTTTATCCATAGACTGCAATAAGCTTATGTCTTTTTCAGTGTCCTCGAACAGGTCTGTCTGGTAAAATCCATACGTCAGTCCGCTGAATTTCACTCCTATGAGTCTTATCAGTTGTCTTCGCTGGTACAGGCTGTCGAAGAGTTCTCTTATATGTTGCAGCAGTATCCTGTCATTGGCTGTATATCTTATATGTTTTTGTTTTGTGTATGTATTGAAATCTGCATAGCGTATCTTGACGGTTACTACCGAAGTCAGTTTGCTTTTGTGCCGCAGTTCGAATGCCAGCTTTTCAGTCATATCCACGAGCAGTGATCTTATCATTTTGATGTCGAGGGTATCTTCGTTGAAAGTCCTTTCTTTGGATATTGATTTTTGCTCGCTGTATGGCATTACAGGAGTTTCGTCAATGGCATTGGCTTTTTCCCAGAGTAGTATCCCGTTTTTTCCGAATTCCCGTTCCAGCAGTTTGGGAGGTATCTGCCGCAGTGTCTCTATTTTTCTTACACCGAGGAAACTGAGTTTTTTATAGGTCACATTGCCGATTCCCGGTATTTTTTTTATTGACAGGGGAGCGAGAAAAGGCTTTTCAAATCCCTGTGGTACTTCAAGTGCTCCGTTGGGTTTGGCCTCTCCTGTACCTATCTTTGATACGAGCTTGTTTATGGAAAGTCCCATTGATATCGGCAGTCCTGTTTCCTTTATTACCTTTTGCCGCAATTCCTTGGACCACGAGTAGCAACCAAAATACCTGTCCATGCCCGTGAGGTCGAGATAAAATTCATCGATTGAAGCTTTTTCATACCTGGGTGCAGATTCTTCGACGACATCGCTTACGAGATTGGAATATTTGATATAGGAATCCATGTCACCGCGCAGGAATATGGCCTGCGGACACAGTTGCTTAGCTATTTTTACAGGCATTGCAGAATGAACACCGAAATAGCGTGCCTCATAACTGCATGAAGCTACCACACCGCGGTTGCTCATGCCACCGATTATGACAGGCTTGTTATCGAAAAAACTATTCTTTAGTCTTTCAACTGACACAAAAAATGTGTCGAGGTCCATGTGTAATACTGCGCGGCTGTACATTGTTTTTTGTTTTTTTTTGATAAATAATATCCATAAATCTTCTCATTTACCGCTTATTATACATATAAATAATAAAAAAGACGCAAAAAGCGACAAAATCATATATCAAAATCCGACAAAGTTAAAACTTTTTTTTATATTTGCAAAATAATTTTTTATGGTAGAAAGGTAGGAATGGTGGAAAGGTAGAATGGTGGAAAGGTAGAATGGTAGAAAGGTAACAAGTTAGGAAGGGTGGAAAGGTAGAATATTAAAAAACAATATAATGAAAGATAAAATTGAAAAGTTTGAGGATTTAAAGATTTGGCAGCAAAGTGTTGATCTTGCAGTAAATCTATATAAAGAATTGTCAGGTTGCAAAGACTTTGGGTTGAGGGATCAAATACAACGTTCTGCAGTATCTGTACCATCAAATATAGCGGAAGGATTTGACAGACATTCAAATAAAGAATTTATCCGTTATTTGCGAATAGCAAAATCATCATGTGCTGAATTGAGAACTCAATTAATAATAGCAGGCAGAATTAATTTATTTGAATCGAAGGGTATTGTTGAAGAAACAATAAAATTATCAGCAATGATTCAAACAATGGTAACCTATCGTGAAAAACAAAACCGTACGGCTTAATCACCATGTTACCATGTTACCCTGCTACCTTGTCACCATTAAACCATTAAAACCATGTTGGAAAAAAATATCAAATATCTACGAAAGAAGAATGGTCGCTCCCAGCAGGAGCTGGCAGATGCTATGAGTATTGGCAGAACCTCTCTCGGAGATTATGAGCGGGGAAGGACAGAACCCGATATATCGACTTTGATTAAACTGTCGGATTATTTCAGCATCTCGATTGATGATCTTTTACGGAAGGATCTTCAGAAAGAGGATTATGAGATAATCCGCAACAAACACATGCGGGTACTGGCAATCACTATCGATAAGGACAATAACGAGAATATCGAACTTGTGGAATCCAAAGCTGAAGCCGGATATCTTGAAAACTTCAACGATCCCGAATATATAAGCGAATTGCCAAGAATTTATTTTCCCATTATTCCTGAAGGCACATTCAGGGGATTTGAGATACGAGGTGATTCCATGCTGCCGATGGAACCAGGAAATATTGTCATTTGCTCATATGTAGAGAATATTTCAGATATAAAAGATGAAAAAACATATGTCGTGATCAGCAAGGAAGGGGGATCGTGTATAAAAGAGTGAAAATTCCGGAAAAAGGAAACAGCCTGCTCCTTATCTCCGATAATCCGGAATATAGGCCATATGCAATACCAATGGAAGAAATAGCAGAATTGTGGCAGTATTATGCAAGTATTAGCCTGTCTGATCCTAAAATAGTTCTGGAAAATCTTTTGACGACAGGCTTGATGCCATTCACAGGAAAGTCAGTGAAATGCATGGAAAAATCGTTAAATAATAAAAGATCAGAGTATTTTAAAGAATTATTTTTGAAGATTGATCTGAATTCATTAATTTTTTGTTAATTAATGTGCCGTTAAAGACTTTTTTTACGTCTTAAGTGTTATTAATGTATTATTCAGGAATTATTAACCAGATCATTCCATGAATTTTTTTTATCAAACTTTATTATATTAATCTTAAAAATAAACAAAAATGAGAACAATCCTGACTTTACTTACTGCAGTATTCTTTATAAATATTGCTATTTCACAAATTACAGAAAGACAGTCAAATATCAGTCTGGGTATGCAACCTTGCCTCAGTGCCAACATCAAAAACATGAAAGCAAAGGAAGTGGAAAAGTTATGGAAAGAATATTTCGACAAATTTGGTAAGATCAAGTATAATTCAAAAGCAAAGGAACATTTCAGCGCAGGAGTAAGAATCAACAGGATTAAATCTGGCGATCCGGTAGATGTGTATGCAAAATTCGAAGAATTTGCAGACGGAGCAAGGGTAGATATAAGTTTTGATCTTGCAACAGGTTTCCTGAATAAAAAGATTACCCGACAGAGTATCAGGGTGGGGTGGACTTTGTAAAGGATTTTGTGATCTATGTAGAAAAATTTAAAGTAGAACAAAGACTGAAAACCGAAGAGAAAGCACTTGAAAAACTGAATGACCAGTTGAAAAGTGCTGTTAAAGATAACAAGAACCTCAAAGATAAGATTGTAAGCTTCGAAGAGAAAATAATAAAAGCCGAACAGGATATAAAGGCAAATGAGCTGATGCAGAGCGATCTTGAAAAACAGATCAATCAGCAATCCCTGAAAGTTAAAGATGTTCAGACAGAATATAATAACGTAGGCAAATAATGCCAGCATACATTAAATCAATTTTTTAAATATTAAATTAAATCTTAATGAAAATTTTATTTTTGTTTATTATCACAGTTTCATTAGTCTCATGCGATCCTGCTACATTAGAAAAGATAATGGAGTCAGCAGGGCAGACCCCGGTTTCTGACCTTGAAATTAACAAAGGTCTGAAAGAAGCTCTGAATAAAGGTATTGATTCAGGAGTGACGTATCTGTCGGCTGAAAACGGATTTTATACCAGCCCCTACAAGATATTTCTCCCTGAAGAGGCACGTAAAGTTGCAGATAAACTCAAAGTAGTGCCCGGATTTGATAAGGTGGAGAATGAGATCACTCTGAAACTCAACCGTGCTGCTGAAGATGCCGTGAAAACTGCCAAACCTATTTTTATCAATGCCATCAGTCAGATGACATTTGCCGATGTGAAGAATATTTTATTCGGTGATAAAAATGCAGCTACCCAGTTCCTTCACAGGACTACATATAATAGTCTGTACAACGAATTCAACCCTGTGATCGTGAACTCATTAAATAAGTTCAATGCACTTGATTACTGGTCTGATGCAGTGACCACTTACAATAAAATACCCTTTATCACGAAAATGAATCCAAAACTGGACGATTACGTTACAAAAAAGGCTCTTGACGGGGTATTCGATATGGTCGAAAAGAAAGAACTGGATATAAGAAATAACTTTGCTGCCAGGACTACAGATCTCCTGAAAAGAGTATTTGGTCTGCAGGATAAATAATTAAAAAAAATAATGATCAATAAAGCCCGTAACTCATAGTTTCGGGCTTTATTTTTGATAATTTTTTTCCGATTTGCGCGCTCCTTATTTTTTATGCGTAATAATTGCTATATTTGTAATGTTTTTATCCATGTTTTAATATGGCTGTTATTCACAATAAGAAAAAATTCAGGAAAGCTGCTGAATTGATAAGGCAGGGCAAAAACTATTATGCTTTTTATAGACTTAAACATGAATCTTATAGCTATCCTATATATTTTCTTTTGGTTTTAATTGGTATTTATTTCTGGAGTGATGATTATTTATTTGATTTGATTAAATATAGTTTATATATTTTTCATTAGTGCAATTTTATCTTATTTTTCAAATAGAGATTCATTTTTAGAACTTATGTATGATTTTAATGATACGATTGACTATTACAATTCTAATGACCCATCATTTTTTGATGGAACAGAATATAAAAAATATAATATCCGTTTCACTGAAGATTCGGTAATAATAACACAATAAATATTTTAATATGGCAATCACATATAACAAAAAAGGATTTAAGCGAAGATATAAACTTATGAAATTGGGTAAAGAAAAATACTCTTTTGTGATAAGTTTTTTAATTGCATTTTTCTTTGCATCAGGTATGACGGTATTTAATTATTTTATGGATGATGAAAAATCATTAAGATCTTTTATTTTTCCATTTTTCTTCTACCTGATTTTTATGTTTGTTTTCAATTATTTTGTTTATAAAAGTCAATGGAGTCAGGAAAAACGGGATATCAATGAAACTATTGAATATTGGGAAAAAAATGATCCTGCGTTTTTTCAAGATCAAAAATTTGAAAAAATTGAATAGCTTTAATTCTTGTTATGGACATAACTTTTGATAAAAGGAATTTCGACAAACTGCAAAGATGGGTATCCCAGGGTGTTATTAAATATGCTAGGAAACAGGCATTTATGAGTGTCCTTTTCAATATACCGGTATATGCTTTTATATTGTTCCTATTGAAAGAAGATAGTACAGAAATTAATATCCTGAATTACTTGTTGCTAGCCTCTGGGGTTTCATTTATTTCATTTATCCCTTATTACTTTTTATACAAGTATAATTTCAAAAATATAAAATCAATTTATAACAATTCTGTTGACTACTGGGAAAAGCATGATCCTTCGTTTTTTGGAGGAAAGAAATATGAGAAAATTGAAAATTAAAATCAAAACGAATTATTAATATGGCAATCACATACGACAAAAAATTCCTCAAGTGGTACAGCACACTTGATTCAAAGAAGATCAGAAAAGCAGCAATTATCAGAGCAATCATTCATTCGATAAACTACCCTGTACTTTTAATTTTTTTTGATTTTGTTATCAATAATTATAAGTTCAATTTAGGCAAAACTTTTCTTTATCTGTTCGTTGGACTGATTATTTTTACCATATTTTATTTTCAAAAAATTAATAAAATCAAGAAACAAAGAAAGACTTATGATGAATCAGTAAATTATTTTAAAGTGAACGATCCTGATTTCATAGAAAGTATAATTGGAAGGACTTAAAATGTGTTAATATGGCAATCACATACGACAAAAAATTCCTGAAGTGGTACAGCACTTTTGATAAAAAAAAGATCAGAAAAGAAGCATTCAAAAGATCAATTTTCTTTGCTTTTTGGATACCAGCCTGGTTCTATTTTATTAACCTGATTTCAAAAGACAGGTTGTTCCCCGATTTGAATTTTCTGGAATTCTTATTATTCTTTTTGGTTTCATTTATCTTTTATTATTTTACGACGATATGGGAACTCGTGGGAATGAAAAAGACCTATGATGAATCAATAGATCATTGGAAAAAGCATGATCCTTCTTATCTTGATGGTATAATTGATAAACATAAATAGATATACCTGATCAGAAATGTCTCCAGCCTTGTGCCGTGATCTCATGTATTTTTCCTCCCGATGACATGAGGTTTATTCCATATTCCGGATCTTTTATTACACCTATTATTTTTACATCATATATCAATTTCACTTTATCTAAATCCTCTGGTTGTATTGTAAATAGCAACTCATAATCTTCACCTCCGCTCAGTGCTGCTGTGATAGGATCAATATTGAATTTTATTGCCATCTGCTGGGTTTCAATCGCTATTGGCACTTCTTTCTCATAAATGACAGCACCGGTCCCTGAATTTTTACATATATGCATGATCTCAGAAGCAAGGCCATCAGAAATGTCTATCATTGATGTAGGTTTTATTCCCTGATCTTTGAAAGCTTCTATAATATCAGGCCTGGTTTCCGGTTTTAAAAATCTGCCAATTATATATTTTTGATCTTCGAGGTCGATTTGAATTTCCGGATTCTCTTCCTGTAGCCTCCTTTCCCTTTCCAGTATCTGCAATCCGAGATATGATGCACCAAGATCCCCTGAAACACAGATCAGGTCACCAATTCCTGCCCCTGAGCGGTAAACAATATCTTTTTCAGGTGCTATGCCAAGTGCAGTGATGCTGATTATCAGTCCCGACCTGGATGATGTTGTATCACCACCTACCAGATCGACATTGTAGGCTTCACAGGCTGTTTGGATTCCAAAATACAATTCATCCATAGCTTCAACAGGAAATCTGTTGGACAGTGCGATAGATACCGTTATCTGTTTTGGGGTAGCATTCATGGCATAGATATCTGAAAGGTTTGCGATCACTGATTTGAATCCAAGATGCCTCAGAGGAAAATACGACAGGTCAAAATGTATACCTTCTACCAGCAGATCGGTTGAAACGATGGTTCTGTATCCCTCATGATCAAGTACAGCAGCATCATCACCCACACCTTTTATCGAAGATCTATTCTTTAACTTAAAATTTTTAGTTAATCTGTCAATCAAAGAAAATTCTCCCAATACACTTATTTCAGTTCTTTTTATTTCTTCCATCTATATTTTATTTATATATTTACATACGAAATTAAAAACAAAAAGTTTAGTTTACAATAAAAGATCAGGTAAATATGAGGATTAATAAATATTAAGTAAATGTATATATATTATTGTGTGATTTTATATTTTTTAAACAGGAAATACTTATGAGTAAAACAGTAAAGAGGATCAGTGCTAAAGATTTGCTTCAACTGATTGAGAGTTATAAAAAGGAAAACTGCGTTGTCATTGATGCCAGAGATGGCAATAAATATTTACTTGGTCACATACCGGGAGCCGTAAGTGTAGATCCTTCTATAAAAAATTCCCACCTGAAATTGCTAAATTACCTTAAAAAGAAGCTATTTTCATTTACTGCGGATTTGGTATCAGAACCCAGTCAGTTGTCGAGAAACTGAAAGATGCCAGATTCAATGGTGAAATCTACAACATCTCAGATGGTCTGGAAGGCTGGCAGGAACTTGGATATGAAATAGAATAAGCTTTTAATCTTGTACAATTTAATATTTTTCATTTTGAGTTTTTTATTTTACATTTTTCTCAAAGTTTTATAACTGTCTGCCTGCATTTAAGTTTTAAGAATTCAAATTGATCTTAAAGAAACCTGGAATTGTAAATTCTTCCTACCCAGTAACTCATAAAATTATATATATTTAAATTATTAATGTTTTATTAATTTTTTTATAATATTTTATACATGATAATTTTTTATAATTTATATTTGTGTTTTTATAATCCAGGAACATTTTTCAGTTGTCAGGCAAATTATGCTAAAATAAGCAAAAAAACCATAATGTGTAAACAATTTGCTTATATGAATTAACAAATTAACATTTTTCTTAATATTTTTAGAAAAAAAATGTTAATTTGTGTATTATTATGGAAATTTGTGGTACTTTTGCTTTATAAAACAACTGAGAGTGTTTGAATGTACAATCTAAAAGGAGAATATCGAATTAAGATTGATGAAAAGGGCAGGATTAAACTTCCCAAAGACCTGATCCGTCAGCTAAACCATGACGTGGCTCTTCCATTGGTCATTAACAGAGGGTACGAAAAACACTTGATGCTCTATCCCAAAGATGTTTGGGAAAGAAAGACGAAAGAAATCAATCGACTTAACATTAACAAAAGTAAAGAAAGGCAGGCAATACGGTATTTTTATCGTGGTGCGTCTGAATTGGAACTCGACAATATTGAGAGAGTTTTAATCCCGTCAGCATTACTGGAATACGCTTCAGTGGAAAAAGATGTAGTTCTATTTGCATACAATGAGCAGATAGAATTGTGGGATGCAAATGCATATCTTGATTCTCTTGAGAAAGAGCCTGACAACTTTGGTGAAATAATGGAGAGTATTAGCAACTTAAATAATTTGGAGTCAACAGAACATGAATGAATACCATGTACCTGTTTTGCTTGAAAAATCAGTTGAAGGACTGGCAATTAATAAAAAAAAGCAGCAGGTTTTTGTAGATCTGACATATGGTGGCGGAGGTCATTCCGAACGTATTCTGGAATTGATGGGGGCTGATAGTATTCTTTACTCATTTGATCAGGACCTTGATGCTGTTGTTAATAAAATTGAAGATAAAAGATTGATTTTAATTGAAACTAATTTCAGATATTTCAGGAAATTTCTCAGGCTGTATGATATTTTTAAGGTTGATGGAATTCTTGCAGATTTAGGGGTATCTTCATATCAGCTGGACGAAAAGACCAGAGGATTTTCATACAGAGTAGATCAGGAGCTTGATATGAGGATGAGCCGGGATCAGGAAATCTCAGCTGCAGATGTGTTAAACGGATATTCAGAGGAGGATTTGATAAGGGTTTTTTCGGAATATGGAGAAATAAGAAACTCAAGGCAACTTGCAAAGAAAATTATTAACGACCGGCAAAGGCTGGTATTTTCAAGGTCGGATGGATTTATGAAGAGTATTCAGGGTGTGATCATGGGAAACCGGATGAAATATTTATCCCAGGTTTTTCAGGCTCTCAGAATTGAGGTTAACGATGAAATGAATGCTCTTTCAGAAATGTTAGCTGAAACTTCCAAAGCCCTGGATCAGGGAGGCAGATTGTCGGTGATAAGTTATCACTCACTGGAAGACAGGCTGGTTAAGAACCTTATAAAAAAGGTTCTCCAGGCGGGCTAACGGATTATGATAATTATGGTAAAAACACATCCGGATTTAAAGAAATAGTTAAAGGGATAGTTGTTCCGGATGATAATGAATTGGTTTTAAATCCGAGGTCCAGAAGCGCAAAATTAAGAATTGCAGAAAAATTATAGATTTTTTAAATTCTTTATATTATGAACAAAAACTGGTTGAATTTATTGATTAAAAATTTATCTTTTATAGTTTTTATTGCTTTCCTGTGTGTGCTGTATATTACAAATGTACACTTGGCAGAAAGGAAAATGATAAAGATTGAAAAGATGGAAAAAGAAGTTGAGACTTTGAGATATAAATACATGGATGTAAAGCAAAGCTTATTGTATACAAGTGCACCTTCTATAATAGAAAAGAAAGTGCTGGACAAAGGTTTGAAGCAGACTACAAAGGCTCCTCAGGTATTAAAAAATGAAAAAAACTGATTGTTTTAAGCTATGAATAAAAGGAACGAGCTCCTGGCAAGAGTTTATATTGTGATGATGTTCTTTGTGTTCCTGAGTTTCTGGATCATAGCAAAAGTATTTTATGTAAATATTATTGAGGGTGATAAATGGAGGTCTAAGATAGCGAATAATGTGAAATGGAAGGTGATGGAAGGAGACAGGGGAAATATATACTCAGCTGATGGCAATATACTGGCTGCTTCATCTCCGCTTTTCGATGTAAGGATGGATCTGCTTTCACCGACAGATGATAATTTTAACAAGAATATAGATAGTCTGAGTTATTATCTTGCTAAATATACAAGGCCGGACAAAAGTGCATGGCAATGGAGGGCAGAACTAAAAAAGAACAGGAAAGAAGGTAAAAGCAAAAGAAAAAAGGAATGAGTTTTTACCTGTTAAAGAGGAATATACGATTTGAAGAGCTGATGAAATTGAAAGAATTTCCATTGTTCAGATTGGGCCAGGTAAGGGGTGGTTTGATAATTGAAAGAAAAACAACACGGATCAAACCTTTTCAGGAAATGGCAGGTAGAACAATTGGCCTTGATAGACAAAATTCAAGCAAAATAGGTATCGAAGGATCCTATAATCAATATTTGAAAGGCGAAACAATAAGAAGTCTGATGAAAAAACTTCCTGGTGGGTATTGGATACCTATGCTGGAGATTGACAACATAAATCTGGCTAAGGGTGCAGACATAATTTCAAATCTGGATATAAGAATTCAGGACATAGTACATGAAGAAATAATGAAACAACTCCAGATTACGCGTTCTGAAGCGGGTGTAGGTATAGTAATGGAAGTGAAAACAGGAAAATTTTGGCAATGACAAATCTTTCGGTTGACACTGACAGCACATATAAAGAAGTTAAAAATTATGCGATAAGCCATAAATATGCTCCCGGATCGGTTATGAAAGGTGCAACTGCACTAGCTTTACTCGATGATGGTTTTATGAAGGCAGATGATCTGGTGGATATTGAGCATGGAAGAAAGAGTTTTAGAGGCGATATTGTCAGGGATGATGAAGATTTTGGACATGGTCAACCTGTTACATTCAGAGATGCTGTGGTTCATTCATCAAATGTGGCTATGGCTAAGTTGTCGAATCATTTTTATAATCAGACTTTGCAGGATAGAAAGAAATTTATCAGTAAAATGAAATCTTTCGGGTTAGGCAGACTGACCGGAATAGATCTGATTGGAGAAGTCAGGCCGGTATTGAAAGACCCTGAACGTGATAAAAATGATTTTTATTATACCACAATTCCATGGATGGCACATGGATATGAAACGGAATATACTCCAATTCAGATTCTATGTTTCTACAATGCAATTGCAAATGGTGGACGAATGATGAAACCATATCTGGTAGATAAGATTGTGAAGCATGAAGAGACTATTGAGATTAAGCCTGAAGTCATTATCGGAAAAATTGCTTCTGATCAGTCAATTGCGACTTTGAGGAGATTTCTTGAAGGTGTTGTTCAGGAAGGTACGGCAGTAAGTCTGAAAGATGTAGGTGTAAAAATTGCCGGAAAAACAGGAACTGCACAGATTGGAGTGGTTAAGGAAGGTCAGGATATGGAATACAATTCAACTTTTGCAGGATATTTCCCGGCTGATGATCCGAAATACTCTATAATAGTAGTTTTCTACAGGAATCCAAAGCATTTGTATTATGCAAGCCAGGTAGCAGTACCTGTTTTTAAAAATATAGTGGAAAAGATCCTGTCACTTCAGGCAATTGATGTTGCGAGAAACACAGTAACTCCAAATAAAGGAATTGCTTCTGCGGAGTTGCCGGGCTATGGTTCCGGTTATTCAAAGGATTTTAAGGAAATATTCAGACATAGTCTGGTACCTTTTAAATCTTCCGGTAATTCGAGATGGAGCGAGATAGGAGAAGAAGGAAGAAATGTAGTTGTAAAAGGATATAAATATCAGAGTAAACTGGTGCCGGATGTTAGAGGGATGGGAGTAAGAGATGCAGTTTATATAATGGAAAGTCTTGGATTGAAGGTGAAAATTCAGGGTTATGGTAAGGTTGCTTTACAATCAGTTGCACCATATACCAGGTTAAATCACCAGAATATTACTTTGACACTGGAATAATGATTTATCAAAAGAGATAAATTCAATATATTGAAAGGACTAGAACAAATATTAAGGGGAGTTGAGATTTCAGAAATATTTGGAATTCAGCAACGTAAAGTGCAGGATATCCATATTGATTCAAGAATGGTCAATGAGAATAGCTTGTTTTTAGCAGTACCTGGTATTCAGGCAGATGGACACGATTTTATAAAGGCAGCAATAGAAAATGGATCTTCAGTGATTGTGTGTGAAAGATTGCCTGAGAATCTGGATAACCGGGTTACCTACGTTGTTTTAAAGGATATAAGAAAAATGCAGTCAGTAATTGTAAGCAATTTTTTTGAACATCCTGATAAAAAAATGAAGCTTGTAGGAGTTACAGGTACCAACGGGAAAACAACAATAGCTACACTGCTTTATAATCTGGCTATTAAACTGGGGGAAAAGGCAGGATTGATCTCAACTATTGAGTATAAGATTAATGAAGAGTCAATTTCTTCTACTCATACCACTCCTGATATTCTAAGTCTGATGCGGATGTTCAGGAAAATGGTTGATAATGGTTGCAGGTATGTATTTATGGAAGTAAGCAGCCATGCTGTAGATCAGGGAAGAGTTGAGGGCCTGGATTTTGATGGAGCAGTATTCAGCAATATTACCAGAGATCATCTTGATTATCATAAGACATTTAAGAATTATATAAATGCCAAGAAAAAGTTCTTTGACAATCTGAAAATAGAAGCTTTTGCTCTGACAAACATCGATGATGTAAATGGCAAAGTGATGGTGCAGAATAGCAGGGCAAAGATCAAAACCTACAGTTTTGATACTCTGGCTGACTTCAAAGGCAAAATTTTGGGAATATCATTAATGGGTCTTGATTTGAAATTCAATGACAAAGAAGCTAATTTTAAATTGACCGGCAAATTTAATGCATATAACTTGCTTGCAGTCTTTGGAGCCTCAGTGATGATCGGATGGGATGAGGACGAGGTCCTTGTAGCATTGTCAGGACTGGAACCTATCGAAGGAAGGTTTGAGATAATGTATGATGAGAAACTGCAGATCCATGCGATAGTTGATTACGCGCACAGTCCCGATGCTTTAGTTAACCTTTTGTCAAGTGTAAGGAAAATTAAGTTAAAGGATCAGAAACTGATTACAGTTCTGGGTGCAGGTGGCAACAGAGATAAAGGGAAAAGGCCCATGATGGGAAGTGTAAGTGCGCAGTATTCTGATCTGGTAATCGTGACATCTGATAATCCAAGGTTTGAAAATCCGGAAGAGATAATTAAAGATATAGTTGGTGGTATTGAGGAGGAATTGAAGAAAAAGGTGATAAGTATTGTCGATAGAAAAGAAGCAATTAAAATGGCAATATTGATGGCAAAAAGAGGTGATGTGATAGTAGTTGCAGGAAAAGGCCATGAAAATTACCAGATAATCGGAGATAAAGTTCTCCATTTCAGTGATCGTGAAACGATAAATGAAATATGGAAAAATTAGAATAGAGATCTGATTTTAATGAAAATTCAGATATTAAGATATAAAAAGTAAAAGGTTCTATTATCATTCTCAGGTTGGTTTTAACAGTTGCAGTGGGTTCACCTTCAGGAAAAGTCTTGGAGTCCTGCTGCACACTGTTTTTTTAAGAATTTATGATTTATTGATATAGAAAAATTTGATTGATTTTATTTATAAGTGATATATGTTGTACTATATTTTTCAATTTTTAGAGAAACAGTTTAACTTACCGGGTGCCGGTTTGTTTCAGTATATCACATTTCGTGCCGGTTCAGGTATTATTCTTGCATTGTTAATTTCTATTTTGGTTGGTAATAAGATAATAAGTTCTTTGAAAAGAATGCAAATTGGTGAAACCGTACGTGACCTTGGACTTGATGGTCAAAAAATTAAAGAGGGAACACCTACTATGGGAGGTATCATCATTATTATTTCAGTGATAATACCAACTCTGCTTTTTGCAAAGCTTGATAATATTTATACAATTATACTGATATTTTCAACATTGTGGATGGGTGCTATTGGATTTGTTGATGATTATATAAAGGTTTTTAAGAAAAACAAGCAGGGACTAAAAGCAAAATTCAAGATTTTGGGTCAGGTGATTCTTGGTGCAGTAATAGGCATAGTCATGCTGTATCATCCCGATGTTTTGGTCAGAGTTCCAAAAGCAGTTGCAGAAAGTAATGGTTACAATATTACAAAGGTAGTAAAAACCAATGTGCCAAATATAAATGAGCCTATGAAGGTCAGGGAGATGGCTTATGTAAAAAACTATCTTACTAATATGCCTTTTGTGAGTGGCAATGAGCTGAATTATGAAGATTTTATGGAATGGATGGGATTTGATCCGAAGTGGCTGTTTTTATTGATGATACCATTGATAATTTTTATTGTGACAGCAGTTACAAATGGCTCAAATCTTACCGATGGGCTGGATGGACTGGCTTCAGGATCCTCTTCAATAATCGCTGTCGGTCTTGTTATTTTAGCATATGTTTCCAGTAACACTATAATTGCAGATTATCTCAATATAGTGTACATTCCATACTCAGAAGAAACTGTTGTTTTTGCAGCTATTTTCCTTGGGGCAACTGCCGGATTCCTTTGGTTCAATTCATTTCCGGCCAGGGTCTTTATGGGTGATACCGGAAGTCTGGCAATAGGAGGAATTATCGTAGCATTATCAATATTGCTGCGTAAAGAATTGTTGATACCAATACTTTGTGGTGTGTTTTTTATTGAGAGTCTTTCAGTAGTATTGCAGGTATCATATTTTAAAATAACAAAGAGGTTTTTTGGAGAGGGCAGAAGGATATTCCTTATGTCTCCTTTGCATCATCATTTTCAAAAACAGGATATTCATGAAGCTAAAATAGTTGTGCGTTTCTGGATAATAGGGATTATTCTGACTTTATTGACAATTATAACATTGAAAATAAGATAATTGATGAATATTGAAAAAACTATATCGAATATAAGGGGCGATAAAGCTATATGGGTTATAGTTTTCTTTCTGAGTATTTTTTCCCTGCTGGCTGTATACAGTGCAACAGGCAGTATGGCATACAAGGCACAAGGCAAAATAGCCGAATTCTATTTGTTGAAGCAATTATTATTCTTAGGAATGGGCTTTGCTTTAATGTATGTAGCTTATAAACTGGAATACTTCCACTATTATAAACTGGCACCTATTCTTTTGGTGATTACTGTACCATTACTGATATATACTTTATTGTTTGGAACGGAAGTTAATGAGGCAAGGCGATGGATCACGATACCCTGGATTGATCAGACCATTCAAACTTCAGATTTTGCCAGATTGGCACTTATGCTATATCTTGCAAGAACTATCTCTAAAAAACAAGATGTCATTAAAGACTTCCGTTCAGCTTTTTTACCTTTGTTGTTACCTGTTATTATTATTGTCGGTTTAATTGCACCGGCAGATTTATCAACGGCATTATTATTATTTGCGACAAGTTTCCTTTTATTGTTTATTGGAAGAGTGGATCTGAAGTATATATTTCTACTTGTGTTTTTAGGAATATCTGTTTTGGCAATGATAGTTTTAATCGGTAAATTTTTTCCTGATTTTGTCAGGGTGACAACCTGGGATAGCAGGATTCAGGAGTTTTTCTACAATACTGATGGTGGATTCCAGATACAGCAAGCGAAAATTGCAATTGCAAATGGAGAAATTTTTGGAGTAGGACCTGGAAATAGTCTTCAAAGGAATTATCTTCCATATCCGTATGCAGATTTTATTTATGCAATAATCGTAGAAGAATATGGATTGATTGGCGGAGTACTGATAATTGGACTATATCTTATGCTCCTGTTCAGAAGTATCAGCATAGTCACGAAGAGTCCAAAGACTTTTGGGGCCATACTGGCTATGGGGCTCACGCTTAATATAGTAGTTCAGGCATTTGCTAATATTGCGGTTGCTGTTCATTTATTGCCGGTAACAGGATTGACATTACCTTTAATAAGTATGGGAGGTTCATCGATACTGACAATGACAGTTTCACTTGGGGTTATACTGAGTGTAAGTAAATATGCAGAACAGGCACAAAAGGAAAAAATAGCTTTACAGGAAATAGAAGAACTAAATGAAAGTAATAATTAGCGGGGGAGGCACCGGTGGTCACATATTCCCGGCTATTGCGGTAGCACAGGAATTAAAGCGAAAAGTCGCAAATGCTGACATTTTGTTTGTTGGTGCTTTGGGCAGAATGGAGATGGAAAAAGTTCCTGCAGCAGGGTTCAGGATCAAAGGTCTATGGATCAGCGGGATGCAGAGAAAATTGACTTTACAGAATTTGCTTTTCCCTGTAAAACTTATTTACAGTCTTGTAAAATCATTTTTTATTATTTCAGGATTTAAACCTGAAATCGTAGTTGCATTTGGTGGCTATGCAAGTGGACCTGTCAGCCAGGTTGCTGCATGGAAAGGTATTCCGGTAATTTTACAGGAGCAGAATTCATATCCCGGAATTACAAATAAAATACTGGCCGGCAAAGCAAAAAAAATATGTGTTGCTTATGAAGGAATGGAAAAGTACTTCGAAAAGAATAAAATTGTGTTTACCGGAAATCCGGTACGAAAAGATATATCCGAATTGGATAAAGATATCAATTCATCACTTAGGTATTTCGATTTGACTCAGGATAAGAAAACTGTTTTAATATTTGGTGGAAGTCTCGGTGCCAGATCGCTGAATGAAGCTGTGAGACAAAATTTGGATTCTATAACAGGTAAGAATGATGACATTCAAATCCTATGGCAGGTAGGGAAATTGTATTTTGACGAATATTCCAGATCTGAAATAGCAAATAACAAAGCTGTACGAATTTTACCTTTTATAGAAAAAATGGACAAGGCTTATGCAATTGCTGATATTGTGATTGCAAGAGCAGGAGCGTTGACAATATCCGAATTGAGTATTTGTGGCAAACCATCGATACTGGTACCATCACCAAATGTTGCCGAAGATCATCAGACAAAAAATGCGATGAATCTTGTTGAAAGAAATGCGGCAGTTCTGGTCAGGGATTCTGAAGTGAAGGATAAACTTGGTGATGTAGTTTCTAAGACTATTAATGACAGATCATTAATGAGTGAATTATCTGAGAATATTAGAAAAATGGGTAAACCAGATGCTGCTTCCAGGATAGCAGAATTGATAATTGATGAGTGTAAAAAGAAATGAAAAAACTTTTTAATAAAAATATCATCAAAAAAGCATTAATAATTATTGGATCAGTTTCAATATTGGTTATCTTGTTTTTTGCCATCAGGCAAAGATCAGCCTCAGATATTGAAACAGTAAAAATTATACTTGAAAGCAAGAATCCTGTGAAACTCATTAGTGAGGAAGACATTCTGACTTTTTTGCAAAAGGCAACAAGAAAAAGTATAAAAAATCAGGATATCAGAACTATTAATATTGAAGAGATTGAGAAGCTTCTTGATAAAAGCAAATATATTAAAAATTCAGAAGTTTTTATCGGAACAAATGGTGTTTTTACAATGCTTTGTGTTCTGAATGACCCAATAATCAGAGTGTCCGGTAATCAAAATGAGGATTTTTATTTTGATGCTGATGGCAATATAATTCCACTTTCTAAACGTGCCACATGCAGGGTACCGCTGTTATCAGGAAATCTTCACAAAATTGATTTCAATAAAATGAAGAAAGAAGGAACAACTGCAAATATTATCCTGCACCTAGGTAAAAAGTTAAGTGAAGATGCATTCCTTAGTGCTCTGATAGAACAGATATATATTGAGGACAATGGGAAGTTAATACTGATACCTAAAATAGGACATCAAAAACTTGAGTTTGGAGAGTTGACAAATGTTGATGAAAAACTTGAAAAAATCAGGGTTTTCTATAAATCGGGAATGGCAGGATCAGGATGGAAAAAATTCAACAGGATCAATCTTGAATGGGAAGGCCAGGTTGTTGGAAGTAGCTAAATATTTAAAACATTTATATTATGTTGGAAATTAATAATAAAAAGTCACCTTTGGTTCTGGCTCTGGATATCGGAACAACAAAAGTTTGTGCTCTCGCAGGCTTCAGAAACGAATTTGGCAAAATTGAAATTACCGGTGTAGGTAAGGTTAAGTCTGAAGGAGTGTCAAAAGGTGTAGTGTCTAATATTGACAAAACAGTTAAGGCCATTAAGGAAGCTGTCAGCATTGCTGAGATCAACTGTGGGAAAAAGTTTGAAAACGTCAATGTTGGGATTGCAGGCCAGCATATCAAGAGTTTGCAACACCACGGACTTTTGGTGCGAAGAGATATTAATTCTGAAATTGATGAGAATGATATAAACAGGCTGATTGAAGATATGTACAAGCTGGTATTGCCTCCCGGAGATAAGATACTTCATGTGATACCACAGGAATTTACTGTCGACAATGAAGAGAACATCACTGATCCGATAGGTATGTCTGGTGTAAGACTTGAGGCCAATTTCCACATAATAACAGGACAGGTATCGGCTTCAAAGAATATTTTCAAGGTTGTTGAAAAGGCAGACCTGAAAGTTGGAGATCTCACTTTGGAACCAATTGCTTCAGCTACCTCTGTTCTGACTAATGAAGAAAAAGAAGCAGGCGTAGCTCTGATTGATATCGGGGGTGGTACTACTGATGTTACTATATTCAAGGATGATATTATAAGACATACGGCAGTTATACCTTTTGGAGGTAACGTTGTAACAAGTGACATTCAGGAAGGGCTTTCAGTTATGAAAGACCAGGCAGAAAAACTGAAGGTAAAATTTGGTTCAGCACTTGCAGAAGAAATTGTTGACAACCGTCTGATAGTAATTCCGGGTTACAGAGGAAAAGAAGTCAAAGAAATATCTGAGAAAAACTTGTCCAGGATTATCCAGGCCAGAATGGAAGAAATTCTTGATTTTGTTGCCTGGGAAATAAGCAGGTCCGGATATCAGAATAAACTTCTGGCAGGAATAGTGCTAACAGGTGGTGGTTCATTGTTGAAGGATATAGATTTGCTTGCTGAACTGCACACAGGCATGATATCAAGGCTGGGAGAACCTACGGAACACCTTGCTCACGGTTATAATGGCGATCTTACTTCCCCTATATATTCAACAGGGATAGGACTGCTGATACATGCGATAAATCAGGGGAAATTTGAAGATGAAGAGAAAATTGCAGATAAAGAGAATTCAGAACTCGAATACGAGTTTGAAATTGCCGGAATTGAAAACACTAAACAGGAGAATAATAGCTCAAAACCAGGATGGTTAAATAGGATATTTTCTTATACCAAGGAGTTTTTTGAAAGTACTCCTGAATCAGAATTCTAAAACAACTAAAAAAAATAGCTATGCAATTCGAAATACATAAAAATAATAGTACTATAATAAAGGTTTTGGGTGTTGGAGGCGGAGGTTCCAATGCAGTCAACCATATGCAGAAACTGGGCATTCAGGGAGTCGATTTTGCGATTAGCAATACTGACGTGCAATCTATGCTTGAAAGTAGGGTTGAAACCAAACTTCAACTGGGACCAGTAAGAACAGAGGGCAGAGGTGCCGGATCTATGCCTGAAGTAGGCAAAGAAGCCTGCATCGAATCTATAGATGAAATAAGGGAGTTCCTTCAGGAAGGTGCTAAAATGGTTTTCATCACTGCCGGATTAGGCGGTGGTACCGGTACAGGAGCTGCCCCTATAATTGCAAAAGCAGCAAGAGATCTTGGAATACTGACAATAGGAATTGTCACAATGCCTTTTAAATTTGAGGGAGCCAGAAGGATCAGGCAAGCTATAGAGGGACTTGAAGAATTGAAGAAAAATGTAGATTCTATAATTGTGATTTCGAATGACAAACTCAGGAATATGTATGGCAATCTGCCACTTTCCCAGGCATTTGAATACGCAGACAATATCCTGACTACAGCTGCAAAAGGGATAGCTGAGATCATAACTGTTCCCGGTTATATAAATGTCGACTTTGAGGATGTGAATACTGTGATGAAAGATAGCGGCATAACGGTCATGGGCAGTGCGATGGCAGAAGGTGACAGCAGGGCTAAAAAAGCAGTTGAAAATGCATTGAATTCTCAATTGCTTGAAGATAATGACATCCGTGGTGCCAAACATATACTTCTTAATATTAGTTCGGGAACTAAAGAAGTAACGATGGATGAAATAGGTGAAATTACCGAATACATTCAGGGAGAGGCAGGATATGGTACAGATCTGATATGGGGGAATTGCAAAAATGACAATCTGGGTGAAAAAATCAGTGTCACTGTTATAGCCACCGGATTTGAAATGGCAGGATCAAACAACATTGGAAACAAGCATAAACAGCAAGTTTTTGTTCCACTTGATGATGAAATTGATAAAAGGAATTCGGGAAGAAATGAAGAAATTAAAATTGATATCAATGATTCAATAAACATAATTGATTTTGAAGTAGATGATATAAAAGATACTATAAATGCTTTTCAAACTACAATGGAAAAATCTTCAGAAAAAAATGTTTTTGAAGAAAGAGATGCCAGACTGGAAAAGATGAGAAATAAAGTTTCCAGAACAGGTGGTGCCAGAGAAATGACAACCAAAAAGATTTCCCTGGAAAATCCTACCACAATAAACAGATTTGAAAACGAACCTGCTTACAAAAGAAAACAGGTAATGCTTGACAGTAATCCTGAGAAATTCGATCCGGCTTCATTGAGCTTTAAGGTCGGAATAGATGAGGATGAACCTGTCAGAAGAAATAATGCTTTTTTACACGACAATGTTGATTGATTTGTGATGTGATGAAAATGGTAATGTCAACATTGTATCAAATTCGGATTTCGTCTTTCTATATACATGTCTTTTCATGAGATTGGTTTATTAAAATGTTCGGGTTTCCCAGACCCGAACATTATTTTTTTAAGATTTTTACAAACTGTGTATAAAATATAATATTTTTTATATTAAAATGTTATGAGGATTAGCTTTAGAGAAAACAACATAACAAAAGGATTGACTAAGTATTTATTAATTTTATCATATATATTCGTTTTTATTAATTTGTAATTATATTCTAAAATAACAATAGTTTTAATATGAAAAAAAATTTGATTATTATTTTTACAATTGCATTCATTGGATTCGCTTGTAATTCCCCTAATGCAAAAGATACCGGTTCTAATCCCGGATCAGCTAATAAATCATCTGAAACTCTTGAAAGACAAAAGGGAAATGTGAAGATGGAATTTAATATCTCAGGACTCAATGCCAAAGGACAGGTAGTACAGATGATAGGAGTATTTCTTGATAAAAAATTCCTGGCTGATTCTGCCACAATTGGCGATAACGGAAAATTTGAGTTCCGCGGAGATCTTTTGCAGTCTAAAGGTTTTTACTATGTTGTTATGCCAGGTGACATAGCAATAAAGCTTTTACTTGACCTTGATCAGGAATTCATTTTTAATGCTGATGCTGCAAATATAGACGCTACTGCCAAAATTGAAGGATCAGAGACTCTCACTCTCTTTTATGATGATTTAAGAAGCAAGGGGGACCTCGATAAACAGTATGCTCCTATAGCAGGTAAAATAGCCCGTATGCAACCAAATGATCCTGAATTCAGAGCAACCCATGAACAGTTCAAACAACTTTCAAAACAATTTGAGGATAGAAATAAAATGTTGTTGCAAAAATACCCTGATAATTTCTTTACTAAATTTAAAAATGGTGGAAAGAATCCTGAACTGACATTTCCCGCACTTCCGAATGGAGAACTTGATGTCCGGAAACAAACAATGGAATTCAGAAGCCATTTTTGGGATGGTTTTGACTTTTCAGAACCAGGATTGATCAATACTCCTGCATTTTTTAATAAATTAAACAGATATATTAGTGAATTGACACCCCAGAATCAGGATTCATTAATAAAATATACTGATGTTTTGATGCAATTGGCATGGCAAAATGATGAATACTATAAAGTGATATCCAACTGGATAGCTTTAAAGTATGAACCTGGAAAAACAAAACTGATGGACGGAGAAGCTGTCTATTCTAATATTATTTTGAAATATTTTACACCTGAAAAAGCTACATGGCTCGATGAGGTCTCAATATCAACTCTGCGAAAAAGGGCAGGAGAAATGACTCAGAGTTTATTGAATAAAAAAGCCGGAAATGTCACTGCTAAAGGTATGAGCGGTAAAATGCACACACTTTTCGATTCTAAAGCACCTGTACTCATCGTTTTCATTTATAATCCTGATTGTGAGCATTGTGAAGAGGAAACGCCCTTGCTGATCGAGTTTTATAACAAATGGAAAAACAATGGTGTCGATGTATTTTCCATTGCTGCTAATACCACCGAACCGGAATGGAAGGGTTTCAGAAGCAGATTTAATCTTCCCTGGACCGATGTTTTTGATGTGACAAATGCAAGTTGGTATCCAAAATATTTTGTAGACGTGACTCCTGAGCTTTATGTTTTGGATAAGAACAGGAAATTCTTTGCGAAAAACCTTAAAGTTTCTCAAATTGAAACTATATTGGAAAGGATTAATAAATAGTTAGCATTGGTTTTCAAAGCTATATTGTTGCAGTTTTAAGAGTTTTGGCCTTTATGTTCGAATTTTTTAAGGGAAACCGTGTTTTGAACAGTCTTTGATTTAGATGGGTTGTGCGATTATCATCAATGATCTGTCATTAAATATTAAACTTTCAATTATGAAGTTACAAAAAAAATTAGTTCTTGTTCTTGTTTCATTTTTCTTATTAATTGATAGTTACGGACAAAGCAGGAAATTTGTAAATGAATTTTTAAACATTGGGGTTGGTGCAAAAAACCTTTCGATGTTCGGAGCAAGAACAGCTACTACTGATGATATTACCGCTGCTTACTGGAATCCGTCGGGATTGTTGAATATTAAAGCTCCTTTTCAGGTTAGTGCCATGCATGCTGAATGGTTTGCAGGTATTGCGCAGTATGATTACCTCGGATTCGGCAAGAAACTTGGTAAGGATCAGAATTCCTTCGGAAGTATTTCTATTATAAGGATGGGAGTAGATAATATCCCAAATACTATTAATCTGATTGGTTCTGATGGCAGGGTCAATTATGATGAGATCTCTCAGTTTTCGGCTGCTGATTATGCTTTTATTGCATCTTATGCAGGTACTTTCTTTGAAAACATGAGATTGGGAGGTAATGCAAAAATAATCTACAGGCAGATAGGAAAATTTGCAAATGCCTGGGGATTTGGATTTGATCTTGGCACACAATTTAAATTTAATAATTTAAGCATTGGTGTTATGGGAAAAGACATTACTTCAACATTTACCTCATGGGCTTTTAATTTTACTGATCAAGACAAAGCTGTATTTGCAGCGACGGGTAATGAAATCCCTAAAAGCAGCGTTGAATTTGGGCTACCGAAAATAATCGCAGGAATTGCATATGAAGGAGGACTTGGAATAAACAAAAAAGGATTATCTTATCTTGTAGAGTTCGATCTGAATTTTTCAACAGATGGTCGCAGACATTCACTGGTAACTTCAAATTTTATCGATATTTCTCCTGCACTTGGTATTGAGCTAGGCCTAAAAGAAAGAGTTTTCATTAGAGCTGGTTTTGGTAATCTCCAAAGAGTTTTGAATGAAATAGATGGAGATGCTGCACCATTTGAAATTCAGCCAAATATTGGTATTGGATTAAAACTTGGCAGACTGAATATCGATTATGCCCTGGCTAATGCGGGTGAAGTAGCAAGTGTCCTTTATAGCCATATATTTTCAGTTTCTCTGGATCTGGCAGGCAAAAACAGAGAATAGGAAACTTGTAGCAGTTTAGTACTCAGGATCCTCAAAAATAAATATTTCCTCTATATTCAGATTAAAAACTCTGGATATATCATGTGCCAGTTTAAGAGAAGGATTGTATTTGTTTTTTTCTAGAAATACTATTGTTTCCCTTCTTACATTTACTTTTCGTGCCAGTTCTTCCTGTGTGAGATCATACCTGGCCCTTAATTCTCTGATCTTATTATGCATTACCAATTCCCCTGAAATAGTAAAAAACCCAGCTCAGGCCAAATATGACAGCCATACCAAGAATGCCCCATCCGAACATAACATCTGTTTCCCCTTTGTATTTGTCTGTAAGATACATAATGACAAGCCATAAATAAAGAGAAATGTAATATGACAAAGCGGCTGATTTCTGAAGTATCTGTTTAGATAACTCATCTTCCTGAGGTTCACCATGACGGGCACCATTCAATCTTCTGTAAGCGATGAAAAGCCCAAATCCCACCATTATCAGGATAATAACAAACTGTATACTTTCCCCTGAATTTACAGGCCTGGCTACTATAAACCAAACGATTGCTGATATCAATACCAGCAGTGAGACAACCATAGCGATAATTGCTTTTTTCATAGCATGATTTTTAAATGTTTAAATATTAATTAAATCTAACACAAAGTTAGAAATAAATAACATAAAAAACAAATTTTGAGCAATAAATTTTAAAAATAATTTCATTTTGGATGATTTTAATTAAATTTGAACTTAACAATCGCATAATTGATTATGAAAAATGAAGTTCTGTTTTCCGAAGTCCAGAGGTTTAAACAATGGTGGCTCTGGTTAGTACTCTTTGGGATCAATGGTATGTTTCTTTATGGAGTAATACAACAGATTATATTGGGAACTAAGTTTGGAGATAATCCGATGAGTAATACGGGGCTGCTTATCTTTTTTGCGTTTTCATTGGCTTTAAGTGCTTTATTTGTTTACTTACGACTTGAAACAGTATTGAGTCCTGATGGTATTTTTGTGAGGTTCTATCCAGTAATTTTGAAATATCGTTTTTTTAGCTGGTCTAATGTCAGGAAAGCTTATATACGGCAGTATAAACCAATACTCGAATACGGAGGCTGGGGTTTGAGATATAGTTTCAGGGGAAAGGGCAGGGCTTTCAATGTTTCAGGAAACATTGGGCTTCAACTGGAATTTATAAACGGTGAGAAATTACTGATAGGTACACAGAATCCTGAGAAGCTGAGAAATGTCCTTGAGGATCTGAAAATGTATAAAGTTTAAAGGGATTGTTATTTTTTCTGAGTTACCACAAGCATTTCAAAATCTTCGTGTGTCAGCTTGTCATTTCTTGAAAAAGCGCCAAGCTTCGATCCAAAGATATCGATTTTTTTGAACTTCAGGGACTTCAGCAACCATGTTATCTCACTGGGCATGTAGTATCGTTCATTGCACTCAAGGGTTTTTACATTGCCGTCATCATCCTCAAATTCAGTTATATTGTTATCTCTGAAGGTCATCAAGTCAAATTTATTGTCAGAGTAAACTGCATTGCCTTCCTCGCTGGTATTGGCACAGTATTGTTCAACGGAATGAAAAATTGGAAACAATCCATTCAAAGTTGTAAATATAAATATCCCGCCACTTTTGAGAGATTTAGCAGCACTTTTCAAAATTTTATAGTTCATTTTGTCGGTTTCCATCAGAGGGAATCCTCCTTCGCAGAGCATGATAGCTGCATCGAATTCTTTTTTGAATGGCAGTTTCCTTGCATCATGAATGAGGAATTCAATATTGAGATTTTGCTCTGCTGCTTTACTCTTTGCTCTTTTGAGTTGTCCTTCTGAAAGATCTATACCGGTCATATTATAACCCCTTTTGGTCATTTCAATTGTATGCCTACCTGTCCCGCAACCTATGTCTAGAATTTTAAGTCCTTTGTCATAATTTAGCTCATTCTCAAGAAAATCACATTCTCCCAAAGTCCCTGATACAAAATTTTCATTGTCGTATTTTTCAGCATAATTTTCAAATAGGGCTTCATACCATTGTTTGGTTTTCATATACATTATTTTTTTTATTACATTAATGCAAAATTAATCTATTTTCATCAATTGGTTATGAAGTTGTTTAAAAATTGAAGTTAAGGACAGTGCGATCCCGACATTTATCGTCGGGATTGGTGCTTTTTGTCGGCACAAAAAGCAGACAAATTTAATACAAAATTTCTTTTTATTAATGAGAAAATGTGGTCAAAAAAATATCAATTTTTAAATAAAGTATTTACTTAAAAATCAATGAGATATAAATGTTTTTAAATAACCTATTTTTTAAATAACTTCTATTAGAACTATGGACTATCATATTCAAATTTTTACTTTTATCCTTATTGAAAATTATTGTAAAATGAATAATCAGGACAATACCCGATTTTAAAATAAAATTATTTTGAGTTTTAAAATTTTAGTCATATATTTGTGTACTTTTAGTATTTTTTTATTTATTCATTTTTAAAAAATTATTTATGAAAAACTTAATACTATTGACCGGGTTAATTGTCATTTTTCTGGCATCATCCTGTACGAAAGATGAGGATTTAATTATCGGCACCTGGCTTGCATCAAGCTACATTAATACAAATTGCAAAAATACTGCTGATAATCAAAATTTAACGTTTACAAACGGTTGTTCAAAGCAAGTTACTGATGGAGTGGAATTTGATATTTGTATGAAAATGACTTTTACAGAGTCAGGTACGTACATCCTTGAAACCAAATTTACCTTTTTTGGACAGACTGAAACAGAAACTGACAACGGTACATACATAATTACTGACGGAAAAATTAAAATATGTGATGACAAAGGCGATTGTGATGATAATACTTTTAGTGTAGACAAGAAATCACTATACTTTTACGGTACCGATGCTGATACAGGATGTAAAACTGAATTTCGATTTGTAAAATAGAAGTTGTTTAAAAATTCAATGAAAGGACTGTGCGATCCCGACATTTATCGTCGGGAGTTTGAGCTGGAGAAAGCATGAAATTTTACCGAAACCTTGTAGGTAAAATTTCTTTAATTGAAAACGTCATAACTTGTTGTTCTACAAGTAACAATAGGTTTGCGAGTTTATCCCGATAACGATCGGGATCGCACGTCCCGACATTTATCGTCGGGATTACTACTTTGTGAACCTGTGCTGACTGCAAATGTCAGTAGGTACAAAAAGTAGAGAAATTTACAAACAAAATGAAGTTTATCAATTACAATATAGGGTCTAAAATAAAACAAATATTTAATAATGTATTTACTTAAAAATCAATAATATACAAGTGTATAAAAACATTTATTCTCAAACAACTTCATAGTAAAAAAACAAAAGATTTTAGCATTTCTTGATTTTAAATAATTTAAAACCTGATCAGAACTTAATATCTTGATTTCATTAAGTCAGGAGTGTATTTCAGGCTCAATATGAATCAAAACATTCCCTAACTGAGGTAGGTCTGCCATTAAGCTATCCTTAAGATTATGTGCAATTTCATGTCCATGCCTGACAGTGATATTTGAATCCACAATGACATGAAGATCAACATAGTATTTCATCCCTGTTTTTCTTATGTAACATTTTTCAGTATCAACCACTCCATCGACCTTTTTAGAGAAAATGCGAACTTCATTTATAAGGTCATCATACAGATGTTCGTCCATGATTTCACTCAATGCAGGTCTGAATATAAGATAACTGTTATACAGGATTATTCCGGAAGCGCACAATGCAGCCCAGTCATCAGCCGACTCATATCCTTCACCCATTATTAAAGCGATCAAAATGCCAATGAAAGCCGCAACTGAAGTTATAGCATCGCTGCGGTGGTGCCAGGCATCTGCTTTGAGGGAAGTGCTTTTGGTCTGTTTGCTTCGTCTGATAACAAATCTGTATGAAATTTCTTTCCACAATATAATCGCTCCCAAAATGAACAGAGTATATGATTCCGGCAAATGATGCGGAGTTCTTATATTTTTTATACTTTGATAAGCAATGATTGCGGCTGAAGCAATTAGAAAGCCCACTACCAGGAATGTGACAAGAGGTTCGGCTTTGCCATGGCCGTAAGGATGGTTTTTATCAGCAGGTCTGTTTGCATATTTGATTCCAAATAAAACCAGAAGTGAAGAAAAAATATCGGAAGTCGATTCAATTGCATCAGCTATAAGTGCAAATGAGTTGCCAAAAAATCCGGCAAGTCCTTTTATTATAGCAAGTGAAGTATTGCCCGCAATACTGAAATATACTGTTTTGACTGCCGTATTCTCGATACTCATTTTTTAATGTTTAATTCTAAAGTTTGCAAATGTAATAAATTTCTTTAACTGAAAGTTTAAATTATTCACTAATTGTTAAATCAACTTTTGAATGTATTATTTTTTCAGCAAATGCAATAATATGGCCATCAGGATCAGAGAAATAACATACTCTGTCACCCCAGTCTCTATCATTTATTGGACTGATCAGCCTTGCACCTGAGTGCAGAGCATTTCTGAAGTCAAATTCAATATCATCTGTATATAGGTATAATTCACAACGGGGGATCCCATTTCCTGAGGCAGGGTGGGGAACCTTGTCTCCCAATATTTTTGCTATCCCCGTATCAGGCATAAGACCCAGGATGCATTTTTCAGATAATTGAAATTCAGTCATTCCAGGCACATCAAGAATTGGTTCTTTTTTGAACAGGCTTTGATAAAAATTCCTACTTCTTTGCTGGTCAGCGACATAGAGGATAAATTCAATTTTATTCATACAAAACATTTAAAAAACAAAACTAACTATTTCCATATGAAGAACATTTTAATTTTGCAATTGTTATATATTTAAGCACGCTTAAAATAAAATTTAAATATACTGGAATGATTTCATTTTCAAAAGAAAATTTTCTCAAGCAAATATACACCAACAATGAAAACGGGTCTGAATATACTGCATCTTCCTACCTTGCTGAAGAATTAAAAGTGAGCAATGCAGCCATAACAGATATGTCGAGAAAACTTTCTACGGAAGGCCTGGTCAATCATTATCCGTACAAAGGGGTTTCTCTCACTCAAAGCGGCAGGATTGAAGCTATGAAGGTTTTGCGAAGACACAGGCTCTGGGAACTGTTCCTGATAAAAACATTGGGAATGAACTGGTCAGAAGTTCATGAAGAAGCCGAACGGCTTGAGCATTTCAGTTCAGAGATTCTGATTGACAAAATAGACAAATTTCTGGATTTTCCACATTTTGACCCGCACGGAGCACCAATACCTGATAAATCCGGTAAAATGCCTGAAATGCCTGAACTTATTCTTTTGACTGAAGCTCAGCCTGGGCAGGAATACAGGGTGGCAAGAGTTCTGGATCAGGATCCTCATATCATCATGTACTTCAACAGGGTGGGGCTGTTCCTGAATACAAGGCTCAGAATCATGGAAAAATTTGATTTTGATAAAAGCATAAATATTTTTTGCGACGGAAGTGAATTCCTGATTACTGAAAAGGTCGGACAAACAATTTTTTTAGAGCAAATTTAATTATTGACAAATGATTGATACAGGTTTATTTTTGATTATTATCGTTATTACCATTGCCCTTTTTTATGTTTTTTTGCCGGAGAAGGGATTTTACTGGAAATGGAAAATGGCTAAACAAAACAATGAGAGGATACTATTGGAAGATGTGTTGAAGCTCCTCTTTAATTTTGAATACAGGCATATCCATTGCAGCAGTACTGACATTTCTGATAATTTAAAAATTGATGATGAAAAAACAGGAATGATCATTGAAAGGCTTGAGAAATCTGAACTTATCACTGAAAAGGAGGGGTATTTATTCCTTACTGATGAGGGCAGGAAATATGCTTTGAAAATAGTGAGAATTCACAGAATCTGGGAACGCTACCTGGCTGATGAAACGGGTTTTGATTCCAAAATCTGGCACAAAGAGGCTGACAGGATTGAACATTTTATCACTGAAAATGATGCAAATAAAATGGCAGCAGCTATCGGGAATCCGGTTTTTGACCCGCACGGTGACCCTATTCCATCCGAATCTGGTGACATCCCTGCATATGTTGGCAATTCACTGACAAATTTTCAAAAAGGTGACTACCTGAAAATTATTCATATCGAAGATGAACCACCCCTTGTATATTCGCAACTAACCGCAATGGGTTTATATCCGGGAATGATGCTATACATAGTAAGCAATGACGGCAATCGCATTAAGTTTGTCGGAGATGGTGAAGAGGCTGTACTTGCAAGCGGACTGGCAGAGAATGTCACCGTTGTCAAGATCAATGATGATGAATATTCAGAATCTGGTAAGAGGCTTAGCAGTCTGCAGCCGGGACAAACTGCTTATGTAAGTGGTTTATCACCCTCTTGCAGGGGACTGGAGAGAAGAAGGCTGATGGACCTGGGTGTAGTTCCGGGGACCAAGGTTAGCGTGATGATGAGAAGTCCGGGTGGAGAACCGACAGCATATAATATACTGGGTGCAGGTATTGCCCTGAGAAAAAAGCAGGCTGATAATATTTTTATAATTGAAAATGTCTGATCATTATGGAGAATAAAATAACTAAGGATTGTGTTAATTGTCCCGTGCCGAAAACTGCTCATATCAAAAAGCTTGGGGTCAATTCAGAGAATTTCGATTATGTTCTTGCTCTGGCAGGAAATCCCAATACAGGGAAAAGTACTGTGTTCAATAACCTGACAGGCTTGAGACAACATACAGGAAACTGGCCGGGAAAAACTGTCGCAAGAGCTGAAGGTGCTTTTGCACTGAACGACAAGAAGTATAAAATGGTCGATCTCCCCGGTACATATTCGTTGCTGTCGATCAGTGCCGACGAAACAGTATCGAGAGATTTTCTTCTTTTCGATGATCCCGATGTTACTGTAGTGGTCATTGATTCCACGAGGCTGGAAAGAAATCTGAACCTTACCCTTCAAATACTTGAGATCACTGAAAAAGTTGTGGTTTGTCTGAATCTTACAGATGAAGCTCTGCGTAATGGGATGGAGATCAATGATAGATATCTTTCAAAACTACTTGGTGTTCCCGTTATCAAAGCTTCTGCAAGACAGGGTGAAGGTCTGCAGGAATTACTTCAAAACATTGAAGATGTAGCCTCAGGTAAATACATATGTAAACCTCACCGACTTGTCTATAATGATAAGTTGGAAAAGGCAGTTGGGCAACTTGTTCCTCTTATCACTGATTTATTGGAGGACATAAAAAGCCCCAGGTGGCTGGCTTTAAGATTGCTCGAAGGGGATCAGAGCATTATTGATTATATAAGGAAAACAAATTCAGACGAGAATAAAAAAGCTGAGATCATTTCTCTGTCCAATCAGTTGAGGTGGGAACTTGGTGATAATTTCCATGATGATTTGATGAAAATAATTTTCGGAAATGCAAAAAGAATAGCTGACAACTGCCTGACTGTAAATGAGGTAAAAAAGCCATTCCGGTTCGACAGGGATCTGGACAGAATAGTTACTAGCAGGATCTGGGGATTTCCGATCATGCTGGGCTTGCTTGCACTGGTATTCTGGTTGACAATCATCGGGGCAAATTATCCTTCATCTCTTTTAGCTTCTCTATTGGTGGATCAGGGACATCCTTTTTTGAAAGGATTGGCAGATAATGTAGGATTCCCTTGGTGGCTGAGTGGAATTTTAATAGATGGAGCATATCTTGCAATGGCCTGGGTTATCAGTGTAATGCTACCTCCAATGGCTATTTTCTTTCCACTGTTTACCTTGCTCGAAGATTTTGGGTATTTGCCGCGTGTAGCTTTCAATATGGATAAATTGTATCAGGTCGCAGGGGCACATGGCAAGCAGGCTCTCACTATGAGCATGGGTTTTGGCTGCAATGCTGCAGGAGTGGTAGCAACCAGAATTATCGACAGTCCAAGGGAGAGACTGATTGCGATCATTACAAACAATTTTTCATTGTGCAATGGCAGATGGCCTACACAAATATTGATTGCTACCCTGTTTATCGGGGTACTGGTCCCTGTACAATATGCTGGACTGGTAGCCGGAGTAGCTGTGATTGGTATTGCAGTTTTGGGAATTTTTCTTAGCCTGGTTGTTTCCTGGTTGTTATCGAGGACGGTACTTCAAGGCGCTAATTCTGCTTTCAGCCTTGAATTGCCACCGTACAGACCACCACGGATATGGCAGACGTTTGTCACTTCTTTTTATGACAGGACTTTGATAGTACTTTGGAGAGCAGTAGTATTTGCTGTTCCGGCAGGTGTGGTGATCTGGCTGGTTGCCAATATCAAAATGGCAGATTTGAGCCTTGCCAGTCATTTTATTAATTTTGCAGATCCGCTTGCATTATTTTTTGGATTAAATGGAATAATAATTCTGGCATATATCATTGCAATTCCTGCCAATGAGATAGTGATACCTACTGTGTTGATGCTCACTGTACTGCATTTCGGCCTGACAGGAATAGGGTCTGGGAGCGGAGTGATGTTCGAGACGGACAGCATTCAGGCTACTGGTCAGGTTCTGAAAGCAGGAGGGTGGACTACACTTACAGCTATAAATCTCATGCTTTTCAGTCTTCTGCATAATCCTTGCTCTACAACCATTTATACGATTTATAAGGAAACAAAGAGCATAAAATGGACTACACTGGCTACATTTCTGCCGATAGTGATGGGATTGATCGTTTGTTTTCTGATTGCACAGGTATGGTATATTGTAGTGTAAAGTGAAAATTTGAAAGTGAAAAGTCGTGCAGTTTTTCAAAGCTAACAAACCAACAACAGATTAACTGACAACTGACAACAGATTGAAAGTGTAAAGTGAAAAGATGAGAACTAATAGTGAAAAACTAAAAGTTAAGAGATGAAATTGAAAATTTGAAAGTTATAAAAGTTGGGTGTTGCATGTTGCAGGTTACTGGCTTAATCTCCTGCCTGCAGTAGTAAGATTGCATGACTTACGATATATATTTGACAATTAATTAAAGAAAATGATAATCGAATTCACAGACTTTGATCATCAGTAGGTAATTTTTAATATTTCTACGATGTTATGATTTAAACAGGATTTTATAAAGCATTTTTGTATTCAGCATAATTCTCAATAAAAGACGTATTTCGTATTGGCGACGGAAGAGATTCTACCAAAGATTTTGTGATTTTGTGAGCAAATAATAATCCTTTTTTGGTCAACACATTATTTTTTGAATATCCTGATAGTTTCAAAATACCAATAAACAAATTCAGATAAGCAGGGTAGTTTTTCTTATCAGTGTAGCATTTTAAATCATTAATCATTCTTGCAAATTGTCTCCAATCATTACTCTTATTATTCTTAAGGGCAACCAAAGAATAATTAACATTATTTCTGTAGTTATTCAGATAAATATCCAATTCAGGGTTGACGATTTTCCATTTTCCATAAGTTGAACATGCTCCGGGTCCAAAGCCCACATAATCATAGATCAATTCATCTCTTGCCAAATCTGAAATTTTGTCCTCTTTTGAAAATATCCAGATACATTTCCTGTGATAATCTTTTAATAATTTGCCGGCTTCCTCCATAAGTTCAAACTGTCTTTTGTCAGACATGTCTGAAACGGCTGTTACATTTTTGAAAAATAAATAAGGATAAGTTGCTATTTGTGAAGGTTGAAATTTTAAAATCTGTTTAATATCCTCCAAAAAAGTTTCTCCTGATTGTCCCGGAAGTCCAACTATAACATCTATGTTGACCCAGAAATCATTTTTTTTTGCTGCTTCAACCAGCTCATAAATCTTATCGGGATTTGAATAAATTCTATTATTATTCTTTAAAATATTTTCATGCAAAGATTGTATCCCAAAACTTATCCTCGTAAAACCAATACTTTTGAGATCTGAAATATAATCTGTATTTATTAATTCTGGTAAAACTTCAATTCCGATTTCGGTTAGTTTTACCTTTTCTTGTAATGTATTAATAATCTTTTGCAGTTCTTCAATACTTAGAACGTTAGGTGTTCCACCACCGAAATAAATCCACGATGGTTTACCGGAAATATCTTTTTGTCGGATTTCATGTAACAATGCCTCCAAGTAATAGTTTTTTCTTTCTTTGCGAAAAATCTCTTTATAAAAGGGACAAAAAGAGCATTTTTTTATACAGAAAGGTACATGAATATAAATACCATAATTCTCTTTTAATGATGCTTCGGGAGTCTTTTGAAAGCGGTATTTTGCTTTTTGAGCAGACTTGATTATCATTTTTTTACTGAATTCAGTAATCATTTTTGCTCTTTAAGTTTCAGTTAATTAAAAGTTTTTCTATCCTGTAATGCATAATAAGGTATTTTTCCCGTCAATGTTTTTAAAAAAGCAGCAATATATTCTATATCCTGTTCATTTAATCTGCAATTTGCTTCTGCCATACTACAAATGCGTATAGCATCCTCTAGTTTCGCTACTGATCCATCGTGCATATAGGGAAAGGTTTTTTCGATATTCCTCAACTGTGGAACTTTGAATACAAATATATCTTCATGATTTTTAGTAACATTATACTTCCCGGGGTCAGAATTTTGGATATTGGAATAATCAAAATGGTTTCCGAATATTGGGTACTTTATTGCAAAGCCGCCACCAACAAGAGCTGAACTATGACAAGATTTGCAGTTCATAACAAAACTATAGACACCAAGTTTTTCCTTTGGAGTTAATACCGAAAGATTACCTTTAAGATACTCATCAAATCTTGAGGGTGTCAGCAATATTCTTTCAAATGCACCTATTGCCTTTTTTAAATTATTGATTGTAATACTTGATTTTGAGCTGGGGAAGGCTTCATCAAATGCTTGTCTATAATATTTATCTTCATCTAATCTGTTTAACAGTTCAATGGTATCGGGCATAGCCATTGCCCATTTGGCAAATATTGGACCGATAGCTTGTTCTTCAACAGTTTTAAATTTATTATCCCAGTTTTGTTCACCATATAAAAAAGTATTTAACACAGTGATAGTATTACGTGTGCCAATTTGTTGTAAATCACCACTTGGTAATGCCATGTTGTCCACACCATATTTAGAAATATCATGACATGAAGCACAGCTTATTGTCTTATTTGCAGACAATTTTTTTTCATAGTACAAAGATTTTCCTAATTCAATGATTCTCTTCTCATTTTCATTAAATTTATCCAAATCCAGCTCAGGTAAGGAAGTAATATAGCTTCTGGCAAGATGATAAATTACATTATCGAATTTTGCAGAAATAATTACTTCAGGGGTTTTAGTATTTCTGCAAGAATCAGAAAATATAAACAAAAATGTAAATGCAAGCAGAGTTTTCAAGGAATTCATCAGCTGGATTTATATATTTAAAGTAATCAAACTAAAAAAATAACGATTAATAAAAATAATAAGCAAGACAGTGAAAATCATCATTGAGCTTCAGATACTCTTTATCTTCGTTGAGTTATTCAAATCCTATTTGATCAAAGGTTTACCTTCAAAGTTCCATTCCTCATAGCTGCCATCATAAAGCTTGACATTGGGATAATGTAACAATTCGGTAAGAGCAAAATAAACAACTGTTGCTCTCAAGCCTATCCAGCAATATATTACATAGTTTTTTTCTTTATTCAGACCTTTATTTTCCAATACCTTAGCAATCTCTTCAACAGATTTGAACGAATAATTGTCATTTAATAATGATTTGTATTCAACACTGATCGCATTGGGAAAATGACCTTTGTTATTATAAGGCAGTCCACCTGAATCAGTACCTGAATATTCCGAAACATCTCTGGCATCAATAAAAACGATTTCATCAATCATTTTATCAATTTCATGTAAACTGATAAGCATTTCATTATTGACTTTTGGGACAAATGTTTCAGGTTTAATTTTCTCAGATCTGTCTGTCATATCAATACCAGCATGCTCCCACATATTTAATTGTTTGTGCAGAAGTTTGATATTGCTTGCTCCCAAATATTTCAGTAACCAATAAACTCTGGCTGAGGACTTGTTGGTACCATCATCATAAATTACAATCGCATCTTTCTCACTAATTCCTAATTCTCCTAACTTTTTTGCTATATTCTCAGGAGTTTCCATCAATCCTTTTACTTTACCGTGTTTCTGGTTTAATTCTGAAAATGGAAGATTAACAGCTCCTTTAATATGCGATTTTGTATAAGTTGCCGGATCACTGGCATCAATAATTTTTAATTTTTTATTTTTGGAATACTTTATGAAGTCATTTGCTGACATTATCGAATTCTGTGAATTTGAGTATGAAGTAAACAGAAATAGAATAGCCACAAAAAAAATACAAACCTTCATTTTTAATATTATTAATTATTATAAAATGATGTCCCAAATAAAAAAAAATAAAAGATAAAAATAAAGAAAAATGTGAATTAAGAGTTAACAATACTCCGATAAGTTTAAAAAATATTGTAAAATTTAGAGTGTTTTTGTTGCCATTGGTTTTTTAGGCTGGATAGGTTAACCCTGACAATTGCAAAATATTCTTTCCCCAATTTTGGGGAACAGGATTAATAAAGTTATATTTAGTTACTTCTTGAATATCAATATTTTGCAATTCGTCCGCTCATTGAGTGAAAAAATCTATGAATTTTTCAGGTTAACTTTTTTTTGAATATTGATTTGCCATTAAATTAGTTTAGCGTAATTTTCCATTATATCTTAATGCCACCAAATAATATCATGAACCAATGCAATGAAGACTATAATTATTTTGGTGATTAGTATTTATTTTAAATTTATTTTTTTATTCGATGAAATTATTTGAAAAATTAAAAAAAATAAATTAATTTAGCAGTCTCTTCCAACTAAAAGTAGTTTCACTATTTTATCATTTCTAAATTTTTAAGTTATGAGAAAAAAATTTAAATTTTTAAAATCATGCATGATTGTATTAGTTTATACGTGTATGACCCTGTCAGCTACACTTGAAGCACAGAATACTACAGATTTTGAGATTAGAATGCATGCTTACACCGAAAGTTACATAAAGAAGAACATTGCAAATTTTAGTAAAGAAGCCATTTTATCAGAAAATGGTGAAAGCATGACGGCAGAAGATATCAAATTATTGTGTGCTGAAGAAGGAAAATCCCTGTTCATCAAAGAGAATATGAAAGAGTACTTAAACTTGTATTTCCCTCCTTCAGCTATGGTAGCAGGAGTGGATACCTTGGTTTGTGACAATGGAGGATTTGAGGATGGGTTTCAATTTTATAAAGGGTATATTAGTCAACATAATTCCTTTCAATGGGGACATGGAAGCTCTAGTTGTACACCTCTTACAATTTCTGGCCAAAATGTTACTTTTTTACCTGTTTACCCGCCTGTTACCAAAAGGTTGGAAATAGTTTCTTCTGGTATTGATCCGTTAACCGGGATACAACAAACAAGATTTGGAGAAAAAGCCCTAAGAATTAATAATCAATATGGACACATTACTAATTGTGAGGGGGATTTTGGAATTGACAGGATAACTAAACGGTTTAAGGTGACAGAAGAAACCAAAAATTTTACGGTATGGTATGCAGTGGTATTGGAAAATCCTGATGATCACGAAGATCAACAGCCATTTTTAAGTATAAAATGTGACAAAGCTTCGGAAGATGATTTATGCTTTGATGCCAGTTTTTTAAAATGTGTAAACGAATATCCAGAAGATCCGTGTTATTACAGAAATATTAAATTTAACAAAGTAAAAGGACAGGATTGGACTTGCCACACATTTACAATCTCTGATGAATTTGTTGACAGTATAGCAACATTAGAAATAACTGTTGCCGATTGTGCACGTAAAGGACATGTCGGATATGCATACATTGATGGTATGTGTGAGCCTTGTGATTCATGTTGTAGCTTAATAAAATTGAAAACTATTGATTATATATCATGCTATGAAGAAGAAGTGGTTCCAGTAGCGACAGTATGTGGTGAATTTTCACTTAATCCGCCAAAAGTAATATGCAATGATGTAACTTTTGAGCAATATAAACTTATAGGTATTAATGTACCAGGATATACAATAGAAAATTTACAGATTTATAATAACAACACATTTTGTTTTGATTTTCCAGTATCTAATTTTACTACAGAAGATTGCCTTGAAATTTTTGTCGAAGGTTATTTCTTAGATGGTACTGACACACTGCCGGTTCCGCTAAGCAATTCACTTAAAATATGCCGTAGCTTATATGAGGTTGTTGATTGTACAGGAGGAGGCGGTAGTGCTGTCGATACTTGTGGAATAGTCCTTGATGTCAAAGTGGGAGGCTGCAACGACAATAGTACAACCCCTAATATTTCGGATGATTACTATTATGTCTATGTCTCTCTCTACGATCCTGATACTATAGGCTGGAGACTTGACAGAGACTTGATAGATCCGTATCCCAACGAAAATAGTATTCATACCCTCACTTCAAGTGAAGGAGATACTATTAACCTGATACTCGGCCCATTCCTTATACAGGAAGGTGATTGGTGGCTTGAGGCATATCTGCCTGAATGCAATTTCTCATATCACATCGAAGCTCCTGACTATTGCTCCGGTTGCGATGAATTTACAGATGCAGAGATAGGTGATGTTACGTGCGATCCAAATAATCCTTTACACTGGTATTTTACGATAAAAGTACCGAATGAAAATCCTCCTACTCCCAATGAATTTCAATTAAAATTAGGAACTAACAATTATGGCTCATATCCATATAATACTATAAATACAATAGGGCCTCTGAGTTTTGACTTTATTTATGGATCATGTTTGGTGTTTACGTTAATTAAAAAAAATGTGACTGTTCCCTGTGAGTCAAAATTCACTATTTGTTCTCCAAAACCGTGCATAGATATATGCAGACTTGAAGTAGATGTACAAGATGTGGAATGCATATTTGACCCAAGATCACAGACATATTCAGGGCATTTAGTGCACCTCGATATTAGTGGAATGGATGCAAATACGCAGAAAGCCTGTGTCAGTTATACTACTCCGGCATATCCAAATAATAAAATACAATTGGGTTCATATAATAATGGTATCTATGTGCTTGGACCTTTCAATGAAGATATTTATTTAACAGTTAAAATATGTGATAAAAATGTAAATTGCAGCAATTGCAATTCCGTATGTTTTAAAACCATTTACATCCCAAAACCTGACTGCGAAAGGCAAAAGGAAATAGAAGGTGGTTTAGAATTAAGAGAAATTGAGAATAAAGAATTTTTTGAAAAGCCGAATTCGTCAGGAGAGTTACTGGTGATCCCCAATCCTTTTAGTGACGATGAGATCATTTTGCATTCTGAATTAAAACAGACTGTCTATGAGATTTTTGACTTGTCAGGAAAATTTATACAGAAGGGTGAATTCAATGGTATTGAACAAAAGATCAAATTGAATGTGCCAAAAGGTACATATTTTATCAGATATATTGACAATTTAGGAGAACCGGTATTTGTGAAAATGATAAAATTGTAAAATATCTTTTTTATACGAGCTACCAACTCAGGTAGCTCGTATATTTTTCATTGGTTTAAATTTTTTATTTTTCAAGCAAAATCTTATGTCAAGATCATTTTTAACCTTGCAATTAATATTTATTATATCATTGAGTATCAAATGCCAAAATTTTGAATGGGCCAGATCTTTTAATGGTTTTAACCGAGTACATGGTCATTCAATTACTGTTGACTATAATGGAAATGTACTCACTACAGGGGGCTTTAAGGGAACAGTGGATTTTGATCCTGGAGTCGGTGTATATAATTTGATCTCGAATTCTGAATTTGATGTTTTTGTCACAAAAATAGATAAGCATGGCAATTTTTTATGGGCAAAAAGTTTTGGAGGAGTGTCTTCAAATGCATCATTTGCTCCTGCTGATGTAGGGCATAGCATTGCTACAGATAACAATGGCAATGTTTATATATGCGGTGCTTTTGAAAATACAGTTGATTTCGATCCCGGATCGGGTATTTTCAATTTGAGTTCTTCAGGGGGGTGGGAAATATTTGTAATGAAATTGGATCCTGCAGGTAATTTTTCATGGGCGAAAAGTTTTGGGGTTGGTAAAGCTTCATCGATTATTATAGACATTGGAAGTATTTTAGTAACTGGTGATAAATTAAACAATACATTCGTGTTAAAGTTGGATTTTGCTGGAAATTTATTCTGGTCTAAAAGTATTCTCGGAAATCCTAATTATGGAACTTCAATATGCAATGACGAATTCGGAAATATACTGGTTGCCGGAAATTATTATGGAGGTCTTGGATCAATTGATTTTGACCCTGGAGTCGGTGTTTTTAATTTACCTTTTTTTAGTATTGTTGGGGGGGATTTTTTTATATTAAAACTAGATAAAGATGGTAATTTTTTATGGGTTAAAGGAATTGGAGGATTGGGTAACGATGAATGTAATTCTATAACTACCGATCAGTTTGGGAATGTCTACACAACAGGAATGTTTGTAGAAACTGTAGATTTTGATCCTGGGCCTGGCATATATAATCTGAATACAGCAGGAATATGCTGCGAAGCATTTACATTTATTCTGAACCTTGACAAAGATGGTAATTTTATATGGGCGAGGAGTTTTTATACACCCAATTTGTCATTATCTGGTGATATAGTGAGTAGTTCTATCAAAACTGACAAATATGTTAATGTATATACCACAGGATTTTTCAGAGGCGAAGCGGATTTTGATCCTGGACCTGGTGTATATAAATTAAAGTTCCCTCCTTATTATGACGATGCTGCATTCATAACAAAATTAGATGCTAATGGTGATTTTGTATGGGCTTTGGCCATTGGAACTGGTAAAGCTTATTCAAGTGGACTTTCAATTTTTTTAGATAAATACACTAACATTTACTTAACAGGCATATTTTCCGGATCGGATGATTTTGATCCAGGCCTTGGTGTTTATAATTTATTTGACTATGGATTAGAGTCGACCTTTGTCCTTAAGCTTAGCCAATGCCAGGAGTCAGTAGATACAGTACAGGTTAGCTCCTGCAACAGCTACACATGGCTCGAAGGTAAGACCTACACAGAAAGCACAGACAGCGCTAAGTACATTATCGAAAATAAAGCAGGCTGCGATAGCATAATCACACTCGATCTGACCATACTGAAGCCTGACAGCACTACCATCTATCATGAAGCATGCAAGAATTACGAGTGGAGAGGCTATACTTTTAATCAAAGTGGCATATATAAGTATGACACTTTGAATATTCAGGGCTGCGATAGCACAGTACTTCTCGATCTTACTATCATCAAGCCTGATACAATATCAATGGCACATACTACATGCGATAAGTACATCTGGCACAATTATCAGTATGAGCAGAGCGGTATATATTTTTTCGATACCATCAGCACGCGTGGATGCGACAGCACTGTCATGCTCAATTTGACGATCAACGACAGCAAAAAATCAGAAAGCTTTCAGACAAGTTGCGACAGCTACCTCTGGAACGGTAACACCTACACCCAATCCGGTATCTACCAATACAAAACCCAGACAATCTCAGGATGCGACAGTACCATCACCCTCAATCTCACAATAAACAAATCAAACAATATCGCTCTATCACAATCTGCCTGCGACAGCTATACCTGGAATGGAAATACTTATGACCAAAGCGGATCATATACATATCAGACAATAAATAGTGCAGGTTGTGACAGTATAGTTACCCTTAACCTCATAATTACCGACCATATCGAAAGATCAGATACAATAAATATCTGCGAGGGAGATTCCATAAAGATATTCGGAAACTGGATAGCGAAAGAAGGAGAAATATCAGAGATATTTACAAGTTCAGCTGGCTGCGACAGCATACAGACATACAATATATCAGTCAGACCATTGCCTTCAGGACAGATTGCGGGCAGAATTTGCGAAGGAGATAGTGTCTATATCATAGACCGATGGTTTGATACACCAGGAACATTCACAGTAAAAAAAGCCAATACTACCGGTTGCGACAGCCTGATTGATGTGAACATCAGCTTGATCAAAAACAAGATCAATCACGACACACTGAGACTATGCAGAGGAGATACACTTATCTACAATGGACAGCCGATAACAACGCAGACAGACATACAGAAAAATCTCACATCAGCCGAACTGTGCGACAGCCTGGTATATGTGCATGTCAGAATGCTCGAACCAGTGAAAACTTCACATGAGGTAAAGCTATGCCCGGGGGATTCATTATATATCTCAGGTAACTGGATAAACACTGAAGATAAGTTAGAAGAAATTTATCTTGGATCAAACGGCTGTGATTCCACAGCGATCACAAATATCAGATTGATACCAGAACCCGAAGAGCCAAAGATGAAGATAGATTGTGAAACGGGGGAGATAAACCTGAGCATCAGTGCTACGGATGACTGGCAGATACAGTGGGATAATGGATCAAATTCAGGACAAACAACATACAAAGATGAGCCAGATGCAAAAGTCCAGTTAACAGCGATAGAGGGATGTGAAAGGCAATTTACAATCACTTTGCCTCACATTCCAAATATCACCATGATAAAACAACCCAATGACACGATTATAAACTCTACAGAGACATTAAAAATTGATCTTGGTCTAGATCTTTCAGAGTGGAAAATTGTCTGGACACCAAATGGATCATTGGATTGTGATACATGTTCACAGGTCAATATTACAATCGATCAGAATACTGAATTTGTGATAAATCTAAAACACTCAAGTGGCTGTGACTATCAAATAAAATTCAGGGTGAATATTGAGAAAAGCAAACTAAATATACCAAATATTTTTTCACCTGACGGAGATGGATTTAATGACAACTGGGAAATAAAGTTACCACCGGGTATTGAAATCCGGCAATGCAGTATCTATGACAGATGGGGAGAACGAATATATTCAAGATCAGGAACGATACATTGGGATGGTACATTTAAAGGCAAAAAAGCTATGTCCGGAGTTTATGTTTATGTGATTGAGTATATTGAAAATGGGGAGAAAATGTTCATAACAGGCGATGTTACGGTCGTCAGGTAGAACAGGAGATAGAAAACTGGAAAATGACTTATCACATTTACCTACTTTTGACTGCCGACAGCCACCTTTTCAGTTTCGACTCTTCACTTTTAGTTTTTCATTTTAAATTTCCCACTTCCCCATGTCTGAAACATCCTGTCACATGGTCATTTACCATACCTGTTGCCTGCATATGAGCATAAATGACTGTACTGCCAACAAATTTAAAACCTCTTTTTTGAGGTCTGCCGATATTTGATCGGACAATTCTGTTTTAGCCGGAAGTTCTGATAAGCTGGTCCAGTTATTGACTATTGGTTTATAGTCTGTAAACTTCCAGATGTATTTTGAAAATGAACCGAATTCCTTTTGAATTAATATGAAAGCCTGTGCATTTGATATTGCAGCTTTTATTTTGAGTTTGTTTCTTATAATACCCTGATCATTGATGAGTTCATTGACTTTGTCCTCTACATATTCTGAAATTTTCTGATAATCAAAATTATCGAATGCTTTTCTGAAATTTTCTCTTTTTCTCAATACTGTGATCCAGCTTAGACCTGCCTGGAATGTTTCGAGAATCAGGTATTCAAAAATAGTTTTATCATCTGTCACAGGCACTCCCCATTCATCGTCATGATACTTTACATAGAGAGGGTCGTTTTTAGGCCATTCACATCTTTTTAAATCCATATTTTTCTATATTTAGCTGAGTTTTTATTGCAAACAGGGAGTAAAGAAAATAATTTTTATGGAAATATGATGATTTTCACAAGTTAATAGATAAATATTTTTAATTTTTTAACTAATTTGCGGTTTCAAAATTATTGGATTATGAACAAGAAATTAAGCCCCTGGACCTGGATTCCAACTTTATACTTTACTCAGGGACTTCCCTATGTCATGGTAATGTCGGTTTCAGTGATGATGTACAAAAATCTTGGAGTGTCGAATTCAGATATTGCATTTTTTACCAGTTTGCTTTATTTTCCATGGTTTTTAAAATTTGCATGGGGTCCTTTTATTGATATGTTCAAAACCAAGAGATTCTGGACAATTGCAATGCAACTTATAATAGGTGTTACACTCTTTGGGATTGCATTTAGTGTTCAGACAGCCATATACTGGAAACTCACACTTATAGTATTTTCAATAATGGCTTTTGCCAGTGCTACTCATGATATTGCTGCTGATGGATTCTATATGCTCAGTCTCAATCAAAACCAGCAGGCAGCATTTGTAGGGGTAAGGTCCACTTTTTACAGGATTGCTACGATAGTGGGATCCGGTGCATTAGTTGTAATTGCAGGTGAACTGGCTCCGGGTTTGGGATTTCAGGGGGCATGGTCAATAGTTTTTATCATCAGCGGAGTTCTGTTCTTACTTTTTTTTCTATATCACAGGTTCATTTTACCAAAACCTATATCTGATATTGGTACGCTGAGAGATAAGAAAGTGAATTGGACGCAGATGGGATTACTTATAGGTGGTTTTCTCTTGTTTGCTATTACTGTCTACCTCATGTTTTTGTTAATCAGTTTTTTCTTTACCTCATTAGGATTAGCATCACCTTGGACAACAATAATCTCGACCATATTGCTGGTGCTGGTTGTTGTGATTTTATTCAGGACTTTTGTAGCAATATTTGTAAAGAAATATGAAGAATCGGAAACAAAAAATGAAGTTTTACTCCCTGTGATTGAGTTTTTGAAAGCTTTTGTCATTTTTATGCAGAAAAAGGATATTTGGAGTATTTTGGGATTTCTGCTGTTTTTCCGCTTTGCAGAAGCACAGTTAGTAAAACTTGTACAGCCTTTTCTACTTGATCCTGTTGATAAAGGAGGGCTTGGATTATCAAATACTGAGGTAGGAATTGTTTATGGTACAGTTGGAATAGTTGCACTTACCATGGGTGGGCTTATAGGTGGATATGTGATTTCCAGAAAAGGATTAAGATGGTGGTTATGGCCGATGGTTCTGATAATGCACCTTCCTGATCTGGCATTTGTATACCTTTCTCACGTACAGCCTTCTGATTTTCTGCTTATAAACATCGCTGTTGCTACTGAACAATTTGGATATGGATTTGGATTTACAGCATATATGATGTTTATGATAATGATATCACAGGGTGAGCATAAAACTGCTCATTATGCTATTTGTACCGGGATAATGGCACTTGGCATGATGCTGCCCGGGATGTATTCGGGTGCGCTACAGGAATCCATTGGATATTCACGGTTTTTCGAATGGGTTATAATATCCACTATACCCGGTTTTATTGTCGCGGCTTTAGTAAAAATTGATCCGCAATTCGGGATAAAAAAGGAGTGACTTGTATTTTTGCATTTTTCGCTTTTAACTTTCACTCTCACGCAAAGGCGCAGAGACTCTAAGCAAAAGAAACTTTTATTACTTCAAGCCCCATAAAGGCTAGTTATACAGTCAATTTTGTTAATTTTTCATTTTTCATTTTTCGCTTTTAACTTTCACTCTCACGCAAAGGCGCAGAGACTCAAAGCAAAAGAAACTTTTATAACTTCAAGCCCCATAAAGGCTAGTTATACAGTCAATTTTGTTAATTTTTCATTTTTCATTTTTCGCTTTTAACTTTCACTCTCACGCAAAGGCGCAGAGACTCAAAGCAAAAGAAACTTTTATAACTTCAAGCCCCATAAAGGCTAGTTATACAGTCAATTTTGTTAATTTTTCATTTTTCATTTTTCGCTTTTAACTTTCACTCTCACGCAAAGGCACGGAGACGCAAAGCAAAAGAAACTTTTATAACTTCAAGCCCCATACAGGCTAGTTTTACAGTCAATTTTGTTATTTTTTCATTTTTCATTTTTCATTTTTCATTTTTCATTTTTCGCTTTTAGCTTTCACTCTCGCGCAAAGGCCCAGAGAAGCAAAACAAAAGAAACTTTTATTACTTCAAGCCCCTTTCAGGCTAGTTATACAATCAATTTTTTTCATTTTTCACTTTTCATTTTTAACTTATATATTATGGATATTTTAAAAAAATACGCTTCACTGTTAGTAAATTATTGTGTGGAAATTAAGGAGGGAGACAATCTCTATATTAAAAGTACCACTCTTGCAGAACCTCTGATAAAGGAGGTTTACAGGGAAGCAGTGATCAGAGGTGCGAACGTGGAAGTAAACCTCGAATTCAGGGATAAGTACAATATATTTGTCAATAATGCTTCTGAAGATCAGCTGAAAAGCATTTCACCTTTCTTCCTGTCTGCAATGAGAGATTTTGATGCGTACCTGTTTATAAAAGCTCCTTTCAATACAAATGAAGATAGAAATGTGGACGGTCACAAGGCAAATATTCACCGCGAGGCTCTGGCACCTGCCAATAAGTATTATTTTGAAAGAGCTGCTACCAGGGCTCTTAAACGCAATTTCAGCCTGTTCCCCACACAGGCATCAGCACAGGAGGCAGGTATGTCACTTGATGATTATGAGGATTTTGTATATGGCGCATGCAAACTCTATGATCACGATCCGTCTGAAAGCTGGAGAAATGTTGGTAGAATTCAACAAAGAATAGTTGATAAACTCAACAGCCATAAGAAATTCATTTATAAAGGGACCAGATTTTGAGATAAGTTTTAATACTGAAGGAAGGCTCTGGATCAATTCCGATGGTAAAACCAATATGCCTTCGGGAGAAGTTTATACATCACCTGTAGAAGACAGTGTAAATGGTGTTATTCATTTTTCCTATCCTTGTATTTACAATGGAAATGAGGTTGAAGGTGTTACCTTGTGGGTAAAAGACGGTTTTGTGGAAAAATGGGAAGCTGCAAAAGGAAAGGATTATCTCGACAAGATATTTGAACTGAAAGGTGCCAGAAGATTTGGTGAGGCTGCTATAGGAACAAATGAAAATATCAATAAGATCACTAAAAATATACTTTTTGATGAAAAAATGGGAGGATCAATCCACATGGCAGTCGGTCAGTCTTATCTGCAGACAGGTGGTAAAAATGAATCTTCGATTCACTGGGATATGATAACGGATATGAAAAATGGCGGAGAAATCTTTGCTGATAACGAATTGATTTACAAGGACGGAAAGTTTATTTTTTAAATAAACTTTCAATTTTTGCAATTTTTGTAAAACAATTCATAAGTATAATGCGTTAATACTCTTTATTTTGTTATTTAAAATAAAATTATATATATAAAATTTCTTAATTAAACCCTGAAATTATTACACAATTTTACTTTTAATCACAAATATTGAAATACAAATAAGTATAAATTGAAATATTTATTAATGTAAATTTGTAGTATTCGAAATTTTTTATATATTTGCAATCTGTATAGGATATTTTGTTTGTTTGAGCAAAGATTTTAATACTGATTGGTACTAAAATACAATCTATGACAAAAACAAAAGTATTAAAAAGAATCACTCTGATTTTTCTGATCATAAGTATGTTTTCGGCTGAATTTATTATTGCAGGCACAAGCGTAAAAGGAATACCTGGTCATGATTTTGACAATCTTGAATTGAATATTAATAAGCTTAAGGGCTTTATTGATGCTAAATATACTTCTGAAGTAGGCAACTATGTTAATTCATATACAAGTGGATCACGATTTGTTGCGCAGGAGTTTTTAGGTAAGATACCAGTATATTTTCCATTTTTTGAGGAAAAACTGAAAGCAGCTGGACTGCCTGATGAATTGAAGGTTTTGGCTATCGTTGAATCTCATCTGAAAAATAATGCTTATTCACATGCCGGAGCTGCCGGAATATGGCAGTTTGTTGCAGGAACGGCAAAAAATTACAATCTTAAACTCAACAAAGTGTATGACGGAAGGTACAATGTAGAAGAGTCTACCGAAGCAGCAATACTTCATCTGAAAGATCTTTATGCAACATTTGATAACTGGACACTTGTAATGGCTGCATATAATTGCGGGTCAGGTGCTGTGAAAAGTGCAATTAACAAGGCAGGAGGGAGTAAGGATTTTGGTCTGTAGTGAAGTTCTTGCCAAGAGAGACAAGGAATTATGTTCCCAAATTCATAGCAATATCATATATTTTAAATCATTTCAATGACATTGGATTAAAGCCAAAACCGGTTGACGACTATTATTATGATAATGCGCAGGCCAGGGTTTACAGGCATATGGATTTTAAGTACATTTCTGAAATTACCGGAGTATCGATGGATGTGATAAAAAGTCTCAATTTTGCTTACAGACAAAATTTCATTCCGGCTAGTACTGAGGGTTATAAACTTATACTTCCCAAATCAGCACTATATGCACTGATCGAACATGAAAATTTTGAAAAAATTGAGTTTGATAAAGAATTAAACCAGAATTATACACAGTATATAATGAATTATTTTCCCAGGGATATAGCAGGATATATGCTGGGAAATGACAATGCTTACACCATAAGTGAGAGTATAAGCCATAAATTTGATAACAGTATCAGCTTGAATCAGAGTACGAGACAAATGAAAACACCTGTTTTGGCTGTGAACTCACCAGCCAATAAAGAGGATGACGACAATTTCATAATATACAAATTGAAACCAGGAGAATCACTGCTTGACGTAGCCAGGAAATTTGATAATGTTAAGATCAGTGATATTATGAAATGGAATAGTTTTTCAATGGCTAAAGTTCCCAGACCCGGAACAAAAGTGAAGATCAGGAAATAAGCACGATATTATTTATTCCTGTTTATTATAAAATCTGAAAGTTCAAAAAGTGATTTTCTTGATGGATTATCGGGAAATGTCATCAGAATTGAATTTGCTGCATCTTTAAACTCTTTCATTCTGGAGACTGCATAATCCATTCCACCCTTATCTTTTATTAGCTGGATCAATGCCTTTACTTTTTTATTATCTTCATTGTGATTTTTAATCGTGTTTATGATCATGCTTTTTTCAGATCTGTTTGAATTCTGAAGAGCATAAATCAAAGGCAATGTCATCTTCTTCTCCCTGATGTCAATTCCCCTTGGTTTGCCAATTTCATCTTCGCCATAATCAAAAAGGTCGTCTTTTATCTGGAAAGCTATACCGATATTTTCACCGTAATCGCCCAGTTTTTTAATAATTTCCGGATCTCCAGTGACAGAGGCAGCTCCAATAGCACAAGCAGAACTGATAAGTGAAGCAGTTTTTTGCTTTATTATATCAAAATATACTTCTTCTGTGATATCAAGCTTCCTGGCTTTCTGTATTTGAAGCAGTTCACCTTCACTCATCATCTTTACAGCGGAAGACAGGATTTTCAAAAACTCAATCTTATCACCTTCTATTGAAAGCAATAAACCCTTGGCCAGCAGATAATCTCCTACCAGGACAGCAACTTTATTTTTCCATAATGCATTTACAGAGAAAAACTTCTCCTCAATTTTGAATCATCAACTACATCATCATGTACCAAAGTGGCCGTATGAAGCAGTTCTATAAGTGATGCAGCAGTATACGTGTCATTGGTTATTTTGCCCAGCATCCTGGCAGTTAGCAATACCATTATTGGCCTCACCTGCTTGCCTTTTCTCTTGTAGATGTAATAGGTAATAGTGTCCAGCAATGCTACATTGCTCTTCATTGAGGCTTTGAAATACTCTTCAAATTCCCTTAACTCTTTTTCAACAGGAGTTTTTATTATGTCTAGTGAAATTCCCATCTTGCAAAACAATGCTGCAATATACGGGTATTTTGACATTTAAATATCATATTTGTATTTTTGATACAAAACTTTTTGATAATTATTCAGAAGAGGGCATATGAAATGAGGTATATTCCAAATTTTATTATCTGGTGATTGCATTGATTATAAAAATGGAATACAACCTTAAAATGCCTGGCTGACTATAGTTTTTTATAATATGATAACAGAGTACTATAACAATAAAATTAAGGAAATTTCTGATGAAAAAGATATATTGTCAGGTAGATTAAAGCTATTGGCATTTATCAGGTTACTTTTTTTTCTCGGAGGTTTTGCATTGCTTTTTATATTTTCAAAATCAGATCTATGGACATCTGTGATCGTTTTCCTTGTCACTTTTTCTGCATTTTTATTTTTTGTATTGAAATATCTAAAACTTGAGAAACTGATAAGCGAAAGCGAAAACCTGCTGAAGATATATAATAATGAATTGGAAACTGATTCCAATCTTCCAAATATTTTTGGAAATGGCATTGAGTTTAGCGATCCTTTTCACCCATACTCAGGAGACCTGGATATTTTTGGCAAGTATTCCTTATTCAACAGGATAAACAGGACCATTACTTACGAAGGACAGGAAATACTTGCAAACTGGCTTGGATTTCCGGAAAAGCTTCCTGAAACTATCCTAAAAAGGCAGGCAGCGATAAAGGAATTGTCCGGTAAATCAAAATTCAGGGATAAGTTTCTGTCCGTTTTTTTTAATGCAAATTCATTAAGTGATGAGAATAAGGGTATTCAGGCCTGGATCAACAATTTTCCTCAAATTTTATCAAACCAAAAATTCCTGAAATATGGATTGATTGTCTTTTCATTCATTTTATTTTTGAGTCTTTGTATCAGTTTTGTATTTGAAGAAATATTGTCTGGGCTGTTTTTTCTTTTCATATTAAGTTTCATCATTAATTTCAGGTTCAAAAGAAAAGTTGATATTCTGCACAGCCATGCATCCAGGCAGTCGGAATTATTTGTAAAATATGCTGATCTGATGGACCTTATTGAGAAGGAAGAATTTGATACAGAAATTTTGAAAGAGATAAGAATTAGTATTACAGGTGAGGAAAAATTCAGGGCAGAATTGCTGAAAATAGCTCAACTGATTAAAAACCTTGATTACCGGCTTAATATTTTTTATAGGGCCTGTCCTGAATATATTTCTTTTTGGGATATTCAACAGTGCATCAGACTCGAGAAATGGATAGAAAGAAACCATGACAAATTCCATTTCTGGCTTGATAAAATTGGAACCATCGATGCATTACTGTCATTGAGCATAGTCAGGTTTAATAATCCTGATTGGATTTTTCCTGCTTTGTCCTCAGAAAGTGAAGTTTACCTTGAGGCTCATGAATTGGCACACCCACTCATAAATAATTGCATTGCAAATGCCTATTCATTGTCAGGAAATTCAAGGTTTGATATTGTCACAGGATCCAATATGGCAGGAAAAAGTACTTTTCTGAGGACTACAGGCATAAACCTGATACTTGGAATGTCAGGAAGTCCTGTAAAAGCCAGAAGCTTTGATTTCACTCCTCTGGATGTTTTTACATATATGCGGATCAGTGATTCCATCGAACTGGAGTTATCAACATTTCATGCTGAATTAGAAAGGATAAAGAATATACTGATCTATGTAGCGAATAATAAAAAATGCTTCCTGCTACTCGATGAATTGCTTAGGGGTACTAATACAATTGACAGGCAGACTGGCAGTATCGCTTTGCTGAAGCAACTTGTCAGGAATGGAGCATCAGGCATAGTTGCCACTCATGACCTCAATTTGCCCGAAATGGAAAATATTATGCCGGATAATATTAAAAACTACAATTTCAGTATCCAGTCTAAAGATGAGGATCTTTTCTTTGACTACAAACTCAATCATGGTGTCTGCAGGACTTTCAATGCTGCACTGCTTATGAAGAAGATCGGGATTGAGGTGGGGGAGGGGGAAATTTAAAATGAAAAATTTAAAATGAAAAAATGGGAAATCATTGATTGAAAATTTTGTTTTGTTTGGATGATATGAAGGCAGGATGGTAAGATGGCGGGATGGTGGAAGGATGAAATGCACATCAGAGCAAACTATGTTTCCTCCCGGATTACCTGGTAATGATATAGACAAATTCCTTTTTATTTTTTTCAATTGTTTGTCCGTTATATTTCAAAGTTATTTCCTTGTAAAATGTGCAGCAATCATCTGATTGTTCTTCCACGTCATAAAATATAGTGTCGGTGTCAGATTCATTTATTTTCAGGTAGAATTCTTTAAACCCCGATGCACTGATAAATCCGGGATAACCGCTTATAAAAAGCGTTTTGTTTTGAATTGTGTCATTTTCAAATTTAAAATCAAGGTATTTAATAATATTATCTTCTTTATAAAAAAACCTCATGTCGGTTTGTATTGCTCTGTTTTTGAAAAGCATATCTGTCGAATCCTCATGATCAAGAATTCTCATATATAATTCAGCAGGTGGGGTAAAACACTCAGGGCATTCACATCTGTAAAATACTGAAATTGAAGTAATTGTCAAAATTACTGATATAAAACCCAGGTTTTTCACTTGATAAGATTTTAGGATATTTATTAACTGATTGTTTCTGCCTTGTAGCCTATCAGTTTCAACTTATCTATAATTTCCTCAGAGCTGAGGACTTCAGTGCTGACAGTCAGTATTTTATCAGGGTCATCAACATTGACTTCCCATTTATCAATTTCAGGGACATCGAGTACTCTTTTAGCTTTGAGCATGCAGCCATTGCAATTGATTGTGGTCTTGAATTTTAAGATCTTCATATATTCATTTTTTACAAAGATATTATATTTATTTGAATACCTGAAATACCTGCAGTATAAAGTATATAGCAAATTGCAATTTAATCTCTTAGCAAAAGTTCAAAGCCTGTCTTTGTTCGGTGAAGGTAAAGGTATGTGTAAACGGCATGGCTCAGTTTACCAGTAACTGCCGAAACTCTATAAATATGGCGAGAATCCAGCTGGAGTTAACATTTTGAATGATCCAAACTGGACATGGGAAATAAATAGTCAATGACTTACTTCTGCCGCAAATCGTGGAGATATTATAAGAGTTGTATCAGATCCTACTAATGTAAATAATATTTGGATAGATGGAATTGTAAACGGTACAAGGTCAACATATGGTAAAGAAGTAAAACTTCTTGAAGATTTAGGTTATTCCTTCAACCCAAGCAAATATGAATTTGTTAAGTAAACTAATTAAATTTATTGCAAATCTATTTAAACCATATAAAACAAAGCCTACAATGAATAGAGATATTATAGAAACAATTAAAAATGATTTTGGAAAAGATAGCGAAATTGTAGCAACAAAATTTGAAGACTACTTAAAGACTGACGAATGGGTTTCACATGAAAAAGTATTAAGGTTGGTTCTAAAATTAGCTGATGGAGACATTAGTAAAATTGATAAGTATTTAAAAATGGCTAAAGGTGATCCTAGAGACGTTGTAATGCTTGCAGACGATAAGCCCTAAGCCAATTGCTTAGTCAAATTAGCCTTTAGAAGAAAGAAGAAAAACATGAAACATATAGTTAGACATATAGCCATACTTTTTGTACTTCTGATGGGAGTGCTAGGCAATGTTTTTGCTAGTAATCTGGTGCATGATGCATCCAAAATAAGCTTAGAAAAAAAACCGCTGTCGTAAGTTCACACAAAATTTTTGAAAAAAAATAAAAATTTTTTATTTTTGACAAAAAAAGTGCAAGTTGATAGATTATATTTGTCCGAAGTTTTGGAATTGTCCGTCTTATTACGGAATCTTCTGACACCTCGGAGATTTTCTTATATAGTTTTATATTTATTACATGAATTCAGCTTTTATTAAAAACAATCAATAAAAAATAATTATTATGAAAATTTTAATACCATTTTATTTCGCATTATTCACATCATTTGCATTTGGCCAACTGCCATATCTCGTAAATGATTTAGAACCTGGCAGTGGCAATATCTCTATTGAGTTATATAATTCAAGTTTTAAGGGAGGTTATGTAAATGGAGGATATGTATTGGCTACAGGAAATATAGCGACAGGAGAAGAATTATTTTTTATAAAGGATAAAAAAATGATTCTGCTAAAAGAAATCAGTCAGGGTTCATCCGGCTCGTCTTTGAGTAACTTTATGAATATTGGTCAAAAACTATATTTTCAATCATCAAATAATATATGGTCAACCAATGGAACAACTGAAGGTACGAAATTAGAAGTTTCATCGATAAATGGAGAAATTGTTCAAGGAGGTGATAATCAATTATTTTTTGCTAAAAATGATTCAGTTTTTAGTATTAATAATACATATATCATTTCCGGATTTACATTTGAATCTAATGTCTTTTTTAGAACAGATTATTATTCAAATAATGAAAGTAATGTAACACCTTATAAAAATGGTATTGTTTATGTAAAATCTAATAATGCAAAAACAACTGCCTTTTTCATTGATTCTGAAGGCTTTAAAGAATTGGGGTCTTTTGCTAACAGTGAAGATTTTAAAGTGGTATTAACAGCAGCCTTTAAAGGTGGTTTTGTTTTTTCACAGAAAAATTCAGGAGGCACCATTCAGAAAACATTTTCGTTTACAGAATCGAACGCTCAATTTGTACAAATAAAAACAAAAGTGCCGAAATATGCTGTTAATATAAATAAAGAAAGCTGTTTTCTTATTGATGAATTTAAAGTTGAACTATTTAATGAAAATAATCCTAAGGGCAAAGTAATTGAAAATAATGCTGCTGAATTTTATTCCTCATTTGAGTTTAGTATTTTGGATAAAAATATTCTATATCATAACAAGGATTTTAATAGTTATTATACTATAAATAAGTCAGATGGTATCTCAAGTAAAGAAATATTAAAAACTCAAAATAAATATATATCAAATATTATAACAAAAGGAAATTTTGGATTTCTTGCCTCCGGTATTTCAAATGGTCTAAAGCCATATCTTTATGTTTATAAAAACAATGAGGAAAAAGAAGAAATTATATATGAGTTTGATAAATATTCAAGCACTCAAAGAAAAGTGTTTACCCCATTTGTTTTTTGGACAAAACTTTATATTTCTTATATTCACTGGAAACACAATACGGGCAGGAAGTTTTTGCTTTGGATTTTCCTGACTTGATTTCCTCAAGTTCCAACAATAATATTATTAGTTGTAAACTTGACCAAACAGGACCAAACAGTTTCAAATTAGCAGGAGATTCTTTAAATGAAAAATATTATTATGTTAGTATAATAGATCTTTCAGGAAGAGAAATATCATCTTTTAAGATTTTACCCGATTATGAATTTGAAGTAAAGCGTCATTCTGGCTTATTTATTATAAGAATAGAAGGTTTAAAAGAAGTATTTTCAAAAAAAGTATATATATCAAACTAATTATAACAATTCCCCTGTTGTAAGTTCTCGCTGTCGTAAGTTTGCCCCGACAACTTCGTATCAGGACAAGCCACCGACAACTTCGTGTCGGGACAGGCATAACTTACGACTCATATTGTGAATTAGATAATGCTTTTTTTTCTGTACAACTTAACACAAATATTTTGAAAAAATATAGTGATTAGTTACTTTTGACAAAAAAAGTACAAGATGATAGTTAATATTTGTCCGAAGTTTTGAAAACTTCGGAAAGCAGGTAATTATATTTTAGAGGTTGAATTAATAGATTTTGGCTCAACTGAAGAATATATACCGAGGTGATATATTATATTTGTCCGAAGTTTTGAAAACTTCGGACAGCAGTGAGACCAACCATAGGCAATCTGAAGCCATCCTTGTAAGCAAATGATGATATCATAAATATCCCGAAAGGTTCAATTATCATTAACTATTTGCGAAATACACGAATCAAACCTTACTAAAGGATAATGCTGAGGAGTTGAAAAGTAATCTCAATCTAACATGGCTGTCATGAATTATACATTTTCACCATCTTAATGTCGTCGCTATCAGGCAATTAGTTTTTTTTTCTAAAAAACTCCAGCAACTTCGATTACAATTTTTTGTACTTTAATAGTAAACTGTTACTGACCACACTGACTGAACTCAGTGCCATTGCTGCACCGGCTATCATAGGATTCAGCATAAAACCATTGATTGGATACAGAATTCCTGCTGCTATCGGAATGCCTATCACATTGTAGATAAATGCCCAAAACAGGTTCTGTCTTATAGTTCTGACAGTGAGTTTTGAAAGTTTGATTGCCTGTGGGATTTTGCGGAGATCAGAGGAAATAATCACCATCCCGGCTACATCCATGGCTATATCGCTTCCACTACCCATAGCAATTCCTACATCGGCCTGAGCAAGGGCGTTGCTGTCATTGATGCCATCACCCACCATTGCAACCGTTTTTCCCTGTGACTGCAGATGTTTTATGAATTCTGATTTCTGGTCAGGTAAAATTTCTGCCTTATAATTGCTTATCCCCGATTGCATGGCTATAACTGAAGCAGCAGTTTTATTGTCCCCGGTAAGCATATAAACTTCAATCCCTGCTTTTTTTAATTCTTCGACAGCAGCTTTTGATGTAGATTTTATTTTGTCGGTGATTGCAAATGCCCCCAGAATATCATTCTTATCTGAAAACAGTACAACAGAACTTGCATTTTTGTGCCATTCATCAATTATTCTGTTTATTTTTTCTGAGATCTTAATTCCGTTTGATTCAAGCAATTTACCGGTACCAACATAATAGACATTGCCATTGATTTGAGCTTTTACTCCTGCTCCTGTGATACTTTCAAATGCTTCAATATCAAGGTTTGTATCGCTGTGGAGCGAATTAAGAATGGCTTCAGCCAGCGGATGCTCCGATTGTCTTTCAATAGAGGCAAGTATGTTTTTATTTTTATCTTCATCCTTAAACCATAATGCTTCGCTCACAACTGGTTTTCCTTCTGTTAATGTACCGGTTTTGTCCAAAGCTAATGTATTGACTTTAAGTGCTGATTCCAGACTATCTGCATCTTTGATAAGTATCCCGTTTTCAGCACCCTTGCCAATGCCAACCATGATAGCAGTTGGTGTGGCCAGTCCAAGAGCACACGGGCATGCTATTACCAGTACAGTGACAAACGAGATAAGTCCATGCGAAAATGAGTTTTCTCCTCCTGCAATCATCCATATAATAAAACTGACCGATGCAACCCCAATGACTACAGGTACGAAAATACCTGCTATTTTATCAACGAGCCGTTGAACTTTTGCCTTACTGCCCTGTGCTTCCTGTACCATATTTATTATATGTGCAAGCAAAGTATCTTTTCCTGTTTTTTCAGCAAGAAATCTGAAACTTCCCTTTCGATTTATTGTTCCTGCAAAAACCCGCGAATTCAGTGTTTTTTCTATGGCAATAGGTTCACCTGTGATCATACTCTCGTCAACGAAAGAAGTGCCTGAGATCAATGTACCATCAACAGCAATTTTTTCACCGGGTTTCACAATGATTATATCTCCCGGCTTAACATCATTGATCGGAATTTCAGACAAATTACCCTCAGGGTCAACAATATTCACTGTATTCGGTTGCAGTCCGATGAGTTTTTTCAGTGCTGCTGAAGTTTTGCCTTTGGCTTTTTCTTCCAGCATTTTTCCAAGCAGTATAAAAGCTATCACGACTGCTGCTGCTTCAAAGTAAACATGATCATGGAGGCCTTGATTGTGCCAGTATTCTCCAAAAATGGTGTTAAAAACACTGAAAATATAGGCAGTACCTGTACTGACAGCAACAAGAGTATCCATGCTTGCCCTCCTGGCTTTAAGTTGCTTGAATGCATTTATGAAAAAATCCTTGCCGAACCAGAATACAACTGGTGTTGCGAAAGCCCACATTATGTAATTAGCGTATTTGATATTCATAAAAAACATACCAATTATAATAACCGGTATAGATAGAATTGCTGACCATATCACTTTTGATTTAAGCTTTTCCAGATGATTTTTATTTATTTCTTCAAGGGCTGCTTTTGTATTCTCAATTTCTTCAGTCATTAAATCGTAACCTGCATTTAATAATGCTGATCTTAGCTTTACAGGATCAGTCAGGGTAGGGCAGTATTCAATTATTGCGGAGTTATTTGCATAATTGACAGATGCATTTGTCACCCCAAATGTTTGTTCAAGGATGGATTGTGAACTTGCAGCACAGGATGCACAGCTCATATGAAGGACAGGGAATAATTTTTTTGAAGTTAAAACATCGCAACCATATTTCCTGATTGACTTTACGATATCCGGAATGATATTTTCAGAATTATCAGCATCAAAATGGAGGATTTTATTAGGATAATCAATACTAACAGAACTGATAGTATTGATAAGCTTTAATTCATTTTCAATTTTCTGAACCGTTATTTCGCTTTCAAGTCCTTTCAGTGTTAAATGATATGAAGTATGAAGATTTTTTCTCATTTTTCCGGTGCAATTATTAGTTATACTACTGATTCCTATAAATTCAAAAGATAATAAAAAAAATTCAGTTATCTCTGAAATCTATAATGATACAAACTAATATAACAAACGGATTATTCTCAATGTTCCTGATCGCTCATCCATGGCCACAATCTGTGCATAGCTTCTCTTATGTGAGACTTATTTGGTCTCCAGATCTGTTTTTTCTGGATCATAAACTTTATGATAGCTTTCTCAATTATATGATGCAAAGGAAATAAAAATATAAGAATCAATACTTTAATCGCAAAAATCCATAAAGGTGCTCCATGAGTTATATGATGGATTTCATGATCAAGAATAAGAATAATGAATTCAAAAAGCATTAAAACACTTACAAAGCCAAGTCCTTTTATTGACCATTCCGGCACTTTTAACCTGCTGAATATAATGAATATCAAAAAGAAGAATAGAATACTCATTGTGATAATAAAATACTGAAGATTGAATTTCCTCTTTTTGTCTTCTTCAATTCTCTTTTGATTTAGAGATATCTGTCTCGATTCATTTGCAAGCTCCATTCTTAGAAATTCATCTTGTTTATTAAGTAAAGTTCGCTGTATTAAAAGCTTTTTATTGATGTTTGAGTATTTGTATGCTTCAATGTAATTGCCTGCCAAACTACTTAATGAATCCAGGAAATATGAAGATTCAAGCATATATTCCATATATTGAGCTTTTTCTGCATTTGCAAATGCTTTTTGAAATGAATTTATAGCTTCATCTAACTTTCCATATTTAAAAAGGAATTGTCCATACCGGTTATAAAAATTTGATATGAAAATTGGGCTATCATTTTTATCAAAGCGTGACTCTGCTTTAATATATTCTGCCCAGGCAGTATTTATGTCATTTTTAAATTCAGCGAGTTTTGATTTAATCTGATGATAAAGAACTGGCTGAAATATTTTCAGTCTTTCTAATTCTTCAGGATATTTTTCAACATAGATCTTATGAAAACCAAAAAGATCATTGTTTTGGACCAGGTATTGCCTGTAAAGTGAAAATGAATAATCCTTGAGTTTTTTATTCTTTGCTTTGGCGGAATATTTAAGCAACTCATCAAGAGTATTGACCACAGAACCATATTTTTTTGATAGAATTGCTAACCCACACATATCATATTTAGCCCAAAACAATTCAAGCGAATCCGTTTTTAAATTGCTCTGAATTAATTCAATTTCAAGTATCTTATATTTTGCAGCCTGATCATAGTCGTTGACATTTCTATGAAATTCAAAAAGATGAGAAAAGCATTTTTTCTTTATTTCATCTTTATCATGTCCATTTTCCAGAGTTTCAGTGAGATAAGAAGCATTGAGATAATTTTGGTAAGCTTCAATATAATATTTCTGAATCTGAAGGCTTTTTCCTAATGTAAGATATGCCTGTACTTTCTTTTCGGGGTTTTTCTCAAGTTCGGCTTCACTGAAAGCTTTAAGGGCAAATTTATGCGCTACAAGCGGATAATTCAACCTTGAAGCACTTGAGGAAATATTCTGCCAAAGGTCGGATTTGTCAATATTGTAGTTGTTTTCTAAGGTAAGTTGTTCAGTGCGGTTGACCAAAGTTTGATAATCAACATATTGACCATCCATCTGAACCAGATCAAAATATGTTTGATATACTTCAAGTGTTTTTTCATTATTAAATGTGGATTCAGCCAGTGCTATTGCTACTGATACGAGGCTGTCAAAATGCTGGTCATTATTGTTTTGATTGATCTCAAATTCCAATGCGGATTTTATATTGTCAATCTTTTTGAAAATATCATTTTCCGGGTTACCTTTAAAGCTTTCAGTGCTTTTATTCTTCTTTGGTTCAGAATAATTGCCCGCAAATGAATGGAATGCAATCAAAACCAGGAAAACAGAAAAAATTAAAACTCTTACTACTCTGAATGTAAACATATTAGACTTTTGAATAAATCAATATATTATAAGTTTTTAGACATTTTTCAAGACTACAAAAAAATATAATCAGCCGGATTATTGTTTTTAAATCCAAAGATCCGGCTGAATTTTTCTTTCTGAATCAATATCATCTCACTTTAGACCAAAGTATCAGTTACAAAAATCAGGACATGGTAATTTAAACCTATCATTAAATCCTTCTGCATAAAATATAGTATTTGGTGATTTAAATCTAAGATCGATACCAATCGGGTAAACAATTGAGACTAATTTTGCAGTGGCAGTTCCATTAGAGAGGCCATTATACAACCTGAAACCCGTTACTGTGTCTAATTTTCCTTGCAATGTTGTCGTAATAGTGGAATTAATGGCATCAAGTTGCTGTTTGGAAATATTTATTCCTGCAATCTCCTGTGGAAATTTTGATGTAAAAAAACCACGCAATTCATTGGCTTTTTTTGGATCAGTATTTCCTACTAAACTTTCAGATTCTCCATCTCTGGAATTTCTAGTAAAATAACAAACAGAGGCAGTCACTATTACCCCAATTAAAAAACCTCCTATCAGACAAGTAAAATTACATCTTTCCATGATTTTAAATTTTGATTTATAAATAGTTAATTTGAAATTGACAAAAAAAAATAAAACATTTTTAATCACAAAATGGAGGACATTGCTGCCTGTATTTGCTGTTAAACCCTTCTGCCATTAGAAGATTGGAAGCAGGTTCGTTTTGTCTCAATTGTTTGTTGATCACATATGCTATTGAAACAACAGGGGCAGCAGGTCCAGTGGAAGTTGCACCAAAATAAAGTCTGAAACCGGATACTTCACGTAAGTCGTTGTTCATAGCCACTACAGTCTGATTCAATGCATCCAGTTGTTCAACTGAAATATTTACTGCTTCAATCGCTCCCGGATAAATTGTTTTGAAATTATTTCTGTACTGCACTGCTGTTGCAGGACTAACAGTTCCTACTGGTGGTGCCGCTTTCAGGTTTTCTGTAATAATCTTTCCCGATTCATTTTTATTTGTGAATGCAAAGATTGTCAATACTATCACTGTAAAGCCTATACCGCTTAAAAAAGAAGTTAAATTTAATTTTTTCATAGTTAATATTTTTTATTGGCATAAAAGTATAATTGATTATTGATTAATTGTAATAAATCTAAATAAAAATAAAAATTTTATCGAAATAATTGTTTTTTTTTAAAAAAAGGCATCATTTTTAGTAAGAAATTTATTAAAAAGTAAAAAAATCATATTTAAATTTTACCTATTGGAAGAAATAAGAAAGATTATTAATGATCAGGATTATTACTATCAATTGTTTTACTTGTTTTATATCAATCATAGTATTGCTAATTTTCATTTCATAAGAATTTTGGATAGCTTTTCAAAAATATATATTGATAAACTGAGTTAAAGCTGTTATTGGTTTTTTTGTTGAACTTTCACGTTTGTGATTCGTATCGTTTTATAGTATAAGTATTTTCAGTCAATTAAGAGGAATGGTGAATTTTAAAATTTTTGTTTTTAGATCATTAATATTTTTAGCTCTCCTGTACAGTTATGATGGAATGGCGCAGAGCAAATCATTAAAAATAACTGTCAGAAATGCGGACCGGTCAACAATTCCCGGTGCCGCAATCAAACTTCAGGATACAAGAGATTCAAGTATAACTTTCGAAATGTCAGACAATGACGGACATGCTTTTTTCGGTAAAGTTTTAAATGAGCTGTACCGCCTGAAAATATCACACCTCGGTTATAAATCGATTGATACTTTAATAAATGTTACTCAGGCAAATCCTAGTTTTGAATTCCTGATGAATGTAGAATCATTTTCATTGGGGGAAGTCAGTATTGTTGGGAAAAAACCATTAATAAGACAGGAGGATGATAAAATGATAATCGATCCAGCACCAATTGCTAACACAGCTTCCAATACACTCGAAGTGCTTGAAAGTACTCCCGGTATGTATGTGGATCAGGAAGGCGGAATTTATCTAACCGGATCAACTCCGGCTGCAATCTATATAAATGGTAGGGAACAGAAAATGAGCAATCAGGACATTACAACAATTTTGAGGAGCCTTCCGCCTTATAGTGTTGAGAAAATTGAAGTACTCCGGACTCCATCAACAAAATTTGATGCATCATCTTCAGGGGGAATAATTAATATTGTCCTGAAAAAGGGAGTTAAGATCGGCCGGTTCGGGTCTGTCAATCTTGGATACAACCAGGGTAAGTATGGCAGACAGTCTGCAGGTCTAAGTTTTAATAACAGCAGTTCGAACAGTACAAGCTACATAAATTTAAATGTCAATAATTATAAAAATAATGAAGAACTGAATACAAAGCGATTTTTAGCTCAGAATACAGTTCTGAATCAATCGGCTAATATCCTTGTGGATCAGTTGCCGGTTATACTAGGATTTGGAATGAATTACGAGTTTAACCCAAAGATAAGTTTGAATTATGATGGCAGGATCAATTATTCTGACAGAAGCTCTTCTTCTTTAAATACTAATTTTGAACAAACTTCTGAATTGCAAAAAATTTCAGAAAGCATTAATAATTCAGTAAGTAATTCCGGATTGTGGAGTATTCAGCAGGATATAGGATTACTTATTAAATTTGACACCTCAGGATCAGAACTGGATACCAGATTTAGTTATAACTATAACAGGAGTAATTCAGATCAGGATTACGGACTTGAATTTTCATTGCCATTTAAGGCGGGTTTTTCAGGAAATGGCATCAATTTTCAGAACAGGAACTATTTTATACTCCAATCAGATCTTACGAGCCATTTACCCTGGAAATTCAAAATGGAAACCGGAGTTAAAAGCACTTTACAAAAGTTTTCAAGTAATTCAGATTATTTCCTGAATTTGAATGGTAATAACATCAAAGATCCGGTCCGGACCAATGCCTTCAGCTACCTGGAAAATATAAATGCAGCATATATTCAGTTATCGCGGGAGCTTTTTGCAAAACTGAACCTCAAAACAGGCGTACGTCTTGAAAATACATACATGGAAGGAAGACAGACTATTCCTTCTGATACAAGTTTTCTGGTAAACAGGACGGACTTGTTTCCATATGTATATCTCAGCCGTCGGTTTTTCAAAATTATGGGGGCTGAATTATTTGCATATCTTATTTACAGAAAGACAATTAACAGACCTGGCTATCAGGAGCTAAATCCATATAATAAGTTTATTGACCAGTATCTTTATGAAGCGGGAAATCCCTCTTTACGGCCTCAATTCACTGACAATTATGAATTTAATGTCAGTTTTAATGATATGCCTGTTTTTGCTATTGGCAGAAATATCACCACGGACATTTTTTCAACTGTGATGTACAATGACAGGAATTTTGAAAATGTACTTGTGAGAACATACGATAATGTTGGATCCAACAAGGAAACATATTTTCGAGGCATATTCGGTATACCACCCGGATCAAAGTATTTTTTTGCTATTGGTGCACAGTACAATTATAATGAGTATGACGGAGTGTATGAAAATCAGCCCTGGAAATTTTCAAATGGAAGCTGGAGATTTTTTACTTTCCATTCTCTGAGTTTATTCAAAGATACAAAATTGAGTTTAACCGGCTTCATGATGACTAAAGGGCAATGGAATTTCTATGAAATGAAAGATTTCGGGCAGCTAAACCTTGGCCTGACTCAGACATTCTTCAATAAAAAACTGACAGTTACCCTTAATGCCAGAGATATATTCAAAACCATGGACACAGAATTTGTATATAACCAGGGAACAATAAAAAGTTCAGGAAGCAGAAAGTCAGATACAAGATGGATTGGTATGAATATCAGGTACAACTTCGGTATAAAGAAAAAAGATGAAAAGAAATCTGTACCGGCATTTGAAGAACCGGAATTTTAGTTCAAGTTTTTAAATTTGTAATCTGTAATTTTCAGGATATCTTTTATCTGATCCCGATTGGTAACTGTAATTGCGAGAGGTAGTAGCTTGCCAATTGGTTTTCCTTCATTAAAATCCTTTTTTATTTCATCATCTATATTCAGGTCATTAATTCCGGTTCTATGCTTTTCTGTAAAATAGAAACCTGTTTTGAATGAAAATTCCCATACAGACAGCCAAAATATAGTTTTCTTTTTGTTAACCACCTTGCAAAGCCATGATTTTCCATCTTTATAGTAATTCCATTCGTAATTGAATGTGAAATGCGATATTGTCAATAATTCCCTCAATTCACTGAAAACTTCAAAACTGTCTCCCATCACCTGATGAAGCAATTCATCTGAAGGGTAAAGTGCGGGGTTTTTTAAAAGCTGCATCATAAATTTTTCATTTTTCATTTTTCATTTTTCACTTTAATCTGTTGTCCGTTGTCTGTTAATCGGTTTTTTATCCCTTACTATCAGTTTTTTTATTTTCACGCAGATACGCAGAATCAATTAAACACTGTCAGTTGTTCACTTTTCTCCCGATAAATCGGGATCATTTTTCATTTTTCATTTATTCTTCCCACCCGGAGGGCAGTTTTCTCTTATAAACAATGTGTATAATTTAACAAGGTGTTCAAATGTACCCGGTCCTTCCGAAATATTATGAGTCCGGTTAGGGTAGGGCATGAACTGGAAAATTTTTCCGTGTTTTATCAGCTCATTGACCAAAATTTCAGAGTTCTGAAAGTGTACATTATCATCACCAGTCCCATGGACAAGAAGTAGTTTTCCTTCAAGATTTCCTGCATGCGTAACAGGAGATCCATAAATATAATCCTGAGGGTTTTCCTGAGGCAAACCCATATATCGTTCCTGGTAGATATTATCATAAAGTCTCAGGTCTGATAATGGAGCAATTGCTACACCGGTTTTATACATATCCGGATACTGAAACATCAGATTTAGTGTTGCAGTACCCCCTCCGCTCCAACCCCACACGGCTATTCTTTCTTTATCTACGAAATCCCATTTAAAGATTTCTTTTGCTGCCATTGCCTGATCTTTAATGTTTAACTGACCTATTTTTTTGTAAATTGACTTTCTCCAGGCTCTGCCTTTTGGTACAGGTGTTCCCCGGTTATCAATTGATATCTGTATATAACCATCTTCGGACATATCACCGGCATAAAGAAAATTCTGCGCGTTTCCGTAAACATCCGTTACAGTGGCTGATGCCGGTTCAGAATAAACATAGAATACTACAGGATACTTCATTTCAGGATTAAAGTCATGAGGCTTAATCATCCATGCATCCATTTCGGTGTTTTCTTCTGTTTTGATCTTGAAAAACTCAACCGCAGGTTTTTCTTCAAGTGATTGTAAATTAGATAAAATACTTTCTTTTTCATTCAGCGGGATATTATCGGGCATGTAAAGAAATTCTCGGGATGGTTTAGTATAATGATTTGAGAATGAGTGTAAGGCAAATTTACCATTCGGAGAAAAGGAATAATCATGAGTGCCTTTCATCGTCTGAGGGCTTATCAACTCCGATTTGCCATTACCATTTAGTTTGCACCGGTACAGGTATTTTTGGGTCGCATTTTCAGGTGAAGCTATATAGTAAAGGTATCCGTTTAATTCATCGGTATATTTCAGTTCGATCACATCAAAATTGCCTTTTGTAATCAGTTTTTCAGGTTTATTATCAAAAGTCAGCTGGTAAAAATGCCTCCACCCATCTTTTTCTGATGGCCATAATATACCCTTATTCCCGTTCAGCCAAATAAATTTATTAGTGTACCCTATTGAATAAGTATTTCCGGGTTGGTATAAATCAATCCAGGCATCATCAGTCTCTTCATAAAATATTTTTGAATGCTCCGATGATTCACAGATATACAGCCTGCTTAGGTTCTGTTTACGATTAAGCTGCTGAACAAGAATATTGTCTGTTGCGGGAATAAATTCCATTCTGACAATATAATTCTGATCCGGATCTCCCGGTATTTCAAGCCATCTGATTTTTTTATCCTGAATAGAAACAACTCCAACTTTGCATGAGGAAGGTTTTTCTCCGGCTTTAGGATACTCCACAGGAATGATCTGAGAATAAACAGAGTCAGTATTGTTTATCATAAAAAATTTTTTGATCGATTTAGCATCTATCTGCCAGAATGCAATCGACCTGCTGTCAGGCGACCACCTGAATCCATCCCGGCAAAAAAACTCTTCTTCATAAACCCAGTCAAAAGTTCCGTTTATAAGGGTATTTGAACCATTTGTTGTAAGTGCTTCAATTTCATTTGTCTTAAGGTTTTCTGCATAAATGTTATTATTGCAAACATAAGCAACAGATTCGCAATTTGGTGAAAACTTGGCGAACATCAATGACGATGAAGGAAGTGTTTTTCCTAATTGGCTCAATGACTTATTATTAAGGTCGTAAACCCAGTAGTCACCTCTTGTGTTGAGCCTCCAAACTTTTTTGGTTTTAGTAAAAAGTAAAATTTTTTGCTGATCCTCAGAAACTGTGAAATAGCTTATTTTTAATGAATTAGAACTTCCCTCAGGTTTTAACTGATCATTTGAAACCAGGACTCTTGATTCATTTTCAGGTAAAGTGATCTGTACTATTTCATTCTTCTGAAGTGAATAATATGAGTTTCCGTCAGTTGACCATTTCAGCTCTTTTGATTGTGAATAGGTATTGACAGTTGTACAAAAAAATAGAATAGATGTTAATATTGAAATATAGACTAATCTATATATTTCTAAAAAAAATAATTTGAACATAATTTAATTTTGAGGTTAGGATTTTATTTTAATTAGAAAGAAGTACTTTTATTCCATAAATTTGGGATTCACCTTACCATATCGATATTCGTCCCAGATCTTATCATATTTAATTATTGATTTTAATAAGATACCTTCCAGTTTAAAGCCACATTTTTCCAATACACGCATTGAAGGCTTATTGAACTCAAAAATGCCTGCATATATCTTGAGGATTTTGAGTTCATTGAAACCAAAATCAGTTATCAATTTTACTGCACGTGAAGTAATTCCTTTATTCCAGAATTTTTCTCCAATAAAATACCCTAATTCTGCCGATAAACGATATACATCTTCACCCGGATGAAGGCCTGTATTGCCACAATAATTGCCTTCATAAAAAATACCAAAAATGTGATTTTTTTCATTATTTGCAATATTCTCTATGAAAAATTCAGCATCACTTATTGTGTAAGGATTTGGAAAAGCATCTCTGAGATTTTGACTTACATTTATATTATTAGCCTGTTCTGCCATATCAAATCTATCAGCTAATGTCAATTTCCTGAGTAGTATTTCATTGTCTTTAAGTTCCATGTTTTAAAATTCCTTAAGCTTATTCATTTACTTTTTTCATAATTTTCATGAATGATCTTAATCCTTTCATTTTGACAGTGGAAAACAAGGCTCCCATCATGGCTCCAAGCACACCGAGCATTCCGGCATCAGTTCCGGTAAGATAAAGATTTTTTACAGGGGTTTTAGCACTGAAGGCTTTATTGTTAAATCTGTCAGGTGTTGCCGGATAGCTGTAGAAACTTCCTTTTTCCCATCCTGTAAAATGCTTCATGCTGAGAGGAGTCGACAATTCATGGTAATCAATAATATCTTTTATACCGGGAATATGTTTCTCTGCAAAATTCAACAATTTCAGGCTTAGATCATTTTTATATGCTTCGTAATCTGATCCTCTCTTAAGCCATTTTGTGTCACTCCATTTGCTAAATTTATTGTATTGTGTAAAGCTTATTATTTCCATGGTGTGTGACTTCGCAAGTGGATTTTTTAAAGAAGGAAAGGAGATAAAAGCAAGCTGTATATCATCTGAATTTTTGCTGTTTTCGTACATTTTGTCGTGATCATATCCGGTAAATATCCACATATTCTCTCCTTTTATTCCAAATTTTTCCGGGCTTTCTTTTAAGCCAACATAAAGAGTATTTGATGAAATTCCAAGTTTATCAGTTTTTAGATCACCCCTGAATTGCAATTTTATATTTTCGGGTAATAGATTAATGAAAGTATTGTAAGCCCCTGCATCCGAGATTATTCTTTCTGCAAAATATTGTTCTGAACTATCTTTTGTGTTTACTTCAACACCAACTGCACGATTGTTTTCAATGATTATTCTGTTAACTTTTTTTCTGCCCAATACCTTACCACCTGATCTTTCGATAGCAGGCACCATATTTTTAGCAATTGAACTTGCGCCTCCTACCGGATAATAAGCCCCATAAAGATAAGACCTGACTACGATAGAATGTATCACGAAAGCACTTTCGGATGGTGGGACTCCATAATCTCCCCAAATCGAGCACAATATTGCTTTAAGTCTTTGATCTTTGAATCTGGAATCAAGATATTCTTTGGTCGTTGATAAAGCTAATGATTTGTTTTTGTATTTCATCAGTTCACCAATGAACTTTATTGGGATCAATTTGCTCATAATAAAGGACTGAAACCATCCTGATGCTTTTTTAAGATCCCTGAAATACTGTTTAATAGAAATTTCCTCTGCAGGAAAAGTATTTATAAGATCTCTTTGAAATGATTTTGGATTGGAAGGCTGAGGAAATTTAATATCAGGATAAATAAAAATGTCATGAGGATCAGCCATCTTTTCCCATTCCATTTTCCTATCGGTTATGAAATCAAAAATCTTCCTGGTCAGAAGGCCTTTTTTCATATCACCGATATAATGTACTCCAACATCCCAGTGGTATTTTTTACCATCTTTTACTCTCATGAATTCGTGGGTCTGACCACCGATTTCAAAATGTTGTTCCAGAACCAGTACTTTTTGTTTATATATTTTTGATAATAGAACTGCTGTTGTCAGACCTCCTATTCCTGAACCGATAACAATTGCATCATAATGATTTTCCATAAGTAAAATTTTAGTAAAGTTATAGTAAATAATTTATAACAACTCAGGTTTTAAGGTAAAAAAGTACCATGATTAAAATTGTTAAAAATAAGGGTTCAATGTTAACATTTCGATTTTCAAAAGTTAAAAAAATATTAAAACGGGATCACTGATTTAACTTTATTCATTTCAATGCGTCTTATGATTATAATAATTAAAACAAATTAAACTCAAAGCCATGAAAACATTAAAATTAATAATCGGATTTCTGATCGGAATGATAGTTATGCCATCAGTTTATGCCCAGGGACACCACAACAGGGATTACTATGAACGTGATTATCTCCAAAGGGACAAATACAAAAAGAGAGATCATTACGAAAGAAGCTACAGGTACGACAGACTGTCAATTGAAAGTCTTGAGATAAAAATTGAAAGAGCTGCCAGAAGGGGTCAATTAACCGGAAGGGAATTGAGGAAGCTTGAAAACGAATTGTTTGAATTGAAAAAACTGGAAAGAAAAGTGTACCGGAATAATCATGTAAGCCAGCACGAAAGGATAAGATTGGAAGATGAAAAAAGAGATTTAGACAGAAGGATAGACCAATATATTCATAATTGCAGAACCTGGTAATATGTAGGAAAAAAAACAGGCTGTCCCTGAACGGGGCAGCCTGTTTTTTTTATCTCAAAACTAAGCCTAAAAATCATATGGACATCCATAGCCTCTGTGGCATGATGTAAGTGCCATAGCAACTATAGTCAGTAAAACAAATACTGTGATGATATTAAAATACTTTTTTTTCATTGTTTTCGATTTTTTTGTTCAAGTGATTATGATTTTATTAAAACGCTACCGATTTACGATTATTTTATGCCAACAAAATTTTTATGAAAAACATTTAAATTTTCTTAATATATGACAATTGAAAATTATAAAATCCCAATTTAGGCTGCAAAAGAAATGTTTTTTTCTTAATTGAACATAAATTAATGCATTTTTATAATGATTTTTTTTTTAAAATGTTATATAAAAGCAATAAAATATCATTTTTAACTCACATACACCAATATTTAAATGAAAACAATACTTACAACTATTTTTATACTGATTATTTTTACATCTGTAGATTCTCAGATATTGAACAAACCTTCCGTTCAGGTCAAAAGTCATCCTACTCTCAATATTATAAAAATTGAACAAAGAGAAACTGAAACAGTTTTTTTTATGCACATCGTAAACAGGATTAAGGAAGGTGGATGGTTCTGTGTTGATAAAAATGTAAAATTGACTTCAGAAAGCTTAAAGGATGATATCAGAATGCTGAGGTCCGAAAATATTGAAAACTGTCCCACTTCTCATCATTTCACAAAGATCAATGAAAGCGTAAACTTCAAACTGTACTTTCCTCCACTTCCAAAAGGGTTAACAGAAGTTAATCTCATTGAAGACTGCGCTGATAATTGTTTTTATATGAACGGAATCGTTCTCGATATGGTTTTGAATAATGAGATCAAATCATTTGACAAAGGATTTTCATTGTATTCAAAAAATGATTTTAAAGGATCTCTCCAGTACTTTACAGACATCAGGGATAATTCTATCCATACTGACAGAAAACATTATGGATACAGCATATATATAATACCTGTTATTTATCATAAGCTAGGTGAGTTCGATGCAGCCAAACGTGCTTTTAAAAAACTTCTTGAAAAGGACTTTAAGGATAAAGAGTATTTTATAGAGCAGGTCAGGAAAATCGATTTCTTTAAAAATCTTAAATAGTCATTATGGAGAAAGCAATAAAAGCTATAGGGAAAAGGAAGTTACTTAAAAAAGTGTTAGTGACCTGTGGTATTATCACAGGTGTATTCGTAATTATGGCATTTACACTTCCTTTTATATTCAAAGGGAAAGTAAAGGAATTAATAAAAGCTGAGATAAATAAACAGATAATTGCTAAAGCTGATTTTGGGGATGTGAGTTTATCGTTTTTTAAAAGTTTCCCAAGACTGAATGCAACAGTTGAAAATCTTGATGTTAAAGGGGTAGGTGATTTTAAAGATAAAGAACTTTTATCAATAAAGGAACTTTCAGTCGATGTGAACCTCATAAGTGCTTTATTTTCTTCCAAACCACTGGAAATTGTAAATTTTTCAGTCATTGAACCTTCATTGAATATTATCGTCAATCCTGATGGAAAAACCAATTATAACATTTTTAAAGATACACAGCCAGAGGATGAATCTTCGGATTCTAAAGATATTAATTTAAATAAATATTCTATGATTAATGGAAACTTAAAGTATACCGATCATCAGAGTTTATACAGAATAATAGTCTCTAAACTGAATCATAACGGAAAAGGAAATTTCAAGGCAAGGAATTTTATACTTACAACCAAAACAGATATTGAAAAACTGACTTATGAGTCATCCGGGATTCCCATGGCGAAAGATCTCCACATTAATATGGATGCTGACATAAAAGTAGATCTGGATCAGATGTTGTTTGAAATATCTGAGAATAGATTGAAAATCAATGAATTGCAGCTTGTTTCAGTTGGAAAGCTGAAAATGAATGATTCGGATATTGATATAGATATGAATATTAAAGCTCCCGGCAATAATTTCAAAGAACTCTTTTCGCTTGTTCCAAATGCTTATATCAAAGATTTTAAGGATGTCAAAGCAGAAGGGAAATTCAGTTTTGAGGGTTTTGTAAAGGGAAAATACGGTTTGAAAACGGAAGAATACCCTGATTTTGATTTCAATATTAAAGCAGATAACGGTTATGTTAAATACCCGTCATTATCGCTTCCTGTCGAAGACATCAATGCTGATATCAGGATATTTAAAACAGGCAATACAATCGGTGAAACAAATATCAATATAGCACCACTGAGCTTTTCATTAGCAGGAGAGTCTTTCCTGATGAAAATGCTGGTCAGTGATCTTACAACTGATCCTACAACTAGTGGAGAAATTAAAGGAACATTAAATCTTGATGCCTTGTCCAGGGCATTTCCAATGCAGGATGTTCAGCAACTGAAAGGTAAAATAGTCACTGACATAGTCTTTAATGTAAGTAAATCACTATCCAAAAAGAGCCTTAAAGGCAATGCAGAAATTGAAAATCTGAATCTTGCTTATACAGATATGCCAGCTTTGCAGATTTCAGCACTTAAAGCATATTTTAATAATGATAAGATACTTTGTACAGGGATTTCAGCAAAAGCCGGAAAATCTGATTTTACCGGAACTTTAAAAATAATTGATCCTTTATTTTACAGTATACGCGGTAAATCTGTCACTTTTGATGTTGACTGCAAAAGCAGTTTCGTGGATGCAGATGAGTGGACGAGTCAGGAAAGCAAGAGTTCTGATAAAACGGGTTCAGATGATGATGCAGGAATGATTGATATGATTGTCAACAAATTTATTTTGAAGTACAAAGTGCAGATCATGAAACTCAAATTTGAAGATTATGACCTGAAAAATATCACAGCAGTCGGGAATTATCAAAAAAATGTTCTCAGCCTTAACAATACCTCAATTGTCTTATCTGACAGCAGGATGAACATCTCAGGAAGACTGAATAATATCATAACCTGGGCATTGGAGGATAAAGTCCTTGCAGGGAATCTTAATATTGACAGTCCCCATTTTGATATGGACAAGTTTATGGCACCGGGGACAGATGGCAAATCCGCAACTACTGAAGAAGAGGCCTTTGTTTTGCCTGATAAAATGAACCTGGCAATTAATGCTGATATTGAGAAAATCAATTATACAGGAAAAGAAATCAACTCTCTGAAAGGTAATATGGAATTGAAGGACCAAAGTATAAGGTTCAATGACCTTGCTGCTGATGGAATGGGAGGAGAAATGAAACTTTCAGGCCTTTTTTCGGCAAAGGACAAAGCTAAACCTGAATATGACTTTAAACTTTCTCTTGCAAATATGCGATATGAAGAAGTGTACAGGCAGTTTGTGACTTTTCAGGCTTTAGCACCTGTGGTTAAGTTTCTGAATGGATTTTTCAATGCAGATTTTAATTTAAAGGGCAAACTCAATGAGGATATGTCACCACAGCTTGAAACAATAAATGCTGCAGGTCTGGTACAGACCATTAACGGATATATCAGATCTTTTGCAGGGACAAATGAGATTGCAGAAAAACTGAATATTCAATCCATCAAAAATATAAAACTGGAAAATATTAAAGGAAGATTTGAGATACTCAACGGAATTTTAAAAGTTAATCCATTTGATGTCAAATTTGATGATATGAACTTCAATATTTCCGGGACAAATAAACTTGATAAAACCATTGACTACATAGTACATGCTAAAATTCCAAAATCAAAAATAGATAAAATTCCAGCAGGCCAAAACATTAATAAGGGTTTGAATTTCCTCACAAGCCAGGCTAAGGCAAAAGGACTGGATATAAATCTTGGTGAAACCATCAATCTTGATATTTTGCTTTCAGGCCCGGTTTTCAAACCTAAATTGAAATTTGAGTACAGAGGAAATGAAGGTGAAGCACTAAAAACTGCCGTACAAAACAAAGTTGATAATGTTGCTGCTGAAACAAAGACCAAAGTGAATCAGGAGCTGGAAAAAAGGAAAACTGAAGCTGAAAACAAGGCTAAGGAAGTGATAGATTCTACAAAGAAGAAAGTGGAATCAAAAGCAAATGAAACTCTTGAAGACCTGAAAAAGAAAGCTCAGAAAGAACTGGAAAACAAACTCGACAGCACAACCAAAAAGAAAGCTAATGATGTACTGAATCAGTATAATCCGTTTAAGAAAAAGAAATGAATAAAGTGTGTGTAAAATTTTTTAAAAAATAAAGACGCATAAAGCTAAATTCAATAACTCAATCAATCAATCATTCATTCAATAACTCAATCAATCCATCATTCAATCAATCAAGAAAAAGCAAATGACGACTACAATTTTAATACTGGTTTTCTTTTTTATTATTGCAGGATACTTGTTTGTGATAAACAAGATCAGGAAAACTCCAATGGTTGAAAATCATGAGAAAATTCTGGAGCTGGATGAAATAAACTTCGATGCTACTATAAGAAATAAAACCATTTTGGTTGATTTCTGGGCTGCCTGGTGTATGCCCTGTAAAATGCTTGCACCCGTATTAAATGAACTTGCAGCAGAATTGCCAAAGGATAAATTCATTGGAAAAGTGGATGTCGAAAAGTATCCGAATCTGTCAAACAGGTTTAAGATAAGGGGAATCCCAACCATGATACTTTTCAAAAACGGGAAAGAGGTAGAAAGAATTGTCGGTGTAAAATCCAAGGGAACACTTAAAACAAAATTGTTAGGGGCTTGATAGCAGTTTTCGGCAATTATATCTGTTATTTCAATCCCATCTTGAAATCCCTGTAAGGGAATACATATCTGTCCCGTTTCTCAGGAAACAACTGTGATATTTTAAGCAAAATACCGGTTTCGAAAACATTTCCGAAATGAGAATTGAGGCTTGTTCCAAATACCTTCATGGTTCTGGAGAGATTCATATATGAATTGACAAGCGGAGGAATATTTTCACCAAGGTTTCTTACTTTTCTCACCAGCGTTTTATAATCATCATCATAACTATGCCAATTGAAATCCTGAGTTATTTCCTTATGGTCAGATTCAATGTGTATAGGAAATTTGGGGATCATAAGTTTTTCAGGGTCAGGAAAATATCTTTTGAGAAAGTAGTAAATTACATCTCTTGCTTTGATATGAAAAACAGGGTACATGGTGAATTTTCCGAAGAAATAATCCTTTTTAGGATTGTCATGTATCAGCGAACCCAGACCATCCCAGAGGTTGTCGAGCGAGAAAATACCTTTTCGGTTTACTGTAGGCTGATATAAAGGCTGGACAAAAGACCTGCCCAATTCAATAGTCTGATCCCAGTAATTATCAATAAATTGCCTTGAAATATCGAATAATTCCGATGTAGGTGTCAATGGCATTCCGGTTTCATCCCTTTTTGTGATATCACCCAAAATAAATCTGTAACCTCCGATTATTTCCTGGTTTTCCGGATCCCAGACTATGAGTTGTTTAAAAGGGGTTTCTGCAGTATCAAATTCGTCTATGTCAAGACTTTTTCCTGTTCCTCCTCCTGCTGCGCGGAATGAAATCTCCCTGAGCCTACCTATTTCCTGCATTAAACCAGGAGCCTGATCATGCGAAAATATATATATTTCATTGTTAGCCTTGGCTGTAAATCTGACAAAAATATCCTTTGTGAGCTCATCCATGAGTTGCTCCCTGCTCACCCTGTCAGCGATATTTTCCTCATATAATTTCATAAGCCTTGGCTTTTTTATTTTCATCAAAAAATTGTTCAAATGTCCCATTTTTATTATCTTTTAACTGATAAATATAATTTCTTATTGCTGTGATCCATTCCCCATTTGTTCTCCTTTTATCAAAAAATGAATAAGGAACTGGTTTCCCAACATAAATAGTTATCGGTTTGCTTATCTGTTTATACATTTCATCAACAAGATAAAACATTTCAATGTTTGATTTAATTCCAAGTTTTTTTCTCAAATTTGCCAGATTATAAAACCAGTTTGAATTCCTTCCTTCGACATAGACCGGTATCAGGTCTCTTTTGTTTCTGATTGACCGTGTCAAAAAAGTGTTTTTCCATTCCAGATCCTGAATTTTTCCGTCTATTTTCCTGCTTACCAATCCTGCAGGAAATATGAGTATCAGGTTTTCTTCTTCAAACGTTTTGTTTAGGGTTTTTATATATTCCTGATTTGAACCATGCTTATTTACGGGTACAAACAACTGCTTCATATTTGGTAATACGAGAAGGATGTCATTTGAAAGAGAGAAAAAATCCTTTCTTATTTTTCCGATCATATCCATTATTGCAAGGCCATCATAGCCACCAAGTGGATGGTTAGAGATCAGGATCTGCTTTCCTGATGGAGGAATATTTTCAGCTCCCTCAATTTTGATATTAGCTTTAAGCTGAGTCAGGCAGGCAGATATAAATTCTGTCCCGAACTTATCTTTATTAGCAAACAGAAGTTTATTGTTTTCATCTTCATGAACTATTTTTCGCAGATAATTATAAACAAATCCGGGGATGAGCTTCGCAAGTCCTGGATTTTTAGAAGCAAAAACCTTTTTGACATCTATGGTTTTTTCTGTGATTATGATGTCTTTCATTTTCTAATCGTAATTATAATTGATTGATAACAAATTAGTAACATTTATCTTTTCAATTTTTTGGATCATAAAATATTCTGATAATTTTTTTTTCACAAAACTACTTCATTTATGACTTAATAATCAGATTTTGTCACTCATTTATCAGATTATTTATAATTTCTTCTGTCTTCGCTCCTCCCCATCTGGCAGCTCCTATTTCCTTTATTACAATCTGATTATCTTTGCTCAGTATGTAAGTAGCCGGAATACTCTTCGACCTGAAACCAAGGGGAGTTTCTCCAACAGATTGATAGACAGGAAAGGAATAATTCTTTTTATCGATAAAAGATTTTATTTTTTCGGTATTTTCATCTGAGATCATAAAGAAAGCTACATTTTTATTGCCTTTGAATTTGGTGTACAGCTTTTCAATTTCAGGCATTTCACCAATACACGGAGGGCACCATGTAGCCCATAAATTTATAAATTTCACTTTGCCGTCATAATTTTGAATATTAACAACAGTGTTATCTAATGCTTTTAACTCCCAGCTTTGTGTTGTATCAGGCAGTGAAATCCTGTTTTTTTCAATTGAAGGTTGCACAAGCATTGCTTTTATCCTGTTTATAGTGCCCCCGATTGCCATTCTTCCTTCCGGAAAGATCAGGGCAACTATCAGCAATAAGAAGATAACATCGCTTATTTTGGAGAATAGTGATTTTCCTGACCAGTATTTTTTTATTTTTTCTAGCATCTAACAGTATTTAAAGCGTAAAAATAATTAAAATGGATACATTTAAAACTTATATAATACATTTTTTATCTTTGTACCAAAATTTTTAAATATGATTTCGCTTGAAAGTATTTCCCCTGTTGACGGACGCTATTTTGATAAAGTCAAAGAGCTGAAGATTTTTTTCAGTGAATATGCCCTGATCAGATACCGCGTTTTTGTGGAAACTCAATATCTTATCGCTCTGAAAAAACTTGGATTGAAGGAATTGTCCGGCTTATCTGCTGCAGATGTTCAAAGCTTATCTATGATATATACCACATTCAATTTAAATGATGCTGAAAAAATCAAAGAGATTGAGAAAACAACAAATCATGATGTGAAGGCAGTTGAATATTACATAAAGGGAAAAATGGAAAGTCTGGGACTTTCATCATTCAGTGAATTTGTTCATTTCGGGCTTACATCACAGGATATTAACAACACTGCTTTTCCGCTTATGCTGAATGATGCTTTAATTGGGGTTATTGTCCCTAAAATAGTCGGGATAGTTGCTAAACTAAGGAATCTTGCTAATAAATGGAAGGATGTGGCAATGCTTGCCAGAACACACGGACAGCCTGCTTCACCTACTACTCTGGGAAAGGAGATTTTTGTATTTGTAGAGAGGCTGGAACAACAGATCATTGTGCTTAATAATGCTGAACTCAGGGTTAAGTTTGGGGGAGCTACAGGCAATTTCAATGCTCATATTGCTGCTTACCCGGAGATTGACTGGAGAAAATTTGCCGACCATTTTACGTCGGAATATCTGAAAATGGCGAGATCCCAGTTTACGACCCAGATCGATCATTACGACAGTATGGCACAAATTTTCGATATATTATCCAGGATAAATACGATTTTGCTTGATTTCTCAAGAGATATTTGGGCATACATTTCTATGGATTACTTCAAACTGAAAGTCATAGCAAATGAGGTTGGATCATCTGCAATGCCTCATAAGGTAAATCCGATTGACTTTGAAAATGCTGAAGGCAATCTTGGTATTTCCAATGCTCTTTTCCGGTTTTTATCCGATAAATTGCCAGTTTCAAGGTTGCAAAGAGACCTGACTGACAGCACTGTGGTAAGGAATATTGGAGTACCTCTGGCACACCAGCTGATAGCACTTAAATCCATTGATAAGGGCCTTTCAAAAATTGAACTTAATAAAGACGCTCTGGATCGGGATCTTGAAGCTAACTGGGCCGTCGTATCAGAAGCTATACAGACAGTGTTGAGAAAAATATCATATCCTCAACCGTATGAAGCTCTGAAAAACCTGACCCGTGGCAAATCCCACATCGACAGGCAGGCTATCCATGAATTCATCGACTCACTTGATATAGAAGAGTCATTAAAAGTGCATCTAAAAACCATCACTCCATTCAATTACACAGGATATGGCCTGGAATAACAGATATTTATTATGAAACAAATCTTAATCTTATTGTCAATTATTTCATTTTTAGGATGCGGATCAGTGCATAAACCAAAATCTGAAATGAATCAAGGATTTGCTTTCTTTCTGGGAACATATACAGATGAAGGAAGCCATGGAATCTATAGTTATTATCTTAATCAGGATGGAAGCATGGTTAAAAGAGGGCTTGCAGCCAAATCGGAGAATCCTTCTTTTCTCTGCCTTTCTACAGACAAACTTTATCTTGTTGCCGTAAATGAAACAGATAAAAATGGTCTTGGAACTGTGGAGTCATATTTGATAAATGGAGACAGCCTATCATTGCTTAGTACCAGGTCTTCGGGCGGAGCTCACCCTTGTTTTGTGACCATAAACAGTAAGGGATATATACTTACGGCTAATTATACAGGAGGAAATCTCGGACTTCTGAAACTTGATGAAAATGGACAACTTTCAGATTTGCTCGACACTGAACAACATTACGGACAGGGAACAACTCAGAGACAAAAGGCTCCACATGTACATTCAGCTTGGTTTGAATCTAATAGTGACAATATTATTTCAGTTGATCTGGGAACCAATGAACTGTGGTTTTCAAAACTCGAGACTGAAATCGACAAAATCAGGCATCGTGGTCAGGAAAAATTGAAAATGGCAGATGGAGCAGGCCCCAGGCATCTGGCAATGCATCCTGATAAAAAGTGGATATATGTTGTAAATGAACTTAATTGCACTGTTTCTCATGTCCTTAAATCAAAAAACAACAACTACTCAGTCCTGGAATCATATTCAACTTTGCCGGAAGATTTCAGTGGTTCAAATACATGTGCTGATATTCATGTCACATCGGATGGAAAATTTGTCTATGCTTCCAACAGGGGTCACAACAGCATAGCAGTGTTCAGTGTAAATCCGTCTGATGGTACTCTGACGTTAATAGCAAATGAATCTGCAAGAGGGAAAAATCCCAGAAATTTTGCTCTGTCACCAGACGAAAAACTCCTTTTAGTTGCGAATCAAACTACCAATAATATAGTTTCTTTCAAAAGAGATAGAGATACCGGGTTGCTAAGTTTTCTTTCTGAGATCGAAGCACCAAAGCCGGTGTGTATATTATTCAGGTAGGAAGTATTATTGTTTATTTAAAAATATTACCTTCTTCAGGATATTTTTATTTGAGTTTAAGTCAAGTAATTCAACAAAATAAAATCCTGTTTTGAAGGCAGAAATATTGATTTTATGAATATTAACTCCTTGAAAAACTTCATTTCCTAAAATATTATATACTTTGATCAAAAAGTCTTTATTTTCATCATATAAAATGTTCAGTTCTTCAAATGCAGGATTGGGGTAAATAATTAACTCAGGGAAATCTTCTCTGATGACGGAATTTGAGTTTGACTCTCCAATTTTCATGTCATCTATATGCGAAATAGACTTATAATGACATCCGTCTGTTGCACCATTTATAGCTCCTCCAATTATAGTTATTTTTATTGAGTCTGCATCAGGATACAAAAAAGGCATCTCATGTAAAGTAAACTCAGTAACCGTTGAATCATTATGCCATTCAAATGAATTAATAAAAGTACTCCCAAAATAATAATTCACAATTACTTTTAAATAAGTCTTATCGTTTTCATCTAATGGAGTTGAAGCAAAATAAAAATATAAACTTTTGTTTTCACCTATTGGCTCTAGTAGTTTAAAAGATATGAAAGCACTACTTTCGCAGTTATGCCAGGCAGAATAGGCGCTGGGGATTATTTCTAGTGCAAAATCTTTTTCTATATGAAATGTACTTTTTTTAAAACCTCAAATACATTTCCTTTGATTAGTAGTCCACCCGGTTGGTTTTTCATAATTTGCAATAGAGTCCCAATTTTCAAAACCACCATTTGGAATTTGAGTAAAACCTGTGACAATTGAAAGTACGAGAATTATTATACTAAAAATATATTTCATGATCAATGAATTAAACTTAAGAAAACTTAAATTATAAGATTTATTTTTTCTTAAGATTGCTGCATGAGTAAAATGATTAATTTGTATCTACTAAAACTGAGATGTAAGCTTTTTAAATAATCATGATCATACATAATTCCTAATTTATCCGTCAAAAACAATCTCTCAGTATAAATTCTATATCTTCCAGACTTACTATCCCGTTTTCTCCAAGGCTCTTGATATTGCGGCTTTTGAACCTGGAGATTATTTCTTTGACAGTGAATTCCAGGTCAATATTATCACCATAATCCTTCAGATGCGTTGATATACCGACAGAATTGAAAAATTCTTCCGTTTTTTCAATGGCTTTGAGTGATTTTTCCATGTCACTTCCATAGTTGATATTCCAGACCCTTGGATGGTCTCTGTTTGCAATAGCGATAATATCTTTTATGAATTTAAATTCATTATATATGGGAGATATTAGACAGTCTGATGTACTAAAGGTAAAAGTTGAAGGATTGCCCAATGTTATTGTTTTTATAAACCACAAATCAAATCTTAATAAATTTTTTTGTTTCAGACAATCTTCCATGAACTACATGTAACGAATAAAAACCAGATTCTAAATTACTTATATCAATATTCTGTCTATAGTTGCAATGATTTATTCTAATTTTCCCTTTTTGTTTAACTACCCCAAAAGTATTAATTACAAAAAATTCAAGATCTTCAGAAGAATTAATACAAATAGAAAATACTAATTCACTAACTACCGGATTTGGGTATATTGTTACAATCGTTTAATTTTGCATTCCAATTTATCTTTAAATCACCTAATATGGTATCGATATTACTTAATTCTTCAATGTTACTTAATTCATCATTATTGTAAATTTTTAAGTAATTTCCGATTTTTGTTTTGAATTTAGTTAATGAAAAATTTTCTAATTTAGAGTTGTTTTCAATCCAGATAAAACCATTGCCAAGTTCTACATTATCCAAACCATTAAAATTTAAAATTCCTGAATTTTCTATTCGAAAGTGTTCACCAAGATAATTTAACGATGACAATGAAGAAAGTGAATTAAGTAAGGGACAATCATCTATATAAAGTGATGTTTCAATATATGTTAATTTCTCTAATCCCTTAAGATTTAGTAAATTCTTATTATCTGAAATGGACAATCTTCCAAATTGACCATTTATAGTTTCTAGATTTGATAGTCCCGATAAATCATTAAGTGCTGTTTTGTCAATAGATAATGCACCTTTGATCATCTTAATATTTTTTAATCCATCAATAGAAGTTAACTTTGGGGAATCCCTAATTGTTAATTCTCCATTAGAAACTTCAATTTTATGTAAATCCTCTATTGATTTTAAATTTCTATTAAATTCAATTTTAATTCTTCCTTTAAAAGTGTCTAAATTAAAAAAATTAGAAATGTTTTCAAGGCTGTCATTTAAATACACCTCGAAATTCCCTCCAATATATTTGAGATTTACAAAATCATTCAATTTCCTTAGATTCTTATTTTGCCTAATATTTAAATCACCTCCAACATGAGCAATATTTGATAATCCATGTAAATTTTTTAGTGAGTCAAGATGTCCAACAATCAAGTTTTCATCTATGTAAGTCAGTTGTGAAAGTTTACTTATGTCATGGATATTTGATGTTGGATCACTATAGTATTCATAACCCAAAAGTAAATTATTAAGTTTTTTACAATTTGGATAATTTTCAACAAAGGAATTTACATCCTGTTGTGTTTTTAGATATAAATAGCCATTTGAAGGACATTGAGAATTGCCAAGAGTTAGAGAAAATAAGTAAATTAAAAAAGTTGCATAAATTTTTTTTCATAATGATAACATTTTTTTTCACATTTAAGATTTGTTTAGTTCATGCAGTCAGATCGCAGTTCAGGAATTCGGTTTGATAACCCAGTTAAAATTCCTTATTCACGCTACAAAAATATACCAAAACTTCCATTTTCCCAACTATCATTTCAATTTTTTATAAAAATCATTATCCTTCCTCTACCACGAATCCCTCAATATATTCTCAATATCTGCAAGGGTAACTATCCCTTTTTCTCCCAGTCCTTTGATATTCCTGCTTTTAAACCTTGAGATTATTTCTTTGACAGTGAATTCCAGGTCAATATTATCACCATAATCCTTCAGATGCGTTGATATACCGACAGAATTGAAAAATTCTTCAGTTTTTTCTATTGCTTTGAGTGCTTTTTCCATGTTACTTCCATTGTTGATATTCCATACTCTTTCAGCAAACTGGCTCAGCTTTGCGATTTTATCACCGATCTTTCTTTTGTAAAGAGAAGGTAAGATGATAGCCAGTGTTCTGCCATGATCTATTCCGTACAGTACAGTGAGTTCATGTCCGATTATATGGATTGACCAGTCAGTCGGGACTCCCATTGAGATAATTCCGTTAAGTGCCATTGTTGCACTGTACATAAAATTGGCGCCTGCTTCTTCGTCAATGTTGTCACTTAGCACTTTGGGTCCTTCACTGATCAGCGTTTTCAATATGCTTTCAGCCATTCTGTCCTGTAACTGTGCATTAATTGGGTAGGTCATATATTGCTCGGTAGTATGTATGAATGCATCGGCAATGCCATTTGCGATCTGATTTTTTGGTAATGAATTCAACACCGAAATATCGAGAATCGAAAACTTAGGAAATGTGTGGACAGAGCCGAATGCAAATTTTTCCTTTGTGGAATTTCTTGTTATAACTGCTCCGCTGTTCATCTCCGAACCTGTTGCCGGCAGTGTAAGAATGGTACCAAATGGAACTGCACTTTTTACCGGTGCTTTCTCCGAAACTATAGTCCAGGGATCAGAGCCTTCAAATGGTATTGCTGCAGCGATGAATTTTGCTCCGTCGATAACCGATCCGCCACCAACAGGCAGCAGAAAGTCCACTTTTTCTTTTCTGGCAAGTTCAACAGCCTGCATCAGGGTTTCATAAACCGGATTTGGCTCAATTCCTCCAAATTCGATGTGATTAAACGATTTAAGGGTCAATTTTACTTTATCGTAAATGCCATTTTTTTTGATACTGCTTTTGCCATACAGCAACATTATTTTTGATCCAAGCGGTAAGTATTTGCTTAAAGTTTCTATTTTTTCTTTCCCGAAGATCAGTCTGGTAGGATTGTAAAATTCAAAATTCTGTATCATATTGCATGTATTGATAGTTAAAAAGATATGATTTTTGATTGATTAAAAGTGTAAATCAATATTTTATATATAAAAATTTATTTTTAAGATGTCTAAATTCGGTTTTGTGATACAAATATACTAAATACAAATGACATAATTGTACAGAATTTCATAATTTGCACTTTTTTAAAATAAATATTTTGATATGAAAAAGTATGCTGGTTTATTATTGTTTATGTTGATTGGTACCGCTTTATCTTCCCAGGCAGTTGAGAATAAAGTTACCTTTAATCTTAGCGGATTTGTAAGTGCAACTGCATTTGTCCAGGATCAGGCATTTAAATTCGGCAATGGACAAAATGCCTCATATGTATTTACTAATTATGAAAGTGGAAAACTTATAAAAGGATTTGATATAAGAAACACAAGATTGACATGTACTGTAAAAGGACCAGATGTATTTAAGGACTGGAAATCATCTGCCGTTATTGAGACTGATCTGTTCGGAGGGTTTAATGGAACTTCAACTTTTTCTGCATCTCAGCAATATTTTCGTATCCGGATGGCTTATGTTGATCTGGTTAAGGGTAATCTTAAGCTCAGATTCGGGCAGGCATGGTCTCCGATGTTTGGAAACCCGACTGTTTCATTATCACATGTTGCTTTCCCTCTTGGATATGGAAGTGCAGGTTTCCTGGGATGGAGATATCCGGGAATACAGGCTTTTTATAGCATTGCCAAGGATTCTCCTGTTAATTTCAGGGTAGATGGAGCTATTTTTAGCGGGTCATGGAATGAGCCAGGCAGTCCTGATTTTGTTAATCCGGGTAATCTTGGATTTCCTCAGTTTGAGATCAGATTAAATATGCTGTCAAAGAATTCCAACCTTTACATTGTTGGTCATTATGATAAAAAAGATCTGGCTGCCATCGATAAAGATGAGAAATCGGAACTGAATGGTCTGGCTGTTGAACTTGGGGGCAAAACGAAAATAGGTGGATTTATGATGCAGGGAAATGTATATACAGGCAAGAATATCGGGCATCAGTTTGGGTCAATCACTCAGCTTTCTTCAATTAAAGAGGACTTAAGTTCGATCGGTGGATGGTTTCAGCTTGGTTATGATCTGACCCAACATTGGAGCCTGTATGGGTTTATTGGATTTGAAAATGTTGATAAAGATCAGGCTGTGAAAGCATTTCCAAGCCCTTTAGTTCCAAGAACAAGACATCAGCTTGTGAATTTCATGGTAAAGTATACTGCTGAACCAGTAAGTTTCGGACTTGAATTTATGAACAGCAAACTCACTTTAGCTGATGATAAGGAATTGACTGGCAATCAGTTTGCTTTAAGTGGAATGTATAAGTTCTAGATATATAATTGACATAAGTACTTTTAAGGGTTTTAATCAATTTGAAAAAGAATTTTTAATCTTTCATTTATTAAAAGTGTTTCTTCCAAATTGATCTCACCTAATTTGCCAATTATCAGAGATTTATCAATAGTTGCTATTTTAGAAAGCCGAATTAATGAATTCTTTTTGAGTCCGTTCAATTTTGAAGGGTAAATAACAACATCAGTTGATTCTTGCTTTTTCTACTGAGATGTGATAAAACTAACTGTTATATCATATTCATTTTCAATTAATACAATGGCAGGTCTTAATTTAGCTTGTGTAAGTTCAGTAAAGGGAAAAGGAATCAATACTATTTCACCTTTTTTCATTGTAATTAATTTTCAAGTCACTTATGCTGTAAAGTTCTTCATCTTCTTAAATAAAATCGTATGCTTTACTATTCGAAATAAGTCCTTTAATATTTTCAACTATTGTCTTGTTTTCATACTTTTTCAATATGAAATCAGCAAAATCACGCACTTCAACTACCTGTTTTTCAGGCAAGCTATAGATTAAATCAATTGTTCCATTTATAATTGAATCTTGTCCCATATAAATAACAATTTTTAAGTATTTAGAATAATATTTTTTACTTCAATTTTTCAATCGGCATCTTCTTCAATTTCAAGGTCGCACATTTCATCCAGTTGTCTCAAAACATCCATTGTTTCGCGGGCTTCCTCTTCGTCCACCACACTGATTGCAGAACCGACATGAACCATAACATAATCTCCGATAACTGCCTCGGGAACCATAACGAGGTTTATTTCCTTGATTATGCCATCAAAAGACACTTTTCCAATTCTGAAAAGGTCATCGAGTTCATCATTTATGCTCATTATTTTTCCTGGTATTGCTAAACACATTTTTTTCAGTTTATATCGGTTATCAGTTATCGGTTATTCTCAGATTGAAGTCTTCAGTCTTCAGTCGGCAGTTGGTAGTTTTCATCCGGCAATCAACATATTCTTTTAGACTTCATTATTTATTTATGATTTTACATTTTTTATTTTTCATTTTTCATTTTTCACTATTCACTTTCCACTTTTCACTTTCCCCAAAAGCCATTCATACCATTTATCCATTCCTTCTCCTGTGGTTGCGGACACTTCAAAAAATATAAGGTTTGGATTGATCTTTCTTGCGTAGTCTTTAGCTTTTTCAACATTGAAATTGAGGTATGGTAAGAGATCAATCTTGTTAATAATGCAAATATCGGAACTATGGAACATATCGGGATACTTTATCGGCTTATCATCACCTTCAGTCGTGCTGATAATGACCACCCTGTGATCTTCTCCAAGGTCAAAAGCCGAAGGACATACAAGGTTTCCCACATTTTCGATCATCATCAGTGAATTTGGTTTCGGATTCAGATTTTTTACTGCTTCATAGACCATATTACTTTCAAGATGACACAGAGAGCCCGTATTGATCTGAGCTACCGGAATTCCGATTGCATTTATTCTTTCCGAATCATTCATAGTTTGCTGATCCCCTTCTATTACATAAAAATCTGCCTTGTCCTTTAGATCTGTCAGTGTTTTCTCTAGCAAACTGGTTTTACCACTACCCGGTGAACTCACAAGATTGACAGATGTGATCTCTTTAGCTTCAAAATAACCCCTGTTTCTTGCAGCCCCAACATCGTTGAACTGTAATATATTTTTACCTAAATTTACAACTCTGCTGGTCGATGAATGCAGATTTTCATGTTCGTGATCATGATCATGTTCATTTCCATGATCGTGGTAATGAGGATGCTCATGAAAATCATTTCCATGGTTGTGAATATGAGTATGAAAATCTTCATTTTGCTGATTTCCTGGCATAAAAAGCCTGAAATTTCTTCCTGTATTATCGTTTTGGCACATTGGTCATGATTTTATTATTGAACTTTAACTTTTGTATTATTATTTTATTAATAATTATGAATTACGAATTAGGATTGTTTAACTTTATGTATAACTATGGTTTTTAATGTCATTAAATCTTAATTGATTGCTGCATAGTACTTCTTAAATCGTTCCTCAGACTTTTTAACACTCACTTTTATCTTTTAGTTGCGTTTGCACATCATTTTTCATTAATTGTTATGGATTTAAGCTGCAATTCTTTGCCCTGAATAATATCTTTAAAATAACTGTTGCATTCAGGACAATTTTCATACAATGACTCAATATCATATTCATTACCACACTCGAGGCACCTCGCTTTCCCTTTGATCTGAATTGTTATCCGTTCGGCATTTTCGAGCATTGTTCCCTCAGTTGCTGATGACCATACGAAATCAAGAGCTTCAATTTCAACCCCTGATAATTTACCAACTACAAGTTCTATGGATTCGATATTATTACCACCAGCTTTTGCTGCTTCCTGTTCAGCAAGATCTACTATTCCAACTGCTATTGAAAGTTCGTGCATTTATTTTTCTGGCAAAATTAATCTGAAAAAGCTTTATTATATTAAATAATCTGATTATTTCACTGGTTTTAATTAAAGTTTAATATTTTTAAAGCCTTTTCATACTGCTCGGGAGTATTTATATTGTGAAATAGATCAGCATCGTAAAACGGTAGTGAATCATCAATTATAATTTTTTTATAATTTATACTTTCCAGTATATCAATCATTTTGTAGTTGTCTGAACTTATAAATTGTTTAATTCCAATCAGAGAGTTTTTGTTAAAATATGAACAGAGTGGTTCAATAAAACCATTGAAGAGAGGCGAAGCGGCCAAAGCATTGTTTTTATTGTCAATAATATATTTGAAAAGTTCATGATTCAAAAAAGGCATATCGCAACTAATAATGATGTTGTCCTCTGTTTCAGATATCTCAAGAGCTGAAATAATACCACCGATCGGACCAATACCCTCAAATGTATCCACGACAGTTTTATAGCCCAAATCATTATACTTAGGATCATTTGAGCTTATGATTATTTCGCTGCAAACAGGTTTCAAACTGTCGATAGAATAATGTATCATAGGTTTATTACCCAGCATACACATTCCTTTATCATTGCCGAATCGACAACTTTTTCCGCCACAAATCACTATTCCTGTTATCTCAGTCATTTTTTCGTTTTTTTATGTTAAAGTTTTGGTTTTAGAAGAATATTTATTATTTAGTTCTTCAATATAGTTTTCTTTAATGTGATCATAGAATGATTTTTTATCTATCTGGTTAGAAATTATATTTGCTAAAATGGAAGCCAGCATTATAAAGAAAATAACACTATGTCTGTCTGTCATTTCAAATACAATAATAGCAGAAGTAAAAGGGGCTCTGGTTACTCCAGTTAAAAATGCAGTCATTCCCGAAAGTATCAGCAGATTTGTGTTATTTTGACTCAGGTCCATGAATTCGGAGATAACGGCTCCAACGGTAGCACCTGCACTTAAAGATGGTGCAAAAATACCACCTGCACCACCAAAGCTGAATGTGGAAACCATACTTGTCATTCTTACAAACGGAATATACCATTCAATGTGCTTTTCACTTGTAAAGAGTAGCTTTTCCATTATCTTTTTACCTGATCCGAAAGCGTCTTCTCCAAAAATATAAATCAAAGTAGACACCACCAGTGCACTGGCCATGACTATTATAATTTGCTTACCTATACTTTTGAATCTATTGACAAATTTTATCAGTCCAAGCATCATTCTGCTCATTTTGCTGCCAAAGTAACCGGCAAGTAATGCCACTATGATCACTCCAAAGTAAATCTCATAGCCTTGAATATTTAATTTTGGATATCCCAGGTACAGGTAAGAACCTCCAAGACCCTGAGCACTTAATCCTGCGATGATGACTGCAATGAAAAGTGGTGATTTGTAGTATTTGAAATGATATTTTGATAATTCCTCCATTGCAAATACAATTCCTCCCAAAGGAGTATTAAAAGCTGCGGCCAGACCTGAAGCTGCACCTGCGACCAGTATGTTTTTTTTGGATACATGTGGCCACCAGGAAGGTAGTATTTTATAAATTACAGAAAATATTGATGCCGAAATTTGTATGGTAGGACCCTCTCTGCCGACAATTCCACCACCCATTACTTTTGCAATACTGGATAGAACTTTTATGAAAATGATCTTAAACCCTAATAGCTTGGAAATGAGATGCCTGGTTTCTGGTCTGGTCAATTCTATGGCAGCCATAACCTGTGGGATTCCGCTTCCTTTAGCGTATACAGAGTACTTTCTCACAAGCCACCAGGAAATCAGAAAGAAAAATGGAGTGATAAAGAATATAAATATATTATTTGTTTCGTATATATATAATGAAGCTTTTTCAGCATAATTAAATGCTAAATAGTATAAATAGGCTGCTATGCCACTTAGCATGGAAGCAACTAAAAATGGTAAAAACTGGAAGAACTGTATGCGGAGCTGAGAATTAGTATTTAATGCTTTCTGATAGTAAAGTTTTAAATTATCAATAAGCTTGTTTATGATTTTTGCCTTCCTGAAATGAACAATTGACCTAAGGTATTTAAACTTCAAATACATAAATAGTATTTAACATGAATATATAGCTTGAATTTTCCAGTGAAAAACCTTATTTTACAACAATATTAATAATAAATTAGCTTTTTACAATGTAATTATAGTAAAAAAAAGACATCAGTATATAAAGTACGAAAGCAAAAGGAATAGCAGGATAACCCGTAATCAACCAGATAATACCACAGACTCCGAAGGTCGTAAGTATTATGGTCTTGAATGCTGAATTGTATTTCTGTTCTGATTTTTTTAAAGCATAGAATTTAAAAGGTGAAACCATAAGTAATCCAAAAACAATTGGCAATAAGATCCAGATCAGAGTGTTATGGTGATAATTGAAAAGTTTTTGAGAATTACTTTCGAAAACCATCATTGCAAAGAAGATTCCTGAAGCCGGGCTTGGAACCCCTATAAAATTGGATTTTTGTTCAGTATCTATATTGAATTTTGCCAGTCTCATTGCCGCAAAAATTACTATAAAGCTCACTGAGATAGCTGCCATTATTTTGTCTGAAGACTGTAATACATGATTATAATACAGATAAGCCGGTGCAACTCCGAAACTTACAAGGTCCGCTAATGAATCAAGTTCCCCTCCAAAATCTGAAGTTGCATTTAATTTCCTTGCAGCAGCTCCGTCAAGCAAGTCAAAAAATGCACCCAGTAATATAACGAGAGGACTGATATAAGGATCATTTATAAGAATTGCTGCAAAACCCGATGCAAGGTTCATTGAAGTGAGAAAAGAAGGAATGTATTTTGTGAAATTCATATAAGTTTATTTGGTCCATTTGAATGAATTAATAAGATGTTCTATGTCTTTATCTACAAAATCCTGTATGACCTGCATTGAATCAGTATTGACTTTATTGTTGAAATACAGGGATCCTCTGATAAAATTGCGCGTAGAATCAGTAAGGAAGAATTGAGTCTGTGATGCTACATTTCCTTCAATTTTGAAAAGCATTCCACTTGCAGTTGTTAATTTTATCGGGAACTCTTTTCTTCCGCTTGCTTTAACATCGTGCTTCGAAACCAGATCATATGAATCATTTACAAGTTTTTCAAATTCTTTTTTATTTGCAATAGGATAATAAGTGAGATATAGAGTGCCATTAAATGATTTGTAATAAAGGTTATACCAGCAATCATTTGGAGCGACAGAATCGAAATAAGTTTTTTCTTTAATTATCTCTCCATAGGCTGGATACTCAAATTCAAAATTACAGGCATTGAAGACTCTGTAGTTCCTTTCAGGAAATTGAACCCTTGGATATGTTCGTGGTTTAGGTGTTCCCGTATCATTTGAATTGCAGCCTGAAAAAAACATAATAGAAGCGATAGCTATCCATATCCAAGTTTTATTTTTTATTTTCATCAATTATAACTTTTATTTTTTCAATTCTTCTGGATGAAACCTGTTCTACTTTAAAAGTAAATGACTTTAATTGTATTTCATACCCGGGTTCAGGAATTTCTCCTGCTATTTCAAGAATAGTTCCTGCAATAGAATCTGATTCTCCTTTAATATCATCAAACAAATTAATGCTTTCATCAAAAATCTTGACAAAATCGAGTAATGATGTTTTACCTTCAAATATATATGTATTGTCATCAACTTTGATATAATCCAGTTCCTCTTCTTCATGGTCAAATTCATCCAGGATATCTCCCAGTATTTCCTCCATTATATCCTCCATTGTCACAATCCCGGAAGAACCTCCATATTCATCGACTACTACTGCCATGTGTATCTTCTGCTTTTGGAACTCTTTCAGAATTTCATTTATTTTTTTTGATTCCGGTACATAATAAATATGTTTTCTGATCAGGTTCAACCAGTCAAAATTATATTTCTCGTCTGTGTAAGATATGAGGTCTTTTGCAAATAATATACCTATTATGTTATCAAAATCTTCTTCAAAGACAGGTATTCTTGAATAGCCACTATCTTTGACTACTGCCAATACCTGATTATAGTCAGCAGAAGAATCAAGAGCAACGACATCAGTCCTGGGCTTCATGATCTGTTTGACTGATACATCATTGAAATTAAGTATACTTTTAAGAATATCCAGCTCCTGTTCATTTTTATCGAGGGTGATATCAAGGGCATCTTCTATATCTTCCTTGTCGGTAAGAGTTAAATTTCTTCTTTTGTTTTCAAGTTTTCTTTCAATAGAGTCAGATAAAGATACTAAAATACCCGATATTCCTCCAAATACAATTGATAATACCTTCATCGGTGATGCCATCACTCTGGCTAATCGCAAGTTATTGAAATTGGCATATATTTTTGGCATTACTTCACCAAACAGTACAAGTATAAATGTAACACCTATTACCGAGAGTAAAAAGCTTACAACTTGTGATAAAAATGGGATATCAAAATTTCTGAAAATTTCCATTATGTTTAATTCAGTTCCCCATAATAAAAATGTATTGTCTCCAACCATTTTTCTTAAAATGAAGTCTGAAACGAGAACAAGCGAAATATTAAATAAATTATTGCCAACGAGAATTGTAGCAAGGAGATGAGCCGGTTTTTTTCTTAGTTCAATGATTTTCTGTGAGCTTTCAGAATTTTCATTTTCGAGCGTTTTCAACTGATCATGAGTCAGGGAAAAAAAAGCTATTTCTGATCCTGACATTAATGCCGAACCAATTAGTAACAATATAAACAAAACCCAGGAAAATAATAAATTGAAATCTACAATTACAAGTAAAAATGAAAATGTCATTAAAATATTACCCGGAGGCTCTGTATCTGAGTCCATTTATTCTTTTGTTATTATCGCTGATTAAAAAGGAAGATCATCAACCTGATCATCTGAATTATCTTGTGGCCGTTGATCATAATTATGGTTATCAACATTATTTCCACCTGAAATGTTTTCAGTAGAAGGATGATGACTTTCATCCCTCTTGTCTAAAATCCGGAATGAAGCACCAACTATTTCAGTAGTGTATCTTTCTATATTATTTGCATCAGTATATTTCCTTGTTCTGAGCTTACCTTCCAGGAAAATAGTACTTCCTTTATGTAGATTCTTTTCTGCACGTTCTGCAAGATTACCCCATATTATAATATTGTGCCACTCTGTAAGTTTTTGCCATTCTCCGGATTTATCCATATAAGATTCATTAGTAGCCAATGTAAATCTTGCTACTGCATTGTTGTTTTCGAGCTTTTTTACTTCAGGATCTTTTCCAAGATTACCTATTAATATTACTTTATTTATCATGATAGTTTATTTTAAAAACAAAATTGCATAAGATTTTAATATATTCATAAAAAAAATAAGAAATTATAACTTTCAGGCTTGTTTTTTTGATAATTAAAGAAATTTTGTAAAAAAAGTTAAAATAATTTTTTATATTAAAAATAATTATAATATATTTGCACTTAAGTTTTATGTTCCCAGCATTAAAACCGATTTTATTTAATTTTACCAGACTAGTAAACAATTAGTTTTAGCATTTTAATCTGATATTATTATGCTTATATAGTATTGTATTATTTTTTTACTTTAAATAAAATTGTCTCAGATGAAAACTACAATTTACAATTTTAGAAAAGTAAGTATTGTTTTGCTATTTTTTATATTTGGCATTCAATATGGATTTTCGCAAATCGATGCCGATATATCTTTTTTGTCGGTTTCACCATCTACAGGGCCATATTATTATGGACAGAAGATAAGTTATACTTTTAGGGTTACAAATTCCAGTATTGTACCTTATGATATCACAAGGGTGGTACTGAGGGATCATGTACCAGATGGATTGGAATTCCAGCAGGCAGATAACTCACTCACCTGGATTGATGTCGGGGGTGGAGTAGTGGAAGCATCTTCCAACGATTTTATCCCTGAACTGGGTACAAAGGATTACAGCATAGTCCTGACGGTTGTGGGTTGTGATGGAGGTACCAATTCATGGCAAAATAAAGTTGAATTGTATCAGTTTTTTAATGGTATTAATGAATTGTCACTGAATGATCCTGATAACCATACAAATAATGATACTGACTTTTTTACTTATAAATTTGATATTTTTGACCTTGCCTTAAAAAGTGTAACAGGTAACGTTTATCCTAATTATGGAGCAAATGTCACCTATGATATTACAGTTTTCAATCAGGGAAGCCTACCAGCTTATAATGTAAAAATTGCAAACTACACTTTGCCGGGATATTCAGTAAATCCAGCTTTAAATCCAAGTTGGGTACTGGATCCTGTCACAAATAATTACAAACATACTTTTCCGGTTTCTTTAGCAGCCGGTGCCAGCAGAACAGTATCAATCATCTTAACCTTAAATGCTTCACAGAATCAAAGCAACTGGGCAAACTATGCCGAGATAGTGAGTGCTACAAATATAGCAGGAGCATTTATGTCAGATGTTGATGGTGTTTTTGATGAGGATTATACAAATGATGCAGGAGGCAAACCTGGAAGTGCCGCTGATGATGCAATTCATGGAGATGGAACCGGAGTAATTCAGGGCACAAATCCATTGACAGATGAAGACAATCATGATCCTGGTTATGCAAAGATATTTGACCTTGCATTGAAAAAGACAACTGATCAAACTCAATTATTGGATTATGGTGACTTATTTAAGTTTTATTTTACAGTTTACAATCAGGGGACAGTTCCAGCAAAGAATATTCGTATTAGGGATTACTTGCCTGCAGGCTATACTTTTTCTGCCGGTGATAATACAGGACTTGGATGGACTGTTGTTGGCAGCAATCTGGAAAACACTATTCCATTATTGTTACAGCCCGGCGCAAGTACAACAATAGAGCTTAATTTACGGATCATAGATGTGGTTTCCGATTATTCAGCATATTTAAATTTCTCAGAGATAATAAGTGCTCAGGACCAGTTTGATGTACCTTTTTTAGCATCCGATGATTCCGACAGTGACATGAACTCAAATACTGTAAATGAAAGAAACGAAAAACCGGGGTCGATAAATGACGATAATATCTGGAGCACGGGTGCAGGAGGATTTCAGGATGATTTTGATCCTGGAATGGCTTATTTTAATGATTTGGCTTTAAAACAGACGGTCTTTACTTCCGGACCTTATCATGCAGGTGATGAAATCAAATTCTCTGTTAAAGTATTTAATCAGGGAGGTATTCCTGTGAGGGATATAGACCTTTTGGACTTTATACCTGACGGATATGAATTTGCACTTACCAGCTTTCCTGTCTGGCAGCATGATTCAAACAATAATCAGGCATCCGCAAGGATTGATGATATACTACTTCCGGGAGATAGTATTGAAGAGTTTGTTTATCTGCGTATTTTGCCTGTAAACAATAAATTTGATTCATATGTGAACCTTGTGGAAATCACCGGAGTGAAAGATAAAAACTTTAATATTATTACCGAAGATATTGACAGCAGGATGGATATTATCCCAGGCAATGACGCAGGTGGACTGTACAGGTCTGCAAATGATAATTATATTTTAGGAAACGGCACAGGCACTCCATTAAGCCCGGTCGCAGCAACTGATGAAGACGATAGTGACCCTGCTTTACCGGATGTATTTGATATGGCCATCAGAAATACTTTACTGACAGCTGGTCCTTATAAATATGGACAGGATCTGACTTTCAGAATAGAGGTTTTCAATCAGGGCAATATGCCTGTTTGGGAAATAAAACTGGCTGATTATCTGCCTTCTGGTTACACTGTGGTAAGTGCACCAGGATGGACAATTTTGCCAAATAAAATGACTTATACAAACCTTAATACACTTAATCCTGGACAGTCATTTTATAGTGATGTTGTGTTAAAAATAAAAATGACTACCGGAGGAGAGAAAAACTGGATACATTATGCTGAAGTTACAAATATAAAGAGAGCTGATAACGGTGATGTTTCAGGATGGGACCTTGATTCTGATTTGGGTTCAAACAATCCTCTTGAACTTTCAGTTGAAATTGGAAGTGCTAATGATGATCAGATCTGGGTAAGAGGTCCATATATGTATGAAGATGAAGACGATCACGATCCGGCAGGAATTGAAATATTTGATCTTGCATTGCAAAATATTGTCAATTCATTATATTATCCATTTGACTATGGTGATATTATTCCTTTCAAGATCACAGTTTTCAATCAGGGTAGCATTGCAGCAAAAAATATTAAGGTTACAGATAAAATACCTTGTGGCTATAACTTTGTACTTGCAAACAATCCTGGTTGGGTTCAGAATGCATTGAATCAAACTGTTGAATATACACTTACACAGACGCTGGCACCTGGTGCATCAGTTGATGTGTTGCTTTACCTAAATGTAAAGGATTGTCTTACAGCAGGGGATTCCTGGGTCAATTTAGCTGAAATATCATCAGCTCAGGATTACAATGGAAACCTGATGAATTCAAATGATTTTGACAGTACTTTTGATAATAATTTTACCAACGATGCAGGAGGTACACCTGATACTCCTGAAGATAATCAATTACTTGGAGATGGTAAAAATGGGCCAGCAAATGGATATGTCCTTGAAGAGGATGATTCCGATCCTGCTAGGATTTATGTTTTTGATCTTGCAATGATCAAGACACTTGCAACTCCAAATCCTAAATACGGTGATATTTTAACTTTTAATCTTACAATTTATAATCAAGGTAATCAAATAGCAACCAATATTGATCTTAAGGATTATGAACCACAGGGATTTGAGTTTGATCCTGGTATAAATCCTGGCTGGTCAGGCAATATTTTCACAGGTTTGGATTATACTTATACCGGTTCATTGAACCCTAAAACAAGTGTGATTGTGCCTTTGAAATTAAGAATGGTAGGGACAGACGGTGGTAGCACTCATTGGCTGAATTATGCTGAATTAGCAGATGCTGATAATGCCAGCAATCCAAATTTCATATACCTTGATCCGGATAGTAATCCAAATTCAAATACTATTACAGAAAGATCAGTAAAAATGGGAGATCCGGATGATAACAATATTACTTCAACTGATAAAGGCGGATACGAAGACGATCACGATCCTGCCGGAGTAAAAGTCAATGATCTGGCTATAAAGAAAGAAATTGTTACTCCCGGACCATATAAACATGGTGATACAGTGGAATTCAAAATAACAGTTTATAATCAGGGCAATGAGCTGGCAAGAGAAATTCAGGTAGTGGATTATAAGCCTTCCGGTCTAAAGTACTCATCTACAAATTTCCCGTTATGGCATGCAGATGCATTTACTGGTAATGCACATGCTACTATTTCAACTGCTTTGCAACCCGGAGCCAATATTGTTATGCCACTCTATAGTGTTGTTCAGCTTGTTGATAACAAATGTGGAAATGCCTATACAAATAATGTAGAGATATTTGAATTCAGGGACAAGGATTTTTATGTAGTACCTTTGGATTTTGACAGCAAACCTGATTACATTTCAACTAATGATGTTGGAGGAACTCCAAACACACCTCAGGATAATCACATTTATGATGACAGATATGACTACAACGGAGATGGTATTTTTGATGAAGACGACAGTGATCCATCAAAACTTGAAATAATCGATGTGGCACTGAAAGCTGAATTAATGACTTCTGCTCCACATTTTTATGGTCAGAACCAACAATTCAGGATCAGGGTGTATAATCAGGGTAATGAGCCTATCAGAAATACTCAGATTCAAAACTATATTCCTGCCGGCTATGAAATTGATTTTACGGCAAATCCTGGATGGTCTTCAGTTGATACAAGTTATATTATATCAAATCAAATAGCTCCATGTGACAGTTTTGATATCTTCGTCACATTAAGGATGAAAATGACTGATGGAGGTGAGAAAGACTGGATCAACTATTTTGAAGTTACCCATGTGCTTAATCACCTGATGCAGGATAGAACTGCATGGGATATGGATTCTGATGCAGGATCTGATACATCTCTGGAACGTTCAGTAGAACTCGGTGATTCTAATGATAATAATATTCTTGTTAAGGGTACCGATTTCGGACAGGATCAGGACGATCATGATCCGGCAGGACTTGAAATTTATGATCTTGCTCTTACTAAATCATATAATGATCCTTATCCGCACTATTACGGAGATGTCATACATTTTGAAGTAAAATTGTTTAATCAGGGCAGTATCGCAGTTAAAGATATACAAGTGACTGATTATGTACCTGCAGGTTACATTTTTGATGCGGGATTAAATCCTGACTGGATATTTGATGCAGGAACAAGAAAAGCAACGTCAACTTTGTCTGCAATCTTAGCTCCCGGTGCTACAACTTCCAGATATATAAATCTTAAACTGACTGACAGCTATAATGCAGGAGATGACTGGGAGAATGCTGCCGAAATATCTGCTTTCAAAGATATTATCGGAAATGACAGAACAGGACAGGACTTTGATTCAACAAACGATCAGATCAGGGGTAACGATCCGGGACTTGATGAAGCAGATTTTGTAGGTGGAGATGGTAAAAACGGACCTACTCATGGTTATCTTCAGGTAGAAGATGATGCAGACATGTCAATTGTGCCGGTATTTGATCTGGCTTTGGCCAAGACTGTTATTACTCCGGGACCATATTCTTATGGAAATAATGTAAGCTTTAAAATAGATGTATACAATCAGGGAAATGAACCTGCTCAGAATATTGTACTGAGGGATTTTATTGCTCTTGGATATTCTTTCAACTCTGCTTTAAATCCTGGATGGACTTATGGTGCAGAAATTGCAACTTATAATTTACCAGGAATATTGAATCCAGACAATTCAGCATCAGTAAATGTTGTGCTTACACTTGAAAGAACAGATGGAGGTTATTCAAACTGGATAAACTATGGCGAGATAATGTCGGCTGCAAATCCGGATGTTATACATAATATTGATGCTGACAGTAATCCGGGATCGGATGCTGCTCATGAGAGAAATGTTAAACCCGGAGATCTGTGGGACGATGTCATCGATCAGCAATATATTAATTTTAATGAAGATGAAGATGACCATGATCCGGCAGGAATTAATATTTTTGATCTGGCATTAAGGAAAACTATCACAACTACCGGTCCAACTTTTGATTATGGACAAACTGTTGATTTTATGATTGAAATATTTAATCAGGGTAATTTAGATGCTAAAGACATAGTAATTGAAGAAGAGGCCATCCCATGCGGTTTTCAATTTGACCTAGCAGCTAATCCAGGCTGGACATATAATGCAGTGACAAAGAGTGCATCTTATACACATACAGGAACTATTACACCAGGTTCGTCTGCACAATTAAGTGTAAAGATGATAGTCTGGGATTGCCAAAATAATGACTGGCAGAATTCTTGGAGAAATAATGTTGAAATAAAATCTGCTAAAGATGGAAGTGGAAACACTTATACTTCAGATATTGACAGCAATTATGACAATAATCCAAATAATGACCTTGTTGTTGATGATGCTATTCAGTTGCCTACAGCTCAGGATGATGACGATCATGATATTACAATAGCCAGGATTCCTGATTTAGCTTTGAAAATTGCTGCTGACAGCAGAGGACCATTCGCACCGGGACAAATTGCTACATTTACTATCACGGTTTATAATCAGGGAAATGAGAGTCTGAAGAGTATCAGGATATTTGATTATATAAGCCCCGGATATGCTTTTATTGCAGGTGCTACCAACCTGGGTTGGACTCTGGCTAATGCAACTACAGCACAATATACTTTTGCTGGTCCATTAGTGCCACGTGATAGCTTCAAAGTTAAAATTAAGCTTACAGTCCAATTGGCTACACAACTTATTCACTGGACTCATTATGCAGAGATTTCACGTGCTTTAATGCTAAATGACCTGATACTTATAGACGATGCTGATGGTATATTTGCATCAAATACCGCTTATGAAAGAGCAGTTACAGTCGGACATCCATGGGATGATAAAGTTACCGGAATTGGTTACAACAGAGTACCATTTGAAGATATGGATGATCATGACCCGGCTTCAGTTGATGTTGTTGGTAAAGTCGGTGATTTTGTATGGGATGATAAGAATGGAAATGGTATCCAGGATGCAGGTGAACCCGGAATTCCTAATGTTGCAGTACAGTTAGTAAATTGTAATCCGCTTTCAGGAATCTCTACACAGAATACTACAACTGATGCTACTGGAAAATACTTGTTCAACATGGTAATTCCTGGTCAGTATTATGTAAAATTTGTGCTACCTTCACCATGGCAGTTCACTCTTGCAAATCAGGGTTCCAATGATCTTAAAGACAGTGATGTAGATGGAGATAATGGTTACGGTACAACAGAATGCTTCCAGGTAGATGCTAACGAAGAACAACTCGATATAGATGCCGGAGCATATAAATGTGTTGAAATAGGAGACCTTGTGTGGTTAGATTATAACAAGGATAATAAATATACGACTAATGAAAATGGAGTTAACGGATTGAGAGTTGAACTTTACAGATTGACAAATGGAAGCTGGATTCTGTGGGATTTTGAATACACAGGAATTAACCCTAACAGTATTTGCGGTGACGGTTATTATCATTTCTGTACGAATCCGGGAACGTATTATATTAAATTTGTAACTCCTCCGACAGGATTGGTACCTGCTCAGCCAAATGTAGGTAATAATGATTTTATTGACAGTGATATAACAAGGGCATTTGGTCCGGGAACAACAGACCAGTTCAATCTGATTTCCGGTACGGCAGCTAATTTCTCAATCGATGCAGGTTATTACGGTATGGCTCAGGTTAGCAACAGTATTGCCTGGATAGATGCAAATACAAACGGACTCCGTGAATCTAATGAGGCTGGTCTTGCTAATGCAGAGGTAGAGATCTATGATTTGGAAGGGGATCTCTATAGTACGACCTATACTGATGCTGCCGGAAATTATAACCTTACATATCTACAGGCAGAAAACTATTTCCTGAAATTCAACATTCCTGCACCATACAATACTAATTATGGATTTACTTCTCCATACCAGGGTGACGAACAGTTCGACAGTGATGTAACTCACAGTTATGGTTATGGCACAAGTGACTTGTTCTATCTCAATCCTGAAGATAATACTCAGCACAAAGATGCAGGTATTGCATTAGGTACCTTACCATTGAACTTTATCAATATGGGTGCTAAATGGAGATATGACCACACCGATGTTTTCTGGACTACAGCTAATGAGAAAAATGTTGACAGATTTATAGTACAGAGATCTTATGATTCAACAAAGAAATTTGAAAATGTAGGTGAATTGCAAGCCAGGAATGAATCTTCAAATGCCTATGATTTTGCTGACAGGACTGAGTTTAAGGAAGGGATTTACTACTACAGAATAGTACAGGTAGACAAAGACGGACAATCAACAAAGAGCAATGTTGTGGCTGTATTTGTAGATAAAAATAATGACACAGGAAAGTATAACATATATCCTAATCCTGTTGCCGGTACTGCTAATGTAAGATTGATCCTCACTGAAAACAGTGACATTAAGCTGGATCTTATAGATCTTAACGGTAAGAAGGCAATTTCAAATATTGCTGATGAAACTTTTAATCCGGGTATAAGGGAGATATCATTTGATGTTAGTGATCTTAGACCTGCTACTTACCTGCTGAGAGTTCAAAATGGTGAAAAAATTGAATTCATGGAAGTGATAGTGATAAAAAAGTAAATTAGTTTTTATTAAGATGCAAAGCCGGCTGTAATATCAGCCGGCTTTTTTATTATCTGCCTGTAAACCAATTTGATTTTATATTGTTGGTATTAGAAATCAATAAATAAATGCAAATAACTGACTGGCTTCCTATAACCGCTAAAGAGGTACAGCAAAGAGGGTGGGACGAACTGGATGTGATACTTGTCACCGGGGATGCCTATGTCGACCATCCTGCATTTGGTGCGGCAGTGATAGGCAGACTGATCGAATCCAAAGGATTGAAAGTTGCAATTCTTCCTCAGCCTAACTGGCAGGATGACCTCAGGGATTTTAAAAAATTCGGAAGACCCAGGTTATTTTTCGGAGTGACTTCTGGAAATATGGATTCGATGGTCAATCATTACACTGCCAATAAAAGACTGAGGTCTGATGATGCCTATACTCCCGGTGGTCAAAGTGGTTTCAGACCGGATTACGCAGCAATTGTTTATACTAAAATACTAAAACAGCTCTATCCTGATATACCCATTGTTTTAGGGGGAATAGAAGCTTCTCTTCGCAGGCTTGCACATTATGACTACTGGTCAGATTCATTGAAACCAGGTATTCTTATAGATTCAGGTGCAGATATACTGTTGTATGGAATGGCTGAAAAAGCTCTATCGGTCTTGCTCGAAGCAATAATGGATGGTCATCAGATCAGTGAGTTAAAATCAATACCTCAGACAGCATACATCACAAATAGCAATATTTATCCTGAACCTGAAATATGGAGTGATGTTGAAATTTCCGGATATGAAAAATGCCTGCAGGATAAATTATCATACGCGAGGAACTTTAAGATCATTGAGCAGGAATCAAATAAAATGAATGCCAGACGTATTTTGCAGAAAACGGATGACAGGTTAATTGTGGTGAACCCTCCCTTCCCTCCTATGACTGAGACTGAACTTGATCGTTCTTTTGATCTTCCTTATACGAGACTACCTCATCCTAAATACAACAAAAGGGGAACAATTCCTGCGTGGGAAATGATCAAATTTTCAATAAATATGCACAGAGGATGCTTCGGAGGATGCAGTTTCTGCACTATCAGTGCTCATCAGGGGAAATTCGTAGTAAGCAGGTCGAAGCAATCTATAATGAGGGAGCTTGATGTAACAACAAAAATGGATGGTTTTAAAGGATATATCTCTGATCTTGGAGGTCCATCAGCCAATATGTACAGAATGAAGGGAAAAGACCTTAGCATTTGTGCCAAATGCTCTTCGCCTTCCTGTATATCACCCAAAGTGTGCGATAACCTGGATACTGATCACAATCCACTTCTTGAAATCTATGAATCTGTCGATAAGCATCCTGCTGTAAAAAAAGCTTTTATCGGTTCCGGAATCAGGTATGATCTGCTGGTAAATGAATTCAATACTAAAAGTGATCAGAAAACCAATGATAAATACCTGGAGAGGGTAGTGCTGAGACATACATCAGGAAGGCTGAAAGTAGCACCAGAGCATACCTCCGATCAGGTACTCAGGATCATGAGAAAACCATCATTCAGTTATTTCAGGAAATTCAAGGAAAAATTTGATTTTTTCAATAAAAAGCATGGAATGAATCAGCCTTTGATCCCGTATTTCATCTCAAGTCATCCGGGAGGAACCGAAGAATCGATGGCAGAACTTGCAGCAGAAACAAAAGATCTGGGCTTCAAACTGGAGCAGGTTCAGGATTTTACTCCCACACCAATGACAGTAGCCACAGTGATATATTATTCAGGTGTGCATCCGTATACTCTGAAACCGGTTGAAACAACTAAAAAGCTGGATCAGAAAAAGGAGCAAAATCTTTTTTTCTTCTGGTATAAAAGTGAGAACAGGCCTGCCATTATTTCAAAATTGAGAAAAATGGACAGAGAAGACCTTATAAGCCGCTTTTATGGTGAGAAACCGTTTACAAAACCAAAAACCGGAAACAAAGCATTTCCTAAAAGAAATAGGAGATAAATTCCTCCATTGGCTGAAGTTTTTATCAACTTAAGTTTAATATATTTCTTGGCTGAAGCTATTTGTAGTAACAGATTGTGTGTGATTCCTTATCAGGTAATTTGATCAGAGCTGTTACAAAATCCCGGCTTGTTTAATTTCACGCAATTCCGATAATTATCTGAACGTAAAGACGCAAAGTGCTGTAAAATAGACTAATATGCATTAAGTCGATATCAATTTGATAAAACGTAAATGCTTTAAAAACACACTCCCTTCAAAGCTTTGCAGGTTTGAAAGCATGATTCGGGTTAGTCAGTTTATGCCTGAATAAATCAAATTTTTGTAAATTTAGCACTTCTGCCGTCTATTGTAATTATAAAATAAATGCCAGAGGGCAGGGGATTCAAATCGATTGTACTTTGATCTGATCCAAAGATATGATTTCCATAGATATCAATTATCCTGTAGCCTCTTAAGTTATCGCCTGAGACGTTTATTAAATCAGATGCGGGATTTGGATACACGATCAATGGTTCCTGATATGTATTTCTCACAGAAGTGGTATTGAGCCTGAATCCTTCTATATCCATCAGGTATCCATTGTTTTCTCCACCTGAAGCAAGCAAGTGATAGCTGTTGTCTATAAGAATGCGTTTAAATATAGAATATGTGTACAATGGGGTTTTCCCCGGTATAAATTCAAAATCTCCGTTATCTTTCAATTTGTACAAATCAAGGTAGCCACCTGTGATTATGAAAGGTTTTGTATTTCCGGTTTCAAAGGCCAGTTCAAGACAAGTGCCTGTATAATTGGTGGTTATCGTTTTTGTTTTTGTAAATGTTAATGCTTCATTGAAATGAATTACAAGATTTGATGTGGAATTTTGATATACATTGGCAACGAGATCAAGATCACCCTCGAAGTCAAAATCATAAAATTTGACATCATGTATCTGAGAATATGCTGCCAGATTTTTTCTTGTTTTAAATTCTCCTGACTTATCATTTTCTGAATAATATATAATATCCCCGTTACCCCTCCAGGAGATCACATCATCAAAACCGTCCTTATTCAAATCAATCACAAGGCTTTCCCGTCCGGTACCATAGAAGTCCTTGCTTGTGAAAGTGCCATTGCCATTATTTTTAAGGTAAATTCCGGAACTGTTATTTCTTGTTAAAACCATGTCTTTATGTCCGTCTTTATTAAAATCCCCCAATGCGATATCTCCAATATCTCTGATATTATTCAAAATGGTATTGGCCTTTGAGAAATTATTATTGATATTCTCGAGCCATATAAGAGTAGGCCTTGAACCTAGAGCGACATCAGGGTTAAGTGAAATAATTATGTCATTGTCGTTGTCCTTGTCAATATCAAATATCACTACTTCGTTAATATTGGTTTTAGCAGGTGTACGAAAAATGGTTTTCAATCCCAGATATTGATTGTCTTTGATATAGTTGATTCCAATCCATTCGTCATAATAAGATAAAATGTCCTGCTGTCCGTCATTGTCGAGATCTCCTATCTGAAAATCTCTTAAAGTTTCACCAACTATGTGTAAAGGTGCATTGGTTTCATCATATTTGTTTTCAAAGATTCCAAGCATTGTCCATTTATCCTTCATAAGAATATCTTCCCGTCCATCATTGTTGAAATCGGCAGTTATGTAGAAATTTTGCTGAAAGCCTGCATGATTCAATAGTTTGGAAGCTTCATAGCCGTTACCGTTATTTATCCTGAAATAAATGCCATCAGATGCATTCTTGCCATGAATTATATCCAGCTCCGAATCACCATCTATGTCAACCAAATCAAATTTAGTATCATAGACATTTGTACACAGGATATTCATAACAGGCTCAAAAAAGTCAGCTTTGGATTTATTGCTGAGCATAACTTTTAAGCAAAAGGTTGATGTGGTATAGTAATCCAAAATACCATCTTTATTTATATCCTTTGTATTGACGTATCCCGACAGGTCATAATTGGTGAGCTTAATACCTGCAGCAAAGACCCCATTATTGTTTATGTAAATGTAGGTGTCTTTAGATGACCTTGCCACGACGTCTTTCCATCCGTCATTATTCAAATCCTGATGATGAATATAATCGATCTTTATATTGGGAGACAAGGCATATCCGGTACTGAATCCGGTACCATTATTATTGAGGTAGTAATATGTTTTATCACCGCAGACTATCAGATCTTCCCTGCCGTCTTTATTAATATCAAAAGCATCATAAATGATACTGCTGCCCGGATTTGATGCGATTGTGAGTTTTTTATTGAAGGACCTGAAATTCTCATTCAAATACAGGTTGACTCCATTATCTCCACAGGCAGGGCAGTTGGTATGGACAATATCCTTATCTCCGTCATTGTCGAAATCGATAAATCCCAATTGATTTGAAAATGTTTCTCCTGCACCGGGATCTTTTGACACATCGATATAGCTGAACTCAAAGTTTCCTTTATTCAAAAAAACTTCAACATCCCAAAACATGCCTGTATTGACTATATCCGGTAAATTGTCATTGTTCATATCAATCAACTGATAGGAATTGGCACCCGGATCAATTGCTATCCTGCTGATCTTAACAGGTTGGGCATAAATATTCTGGAATAGTACTATTGAGAATAAAGTCAAAATTGATTTCATGATAATACAGTTTATATTTTGAAAAAAGATTCCGGCATTACAGTGTCTACGATCGGTGTTGAATGCGGAATTTTAAAAAAAGTACTATTTGCTAACATTTAATTTCATCAAAAGTTTATTCAATCGGCTAATGAATTTGTTTATTTATTCGGCTATTGGAGTTTTGCCGAAAGCAATTACTCAAAGACTTTATACTTTTAATAGCAGAAATGGCTTCCAGTTATTCCGGTGATTTTACTGGTGGGAACAGCTGTGAAGACAGATATCTTATTTTATATATAGAATTAGTATTATTAACTTTTAGGAATAGTGTTTTGGATTTCATTCCCATATTTTTATAAAAATAAGAAAAAATATTTAAAAATTTTCAATAATTATTCTGATGAGAAATTATGTATTTTTGATATTGGAGTAATTATATATTTTGTTTTTTCTTTGGTGTTTTTGGCTTTATCCGCAATCTATACATTGAAACCATGGGTGTATCCAACTTATTAGCCTTTGATGGTGATTTAACTAACAAATAATTATGGACCTATGGATCAGCTGTTATTGAAAACACTAACAGTGGCAAAAAAAGATGGTATTTGAAATATGTATTTTTACCGGTATGCTGACATCAATGCCCTTTCATCTCCTTTATATCATCAGGAATTATGAGAATCGCTCCTGTCTGTTCCTGAATCTCTTTGATTGTGAATACAGGATTGTATTCTTTCAGTATTATTCCTTCGGCAGTGACATCCATTACTCCCATCTCTGTTATGATCATATTTACCTGTGCCTTTGCTGTCAGAGGCAGGGTACATTCTTTTAGTATTTTATGTGCATTTTTTGCAGTATGTTCCATAGCTATCACTACTTTTTTTGCACCCACAGTCAGGTCCATAGCACCACCCATGCCGGGAGTCAATTTGCCCGGTATCATCCAGTTTGCAAGATTACCTTTTTCATCGACCTGCATCGCTCCAAGTACTGTAACATCGACATGGCCACCCCTGGTTATCAGAAAAGATGTTGCACTGTCAACAGTTGCTGCTCCTGGTATTGCCGTTATATGCAATCCTCCTGCATTGAGGTAGTTTTCATTCTCCTCACCGGGTTTTGCTGCAGGTCCCATTCCGAGCAGCCCGTTTTCTGAATGTATAACTATCTGTATGTTTTCAGGTATATAATTGGTGACAAGGGTTGGAATACCTATACCGAGATTGACGACATCACCATCTTTAAGTTCGAGTGCTACACGTTTAGCAATTATTTCCTTTACTTCCGATTTATCTAAAGTTATCATAATATATTTATTTTATTTTAAATTAATTCTGTTGTGCATTTCCTGAGCTATATAAGATGCTACATTGTTGGCATAGCTGTTCATACTGAATCCTGCATCATAGCCGAGCTCCTTTGCCAGTTCATGCGATATCCTCGGTCCTCCGCATATCAGGATCACCTTGTGCCGTAAGCCTTCGGCTTCGAGCATTTCAACGAGTTCAATAAGGTTTTTTATGTGAACATCCTTTTGTGTGACAGTCTGAGATACAAGCAATGCATCAGCATTCATTTCAATAGCTTTGGCTATGAAATCCTCATTTGGCACCTGACTGCCCATATTAAGGGCATCAAACATCTCATACCTCTCAAGGCCATATCTTCCTGCATAGCCTTTCATATTCATTATAGCATCTATACCGACTGTATGTGCATCGGTTCCGGTACTGGCACCGATAACACAGATCTTTCTGCCTATATTTTCCTTGACGAATTCATCGACTTCATGCATATCCCAGACTGTCGATTCTACTTTTGGGACAAAGATATCGGTAAAATCGACTGTATGTGAGCAATTTCCATAGCAGTTGAAAAATGTAAATCCCTCTGTCAGTTCTTTATAATATACTATCTGAGGATTTTCAAATCCCATTTTTCTCATCAGGATCTTCGCAGCTTCTATCGATTCGTCATTGCATGGAACGGGCAGGGTAAAGCTAAGCTGGGTCTTGCCGTCGTTCATTGTGTCTCCGTAAGGTTTGATCTTTTTGAGGTCCAGATGCCGGTCGAAGTCATTTTTTTCTGTTGAATAAAGTCCGCTGCTCATATCATGTTTTCATTTAAACACTTGTTTTATAAACTGAATTATAATTTCACGCAATTCTAATAGTTATCACACGCAAAGCCGCAAGTACGCAAAATATCATAATTCATAAAAATATACAATTTAAAGATAAACTAAAGTTTCTATTAATAAATATGATTTAAATTCTTGTAATCAGTTTTGTTTCATCAAATCAATAAATGGATTGTAATAGTTTTTTCCTTTTTTGACAACTCCTGTCAATCCTTTTCCTCCGGTTTTCAAACGTTTTACATCTGCAAAAATTCCTTTTTCAAGTGCATTGAAAAGTCCTTCTTTCTCGATTTTACTCAACAGTTCCAATGCATCCTCCACCACACTCTGTGCTCGTTTCTGTATCAGGCCGTCTTTACGGAATTCCACTTCATCCCCGATGCTTTTCATATTATTGAAGATATATTTTGCATTTTCTATTGCCAGATACCTGTCCGACATAAACGGGGTATGTACTGCCTCAGTGATCATTCCAAGCAACTGAATTCCCTGATTTGTCCATATTGAAATTGCGTTGAATAGCGTATTTTGTATCTGGCCCCTGAATATATTCCCTGTCATGAATTTTGTAGGAGGCATATATTTCAGCGGGGCATTAGGGAATATCTCTCTTGCCATCTGAGCCTGTGCCAGTTCATACAGAAATCCATTTTCAAGGGCAGGATCCATTTCAAATGCATGACCAAGACCCATCTGCTCCTCCGGAATGCCGGCTAGAAGTGCAAGCTGCTCGTTGATTAGCTGTGATGCAAGCACAGTGTGTGCTTCTTCAAAAGCATCGGCAGTGGTGAGGTAATTATCTTCGCCAGTATTGATTATCACACCTGCATAGCCGTTGATAACCCGTGAAAAATACTGGTCAATGAGTGTGCGCTGCATATTGATGTCTCTGAAAAGTATGCCGTACAAGGCATCATTCAGCATAACATCAAGGCCTTCAAGTGCTCCCATGGCCGCTATTTCAGGCATACAAAGACCTGAGCAGTAATTGCAAAGTCTTACATACCGGCCTATTTCTTCACCTACTTCATTTAGTGCTTTTCGCATGATCCGGAAATTCTCCTGGGTTGCATACGTTCCTCCAAATCCTTCTGTTGTGGCACCATAAGGCACATAATCAAGCAAACTTTGTCCGGTGGTACGTATCACTGCTATCACATCTGCTCCCTGTCTTGCTGCAGCCTGAGCCTGGATCACATCTTCATATATATTGCCTGTTGCAACTATAACATAGATATATGGCTTTGAACCTTCACCCTTATTCTTTATAAAATCTTCTCTCCCTGATCTGTTATTTTTTATTTTTTCTTTGGCTGCTTCGATATATGTGCTTAATGCTGTTTCGATCTCTGATTTAGTGTGGATATGATGCCTGGTAATATCAGTTTCACTATTTAAAGTTTGAATGGCTATTTCCTGGGGATTCAGTCCTGTTTCAGCAATCGCATTTCCAATATAAAAAAGCACACCCTGATCCAGTACTCCCTTATCTTTCAAATGTTCTGTGACTACATTCGGTAAAGGAACATCATTGGAATCAACACCATCAATTCCCATCAAACGACAAAGTGTTCTTTCCACTGCGATAGTGGTATAGTCATCAACGAAATCCTGAACGTCAGCGGCTATTTTAGCTGAAATAGCTTTGGCACGTTTTACTTTTTCGAAATCGAGACCCAGTTTGCTAATTTTATCGTTCATTTTCTGCTATACATTTAATTTGTTGAAATAATCTCCTGCTTTTCTTATCAGCTCTTCATCAACTCCCATTATCTCTGCTATTTTCAATCCTTCCGCAGGCACTTCGTTTTCAAGCTGTTCTACAATGCTGTAATCCATATAGTTATTCAGATCTTCAAATTTTATTTTTCCTTTTATCTTTTCAGTCATAAGGCCTTTGACCCTCAGTTTTCTGCACTGATTCTGAATGCCGCTGTAGTGTGTAGTGATCACAGAACTTACCTTATATTCATTCAAAAGGTCGATCATAGCATTGACTATTGATATGCCTTCATCGGGATTTGTAGTACGCGCAAGTTCATCGATAAGTGCCAGAACTTTTTTGCCGCTTTTGACAGATATCAGTATTTTATTGATGTTCAGCATTTCTGCAGCAAATGATGAAAGCCCGTTGAATTCGGGAATATTTTCACCATGACTCAGGATTATTTCGTCAAGCGGAACAATTTTAGCACTGAGTGCAGGGACATAAAACCCAAACTGAAATAAATACTGGCTGATAAAGATAGTCTTGAGCAAAACAGTTTTTCCGCCCATATTGGCTCCGGTCACAAGGGTAGGGGATGGATGCAGCTCAATGTCAACTGGCTGAAAAACTTTATTCTGTTGAGCAAGTATTTCCTTTATTGCAGGGTTGAAAAGAGATGTGTATTCAGTCCTGTCATTTGAAATATCCGGTTTGCAAAACCCGAGTATCAGGCTTTGTTCTGATTTTGCTACAAGGATGTCTAAGTATGATAAGGTCTTCAAAGCTGACTGAAGAACGACAGTAAATGGGATAAGTTTAAGACTCAATTCCTTCCTGATATTTTCTTCTGCCGATTGTTCCTGATGTCTCAATTCTTCATATCCGGAGATATCTGACAGATCACATTTTTTCATCTTGTCCCTGATTGCCTGCAATTCATATGAATAAGCAGAATAAATATAAAAATGAGGAATATTCTGTCTTTCTGGATCAAGAATTGAAATAATCTGTCTGAGATTTTCGAATCTGACACAGTTTAAATTCAACTTCCAGTTTAAGGCAGATATTTCTTCATTTAACAGAGCAAACTGCTTAATTTCAAACAGGTCGATATCATTTAAAACAGGGCCTGAAGCGAGTATTGAGAGTGTATTGTGAATGTCTTTGAGCAGATTCAATTTCTCCCTTATTTCTTTAAAAATATCAGGATGTATTTCTAAAAGATGTCTGACTTCATCAATTCCTGCGAACTCTTTTGATAACTTCTCCACTGATTTGGAAATTCCTGTTTCATACAACATTTTTCTGCCGGATGAAGACATGATCTGGAGGTTGTCAATTATATATCTGAACCCTGCAGATTCGTTCATGATATTTTTAACTGTCTTCATTTCTGAATATTTTTAACATCATAAACCGGAAGTTTCAGGGCACTGGAAAGTTCCGCCTGAAGCCTTGAACTGTCAATGATAAAACCATCAGGAGAAACAGGATTTATGCAAACAGCTATGAGTTTAGTGTTGTAGAGTACAAATATTTTACCACCCATTTTTTTATATTCGTTCAATACCTCAGGAGTTATAAACAGACATGTGAAATCCCTGACTATTATTGTAATATCTCTTATATTATTTTGAAATTTAAGGAAATTAAGTACTTTGTCAGTAACCATTCCTGTGAAATACAATACACTGCCATATCTGAACAAGTCCTCTCTGTGCTTTTCTATGAAAAAAGCAGAAGAAATATTCAATTGGATGATATTTATTGTGTTATCAACCGCATAGATGCCTCTTTCATTTCCTGAAATTTTTTCAGATATGCCTGATGCCGCTACTGGTATTTTTAAAAGTTCATACTGGAATTTTGTCTTTTTGATCAGTTGCTGAAGATTAGTAGAGACTGCAGCACCGGTAGTGAGTATCATGCATTGAGTTATGGCAGGTGATGCATGTGATGTCCTGGATAAAGCACCGTCAACAATAGTTGTATCAACATTGTAGGCATCCATTTTTCTGATGCAGGAACTTAGCCATTGAGTATCGGAAGGACCTGAAAAAATAATTTTTCCTCTGTTTACGCTTCTTGCTGTTACAAGTCTCCCCATCGGAGTTTTTTTTTCACTTATATCCAGAATTTCAGATGTGATTTTTTTTTGTTTGTAATGATTTTCTGAAGTCAGAAAAATGACATCTTCGTATAATTCAATCTCCGGTTTCTTTATGCTTTTAACCAAATCAATTGATTCACCATCTACACCAATTGAGGTAACAGCAATTTTTTTTCCGGATCCTTTAATTCTTCTTAGAATATAATTCAGGCACTCAGTCTTGCCGGTATTTTTTTCCATACCTACAATTGATAAACTTCTGTGCTTTAATATTTCTTCTATAAAAGGCATTACTTCGAATGATTTCTGTTCTTTCGTGTCAATTCATTTGGCTCAAGTGAAAGAGTCTCTCCCTCAAGAAGGGATGCCACACCTTCTATCTTGAAACCATTGTTCTTAGTTTTGGTCTCCCATTCATCCACATAATCCAGAGGTTGGGTGTAAGTTGTTATGACACCTTCGAAATTCCTTAAGACCACTTTTTCAGGGCTTTGAGAGATGAGATATGTCGGAGCAACCGGTATTTTCCCGCCTCCTCCCGGAGCATCGACCACATAAGTAGGTACTGCATAACCTGATGTGTGACCCCTTAGATTTTCGATTATTTCTATACCTTTTGAAACCGGCGTCCTGAAATGCTCAAGTCCCATCGAAAGGTCGCACTGATATATATAATAAGGTCTGACACGGTTATAAACCAGCTTGTGAACAAGCTTCTTCATTATATCTGTGTTGTCATTCACTCCCCTGAGCAATACACTCTGATTTCCAAGGGGAATGCCGGCATCAGCCATTTTTCTACATGATTCAACAGCTTCAGGAGTCATTTCGTCGGGATGATTGAAATGAGTATTTATCCAGATCGGATGATATTTTTTCAGCATATTCACCAGATCATCTGTAATCCGCTGAGGCATCACAACAGGAACTCTTGTTCCGATCCTTATGATCTCAACGTGAGGTATTTGCCTTAATTTTTGAATTATGTTCTCGAGCAATTTATCACTGATAAGCAAAGCATCTCCGCCTGATAAGAGGACATCCCTGACTTCAGGAGTCCTGGCAATATAATCAATCCCTTTCTGTATCCTTTCAGATGGAGATTCGGAATCGGTTTGACCTGCAAATCTTCTTCTTGTACAATGTCGGCAATACATCGCACACATATCTGTTATCAGGAACAATACCCTGTCAGGATATCTGTGAGTCAATCCCGGAACAGGTGCATCTTCATCTTCATGTAGAGGATCCAGGAGGTCAGCCTTTGAAAGATGCAATTCCATAACTGAAGGAATTGCCTGTTTCCTGATCGGACAATCAGGGTCTTTCAGGTCAATAATTGACAAATAATATGGTGTAATAGCCATTCTGAGAGTTTCAAGTGATTTCTTCACTCCTTCCTCTTCTGCGTCTGTCAGTTTTATGAATTTTCTGAGTTCTTCAAAAGTCTCTATTCTATGTTTGACCTGCCATTTCCAATCATTCCACTGTTCGTCTGTAGCATCAGGAAAAAGCAATTTTCTGTTGTTTATCATGAATTTTATGTTTATTTTTATACGTAAAGTTTTTCAAATAATTGACGGATTTCAGCTGATTCTCTAAGTATATTTAGTGTCAGATCTGCATGGCCTTTTGCATATCCGTTTCCAACGATGAGGTTCAGGTCTTTGCCGATACCTTCAGCTCCCAGTGCTGCCTTTGTAAATGATGTTGCCATGGAAAAGAAATATATCAGTCCCTGTCCTTTAGTGATCAGTATTGATGTCATTTCAGTATTTGGAACATTCACGTTATTTATCGTAACATCGCATCCTCTTGGACCTGTGATATTTGTAACTTTTTTATATACATCCATCACATCCGTTGCATCGGCAACTATGACATCGGTTGCAAGATCAAGATCGGCTATTCGCTGTGCATTTTCTTCGGAGTATTCAACTACAATTACCTTACCATAAGGCCCGACATTCTTCAATGCCTGATAACAACACAGGATCCCTGATTTTCCACCTCCTCCAAGAATACAAACGGTATCACCCTCTTTTACCAGCCTGTCGACCTGAGCAGGAGCACCCGCAACATCCAGAGCTGCCAAGGCTAGTTTCTCAGGAATATCGTCAGGCAATTTTGCATAAATTCCGCTTTCAAACAGGATAGCTTTTGCCTCAACGTCAACCTGGTCAGATGCAGGATCAAGATGTAGGATCTTTGTTAAATTCAGTGGAGTTAGTGATAATGAAACAAGCGTGGCAATCCTGTCCCCATGTTTTAGCTTTTTGTCCGGGAATTTTGGACCTATTGCGATAACTGTGCCAATGAGCATACCACCTGAACCGGTGACAGGATTCTGCATTTTACCTCTTTCGTTTACGATCGAAATGATCATGGATTTCATTTTCTCCGCATCTCCTGCACATTCATTTTTTATTTGGGTAAAACTTGCAGAATCGATATTTAGAGTCCTGACATCGATCAAAACTTCATTGTCAAAGATTTCAGGATTATTGTCAAGTTTTAATGCCGGCTGAGGCAGAGTTCCCTTTGGTTCAATAACCCTGTGAGTTCCATATCTGCACCCTTCCTTCATATTATGCATACAATTCTGTGAATATCTTTCGCAATACCTCACTTTCTTTCAAAAGCGAAAGGGTAATTTCTGCATGACCTTTTGTATAACCGTTGCCGACTATCATTGTCACATCACTTCCAACACCTTCAGCCCCTAAAGCAGCTTTGGTGAATGAAGTTGCCATGGAAAAGAAATAAACCATTCCCGTATCTTTGGTACAAAGGATACTTGTCATTTCCGTGTCAGGAATATTTACGTTATTTATTGTGATATCAGCCATCTGACCTTTTGTCAACTCCTCTATTCTTTCCAGTATTGCCACAGGCTGTGTAGCATCTCCTGAGAATACATGGTCACAGAAGCCTAATTCCAGAAGTCTTTTTGTGCTTTTTTCACTGTGTGTCAATCCGATGACCATTCCTGTTACCCCGGCTCTCTTTTTTGCTTCATAGCAGCAGAGCATTCCCGACTTACCTCCGGCACCGATTATCAAAACAATGTCTCCAGGTTTTACTAGTTTAGCTGTTTGAGCAGGAGCTCCTGCAACATCAAGTGCTGAAAGAACAAGACCTTCCGGCATATCATCCGGAATTTTTGCATAAATACCGCTTTCGAAAAGAATCGCCTTACCATCAATGTCCACCTGATCGATATCAGATCTTATATCTTTTATTTTGTCAATTCTCAGAGGAGTCAATGACAGGGAAACCAATGTAGCGATTTTATCTCCGACTTTGAGGTCGATTTTGTCTTTTATTGCATCACCTATCTTTTCAACTGTTCCAAGCAACATTCCGCCCGAACCTGTAACCGGATTTCTGTGTTTGCCTTGTTTTGCAACAATATCAAGCATTATTTCAGCTATTTTTGCCTTATCCCCTCCTGCCTGTTCTTCGATCTGGGTAAAACTTGCTGAATCGATATTTAATGTCTGAACATTGATAAGTATCTCATTATCATATATTTCATCCATATTGTTGTCTATCCTGTTTGCGGGTTGAGGTAGTACTCCCTTTGGTTCAATTACCCTGTGTGTGCCGTATTTATTTCCTTTTTTTTGCATAAGTATTTTATTGTCAGTTGTTTAATTTTAATTCCCAGTTGTCAGTTATCTGTTGTCAGTTATGTGTTGTCTGTTGTCAGTTGTCTCTTGTCAGTTGTCGTTTGTTAGTTGTTGGGTGTTAATTATATTAAGGTAGTATGGTAATAAGGTGGTATGGTAATATGGTGATATGGTTGGTTTGTATGATAGTTAACATATTTTTTCATTCAATAATTCAATCATTCAGTAACTCAATCATTCAAATCGTAAATCGTACATCATTCTACCCTTCTGCCTTTCAACACTTCTACCTTTTCCATTCCCAAAATCCTCCTTGTTTCCTGTGGATTTGCAATTTCCCGGCCGAGTTCTTTAGCCATTCTCACTACTTTTTCGACAAGTTCTCCGTTTGATTTGGCAAGAACTCCTTTTGATAAAAATACATTGTCTTCAAATCCAACCCTGACATTTCCGCCATCTATTATGGCAGCCATTGCAAGCGGGAATTCATATCGTCCTATCCCGGCTACAGTATAAGTTGCATCAACGGGTATGCTTCCACGCAGGAAAATGAAGTCCCTGAGTTCTCCGGAAATGCCTCCGTTTACCCCCTGTACGAAATCAAAATGCATGGGACTTTTTATATAACCTTTTTTATGCAAGCGTAAAGCCATGTCTATCATACTTTTATCAAAAACTTCCAGTTCTGGTTTTATTCCTCTTTCGTTCATTTTTTCTGCGAAATATTTGATAGTATTTTCTGTATTCATAAATATATCATCTCCTCCAAAATTGAGAGTGCCACAGTCAAGTGTTGCCATTTCGGGATTTAATTCTGTGGGTTGCAGTCTTTCGTCATTACTCATTCCTACAGCACCACCGGTAGATGGCTGTATGATTACGTCCGGAATTACTTTTTTTATTGCTTCGATTACTTCCCCAAACCTGCCTTTATCTTGTGTAGGTGTACCGTCATCCCAGCGAACGTGAAGGTGGATTATGCTTGCTCCTGCATCATAGGCAGATTTCGCTTCTCTGACGCATTCTTCGATAGTGTATGGGACTGCGGGATTATGTTCTTTCATGACTTCTGCTCCGCATATAGCTGCAGTGATTATCAGTTTTTCCATATTATACTATTTTGTTATTCTTTGACTTTTTTTAGGGACAACACAGGTGCCTGAGGCTCTGCAAACTATGATTGGTTCTTCAAGAAAATCAGCAGCAGAGTCTGATATATCTGTACGTGGCATTATTACCTTTCTGGCTTCAAATGTCATTTTTCTTGATGAGTTGCCGATATGGGTTATTTCACCTGAGGCTTCAATATAATCACCTGCAAAAACGGGTGCGAGGAATTCAACATTATCATAGGCTGCAAACAGACCTTCGTCACCGTCATTTCTTATCAGCAATTCAGTTGCAACATCACCGAACAACTGAAGCATTTTTGCACCATCAACAAGATTGCCTCCGTAATGAGCATCATGTGAGCTCATCCTGAGCCTTATCAATACTTTTTCATTCATATTTATAAATGTTAATTTATTACATAATCTACGAATATTCCGGAAGTATGCACATCCTGAGGCTCAAAAAAACCTGTTTCGACAATTTCATCGACTTCAGCAATTACAATATCACCGGCAAATGCCATAACCGGATTGAAGTTCTGAGCAGTACCTATGTAGTAAAGATTTCCTGATTTGTCAGCTTTTGATGCTTTGATCAAAGCAACATCAGCTTTTAACGGAGTTTCGAGAATATAGTCTTTGCCTTCCAGGTTTATTATCTGTTTTCCATTTTCAACTATAGTGCCAATACCTGTAGGTGTAAGAAATCCTCCTAATCCTGCACCAGCTGATCTGATTCTCTCTGCAAGCGTACCCTGAGGTACAAAATCCACAATTATCTCCTTATTGTTGAACTGCGCTATAGTATCGCTGTTGGTCCCTATGTGTGAGCATATCATCCTTGAAATCTGTTTTTTTGCTATAAGTTTACCAAGGCCAACACCGGGAAATCCTGTATCATTGGAGATTACTGTGAGATTTTTTACATCTGTCTGAGATAAAGCCTCAATAATCCTTTCAGGTACTCCTCCGTTAATAAATCCTCCTATCATGACTACCATGCCATCTTTGATCTTTGCAATCCCTTCTTCAATATTTATTAGTTTTTTCATAAGAACTATATTGTTTTAAAATATTCAGTTTTAAGAACTTTTATTCTGAAAAAAAATTAAAGTACAAATATAATATTTCTAAAGGAAAAAATATTGCTCCTGGAAAAACTTTATTCTGAATTTATAGTGAAAATAAATAGCAATCACTTTTTCCTGACCTGAGAATTTCCGATATAGTGCTTTATTGTCTAAAAAGTTAGGGTTCTAATGTGAATTCCAGCCAGTCAGTCATCTGACCGATGGAGAAAAGAGAAACTCAATAAATACCACCTTCCGATAGCTATCCAAATAAGGACTATAAAACGACAAAAGCTTAGTGAATTCTTAGTGTAAAAAAGAAAATTTAATTAACCATCCGTCAGAGGACGGACTGGCTTAAGAACACTTAGGATTATAGAACAACATAAACTTAGTGCTCTAAGTGGTAAAAAAAAGAAAGTTTTAATTAATCACTTAGTTAAGCAATAAATGTCAAGAAAAACTTATCATACTTAGTCTTTTTGAATTGAAAGCTGAAAATGGTAGTAGTACCAAAAAAACTATATCTTCAGGAATTTAGTTGCCAAAAGTCCGTTTTTTTCTTTAATCATCAGATAGTATAATCCTGAAGGAATATCTTTTATATTTATTTCGGTATTTCCTTTTTTCAGTTCAATTGTTCTGATTTTATTTCCGTATATGTTGTAAATTTCAGCTTCATTACTGCTAGCATTTTCGTGTTCGATGAATATCAGATCATTAACCGGATTTGGATAAACCCTGATATCATTTTTTTTAATTTCTTCAGTCTTTACTGTTGATGGGAACATCCATAGGTAAGCTGCCTGAAATTCCTGTTTCCAGAACCATTCACTGTGTTGTCCTGACGGAACCTCTTTGAGTGTCATTTCTTCATCAGTATAACCTGAGGATTTAAGAGTATTCATCATATTTCTGCAATCCTGAGCTACTCCTGATTCCTGACCTCCTGCCAGGAAATACATTTTCATGTCTGATTTTTTTTGAGTCTGGGCTGCAAAAGTATAACATTCAGGAGAAAACCATAATGAAGGAGAGAATATGCCGACTTTACTGAAAATGTCCTGATATTTAAGGCCTGCATAAAATGAAATCAGTCCTCCCATGCTGCTTCCCATGATCCCGGTATTTAACCGGTCGGGCAGAGTTCTGTAATTCGAATCCATATAAGGTTTGAGTGTCTCAACTATGAATCTTGAATATAAGTCACCTTCTCCACCTCCATAAGAAGGATTTTTCCAGGGAGAATATTCATTCAGTCGTTGTGTGCCTCCGTTATCAATACCTATGACTATGCATCCTGTATTACCCTGACTGAACAAAGTATTCAGACTTTCATCTATTCCCCATTCACCTGCAAAAGAGTAAAATGAATCGAAAAGATTCTGACCGTCGTGCATATACAAAACCGGATATTTTTTCTGGCTGGCTGAATAATCCGGAGGCAGGCAGATCCATATCCTTCTGTACCTGTTGAGTTGAGGTATAAAGAAACTGTCTTTCACAACACTTACATTCGGCTGCGCTGTGTGGGTACCACCGCATTTATCAGCCCAGTTGATTATCTGAGCATTGTAGTTTTCTGATGGGCCATAGGTAAATGTTCTGTTTGATAATTCAACGCAATTGGTTCCTTTCTCAACTTTTGCCCAACTGCCCCTAGTGAATTTGAATTTAATAGTTCCCGAACCGGTCAAAGTGATAGAATAAGTATTATTGTCATTTTTTGTAAGTTTATAGCTTTGATTTCCCGGATCCCAGGTATTGAAATCTCCCGCAATATAGATATCTTCGTCAAATGGATGGTTGGCAGGGAGGCTTGTAATTGTTATTTTTACTGTAGCCCCAAATATAAAGTTGAATGTGAGCAGGCAAAATATAAGGAGTTTACTTTTCATATTATATGTCTCTTAAATTAAGATGTAAAAATATGAATAATTGATGGCATTGTTATAATATATTTACAGTTTATAAATTTTAAGAATATTTCATCATTTAATTACGATACTAATAAAAGCAAACAATTTGATAATTTTTTTTGCATTTTACATCTTTTTTCTTGAGAAAATAAAAAATATATCGTATTTTTACATATATTTTGTAAACAATAAATAAACCGGCATGAGGAAATTTAACATTATTTTATTTTTCTTATCCGTGGCTATTATAACCGAAGCTCAGTTTATCAATAACGGGGCTACAGTTACCATCCAGTCGGGAGCCACACTGAGGATCGAATCAGATTTTCAGAACAATACTACAGGTACCTTTACAAATAACGGCACTCTTGAAGTTTCAGGCGATTTTACTAATGCAGCAACAGCAACCCTTACTCCCTCTGTAGGTCTGATCAAATTTATCGGAACCGCTAACACTGATCTGGATGCAGGAGGTGACGCACTCAATAATGTTGAAATGGCTAAAACCGGTGTTTCAGGAACTGTAACTTTGGCTACATCTACATCTTTAGCAGGAAATCTGGCTTTTACCGGTACAGGAAATAATAAGATCATTCTCGGAAATTTTGATCTTACAATGTCCAATATAGCTGCTACAGTTACTGCTACAACGAACCATCCAACAAACGGATGGGTAGTAACCGATAAAACAGGTGTAAATAACGGCAAATTTGTAAAAAATATAGCAACAGGAAGCAGTACACGTGCGCTTGAATTGGGTGATGATATTAATTATTCACCTTTATCAATGGCTGTAAATGCATCTTCTTCAGGCACTGTTGCAGCCAGAGTCCTTACAAGTACTCTTACTGCAAAATATGCTGAAACCACAGACTACATAAGCAGGGAATGGGTTGTATCAACATCCAATGTTACCAGCAATATACTTACAGGCACATACGTTGCAGGCGATATCACCGGTACACAATCACTGATTAAAGGTGCAACATACCACACAGGTGACTGGAGATTCGACGGATCATCAGGATCAGGCAATACTGTGACTGCCAGCACAACAACTTCTGATGTCAGGCTCTCGGGGATGAATTTCTTTGGGAAAGCTAACCTCAAAGTATATTTGGCAGGATCAATGCCAACAAACAACATTCCTCCTATGAGAACTAATTTAAACAGTTTGTTGCCATCGGTTACACCTTATACTGCAGCACCTTTTAATGCCCCGTCTGTTACTGCACCTTCAATTCCAGGCAATGCGACTGACTGGATTTTGGTAGAGGTTAGGGACGCAGCAGTACCTTCTACTATTATTTCACAGACAAGTGGTTTTCTGCTAAGCGATGGTACAATAGTAAATTACGATGGAACTTTTTTGAAGCTTAAAAATGCTGTTGCCAATGGGCACATTGCTATACGGCATAGAAATCACCTTGGAATTAGAACACAAAACTCTCAGGATTTAGTTTCTACTCCAACATTGGATTTTACTGTAACAACTTCAAATCCTGCTTATATTGATGGTGGAATTTCTAATCCAAATATGAGATTAACCGGATCTGTTTATTCATTGTGGAATGGAGACACAAATCAAAATGGTTCAATACTATATTCAGGTAGTGGAAATGACAGCAGTCCGATTTTGTCGAAAGTAGGAGGAACTTCTAATGCAACAACACCTGTAAGTGGATATTTTATAGAGGATGTTGATTTGAATGGTTCAGTGTTATATTCAGGAAGTGGTAATGACAGGTCAAATATTCTTTCAGCAATGGGAGGTACGGGGAATGCTACTATAGCTATTTTACAACATTTAAATTAATTTGAGAAATGAAAACTATTTTAAGCATAATTATCATCATAACAAGTTTAAATTTTGCCTATTCAGTGAATATATCTACTACTCCCGAGATATTTAATGTTAGTGTTGGTAAGGTAAATAATGACCTTTTTGTGTATATGTCATATGATGGTCCTTATCCCGCTGGTCAGGTTCAAGGGTTGCCTCGAGGTAAAAGCGGAGGAACTGATTATGAAGCACTTGTTGATTTTACAATCGCATTAAGATGGCCCTCTGCATTGACAATAACATTGGGGTCTGTGAATAATACTGCTGGTTTAGGAATTTTAAAGTCTGGAGGAATACTATCAAAAGACGGCTATAAATATCAAAAATTTGTTATTGGAGGTGCAGCCTTTTTTCAGTCTGACTTTATCCAAAACATAGATTTTGAAGTTTTCAAGATACCAATAACCAGTCAAACTGGTAGTGGAATTATTGAAATTGCACCTCAGGGATTTTTACCAAATATGCCGAATTTACAAATTGATTATTTTAATGCCACAAGCGGAGCTGGAGGTGTACCTGAAATATACCAATACGATCCTCCAGATATTATAGCTTCAGTAACCTTACCAGTTCAGCTGACTCAATTTAATGTAGAAAAGATAAATGGAAATTCTGTTAAGATTTTTTGGGCAACTGAATTCGAAATCAATAATAACTATTATAATATTGAATGCAGTCAGGATTCAAGATCATGGGAAAGTATTGGACAAGTAGCTGCAAGGGGCAACAGCAAATCAGAGGTGAGTTATGAATTCGTAGATGATAATATCATCCTCAGCAGGAATAAAGATAACATCTTCTATTACAGGTTGAAAATTGTCGATCTGGATGGACAATACAAGTATTCCGAAATAAGGGATGTCAATTTTGGCAGGATAAAAACTCCTGACCTGATGATACATCCTAACCCGACAAATGATATCATCAATCTGGATCTTACTGTTTTTGACAAAAATGATGGACCTATTGAGATCAATGTATATGATATGAATGGAAAACAGGTATTGAATAGAATAACTGGCAGTAAAGGATTGGAAAGTGTTGATCTTAGAACATTACCTGCAAATACATATAACATATCTATAAAGCAGGGAGAGCTAATTTATAATGAGAAAGTCGTAAAAGTTCAATAGGGGATTAATTCTTATATTGATATTAAAAAATATTTGCTGTAAGCTATAAGAAATAAGTCCTTGTTTTTCGATAGGAATTAAACCATATATTGGTCTAAAAAATACTTTAGTTTATTCTTAATTGATACTTCATTGTCTTCAATTACAATGAGGTATCATTTGTTTATTCCAGATTATTCAGTTTAAATAAAAGGATAATACTCTGCAAAACATTCCCTTACTTTTTTTGCTTAAAATATGAATTATTCTAATAAAAAGCTCCTTTACGATTACAATTTGTAATTAGGCTTGAGTTTACCTTTGCCTGGATCAGAATAAAAGTCATCGATATATTTTACTACTTCTTCAACATCATCAATAACAGGTATTAAGTCGAGGTCAATGGCACTGATATTCTTTTCTGTGCCCAGCATAGTGTTGGTAATCCAGTCTTTCAGGCCTCCCCAGTATTCAGAGCCGACAAGGATTACAGGGATTTTACTGATTTTTTTTGTTTGTATAAGCGTAAGGGTTTCAAAAAGCTCATCCATGGTACCAAAACCTCCCGGCATAACAACAAATGCCTGTGAGTATTTGACGAACATCACTTTCCTGATAAAGAAATATTTAAAATTGATAAGCTTATCACTATCTATATATTTATTTGATTCCTGTTCAAAGGGCAGGCTTATGTTAAGGCCTATTGACGCACCTCCTTTTTCGAAAGCTCCTTTATTGGCTGCTTCCATTATACCCGGCCCTCCACCGGTTATAATTCCAAATCCCTCTTCTACAAGACGTCTTGCAATGGTTTTCCCTAATTCATAGTACTTTTCTCCCACTTTGATTCTGGCAGAACCGAAAATTGTAACACTGGGCCCAACTTTGTCCATAGTTTCAAAACCATCTACAAATTCAGACATAACTTTGAACATGGTCCATGAGTTTTCACCCTTGATAGCTTCCCATTGCCTTTTACCTTTTGTTGAAATTCCATTCATATTTGTGATTCTTTTAGATCTTTTTGTCAGATTTCAAATAAATTTTGAAAAAAGAGTGCGAAGATACAACAAAAAAATGTAATTGCATAATATACAAGTACAAAACATGTTTGACACCTGAAAATAAATGAAGTGGAAATCTAATTATTATTACCTTTGAATTGTTTATTCAGTCACATTCATTGATGTGGAAAATTCGTAGTATTCTTTTTCAATGTAGCTTTTAAGCATTTCGAGATCATCGAATTTATCAAACAAGTCTTCAAGTAAACTGTGTTGTTTTGCATTTATAAACACGAATCTCTGAATATCACCTTTGCTGACAGATTTACCACCCAGTATGATCAATCGTTCCACTACATTCCTGAGTTCCCTTATATTACCCGTCCAGTCGAGTTTTTGCAATTCATTTACAGCACCGGCAGTAAATTCCTTCTTTGGGATATTGTATTCATTGCAGATGATCTCGGAGAAATAATCAACCAGTAAAGGAATATCCTCAAGCCTTTCTTTTAACTGTGGAACATGGATTATTATCACAGCCAGCCTGTGGTAAAGATCCTCACGGAATTTACCTTTTTTTATTTCATCCTTTAGGTCTTTATTTGTAGCAGCTATTACCCTTACATTTACTTTAATCTCCTTTTCACCACCTACCCGGGTTATCTTGCTTTCCTGCAAAGCACGAAGTACTTTTGCCTGTGCGGATAAGCTCATGTCCCCGATTTCATCAAGAAAAAGGGTGCCACCATTGGCAAGTTCAAATTTCCCTATCCTTTGTTTCAAAGCAGAGGTAAAAGACCCTTTTTCATGCCCGAAAAGCTCACTTTCTATCAACTCTGAAGGTATAGCAGCACAGTTTACTTCAATGATGGGTTCATCTTTCCTGATGCTTTGCGAATGTATTTTCCTTGCAACCAGTTCTTTCCCAGTTCCATTCTTGCCCATGATCAGAATTCTTGCTTCAGTTGGAGCAACTCTTTCGATTGTTTCAAACATTTGCCTGATTGCAGATGATTTACCGACGATATTTGTATTCTGGTTTTTAGTTATAGTTTTTTGGAGGACCTGTTTTTCAGACATAAGAGTTGAACGGTCCATAGCATTTCTGATTGTGATAAGCAGACGATTCAGATCAGGTGGTTTCTGAATAAAGTCAAATGCTCCTTTTTTTACAGCATCTACTGCAGTATCTATTGTTCCATGACCTGAAATCATAATAACAGGTATATCTGGTTTTAATTTCTGGATTCTCTCCAGTGTTTCCATGCCATCCATTTTTGGCATTTTGATATCTAAAAGAATAGCTTCATATTCGCTTCTTTTGATTTTTATCAAACATTCAAAACCATCACAGGCCTCTTCAACCTGGTATTTTTCAAATTCCAGGATATTGCGCAAAGTATTTCTTATACTATTATCGTCATCAACAATTAATATTCTTGCCATAGGATTGTAATGTGTTTGTTTTTCAATACGTTTTAAGAATGTATTTTAATAATCAGCAAATATATATTAAATATTTCAATAATGTATAAAAAACTTAAAAATATTTTATTATACTTGTAATAAAAATGCAATTTAAAATATTGACTATATTATTGAGCTAACTTTTTTTAGTGTAAAGTTTTCCATCGTGTGGGTTTGATGACAAATTGCAGGGAAAAGACATTTGATTTTATTTGCCTTCCCGGTAAATGTTAATCCCGTATAATTCGTATGTCGATCAATCCCCTGGTAGTTTAGGAAAGGACAAGTCATAAATAATGCATAATAAATCCACCAACTTAGTTTGGGACATAGTCGTACTTCGTAAATCGTACTTCGTAAATCGTACTCCGTAAATGATACCTAGGGCCTCATCAATTCCAACACTCTTCCATTCTTTCAGATGCCAGAAATAAAATAACTGAATTGCGGATTAGAATTAGTCCAGAAGGTTTTCTTTTTTGAGTTTTTCAATTACAGAAACAGTTGCAGCCCCAACGCTCAATACAGGGGCAAGGAAAAAACCTACGATGGGTATGCTCAATAAAATCATGAATGATATTCCATTTCCAAGGGTAAGCGATCTGTTCTGGCTAACAAAACTTATCCTGCCTCTGACATTGTAAAATCTTTCAAGGGCCCAGTCAAAATTGCCATAACCGGCATAGAAAGACTGAATAATAAATGCCAGGAACGGAATAAATGGTGTAAAAGGAGGAAATAATCCAAGAAAAAATAATAAAATCAACCAAAGCATTTCCTTGTATATCAGCCTCATTGAAATTCTCAGACCTCTGAAAATATCTTTTATCAGTCTGGTAACATTTAAAAAAGAATAACCGGCTTTCCTACCTGTCAGATGCTCTTCTATTTTTTCGGAAAGAGGGCCTAAGAACGGCACAAATATTATAAAGATCAGATATTTGTAAAAGAAAATCCCTGTAAGAAATAAAATTGCAAGGCCAAGATATTTAATTGCAATGGCAAGGTATTCTTTGCCCCATTCAAAAGGATAGAGTCGTTCAAGAGAAGCTGAAAAAGTATCAAGTAAAAAATAGCCTGAATACAGCAGTCCAATTCCAAGTAATATGCTTAAAACTCCGACAATAAATACATATTTCCATAATCTGAGTTTGTTGATCAGTTCGAATGCTTTCAGATAATCTGAAATTCCCTTTAGCAAATCAGTCAGCATTTAGTCTTGTTTTGGTTGCAGGATCCAGGAATTTTTTTCAATTTTATTTTTAACAGAAATAAGATGATTTTCAGGTGTGACTTCTGACATATCAGAAATGGTTCCTATTCTGTAATTTCCATTAAAAATTTCAGCATAGGGTTCAAACCCATTACTTCTGATCCTGTCAAGAATTTTTATGGCATTTGATCTGCTTTGGAATGATCCGGCTATTATTATACAGGTGTTATTGAATAAATTCCTGTTTTCTTCTGATTTGCTGATCAATGCATCCAAACTTGCATTTTTTCTGTTTCCTGACTGGATTATAGTTTTTTGGACTTGCACAGGTTTTGTAGTCTTTTCTTGGGGTGCATTATCAGTAACTGTGATATCTGAAACAGCTTTTTCTTCAAAAACGGATAAATCATCCATTTCAGAATCATTGGTATAAGCAGGTGATGCCTCAGTCTCTGAAACTGAGTCTGTTGGAACCGGTACCATAGCTATTTCAGGTTTCCTGGTATTAAATATATTCAAAGCACAGATCAGAAAACACAAAAATGAAAGTACAGCCAGTGAAATAAGGGCAGGGCCAACCAAATTATATGATTTTTTAGGTGACGATATCTGAATACTCTCATTATTTTCTTCAGCAATTTCCTCTGATGGTTCGGCTACTTCCTGACGATTCATGATAAGCAGAGGGAAATCAGGATTTGATTTCTCAAGCAATTCATTCAATACCGGAGAAAATTCAAAGCAAATACCTTCACTTTTTTTGAAAAAAGTCCCAAAGCCATCCAAAAGTGCAGTATCAGTAGTAGCGATATTATTCAGGATATCAATAGAAAGTTTTCTCAGATCATTGTCTGAATTTAAAATGTCTATCTTGTTTTTTTTACTGTAAAACTCCAGGAACATGCTGATGGATTTGTCATCATATTCATTATAGAGAAAATTGGTGGTGTATTTTGGACCAAATATTTTGTTTTTGACCGGATTTCTTTTGGCTTCCTGTCTTTCAAGTATCAATGTTCCAAATCCGGGAAAGCTAATTTTTGATTCAGAAAAGAAAAAGGCTATTAAATCTTCAATTTTAATCATCAAAAATATTTATGGATCTGTTTACAATTATTAATATATATGTATTTATTCCAAAATACAGATTTTGGATGAGAAGTACTTATGTTAAATACAATTACAAATTATACTGTCATTATCTCTTTTTCTTTGACTTTAAGCACTTCTTCCACTACTTTTTCAAAATTACGAACCTGTTCATCTACATCCTTTTCCTTTAGTTTGCCAAGATCTTCTGCAAATCCGTCTTTAACAGCTTTTTTTATAGATTCAATGACTTTATGTCTTGCACTCCTCAGGCTTATTCTTGCAGATTCACCAAATTGTTTTGATTGTTTTACCAGGAGTTTCCTTCTTTCTTCTGTCAATGGTGGCACAGTCAGTCTTATAAATTCACCATCATTCATTGGAGTGATGCCGATATTGGAAGCAAAAAGAGCATGTTCAATAGTTTTCAGCTGAGATTTATCCCAAGGCTGAATCGATATTGTCCTTGCATCAACAATTGAGACGTTGGCGACATTTTTTAAAGCCGTGGTTGAACCATAAGCGTCAACCATAATGTCAGTAACCATTTCAGCTGAAGCTTTTCCAGTCCTGATATGCGATAATTCAAATTTAAGATGGTCAATGGCTTTATCCATATTTTTCTTTCCTTCCTTGAGGATTTCATCAATATTAACTTCCATATTATTAATTTAAATTATAAAATATAGTTGGTTCAAATAAATAAAGATCTTATAAAATCAATTCCTGTTCATAAACCTTAACAGTAAGTAAATAAACATCACCAAAGCAGATAATGCAGCTACTACATATGTCATGGCAGCCCATTTGAGAGCATCTTTAGCTCCGTCATATTCTCTGCCCACTGCTGTACTCGAACCATTCAGCCATGCCAAAGCCCTTCTGCTGGCATCAAACTCAACAGGAAGTGTAATAAGACTGAACAATGCAGTTATTCCAAATGCTATTACTGTTATAAGCATAATTTGTGGAATAGAACTTAATGTGATAAATGCTATTATCAATAAAAACTGCTGCAGAGAAGAAGCTATTTGTACGACAGGAACCAGACTGGACCTCATTTTGAGAAAAGGATAAGCTGTTGCATGCTGCACAGCATGTCCACATTCATGGGCTGCAACTGCAGCTGCAGAAATACTCCTTCCTTCAAATACATCAGGACTAAGACTTACTGTTTTTGTCAAAGGATTGTAGTGATCTGTGAGCATCCCTTGTCCGATTACAATTTTAACATCATTAATGCCATAATAATTTAGCATTTTACCTGCTACTTCAGCTCCGCTCATGCCTGAAGACAGTCCTACTTTGCTATATTTGCTGAATTTCGATTTCAGCATAGAACTTACTGCAAATCCTGCAATACTGAATAAAATAACAATTGCATAAACAAAAATATCCATAACTTAACTAATTTATAATTTCAAAATTTAAATACTTCCTCAAAACGGATGGAACAATAACACCTTCAGGTGTCTGATTGTTTTCCAGGATAGCTGCTACTATTCTTGCCAGAGCCAGTGCACTTCCGTTGAGTGTATGAGCCAGCTTTATCCTGCCTTCCTTATCTTTATATCGCAATTTCAACCTGTTAGACTGAAAAGACTCAAAATTGGAAACTGAACTTACTTCCAGCCATCTCTTTTGTCCTCCTGAATACACCTCAAAGTCATATGTCAGGGCAGAAGTAAATCCCATATCACCACCGCATAAACGCACAATCCTGTATGGAAGTTCAAGTTTTTGCAACAATTTTTCAGCATGTTCGACCATCTTTTCCAATATACTATAGGAATCTTCAGGGGTTGAAATCTGGACAATTTCCACTTTATCAAACTGATGAACCCTGTTCAATCCTTTGACATGTGCTCCATATGAACCGGCTTCTCTTCTGAAACATGGGGTATAGCCTGTCACTTTTATAGGCAGTTCACTTTCCAAAACTATTGAATCACGGAAAATATTTGTCAATGGTACTTCTGCGGTTGGAATTAAATAAAGATTATCTTTTTCAACAAAATACATCTGTGCTTCTTTATCGGGTAATTGTCCTGTAGCCCTTGCAGAATCCTCATTTACCATCAAAGGTGGGATGATTTCTTCATACCCTGCCTTCTCTGCTTCATCCAGGAAAAAATTGATAAGTGCACGTTCGAGTTTTGAACCTTTACCTCTGAATAATGGAAATCCGGAGCCTGTTATGAATGCTCCTAGTTCAAAATCAATAAGATTGTATTTTTTAGCTATTTCCCAGTGTGGTAAACCTGTATCATCAAATTCGGGTAAAGGTTTATCCCAGTTTTTAAAAATAAAATTATCTGCTTCAGAATTTCCGAAAGGAACTGATTCATGAGGCACATTTGGAATTGCTATCAGGATTTCCTCAATATTTTGTAAAATGTTTTTCATTTCATCATCCAGGATTTTAGTCCTTGATTTGATATCATTTACCTCCTGTTTTAATTTTTCAGCTTCAGCTTGTTTTCCTGATTTGAAAAATATCCCGATATTATCCGAAAGCTCTTTCAATTTTGATTTCAGATCATCATTTTCCAGCTGATTTGTTTTTCTTGCATTGTTGAGCTCAATGACCCTGTTTAGTTTGAGTTTCAAATCATTTTCATCCAGATTCCTTTTAAGTAAACCGGAGAGTGTATTTTGGTATTCTTCCGTAATTTTTGTTATATGAAGCATAGTATTAGATCAAATATGTGTAAAAAATTGCACAAATATAATATATTTTAAAAAAAAAGTTTAACTTTGCACCCATATTAACTCATTAATATAATTTAACATCATCGAATCAGTTTGTATTTAGTCTGATTTCCCTGAGAAAGTGAAAGGTATTATAAATAATTTAAACATTTAGCTTGACAATTGGGTTAATATTTTTCCATAGTTAACTTATAGATTCAATATTGATATTACATTTTTCCCTTTGAAAACAATTTTATTTCAATAAATATATTTACACATGTATGACATTTTGCAGTTGAATGACATGCTGGTTCCTGAATTAAAGGAATTGGCTAAAAGTTTGGGTATTAAAAACATGAACAGACTGTCAAAACAGGACCTGGTCTATGCTATTTTGGACAACCAGGCTTTGATCGTAGGGGGAGGAGCGAAAAAACCTAATGATGGAGTTGAAGAAACTGATATTAAAACTGAAATTCAAGGTAATAATGTACCGGTTTTATCTGAAGATGGGGAAGTTGAATTGGCAGATAGAAATTCTATTGATCAGGAAGATGACAGTGATGATCAAAATGATGAATCTTCATCTAAAATGAAAAGAAGAAGAAGAACTCCACGAATTGAAAAGGTTGAAGCTATCAATAAAGTAGTGCCTCCTGTGAAAAATAAAGTAGTAAAACCTTTTTTTGAAGAAAAGACTTATAATAAAGTTCAGGAAGAAGAAGTGGTCGTGGAACCTAAACATACCAGGGTTCAGCATAAACCAAGAGTTCCTCATGTGAAAGAAGACTTACCTAAAAGAGAAATTGTGCCTGTTCCAGAACCGGGTGATCCGAAAACAGATTTGCCACTTGTAATCAGGAAGGAGCACCAACCTGTCCGGGAAGAAGTGTTCAAGCCGGAGCTGGATGGTTTGGTCGAGGGTGAGGGAGTTGTTGAGATGATGTCAGAGGGATTTGGATTTTTGAGGAGTGCCGATTTTAATTACCTGAGTTCACCTGATGATATTTATGTATCACCTTCACAAATTAAATTATTCGGATTAAAAACAGGAGATACATTGAGAGGCACTATAAGACCGCCTAAGGATGGTGAAAAATATTTTGCATTATTGAGAGTGAATATGATAAATGGTGTCAGTCCGGAGCTTATAAGGGAAAGAGTCCCGTTTGATTATTTAACTCCCTTATTTCCAACGGAGAAATTTAATTTAACCAAGTTTTCAGACGGAAAAGATATAGGCAACAGGATGATAGATCTGTTCACGCCAATCGGCAAAGGACAGAGAGGATTGATAGTAGCTCAGCCTAAAACAGGAAAAACATTTTTACTGAAGGATATGGCAAATGCCATTTCCAATAATCATCCGGAGGTGTACATGATAATTTTGCTTGTGGATGAAAGACCTGAGGAAGTGACAGATATGAGAAGAAGTGTAACAGCTGAAGTGATAGCATCGAATTTTGATGAGCCTGCTTCAAATCATGTCAGGGTAGCAAACATGGTACTTGAGAAGGCAAAGCGACTGGTGGAGTCAGGACATGATGTTGTGATTTTACTGGATTCTATCACAAGACTGGCAAGAGCCTATAATACTGTAGCTCCGTCAAGCGGAAAAGTATTATCCGGTGGTGTTGAAGCAAATGCATTGCACAAACCCAAGCAGTTTTTTGGTGCAGCGCGAAAAATAGAAGATGGTGGTTCGCTCACAATACTCGCAACTGCATTGATTGATACAGGTTCAAAGATGGATGAAGTGATCTTTGAGGAATTCAAAGGTACCGGAAATATGGAATTGCAGCTCGACAGAGGACTTGCAAACAAAAGACTTTACCCGTCAATTGACCTGACAAAATCAAGCACAAGGAGAGAAGAGCTGTTGCTGGATAAAGAAACCCTTACAAGGATGTTTATACTCAGAAAGCATCTTGCAGATATGAAACCGGATGAAGCGATGGAATTTATTCAGAATCAGATGATTAGAACAAGAAATAATGAGGAATTCATGAATTCAATGAATGGATAAATGAATTAATTGGATATTTAATTGAAATAAAATCAATAATTGTTTTGCCATTTTTTAAATTTGAATTAATTTCGCGGAGTTTTTTTAAATTCCTGGTTTAAATTCTGATTAAAAAAGCCGGTTTGTTCAATGCCGGATAAGCAATACAGGGGATTTGAAAATCATTATAATTAACAATAAATACAATACTGATGAAACGTACTTATCAACCTTCAAGAAGAAAGAGAAAAAATAAACACGGATTCAGATCAAGAATGGAATCAAAAAACGGAAGGAAAGTTCTGGCCAGCAGAAGAGCTAAAGGTAGAAAAAAACTTACTGTTTCCAGTGAATTCACAAGGAAATAATCTAATCCGGCAAGAAAGATTTGAGAAATATTAAGGGAAAAGGTCAAAATGACCTTTTTTCTTTTTTTATAAGCTTTCATAATTGTATTTTTGTCTATGGCAAAATTTACACTTAAAAAGAAAGAGATATTATCAGGAAAAAATCAGATTGCAGAACTCTTCAATGCAGAAAAAAGCCTGTTTTGTTATCCTCTTAAAGTTTTCTATAAATATGGATCAAGAACTGACAATAATGCCAGTAAAGTTCTTTTTTCTGTAAGTGTACCCAAAAAAAAATTTAAAAAAGCTCATGATCGTAATCTGTTGAAGAGACGAATCAGAGAATCATTTCGTTTAAATAAATATGAGTTGCTGAATAATATTGATGATGACCGGCAGCTTTCATTAATGTTTATATATATCGGAAACAAATCGGAAAACTATCAGGTCATCAACCGGGCTGTTTTTAAAATTTTTAATAGCTTTGTAAAGAAAATTTGAAATTGAAAGGTTGGCTTTACATATACTTTTTACTTCTGACATTTTTTTCATATACTGGAAAATTATCAGCTCAATCCAATTATTGTGAAAATATGGGTTTTGAATATGGTGATTTTACAAACTGGCAGGGATTTACATGGGTAAATAGTACAGTTTCAAGTGTCCAGTCCACAAGTCCTGCTCCCGGATTTAGTATGCAGACTATTATGAGCGATACGAGCTCATATGATTCGAATACCAATTACAAATTAAGAAAAATACCTGAAGGTCATCTTTACTCTGCAAGGCTGGGCGATCTTACTAAAAATACATCAGTAGCTACTTTAAGATATACGATGAAAGTTGATTCACTGAATGCTTTACTTATCTACAAATTTGCAGTCGTATTGCTTAATCCTACAAGCGGACACGAAAAATATGAGGAACCCAGATTTAAAGTAACTCTGTATGACCAAAACAATTTTCCAATTCCTGATTGTTCCAATTATGATGTTTTCGCTTCAGATGCTGAGTTGAACAAAAGTTTTAAATCCTACTATCCTTCGGGAAGCACCGAACCGGTATTATGGAGAGATTGGACGACTGTTGGAGCTGACCTTTCAGCATATATCGGAAAAACTATTACCATTGAATTTCTTGCAGCGGACTGTACCCACAAGGGACATTATGGTTATGCGTACTTTGTTGCTTCCTGTCAACCACCGGTATTATCAATGAGATTCTGCAATGAGGATTCTATTGCACTTCTAAGAGCCCCACAGGGATTCGAAAGCTATAAGTGGAAAACACAGTCGGGTGATGCTATAGGAAATACTCAGAATATAAATGTTAAAAATCCACAGGAAAATTTAAATTATATCTGTGAAATGACATCTGCTACAGGATGCATTACCACAATGAAGACACTGGTTTTAAAATACAGGCCTCGGGCAGATTTTACATCATCAATGCTGGATTGCCATTCCAACAAAGTTCAGTTCACCGATCTGTCATTTACTAATTATGGTGAATTGTCATATTTTTGGGATTTCGGAGACGGTGGAAATTCATCAGAACGAAATCCGGTTCATCTTTTTCCAACATCAGGTTTGCATACGGTAAAAATAGAAGTGGTGAATCATCCATCCACTTGTACTGATACGCTGATCAGGACAGTAGAATCATTTTCTCCACCTCTGGTTGGTATAACAGGTGATTCGACATACTGTCCCGGAGAAAAGACGAGAATATCTTCATATGGTGCGGCTATTTATGAATGGAGTACAGGTTCAGCGCAGGACTTCATTGAAATTGGTAATCCTGGAGGAAATTTCTGGATGATAGGCCGTTCCACTACAGGTTGTATCTCAGACACTCTTTTCATTAACATACATGAAGAACCCGATTGGTTGTTTAAAATCAACGGAGCAAATTCGATATGCGAAGGTGATTCAGTAGTTTTAAGCGCTCAAAAAGCCATATTTTACAATTGGAATACAGGAGACACCACATCTGCTATTGTCATAAACGAAGAAGGAAAATATTTAGTAAATGGGATAAATAAAAGAGGATGTAAAAAGCAGGATGAAATTTTTGTGAAGGTAAATCAGATACCAGCAGTAGATTTCAATATTAATCCTGATAAGATTTCAAGGAAGAATACAGAGGTGATAGTCAGTATCCCACAGGAACCTGGGGTAGATTATTACTGGAATTTCAGTGATAGGTCTACTGCTACAGGGTCGACATTCACACATAATTTTGATGATCTGGATATTAAATCTGGAGTTTATAAGCTTACTCTCAAATCTGTCAGTGATTCTGGATGTGTGGATACACTTTCGAAATTTATCATAATAATTCCATACATACCTGATATTTTCACACCGGACAATGATGGATACAATGATCATTGGAAAGTACATCTATCCGATCATTACAATAAAAATATCGAAGCTGCCATCTTTGACCGATGGGGAGAAAAAATGATTCAATGGAAAAACATCCAGGAACTTTCCTGGGATGGCAGATTCAATGGGAAGATGGTCAATCCCGGAGTTTATGTTTATATTATAAAATCCATTACTCAAAATGGAGAAGAAGTGATATTCTCGGGGGATGTGACAGTCCTGAGATAAAACATCAGTATATTATCTCTATGAACCCGATTTTCAATTCAAACTTTAAATTATTGCTGAAAGTCTGGCAGATATAATAATATGTACCTGTGTCAAGTTTTTTCCCGGACCTGCCTGTACTATCCCAGTTTACATCAGGATCATTCGTTTCAAAAACCAATACACTCCACTGATTATACACCTTCATTTCTATGTGATCTATATGACGTCTGTAAACTGGTTTGAAAATATCATTCTGTTTATCATTATTTGGAGTGAAAGTATTGGGAAGAATATATACCGGACAGTTTTGAGCACAAACTATCATACCGGGTAGACTTTCATTGTCGTTTTCATCAACTGAAGTGATATAATAGCATCCCGAATAATCAAGTGAGAAATGAGTAGTATCATAAACGTTAAGGTCATTAATTGTATAAAGCAATTTGAATTCACCTCCATTGTCAGAGGAATAGTAAATCTTATAGCCTCGCACATCTTCAGCACTGTCGCAAACTGAAGAGGGATCGTTCCATGTCAGGTAATTCAGTAGGTCATCTTCCGGAATATTTGTAAAATCATCATCACATTCATTTTTCACAGTGAGCTCAGGAGGGCAGGGTTTCTGGTTATCATCAGGGATACCTACAACATTTTGAGAAAAGTTCTCAATACTGTATTGATTTGCAGGATATGATCCTTTTGACTTCATTTTATAAAAATAAAAAAATTTATTTTCAAGTCCGTTAACAGTATAAGTAGGTGATGAATTTGATCCTAAATATTTGTATTCTCCTCCAAATGATTCTGATGTGTAAAAATCAAATTGTGTATTTGACCATGGAACATTTATATCGGCAGTCAGAATGATCTTTTGGTTGCCTCCCTGAGTTTTCAGAAAAATCGAGGAAGCAGGTTTTGACTCGAATCTATCATTGTTTTTCGTCAGAAATTCAGCTTTATAAATGTACTGCCTAAATCGGGTATTCAATTCATCGTCAATAAATCTGAAGGTATCCTGATCAGTGTAATTTGTAAATGTTCTTTTGCTTTGAGGGATTTCCACAAAAACTGAAGGGTTACCGCTTTCTGCTCTCAAAATTCCAGTTGTATAGGGCCCGGGAAATTTCAATGTATCAAAGATCACGGGATCGGGCTTGATCCAGTTTATCTCTATTATTCCGGAGGCTTCTTCTGTACTTAAAACACTTACCTTTGTCAGATACGGGCTGTTATCGGGTATCAAATTGCAGGTTTCATTGCTGGCAAGACTTTGTACAGGATTATATGGAAAACCATCTTCAGTATTGTATGAAAATTCAGCCAGAATTCTGTAGCAATATACCTTTCCGCGTTCTGCTGTGATATCAGTGAAATTGTATGTGATCCCATCATCGGCATTAGTGAGGTATTCAATTATTTTATACCCTTTGCCTTCAAGCCCGGGAGTACAGGTGTCGGAAATAAAATTATTTGAGTTTTCTTTTCTCCACACTGAAAATCCCTTAAAAAAATTATTGTCTGTTGAGGAGCATTCATACGGATATTCCCAGGTGAGGTTAATCTGTGCATTTTTAATCTGTGACTTAAGATTGAGTGGAGGAGGGGCGGAGACCTTAATTTGCAGAAGTTTAAGATCAGTTAATCCGGAGGTATCAGACAGAGAATTGTCCATAGCTTTGAAAATTATCTGGTAATATGGATTTGCAGTATGTTCACATGCTGTTTGCCAGGTAAATTTTCTTTTTATAGGAGGATTTCCAAATAGATTTTCGTCAGTAATAAATGCCAGGCCATAATCGGAATTGAATGGTTCACCAGAGCCATTTATAAGGATTTTTTGACCAGGATCGGGATCGGATGCAAATATATCGACTTCGATTGTGTCTCCTGCCACTATACATTTTTTGTCTGCAACTGAAAGCACTGGGGGTTTGCTTTTGCAGTTGTTCATGATCAGGATCTGCATATCTCGAATGATTGAGGTGATCAGTAAGCCTTTTCTGTATTCCTTAACTATAAATGCCACATTATAATCACCTGCAATCTGGGGGCTGTTCCAGATGAGATCTCCGTTTTTGCTGTTGAAAGAAAAATTATTATTCGGACCGGATCCAATGCTTTGAGGGTATTTATAATCCGGAACCACTGTATTTTTTGCCTGCAACGGTATTATCAGTTCATAGGCAATACTGTCACCATCCGGATCGTATACATTTGGATTGTGTTTGAAAATTTGCCCGACGCAACCAATATCAATAGGAGCCTGCAGCAATACGGCAGAATTATTTTCACCCTGAAATTGTGAATTCAGGATAGTAAAAGTGGTTTCAAGATAAAAAGGTACACTTTCGCTGTCGGGGAAATTTACGTTCAAAATCCCTGCTATCCTGTTGGGATCCAGCATCGACATTGTATAAGTACCTCTTGCAGGGTAAGTATGAGTACCGATATAATAGCTTATTTTTACATCATTAGGCTGAGGATAGCCCCACCCGTTAGCTCTGACCAAAAACTGGCTTGAACCATCTCCCCAGAATATTTCAACACTGTCGCGGTCTGCTGCCACACTGCTTGTCTTGGTATAGAGAGTTATTGTTGCTTCAAAAGTAAGAGGCCCTTTCTGAATGAATGTTATCTCTCCTGCTCTGTTATGAGTAGCTGCAAGTTGTGATTTTACAAGAATTACAACCAGGATTAAGAATACTATTCGGAATATGGACTCTTTTCTTATCAATCAAATGTAAGTTTCTTTTTTATAGTTTGTTTTCCTCTTATAATTGTCATTTCAACAAAATCACCCTTTTTGAATTTTGCCATATACATAGCATAATCATTGAGGGTTTTTACCGGAAGTTTGTCAAGTTCAATTACGATATCTCCTGCCTGTAGTCCGGCTTTTTCAGCTGCTTTTCCCGGTGTGATCTGTTGTGCTTTAACTCCGCTTCCCTTGAACTGGATATCAGGCAACAATCCGATATTCACTTTCCAGATCCTTTGAGTATCTTTTTTTTCAGCTGCTGGTGGATTAATAGTATCAACATTTGCTACTGCGTCATTAGCATTAACTTCAGTACCTGAATTATTATCATCTGTCTTGCAAGAGATACCTAAAAACACTAGCATTAAAACGGAAAAAATAAACTTATTCTTCATTTTTAGTTAAAAATTTTAAAATTAATAAAATCCTAACATACTATTTAATAGCATTGTTCAGGAATAAATTGAAATTGTACTGTAATTTAAAAATTTCTGCAAATTTATCACTCAGGTTTGCATCAGACCACATTTCATTAGGAATATTGTGCCCTACGGCATAACTTTTATAAAAGGCTAAAGCTATATCAGGGTGGTCTTTAGGAAAACCTTTTGGTGGGGTTTTAAGCTTCTCATCCATAAGATCTCCGAAAAATTCTTTAAATTTATCAGAAAAAATTATACTTTTAAATTCTGCTGAGTGATTGAGAACATGAGTCCTGAGTTTTAATAAAACATCAGGCTGGGGCATATAAATACCTCCGCCAATGAAGGAACTGTCCGGTTCAAAATGAATATAGTATCCGGCATAAGGACTTTTCTTTCCTCCTTTGACTATATATGCTCCAAAATTTGTTTTGTAAGGATCTTTATTGGCACTGAATCTGACGTCTTTATAAATTCTGAACATGCATTCCTTTGCGGAAATCACATCGATGGTATTATCAAAGCTTTTAAGGACAGGAATCATTTCATTGATAAAACTCTCAAATTCACCAAGAGCACTTAGATAATACTCTTTATTGTTATTGAACCATATCCTGTCATTGTTGAGTCGCAGATCGACAAGGAAATTGAATGAATGCTGTAGGTTTGCCATTATACTTGTTTTGTACTGATTAGAATTAAAGATTAAAATTTTAAGCAAATATATAACATTCTTTAATATTTTAAATAATTTGAAACATGAGTTTCTAAAATGTAAGAAATGGTATAAGACGACAAATACTATTTGGTTTACTTTTTTTTAGCCACTAATACTGGAATGTTTGTTTTTAATTTGGGCTAATTGTGGTTTTGGCGCTTAATCAATAAAGGCTAAATGTATTTTGATTACCCAATTATACAATAGAACTTTTTAGCAAAAATTTTAAATAGGATAGTATATTTTGTGATTAATAAAATTACCTGAAAATAAAATTATTATACAATTTAAAATGTTGGTTTTTAAAAATTTTAGTTTTAATTTCGCCTAATATAAAGTAGCCAGTTTTAAAATTAATAAACTTTATAAAATTATTAAAATCTCAAATAATTACAATATTGAAAAACATCGCAATTATAATATTGACATTATTTACCGTTTCACTAAATGCTGAAGGGGAATTATCACATATTGTAAAATTCTCATTAAATGATGGTATTTATTTTGTTCATGAATATTTCGGATTTGAACAAGAAGATATAAAATTGACAAAGAATATTGAGGATCAAATTTGGAAGCAGTTAATCGAGATGGAGCATCATAGAATATTTAAAAATATATTGCCATTTAATATTTCAAAATTTGATTTTTGGAACTGCAAAATGTATTATAAATTAATTGATGAAACAGAAATTTCAATAAACAAATTCAATAGAAATGATTTCAGGGTTATAAGTATTTTAACAGCATATTGCCCGCAAGTATCTATTATCACAGATGTTTCTAATTCAGACAGGAAATGGATTGAATCAAAAGGATTTAAATTGATAAAAGATGTTCCTGAAAATGAAGGATGTTATGTCAAGATTTATTCAAGCAATAAGTCATTTGAAAAAAAAGATAAATTATTTCAATCTATAAATGAATTTACTGAACATAAAGATTTAATATTATTAGCTCAAAAATTAAAGAAAAAAGGAATTATTATTCTTCGAGGCTGTGATTATTAGATGTGGGACTTAGAATAATATTGCTTTTTCAAACTCTGTCATATAAATCTGCGAATCAACTTGAATTTAAATTTCCCACAATAATTTTTAACATTTTCGCTCGTTAGGTGTTATAGTTAACGATATGGTAGGATTTTGAGCTGACAATAATGTCAGGAAGCAATAATAGAAATATGGATATAAAACTAAGCAATTATCAGATACTTATAGAAAAACTCGACAGGTTTATCCGCAAATTTTATATCAATAAGATATTAAGAGGTGCTATTTTGTTTTCGGCTATCGTACTGGCTTTGTTTCTGATATTCAATTTACTTGAAAGTCAGTTCTATTTCAGCAGAGCTGTCAGAAAGCTTATTTATTATAGTTTTATCGGGATTTCTTTATCTTCACTTGCTTTTTTTGTTTTGGTTCCTTTATCAAAATATTTCAGACTTGGCAAAGTTTTGAGTCATGAGAATGCTGCAATCATAATTGGTAATCATTTTTCGAATGTGAAAGATAAATTGCTCAATGTCCTGCAGCTTTACGGGCAATCTCAGTCAGATCAGGACAATGAGCTGCTGTTTGCAAGTATTGATCAGAAAAGTGAGGAGATAAAGATAGTGCCATTCAGAACAGCGGTTAATCTTCAGAGCAACAGAAGATATCTGAAGTATTTACTGCCACCTGCCCTGTTTTTGCTATTGCTTCTTCTGTTTGCTCCGGGTATAATTAAAAGCAGTACAAAGAGAATAATAAACAACAATATCGATTTCCTGCGTCCGGCTCCCTTTGAATTTAAGATAGTGAATAAATCGCTGGAGGCAGTTCAGTATTCTGATATGACCCTGAAAGTGAAAATTGAAGGAGAGACTTTACCTGCTGATGTTTACATCGATATAGAGGATTTTCAGTATCGCCTGACAAAAACAGGACCTGATGAATTTGAATATGTTTTTAAAAATATTCAGGAAGATATGGATTTTCAGCTTTATAGCGGAAGGGTAAAATCAGAAAATTATGAAATTAAAGTGATCCCTAAACCGGTAATAACTGATTTCAGCATCTACGTCGATTATCCTTCCTATACAGGACAAAAAGATGAACTGATCAAGAATACAGGTGATCTCCTTGTGCTTGAGGGTTCCGTTTTAAGATGGGATTTTAATTCAATGAATACAGATCTGTTGAAAATGAATTTCCTGTCAGATAAAAATAAAAGGTACCTGATTGAATCTGATGGTGGTAATTTCAGATTTACGAGAAAGATAATAAATGATGATATTTACAAATTGTATATCGTCAATAACAGGATCTCCGTTCCTGATTCAATGAGCTATTCGATTAATGTAGTAAAGGATAAATTCCCTACTATCAACATTGAGCAGGTAAGAGATTCCCTCGACGACTCCATGATCTATTTTATAGGAAATGTTTCTGACGATTATGGTTTTTCATCGCTCAGTTTCAATTACAGGGTAGGGGATAAAGACGGAAGTATATCCGGAGTGCAATCAAAAAAACTGACTATTTCAAAAGCTAAAAATTTTGATTTCAGATATATACTCGATTTTGCAGATATCAGCCTTAAACCCGGACAAGTATTGAAGTATTACTTTGAGGTGAAGGACAATGATGGAATAAATGGTCCCAAAAGCAGTGTTTCGGGTGAAATGGAATACAGGACGATATCTGAAGATGAATTTGATAAGCAGGAGAACCAAAACGAAGAAGATATAAAGAAAAACCTTGAAAAGATACAGCAGGAGGCAAAAAAGATAAGGGAGAAACTCAGGAAACTCCGTGAGAAACTGATGCAGAAAAAGGAAGCCGAATGGCAGGATAAAAAAGAACTGGAAAAATTGCTTGAAAAAGAGAAGGAACTCCAGAAAATGCTCGAAGATGCAAAGAACAAGTTGGAGGAAAATCTAAAAAAACAACAGGATTTTAAAAAACTTGATGAATCGATCCTCAATAAGCAGGAGCAACTTCAGAAAATGTTCGAAGAATCACTGAGCCAGGAACAGAAAGATCTGATGCAGAAAATTGAGGAACTGATGAAGGAATTGCAGAAAGATGAGATGATGGAACAGATGGATCAGATGAATCTCGATGAAGAAAAACTCGAAAAGCAAATGGATAGGATGCTTGAATTATTCAAGCAACTGGAACTGGAAAAAGAAATATCTGAGTCGATCAAAGAACTGAACAAAATGGCAGAAAAGCAGGAAAAACTCAGTGAAGAGACTAAGGATAAAGCAAAACCAAATGAAGAGCTGAAAAAGGAGCAACAGGAACTGAATAAGGAGTTTGACAAGACCAAGGAAAAAGTGGAAGACCTGATGAAAAAGAACGAGGAACTAGAGCATCCTAAAAATCTCGCTAAAGACAATAAGGAGAAAATGGAGGAAATAGAGCAGGATATGGAAAAGAGTGACGATCAGATCAAGGAAAACAAAAATTCCGGTGCTTCACAGTCACAGAAAAGTGCAGCTCAGAAAATGAAGAAAATGGCAAAAAGCCTTGAAATGCAAATGGAAGGCAGCGAGAAAGAACAACATGAAGAAGACCTGAAAGCATTGAGGCAATTGCTGGAAAACCTCCTGACTCTTTCATTTGATCAGGAATCCCTTATGAAGAGGTCAGGCAGTGTGATTGTAAATTCACCAGCATTTAAAAAAGTTCTGGTTGATCAGCATAAGATCAGTGAGGATTTTAAGATCGTTGAAGACAGCCTTCACGCCCTGAGCAAGAGAGTGGTTGAAATCCAGTCATTTGTCAATGACAAAGTGAGGGAAATAAAAGGGAGTATCGATCAGAGCCTTAAAAAACTTCAAAATGACGATCAGTTTCCAGGATCAAGGGATTTTCCCGGGGCCAACAAAGCTCAGCATGAGTCGATGAAAGGACTGAATGACCTTGCCCTGATGCTTGATGAATCCATGCAGCAGATGCAAAAAAATGGTTCAGGAATGCCCGGGTCAGGATCATGCAATAAGCCTGGAGGAAGTGGTAAAAAGCCCGGCAAATCGGGAAAGGAACCTATGGATAAGATAGCAAAAGGACAGGAAAAACTGACTGAAAAAATGAAGCAGATGCTCAGCCAGATGCAGGGGAAGAGTGGAAAAGGAGGCATGCCAAAGGAATTTGCAGAAGCTGCAAAACAACAGGCTGAATTGAGAAAAGCACTTGAACAGCTGAAACGGGAGAAACAGGAAGAGGGTAAAGGTGGTGGAAATGAGCTCCAGAAAATGATCGACGATATGAATAGACTTGAAGAAGATCTCGTCAATAAGCGTCTTGACGGACAGTTGATAAAAAGACAGCAGGATATCACAAACAGACTGCTCGAAGCTGACAAAGCAGACAGACAGAGGGGTTTTGAAAATGAAAGAAAATCGGAGACAGGTACTGATAAAGAGCGAAAACTTCCTCCTGCAATTGAAAAATACCTGAAGGAAAGGGAATCACAACTCGATATTTACAGGTCTGTTTCACCAACTCTGAAACCGTTTTATCGTGACCTTGTCAGGGATTATATTGAAAAAATGAAGAACAATAAATAAAGTAGCACGATATTTGATATATAAGCTTAAAGAATAATGATTTATTGATGAAAACTCATTGCATTGTTTTCAAATCAAATCCGGACAATATCCGGCTTGTAAAATTGTGGCTCGACGATATAGCTATAAAACACAGTATACATGAATCTGTTTACCCCAATATACTTATAACCCTGACTGAGGCTGTGAATAACGCAATTATCCATGGTAATAAATGCGACATTAGCAAAGATATTAAATTGTGGTGTGATATCAAAACCAAGAAGATCAAGTTCATAGTACGTGATGAAGGAGATGGATTTGACTGGAATACTATTCCTGATCCCAGAACATGTGAAAGGGTCCAAATGGAAAATGGCAGGGGAGTACTTATCATGCAGAGCCTGGCTCATAAAGTCAAATTCAGGAAGCAGGGAGCAAATGTTGAGATCACTTTCAAGATTCAAAATTAAATTTGATGATCAGGAATAAATTACTTTACCACCTTGCTGATATTGATTTTAAACTTAAAGACAAGCGTATACTGAAAAAGTGCCTTGTTGATTTTGCTTTAAGTGAAGGTAAAGAAACCGGTGAAATAAATTACATATTTTGTTCAGATGATTATCTGTTGGACATCAATAAAAAGTATCTGAAACACGATTATTATACCGATATTATTTCTTTTCAGTCTGACAATGACCCGCTGTCCGGTGATATTTTTATCAGTATAGACAGGGTGAGGGATAATGCAAAAAACCTGAAAATTGATTTCAGGGATGAATTATTCCGCGTTATTTCCCATGGATTGCTACATTTCATCGGCTACAAAGATAAAACCAAAGAAGACAAACAACTGATGACGTCAAAGGAAAATGAATTGATCAATTTGATACTTAACGCAACAAAATAAACTTGATTAGATTATCCCGGTTTGACAACCGGGATTATGAATGCTTTGAAAATAAAATAGAATTATTGCATAAATTTGAGGTTGAATATAATGAAAAATTCCTGTTTGATTGGTTGGAATGAACATTTTATAATTTACCTCGAAGATCATGCCACCCTTTCAGGGTTGATATTCAGGATATATGATGTTTTCTATAATCATATCACCCCCTTCAGGGTTGAATTGAATAGTCACAGATTTAGTTTAGGGAATCACATTTCCATATTTAGAATGTATTTTATTTGAACAAATGATTTAATATATTTTAATTAATTTCAGTTCAATTTATTAGCTTTGTCACATGTTATACATTGTACCTACACCCATCGGCAACTTATTAGGGATAAAAAAATATGCAAAGAAATGGATAAAAAAGACATAAGAAATGTTTTTGGAGAAATGCAAACATTCGGTCATAAATTATCAAGTTATTAGAATAAATTTTATTTTTGTTCTATGAATTGGTTTAACGGGGAGGTAGTTATTAGGATCCAAAATAATCCGCTGGGCGGATGAAATTATTATAGATAATTTGTTTATAAAAAAATTGAAACCCTGAAAGGGTGACATTAATTATGGCAGGAACATTTTCACAAATCTATATTCAATATGTATTTGCAGTCAAAGGCAGAGAAAATCTTTTGCAAAATGAATGGAAAGAAGTAGTTTTTAAATATATTGCTGGAATTGTAAAAGGAAAAAATCAAAAATCAATAATTGTCAATGGCAATTCTGATCATGTTCATGTATTTGTTGGTTTAAAACCATCAATTAAAATATCTGATTTGGTTCGCGATATCAAAAATAATTCAAGCAATTTTATCAATGAACAAAAATGGGTTGATGGACATTTTTCCTGGCAAGAAGGGTATGGAGCATTTTCATATTCACATTCACAAATTGAAAATGTATATAAATATATATTAAATCAGGAAACCCATCATAAAAAGCAGACTTTCAGGCATGAATATTTAGAATTATTGCGTAAATTTGAGATTGATTATAATGAAAAATTCCTGTTTGATTGGTTGGAATGAACATTTTATAATTTACCTCGAAGATCATGCCACCCCTTCAGGGTTGATATTCAGGATGTATGATGTTTTCTATAATCATATCACCCTTTCAGGGTTGAATTGAATAGTCACAGATTTAGTTTAGGGAATCACATTTCCATATTTAGAATGTATTTTATTTGAACAAATGATTTAATATATTTTAATTAATTTCAGTTCAATTTATTAGCTTTGTCCCATGTTATATATTGTACCAACACCTATCGGCAATTTAAAGGATATTACCTTGAGAGCACTGGAAGTTCTTAGGGATGTAGACAGGATTTTGGCAGAAGATACAAGGGTTACCGTCAATCTTCTGAAACATTACAGTATTGAGAAACAGGTTATTTCATACCACGATCACAATGAGCACAGAATATTAGGTAATGTGATAGATATGTTGAAAAATGGGATGACTTTGGCTTTGGTGTCTGATGCAGGTACTCCTCTGATCTCAGATCCCGGATTTTTACTTGTAAGGGAGTGCTTTAAAAACAATATAAGGGTGGTGCCTTTGCCTGGTGCTTCAGCTATAACAACGGCACTTTCAGCTTCTGGTCTTCCAACAGACAAATTCCATTTCGAGGGATTTTTACCTCATAAAAAGGGTAGGAGCAAGCGCTGGGAATTTCTGAAAACCTATCCATATACTATTGTTTTCTATGAAAGTCCTCACAGGCTGAAAAAGCTGATAGGTGAAATCGTGGAAAATCTGGGAGAAGATACATTGATCTCCGTTGCAAAGGAAATATCAAAGATATATGAGGAATTCAGGCTCGAAACCTGCAAAAATGTATTCGAAAGTATGGATGAAGAAAGCAAAGTAAAAGGGGAATACGTTGTGATGGCATATAGGAGTGAATAGTGAAAAACGTAAAATTAAAAGGTAGAAAGGAGGAAGGGTAGAAGGGTAGAAAAGTAATGATATTTGAATTACGAATTACGATTTATGATTTGAATGATTGAGTTACTGATTGATTGAATGATTTTTTGAATGATTGAAAAAAAAATATGTTAACTATCTTACCATATCACCATATCACCATATCACCATACTACCATATTACCATAATACCATAATACCAATTACCAATAACAATTAACAATTAGCATATGAACAGGATCACAACTTTAGATGAATTTATAATCGACAAGCAAAAAGATTTTCCATTTGCAACAGGAGAACTTTCAGGCCTTTTGCGTGATATTGGTGTAGCTGCCAAAATAGTCAACAGGGAAGTCAACAGGGCAGGCCTTGTAAATATTCTCGGGCTGGATGGGTCAACAAATCAGACTGGCGATGAAGTTAAAAAACTGGATATTTTTGCCAATAATAAGATCATCGAATACATGGAAAACAGCGGTGAATGCAGCGGTATCGCTTCCGAAGAACTTGAAGATTTCATTAAATTGCCCAGTAAAGCAAATAAGGAAGCCAAATATGTGCTTGTAGTTGATCCGCTTGACGGTTCTTCAAATATAGATGTAAATGTTTCTGTTGGTACTATATTTGGAATTTACCGCAGGGTAACAGATCACAAACAAGAATGTACTATCGAAGATTTCCTGCAACCCGGGAATAAGCTTGTAGCTGCCGGATATATTCTTTATGGAACATCGACTATATTGATATATACCACAGGCAATGGAGTGAATGGCTTTACCCTTGATCCTTCCCTGGGTGAGTTTTGCCTCTCTCACAAAGACCTGACAATACCTGAATATGGTGATTTTTATTCTATTAACCAGGGTTATTATCTGCAGTTTGACCTTGAAATGAGGAGATATATCGACCATTGTTCTGATTCAAAAAGAAGCCTCAGATATATAGGAAGTATGGTTTCGGATGTGCACCGGAATATAATTTATGGTGGTATATTCCTGTATCCTGTCACAAGAAAAAATCCTCTGGGAAAATTGAGAATTCTTTATGAATGCAATCCTATGGCAATGATTGTCGAGCAGTGCGGGGGAAGAGCTATAAATTCCAATCTGGAAAGGATACTCGATGTTCCGGTCACCAGTCTACATCAGAAAAGTCCGATTATGCTTGGCTCAAAACATTTAGTAAATGAATATGAAGAATTCGTGATGAAATACAGGCCTCAGAATAAATAATTCTGGGTCATGTAAATGATTTTGATATCAGCATAAGATCAGCAATGGCAATTGCTGTAACCGCTTCCAGAACAGGAGGTATTCTTAATGCAATACAGGCATCATGCCTGCCAGTTACTGATAATTCTTCTGCCTTCCCTGATGAAATATTAATCGTAGTCTGAGTTTTTGTGATACTGGAGGCAGGTTTGACAGCAACACGGAAAACCAGATCATTTCCGTTGCTAATCCCACCGTTTATACCACCACTGTTATTAGTTGCACATTTACCATTCGCATCTATTATTGCATCATTGACTTCACTGCCGGATTTTCTTGAAGACTCAAAACCGAGGCCAAATTCAATTCCTTTTATAGCAGGTATCGAAAAGACCAGGTGGGATATTAAAGATTCCACCGAATCAAAAAATGGTTCCCCGAGTCCAACCGGCATATTTTCAGCCCTGCATTCTATTATTCCTCCAACAGAATCACCCTGATTAACCGCATTTTCAATAACAGATTCAAAATCTTTTAAACCTCCAATTTCGATGATCTCAGAATTGATATTTACAGGAGCAATAATTTTTTTAGCAAGAACTCCTGCTGATACCAGTGCAAGTGTAAGCCTGCCGCTGAAATGTCCACCACCTCTGAAATCATTGTAACCATTATATTTTTTATCCGCTACAAAATCAGCATGTCCGGGTCGTGGAGTTTCTTTTATAAATGAATAATCTGAGGATTTGATATTCTCATTTCTGAACAAAATGCAAACCGGAGCACCTGTGGTAAAACCGTTAAAAACTCCTGAAACTATTTCAGGCATGTCAGATTCTTTTCTTGCAGTTGTTCCTTTAGCTCCGCTTTTTCTCCTTTCCAGGTCTGACATCATATCATTTTCACTGAAGGGAATACCAGGTGGGCATCCATCAATTACAACACCAATGACATCACCATGAGATTCACCGAAAATTGCTAACCTGAATAATCTTCCGAAACTGTTCACAATTGTTTATTTCATTATTAAAAATCAAAGTTAATAAATTTCATTCTGCAATCAATCAGAAAACATCATATTATATGGTCTTTCAATCAAAGTATATAATTCCTCAATACCGATATTCCTGCTTTTTCTGATATATTCCCTGCCATCAAAAAATATCAATATAGTCGGAACTGCAAATATACTTCTTTGCGCGGCAATTTCAGGGTATTTGACCGTATCGCAATACATCATTTTCAAAGCCGGAAATCCTTTTCTTAGCATTTCTTCAACTTTAGGTCTTAAGACCTTACATACATTGCATTCTTCGTGACTGAAATAGATCAGCAATGCTTCATTGCTTACAATAAATTTTTCAAACTCCGTTATACTATTTATATTGATAAATTCTGGCATTGTGTCTTTGCTTAAATGGAAATAAATAACAAAATTAAAAAGCCCGGGGATAAAACCAGGCTTTTTTACTCTTTTATCATTGAGTCTCTCCCGAAAAATAATTTAAAATAAACCAATCACACAAAAAAAAAAAATAAAAACAAAAAAAATAAATAAAAATTAGTGTTTGTGTTTTTTTCCGTCGAGAAAAAACCTTCCTTTCGGGCGGCTCATTAAAAGGCAAAATAGACATTTTAAATATACTGTTCTACTTTTTCAAAATTCTGTCAAGTACAGTATTCTTGTCAAGCTTTTTTGTACAGAAGAACCAGTCTTTACAGTCGAGGCCTTCTTCTTTTCCATCCATTCTGTCTTTGGCAGTGCCGCAGGATCCGGCAGGAGAGATAATTACATCGTCGCCTGGTCTCCAGTCTGCAGGAGTAGCCACTTTAAATTCATCAGCGGTCTGAAGAGCTAAAACTACCCTGTATAATTCATCAAAATTTCTTCCAAGACTCAACGGGTAATATATGATGGTCCTGATTATACCTGCAGGGTCAACGACAAAAACCGCTCTGACTGCTTTTGTATTGCTTTCCCCTTCCATTATCATTCCGTATTTCTTGGCAACATTCATCGTGATATCCTCAATGAGAGGGAAATTGACTTCCACATTTTTCATGCCTTTGTATTCGATTTTTTCTTTGATAGTCCTTAACCAGGCAATATGGCTGTACAATCCATCTACTGAAAGACCTATAAGTTTGCAATTTGCCTGAGCAAATTTATCTTCCATCGATGCGAATGTCATAAATTCAGAAGTGCAGACAGGAGTAAAGTCAGCAGGATGGCTGAAAAGTATTACCCATGATCCACTGTAATCTGATGGGAAATTCACTTCTCCCTGGGTTGTGACGGCCTTGAATTCAGGTGCTTTGTCACCGATTCTTGGCATTGAAAATATTTTTTGTTCTTCCATGATTAAATATTTGAATGTTATAAAATTAAAAAAATGATATTATTCTACCGGTCTTCCACCGGCAAGGTTTTTGCTTCTTTCGATTGACTGAAGGGCTAAATAATTGTCACCAAATTTCTGGAGGTTTTCCATCTCTTTATCATACTGATCGAAATGCCTTTCCTCATCTTCCACCAGCAATTCAAACAGTTTTTTGGACACCGAATCAGCATTTTGCGAGCATTCATTTGCCCATTTGTTATAGTCTGATGCACTGCTCGTTTCCATTTCACAAGCGAGTGAAAGCATTTTTTTAACATCATGTATTTTCTCCACTTTATGTGATGCTTCCATCTCAACTTCACCTTTTAGAAAAAGGATACGTTCAGCGAGCTTTTCAATATGCATCATTTCTTCGATAGCTGTCCTTCTGAACAATCCGGCAAGAAGATCATAACCCTGATCATCGCAGTGGAAGTGAAAATACATGTACTGATGTACTGCCGACAATTCATCTGCAATTGCCAGGTTCAGTAATTCTATACTTTTTGTTTTCATAATTAAATATTTTTTAAGTTTTTAAATCTGTTTTTTTATTCTATTCTTCCTGTAGAGCGGAACAAGAAAAAGTATGCATAAAGTACCTATCAACCCGAAAATTATGATTGCCATAGCTAAATTGTATGTTGCAAAATAGGCTGATATTGAAATCATTATCCACATAGTTATGATCGAATATATCTTCGCTTTCAAAGACATTCCCTTACCTGACTGAAAATCTGAAATATATTTACCTAAATATTTATTGGCAAGCAACTTGTCATGGAATTTTTTATTCCCATGAAAATACATTGTTGCTGCGAACAACAAAAATATAGTGGTAGGCAATCCAGGTACAATAATGCCTATAATTCCAGTGATAAGGGATATCGTCCCTAGTATTACATAAAGTATTTTAATTCCCCTCATCAATCCAAAAATTTCCCGTTGATCTGCAATTTGATTTCTCCTATTTTAAATTTACTCTGACTTTTTTATTTGCCTTTATCAAAAAAATGATTTTTTCGATAATAGAAATATAAAAGAATTCTTACTTAAAATACAGATGAATTTATAAAAAGTTTGAATAAAAAATAAACTTTTTTAAAATCATTTTCTTGATCACAGAATGCGCTCCTGATTCAATTTTGTAGAAGTATAGTCCGTTAGCGCTAAAAATGCCGGCATTTAATTCAATTTTATTATATCCCATTTTTCCTTCTGATTGTACACTGTAAATAGTCTTTCCGGCTAAATCATAGATTGATAGTTTATAGTCTGGTTGATCTGTAAGATTAAAACCGATAGATGTTTTATAACTAAATGGATTGGGTTCATTCTGATAAAGTTCAAAATCATTGTCCCTGAATTCCAGTTCAAGATCTGCAATCTCCAATTCTTCACCTAAATAAGCTTCGGGTGTTAGTGAATTTTCAGCAAATCGCAGTAGAGAACTCAATTTTTCAACTTTTGCACTTTCGACAATCAAAGTGAACAATACATCATTTTCTCTGAGATTCAAGCCATTAGGATTAGTATAGGATAGTAAAAATTTATTATCTGTAATATTATAATCCTTCTCCCCGATATCCATTAAACCACTTTTTATTTCAAAATCGGTAAAGACAGACAGATCAAACGTTAATTGCATTCCGTTAATTAAACATGCATTTTTTGAAGAAACCGGAATTTCAATTCTTCTGTTTGGCCGGATAAATAAATCATCTGACATAATAACAAATTTCTTATAATTCCTGTAGGAAATCGGATAGCAACTCATATCTCCGATCTTTATTCCTGTGAAATCTGCTCTCAAATCACCATTTCCGAAATCATATTGACTGAAAAAATATTTTTTTGCTTCATCCAGTTCCTGAAATGGATCCGAGGGATTTTGCCATTTATAGTCTTTTTTTATACCAATCCATGATTTGATTGAATTATTAATATTTGTCCCCAGAATTATTTTTCGCAATGCCAGCACATCTGCTGCAGTAACACTTCCACTGCCATTCACATCTGCAACTATGATACAGTAAGGATCGGTAATTATTTTTAATCCTAACAAGTATTTCATAATTATAACAAGGTCCAATGTAGTAATTCCTTCTAAAAAGTCATCTTTTTCTTTGTATGCCTCAACACTGAATTCACTATTTTGATATTCAATGCTGTAATTTCCAAACTGATCTGTTTTTGTTTCAAAAAATCCATATGAATTAGACCCATGGATGGTGAAATCCTTAACAGGGTAATTGCTTTTGTAAGCTAATACCTGACCGGTTAATTCTCCAAAACATTCCCATTCTCCATGTAATTTGCAACTATCCACTCCATAGTTCTTATCACCTGGATCATCGGATAAAGCAAATTCATCCCATAAATAAACTTTTAAATATGGAATTGGTGGATTATTAGCAAAGAAATCACAGCCAAGTAAAATTGAAGAAGACCTGGATTGCGGATACCAGGCATGAGCTATTCCTGACAAATATTTCGTTTCAGTGCTTATAGCTCCGGTCACCGGATCAAAGAAATTTCGACCATACTGAGCAAATTGTTGAGCCCATTTATTAGCTTGAACCCACAAATTGGGTATCATGGGGGTAAAAGTAAAATACAAACCTTCCTTTTTTGTACAATTATCAAAACTCGCTAAACAACCGTCACCACATCCCCCTTTATCTAAAGCCCTGGCTTTCACTTCTAAAATGCCGTTTGCACCAACCGGATAAAAATCTTTTAACAGCACAGGTGTCGGAGGGGTTTTATCAGTGATTGTCAATATCTGCTCTTTCGAAATCTCATCCCAACATTCATCTTTTAAAAACCATATCACCTTGTAATTGCCTTTTACCAAAGGTGTATTAATAATGATTTCTGCCCTATACGAATTATTAAGGAGATCAAGTTCAGGATTTCCTTTAATACCTTCGGATGGTTCGGGAGAATAATTTCCGGAATACTGAATTGTATCAAATGTTGATAATTCAATTATCAGATATTTCCAGATCAGGCCCTGATCATTGCAATGGTCTCTGGCTTGTGCTTTGAGAAATATATCTGTTGCATAACAATCAAGAGTTCCGAGAACTGTATCTTCTACAATAATACCTATTTCAGACACAGTGAGCCTGGAATAAGAAAGTTTGGGTGTAACAAAGAGGAAAACAGTCAGATTTAACAATAGTAAAGAGTAAAAATAATTTGTCTTTTTCATATACAAATCTGTTTAATTACAAAAAACATGTGCATACGACCAGACAATGTGAATTGCAAAAGATTTTTGAATTTTTGCAAATTCACTATGTTATGATCATGAGATATATTTACAAATATATTTCAAAACAATTGAAAAACCTGAAAAAAGGAAATAAAAGTGATAATTATAAAAAAAGGAGCGGAATTCCGCTCCTTTCTATTTTGCAATTTCAAAAATAATTATTTGAAATAAATCATTTTTTTAGTTGCAGTATTGTCTCCTGAGGCAAGTATATAGTAGTATACTCCTCCTGCATCAAAAATCGAATTATTGATTTCAACATTATTAGTACCTAACTTTCCAACAGAATTATGTGAATATATCTCCTTACCATTAACATCGAAAATGCTTAAAGTGAATTCACCTGATACTGGCAAATTGAACCTGATAACAGTCTCTTTTGTAAAAGGATTAGGTTGATTTTGCTGCAACGCAAACTGCTGACCATTAAATTCGATCGAAATATTTCTGATCTCAAGTCCTTCACCAAAATATGCTTCAGTCCTGATATTATCATCTGAAAGATTTAAAATAGAACTGACATCAGCATTCTTTTCAGATTGAACAACTAAAGAAAACAGTACTTCATTATCCTGAACTGTAACTCCGTGTGAATTATTCCAGCTAAATAACAATTTGTTATTTTTAATGTTATAATTATCATTTGAAATTGCAATTGATCCTGATTTTAACTCAATAACTTTAACCCCTTCAATATCCAATGTGAACTGGCAGCCAAAAATATTTGTGAAATCTTTAGCATAAACCGGAATTTCAAGAATTTCATTTTTATCAAGATATTTATCATCAAGGATAAATTTAACACTTTGTGTACTCCTGCCTTCAATATGCTGGTAACTCTTATTTAAATCACCAATTTTAACAACTTTAAAGTCGAGATTATCAAGTCTTTGATTTCTATCAATTCCGACCTTAATTTCTCTGGCAGCTAAAGATTCTTCATAAGCTTTTTCCGGATTGTTGAATATATAGCTGGAAGATACTCCAATCCATGAATTATTTGCAAATTTACTGTTTATTCCTAAAAGAGTTTTTCTCAGTTCCAAAATATCAGTAGCAGTAATTTTATCATTCATGTTCACATCAGCAGCCAATAACAATAACGGATCATTAATCTGTTTCAATCCCAGTATGTATTTTTGGATCAGCAAAATATCAAGTGTTGAAATACCAGCAAGATAATTATTGTCACTTGAGCTCTTGATTTTATAATCACCCGGATAAACATCAAACTCATACTTTCCATCTTGTTCTGTTATTTTTGTAAATGACTCTTCATCATTTGAACAACTAACAGTCATGCCTTTAAATCCTTCTTGTCCAAAACTGGTTTGTCCTGCAATAACAGCAGACCCGCAGTGGTTGAAGTTGACGATTACATTAGCAAAATCATAGTTCTTGTCATCACATGATGCATCTAAAGCAAACTGATCCCAAACGTATATTTGTATTGTCGAATAACTATTATCTTCTTCAACGTATGAACATAAGAATACTCTCGATGATGACCTGCTCTGTGGATACCATGCATGTGCTGTTCCAGCTAAGTATTTAGCCTCCGTACTGATAGCTCCTGTTACAGGATCAAAGAAGTTCCTTCCGTACTGTGCAAACTGATTTGCCCATTTGACAGGTTCTACCCATAAGTTTGGTAGCATTGGTGTAAATGTAAAGTATAACTCTGACTTGTCTGTACAGTTATCAAATGATGAGATACATCCGTCTCCGCATCCGCCTTTGTCAAACCATCTTGCTTTCAATTCTACCATACCATTCTCCATTACCGCAGTTGCTATGTCTACCATCACAGGTGTCGGTGCTTTCTTGTCTGCTATCGTAAAGAACTGCTCTTTCGTAGTTGCATTTCCGCAGCCGTCTCCTACTGTCCATGTTACCTTGTAGTGTCCTGCTACTGCCGGATTCAACAATACTAATTTCGCTTCTTTTACTTTGTCTAATTTGTCAAGACTTCTCTTGCCTACCGCTGCTCCTGTTGGTTTTGGCAAATAGTTGTATGATACCTGTATCGGCTCACATACACAATCCAAATTCTCAACTTTATATTTCCACCAGAATTCTTCATTTGTATTACATGTGTCTGATGCAGTTGCCTTCATCTCTACATTGTATGCATAACAATCTGTAGTTCCTACACACTGATCTTCTACCGCAATCGTCGGTGGTATCAAATCTACTACCTTCAATATCTGTGTATATCTGTAGTAACCATCTTTGACCAACTTATTGCAGTTGTATTTTCTGGCACTGGTAACTTCATCTATATTCAGGTTAGCACCACTATTTGGTACATAGACACACCAGTCTATCACTGCCCATTCTCTGATTATCTTGTAACATGCTCCGTCTACAAATTTGAACGTGTCTTCGTTGATTATCTCAGATGTTATTACATTACATGGAAACTCATCCCATGTTGGTTTTCCCCCATCTGGTAAATCTGCTGTGCAATGTGTCTGCTTATCACTTGGGAATACTATTGTACATGGATCAAATGGTGTTGTTCCAATAACTTTAATAGTCTGCTTGCATGTTGTAGTCTTTTCACATCCTTTAGCTGTCCATGTCCTTGTTATGTTTGCTCCGCATGTGCTGTTATCCCTGGTGTCTTTGTATTCCAAATCTGCACCGCATATACTTACAACTTCTGGCCATAATTTAGGATTATCATTTGGATCCAGGCTTTCTTCACATGTGATTGTTATAGGTGGACAAGTCAAAGCCGGCGGTATCTTACATTCTATAAGTGTCATGTTCCAGCAATCATTGTAATGCCCGTAAAGATCACCACCAGGTAACATTCTAATCGGATTAACCGGACCATGTCCGGGATCTATTTCAAATACCCGCATAGATACCATTACTTGCTTTCCTACATCATCACAACAAAAATATACATCATCATCATACCATGAATCAACTGTTGCTGTTTTTGGATTATCATCTCCGTTCAGATCAGGACAACCTCCGTCATATAATAAATCAGCATTCACTCTTAACACTTTGAACCATACCGGTTTGCAATTGTCAAACGAGCCTGAATTATAATCAACAGCATTCACTTTTGCGTTTCCATTTGCTGAAAGCGATACTTGCTTGAATTGCTCGCATACCGGAACCGGAGGTGTATTATCAACAACCTGAATATTGAATTTGCAAACAGATTTGTTATTACAAGCATCTTTAGCTATAAACTTGCCAGGGTGATTTCCAAGTGGCATATTATATGCAATGATTTTCATAGTACCTGAGTTGTAATTTCCGGTCACCTTCAGTACGGCATCACTGATTTCAACACTTAAAGTTATATCATTGCAATAATCATTGACTATTGGAATAGGTATCTCAACAGATGCATTACAATTATAAGGACTTGCTTCAATGACTATATCCTTGCAATTGCTAAATACAGGAGGCTCAGTATCAAAAACTCTGATTTTCTGAACGAAAATCTTCGGATTAACACTGGAAACTGGTTCACATTCATCATAAACTTTCCATGTCCTTAAGATCACATAACTATTGCCACAATAATGATATACTTCATCATTATATATATAAGCAAACATACAGATTCCAAAATTCTGGTTTATAGGAACTCCTCCTATTGAAGGATATCCAGTATGAATTGGTAATACAGCCTGAGGATTTGCATTTACGACCTTACATTCTAAATCAAGTATATCTGCAGGTGGTATAACGTCAGAAAGAACTGATTTCTTAATAATAATGTTTTGAGCACATGTAACAATATGTCCTTGTTGATCATCAACAGTCCAGATCCTCAGAATTTCTTCTCTTGGGTTTCCGCACATACCATTATCTTTGACTTCATCTTTGAAATTTATTGTTGCAAATGGCTCACAATTTAATATGCTTACATATCCTAAATTATCAGGACTTAGATCAGCATTGCAAACAACTATTGTATCATTAGGACACAAGATCTCCGGTTCAAATTTTTCTAAGACATTAATTATCCCCATACAATTATTGCCTGTTCCCAAGCAATCAGAAATAATAACCATAAAAGACTCACCTATATCGTTGTAGTTGAATAAATTTTCATGTAAATTTCCATCTCCGTCTCTTATTTCTATGCAATAATTATCATAGCATCTGTAATTATTTCCTTCCAAAATCATGTCAGCATTCAGTGTTGCTTTACAATCTGCGTCCAGGGAAATACTAATAGTGTCATTGCATGCCATAGCTTCATTTACTGGAATAAATTCGATAACATTGAAATTAAAAATACAAGTTTCCTGATTTCCATATATATCGGTTGCAACAGCATGAATTTCATTTACACCAATTCCCATATGGAATACATTAATTACTTCTCCATACTTATTGTAGTAAATCATAGTATCAATTTCACAATTGTCAGTAACTACTGGAAGTTTTGGCAGTGCAGCATAACAAAGACCCGGCGTGAGATTGACTGTTTGATCAGGACAACCAAATGGGAATACCGGATTCTCAGTATCATTTACAGTAACAGTAAATCCACATGTATGAACGTTGCCGTACTGGTCTGTCATTGTATATTCTACTGATGTTACACCAACTTTGAAAGTCTTTGTTATCGTTAAGCCTTGTACATTAATTGTGCCGCTACTGTTAGAAATTATTGCAGTTTCAACACTTGATTCACCCGTAACGCTGTTCTCAAAACTATAAGTTACATTTACTTCTCCTTTACAGCAATTATCTTCAAGAATAGGATGGATCCATGTAAATGTTGTGTCACAAAGTCCCGGAGCATTTTCCAATACAACATCCGGCTGATCATAAGGCAATTGATACAGTATTTCAAGATCCCAGTTGTTTAATGTACCTGTGGTATTACCGGTAGTATAAATCTCTAAAGTCCATTCACCTAAAGCCTGTTCACCATAAAAAGCTTTAAATGATTCTTTTGGTCTGTAAATTCCACCATGCCCAAGAGGATTACACAAAGCAGAACTTATAATTGGAGCTGGTGTCCATATTATAGTCTGGTCCAGATTTACATTAACATTTGGCTGGTTGTAGCATAAACTGTCAAAAAGTTTTATTCTCGTTCCTGACGGGCTATTCAGGTATACTGTCAATGCACCGGCATTTGCAATTGCTATCTGTAAATCATGAATATTTACATCATCAACCAATCCACCAGGCATAAATATCGTTGATAACATACAAGTATTTGCATTTATCGGAACTGTACCTGTATTTGAAATAGTAATTGAATCATGCTGTATACATGTGGGAGCCTCAAGATCAACTATATTTACATCAAAAACACACATATCCATTAAAGGAGCATAATTTTGAAGAGCAGTAGTTGTACCATTAGGTGTCATTGTCGGCAAGCCTGGATTTATCAATCCAAAACTTCCCGGATCACAAGGTGTAGCAGCTATGAAGTCGTACTGATTGTCATGATCACAAATATTTTTTCTGAGTAATATATCTCCGATTATCTGATCATTTACAATTGTTTCATCAATTATTCTGTCAAGGAATGAGAATGAATAAATCATTTTCGTGCCTGATGGAGGATTTGTATTAAATGTGTGTGTGAATGTTCCACCGACGGGAACAATATTAGGATTAGGTAATACCCAGACCACCGGATCCGGCGGATAAATAGGTAAAGTTCCATATGTTGATTTATTGTTTCTTGTCGGTACCATAAATGATTCGACAATAGTGCCATTCGGATTTTTAAGTGAAAAAGTTACACAAGTAAGATCAATTGAAGCAGGACCAAAGTTAGTCACTTCAATTCCTGTCGTCATACCGTCCTGGACTATCTCTGTTATTAAAACTAATGGTTGATCAACAACTTTGTATTTGACAGTATTTTTCCCAACAGGGAAGAAATCCCCGCTGGCATCTGTAAATCCACATCCGATAGGATTTCCAAGATTATCTCTTACTTCATAAATGATAGCAAGATTATCAGGACAATTATCCTCAATTTTTGTAGGAGCAATATTGTTAACAATGGCTCCGCATTTGTTGAGATCGTTGACCTGTTCTACATCTGCCGGACAATCAATATTTGGAGGTGTGTGATAATCATCAACTATTATTTTTAATTCACAGTAACTCTGATTTCCAACTGTATCAGTAGCGGTGTAAGCCAGAACTGTAAGACCTACAGGGAAAAGATCACCAGATACAAGACCAGTAAGATCTACCTGTTCTGTTTTAGAACTAACCCCCATGCAATTATCCAGTGCCCAAGGATATTCAAAATTAACAAATGAAGCGCACATATCTGTTGGCGAATCAACAACTATTGGCTCTTTTGGACAATTCTGAAATACCGGAGCCTCTAAATCCTGAACTGTTATTGTATAACAGAAAATATCAGTACATCCAAAAGGTGTAGTTTGATATGCTGTTACACAAATCTCATAATCTTTATCCCTTACTGCAGGTGCATAAAATCCCGGGATCACCACTCTGCCATCGACAACAGGAACATCTACAAGATCTTCAACGGGATCTGTAGCAGGCCCACCTCCATAATGTGCTCCGTCTGCAGCTAACTCATCAAAACCCGAAGTTGAAACTACCAGGTCTTTATCATCCAGATTTACATATACTACACGTTCTTCTACCCAATTGGCAGGGCAGGTTGTAAAGTCACTTAACTCAACATGCAGATCCTGACATGTCACTCTTATATCTTGTGAATATGAAAATATACATGGCTCATCACCAATCGTATAAGTTAAGGTATATGTACCATCCAATCCATTAGGATCAAACTGGTAATATTCATCACCCGAATAAGGCGTATTGTCCGGATTAACAAATGTAACTCCCTGACCTGTCCATTCACCATACACATCACCAGGGTAATCACCACGGATATCTGTCAGACTTATCATACCTGGGGGAATAGGTGGAGCTGAAATTCCATCCCACATAGCTCCTCCCAGCCAGACAGGATCCTGATCGCAACACATATAGCCACCTTTCCAAACCGGATCAAGTTTCTCAACTCTGAAAACATCATGTACCATACGGAAACATCCGGTAAGTGGAGAGGTATCATCTATCTGATTAACCTGCTCATTAATTGATAAAATATATGAAAAAGTGATCCAGCCTGTACCTGTTCCTAAAGTGTAAACTCCATCTGTTGTCATTGTTCCGGGGTCATTTGTAGAACCCGGATCAGGTAAAAATGCTGAAATTCCAAATGCACCGGCCACTTCAGGGCCTAAGGTGCCAACATTTGCATGTTGAATATTCTCTCCGTCAGGTGTTGCAATGACTATATATGGAGAAAAATCATAGGTATTCTGAAATGGCTCAAAACAAACTTCAGGTACATCCAGGTCAAGTTTAAAGCCTTCAAAAAAGTCAAGTACCTTGATAACAGACTTGCAATAACTGATATTGCCATTATCATCTGTAACCTGTACATTCACGACATTTTGCCCTTTCTCTTCACAGCTAAAATCCAGGGATGAAAAATAATTTGTGTTATCTTTTGAAATTAAAATAGTCACATCTCCGCAATTATCTGTACTTCCTCCATCAACATATATGGAATCAGGTCCTGTTGAATATACTGTGCCAAGTCCCTCATTATTTAACTGTATTTCAACATCCAGACATACAGCATGTGGTTCCTGATCATCAATAACAGTTACAGTGAACGAGCAAGTTTGTGTTTCACCCGTATCAGCATAATCGTTGTCTCCGTTAATATCAACGAGCATTTGGTAGGTGATTGTGGTTGTGCCAAGTTCGAACTCATGTCCATCTGGAATATTATGTGTTCCTTTAACTGAAGAATTTGTTTCAACAAGAGCATTGCTAACTGGTTTTGTATAGGAATAGTTAATTATACTTGCGCATCCGACACCCTGATAAGGAGCCAGTCCGTTAACCCTGGCTGTACATTTGCCGACGTCTGCTCTCGCCGTTATATTTTTAGGGCATTCCAATATAGGAGTGCCGGGAGTTACCACAACATCAAAACTGCAGGTAGCAGGATTTCCATTGCAGGACACAGCAGTATACGTTACCGTATAAGTGCCAGGTAAAAGAAGTGACCCTGGTACAGGTCCGGCTGTTTGATAAATTCCGGGGCTTGTAATAGATGCATACTGAGTCGGAGGATTGGTTCCGGCATACAGATTGACTATCGTCGGGTAATTGACGGAAGGTGTTAAAACCCCTTTATATTCTATGTGCTCACTGCTGCACCCATCTATTGCAACCGGAACAGACCAGTTCACAGGAATAGTGCAATCCAAAGTCTGCGCAAAGATATATCCGCTTGTATTACAATTTATAAAAATTGGTGGTGCAGTATTATTTACCTGAACAGATTCAGTAGCTTCAACTGAGAAAGCAAGATTTACACCACATCCTGCAGTTGCTAAAATATCTTCTATCACAGCTCCAACAATAGGTATAGCACCTAGTGGTAATAAATCCAGTAAGTTAATGCCTTCGATATCAAGATTCCCACAAACATCCGAAGGGGAATTAACCCATCCACCTACTGCTCTGACAGAAATATAACCACCGCCTTTAACCCGGTTTGGTATGGTAAATTCTTTTTCACCTGATGGGAAAAACCCATCATCTATTAAATAATCGAAAGCCCCATCTCCATCAGTATCTGCCATCACGATATACCCACCTCCATCTCCGCCTGCAAGATTTGCAATTAGTCCGAGTATAAATTGAGCTATTGTTTTATTACAGCCCAACAAATTATACAATGCTCCTAATGGTCTCCAACCCAGTATTTTAAAATTTAAAATCCTACATACAACATTTATTCCGGGGAATGAACCTATTGTTTGTCCTCCTCCCAATGCATTTGCGTCGATCCCAAATAATGAAACATTAAAACTACCGGTAAGTTCCGTATCTGTACAAGATAGAACTCCCTGATCTAACGTAATCTCTGAGGTCAAAATATCAGGACCTTCAATTGTAAAGAATTTACATCCAAAATCCAGACTTGGGCTTGTACTAATAGGACATAAAGCAGGCTCATAAGCATCACATGTACTTGTAAACAGATTATTCGCTCCGCAATCATATAAGTCCTGATATACTACAAAGTTTTTATATATTGTATCTGTACAGGAATTGGTTGGTGCAGGGATTGAACCACATACTGCAGGTGAATTATTTGATTCTATTAATCGAATCTTATATATTACATTTACCCCGGGAACAGGATTAGGTAGTGTTAAAGTAGCTCCTGAAGTAGTTGAGACTATAGTAGGTGTATATGATGAATTATTTGAGGTAACTGAAAAAACCGGATTTGGACCGGTACTGGTTCGTGTAACATTTATTGTTACAGGCGCATTGGAGCATACAGGAGAAGTTGGTTGTCCTGCATCAAAAACAAAGGAAGGTTTAGGTTTAACAGTTACCTGCAAAGATTTGGTATCTGTTTTCACTACTCCACAACTATCAGTAACCGAATAAGTGACCTGATAACATATTCCATTTCCAACAGCTACTTTATTATCGATTATTGTAACACCTGGTATGGAGAACGTTCCACCTCCCAAATTAGTGGAATCCTGCATAATTGTCAGGTTTATAGAATCTTTATCCTTTTTAGTACGACAGAACAATGAAATGTCAACTAAATTTGGCAATACTTCCTTAAATACCTTAAACTCCTTATAGGATGATACACGGCATCCATTTGTGGCCTGCCTTATGAGATATAATTCATAAAATGGATCATTGTCGGCTTCATTTATATTATCATTATCGATAAAAAGGTTTCCACCTACAGTGCCACCAGTGCCAGAAACAGTTTGTGAAAAACCTTCAGGAAGCACCGGACTGGAAAGTACATTGTTTTCCGAAAAAACTGCCAATGACAGATTTGTGAAAGTATTAGTACCAGACACAAGACAATTTCTGTCAAGCAAAGTAGATGGGAAAAGAGGTAGATCAGGATACAAAGTACTAGTTCCACAATTTGTGGAAGCCAGTGAAAAGTCAGTCAGGTTGTCAGGATCAGGTCCATCAACGCTAGCAGAATAAGTACCCGGATTTGCTACATTAACCCTGATATAATACTGACCAGATGAGATACTGGTTGGGCAGTCAAAACCATCACAATATGTAAATACAGGATTACCAAGAGGCCCGCCTCCTGAATTTAACAAACCTGTAGCTGAAATAATTCTATAAGTCAATCCTGCACTCATTGGTGAGTCATCGCTGTTTTTTAAATATAAAGTTACAGCGTAGGTTCCATCATCATCATTGGGTGTCTGATTATTATTACATACACAGGCAGTAGTCAGAATAGAAGGATTAATTGTAAAAACCGCACTCTCTTTTGCATTTGGAGGGTTGACTGGGTTTGTTGATCTTACCCTTAATTTATAACCAGAACCCGATGGAACATTTGGAATAGTACCGCTAAGTGTGGTGCCATTTGTTGTGACTTGAGAAGCAATCAGCTTTGGATAGCCGGAAGCACTAAAACTACCGGTTTTATCACTTAATTCCAAAATAAAAGTATTTCCTGAATTAAAAGGACAATTAGGTGAAAGTGCAACTAATGCAGATACAGTATTGCCAGCGTTTGAAGGATTACTAATTGTAAATGAAGAAGTAAAATCCCTGGCTTGTACTGTAAATGTTGATGTTAATGCAGAACCAGCAGGGTTAGTTGAGTTTACGCGGAATCTGTATGTGCCGGCAGCTAAATTTGCCGGAAGAGTACCAGAAATATTTGCCGGAGTTTCATTTGCTTGTGTTGCTATGGCAGGTTGAGAAAATGTAGCTCCTCCAATATCACTTAAATAAAGTTCCATATTATTTGATGGAAGATCACCAGAAGGAGCCATTGTGAAATCTACCGTTACAGTGGAGCCTGGACAGGCAGTAGAAAATGAAATTGAAGCTGAAGATACCTGTCCTTGTAATATTGGTGATGAAAATAAAAGCACTGTTAAAAATAACAGTATTTTTCTAAACTGTAAGACCAATTTTGTATTACGAATATCAGGATTATACTTCCCTGTCATTTTTAGGTTTACTGATTTAGTGTAAAATTTCTTTTCCATGTCGGTTTTTTATTTTGTCTAAAATTTAAGATTTTGATTGAGATAAGGAAAGAATTTAAGCATTTCAGCTTTAGTCTTACCTTCTATATTTATAAAATGCCATTTAGTTCCACCGTCATCTGAAACAGCTATCATTTTTTGAATTTCAGTTTTTTCATTTTGAGTTCCAGAGTAAATTACTTTCATGGTGATGATTGCCTGAATGTTTTTACCTTCATATACAATGTCATAAATGTCGCTAAGCGACACATCATTAATTGATGTTCCGGTTTTTTTAAGCTCCTCCATTGTTGATCTGAGTAAGCTTATGGTTTTTTCTTTTCCACCATAAGATTGTATCATAACCGGATGATTATATTCAACAAAAGAATTATAGTCACCCCGGGCAAGGGCTTTGCCCATAATTTCGACCTGGTTTGTCATCACAGTTCGCAAACTTTCTTTACTGATAACTTTATGCTTATTTTCAAAAATAAAAACCAAAGATATAATTAACAGTGCCAGAATGATCAAATATCTAACATACTTCAGAATAAGATTATAACCATCCAGAGACTGGTTTGTATCAATTGATTTATTACTGTAAACTTTATATAAATAGGCAACAAGAATTGTCAAAAAAACGCCAAGCCCTGCTATGCCAAAAATATAAATCCCAATACCCTGATGAAAACCTGCAGTGGCAATTGCTATCATAGGATTATCAGTCTTAAAATTCAGTTTTTCTGCTTCAAGTTCCTGTATTTTGGAATATGAGACCACAGCCATCAAAAATCCCAGTCCTGCAATAATGAATGAAAATATTGAATGAAGAAGCCTCTTTCTTAAAGTTATGAGAGCATAAAGAAATATCAGAAAAAATACAAATCCTGTTATAATACCATCGCCCAGATAACCATAGATAATTCCGTTTCCTTTGGGATAATGCAACCACGGCATAAATGTAGCTGAAATGCCGAGTGCAGAAAAAAATATAAGAAATAAATTTTTGTAATGCACAATTCTGTTCACAGTTTGGTTTGTACCTACAAATATAAAATATATTTTTTTTAAAATAAAATATATTTAAGACTAAATTTTGTATTTTTTTATTAATCAAAATAATATAATTCAAATTAATGTATGTTAAAAATTTAAATATATTTCTATATAAAAAAATAATTATATGTAAACAAGTGTAATATTTACTGATGGAATTCATAACCATAATAAAAGTGCTTAATTTCTTTTAAGCAAGTAATTTTTAAACCAATAAATGATTTATCCTTCTTGAGTATTTTATTTCAACTTTGAGCGAAAATAAAAATACAAAGGCACTCCTGTCGATACCAATCCAAGCCCTATCAGTGATTCCCATGGCCGGGAATAAATCGAATTACCGATGATGAAAATACAAAAAAGGATAAATAAAACAGGGACAAAGGGATAACCGTATGTTTTTATGTCAGGCCTGCTTCGTTTTAGTTTGATCACTGCCACAGCACCAAGTGCATAGAACAGAAATGCAACAAAAACCAGCATGTCTGTGAGTTGATCGAAAGTGCCGCTTAGTATCAGTATACTTGCCCATATCATCTGGCCTGTGAGGCTGATATGAGGTGTTCTGAATCTTTCATTTACCCGCGCGAAGGGTTTAAAAAACAATCCTTCCCTCGACATCTGGTAATAAACCCTTGCAGCCGACATAGTGCTGCCCTGCGTGGCACCAAATGTCGATATCATTATAAGGGCTGAAATAATAACTATACCAGCTGAACCCATCACCACATTGGCAACTTCCACGGCAGCTATACTGCCCTGCTGTTTGCTTATAGCAGCAAATTCTGCCGGACTTAAAACATTTAGGTATGCAAAATTTACCAGTACATATAATATCATTGTCAGCAAAGTCCCAAAAATTATAGCTCTGGGTACATTCTTTGTCGGATTTTTGAATTCACTTGCCATATTTGTTATGTTCACCCAGCCATCATATGCCCAGAATGCACCAAGCATGGCTGTAAAAAAAGCACTCAGTTTGAATATGCTTTGAGCGTCAATACCATCAGACTTTATAACCTCATCAACAGGAGTATGATCTGAACCTGCAAAACTAAGTCCCAGAACTATGAGTATCAGAATACCGAGTATCTTGGCAGCAGTTACTATATTGCTAAGCCATCCTCCTCCTTTCACACCGAGAATATTATAGATGGTAAGTAATACCAGTGTCATAATTGCAATAAATTTTACAGTGAAATTTTCTGAAAAACTCAATCCAAAGAACCTGACAGCGTCAGAAGAAAAATTAAAAAAATCAGGTATGTGCCAGAATTTTACAAATGACTCAGCAAATACATAAGATATTGAAGCTATCGAAGCTGTGCTGATAACGCTGAAAAAGCTCCAGCCAAACATGAATCCTGTGAAATCATTGAAAACATTTTTAAAATACTGGAATTGTCCTCCTGCTTCTTTGGTAACGGAAGCCAGCGAAGCGTAACTAAGTGCTCCAAGCATTGTGATGATACCTGCTACTATCCATGCCCAGATTATGAGATTTTCATTCATTAGTGAGGCGGACATTGGAGCTATTTTTTTAAAAACTCCCGAACCGATTATATTGCCTGCTACCAGGAGAATTGCCGTACCAAGTCCAAGTACCTGCAGAAGCGATGGTTGAGTTTTTTGTTTCATATATTATAAAATCAAAAATTTATTTCGATAGGGGACAAAGGTATATGATTTTTACTTATATTTTTTTATAAATAAACATTGTGTACATAAAAAATTGCTTTTTTGATCCTTGAACATGGGTGTTAAAAAAGACAATTTATTTAATTTCTCGCAAAGACACAAAGGAAAAAAATACAAAGTGATGCAAAACCTTCTGTATTCTACCTTGTTCCAATATTTAAAACACTGATTTATATGCACTTATGAGATTATCTGCAATATTTTTTTCATCAAAGTTTTGTGCGTACTCAAGACCCTTTATAATCATATTCTTACAAAGTGTCTCATCATGAATTAGTTTTTCAATTGAGAATGCAATTTGTTCATGATCATCCGGTGCGACATAAATGCTGTCCGGTCCACCTGCTTCTGAAAAACAACTTCCGGTTGATGTGATAACAGGCACTCCTGAATAAAGGGCTTCAATGATTGGAATACCAAATCCTTCAAAGATGGAAGGGTAAACAAATATTTTTGCCATTTGATAAAATGTTGGCAATTCAATATTACTCACATCATGGTAAATTAAAACCCTGAGATTGTTTTTTTCAATATATTCTTTGATCTCCTTCAGATAATCTGTGGGTCTTCCTACCACGACAAGAGGGATTGCAGAATTGATCAAAGTCAATGATTTTACGACATTCAACAGGTTTTTCCTTTTCTCAATTGTTCCGACATACAGAAGGAATTCATTCGGCAAATTGTACTTTGATCTGATGAGGGTTTTGACCGATTCATCTGCAATTTCTTTGAAACTTTGATTGCAGGTTTGATAAACAGTGACTATTTTATTTTCATCAGTTCCAATAAACTCTACAATATCTTTTTTTGTCTGTTCACTTATTGATACTATTCTATCAGCCACCTGACAACAGTATCTCAGTTTTTTTTCATAGACCTTTCTGTCCCATGCTTTGTATAATTCCGGATATCGCAAAAAGATCAGATCATGAATTGTGACAATTTTTTTCGTCTTCAATTTGTGGATATTCATTGGCAATTCATTGCTCAGCCCATGATAAATATCTATATTATCATTTTTTATTTGATCTGTTATACCATAACTCCTCCAGTATGAAGGGAATGTTTTGTCATACAATTTTTCAGGAATTCTGATTTTAGTATCTGCAGGATTATTATAAATGCCTTTGTTTTGGGATGAAGGAGTGTAGAGTAAATATTCATTTTCAGGGTAATGCCGGGCCATCATTTCTATAACTCCGCGGCTGTAATTTCCCAGTCCGCTGGTGTTAAGGAATGCCCTTTTGGCATCATATCCTATTCTGATACTCATATAATAAATTTACTTAATATATAAAAATCGTTAACCAACCTGATTAATGATATTTCCATCTAAAAATGACCTCACATTATCGATCAGACCCTGCATTAGTTTTTTTCTTGCTTCTATGCTTGTCCATGCCTGATGAGGTGTTATAATGCAATTCCCGGCTTTAAGCAACGGATTATTGTGATCCGGAGGTTCTTTAGAAAGAACATCGAGCCCTGCACCTGCTATGATTTCATTATTCAGGGCAAAAGCGAGATCAGATTCATTTATAAGTTTGCCGCGAGCGGTATTTATCAGTAATGCAGACGGCTTCATTTTTTTCAGTTTGCCGAGATCGATGATACCTTCATTTTCAGAAGTTAGGGGAGCATGAATACTCAGGATGTCACTATTGGCAAGCAATTCATCAAATTCTGCATGAGTTACTCCTTCTGAATATCCTTTTGATGGATCTTTCCTGCATGCAATAACATTCATGCCAAAAGCCCGTGCAACATGAGCTACCCGTTTACCGATCTGACCGAAACCATACAGTCCCAGTGTTTTACCTGAAAGTTCATAGATTGTTGAATCCCAGAATGTAAAAAAATCATTGTCTGACCATCTGCCGGAACTAACCTGTTGACTGTAATATTCTGTCCTGTTGATCAAAGCAAAAATAAGGGAAAAAGTATGTTGCACAACAGACTCGGTACTGTAACCCCTGACATTGCTGACAGGAATATTATATTTTCCTGCACTTTTGACATCGATATTATCATAACCTGTAGCGGACTCAATTATATATTTCAGTTTTGGCAGTGCAGAAAAGACAGCATCATTAAAAACACATTTGTTTACAATGATCACATCTGCATCCTTAGCCCCTTCCAATATCATGTCATTTGGAGTATTTTCATAGGTTGTCAGTTCTCCCAATTCCTTCAATCCGTTCCAGGACAGATCACCCGGATTTACACCGACACCATCAAGTACTACTATATTTATTTTTTTGTCCACTTTGATTTAGCTTTTTTGGTCAGCAATTGCAAATGTAAAATTAAAAAAGTAAAACCATAAAACGCAGAATTTTAAATCCAAAATATAAAACTCAAAATATAACATCAAATAAGAAATGTAGATAAGTTTATTATTTGTAATTGTTTCATATGACATAATCAACAATTCAATAACTCAATAATTCAATAATTCAATCAATAATTCAATAACTCAATAATTCAATAACTCAATAACTCAATAACTCAATAACTCAATAACTCAATAACTCAATCATTATATCGTAAATCACTCAAAAACTGCTCCAAACAGGTCATAGTCCTGAGCTTCTGTTATTTTGCATCTTACAATACTGCCAATTTCCAGGTGTGTAGCCTTTTCAATCAAAACCTCATTATCGACTTCGGGGCTATCATACTGGGTTCTGCCATAGTAGTAATCTTCATCGGCACTATCTATGATCACTTCAAATTCTTTACCAACTTTATCCTGATTTTTTTCAAGTGAGATTTCCCTTTGCAATTCCATCAGCAGTTGGGCTCTGTGCTTCTTAACTTTTGCAGGAACATCATCTACATATGAAAATGCTGAAGTTCCTTCTTCATGAGAATACTCAAATACTCCAACGCGATCAAATTTCATTTCCTCCAAAAAATCCAGTAATTCCTGGAATTGTTCATCTGTCTCACCCGGAAATCCTACTATAAATGTGGTCCTCAGTGCAATATCAGGTATGAGTTCTCTCGCCTGACTGATAATATTTAGGGCATCAGACTTGGTCGAAAACCTTTTCATCCTTTTTAAAATATCGTCATTTATATGCTGTAATGGCATATCAAGATAGTTGCAGATTTTATCATGTTTTGCCATTGTTTCAAGTACTTCCTGAGGAAAACTGCCTGGATATAAATAATGCAGTCTTATCCATTCTATACCTTCAATTTTCACAAGCTCATTGAGTAATTCAGCCAGATTCCTTTTGTTATATAAATCTAAACCGTAATATGTAAGTTCCTGCGATATCAAAATTAACTCTTTAATTCCTTTTGCTGCAAGATTTTCTGCTTCGCAAATGATATCATCAATAGTTCTTGATATATGTTTTCCCCTGAAGCCTGGTATGGCACAGAAAGCACAGGCCCTGCTGCAACCCTCAGCGATCTTGAGATAAGCATAATGTCCGGCAGTAGTGGGAGTACGCTCTCCAAGAAGTTCTTCCCTGTACTGAACATTGAACTCTTTTAGGATTTCTGAAATATCAGTCCCAAAAAAACCATCAACCTCAGGTATTTCCTGTATAAGATCATCTTTATATCTCTGTGAAAGACAACCTGTAACGTATAATTTTTTTATTTTTCCTTTTGTCTTGAGATCTGCAAACTGCAGTATAGCGTCAATTGATTCTGTTTTAGCATCATGAATAAAACCACAGGTGTTTATCACAACTGTTTGAGTGCTTTTATTGCCTTTCTGAAAGCTAGCTTCAAATCCATTGTAATTCAGATGAGTAATGATGTTTTCAGAGTCAATCAGATTCTTTGAACACCCCATATTGATAAGGGTAACTTTTTCTTTTTTGGTTTTCATTATACTGTGGTGATGAGTTTATTAAATTACTTTACTTTCAAAACAACCATCTTTCAAATGTGTTTTGATAAGATCATTTATTTTTACATCTTCCACAGAACGGATTGTTTTACCGTCAATTGAAGTGTACGAATATCCCCGTTCTAATAGATTGACAGGATCGAGGTAATTGAATGTACCGGTTTTTTCTGACAACAGTGAGTTTTCTTTGGTGACTATTTTTGAAAAATTGTTTTTCAATTCTGTCCTAAGTATTTCAATCTTGTGCCTTGAAGAACTGATATTCAATATGGCATTGTTGAAAATTCTATTTTGTATGAGATTTATTTCTGTAGAATTGGTATTTGTTGTCTGTTGGCTCAGGTTTTTTATTTTATCGAACATAAGCGATACTCCATTCTCAAATTCTAAATTATACTGAATGATGAAATCAGCTACTGCAGTGGGTGTTTTTAGAGGGGAATGAGCCACCAGTTCAATTACATTTTTATCAATATCATGGCCGATGCCGGTAAAAACGGGAATAGGAAAGTTTGCAACTGCAGCACTTATATCATAATTGTCAAAAAACGAAAGATCCATTTTTGATCCACCTCCTCTTATAATAGCCACACAATCATAAGAATACACATTATCTTTAATTTTAATCAGATTATGTAATATGTCCCTTTCAACATTTGCACCCTGCATGCTTGAATCGAATAATATGGTCCTGAATCTATAAGCAAATGGATTGTCATCAAGATGGGTTATAAAATCCTGCAGTCCTGCAGCTTTCTCAGAACTTATTATAGCTATGTTTTTAATTGCCGGTGGCAATGATGTTTCCTTGTTTTTATACAGCAGATTTTCTGTATGCAACCGGGAAATGGTTTTTTGCCTGTTGATCTCAAGTTGTCCTAATGTAAATGACGGTTCAATATCTTCAAGAGAAAATTTTAATCCGAATACCTCATGAAATTCTATTTTTGCTTTAAATCTTATCTGAATACCTTCCTGTAAGATCGAATCGAATATTTCTCCTAGTTTCTTTTTGATAAATAAAACAGATTTAAACCAGATTACACCTTGTGCTTTTGCTATTACGGTGTTATCATTTTCTGATTTCTGAACAAATTCAAGGTATACCTGTCCCCGCACTTCCTTTACCTGTGATATTTCGGCATCAATCCAGATACTGTCTTCAAAATTTAGTGCAATGACCTGCTTGATGTAATCATTTACTTTTAATAAACTGTAGGCTTCCATATTTTCAAATTAATTTAAAGGCTAATGTAAATTGATTATTCCGGTATAAAAATAAAGAGACTATTTAATTTTGAATTTATGAATGGATGAGTTAATGAATGATTGAATGATTGATTGAGTGATTCAATGATTGAGTGGCTGAGTGACTTGTCCCTCCCAAAGCAGTTTAGGGATTGGTGGATTGAATAATTGATTTTTCATTTTTCATTTTTAATTTTTCATTCAAAAACATCCTTCCAGGCTTCGATTGTTAATCACCTGTTAATAATCATATATTTTAATACTCAAAAATATTTTTTTCGGAAAACAGTTATACATTTGTAATTTTTGAATTAAACTTATTTTTAACAAATATTAAACGATTATGAGAAAATTTATTTATTTTTCCTTACTTTTCAGTGTCCTGCTATTGTCTTCCTGTAAATCTGATAAAGAAGGATCAGTTGGAACAAATGAAAGTCTGACAGTCTCCAATTCTGAAGTGCAAGGACAGACCGCTTCAGATATAATCAATAGTGAAGCACAGGAACCATTAGGCCCTGTAACTAAGATCAAATTTAAAAGCGATACCTATGATTATGGTAAAGTTATGGAAGGTAAGGTTGTTGAACATGATTATGTTTTTACCAATGAAGGAGAAGAGCCGTTATTATTAAAGAATGTAAAGGCGAGCTGCGGATGTACAACTCCATCCTGGCCGAGAGAACCAATTGCACCTGGAGCATCAGGGAAAATTCATGCAGCATTTGATACCAATGGCAGAGGAGCAGTTGGAGGAGCCGTTCAAAGCAAGACCATCACAGTGACAGGTAATTTTGAAGGTGGAACACTTCAGCTTACTTTGAAAGGACTGGTAGATAAAAAAGAAGATCCAAATGCACCTAAACCGGTTAGTCCTAAATAAAAAGATTTTAAGGATTTTATTGATCAGTGAAAAGGAGATGAAGTAAAAAGTTATCTCCTTTTTTGTGACATAATGACAGATAGGCCGATAGAATTTTGTCATTTATTTTAGTATTTATGTCAAAATGTTGTCTTAGAAATTGAATTTTTATCTGTTTTACTGGTAAATTTTATTTGGTATGCTAATTGATAGACATTTTAGTGGTCATTAATACTTTTTTTGATGTTTAAAGATATATTTTCCTATAATGAACTAAGTTCGGAAATTGCAAATTCTGAAGATTGTTTTCTTTTATTATACAAACAGGAATCAGAAAATTGTCACTGTGCAATTGAAAATGTGAGTCAAATATCAGGTCTGGGAAATAGAAAAATTATGCTGCTGAAAGCTGATGTTACAGTAGTAAAAGACATTCATGACAAATTTGGGATTGATACTGTACCTTCAATGCTGCATTTTAAGAAAGCTGAGTTTATAAATGTGGTGAAGGGATGTATGACTACTGATTTTTATGAATCTATGATAAATGGAAATGTAATAAAAACTTCGAAAAAAGAACAGCCGTCTCAAAAAAGAGTAGTTGTATACAGTACAAGCTCCTGCCCATGGTGTACTAGACTTAAAGATCACCTCAAGGCAAACAATATCAAGTTTGAAGATGTTGATGTATCAGGCAATCCGGCAAGGGCTGAGGAGATGAAGAGAAAAAGTGGCCAGATGGGAGTACCTCAAACTGATATCGGAGGTCAGATAATTGTAGGATTTGATAAGTTGAAAATAAACACATTATTAGGAATAAATTAATTTTTAAATTTTAAATTGAATTGAATATGAAAGAGTTACAACCTTTGCAAGAATATGTATTACTTGAAATGGCAGAACAGGAAGCTAAAACTGTAGGCGGAATAATTATTCCTGACACAGCTCAGGAAAAACCACAATATGGTAGAGTAATTGCAATCGGAGCAAAAATTGAAAATCCGGGTATAAAAGCAGGAGATTTTGTGTATTTTAAAAAATACTCGGGAACAGAAGTAAATTATGAAGGGAAAGACCTGTTGTTTGTGCAATATGCAGATTTGCTTGCTAAAATGGTAAACACCGATAAAATCTAAGCTTAAAGGTATAAGCTTATAATATAATGAAGGTAAAAAGTGAGATTCTATTTTGCTTTTTACCTTCCTTTTATTTTTTATTTTCCTCCAATTGCATCACATTTTGATATTGCCCCTCAGCATCTTGTTTACTGAAAAATCAAAACCCCTTAGAACTCCAGCTTTAAATAACCTGCTAATCCCGTAGTTATTTTGGGTATTTAGAGACTCCTAAATCATATTTCGTATATCACAAATCGTACTTCGCAAATCCACCAATTTCGTTTGGGACACAGTCGTACTTCATAAATCACACCTCGTACACCATAAATCGTACACCATAAATCGTACACCGTTAATCGTACTTCGTAAATCGTACTTCGTAAATCGTACTTCGTAAATCGTACCTCGTAAATTCTCTTACGATTCAGCCTCATCCTTTCAGAAGCCACAATAAATTTATCGTTCTCCCAAAATAAGACTTCCAATCCTGACCATTGTAGAACCTTCATCCAGTGCCAGATGATAATCTCCGGACATTCCCATTGATAATTCCGAAAAGCTTTCCTGGTCACTGAAATATTTATTTTTGAGATGATCAAAAAATATTTTAAGATTGTGAAATTCGTCTGATACGGTTTCGATAGCGTCAGTATAAGTTGCCATTCCCATCAGGCCGCATATACGGACATTTTTTAAGGTTTTAAGTAATGGATTTTCAAGTAAATCGAGGCAATTATCCATTGATAATCCGTATTTGGTTTGTTCAGCTGCTATTTTTATCTCAAGTAAAATATCAATTGTCCTGTTATTCTTCAATGCTCTTTCATTTATTTCACTTATCAGTTCAATGCTATCTACAGAATGGATAAGTGATATGAAAGGACTTATATATTTGACTTTATTTTTCTGCAGATGACCTATAAAATGCCAACTGATATCTTTTGGAAGCGCTTCATATTTAGACATTAACTCCTGGACTTTATTCTCTCCAAAATCCCTGTGCCCCATATTATAAAATTCTGAAATGACATCAATTCCCTTTGTTTTGGTTACAAGGACAAGTGCGGCATGTCTTTGTTTAATTTCATTTAATATTTTTCTATAAATATCCATTTTGTAAGATTAAATCTGTTTGAATAAATAAATTCAAAAGTACTTAATTAATTTAATTTTGCATCCATAAAAAGAGATTAAGGCTGATTATTTGTTAACAGTTTGAATTTCATTAAATCTATGCTTTACAATTATCAGGTGCAATAATAATTTACCCCGGAAATTTACAGCAATTTAAAAATTATTCTTAATTTCGCATTTTTTTGTAAATCAGCATATTTTTTAAAATAAGTTTTTACTTTTTCAGTTATCTTTCCATAAATATTCTTAAAAATGTTTGAAGATTTATTAAGCAATGCCAGCGAACAGCAACGAGTGATGGACGAAAAACTTAAGTCGGTGGAAATCGTAAGAGAAAGCCCTGACAGATCAGTTGCAGTCACAATAAATGCTAAAAAAGAAGTATTGGACATTACAATAAAGAAAGTATATTCTGACAATGCTGAACTTGAAGATCAGCTGGTGCTTACCATGAATGAAGCTTTGGCTGAAGCAGACATTATTGCTGCACAAGAAGCTCAGGATCTTTTAAATACTATGTTGCCTGGGGGCTTGGGAAATCTGTTCGGATGATTTTTGCAGGCTTGAAATTTTAAATCACTTAAAATGTTTCTTAAAAAATTAGCTTATTTCATTTTTCTGTCATTTGTTGTTTCCGGCGTGGGTTCACAGGTTGCAGTGAATGTGGATTTTAATGCCTGTGTGGCAAATGATAAAGGCAGTATCGGATCTCAGCTGACGATTTCAGGCAATGTCGGTTGCGATTGCGGTCTAAAAGGTGAATCATTTGATTTTGACGGGATAGATGATGGGCTAACTTTTGACCAAAAAGTCAATCCGCTTTTCAATAAAGATTTCACAATAGATTTCTATTTTTCTTCATATAATGTTGAAGATGTAGTTGATATTCTCACACTTAGCAATGATTGCCTGATCGATTCATTTTTTACATTACAATACCTCCCTACAATAAATTCCATCCGGTTTCTGGCAAAGGAGAATGTTAGTAACAGCATCTTTCTCGATGCAAAGATCGATCCTGCCAGATGCTGGCATCATGTTTCAGTAGTGAGGAAGTTATACACATATTTCATGTTTATAGATGGTAAAATTGTGAGTACAGTCGATGCAGAAAAACTTTATACTTTTGCTCCTGGTAACAGACTCACTATTTCCAATAATCCCTGCACATTATCGGGACAGGCAAATTACAGGAGATTCAGGGGATATTTTGATGAATTTAAGATTTATGATCGTGCACTAAATGAATTGGAACTCAGTAAATCAGAGCTCAGGTCTGATGTGATACTCAATCAGGATACTACGATTTTTCTTGGTGATAAGATTAAAATTGATATGGGACTTACATGTGCTGACAATTTTTCATGGACAGGAAAACAGGATATGGATAATCCGGATATCCTGACACCTACCATTCAGCCTAAAGCTTCACAGAAATACCATATTTTTTTCGTAATGAGGGGAAAATCATGTAGTGATTCAATCAGTATTTATATTCAGGATAAAGACAAACTGGATTGTAAAAACCTGTTATTGCCTAATAGTTTTAGTCCAAATGGAGATGATCTTAACGACAATTATGGTATCAGCAATAAATTCATAATCGAAGAACTGAAATCATTTGAAATATTTGACAGATGGGGAACAAGAGTATTTCAGACATTTGATCCGAATTCCACATGGGATGGTATTTACCGGAACGAAAAAGTCAATCCAGATAAATTTGTCTATAAAGTAAAGTATATATGCAAGGGTGAAGAACACCTGAAACAAGGGGTTATGAATTTGCTCCGGTAATTTTATAAACAAAAGAATAATTCATTCGTTTATAGTTGTACGTGTGTTTTGCATTAACAAACATAGTAATTTGAATTAAAGAAGCCAATAATAATATAAAATGTCAATAAACAGCAGACTTTTTTTTATAGTTTTAGTATTTTTTACAGTCACTATATATTCGTGTAAATCATCTTTTGAAAAAGTGAGGACCAGCAATGAGCCTGAAAAGATACTGGTTGAGGCTAATAAGTTTTATGATGAAGAAAAGTATATGAATGCTCAGATTCTGTACGAAATCATTCTGCCATTTTATAAGGGGAAAAAGGAAGCAGATGATCTTTTTTACAAGTTTGCCTACACTTATTACCACCTCAAAGATTATATGGTAGCCTCACATTATTTCAAAAGCTATGCATCTTCATTCAGTAATAGCCCTAAAAGAGAGGAGTGTCTATATATGACTGCTTATTCAGAATATCTGATGTCCCCGAACAAAAAACTCGAACAGAGTCAGACATTAAAGGCTATTGAAGATTTTCAGGTATTTGTCAATACATTTCCCAATAGTGATAAAGTTGAAAAATGCAATCAGCTCATTGATGAAATGCGTTTGAAAATGGAAGAAAAAGAATACAGTCAGGGTGAATTGTATTATAATCTTGGAAAGTATGTATCAGCAATAGTTGCATTTGAGAATATGCTGAAAGAGTATCCGGAAACAAAAAAAGAAGAAGAAGTAAGGCTTATGATATTAAAATCATCATATAATTATGCAAAAAACAGTATTTTCGAGAAAAGGCTTGAAAGATATGAAGATACTATAGCAAAATATAATTCATACATAAAAAGGTATCCTGAAAGTAAAGAAAAAACTAAAGCAGAAAAAATATATCAAAATTCACTTAACGAAATTAATAAGATAAAAAATGGATATAAAATCTAAAGTAATAGGTAAAAACCCTAATATTGTTCCAAAAGATGTCAATGATTTTCTTCGCAAAGAAAAAATTGACAACATTTATGAAGTTCTGGCCATAATCAACAAGAGAGCTATCTATCTTACTTCTGAACTCAAAGAGGAGTTAAGGAAAAAACTTGAGGATTTCACCATGTCCTATGAAGCTATCGAGGAAGTTATTGAAAACAGGGAGCAGATTGAGATAACAAAATTCTATGAAAAATTACCAAATCCTTCAATTATCGCTATGGAGGAATTCCTGGATGACAAATTGACCTGGGATTACAGGGATAAAAGTGGAAATGTGATTGAATAGCAATCCAATCAATATACCTGCTAAAATGACAGGAAAAAGAATTATAATCGGAATCACAGCCAGTATAGCAGCCTATAAAGCAGCCTATCTGGTCCGTTATTTTATCAGGAATTCCTATGAGGTGAAGGTCATAATGACACCTTCAGCCATTGATTTTATTTCACCACTTACACTTGCTGTACTATCAAAAACAAAGTTTTGGTTCATTTTTCTGATGACAATGAATGGAATAGCCATGTTGATTTTGGTTTGTGGGCAGATTATTATCTTATCGCTCCGGCCTCAGCAAATACTATTGCAAAGATGGCACATGGTATCGCTGACAACCTCCTGCTGACTACTTTCCTGAGTGCACGATGCAGGGTAGGAGTTGCACCTGCTATGGATATGGATATGTGGAAAAGTATTAGTGTGCAGGATAATCTGAAAAAACTTCGAGCTCAGGGGGTTGATGTTTTTAATGTTGAAGCAGGTGAATTAGCATCAGGATTAATAGGAGAGGGTAGAATGATGGAACCGGAAAACCTGTTCACAATTCTGGACAATGGTTTTTTTAAAAAGGATCTGGCAGGCAGAAAAGTTTTGATCACTGCAGGTCCCACCCATGAATATATTGACCCTGTCAGGTTTATAGGCAATAACAGTTCAGGGAAAATGGGAGTTGCACTGGCTAATCATTGTTTAAACAGAGGAGCCGGGGTAGTACTTATACTCGGTCCTGTCAGTAAGGTTACTTTACCTCAGGATATTGAAGTTATTAAGGTAGTTTCTGCTCAACAGATGTCTGATGCTGTTAATGAAATAGCTGAGGATATGGATATAATTATTTTTGCAGCCGCTGTTGCGGATTATACTCCTGTCAAGCTTGAAAAAAACAAGATAAAAAAAGATGAGGAGAATTTCAATCTTGAATTGAAAAGGACTGTCGATATTGCTGCTTCAGCAGGAAAGAGCAAATTTAAAGATCAGATTTTTGTCGGCTTTGCACTGGAGACAGAAAATGAATATGAAAATGCAGTTAAGAAACTAAAGAACAAGAATTTTGACCTGATAGTGCTTAATTCGTTAAATGATGAAGGTGCGGGTTTCGGTCATGATACCAATAAAGTAACCATAATATCATCTGATAACAGTAAGATGTATGAGTTAAAAAGTAAAGATGAGGTTGCACAAGATATTGTTGATGAAATCGTTTCATTATTGTGATTTCCTTATTTTATTTTATTTTTTCTAAATATTATATATTATATCAATAATATGAATTATAGATTTTTATTTCTGCTTCTGGCAGTCTTCCTTAATACTGATTTTTTTGCACAGGAATTCAATGTTAAGGTCAGAATCCAGACTCCACAGTTAAAAATGGCTGATTCACGTCTTTTTAAGCAGATGGAGAAAACAATAAATGACTTTTACAATAAAACAAAGTGGACAAATGATGATTTTCAGGATCATGAAAAGATAGAAGCCAATATTGTTATTAATATAACTAATGACCTCAGTACTTCAGCTTTCACTGCTGATTTCTCAATTCAGAGTTTAAGACCAGTCTATAAGAGCAGTTATAAAACTCAGACATTCAATTGGATAGATAAGAATTACTCTTTTTCTTTTGAAGAAATGCAACCACTCAATATCAGTACTAATGTTTTTATAGACGATCTCACAGCCATACTTACATATTACGGGTATTTTATGCTTGGAATGGATTATGATTCATTCAGCAATTTTGGTGGGACAGCTTATTATGAAAAAGCAAGGGAAGTTGTCGAAAGTGTGCCACTTACAAATCAGAATATCAGGACATGGAATTCACAAGGTAAAGAGAATAATAAGTACTGGCTTATAGAGAATATTACAAATCCGAAATACAGGAATTTCAGGCAGTCATATTATGAGTACCACAGGTTAAGCCTTGATATAATGAACGATGAAATCGATAAAGGCAGGGCATTGATAACAAGCTCTTTGAAGGAAATAAAAAATGTGGCTGATCTTTCTCCTCAGAATCCGGTTATAACTTTGTTCATGAATTCAAAAAAAACAGAGTTAATAGAGATATTTAAACCCGCAGGATACGCACAACGCAGCTCTATCTACACTTTACTTTCGGAATTGGATCCATCTGGCATAGATGATTATAAAGAAATTATGAAATAGCAGCATTAGCGATGAATATAGCTATTTTTGCTTCAGGTGCCGGTACTAATGCTAAAAACATAATTGAAAAGCTTAAAAATGAGAAAATCTTTGTAAAACTCATACTTACAAATAACCCTGAAGCAGGTGTAATCAAAATAGCAACAGATCATAATATCCGAGTTCAAATAACATCTACTGATTTTATATCGCAGGAAAAGGAAGTTTTAGATCTTTTGTCAACACTTGGAATTGATCTGATAGTTTTGGCAGGATTTTTAAAGAAAATACCGGCTCTAATTATTAAAAATTTCAAAAAGAGAATTATCAATATTCATCCGGCTTTATTGCCAAAATACGGAGGTAAAGGCATGTATGGTCCAAGGGTACATGAAGCAGTGATAAAAAACAAAGATGCTTTCACAGGCATTACTATACATTTTGTCAATGAATTTTATGATGAAGGTGAGATAATCCTGCAAAAGAAAGTCGATGTTTCCCTGCAGGACAATGCAGGAACCATTGCACAAAAAGTTCATGAATTGGAATACATTTATTATCCTGAAGTAATTAAAGGTCTTTTTACTAATAAAAAATAAAACTCATCTGATGAGAATAATCTTTTTCCTGTTTCTTGCATTTCAAATGCACTCCCAGGCTGTTTGGAGCAATTTTTCGTCAACTGATCCAGGATTTGCTGTTGATATTCCGGGACAGGTTCAAAGAAAAGACAGGATAGTCACAACCGATTTAGGTGAATTCAATATAACTACTTATTATTCAGTTTCATCAGTTGATTCTTCTGAGAATACACTTTACCTGATAAACTATTTTGAAATCAATAATGATTTGTTTGAAGGAGATAGTGCTGTTACAAAAGAAGAGTTTCTTTCTACCATGGTAGATAATATCAGGGAGGATCTCAAAACTAAGGAGATTTACCGTAATTCAGTTGCCGACTCTGAAGTTCCTGGTATTATTTATCGTTTTGAAAATGAACAGAATGCCAGCTCAGTGAAGGGCAAAGTAATGATAAGGGATAAATACCTTTTTTCTCTTCAGGTATTCACAATTAAACAATTTGCACTGAATAAAAATATGGACAGATTTATAAATTCATTTTATTTGAAATGATAAAAATGGTAGCGTAATTGTTTATTTTCATAAAACATTTATTGCTACTTAAAAACTGAATTTTTTTGTAACAAAAATTTTGGGCATTATAAATTCTCAGACTCTTCCAGGATAAACCTTAAGTGCCTCCTTCAGTATCTTCATTGAATCAGCAAGGTCATTTACATTTAGTACGTAACTGATCCTGACTTCATCATTGCCCTGTCCGGCTGTAGAATAAAAACCGGAAGCCGGAGCAAACATAACTGTTTTATTTTCAAAACTGAAATCTTCCAGCAACCATCTGCAGAATCTGTCAGAATTATCGATAGGAAGTTTTGCTACAATATAAAAAGCACCTGCAGGGTTGGGACAAAAAGCACCTTCAATCTGATTTATGTTTTCAACAACAATATTACGACGCTTAGTATACTCGTCCAGAACTCTCTCAAAATATGAATTTGGTGTCTGAAGTGCAGCTTCCCCACCGATCTGTCCGAAACTGGGTGGACTTAGCCTTGCCTGTGCAAATTTCAGTGCAGTAGACATGAGTTCTTTATTCTTTGAGATCATCATTCCTATCCTGAAACCGCATGCACTGTATCTTTTTGAAACTGAATCTATCAGAATCGTATTATTGTCCAGTCCTTCGAGGTTCATGATAGAGAAATGCTGTTTCCCGTCATAAACAAATTCCCTGTAAACCTCATCGGCTATAAGGAAAAGATCATGTTTAATTGCTAGTTCTTTTAATGTTTCCAGTTCCTTTTTTGAATACAGATATCCTGTTGGATTATTTGGATTGCAAACCATTATAGCTTTGGTTTTAGCACTTATTTTCTCTTCAAATTGTTCAATCGGAGGTAAAGCAAAACCGTTTTTTATATCCGATGGGATAGGGGTTACGATTACATCAGACTGTATTGAAAATCCAAGATAATTGGCATAAAAAGGCTCCGGTATGATGATTTCGTCCCCTGCATTCAAAATTGACTGAAGAGTGAAAAGCAGTGCTTCAGAAGCCCCTGTTGTAATTATAATATCCTCGGGAGTAATATTAATATTATGATGTTTGTAATATTCAACAAGCTTTTTTCTGTAGCTGATATTACCCGCACTGTGAGAATATGCTATAACATTCTGATCGTAATTCCTGATAGCATTCAAAGCTGATTCAGGAGTTTCAATATCAGGCTGTCCGATATTAAGATGATAAACTTTAATACCTTTTGCTTTTGCAGTTTCAGAAAACGGTACCAGTTTTCGTATCGGTGATTGAGGCATTTTTATACCTTTTTTTGAAATTTCAGGCATTTTATAATTTTTATAAATAAATTAATATGTTTAAATTAACTACTCAGATGTAATTTTTTGTGATTTGAAATTCTTAAATCAAAAATCTTAAAGCTAAAATCTTTATCCTCAGAATAATTTGATCATATCAACTTTCAGTGAAATGATCTCGAATGTTTTATAATTGATTCTGCAATTATTTTTATTCCTTTATCAATATCCTCTTTGTTCATATTGGAAAAAGCAATTCGCAAATTGTTATTTTTAATATTGGCAGGGTCAAATGTTTTGCCGGAGACAAAAACTGCCCCATTATTAATGCTATCCAACAGGATTTCAGAGGAATTGAAGTTTTGAGGCATTTCAAGCCAGTAATAAAATCCACCATTTGGCTTGTTCCATTTGACAAAATCGGGCATATTCTTTTGCAGAGCATTCTGAGTCATTTCCATTCTTTCTTTATATTCAGTACGTAAACCTGACAGATAAGGCTCTATTAAGCCTCTGCTCAGGAATTCATTGGCCAGAACCTGCGTGAAGTTTGGAGAACATGCATCCATAGCCTGCTTGATCAGCTCACATTTTGCATAGATCTCTTCATTTACAAGCAGCCAGCCCAGTCTGAATCCGGGGCCTAATATTTTGGAAAAAGAACCGGTATAACAAATTGTCACATTTTTGGGTTCATTATTTTTCATAGGGATACTCATAATCTTGGCATCTTCATCGAAATAAAGATCATTATAAGCATCATCTTCAATAACTATTATATTTTTATTTGCAACAATTGAAAGCAATTCTTTCCTTTTTTCCAGACTATAGGTCACACCAGCAGGATTATGAAAATTTGGGATGAGATATAAAATCTTTGGTTTTTCAGGCAAATGGCTGAGTTTTTTTCTGAGTATTCCCAGGTCAATTCCGTCACTTAGCAGAGGGATGCTTTCCATCCTTGCCATGTATGATTTAAAAACAGAAATAGCACCGATAAAACTGGGATTTTCAAGTAAAATAATATCTCCAGGGTCTACAAATTCTTTTGTGAGAATATTTATTGCCTGCAATGAACCTGTGGTGATCAGTAATTTATTTGTATCTACTGGCAATCCTTTCTTTCTCAGAAATTCTTTTAAGGATTCGAGCAGAGGTGGATATCCAGGTGTTGGTCCGTACTGAAAAGCACTTTTCTTAACGCCAGGATCAAGATCATTGTATATTGCATCAATCTCTCTGACAGGGAACAAATCATTGTTAGGCATTCCACCGGCAAATGAGATCATGCCCGATTTTGCCACTGTGCTCATTAAATCACGTATTTCCGATGAACGCAATTCCATAACACTTTTAGAAAATGCATACATATAAACCTATTTTAATATTTGCCAAAAGTATATAAAATTTTCAGTACCACAAAATTTTATATTGTATTAAAAACTAGTCTAAATTGTAGCTAAAAAATCAGGTGATAACTAGTTTTAATGTTCAAAAGTGCGACTACTTCTGAAATGAAATAAAACTTGAAATAACCACTAAATCACAAAAATGCGAAGTTTCACAAAAGTAAGCCACATTTTTTTTAATGTGTTTTAAGAAACTTGTTGATGTCAGAATTTGCACCGAATAGTACCATTATATCATCTACATTTAGAATGGTACTGGGTGTAGCAACACCCTGTACCTTTGCAACAATTTTTTCTTTCCCTACTTTGCTTACTATACTTGTTTTCTCAATAGTGGCCAAAACCAGTAAATTATGCTTTTCGCGGATATTTATGTCCTGAATCGTTCTTCCGGAATATCTGTATGGTACATTTGCTTCTACGATGCTGTATTCATCACTGAGTTCAAATGAATCCACAACACCTCTCAGGCACAATTTTTTTGCCCACCTTTCGGCAGTTTCTTCCTCAGGATGAACTATCTCATGAACTCCGATAGCCTGGAGTACATTTTCATGGAGTGGGTTAATCGCACGGCTTATTAACCTTTTAACCTGCAGGTTTTTAAAGATAGCCGTCACCATCACATTTGCTCCCTGATCTTCACCAATAGCCACTATCACCACATCTGTGTCTTTCAGTGGCAGTCCGCTTATAGTGAACTGATCTGTGGCATCGATGCAAATAGTATGAGAGATCTTGTCTTTGAGAGCATCGACTTTCTTCATATTAGTATCAATCCCTATCACTTCATTTCCAAGCTCAGTCAGCTTTTGGGCCAGTGATGATCCGAAACTTCCCAATCCTACAATTATGTACTTCATCATTAAGAATTTATATTTTATTATTTAGTTTATTAATATTTCTTCATCAGGATACCTGTAATTGCTGAATTTTTCTTTTTTGATCAATGCAATGAGAACAGACAGCATACCTACTCTGCCTGTGAACATTAAAAGAATAAGAACAATCTTACTATTTGCCGAAAGAAACGAAGTCACTCCAAGACTTAATCCTACGGTACCAAATGCTGAAACAGCTTCAAAAGCTATATTTGCCAGGCCTTTGTCACTATCAAAGGCAGAAATCAGCATAATTCCTGCTCCAATAACAAGAATTGATAAAATGATTATTGCATATGACCTCCGTATCGTACTGTCCGGTATTTGCCGTCTGAAAAGTTCCAGCCTGGATTTTTCCTTAGCTATACTTGTAAAATTCATTAAAGCAATTGCAAAAGTACTGGTTTTTATACCCCCACCGGTTGAGGCAGGAGAAGCTCCGACCCACATCAAAAACATAGTTATCAGTATTGTCGGGAGTGTCAATGTTGCCATGTTTACAGTATTAAATCCGGCAGTTCTTGGAGTAGTCGCAGCGAAAAGGGCTGTTACAACTTTTCCAAACCCACTGTGAGGTTTTAAAGTGTTATTGTACTCGGAAATATAAAGCAAAATTGTTCCAACTATGATCAGAGAAAAGGTTGTAAAGAGAATTATTTTAGTGCTTAAACTCACAATTCTTGGTCTGTAAATTTTTGGTTTTTTCGTAATAGGTGTGATCAAATTAAGAAATCTGTATTTCAAATAATACAATGTATTGGATACAATCGGAAATCCTAAACCACCCAATACAAGAAGGGCTGAAATTGATAAGTGAAGTGGATAATTGAACTGGTATCCAGGCTCATAAAGATTATTGGTCAAGGTCGAAAATCCTGCGTTACAAAATGCAGAAACAGAGTGAAATGCAGAAAAGAAAATCCTGGAATAAAGTGACGGAATCAAACTGTAGTCCAGACTAAAATAAATGACAATAGCACCTGCTGTCTCAATAATGAATGTGATAAGCAGTACATTTTTTAATACCCTGAAAACCTCTCCAACTTTTTCAACATTTGCCATATCTTTAATGACAAGGTGATTTTCGAAAGTCGTAGCGCCTTTAAAGAAATATGCAAAATAGCTCACAAATGTCAAAATTCCCAAACCACCTATCTGTATAAGCAACATAATTATTATCTGTCCAAAATGTGTGAAATATGTGGCTGTATCAACTACTGTCAACCCTGTGACGCAAACAGCACTTGTAGATGTAAACAGAGCATCAATAAAAGAAATACCTTTGTAAGTAGCATTGGGAAGCATCAGCATCAAAGCTCCTGATACGATAATAGTTATAAAACTCAATACAAACAACTGTGCAGGATTGAGGTAATTGCGCTGAAAATTTATCTTTCTGACCGCAAATTCCCTGATAAAAGTGAATAATATTGATAACTTGAGCCAGTCATCACTGTAAAAAATTGTAGTTTGCCTTTGAGCTGAATTTGAAAAAAAATGAAAACCAATTATTACAAAAATCAGTAAATTTGAGAGTATATCAAAAATCAATACCTTGAAACTAATGTCCTTACTCTGTGTCAGGTACCTCAGAATCGTTATGAAAACTCCTGAAATCAACACTACAAAATAATAACCGTTGATCAACTCCTGAATCACATAATTCTGGTCAAATCCAAAATCAATAATAAGGATTATCAATCCCGTCAAACTGATTATAAAAACCAGTTTGTTTATAAGTTCCATCCGCAAAATATCCTTATCTTCGTCCACCTTATTAAAGCCGGTATTTTAATTAATGTCAAAAAATTATTTACGAAATTAGTATTTTATTCTTTAATTGTACAACTATACTACATTATTTAAGAAAGAAGTTGTTCAAAAATTCAATTATAGGACTGTGCGAAATTATGTTTGAGCTGAAGTGCATTTTACCAAACGACTTTAAAGTTTTATTTTCAAACAACTGTAAATTTTTTTTGCTTGATTTGGTGGATTAAACTAATTCCGGAATGTGAAAATTAATTATCTTCAGGTTTGTAGATTGAAGCAATTTAATTGATTTCATTTCTCCAAAGGTCTTTTTTTAATCATTCCGCCTTTTGCATCTTTTATACTATCCATTATGAAGAAAGCCTCATTATCAATTTTTTCAATTTCCAGTTGAAGTTTTGATAATTCGAGTCTGGTTACCACTGTATAGACAATGTCAATTGCTTGCAATTCCTGACCTCTTTTAGCATAACCTTTTTTGCCGGAATAAATAGTACAGCCTCTCCCCAGGTTTTCAACTATTGCAAGTCTTATCTCTTCACTATTTTCGGATATGATCGTGACCCCAATATATTCTTCAATTCCTGAAACAACAAAATCTACGGTTTTTGATGCTGATATATACGTTAATATTGCATACAAGGCTATTTCAACTGAAAATACATATGCACCGACAGAAAAGATCAATATGTTGAATATCAGGATAATATCACCAATTGAAGCAGGTGTTTTTTTGCTAATAAAAATTGCCAATACTTCTGTGCCATCAATAACTGCACCCCCTCTTATCGACATGCCAATGCCAAGACCAAGGAAAAACCCACCAAAAACCGAAACAAGCAATTTGTCATTTGTGATTTCAGGATACGGTACTACCAAAATGACAATAGCCAGTCCGATAATTGCAATTATACTTTTGATTGCAAATTGTTTACTGATCGTTGAGTATCCAATTAAAATAAAAGGTGCATTTATCAAAACTACCAAAAGTGCTAAGGAAATATTAGTTACTTCAGCTACAATAAGCGATATTCCTGTAACTCCTCCGTCGATGAATGAATTTGGGAAAAGGAATCCTTTTAAACCGAACCCGGCAGAAAATATTCCAATCATAATAAGAAAAATATCCTGAAGTATGCCTGAAATCTCAATTTTCCGCTGATTTAACTGCCTGTTGAAAAGGTTTTCATCAGGATTTAGATTTTGCTTTTTGTTAAATTTATTTACACTTTCAGTTATAATCTGCTGGTATATAGGATTCATAATCTTGTATTTAATATTTTATGCAAATTTGAACAAATTTTGACGACTTAAAAAGCAATACTTATTGAAGTTGTTTAAAAATTGAAGTTAAGGACAGTGCGATCCCGATAACGATCGTGAGTTTGAGCTGGAAAAAGTAGAAAATTTTACCGAAGCCTTGTAGTTAAAAATTTCGTTCCCGATAGTATCGGGATGAAAACTTAATAACCCACTGATTTTATTACAAATAGAGTTTGTGAGTTTATCCCGATAACGATCGGGATCGCACGTCCCGACATTTATCGTCGGGATTGTTACTTTTTGAACCCTGTGCTGACTGTCAACGTCAGTAGACTCAAAAAGTAAAGAAAGTTTAATATAAAACTCGTTACCATTAAAGTGAAAAAGATATTAAAAATATCAATTTATAAATTTTTTTTTGGCCAAATTTCAATGAGATAGAAAAGGTTTTAAAAAACTATTTATAAACAACTTTTTGATAAAATCTGTAAAGAACCATTAAATTTGTATTTTTGTGACTTCTCAGGTTCCTGATTAAAGGGAATATGAAATCTAATATGCCGGAAAATATAAAATTATTGAAAAACATAATTTCAATATTTTAGCCATCTTTCGGTATTTACTGAAAAAACTCCCTTGTCCCTGAGTAATTGGTTAATAAAAATATAAATGTGGAGAACAGAAAATATAATGTAGCTCAACCATTATTACTGAGTATAATTCTTGCTTCAGGAATGCTGATAGGCTACCGTCTTGATGATTCTGAAGTCAGTCTGATTCAGACGCACAATAATGAGCAGGATCTTCGACCCACCCATATCGATAATGTCATGAGGCTGATAGAATCAAATTATCTCTTTGATCCTGACTATAATGAAATGACTAACAATGTTCTGTATTCTTTATCGCAGAGCCTGGATCCTTTCTCAGCTTATATTTCTCCTTCGGAATTTAATCATGTACAGGACAATCTGAATGCGAGTTATATCGGAATGGGTATTTACAGCCAGAATTATAAAGACAGTCTGGTAGTGGTTGAGATAATAAATAAAAGTCCTGCCGAAAAAGCTGGGTTGAAAACTCTCGAAAAGCTATTGAAAATCAATGGAAAAGACTTGACAGGCCTTAGCAATGATCAGATATCAAAGGAATTTGGAAATGTAAAAGGCAAAGAAATAGAACTTATTGTTTCAGACAGGCAGTTTAAAAAAAGGATCGTAAATCTCAAAATTGATACAGTTGAAACCCAGACTGTTGACAGAGAATATTATTTTGGTAATTCAACTCTTTACCTTGGTATTTCACAGTTTTCAAATCATACTTACCGCGAAATGTTAAGTAAAATTGAGAAATATGCTAAAGAGAAAAAGCTTAAAAACCTGATCATTGATGTAAGGGATAATCCCGGAGGATATCTTCAGGAAGTAGTTAAAATTCTCGATCAGCTTTTTAATAAATCCGGATTGACTCTTGTGGAAACTGTGTATAAAGATGGCAGGAAAGATGTGATCAAAACAAGTGGAAGAAATTTTTATGAAATTGAGAATATAAGAGTTCTCATAAATGAATTCAGTGCTTCAGGCAGTGAGGTTCTGGCAGGTGCATTACAGGACAATGACAGGGCGCTGATTATCGGGAATCAGTCTTTTGGGAAAGGTCTTGTTCAGGATCAGTACGATCTTTTCAATGGTGGAGCCCTCAGGTTGACAGTTGCCAATTATTATCTTCCGTCAGGAAGGTCAATCCAAAAAAGAATAAACTTCCCTAAATCAATGAAATCAGACCTGTTTTATTCTGAGCAGGATACATTTTACAGCCGGTTGCTAAACAGGCCGGTATTTTCGGGCCGTGGTATTGAACCTGATATAACTATTAATGACACGACCTTCATTAAAGCTCAGTTTTTGGTTGAAAATGGCGGTGCAAATATTTTTAAAATGCTCACAGATTTTATTTTCAGAAATCCTTATTTATTGAAAATGCCTGCAAATGAAATCAAAAGTGCAGACATTTTTAAAAAGGACTCTGTAATCAACGTATTTTTAGAAAAACATGATTTTATAGATAAAAAAGTACTTTCCGAAATTCTAAGATCAAAAATAGGATATCTGCTCTATGGAAGAAAACTTGAGACTGAAATACTTTTAAAAAATGACCCATTCGTCAGGGAAGCATTAAAGCCAAATACATTGAAATTCACTTCAGGGAAAAGGAAATAACCTGGGTATTTATGTTTATCAGAAAGCTATACTTCTAATATTTTCAAAATCCAAACCTTGCATGCCAGGTGCCATATTTTTTTAAATGAAGTTGTTTAAAAATTAAAGTTCAGGACTGTGCGATCGCGACATTTATCGTCGGGAGTCTGAGCTGGAGAAAGCAGGAAATTTTACCGAAACCTTGTAGGTAAAATTTTCGTTCCCGACATTTATCGTCGGGATGAAAACGTTATAACTTGTTGATTTTAAAGCTTAATAGGATTTGCGAGTTTATCCCGATAACGATCGGGATCGCACGTCCCGACATTTATCGTCGGGATTGCTTCTTTTTGTCGGACCAAAAAGAAGAGAAAGTTAAACGTAAAAATTGTTTTATTTTAGAAAAATTGTGGTTAAAAATTATTAATTTATTATTGGAGTATTTACTTAAATGTCAATGAGATATTAACATTTTTAATTAACTAATTTAAAACAACTTCAATTTCAGATATCTGATATTGAATCCCGAACACTTAATTACGAACTATCAAACTACCTCATTCGTTAATCACCATACATTATTCCGGATTTTATTTTGAATATCGTAAAACGGTCACTTAAATTGGAAAACAGAACCACGTTACTATCTGTGAAATTTCAACTTCCCGCTTTTTGAGTAACTTGCTAATACTGATGGATGAAACGAATCTGCTACATTTCTTTTATCAAAAAAAACATAGTCAACTACAGATTTTATTTTTTCATTAATTTCACCGAAATTTTTTGGTAAAGGTTCATCAGAAATACTTGCTGATGTGCTCACTAATGGTTTGCCAAAAATTCTTATCAATTCAGCTATTTTTTTCTCCTGTACTATCCTGACTGCAACTTTGCCATTTTCAAGCAGAATATCGGGAACAATTTTTTTTGCTTTAAATATCACAGTTAATGGTCTGACATGATAAGCAAGCAATGTTTCTACCCTGGGGTGAATATCCTTAACATATGTCTTTAACATCTCAATATCAGACACAAGCATTATGAATGGTTTTTCAGGAATCCTGTTTTTGATATTGATTATTTTTTTTATTGATTCTGTATTGAGTGCATCACAACCCAAACCCCATAAGGTATCTGTCGGATACAATATCACTTTACCTTCTTGTAAAATTGAGATAATTTCATCAAAATTGTCTGTATAATTATCCATATTCCAATAAAAGTGTTAAATTAGCACTACAAACGCATTTTATCCGTTAACTATTTTGTATATCAAATAGTTTTTATGAACAATATATTTTATATAAAAATTTTATTTCTGATATTCCTGACATCAATGACTTTTGAAAGTTTTTCAAAACATATTGTCGGAGGAGAAGCTACATATAAATTAGTGTCATCTGATGGGGTTCTTGATGGTTTTGCTACTTACGATTTTAAATTCATTATCTATCGGGATGCGGAAAGTGGAGGTGCTGATTTTGATGCAACTGGATTTTTCGGAGTTTTTCTCAAAAACAATTTAAAATGGCAGTTTGTCCGCAGAATTGAAAGGCCTGTTGAGAATAAAAATTATATTCAGAATGTTGATGATCCATGCGTCATTACCCCATCAAATATTTTGTACGAAAAGGGAGAATACAATTTTCGCCTTACACTTAAGATCATCGATGCCCCATATCAGATCACTTATCAGCGCTGTTGCAGAACTAATTTCATTATAAATATCCTGTCACCTGAAGCTACCGGAGCTACATATTATGTTGAAATAAGTCCCGAAGCTCAGCTGGCAAAAAATACCAGTCCGGTTTTTAAATCATTTCCACCTGCCGTATTATGTGCCAATAATTTTTTCAATATTGATCACAGTGCTACTGATATCGATGGTGATTCCCTGGTTTATGAGTTCTTTAATCCCCTGGCTGGTGGAGGATTGAACGGATCAGAAGTTGGCCAGCCACAGGGCAGCCAATACCTTTGTGATGGTGTACAGCCATTGCCTGATAATTGTGCTCCACCGTTTCCATTAGTAGTTTTCAAACCTCCTTATAGTTTTACTGATCCCTTACAGGGAAATCCCCTGATCCGGATAAACGCTCTGACAGGTATAATTTCCGGTCAGCCTCAGAATCTGGGGCAGTTTGTAGTAGGGGTCATGGTAAAGGAATACAGGAAAGGTGTACTTATCGGGACCATACAACGTGATTTTCAGTTCAATGTGACTGCCTGCACTCCTGCAGTTAGCGCACGGGTTGGGAATTCAACCCAGCTTGATCTGAAATTGTTCCGGATTTTTGCCTGCGGTGCAGATACAGTCCTGTTTATAAATAACAGCTATGACAAAGCCAAGATTTTAAGTGTAAAGTGGGTATTTGATGTGAAAGGACAGAAAATTACTTCTGAAGAATGGGATGGACTTATCCCGTTTCCCGAACCTGGTAATTATACAGGAAAGCTCATCCTTAATGAAAAACTTGCATGTAGTGATTCTGCTGATATTCAGGTTAATATTTATCCTGGTATTCATGCCTCATTTGATTTTTCACTTGACTCCTGCAGGCAACAACCTGTCAATTTTATAAATTCATCTTATTCGGAAGCTGGTCCTCTTAAATCTGTTCTATGGGATTTTGATGATGGTACCAATAGCTCAGATCTGAATCCTCAGCATTCATTCGAAGACCCCGGACAATATGATATTAAGCTGATTGTTGAAGATGAAAATAAATGTAAGGATGAACAGGTAAGTACGATCAGGTATTTTCCGGTACCTGATAATATTGAAGTCGCACCTTCAAAATATATCGGATGTGCTCCTGTGACTATTGCTTTTTCAAATAACACACCATTTATTGATGGCACTTATTCCGTGAAATGGGATTTTGGTGATGGGACTTCAAGCACAGAGATGGAACCCGTTCATTTATATAATGTTCCCGGCCAGTATGATATCAAAGTGAATATAAAATCTCCTACCGGATGTGAGATCACGGGAGATTATTCCGACTGGTTATTGATTAAGGAGGGACCAGAGGCTGATTTTAAGATTATACCTGAAGATGTAACTATTCTTAATCCTGTTATTAATATCGAAAATAATTCAACAGGAGGTGATTATCATTTCTGGGAATTTGGAACAGGCGACATCAGCTATGAGTTTGAACCAGGTTATACTTATGCAGATACAGGTATTTACAGGATACTCTATATTATAACATCCCAGAATAAATGTACAGATACCCTCATCAAAAATGTAGATATTTCACCTGATGTGATCTTGTTTTACCCCAATGCCTTTACTCCCAACGGAGATGGTAAAAATGATGAATTTTTCGGGAAAGGTGCATTTATAAGGTATATGGTTGATTTTAAATTAACAGTCTGGGATCGTTGGGGTGGAATGGTTTTTGAAACAGAAGACCCTCTGAATTACTGGAACGGCAGAAAATTCAACTCCGGAGATGTATTGCCGCAAGGAGTATATGTCTTTAATTATGCCTACAGGACACCCCGGGGAAAATATATTACCGACAGGGGTTTTATAACCCTCATTAAGTAATGGTGTTATAATGTAATTATCAAGTTTAATTTACGATTTTTGGTTTACGATTTACGATTTCTCATCCCTAAAGACATAAGCAGCAATTTTTCATTTTTCATTTTTCATTTTCAATTTTCAATTTTCAATTCTCCATTCTCCATTTTCAATTTTCAATTTTCAATTTTTCCCTGGCACCCCTCAAATAAAGGATTTTTCATATGAAGTTGTTTGAAAATTGAAGTTAAGGACAGTGCGATCCCGACATTTATCGTCGAGAGTCTGAGCAGGAGAAAGCAGGAAATTTTACCGAAACCTTGTAGGTAAAATTTCTGTAATTGAAAACGTTATAACTTATTGAATTTAAAGCATATTATGATTTGCGAGTTTAATTTCGCACGTCCCGACAGAATCTTCGGGATTGTTACTTTTTGACGATTCAAAAAGTAAAGAAATTTAAATATATTATGATGTCATTAAGGAGAAAATGAAGTCAAAAAAATATCAATCTGTATATAAAATACTTACTTATATATCAATGAGAAATAAACATTTATAAATAAATATTTTTAAACAACTTCTATACCTTTAAACAGAATAATAAATTTATTTCATATATATTATTGTTAATTCAATTGAAGTTATATATTTGTGCATTTATATGAATGATAAGAAAATCATATTGCAGGATAAAAAGTTTGACCTTACTTTGCAAAGGTTAGCTCACCAATTGATCGAAAATTACAATGACTTTGAGAATACCTGCATCATAGGTATACAGGAGAATGGTGGTTTTTTTGCCGACAGACTCTATGAGATCATTAAAAAGGAAGTGAAGGGCTTAAAGGCTGAATTTGGCAAAATGGACATAACGTTCTATCGCGATGATTTCCGGATAAGGAAATCACCTTTAGCAGCGAGTAAAAATGATATTGATTTTCTGGTGCAGGGCAAAAAGGTGATACTTATAGACGATGTGCTCTACACCGGCAGAACCATTCAGGCAGCTTTTTCAGCTATGCAGCATTACGGAAGGCCACAAAAAGTGGAACTGGCAGTCCTTATCGACAGGAGATTTAACAGGCAGTTCCCGATTGAAGCTGATTATCGCGGATTATCAGTTGATGCCCTCGAAGAAGCTTATGTGGAAGTCAAGTGGAAACATATTGACGGAACAGATATAGTTATTTTTTATCCTGACAGAAATTAATAATGCAGTTTTGAAATTATTTTAAAATGGGGAAATCACAGCTTTCTGTAAAACATATACTGGGAATCAAGGATCTTACCAGGGATGATATTTACCTTATATTTGAAACAGCAAGGGAATTCAAACAGGTTATCAACAGACCTATTAAAAAAGTTCCCACCCTGAGAGATATCACCATTGCTAACCTGTTTTTTGAAGATTCCACCCGTACAAAACTATCCTTCGAACTGGCTGAAAAGCGTTTGTCAGCCGATATTCTCAATTTTTCCGCTTCTTCTTCCTCTGTAAAAAAGGGGGAAACGCTTCTCGATACGGTCAATAATATACTAGCCATGAAAGTTGATATGATAGTAATGAGACATCCTTCTCCCGGGGCTCCTCATTTTCTCGCAAAACATATAGACGCTAATATCTTAAATGCCGGTGACGGAACTCACGAACATCCTACCCAGGCATTGCTCGATACCTTTTCGATAGTTGAGGAATTGGGGGAGATCAAAGGTAAAAATGTTGCAATCATAGGCGATATCATGCATTCCCGCGTTGCTATGAGCAATTTTTTCGCACTTAAAAAACTGGGAGCCAATATAAGAGTGTGCGGACCTCCGACTTTGATGCCAAAATATCTGGGCAGCCTTGGTGTCGAAGTTGTACATGATATAAGTAAAACACTTGAATGGTGCGACGTGGCAAATATACTTCGGATTCAACTCGAAAGACAGGAAATTCAGTATCTCCCGTCTCTCAGGGAGTACAATCAGTATTTCGGAGTGACTAAGGAAATGATTGACAATCTAGGAAAGAAAATAGTGATTATGCACCCGGGTCCTATAAACAGGGGTGTGGAAATAGAAAGCGAGGTCGCTGATTGTGAAAATTCCATTATCCTCGAACAGGTCGAGAACGGGGTAGCCGTCAGAATGGCCGCATTATATCTTCTGGCTCAGGGAAGAGCCTGACCAGCATTTGCTTTTTAGTTTAGAAAACGAACTCCTTTTTTACCTTTTTATAGATAAGCAATCCAACAGTCATCAGCCAACCGACCGGGTAGGGGACTATAGTCAGAATCCATATCCAGGGCAATTCTCCTTCACCCAGGCCACCTCTTGCAGAGACATAGAACATGGACAATATTCCAAATGCTATCAGCAATAAGCCTATCATGAAATATCGCTTAAATCTGTCGTTCACCATATACGAATATATTGTGACCAGCAAACTACCTGCTGCTATGATGACTGACCCTTCAAGAGGATCGATCGCACCGGCAATCAAAAGTATCACACCTGTTATGAGCAAGGTTTTCTTCCAGTTTATTTTCATAATTGTTTTATTTAAAATTTAATATATATTATAAAAAAATTAAATATTAGCGTGTATGTAATTAGCAAATTATAATTGTCCAACATTTGATATAGATGCAAAATTTGGATACACCCTTAAATTCCGTCCCAAACGATTGGAACTCATTTTTATCCTGACCGGAAACAGAATTATATTTTCTGCGCAAATCTGCGTTACTATTGAATTACTTTATAGTGCTTTTTTCTTCGCAAATCTGCGGGAAATAATATAGCAAACCCTTTTATATCCCGCAGATTCCGCAGATCTAAAACGCAGATGAACGCAGATATTTTAGTTATGAGTATAAACATCTATTTCAACAGATCCTGATAGTTACAAAAATATTATATACTAGAATAAAAATACTAAAAATGAGATCATCAGGAATCCGATAAAGCTTATAAATCCATAAAACATTGTCAACAGCATAAACTTGATCATGGTCAGAAATCTGCCCTGCCTGTAAATGGACCTCAGTGTTTTATAAACATAAAAGAAATATGCCAGATTGAGTATGACTAAAATAATCCTGTTGTCGAAAAGATTGTAAATCATGACTGAAATAAGCAGTATGATGAAAAATACTGTCTGAAGATTGAAAACGACAACAAGGTTTTCACTGTAATTGTATCTGCTGGTCAAATAGATAAAAGTCATAAACAAAGTAAAAAATGGCAGCAACAGAAATAATGCCAGAGTGGTCTTTGATATTATTCCATCCATATAGGAATGTCTGAAATCCTTATTGTACAAAAGTTTGTTAAGATCACTGGCTTTTTGATACCAGAATACATTTGATTGGGTGTAATCAAGCTTCAAACTGTCCAGTGCTTTTTTCACAGGCAGCTTTTCATTTTTTCTGGCAAAATCCACTATTCTGGTCATATTTTCAAAACCGATGCGGCTAAAAACCGTGTCCTTCACCATTCCCTGAATATCTCTGTAATACTCTTGTCCGATCTTGTAGTTTAAATTTTTTCTGGTAAAATATTCTTTCAGAAAATCACTTGTTTTTCTGAACTGAGCATTAAATGACTCAATTTTATCTGCACTTACAGTATAGTTTTTAGTATTGAAGTCCTCGAATTTATACCTCACACCTTCAGCATGGATGTATTCGAAAATTGAATCCTTTTGCTTCCTGCTGAAACCCGGGTCATTGAATTTTGGAGCTAATTTGTCCGTTTTGAAAATAGAATCAAGATACTTTGAATAGCTTTGTCCAAAGTCACCATTAAAGTTAAGATCAAATAAGGGAATAGTATCATTCGTGCTCTGATTTCCATTCATTTCAGGGTTTTGAAAACTATTGAAACTCTTTATGGTACTTATCAGTCCGGTAACCAAAAAAAACACGATAGCAGTCTGGAGCAAAAGCTGAAAAGGATTATTATAGTATGTTCTTTTACCTTCTATATATTCCCTGCTCACTTTGCCGGGCTTGAACAATAACGGCACAATTGTCCTGAAAAATCTTGAATCAAATGAATAAAATCCGGCAAGCATAGTGTGTATGAAAACCCGGATGCTCAATCTCCTGGAATCATTTACCTGTCCGCATTCAGGACAATAATTCTCCTCATTGATCAATTCATGACCACAATTAAGGCATTTCTGCCCCTTTACTGCCATCAGATTTTTTATTTTCCTCTTCATTTATATCTGATAATCAATTATTAATAAAAAAACAGCTTTCAGTTACGGATAATTTTCAATTAAAAATCTAAAATCCTAAATCTAATATCTTAAATCTTAAATCGTACATCGCAAATCGTACTTCATAAATCATAAATCATACTTCCTAATTCGTAATTCCTAATTCGTAATTCGTACTTCATAATTCGTACTTCGTAAATCATACATCGTAAATCGTACATCGTAAATCGTACTTCGTAAATCGTAATTCGTAAATCGTAATTCATACTTCCTTCCTCCCTTTCCCATCAATATTTTGTCACGCAAAGGCGCAAAGACGCAAATTTATAAACCTGAGAGCAAGAGGTGCAAAGAATTGTTCTTTCTACATTCTTTTCACCAGGCCATTATTCCAATCAAAATCGTAAATCGTACTTCGTAAATCGTACTTCCTTCCTACCTTCCAAGCTTCCATCCTTCCATCCTTCCAATCAAAATCGTAAATCGTACTTCGTAAATCGTACTTCCTTCCCTTCACTTTCACTAATATTTATTGCCCTGCCTTAAAAAAAACAGTGGTTATAAGTTCGATTAGTATACCGTAGATCATTCCCATCACAACAGTTGCCATAAATATTCCTCCCTGGCTGAAGTCTGCATTTTGAGATCCCATCATTGCTCCAAGTCCTGAAGGGATGCTGAAAATCAATCCCATTACCAAACCGTGAAGAGTCCAGTGTTTCAATTTAAATCTGCTTATACCTATACCGATGCCTATCAGCATTCTGCCGGTGATGATATTTGCAGCCAGAACATTAGAAAGTTCACTTCCTCCGCTTGATGCCAGACCAAAACAGACAAAGCCGAAAAGTATCCCCAGAATAGTCGCAATAATTAACCTTTTCATGATAAATTGATTTAAGTTTTGTATTGAAAAATATATCAGAACAAAAATAGTATATATAAATTCATTTTAATACTTTTACTTACAATATTTTTTTCTTTTCTGATTTTACTAAACATAGGTTTTCCCAGGCTTTACTAGTCTGAAAAATCTATTTCAATTTATCGATTATAATAGTAAAAATGATCTAAAAAATCACTTTTCTCCCGATAAATCGGGATCACTTTTCACTATAATCTGTTGTCCGTTGTCTGTTAATCGGTTTTTTATCCCTTACTATCAGTTTTTTATTTTCACGCAAAGACGCAGAAACGCAGAATCAATTAAACACTGTCAATTGTTCACTTTTCACTTTATTTTCCATTTTTAATCTTTCCATTTTCCTTTTTAATTTCATTTTCAATTTTCTTCTCCTAATCGGCTTTCATTTTTACCCTTCAATTTTTCCTTCCCCTACCATCCTACCATCCTACCATCCTACCATAATACCATACTACCTTCCTACCTTTCCCCTCAAAATTCACCACTGACAACTAACAACTAACCATTATTTTCACTAATTTCGCATTTTTTTTAGAACCACATAAAATTATATATCTGAATGAGCCTGGAATTTGAAAAGATAGAAAAATACTGGAAAGATAAATGGGTTGAAAATCAAACATATAAAGTAGAAATTGACCATAGCAAACCAAAGTTTTATATACTCGATATGTTTCCCTATCCCTCAGGAGCAGGACTGCATGTCGGCCATCCGCTCGGATATATAGCATCCGATATTCTGAGCAGATATAAGCGAATGTCAGGATTCAACGTACTGCATCCTATGGGTTTTGACTCTTTCGGGCTGCCTGCTGAGCAATATGCCCTTCAGACAGGCATTCACCCTGCAGTTTCTACTGACCAGAATATAAAAAGATATAAAGAACAGTTATACAACCTTGGCCTTGATTATGACTGGTCAAGAGAAGTGAGAACATCCGATCCTCACTATTTCAAATGGACACAATGGATATTTTCACTCCTTTTCAACCATTATTATGATATCAGCAAAAATAAGGCAGTCCACATTGACAAGTTGATTGAAAACTTTGAGAAGAAAGGCAATTCAGCAATAAGTGCAGCAACCGGTGAAACAAGGCAATTCAGCGCATCGGATTGGAAAAATATGTCTCCAAAAGAGAAAGACGATGTTCTGATGAATTATCGTCTTGCATACAGAAAAGTGACTTTCGTGAACTGGTGCGAAGAACTTGGCACTGTGCTGGCAAATGATGAGGTAAAGGATGGATTGAGCGAAAGGGGAGGGTATCCTGTCGTGAAAAAGCCTATGAAACAATGGTCTCTCAGGATCACTGCCTATGCAGAAAGACTGCTTGGTGACCTTGACACTATAGAATGGTCGGAATCTCTCAAGATCATGCAGAAAAACTGGATAGGCAGATCTGAAGGGCTGCAGATGTTTTTCGACATAGAGGGAAGGCAGGAAAAGCTGGAAATATATACCACCAGACCGGATACAATTTTTGGTGTCACCTTCATGGTTCTTTCACCTGAACATCCGTTCGTGGATATGATAACTACAGAACAATTCAGGGATCAGGTAGGGGAGTATAAATCTTACGCTACCTCACGGTCAGAAGTAGAACGTACCAGCGATAAAAAAGTGACCGGCTCTTTTACCGGAGCGTATGCTGTGAATCCGGTCAGCAAGAAAATAATTCCAATCTGGGTAAGCGAGTATGTGTTGATGGATTATGGCACAGGAGCTATAATGGCTGTGCCGAGCGATGATGACAGGGACAAATTATTTGCAGAGAAATTCGGGTTGGAGATCATACCTATAATCGATAAATCGGCTTATCCAGGTTCCACCTCCAAAGATAAGGAAGGAATAATGATAAATTCAGGATTTATAACAGGAATGGAAGTCCCTGATGCCATCGAAGCTATAATAAGCCAGGTTGAAAACATGAAAATTGGAAACCGGCAGATCAATTACAAACTCAGGGATGCCAATTTTTCAAGACAAAGATACTGGGGTGAACCATTTCCTGTAATATACGATAAAAATGAAGCCGCACACCTGCTTCCTGCTGATGAACTGCCGGTTGAATTGCCTGAAATAAAGGAATTTAAACCCACCACCGGTGGTAAATCTCCTCTCGCAACAAATCCAGCTTGGGTAAACCACTATGAAGGATTTGTGAGAGAAACCGATACTATGCCGGGATTTGCAGGTTCAAGCTGGTATTTCCTGCGCTATATGGACCCGGGCAATAATGAAAGATTTGCTTCTGAAGAAGCCCTTAATTACTGGAAAGATGTGGATTTTTATATTGGAGGAACTGAACATGCTGTCGGTCACCTTATGTATTCAAGGTTCTGGCATAAATTCCTTTACGACCTTGGTCTGGTCCCGGCCAATGAACCATTCAGAAAACTGGTCAACCAGGGAATGATTCAGGGCATCATCCAGTATATGTACATGAAAAAGGAGAAGGAAAAGGGCATTAATGTTTTTGTCAGTGCCACTCTTGTCAAAGATGCCGAAAGGGAGGAATTTACACGAATTCCTGTATATATTGCTTTTGTGAGCGATCACGGAGCGCAGTATCCTTACATTGACAGGGTAGGAATTGACAAGTTCAGGGAATGGATACCGGAATACTCAAATGCAAAGTTTGTTACTGAAAACGGTGTTTACCAGGATGGAAAATTTTCGGGACATGCCGATTTTGATGAATTCAGGATGTTCACGACTCATGAAGTAGGCAAAATGTCAAAACGGTATTACAACGTAGTCAATCCCGATGATGTTGTTATTGACGGGGTCAGCAAATTCATAAAACGATTCTGGAGCCTGTTCTATTGACAGGAAGATAATTGGATACTCAATGACATCATCCCTTCAGAAGAAGAACTAAAAATCCTCCATAAGACAATAAAAAAAGTCACTGAAGATATAGGCAACCTCTCATTCAATACCGCTATCAGTGCGATGATGATTTTTGTCAATGAAATGAAAAGACTCGAATGCAACAAGAAGGAGATAATGATGCCTGTGTTAAAGGTAATTGCACCGTTTGCCCCGTTCATAGCCGAAGAACTCTGGAGCAGGGCAGGCAATGCAGGCAGCATTCACCATCAGCAATATCCTCAGTTTGAAAACAAATACCTCGAGGAATCCACAATCGAATACCCTGTCTGTATAAACGGCAAGAAAAGAGGATCGGAAATATTTCCAAAGGAAATGTCAGATGCAGATCTGCAAAAGAAAGTAGTCGAACTCGACTATGTAGACAAATGGCTCGAAGGAAAATCAATCCAGAAGATAATAATTGTACCCGGCAAAATGATAAATATTGTTGTGAAGTAATTACAAAAATTAAATCACAGATTTTAAATTTCGTGAAGTTTTAAAACTAAAAGCTAATTCTATTTGGGTGAAAATCCTGATTTGTACTTAATATGCTATAGAAGACCATTCAACCTTCCAACCTTCCAACCATCCAACCATCCAACCTTCCATCAATAATAGTCATCCTCATTCTGATAATAGCCTGTATCATAGCTGTCTCTGCCATAATCTCCATAATCCTCATCATCATCAAATTCAAAGTCATCCTTTTCGTAATCGATTATATTGCTGTGTATCAGTGCCTCGTATGCATAAAATGATGAAAGCTTGAACAGGTCTTCATAATCCATATCCTCATCAGGATTATCGAATTCTTTCACTTCAAGAGACAATTTGTATCCCTCAAGCAATTCCTCTTCTGTAATGTCACGGTACAACTCATCGTGCATTCTGAATTCTTTCAAGATATCTTTATCAATTTTCATCATTTAATATTTTGAAGTTATTTAATTTTATCAATCCCGGATTTTATTTTTAATGGTTTTAGCAAAGTCTTAATTACGCTATTTAAGTCAATATTATTTTACACACTGCAAAAAAAATTAAGTTTTTATATTTTCATCAAATCTCTGTAAATATTTTACATTTTTTTAAAATATTTTTTCACCTACCATATTTCACAATGTTAAGCGTAGGATCCCTACGCTTGCGCGTCCCGAAAAATCTTTTCCAAATAGTAATGAAAATTAAACTTAAGTTAAAAAACAGATTTTTTTACACACACCTACATAGCTGAACCTACGCGAAAATGTGTGTGTGTGAGGGTGTGAGCAGGAGTGTGATTTTTCTCTTCATCCGGATCACATATACTTTTAAAAATTTACAATTTACAATTTACAATTAACAATTAACAATTTACAATTAACTGATCGTCCCGAAAATTCTTTTTCAAATCAGTACTAATAATACATTTAGTATATTTATAGTCATGAAATTAGAAGACACCGGGCAAATCTATGATCTCAATGATAGCTTTATTACAGTTGCGATATCTTGATCTTTTTTATATTCAGACTGTTGGCCATTGCAGTAAAAATGCCGTAGTAAACACCTTTAATATTGAATAAAAAGTCATGAGTGCCACTTTCTGCTATTGTGCCTTTATCAAGAACAATGATATTCGAGGCGTCAATGATCTGTGAGATACTATGAGACACTATTATTACCGTTCTATCCTTTTTGATGGCATCAATGCTTTTCTTGATCTGTTCGGTAGCAATTGCATCCAGATTTGCAGTGGGCTCATCAAGAAATATTATAGGAGGATTTTTTAAAAACATTCTGGCTATGGCAATTCTTTGTTGCTGCCCGCCAGAAAGTAACTGAGCCTCTGATTCATATGCCTTAGGCAACTCCATGATCTGTTTGTGAATATAAGCCTTTTTTGCAGCTTCGACTACATCCCCGAAACCGGCAAGATTATTGCCATACTGGATATTTTCAGTTATTGTTCCTTTGAAAATATGGTTTTTTTGCAATACAAGTCCGATATTGTTTCTCAGGAATTCTGTGTTGTATTCCATCAAATCTACACCATCCAGATATATCTTACCTTCTGTAGGCTCATAGAATTTATCCAGAAGATTGATAATAGTACTTTTTCCAGCACCACTGAGCCCGACCAGCGCAGTGATCTGATTGGGCCTAATGGTACAATTGACATTAGTTAATGCTTTTGTGCCATTAGGATAAGTAAATAAGATTCCTGATTTCTATCAGTCCTTTTATTTTCTCAGGCCTGTATTCTCCCGAAGATTCTGTTTCGCTGTCTGACTCCAGAATATCGAAAAATCCTTCAGAATAGATCAAGGCATCATTAACTTCATCATAGATCCGGTGCAACTGCCGTATCGGTGCAGAAACATTATTGAATAAAAGTATGTGAAAGAGGATTGCTCCAATTGACATCTGGCTATTGAGGACAAAATATGCTGTAAGGATTATAATGATTATCACTCCTATCTGTTCTATAAAGCTCTTTATACTGTCAAACAAAAAACTCGTTTTACGGGTATTCATCTGGTTTTCAGTCATATCAAACTGTATTTTTTTATGTCTTTCTGCTTCGGTGGATTCGCTGACAAAGGATTTAATTACATTGATGGATTCTATCAGATTTATAAGTCTGTTGTTTTTGCTTTCCCGGTAAGCTCTCATATTGCGTCTGAATCCACTGAGTTTATTTGCCTGCAACTGACTGATATAAAAGTAAAGCGGTACGATGAAAAGCCCTACTAAACCAACATAAAAATTTGCCATAAACATCACGATGAGAGCTACGATCGCATTTGCAGATAATGGCAGAATATCTATAAAAAATTCTGTACAAGACGGGTAAGACTTGTAATACCCAAATCTATTCTGGTCTGCAGCTTACCGCTTTCATTCTCAGGAGAAGTGTAAAAAGCCATCCTGTATGTGAGGATTTTTTCTACAATGGTCTGGGAGAAATCCCTTGCGATGAATATCCTTAGTTTTTCACCAAAAAATTTTTGCCCGAATTGAACCAGTGAATAAACTATTTCCTTGCCAAGCAAGATAGAACTTATGATAAAAAGCAAATACAAACCCTCATTCAATGGTTTTTTTGCTACCATCAGATCACTGATGGAGTCAACAGTATATTTCAGGATAAATGCATTGACCTGAGCTGCAAAAAGAACCGACAATAGTAAGTATAAATGCATATATTATCAGGCTTTTATAGGCTTAATGAAAGGTGTCAATTTCCTGAAAAGTTCAATTATGGTCATATTGCCGTTAAGTTTAAAACAAATATACGGAGTTAATCTGTCAGTAGTCTTTTTACTTGAAAATAGAGGATAAAATTATTTTTCTTGGTATTGCATAACTTGTACCATCAACATCAGGATTCAATTGCAATAAGTGTCCCGAAAAATCTTTTTCTATTGTTGCTTTAATTTAGCAAATGTTGTTTAAAAAAACAGATTTTTTACACACACCTACATAGCTGAACCTACGCGAAAATGAGTGTGTGTGAGGGTGTGAGCAGGAGTGTGATTTTTCTCTTCATCAATCTGGTCCTTACGAGGGTGTGAGCAGGAGTGTGATTTTTCACCTCTTCCAGATAACATATACTTTTAAAAATTTACAATTTAAAATTTACAATTGACAATTAACAATTGACCATTCATACTTAATCTCCGTCTATTCACAGTTGCGAATAAAAGACATCGATACAAAACATATATGGTTTTTAGAATTCAGGGTTTAAATACCACAATACTAAATTCCTTATCAGCCGATTTTCCTGAAATTGAATATGTATTAACTCTGATGTTACCTGAATCACTTGAAGAGTAAATGAATCCAAGACTTCCAAGACTCGCTAGGCATGTATGCGAAGAAGATATAAAATTTTCATCTTTAATTTTAATATCATATACACCCTTCGCTTGTCTTGTGACAGTAAAATTTGGTGTACAACCACTTCCTTTTGATCCATTTGGAGAAATAGTTCCATAACAAATAGGTACGATATTAGCCGAGCTGGTTTGTTCCCTTTTTATACCTCCTCCGTTTTTGCTGGTCACGTAAACTGGACCATCGAAGTACGCAGAATTACCCAGTCCCTTATTACCACAGAATAAGGCATAGGTGCCACTATTGGTAATAAAATGTCCTGCAAAACCCGAACCTTCATTATATGCGTGAATTGTTGGTGCAGGACCATCATTTGTTGCAAGAATTGCATAATTGTTTGAGTTATCTTCGAGGATAGACAACCTTGCATTAGAAAAATTTCATTAGGGGATTTATGGCAACACTTTTCCATCTCCTGAAAAAATCATGATCCTGCTTTTTTGGAATATTGGAAAATTTTAAAATTTCTTTTGATTTATCGGAACTGTTCTTTGCTGAAATCATCCAATATCCGGGGTCTGAATTATTCTGAAACATCAGCCGCGAGTATTCATTACTGTTTTCATGCAGCCGTAATTGAGGAATGATTCAGATCCTGAAGTACTGATATGTAATTTTGCTGAGGTGATTTATTTCCAATTCCCAGCCTTTGGTTCACTGAATCAAAAACAGCTCACTGCTGCCACCAAGACTGCCAGGATTGTTGTATTGAATATTTCCATTTCACCACCCAAACTTATCAGACTTATAGGAGGAACAGCCCATTTCCCATCTCCCCTCAGATATGTTGTAGAACTTGCAGGAGGCAGTTTACTTATATTTACTGCATATTTGCTATTTTGGAAGTTGTGACTGAATTGTCAGCTACCTGTTCAGAGATTTTTGAGGCTAAAGCATATGGTACACTAAGCAACTGGGAAGTGCTCATATTAATAAATGTACCATTACCAGTAGTATCCATCTCAACTTTAATAAAATATGTATCGTCCAACCAGTCTATACTCGTAAAATCTGTCAATATAAAATTACCATTACCAATATTCAATTCCACTAACCCGGATGCATTAGTGGTGGCTTTATGAATTTCACTATAAACTAGTTTTCCCGATACAATTCCTTTCAGAATACTTATCTTAAATGTAAGGTCTTTATTCGAATAGATGTTACCAGTCTGATCATGTGCAAGGGTCTGATATTTGAATGTTCGGGGAACCTGTGCATTTATTATCGCATTGCAAAACATCAGAGCAATAAAAATAACTATTGTTCTCATAAATATTGATTTAAAAGTGAATTAATTTTCTGAGTTTTTGAATTATATAATATAAAATTTCAGTTAAACCATAGTATTTTCATTAATGTTCATTGATAATAGAGAGGTGAGTTTGGATCACTGAACTTCAAATGCGAAATATTAAATTTTTACCTGCATCCAAAACTTATGTAAAATTAAATCATTTTACTTTTATTTTCAAATTTACACAGGATTATTATGAGTTTTTTGTTAACAAGCCTTTGGGAACTTTCAACTTGTCTTCCGAACAAATAAACTTGCTTCTGTAGAGAAATAACAAGCCTTTGGTAACTTTCAACTTGTCTTCCGAACAAATAAACTTGCTTCTGTAGAGAATTAACAAGCCTTTGGAAACTTTCAACTTGCCTACCGAACAAAAAAACTTGCTTCTGCAAAGAATTAACAAGCCTTTGGAAACTTTCAACTTGGTTACTGAGAGAAATAACATGCCTGCGGAAACTTTCAACGGTTACGGAGAGAAATAACATGTCTGCGGAAACTTTCAACTTGGTTACGGAGAGAATTAACATGTCTGCGGAAACTTTCAACTTGGTTACGGAGAGAAATAACATGCCTGCGGAAACTTTCAACTGACTTGTCCTGAAATAGCTTGACAGATTTTTAATGCCGGTCCGAGGTGAACCTACGCCGAATAAGGAATATTGTCAGAATTAGGATTAATAGGATTAAAGATTAAAGGATTACATCACCCCAAATAAAATCATAAAATCCTACCAATCCTACAATCCCGATACATCGGGAAGTTCAGACAAATATCGTCTGAACTTAAATTAAATGGATCTATAATTACCCACTGTAACTAATTTTCATTTGAAAAATCTTTGTTCTCCGGATGTTTCAGATTATATACTCTATTGAAATCGAGACTCTTGGAACCAAAATTAATGAGCAAACCCATCGGTAAATTGAATGCCTCACAATAATTTATAGCCTGGGCTAAATGAACATCTTCAAGCTTAGTGATTGCTTTTAATTCAACCATTATTACACCTTCAACAAAAAAATCAACTCTCCTTGTTCCTATTTCAGCACCTTCGTAAAATATGGACATTTCCATTTCTCTCTGGTAATCAAGTCCTTGTTTTGAAATTCAATTTCCAGTGCTCTCTGATAAATGACTTCCCGGAATCCATTGCCCAAAGTTGAATGTACTTTCATAGCACATCCGATTATTCTGTGTGTCAATTCACGATACTTCATCTTTTTTTTGTAAAAATAAAAATAAATCAA
>JADJGA010000002.1 GCA_016708265.1 Saprospiraceae bacterium | reverse complement strand
AATCATAAATACTCCACCACCAAACAGGCAGCCGATCCATACTGAAAGAAGGGTTTTCAGCAATGATTTGCTTGTGGATGCCATCAATTATGAACTTGACCGTGGAGGACAGGTATTTTCATACACAACAGGATTAAAGACCTGCCAGATGTGACCAATATAATAAAAAACTTGTACCTGAAGCCAGAGTTGCAATGGCCCACGGACAAATGGAAAGTGACAATCTCGAAACTACTTTGCTTGAATTTATCGAAGGGAAAAAGGACATACTCGTCAGCACAAATATCATTGAAACCGGACTTGATATTCCAAATGCCAATACTATGTTCGTCAACAATGCCCAGAATTTCGGGCTTAGTGACCTTCACCAGCTTAGGGGACGTATCGGACGGTCAAATACCAAAGCTTTTTGTTATCTTATCACTCCCGATCTGAGTGTGCTGTCAACTGATGCAAAAAAGAAGATAAAAACAATAGAGGAATTCAGCGACCTTGGCAGCGGATTCAATATAGCAATGAGGGATCTCGATATCCGCGGTGCCGGAAATCTTCTCGGTGCAGAACAAAGCGGGTTTATCGCTGATATAGGTTACGAAACTTACATGAAAATCCTCGAAGAAGCGATCAGGGAATTGAAATCCAGTGAATTCAGGGAAGTTTATAAGGAAGAAGATGCCTATGGCAAAGATCATATCAGGGATGTTGAAGTGGATCTTGATCTCGAAATACTGATTCCCGATGACTATGTCAGGGATATCCAGGACAGGCTGAGTCTTTATAAAGAACTTGGTGAAATTGAAGATGAAGAAGGAATACAAAAATTTATTGACAAACTCAGGGACAGATTTGGCAAGATCCCTTGGCAGATAGGAAATCTCTTTGAAGGTCTCAGGATTAAATGGATATGCAGAAAACTGGGATTTGAGAGATTTTCGCTGAAAGCCAATGTTCTGAGGCTGTTTTTTCATATCACAGGCAGATTGCCGGTTCTATGACTCCGATATATTCAACAGGATAATGGGTTCGCTGAACAGTTCTGATCACTCGACAGATTTCACCCTGAAACAGACACCAAAACACCTTCTGCTCATAAAAAACCATATCCGCTCACTCAGGGAAGCACGGGAAATACTCGAGAAGCTGTATGAGAAGGTGCAATAGATTTTATTTTTTAATCAATTTTCTCGTTATCAAACGATCATGATCTTGAATATAAATGAAATATATACCTTCAGGCTGATCTGAAATATCAATTTCCTGACCATTTTGACATCTTTCTAAAACCTTCCTTCCTAATAAATCATAAACCTTGATTTCAGCATTTTGTAATCCTTCCACTGTAATGGTCCCAGTTGTAGGGTTAGGGAAAATTGCGATTTTTTCATCCGATTTTTCTTCTAAACCTACAGAAGAACAATCCTTTGTGTCACCATTAAAGGTCCAATTATAATTGTCGATAAGATATTTGCGATGAGTTTCACTGTTGCAGTATTTTAAATTCGTTGCACCAAGACTAATATTATTCTTAACGGGTTTATTTGACCATTCAATTATCATGTTATCATAATTAAAAGTTGAAATACCGCAATTATCAAACATGTTTGACATATAAAAAATATTGGCTATTTTCCATTTGCCAAGATTCTGATTGAATTTTGATGCATTTCGGAACATTGAAATGGTTGTAAAAATTTACTTAAATCCCAATTGCTTATGTCCTGATTAAAGTTGGATGCGGATTGGAACATATACTGCATGTTTTCTACTTTACTTACGTCCCATGATGCAATATTTTGATTAAAACTGTTGCTTCATCAAACATATAGATCATGTTTTTACATTTCTTACGTCCCAATTTCCAATATTCTGATTAAAACTAGAAGCTCCATAAAACATCGCAGTCATATCAGTAACCTTAGATACATTCCAGTTATTTAAATTTTTATTGAAATTACTTGCGCCCCTGAAATAATGATATCATTGAAGTAACATTAGAAACATTCCAGATATTAATGTCTTGATTGAAACTACCGGCTTCATAAAATAAACCATCCATTTTTGTTACTTTAGAAACATCCCACATGCTCAAATCTTGATTAAAACTGTTAGCACCGGAAAACATGTTAGATAAATTTGTTACATTTGAAACATCCCATTTGCTTAAATTTTGATTAAATTTTGAGCAATTATTAAACATGCCTTCCATATTAGTGACTTTTGAAACATCCCAATTACTAATGTCTTGATTAAAATAAATATCACCGCTAAACATAAAACTCATATCTGTAATGTTAGAAACATCCCAATTTTCACCTAAATAATTAAAAGCAGTAGTATTCTGAAACATTCTAGAAAGTGAAGTGACTGAACTTAGATCAGGTTGGTCATCAGCTAAAATTATAAGGTAATTACATCCATAAAATGCATTTGCCATACTAGTCCATTTATTAGAACCCCACTGATCAACACTATAAATTTGTTGTTTGTTTCCTGTATTATTAAAATAAATTCTTGGAAAACTTCCTCTAATTCTTATTTTAAATATACCTGAAGAATCAAAATCATGAGTAACATTTCCAGTGATATTAAATTGATCATAAATTCCATCATTATTCCAATCAACATCATATTTATAACCTTGACCTACAGTCGGTATTGTAATACATGTAGTACAATTTGGATCATTGATGTCAGTAGACCAGGTGGTAATAAAGGCATAATAATCGCAAATATCATAAGTGTCACCAGTTATAGTCCAGCCATGAATATTTATAAGACTATCTCTTGTAGTTTTTGAAAGCCAATAAAATCGTCCTGATGCTCCTAAGTTTAGATTTTTTGGAATGCTGACAAAAGAATTCCATCCTTTCAGAGTTTTATCATAATTCTTACATGACATACCACAATCATTCAACATGTTTGCTAACTTGACTGAATTATTTAATGTCCATTTACTCAAATCTTTATTAAATGAAGTAGCATATTCAAACATAGATGCCATATCTGTTGCATTTGAAACATTCCATTTATTAAGGTCAAAATTAAAATTATATGCTTTATAAAACATATTGGTAAATTTAATTACATTTGAGACATTCCAATTACTAATATCCTGATTAAAATCATAAGCTTCACAAAACATGTAATGCATATATTTAACTTGAGATACATTCCATTTACTAAGATTTTGATTAAATTTTTCGGCACCAAAGAACATATATGACATATCTAATACCTTAGATACATTCCAGTCCTCCAGATTTTGATTAAAAATTTTAGCACCTGTTAACATGCCTTCCAACCTTGTAACTTTAGATACATCCCATTTGCTAATATCTGAGTTAAACACAAGACAGGATTTAAACATTGATTTCATATTAGTGATTTTAGAAACATCCCACTTACTAAAATCCCCATTCATTTTAAAACAATTAGCGAACATCAATTCTAAATTAGTTACTTGTTGTAAGTTAGGAGAATCAGTCGCTTTGTATTCTAAATAAGTACATCCCCAAAAGGCTCTCTCCATACTCATCCAGGAAATATCGCCCCATTGATCAATAGAAATAATTTTTGCCTTATCACCTTGAATATTAAAATAAATCCTTGGAAAATCACCTTTAATCCTGATCGTATATGTTCCCGGAGTTCCAAAATCATGGGTTACACTCCCTGTGATACCTGATTCATCATAAGTCCCGTCATTATTCCAGTCGACATCATAGTTGTAACCAGTACCAAAGGTGGGAATTGTAATACAAGATGGGCAGGATGTTCCTACATTGTCTGTTTTCCACGTAGTTATGAATGGCTTTTGACCAAAAATGAATGTAATCGTTAAAAAGTTAAGGATAAGAAAAAAAACTGGCTTTTTTACAAATTGAGGAATTTAAAAAATGAGAACTCAATAACTTTAAACCTTTCATAATAATTTGAATTATTTTAGCAAAGAATAAAAATAACATTTAGAAATGTGAAGCACTTAAACTTAACACAAAGATAAATTTTTTTCAAAAATGATAATTATTTTATATAAGAAATTAAAATAAGCCAATTAGAATTTAAAAGGGTGAGTTTCATTATTTTTAATTTTTTTTCATTTCAAGGCAACGTCCGATCAAAAAAAACTGTCATGTTATCAAAAGAAATCATAATTTTAATTTTTAAAAATAAATAAACATGACAAAAGTAATTTTTCAGGCACTTGTTTTTATATCCATAATTGCTTTCTCCGGATGTATCAAAGATTCTGAAGATTTTATACCGGATGGAAATAGTATAACTGTAAAAGCCAGGATTTTTGGAATCGTGGTTGATGAAAATGAAAATCCGGTTGACGGGGCAATTGTAGTCTTCAGGGGTGTTCAGATGCTGACAGACCAGTATGGTATTTTTAAATATGAAGATGCCATTGTGGATTCAAAGCATAATTTTCTGACCATTACAAAAGAAGGTTTTTTTGAGGGCACAAGGACATTCAGGGCAAATCATTCAAAAACCATTCAATTGAAAACACAATTGCTCAGTAAAAATTTTAATCAGTTATTTGAAAGCTTAACAGGAGGAACTGCTAATGAAGGAAATGCATTTCTGTCATTCAGCCCCAACTCTGTGGTGGTATCTTCGTCAAAAGCGGACTATAACGGAACCGTGAAAGTGGCTATGAAATACCTAGATCCGACATTGTATGAAACTAATGAACAAATGCCCGGAGACTTCAGTGCTGTTAATTCTGAAAATGAATTAGGTACATTGGGCTCTTTTGGAATGGTGTATGTAGAACTGCAGTCACCGGGTGGAGAAAAACTCCAGTTGAAGACAGGTAAAACTGCTGAACTATCTGCCCAGATACCGGCCTCAATACTCGATGAAGCACCATCAGAAATAGCGATGTGGTATTTTGATAACAGATTGGGATTGTGGAGAGAAGAAGGTAAGGCTAAAAAAGAGAACGGTAAATATGTTGCAAATGTTTCACACTTCAGTTGCTGGAATTATGATTATTATCTGCCTTCAATTATTCTCAGCGGAAGGATAGTGGATCAAAGCGGAAATCCATTGCCGGGAATGCATGTCTGGGTGTCAGCGACCGGAGTTTCTGCCGGTGGACATGGCAATACCGACCCTGACGGAACTTTCAGCGGTAAGGTAGCCAAAGATGTATTGCTCGATTTCAAGGTCTTTGCCCTTGGTTCGGGATGCAGCTATCAGGATCCTGTGTATATCACACAAATAGGTCCTTTTTCAGTAGATACCGATCTGGGAGATATTGTTATAACACTACTGAATGATCAATTTTGCAATGTAACCGGAACATTTCTTGATTGCAATGGAAATCCTGTGACAAACGGATTTGCAAAGATCGACAATCATTATTTTGAATTGACAAACGGAACATTGGATGCATCAGTACTGGCCTGCAATTCAAATACTAAATCCTTAATTGCTACCGACAGGAATCTCGCAAAAACTATCGCACCTATCAGTTTAACTTCACCAGGAAACAATAATTTAGGAACTGTGAACGTCTGTCAGTTGGATGCTGACTTCCTGAAAGTGAATTGTGATGCACTGAGCATAAGCTTGACATTATTGGATTCAATAGGTATGACAGCTCATGACCAGATCAAATTCATTAGTGGTGGCGGAAGCGATAACGGAAAATTCGGATGGATTTATATCGGATATAAGGATGTTGGAAATATAGGAAAATGTGTTCCCGGTACTTATGATATCACTAATTCTGAAGGATTTTATTATTCTTCCGACGGCAGTCCAAATAACGGTAAACATTATGAAATAATAAGTGGTTCTATAATAATTACCCAGGGTGGAAATTTTGGGGACAGAGTAAAAGGAACATATACTGCGCAGGTAAAAGAAAGTGGCAGCGGATTGAATTACGCGTTTTACGGATCATTCCAGCTATTGTTCTAATAAAAGGAAAAATGACTGAAAAGGAGCTGATACAGGGTTGTCTGAATAATGACAGGTTAAGTCAGAAAATGCTTTATGATAAATTTAGCGGGCAGATGTATGGCATCTGCCTTCGCTATTGTAAAGATGATTCTGCAGCTGCCGAAGCTCTTCAGACCGGATTTATCAGGGTTTTTAAAAATCTGGATTCTTTCAGAAATGAAGGTGAGCTTGGTGCTTGGATCAGGAAAATAATAGTCAGATCGGCTATAGATCAGGTTAAGAGAGAAAAAATCTCATTCTATGACGATCTCAGTATAATTGACGAACTAGAAAACAGTTATACAATGGATTTTTCCTTTGATAGTTTTAATTATGATCAACTGATCAGTCTTTTAGACCGTTTGCCTAAAGGCTATAAAATGGTCTTCTCCTTGTTCGTTATCGACGAACTTGATCATTCGGAAATAGCTGAGACTCTTGGTATTTCCGAAGCAACTTCAAGGACGCAATTATTCAAAGCCAGAAAAATGCTGCAAAGTTTAATATCTGAATCTCCCTTGTTATCCTATAAATATCATTAAAAAGAAATGAAGCCAATGAATGAAATATTATTGAAAAAAGTAGCTGATTCATACGAAGCAGTTCCACCGGAATTTGTATGGGAAAACATTGAATTGTCACTTAATGAAAACAGAAAGAGACGACACTTTTTCTTATGGTTAATTGCTGGAATTACATTTTTAAGCCTGTCAGCATTAGTTTTTTATAGGGATATTTATGGAATCAAAGATGTTGCCGAAAACGATATTAAAATCACCGGAACAAATATAAGTACTACCGGAATTGAGCATAAGCTTTTGCCGGTTGAAAATATCGTTGCAGATAAAAAACAAGCAGAGGGAAAAATTGAATCAGTTTTCCCATTAGTTGAAAAAAACATGAGGCTTTATGAAAATGAAAATATTGAAGACAGACAGGAAATAGCTGAAGATATAAAAGAAGAAATTGATTTTAAGTATGAAGTAAAGGAGGAAAATTCAATGCGCGAAATGACTACTATCAACAGTATTTCGAAGTCATTTGCTGTAATGCAAAAATCAGTTTTTAGGCCTGATTTCAATGATAGAATCAAATGCCCGAGTTTTGGAGAGTCAAAAAAGAGAATGTTTGCAGAGCTGGGCCTATTAGGTGGATATCATTTAAAGTCGATTGGTAATGGTAGTAATGAAGCTCTTGCCGCAATCAGGAATCAATCCGAATCCGGATGGTACACATGGGGATTAAATGGAGTATTCGGAATAAATATTACCACTAATTTTTATATAGGCACTGGAATTGACTGGACACAGTCCAAAGATAAGTTCAAACATTCATCGGATGCCATCACCAAAATGATCATAACATTTGATCCGGTTACGGGAATTCCCACTGATACAAGTTTTGTGACCGGCAAGCTTGTGAGTAAAGGAGAGATCAGGTACAATTCAATCGATATACCTTTGATAATAGGATTTGTTAGAAAATATGACAAATGGGATTTTGGAGTGGAAATGGCACCTGTTTTTAACCTGAATTTCACTGCAAATGGTAAAATATTCAATGATAAGAAAAAAATCTCAAGCATAGACAAGGAGCCTCTGGTTTATAAATCGGGATTGGGACTTGGGCTGAAGGCTTCATTTGTGATCAGGAGAAATATTTCTGATGGGCTGTCAGTTCAGCTAAAACCGACATTCAAAACTTATTTCAACGATATAAATGATAGTAATTATGCCTTACCAATGCGTTACAATCTGTTTGGTATAAATATTGGGGTTAGGAAAGATTTTTGAGAAAATTTACTTTTGAACAGTATTTCTAGATCAGTATTCAAAATAGCTGTTTTTTACTTATTGAAGTGTTATTTCATTCCAAGTCTAGTATTATCAAAAGATTTTGTTTAACTTTTTGAATCAGTTCCGGTTCTATTGTGCCTACTTTTTTGATAAGTCTGTTATTGTCAATTGCTCGAATCTGATCTATCATTATATCACTGTCTTCAATCAGGTTTGTTGTGTCTTTTCTTATATGTACCCTTAAAATATCAGATTTTAATTCCACTTTTGTTGTTAATGGACATATTATTGTGGAAGGATGACCTGCCTTATTCAATAAATTTGTCTGTATTACTACAACCGGTCTGGTTTTACCCGATTCTGTCCCAATCTGAGGATTAAGATCAGCAATCCAGATATCATTTTTTATAATCTGCATAATCCAATATTTCAAAATCTGCCAATACTTCCATTGAATCTATTTTTACCAGTTCAGATTCTCGTTTAAGTTTCTTTTCTATTAGATTTCTTCTCTGAATCTTATTGTAATAATCTATTGCTTCATTGATATACCTGTTGCGAGGTTTTTTAAGCTTTGCAACAATTGATTCGGTTTCTTCAAAAATACCTTCTTCCAATTTTAAGGATAATGTTTTCATTTAAAATTATTATAACACAAAAGTATATTTAATTAGTATATACTACAAGAATATCACTATTTTATTTCAAAAAAGATTTCAAAGTACTTCTTCAATATCTCAAATGAATATATACTCGCAATCTGATCAACAAATTTCTCAAAATCGACATGGGCATTTTCATCGGCAGTATCCGAAATGATCCTGATAACTGAGAAGGGCACATTGTATTCATAACACACCTGACCCACAGCGGCACCTTCCATTTCCACACACAAAACTGAAGGTAAAGCGTCTTTTATTGACTGAAGTTCTTCTTTGGCTGAAATGAACCTGTCTCCACTGGCTATATCACCGGTAATAGCTTTAGGAGAGATGATCCCGAAGTCCTTTAGTACATTTTCCTGGATATTATCTGATATATTTAAGGTAAATTGCCGGCACAAATCTGTAAGTACCTTTCTTATTTTTTCATTTGTATCAATATAGGTTTTGCCGAGTAGTGGAATTTCATGTTTTCTGAAAATGGGGGAAGCATCAAGGTCATGCTGATACAGACTTTTACCGATAACAATATCACCAATATTGACATTTTTAGAGCAGGAACCTGCTACTCCGATAAAAATGATCTCATCAATATCGAATTCAAGGATAATATTTGTGGCTGTGGCTGCAGCTGCGACTTTTCCCATTCTCGAATATACCAGAACTACCGGCACTCCCCACAATGACCCGGTATAGTAATCCCTCATTCCCCTGTTCATTACTTTTCTGTCCAGGATGAATTCTGCCAGCATTCCTACCTCTTCCTCCATTGCACATATAATCCCGAATCTCATTTGGTATTTGTTTTTTGTATTTTCTATTCTGATTTATTTTGAGTTATTAATAAAATAGTCTTATTCAGTATAATCAAGATCATTACCGTATGTCTCTTTGATCAGATATAGTGCAATGATGCCAAGAAGAAAACATACTGCACCTACAATGATACCTGCATTGACGAGTCCGTAATATTTTGATAAAAACAGTACTGATGAAGTGATCGGAACTGTAGCTCCCCTTACAAAATTGGGAACAGTTGTTGTGACCGTAGCTCTGATATTCGTGCCAAATTGTTCTGAAGCCGTTGTGATAAATACTGCCCAGTATCCGGCACCAAATCCCAGGATTCCAATGATCATGTAAAACATTGTTGAAGTCATTCCTCTGAAATAGAAAAATACAATTGTAAATAAAAGCAAAAAAGACATTGAAAGATAAAGAACTTTTTTCCTTGATTTCATCCACTGACTCAAAAAACCGATAAAAAAACTACCTATTGCTATGCCTATATAATGATATGAAACTGCAGCACCTCCGTTTATCTCACCTTTCACATTTAAAAGTCTTGAAAGTTCCGGGGACTGTATCACAAGTATGCTGACAATATACCATATAGGGATACCAATGATAATATTGTAAATATATTTTAGTAGTCGCTGCTTATCGGTAAATATACTTAAAAATCCCCTCTTTTGACCTCCTGCTGACTTTTGGTTTTTTCAAACATACCCGATTCAAATACACTTGCACGCAAAAGCAGTAACATTATTCCCAAACCACCACCAAACCAGTAAGCCACTCTCCAGTCAAAAAATCTGCTACCAGAAAACCCAGTACTGCCCCGAAAATACCAATTCCACTGACAATCGCAGTGCCGTAACCTCTTGATTCCTTACTCATGACTTCCGATACCAGGGTGATGCCAATGCCGAGTTCTCCGGACAAACCTACTCCGGCAATGAATCGTAAAATTGCATACTGCTCCATATTTTGTACGAATCCATTGGCGATATTAGCCATGGAATATAAGGCAATTGTAAAAAACAAAACCGGCAGTCTGCCCCTTTTGTCTCCCATTATTCCCCAAATAATTCCACCAATGAGCATTCCAGCCATCTGCATGTTCAAAAGAAATATTCCTTCAGGTAATAGCATTGCATCAGAGATTCCAATACCTTTTAGGCTTGGTACTCTGACAATTCCGAAAAGTATCAGATCATATATATCGACAAAATAACCTAAGGCCGCGACTATTACAATAATATTTAACGGATTTTTTATACCTTCATGCTTACTCATAACACCTTCGTTTTAATATGATAATTGCTATATTTTGTGATCATTATGAAAAGCAAAGATAAGAAAAGTTTAAAACTAATATTTTAAAAAATATACAATTTAATATTGATTGAGGGATATTGAAATTTCATTTTTAATGATTAAATATCGGAAGAAATACTTATAATAATTTATGCTCAAAGGGAGTTGTTTCGCCTCTCTTTTTGTTTTTCATGTCAATTATTGACTAGTCATTGAGGTTTAACCACTTGTCATCACTAATGAATTATTTACACCTCCAAAAAATCTTTTTTAATCATCAGGATTTAAAAACATAATATGGAGTTAAAAACTTTGTATTGAAGAGTTATTTATTCATAATATTTTCATATTCAATCTTTAAAAAAGTCACACTCCACTTGTTTGAATTTGGGTTGGATTGAAAATAACTCTTATAAATATTTCCATGCTCATCTTTAAAATATCGCTTGGTATAAATGGTCTCTTCATTTTCTAAAAAATCTTTGTATATAGTTTTCTTCATATTATCTTCATAATGATTACTTAGTGAACTGATTAAATTGCCAGACTTATCAAATTCAAAATTCTCAATAATCTTGTTAAATTCATTGTAAATTTTGATGTTAATTGAAAGTATTTCTTTATTCTTTTCATCTAAATGTTCGATTAAGTAACAAAGACCTTTACTATTATAATAACCATTAGAAATCCACAAAGTGTCATTTTCAGCATTTATGTCGTAATCTGTATAATCCAGTCCATTACATTTTCTTTTTATATAATACTTTTCAATTCTACCATCTTTGAAATATTCTATCCTTTCTTTATTATTATTGTCGAAATAATTCCATATTTTTTTTTAGAATAATAAAAACTAAGTGTAGTATCAGAAATTTCAGTCTTCAGTTTGCCATTTTCATAAAAAAACTCTCTAGAACTTCTTACTTTTCCATCACTATTGTAATATTCTATTTTTGTAAGAAAGTCAGGTATATCAAAATATTCAATGTATTCTAGTTGTAAATTGTTATCAAAATCCGGACTTATGTCATTTGAATCTGATTTGATAAAAGAACCTTTATATTGAATAATTTTTTTTATAGAACTTATGTTATTATTTATATATTCATTCAAGAGCCCACCTCTATACTGAGAAAATCCTGTAAACATTAAATTTATAAGAAAAATTGTCAACATAAAAAGTTTCATGACCAACGCTTTATTTATTATCATAGTAATCAAATTGCTTTCAAATATACAAGAATTCCAAATGGTAAAAATGTTTTTTATAAAAAATAACATTGAAATTAGATGATTGATCAATTATTTTTTGTAAAAATTTGATTTCAATAATAAAAAATATGTAAATTTGCAATTACAATGCAAAATTACATATTATGTATGTGGATCGACAATTGAAAAAGAACCTCCTGGAAATGTTTAAAAAATTTCCTGTGATATCAATCACCGGACCAAGGCAGTCGGGTAAAACTACGTTTATCCGAAATACATTTCCCGATTTTGAGTATATCAATCTCGAAAGACTCGATATTTTGTCCTTGATTAAAGAGGACCCTATAGGATTTTTATCTTCGAGACCTCACCCTGTGATTTTCGATGAAGCCCAGAAATATCCTGAATTGTTCAGTTTTGTCCAGGTAATTTCTGACCAAAGAAGAACTGCCGGTCAATACATATTATTAGGTTCTCAGAGTTTTTTGTTAAATGAACACATTAACCAGACATTGGCAGGAAGGATCAGTATAAATAAATTACTACCTTTCGATGTGACAGAAATATCAAACTTTTCAGAGATTAATGTAAATGAACTTATTTGGAAAGGGGGATATCCTCGCATATATGATTTTGAGATTCCACCTGAAGATTTTTATCCGTCCTATATCCAAACTTATATAGAAAGAGACATCAGAACTTTGAAAAACATTGGTGATCTGCATGCTTTTGCTACATTTACAGGACTTTGTGCCGGTAGGATAGGACAATTGCTCAATCTGAGTTCTATAGCAAATGATGCAGGTGTTTCCGTAAATACTGCTAAATCCTGGATTTCAATTCTGGAAGCAAGCTATATTATCACTTTATTGCGACCTTATTATAAAAATGTCAATAAAAGGCTAATAAAATCTCCAAAATTGTATTTTGTTGATACTGGCTTGGCTTGTTCTTTGCTGAGGATAAATACACCTGAAATGATAAATACTCATTATCTGAAAGGTTCACTTTTTGAAAATCTGATCATAAGTGATTTAATAAAGCAGATAGAACACAGAGGGAGGAATGTAAAACTTTATTTTTGGAGAGAAAGTAATGGAGTTGAAATTGATTGTATCATAGAAAAAGATGCTGATCCATTGATGTCACTGGAAATAAAAGCAGGACAAAGCTATAATAAAGATTATGTTCAAAATCTCAAAGCATTCAGAAAACTTGGATTAAATGAGCAGTCCTTTTTGATATATCAGGGAGATCAATATGGGAAAATTAATGATGCAGAACTTATTCCTTGGAGTTATTATCACAAATTTATAGATAGGATATTCAAGTAACAAAAATGAAATCAATTCATAATACAATTTAATAAAGACTTATGTCTAAGCCTGTAAAGTAAAATTTCCAATATCAAACAAAAAAACCCCATCAATCTGACAGGGTTTTTTATGTTTACTACATTGTATCTACTCAAATATAATATCTATACAAGGCAACCCTCCATTTTCGATAAATTCAAGCATAGCTCCTCCACCGGTTGATATAAAGCTGACATTATCTGCAAGACCGGATTTATTGATAGCTGAAACAGAATCTCCACCACCGATCATTGAAAAAGCTCCGTTATCTGTAGCATCAGCAATGGCAGTAGCTATTTCAAAAGTACCTTTGGAGAATTTCTCCATTTCAAAAACACCCAGTGGTCCGTTCCACATTATAGATTTGGAATTCCTTATGACTTCCGAATACTTTTTTTATTGCTTCAGGTCCTATATCCAGTGCCATCCAGTCTGAAGGAACTTCAGAACTTTTTACTATTTTTGCCTCTCCTGCATCAGAGAATTTTTCAGAGATCACACTGTCTTCCGGTAGCATGAAATTTATTCCCTTAGCTTTAGCATTAGCGAGAATATCTCTCGCAGTCTGAATATAATCGGGTTCAAACAATGAATTACCAATCTCTCCTCCCTGAGCTTTGATAAAAGTATAAGCCATTCCACCACCGATCAGAATGTTATCAGATACTGAGATCAGTTTATCCAGAAGTTTTATCTTATCAGAAACTTTTGCTCCTCCTATTATTGAAGTGTAAGGTCTTTCAGGATTATTCAAAAGCCTGTTTGCACTCTGATATTCCTCATGAACAAGAAATCCAAGGTCTTTGTGGTCTTTATCGAACAATGCTGACACGTAAAATGTCGAAGCATGTTTTCTATGAGCAGTTCCAAATGCATCAAATACAAAATAAGTAGCCAATGAGGCCAGTTTTTTTGCAAATTCTTCATCTCCTTTTTCTTCTTCTTTATAGAATCGCAGGTTTTCCAGAAGAAGTATTTCTCCCGGTTTCAATGCTGCTGCTTTTTGCACAGCCTCTTCTCCTATACAGTCAGAAGCGAAGTCAACTTTTTTCCCAAACTGAGCTTCAAGTTCAGGAATCATGTATCTGAGAGTGAATTTTTCAACATTGATATTTCCATTCTCATCCAGGCTTTTTGTCGGTCTCCCAAGATGTGAGATGAGAATCAGGCTGCCTCCGTTTTCCAGTATGTAATTCAAAGTTGGCATGGCCTTTACAATCCTGGTATTATCAGAAATTTTATGATCGCTGGTCATGGGAACATTAAAGTCAACCCTGACAAGGACTTTTTGATTTTTAAAATTTGATTTCATATAAAATAATTTTAAGACTATTAATATAGTAAATAGCCCGAAATAAATACATTCCGGGCTATCTTCAATTTATCAATTTAATTAAGCCATTCTTTCAGCCAAATCGGCTAACCTTTGAGAATAACCATATTCATTATCGTACCAGGAAATTATTTTTACAAGGTTTCCTCCTTTCTCCATAGTTAACTTTGAATCAAAAATTGAAGAATAAGGACTTCCTATAATATCGACACTTACAATAGGGTCAGTTTCATATTTCAAAATGCCTTTCATCGGTCCATCAGCAGCAGCTTTCATCGCTGTATTTACTTCTTCCACAGTAGTATTTTTTTTAAGCTTTACAGTTAAATCCACAACTGAGCCATCAGGTGTAGGCACTCTCATAGCAAGTCCGTGAAGTTTACCTTCAAGTTCAGGAATTACCAATCCGATTGCTTTAGCGGCTCCAGTTGAAGTAGGGATAATCGAAACAGCTGCTGCTCTTGCACGACGAAGATCTTTATGAGGTGCATCGAGAATGATCTGATCGTTTGTATATGAATGTATAGTATTCATCAAGCCAAATTCAATTCCAAAATTATCATTAAGAACCTTACTGATCGGTGCCAGACAATTGGTTGTGCATGAAGCATTTGATACAAGTTTATGTTCTGGCTTCAAAGTGTCATCATTCACTCCCAGAACTATAGTTGCATCTACATCTTCAGGTTTATCAGAAGGAACACTCAAAACTACTTTTTTAGCTCCCGCCTCGATGTGCTTATTTAAAAGTTCTCTTCTTCTGAAAACTCCTGTACATTCTGCCACTACATCAACACCCAACTCTTTCCATGGAAGGTTTGAAGGATCTTTTTCAGCAAAAGCTTTGATCTTTTTTCCATTTATAGTAATGAATTCATCATCAGCTTCTATCGTGCCATTAAATCTGCCATGAACTGAATCATATTTCAAAAGGTGGGCAAGTGTTTTATTGTCAGTAAGATCATTGATTGCTACTATTTCTACGTCTTTTTTCTCAAGTAAAGCCCTTAAGGTAAGTCTTCCGATTCTTCCGAATCCGTTAATTGCTATTTTTTTCATATTTATTGATTTTCATTTTTAAAAAGAATCTGCAAAGGTACAAATTATTTTAAGAATCAATCCAAAAAATGTTTAATTTAGATAAATTTATTGAACATTTGCAATGTCTGAATTTTTTAAAAAAACCGAAAAATAATATCTGTTATTATTCAGGATTATTCAGGACAGGACAATCAGTAAATCCAATTTTACATCAATCCATCTTGCCTTTTTCACTTCTTCAAAATGACCGAATTATTTGATGTGTCCAGGTCAATAAATTTTGGATTTTCCAATGTTATATTTCTGATCTTCTTCTCGATAGTGACTGGAACAACCAGTTTGGTTTTCGAATTTTTCCAAATCTTCATGTTATATTCCATAGTATTATTTGTTCCGTCTTCATAATTGATGATCGTTACAAATGGTAATGGTAGTCTGCCAAAGTTTTCTACTACAATGGTTTTGCTATCGGGCATAATTATACCAAGATCAGGATATCCTATGTCAAAATACCAGCTTTTCCAAAACCAGTCGAGGTTTTCACCTGAAATTTCATTGAAGGTTTTGAAAAAATCGTAAGGCATAGGATGTTTTCCTGCCCATCGTTTTATATACTCCTGCAGGCAATTCAGGAATCTTTCTTCGCCCAGATACTCCATCAGGAAAATATTTGCAATATATGATTTATTGTAACTTGCCTGACGGTATGGCTGTCGTGTCCTCAGGTGCTCAGTCAATGTCATAATTGGCACTTCTGCTTCGTTTCCTGCAAATTGATGATATGTTTTTATGCGCGATTTGTAATAATCAAATTGATCAGCCGGTATATGGCTGCCCATAAAATATCCGGGGATAAAACTTGCCCAGCCCTCATCCATCCAGGCATATTTTCGTTCATTGGTTCCTACATAAAATGGAAAGTAGGTATGTCCGGCTTCATGATAAGTGAGTCCGACATTTCCCCGCCAGTCAGGTTCCTCTGCATCATTGCACATCATAGGGAATTCCATGCCTGCATTGCCGTTGAAAATGCTCATTGAAGGATATGGATAAGGAATTCCCGGAAACTTTGTGGAAAAATTAAATATGACGGTATCAAGCAATCCAATAATGCGCGGATAAAACTTTCTTTTTACACCATAAGCAGTATTAAGGAACACTTTCCTGTTGTTATCATTTAGTAGTTCTATAGTTTTGGCATCCCATAGAAATCTATTTGAAGTTCCGAAAGCAAAATCAGGGACATTTTGGGCTTTGAATGTCCAGTTCAGCTTTTTATCAGGCAAAGTTACTTCACGTTTATCGAATTCTCCTGGTTCAATGATTTGTACCACTTTGCCAGTAATATGAGCATCTTTCCATCTTTGCAGATAGGTCTCAGATAAAACTTTTTCCGGGTTTTGCAATTCACCCGTTGCCCATATCTTAAAATCTCCCGGTACAGTGATATTTACCTCATAATCTGCAAATTCTCCGAAGAATTCAGCAAAACCGGAGTAATTATGCTTGTCCCAGCCATCAAGGTCATCATACACTGCTATCTTTGGATAAAAAAATGCATTCATGAAAGTGCTGTCACCATAATTCCCCTCCCTGATATTCAGATTTTCAGGATGAATAAACGACCATTTGATATAAATATCAGTATTTGCTTTTGGTAAAAGGGGTTTATCAAGACCAATTATCATGTTTGTTCCTGATCTCGAAACACCATCATTATTGATATTTATTTTTTTATCATTAATTTTTATCTCTTCAATAACCACACCGTCATTCATAAAACTCCGGTCCATCTGCCAGTCATGAGAGAAGTTGTTTTTATTATAAATATCACCCAGCAGGGTAAAAACGATTTCTGTCAGCGTGTCGGGACTGTTGTTGATGTATGTTATATCAGCTACTCCGTTTATTTTATATTGTACTGGATCAAATTCAATATCCATCCGATATGATGGTTTGTTTTGCCAGTACTTTGTCCCTGGCTTTCCACTCAGATCACGGGTTTTATTTGCATAAGCTTCCCTGATGTTTAGAGGTATGAAAAGTTCTGATGATTGTGAAAATAATAACAAGTAAAAAAATGTAAAAACTATTATAAATAGAGGTTTCATTGTTTAATATAATATTGAGTTGTTTTAAAAAATGTAAAGATAAGGATTTGAATAAATTTGCTTAGTTTTCTTTAAATTTTGAAGTATAAATTATAAATTATAAATAAATTGAAATGTATAAACAAATCAGAGAATAAAATTACTAAATATTATTATTTTGTGAATTTATTAAATTTAGAAAATATGGATTCGGAAATCAGCATAATTTTTCATTGGAATGATGAAAATACGGAATTTTCAAAAACTTTGAATTCTTTTGAAAATCAAACTTTTAAGAGTTTTGAGCTAATCGCTTTGAGCGAAAAAGGAAATTCATTAAACAATATAACCTTTATCAATTCAACTGGAAAAATTTACGCTGAATCGCTCAACGAAGCTGTGCAGTTATCTAAAGGAGAGTTTGTATTATTGATCGATAATAGGGAAAGCACAGTTTTTTTGAAACAGGCTGCCATTGAGGCATTCCTGATAGGAGCAGAAAGGAATCCTTCCACCGGGTTGTTTTATACTGATTATGACCTGATCACAGCTCAGGGGGTGTTAGAAAAGAAGCTTTTGTTTCACCATATTGGTAGAGTAAGAGACAATCAGGATTATGGCAAGGTGTTTTTTATCAGAAAAGAAGCACTGGAGAAAATAGGTGGATTTGACGAAAACATCAAATATAACTCCTTGTATGATATGCGATTGAAAATCTCTGAACATTTCAATCTTACCAGGATATCGAATAAATACAGCGGTTCTTTCTATTCTGTCAAAGCCTCAGAAAAAAAAGTAAATGTCTTCGATTACCTGCTTGCAGGTAAAGATATACAGATTGAAGCTGAAATGGTTGTCACAGAACACCTGAAAAGAATTAATGCCTGCCTCAAGCCATTTGAATTGATGCCATGTGATTATGAACCGGAAGATGACCATGAACTGAAGGCAAGTGTAATAATTCCGGTAGGAAACAGGCCGGAATTTATAGGTACAGCTATTGACTCTATCCAGGCTCAGACAATACAGGATATCGAAGCAATAATTGTTGTAAATGGAGGCGAAAATGACCCGACGGCTGATGTAGTGAGAGATTATATGGCAGGTGGAGAAAAATTTGATCCTGCAAAACCTTCAATCAGATTGATAGTGATAGATATAAACAATATAGGGCTTTGTCTCAGTATAGGTGCAAAAAATGTAAAAGGTAAATATTACGTTCAACTGGATTCAGATGACAGACTGAAATCTGATGCTGTCGAAAAAATATTGGAAGTTTATAATTCAGACCCGAAAATAGGGATGGTGATCGGCTCATATGAGGTCTGGGAAAAGAAAAATGATGGAAGTTTCAACAGGTTAGAAGAAATTCCGGTTGTGACACACGATGAGTGGACTGAAGAAAACGGCAGAAATAATCTTCTAAGGATAAATGGTGCCGGTGCTCCAAGGTCACTTCCCATTGAAATTATAAAGCAAATGGGATATTTCTCGATAAATGACGATGAATTTGCAAGAAATTACGGAGAGGATTATGAGATGGTACTCAAAGTTTCGGAATACTACCGTATCGGTCGGGTCTGGGATCCGATATATGAGGTTGTGAGGCATAGCGGAGGAACCGATCATTCTATTAGCGAAGAACTTATCATGAGAAATGATGAAGCCAAGGATGATATCAGAAGACACGCTATATTGAGGAGGATGGCTTATAATGAAATGCTTAATAGGTAGAAGGATTTAAGATTATTGATTTAAGACTTTGTTTCATACAAAGTTTTTGGATTATTGATAAAATACCTTGTTACCATGCAACCATATAATCTTATATCCAATAACAATTAACAATTAACAATTAACAATTAATATGGTATTAATAGGGATTGATGGGGGAGCGACTAAAATAAGTGCCTGGGAAATTATTTATGACAAAAAAAATAACACATTTTCTCTTGGTTCCACTAATGTTGTCAGAGAATACAGGCATTATGATGAATTTATTCAGGATTTCTCTCCTGTAGAATTATCTGTTCAATTAGCTGATATGAATGGTGATATTGGCCTGACTCAGGATGAAATGGTACAGGGAGAAGTGTATATGAATGCATGTACTGATGTGATCACAGAGTTGGCTGCCAAACACAGAGATAAAAAAATACTCATTGGAATAGGCATGCCCGGACTTAAAACTGCTGATAAAAGGGGAATTGCCGCTCTTGCAAACGGACCAAGAATGCCATATTTTGCCAATGTCGTAGAATCAAAACTTAAAGAAAGGGGGATAAAGCTTTACGATAAAGTTGCTAAGCTTGGAAGCGATGCAGACTACTGTGGAATAGGTGAAGAATATGCTGAAAAAGGAGAGTTTAAAAATTGTAAAAATGCATACTATCTTGGAGGTGGTACCGGAATTGCTGATGCCATTAAACTCAAAGGTCGACTAATCCCTTTTGACGAAATTAAAGACTGGATTGCCAAAACCTGGGAATTGAAATCCGAAGATGGCCTGTCACTGGAAAGATATACCTCAGCCAGCGGAATTCAGTTTATATTTAGCCTGAATTCAGGTTTGACAATTGAAAAGTTAAATGAAAAAAGGATATTTCCCCCTCAGATTTTAGAGGCAGCTTTAAACAATGACATTAATGCCATCAACACTCTTAAACAAATAAGCAAAAATCTGGCACAACTTATCTTTGAAAGAATCACAACTGTTTATTTTGGATGGAATCATCATTTTGAATTTATAAACCCCAATAGACAAGCATTGGAAAGTGAACATCCTTACAAAGGAACTTTATTTGATAAAATTATAATTGGACAAAGACTTGGAGATTTGCTCATGGAATCAATAGGTACAGGCATATTATTTGATGAGATGATAGAATTATTGATGGAAATGACTAAAGGAATCGCTGACATTAATTTCAAAAAACATTATCTTACTGACAATATTTTTAATAAAGATCTGATTTGTTTTTCAAATTTGCGTGAAGCTCCTGCGATTGGTGCAGGTATTGATGCTTATTTAACAAAATTCAATTGAAATGCTTATACCTGATTCAATTCCGGAGAAGGAACCAATTCTCAGAGTTGGGATGATTCTTCCTGAAGATCTTGAAAAAAGTTTAATTCTGGATGTTTCCCAGGCAAAAGAGATAGATCTTATTGCGGATGGGAATATTATTGCCTATGAACCACGTGATTATTTTGAAATCAGGGCAGATAGTGGAAAACTTAAATTTCAGGGATACTCTGTTGATCAGTTGATCATAGAACAAAATGAGCAAGATTCGATAATAATCGTAAAAGACGTGATAGCTGGCAGGGGATTTCATTGGGCAAAAAATCGATGTAAAACTCGCTTATCGACTGATTATAAGTGTTGTAAATAGTAATATTTTACTGATCAATGAATTGCCACTTGAAGAATACCTTGCATGTGTTGCTACATCAGAGATGAGTTCTGAATGTCCTGACACTTATATCGAAGCTCAATCCATAGTAGCACGTTCATGGATGCTGGCAAATGTTGAACAGAAACATGTTGCACTCGGTTTTGATGTGTGCAATGATGACTGTTGCCAGAGATTTCAAGGAGTGAATAATCTGACTGATCATAGCAGGAAAGCAGCAAGGGCAACAAGGGGAAAAGTCCTGATGTACAATAATAAAATTGTGGATGCCAGGTATTCCAAATCTTGTGGAGGTGTGATGGAACGATTTGAAAATCTTTGGGAGAACGACCCCAAAGACTATATGCTGAATATACCAGATGCACCAGGAAATATTATAGTCGATCTGACTTCTGAAACTGATTTCAAATACTGGGTATTATCAGTACCTGTATCATTTTGTAGTCCTCATTTTATAAAGGAAGAAGAATTGCACAAATATCTTGGCAATGTAGATGAAAGTGGAAAGTATTTCAGATGGAAAGTTGCTGTATCACAGGAAGAACTTGTGCAAAATTTGAATGAAAAACTCAGATTAAAGATTAAAGCCGTTGAAGTTTTAAAACCACTTAAAAGAGCAGGCAGTGGCAGGTTGCTGGAGCTTGAGATCAGTTATATTGATGTTGATGATAAAAAGAAAAAACTTATTATTTTTAAAGACTATGAGATAAGGAAAGTCCTGCACAGGAAATTTCTGTATAGCTCAGCTATTATTATTGAGCATTTATTAAACGATGGTGAAGACTTTCTGTCAGGTTTCATCTATCACGGGGCAGGATGGGGGCATGGAGCTGGAATGTGCCAGATCGGCGGACTTGGTATGGCTCTGGCAGGATACCAAACAGAGGAAATTTTATATCATTATTATCCTGGAAGTGAGTTAAGTAGTGTATACAAATAGAAAAAAATTTTAAGGTTAAATCTATACAGATATTATAAGCAACTCTTCCAAACTTAAGATTCAGACAAGTACTCTAAATACTTTTTTATTAAAATAATTCAACTTTTGCATTTTTTATAAAATTTAGAAAAGACATATTATTTTTCCCCCCTATCAAAAAATATTCATAATATTGTAAAATTAATTGGCATAAAAGTGATTGTATTTTTTGAAGGAATCAAAAAGCTTCAGCATAATTATTACGATGAATAAAAATGATTTAAATAAATTGAGTGCTGCCGGATTACTTGTGGCTCTGGGTATTGTTTTTGGTGATATTGGGACATCACCTTTATATGTAATGAATGCAATAATTGACAGTCCTGATTTTGATCAGACATTAATATTGGGTGCATTATCTTGTATTTTTTGGACTTTGACATTGCAGACAACAATAAAATATGTAATTATTACTCTCAGGGCAGATAATAAGGGAGAAGGAGGAATTTTTGCATTGTATGCTCTTTTGCGCAAAAAGCGGAAATGGGTTTATATATTGGCAATTTTAGGTGCAAGTATGTTGTTTGCTGACGGCATTATAACTCCGGCTATTACGGTAACTTCAGCTATAGAAGGCTTAAAAATAATTAATCCTGGAATTTCTGTGGTGCCTATTGTTATAATAATACTCTTCATACTATTTTTATTTCAACAATTTGGCACAGATTTAATTGGAAAAACATTTGGACCTATAATGGTTATTTGGTTTGGTATGCTTTTCGTATTAGGATTTATACATTTAATACAATTCCCAGTTGTATTAAAAGCTTTAAATCCATATTTTGTATATGTCTTTTTGCATGATCATCCGAATGGTTTTGTATTATTAGGAGCAGTTTTTTTATGTACTACAGGAGCAGAAGCTTTATATTCAGATCTGGGACATTGTGGTTTTAAAAATATCAGGGTATCATGGATTTTTGTTAAAATATGTCTTATTGTCAATTATTTAGGTCAGGGAGCCTGGATTATTAAAAATAGTGATTCTATATCAAAAACGCTAAATCCCTTTTTCAGTATTGTGCCAGATTGGTTTATTTTACCTTCGGTAATAATAGCTACTATGGCTGCAGTTATAGCAAGTCAGGCTTTAATTAGTGGAACATTTACACTCATTAGTGAGGCTATTCCTTTGAATTTCTGGCCAAAACTCAGAATTTCACATCCTACTATTATAAAAGGGCAGATTTACATCCCAGTGATTAACTGGTTTTTATTTATTTCGTGTTGTGGGGTTGTTTTTTATTTTGGCAATTCTTCAAATATGGAAGCAGCATACGGACTTGCAATTACTATCACAATGATTGCCACAACTTTACTTCTTGCACAACATTTAAAGTTAAATAAGCATAGAAGTGATATTGTAGTTGTTGTTTTTGTATTGTTTTATCTTACCATTGAAATATCTTTTCTGATAGCTAATCTTTATAAGTTTACACATGGAGGCTGGATTACGTTATTAATTTCAGGTTTATTCATGATGATAATGTATACCTGGTATCAGGTAAGAGAAATAAAGAAAAATTATTTTAAATATTTGAAAATCAATGATTATCTCGATATAATTAAGGATATAAGTAAAGATAAATCCATATCTAAATTTGCAACAAATTTAGTTTATTTGACAAGAACAGATTCGAAAGAAGATATTGAATCTAAAATCATTTATTCAATAATTTATAAATCCCCGAAACGTGCTGATAAATATTGGTTTATCCATGTTAATAATACTGATGAACCTTCTATGCTCCAATATGATGTCAAAGAACTGATCCCGGGGATTCTGTTTAGAATTGATCTTAATATAGGCTTTAAAATCAGACCAAGGATAAATCTATTCTTCAGAAAGATAATTGAAAATATGGTTCATAAAAAGGAAATAAATTTGACAAGTGGTTATGATTCTTTAAAAAAACATAACATTCCAGGGGACTATAAATTTATTATGATTGACAGGATACATTCATCTGACCTCGAAGTAAAATACTGGAACAGGCTCTTGTTTTCATTTTACCAGGTTGTAAATAAAATTAGTATTTCAGATATGCAGGCATTTGGTTTAGATACCAGCAATGTTATTGAGGAAAAAGTTCCTCTACATGTAAATACTAATACTGATGTTAAAATAAAAAGAATTTGAGAATACCAATTTTATTTCGAGTTCACTCGCGACAGTAATTTGTGCCTAAATCCCATAAATTGAACTTTTATAGCACTTTATTTTTTCTGTGTTAACTTTTATATTATTGGATTACATTTAATAATTACATTTATCCTGTATATTTGTCAAGAAATCAATTATTAAATAGGGAATAAGGTTTTGAATGGAAATATTTCGTAAGTTTAAGAATTTTTTATTATAATATTAATTAGATAATTGAAAAATATTTTAATAATAGATGATGAGGAGAAACTTAGAAATTTGCTTTCAAGAATTATCAGTCTTGAAGGTTTCAATGTTTTTCAGGCATCTGATTGCAGATCAGCATTAAAAAAAATTGAACAAACCGATGTTGATGTGGTGCTTTGTGATGTTAAGCTTCCGGATGGAAACGGGGTTGAGCTGACCAGGGTCATCAAGGATAAATACCCTCAAATTGAAGTAATCTTACTAACAGCTTATGGTAATATAGCTGATGGTGTCCAGGCAATAAAAAATGGTGCTTTTGATTACATCACAAAAGGTGATGACAATAATAAAATAATTCCTTTGCTAAATAAAGCGATAGAAAAAGTGACCCTGGCAAAACGTGTCATACAATTAGAGAAGCAGTTGCATAACAGGCAATCATTTGATAGTATAATTGGAAAATCAAAATCAATCTTAAGTTCTATTGAAGCTGCTAAAAAAGTAGCTTCCTCTGATGCATCTGTCCTGTTGACAGGAGAAACCGGCACTGGAAAGGAAGTTTTTGCCGGAGCTATTCATAATGCAAGCAAAAGAAATAAACAAAATTTTATTGCTGTGAACTGCTCTGCTTTCAGTAAAGAATTATTGGAAAATGAATTGTTTGGACACAAGGCAGGAGCGTTTACCGGTGCATTAAGGGATAGTAAAGGAATTTTTGAAGAAGCTAACAATGGCAGTATTTTCCTTGATGAAATTGGTGAGATGCCTCCCGATCTTCAGGCAAAACTATTGAGAGTTCTTGAAACAGGTGAATTTCTAAAGGTGGGTGACAGTAAACCTACCAGAGTTAATGTCCGTGTTATTGCAGCTACCAACAAGGATTTAATAAAAGAAGTTGAAGTGAAAAATTTCAGAGAAGATCTGTATTACAGGATTGCTGTTTTTCAAATTGCCCTGCCTTCTTTAAAAGAACGTATTGCTGATATTGAAGAATTGTCCTTGTATTTCCTGAAGATGTTTACGCATAAAACCAACAAAAAAATTATTGAAATTTCCCGCGACTATATTGAAATATTGAAGCTGCATTCATGGAATGGAAATATCAGAGAATTAAAAAATATAATTGAAAGAAGTGTCATCCTGACTGATGGTAGTGAATTGACTGTCGATAGTCTGCCTGTTGAATTGCAAAAACTCAATACGGATAAATCAAAAGGAAAATTTTTATCAGCTTTTGACCTTGCAAGTGCTGAAAAAATCCATATTCAAAAAGTGCTGAATTATACAAATGGTAATAAAACGAAAACTGCAGAACTCTTAGGTATTGCCTTGACAACACTTTACAGGAAGATAGAGGATTACCAAATAAAATAACCCTTTCAAAATGATATGCTTTACCCTTTCAAAATGAAAGGGTTTTGTTTGTCTTCCAAAAGCTATACAAGTCATAACAATCAGAATTGCAATTAATTAATAACTAATTTAAATATGTGGAACAAGTTTTGGCATTATCTATTTGTTGTATTTCAAAAATGAACAAAAATGGAAACTAAAATTACAATAATGATTGAAGAATGGTTGCCCTGGGCAATTGAAACATTAGTTACAAAGGCGAATATGATTTGCTTAGGAAGTTGGCAATTCAGTATCAGCTTTATATGCAGCAGGAAGAGCAAGTTAAAGCGCAGGATATCATTAAAGTTATGAATCTTTTGTATTCTTCAGGGAAACTACATGTAAAAAATGCAGTTGAAAATGAGTTTTTAGAAATCATAGCATCTGATGAAACTCCTTTAACTATGAAAAAACACATGGATTCATTCTCCCTTGAACTAAAGTCTGCATTTATCAAAACAATTTTAGAAAATTAAAGGCTATGATATTTCTTTTCTTATTGCTATATTAATGTTTGTTTATTTATGCTATGTACTTATCAGACCTGAAAAGTTCTGATCAAGAAATATCGGACACGACATATTTTACAAATTACACCTATCAGTTATGCGGTAAGAGGTAGTATGTCAACTAAAAACTAAGCAATAATAATTATAAATTGGACTATTTTATTAGTCAATGCTGTAAGAATTGTGATATTAATTTTCTACTTTCTGATCATAATTATTATCACCCCATACATTCATTATAAAAATATGATCCTTTTAAAATCTTAACAAATAATATTTATGAATACTGAAGTTTACGGATTGATTCTGATGTTTATAACTGTGATTGTGCTTGCAATACCTTTTGGGAATTATATTGGTCAGGTTTTCACAAATAAAAAAAATTGGACAGATTTGATATTTAATCCTGTTGACAAGCTCTTTTATAAATTTGGAGGTGTCGATCCAACAAAAGAAATGACCTGGAAACAACATCTTATAGCCTTGATTACTATTAATTTAATATGGTTTTTTATATCGATGTTCGTCCTGACAAATATGAGCTGGTTGCCATTTAATCCGGATAAAAATCCATCAATGACCGGAGATTTAGCTTTCAATACTACTGTAAGTTTTATTACAAATACAAATCTCCAGCATTATTCAGGTGAAACCGGACTTTCATATTTAGGACAGCTTACATTGATGTTGTGGCAGTTCATAAGTGCAGCTTGCGGTATAGCGATTGCAGCAGTAGTATTTTTTGCAATGAAAGAAAAGACAACAGAAAAATTAGGTAATTTTTATTTTCTGTTTGTAAGAAGTGCTACAAGGATATTATTTCCACTTGCCCTAATTGTATCAATCCTGTTGTTGTTCAATGGTGTACCCATGACATTTGAAGGTAAAGATATTATGACAAATCTACAGGGAGATACTGTGCAAGTGAGCAGAGGCCCTGTAGCAGCTTTTGTTGCTATCAAACAATTAGGAACAAATGGTGGTGGTTTTTTGGACCTAACTCTGCACATCCATTTGAAAACCCGAATTACTTTACTAACTTGATCGAAAACATTGCAATATTACTGATACCTGTTGCAATGATCTTTGCAATGGGTTATGTATTAAAAAGGAGGAAACTAGCCTGGACAATATTTGGTGTTATGACAATTGGTTTTTTTCTGCTTTTGCTTCCAACTGTAATTAATGAAATGAAGGGAAATCCGGCTATAACTGAAATTGGTATTGCTGAACCATCAGGAAGTATGGAAGGCAAGGAAATCCGTTTTGGAACTGCTGCTTCTGCATACTGGGCGATAAATACTACTTGTACAAGTAATGGTTCAGTAAATGCAATGCACGACAGTTTTACAGCTTTTTCAGGAATGACAATGATGTTGGGCATGATGGTCAATGCTTTTTATGGTGGAGTAGGAGTAGGGTTTCTTAACTTTTATGTTTTTATCATTTTAGCTGTGTTTATCAGTGGATTGATGGTAGGAAGAACTCCGGAATTTTTAGGTAAAAAATCGAAGCAAGGGAAATGAAAATTGCCATGATCATAGCTTTGCTGCATCCTTTTCTGATACTTGCAGGCACGGCAATGGCAAGCCATTTGTATGTGGTTGATCAGCAGACTTATTCTGGCTGGTTAAATAATCCGGGATATCATGGTTTTAGTGAAATGCTTTATGAATTTACTTCTGCTAGTGCCAACAATGGTAGTGGTTTCGAAGGTTTAGGTGATAATACACCATTCTGGAATATAGGAACTGGAATTGTTATGTTGCTGGCAAGATACTTACCGATAATAGGCCCGGTAGCTATAGCAGGCAGTCTTGCAGCAAAAAATCTATGAAACGAAATTCAAGCACTAAGCTATTTCAATCTGAATTGGTAAAAGTAGCTGGTAAACAATCTTTTATCAAATTAAATCCTGTAAAAATGTACCGTAATCCGGTAATGTTCACAGTTTGGATTGGTACATTGATAATGATATTTGTAAGCATATGGATTGTTTTAGGTGAAAAAACCAGGGAAGTGCCGGTTATAATATTATAGTGACTTTTATTCTTTTAATGACATTATTATTTACAAATTTTTCTAAGGCTATTACTGAAGCAAGAGGTAAGGCTCAGGCAGAAAGCTTGCGTAAAACAAGGGAAGAAACCCCTGCTAAACTTGAAAATGGCAAAATTATTTCTTCATCCAAACTCAGGAAAGGTGATATTTTTATATGCGAAGCAGGTGATGTGATTGCTTCAGATGGTGAGATAATCGAAGGTCTGGCTACTATTGATGAAAGTGCAATAACCGGAGAAAGTGCACCAGTGATACGCGAAGCCGGTGGTGATAAAAGCAGTGTAACAGGTGGCACGAAAGTGCTTTCGGATAAAATAAAAATTAAGGTAACTACTGAAGCAGGAGAAAGTTTTCTTGATAAGATGATTGCACTTGTAGAAGGAGCCTCAAGACAAAAAAACACCCAATGAAATAGCTTTGACAATTCTTTTGGCAGGCTTCACCTTAGTTTTATAATTGTGACTATTACCCTAAAACCATTTGCCGATTATGCTCAAACACCAATCACAATTGCAGCCTTTATTTCTTTATTTGTCTGTTTGATCCCGACAACTATCGGAGGACTACTGTCTGCCATAGGCATTGCCGGTATGGACAGAGCATTGAGAGCCAATGTGATAACTAAAAGCGGTAAAGCAGTTGAAACTGCAGGAGATATTGACGTATTATTGTTGGATAAAACCGGAACTATAACCATTGGAAATAGAAAAGCTACTAATTTTTATCCTGCAAATGGTATTGATAAAGACCATTTTGTCAATGCATCAGTGCTGAGTTCTATGGCTGACGAAACACCTGAAGGCAAATCGATTATAGAATTGGCTGACATTATTCCAACTACTTATAATCTTGAAAATCCAAGATTTATTAAATTCACAGCTGAAACTAGAAGTTCAGGTATTGATTATGCAGACATAAAAATAAGGAAAGGTGCCACTGATGCCATTAAAACCATCATTGAAAAAGCAGGTAATACTTTTCCTGATGAAATTGCAGAAAGAGTCAGATCCATTTCAAGTAATGGCGGAACTCCGCTTGTTGTTGCTGAAAATGAGAGAGTTATAGGTGTAATTGAACTACAGGATATCATCAAACCGGGGATTAAAGAACGATTCGAACGTCTGCGAAAAATGGGTATAAAGACAGTAATGGTGACGGGAGATAATCCCTGACAGCTAAATTCATAGCTGAAAAATCAGGGGTTGATGATTTTATAGCAGAAGCAAAACCCGAAGATAAGATGAATTACATACGCAAAGAACAATCAGAAGGAAGACTTGAGCTATGATGGGCGATGGAACCAATGATGCTCCAGCATTGGCTCAGGCAGATGTTGGAGTGGCAATGAACAGCGGAACACAGGCAGCCAAGGAAGCAGGGAATATGGTAGATCTGGATAATGATCCCACTAAATTGATAGAGGTTGTCGAAATAGGAAAACAACTTCTCATGACAAGGGGGACACTCACTACATTCAGTATAGCAAATGATGTAGCTAAATATTTTGCCATTGTACCAGCTTTGTTCATTGCTAATATTCCTGCTTTGCAAAACCTGAATGTCATGAACCTGCATTCTCCTGAGAGCGCAATACTTTCAGCCATAATTTTCAATGCTTTAATAATTCCTCTTTTAATTCCATTAGCTCTGAAAGGTGTATCTTATAAACCTATTGGTGCAAGCGCATTATTGCGAAGAAATCTTTTTATTTATGGCTTTGGAGGCATTTTGGTTCCTTTTATTGGTATAAAAATGATTGATATTTTAGTTTCTTTAATAATTTAAAAGCTTACTTTAATGAGAAAAAATATTTTACCGGCATTAAGACTTACAATTTTCTGTATGTTATTTTTTTCAGGATTCTATACATTGATAGTGCTCGGAATTGCTCAATTTACTGGCAACATTGGAAAGGGCGATATAATCATCCATAATGAAAAAAAGTATTATACCATTATTGGCCAGAAATTTAGTGAAGACAAATATTTCTATTCACGACCTTCTGCTGTTGACTATAATGCTGCAGGAGCAGGAGGCAGTAACAAAGGACCAACCAATTCTGAATATCTGAAAATTGTAAAAAATAGAATTGATACATTTAAAGTACATAATCCTTCGATATCTGCATCTGAAATTCCTTCAGATCTGGTTACAGCGAGTGGAAGCGGTATTGATCCGCATATTTCTGTTCAATCTGCAAATATTCAGGCTAAACGGATTGCTAAAATACGCGGATTGGAAGAAAGCAAAATTAAAGAGATAATTAATTCCAATATTGAAAAACCTTTGTTGGGAATGTTTGGTCCCTATAAACTGAATGTTTTAAAACTAAATATTGCTTTAGATAAATTACAGTCGCAGATTATTGAAAACACATAAAGTAAATCCGGAAATTTTGAATATTGAACTACATCAGAAAAACACAAAATTTTTAAGTTTTTCAAACTTCAGAGAAAAGACTTTGATTTATATTTTTAACAACAGGATTTATGAAAGAAGTGGTTTTTAAATTTAGTAAAACAAACAAGTTTGGCTAAATGCTTTATTATAAAATTGTAATTTTGTATATAATTTAATAATGGAAGAAATTCGTAAATCGGCAGAAGAGTTTTTAAACCTCATCAAAAAATCAAGGAGAGGTAAATTCAAAGTATATATTGGTATGAGTGCCGGTGTCAGCAAAACATACAGAATGTTGCAGGAAGCACATTCACTTCTCAGAAATGGTATAGATGTTAAAATCGGGTACATAGAAACCCACAACAGGGCAGAGACTCAGGCTTTATTGGATGGATTACCAATCATTCCGCGAAGGAAACTTTTTTATAAAGGAAAAGAGCTGGAAGAGCTTGATGTACAGGCAGTAGTCAATCTGAGACCGGAGGTAGTTATTGTTGACGAATTGGCTCATACCAACATTGAAGGCAGTAAAAATGAAAAACGCTGGCAAGATGTACTTGAGATCCTTGAATCAGGTATCAATGTTATCAGTGCTGTAAACATTCAGCATTTTGAAAGTTTAAATGAAGATATTAAAAAATAACCGGGATTGAAGTAAAAGAACGTATTCCCGATAAGGTAATTGCTTTTGCTGATGAAGTTGTGAATATTGATCTTACTGCTGATGAATTAATAATGCGGCTTAAAGAAGGAAAATTTACGATACTGCAAAATAGAAACTGCCCTGAATAACTTTTTCAAAACGAACACATCCTGCAGCTCAGAGAACTTGCGTTAAAGGAGGTTGCTTCTCAAGTTGAAAGAAAAGTAGAATCGGAAATATTCCAGAATAGTTCGATGAAACATGAGAGATTCCTTGCATGTATAAGTAGCAATGAACTGTCTGCTAAAACTGTTATAAGAAAAACTTCCCGCTTAGCAAATTATTATAATAGTAAGTGGTTTGTTCTGTATGTTCAGACTCCACACGAAAGCGCCGATAATATTCCTCTTGATAAACAAAGATTTCTGATAAATAATTTCAAATTGGCAACAGAACTTGGAGCTGAGATTTTAAAAATTGAAAGCAGTTCTGTAACCAGAACAATTATAGAACAGGCTGAATTGCGAAAAGTAACAACAATATGTGTCGGTAAACCACGTATAAATTTGATCAGACTAATACTTTCGGCAAGCCTGATCAGAGAACTTTTGAAAAAAATATCTTCCAATAAAATAGATCTTATAATTCTTTCATGATGAAAATAAAACAAAATTAAATTTAGGTTTTGGTTTACTTTTCTTCTTATATTTAGTTTAAACCTTATAGGAATAAAGTACATCACCTCATTAAAAAAGACACTGATAATATACTATCCGCAAATTATAACACGCTGTTATACACAAGAAATATGCTGTTTTTTCTTGATAAAAGAGATCCTGAATCGCTTGAAAAATTTGATTTAAATTTACATCTTCAGGAAAAAAATATTACAGAAACAGGAGAAAGGGAATCGACAGAAGAATTAAGATCACATTTTGAAATTTTTAAATCAGACCTCAAAAATAGTGCAATTGAGAAAAAGATAAGATTTGAAATTTACAAAATAATGCAGGTCAATATGCTTGCCATTCAAAATAAAAGTAAGATAGCAACAAAATATGCAGATAAAGCCGTAGTAGGAATCCTGATAGCTGGTATACTCTGTTTTATAATTGCTTTGATATTATTAATAAATCTTCCTTCCAATATTGCTAATCCGATTAAAAGACTTACTAAAAGTATTAAACAAATTGAAGAAGGAAATTATACTGAAAGAATTGATTTTGACAATAAAAGTGAATTTGGCCAATTGGCTACATCCTTCAACAGTATGGCTGAAAAACTGGAGGAATATAAGAATAGTAACCTCGCTAAGTTGATGAATGAAAAAAGCAGGATTGAAGCCCTGATTAACAATATGCATGATCCTGTTATAGGACTTGATGAAAATCTTGATGTGATATTTATCAATCGGGAAGCTGTGAAAATCAGTGGTTTGGATATTGAAACAACTCTCAATCAGAATGCAGAAGAATTGGCATTCAAAAACGATCTTTTTAAAATGCTGATAAATGATTTGTTGAAAATTGAAAAAGGTATGGAAATCAAGTCAAAACCGGTTAAAATTTTTTCTGAAAATAAAGAAGGTTATTTTGAAAAGGAAATTTTACATATATCCATCACCCCGAAAGGAGAATCTTTAAAACGTCTGATAGGTCATGTGATAATTTTAAGAAATGTTACCGAATACAAAGAACTGGATTTTGCTAAAACCAACTTCATTGCCAATATTTCGCATGAATTTAAAACACCGATTTCTTCAATTAAAATGAGCCTTCAATTATTGGAAAATGAACATATTGGCAAATTAAACGATGAACAAAAACATCTCATGGATAGTATAAAAGATGATGCTAACAGATTGCTTAAAATAACAGGTGAATTACTGAATATGACTCAGCTTGAAAGCGGCAATATTCAACTTAATATTCTAAATGCTAATCCATATGAATTAATACAATATGCTGTGAATGCAACAAAATCACAAGCTGAGCAGAAGCAAATAAAACTACAGATCGATTGTAATACTGAAATCGGTAATGTTCAGGCAGATAGCGAAAAAACAGCATGGGTTTTGATAAATTTACTTTCTAATGCTATCAGGTATTCTTATGAGGATTCAATAATTACAATAACTGCCAAATCCTTAAATGATAAAATTGAAATTTCAGTCAAAGACTCCGGCCAAGGTATTGCACCACAATATTTGGATAAAATATTTGCGAGATATTTTCGCATTCCTGGTTCCAAAAAAGAAGGTACAGGTTTAGGTCTGGCTATCAGCAAAGAATTCATCGAAGCACAGGGTGGAAAAATAAATGTTGTAAGTGAATATGGATCAGGAAGTAATTTTACAATTTCATTAAATAAATCAATATCATAAAAAGTTTTTTTATCCGATTTTTCAAATCATGTTAATTTAATTATGGGTTAAAGAATTTTTTTTTATTCAGGCAGCATATTTTCCTTTTTTGTATCTATATATTGAGTGGATCTAATGTCATTTTTAAAAAAATGCGGATAGTTTTTTTAAAAAAAATTAAAAAGTTTATCTGATTTTTAAAATAAATGGTATTTTTAAGCTTTAAAAGTGAAAAGGTTAACTGATTTTTTAAAAATATTAGTTATTTTGTTGATATTAAAATTTTTAATACATGAAGATTTTTAGATATGTTTCGATTCTGAGCTTTTGTTCATATCAGGTTTTTCACTGACTGCACAGGATATTCATTTCAGTCAGTTCTATATGTCTCCATTAAATCTGAATCCGGCATTAACTGGTGTTTCGAATTGTACTGGCAGGGTTATTGCAAATTTTAGAAATCAATGGTCACCTGTTTTGAAATCCGGAGCATACAATACATTTTCTATGTCCTACGATCAGAAAATGCCGGTAGGAAGATATGATTATTTTGGTATAGGTGGAACTTTCTGGGGTGATGTGGCAGGAACACACAATTATGGAACTATGCGGGGAAAATTTCAGCCTCATATGCTAAACAAATGGGGGATACAGAAAGAAAGCCCATTTCCTTGTTATCGGTGCTGAGGGTGGTCTGGCAAGAAGAGGACTGGATACTGACAAATTTAATTTTCCTGATGAAGATAATAATTTATTCGAGACTGTGCCAAATCCACATTTCTTCTTTGGTGATGTATCTGCAGGTTTGTTATGGTGGTCTATTCTTGATGAATATACCAACTTCTATGTTGGAGCTGCATTCCAGCATCTTAATCAGGCTAACCAGGCTTTTAAAAGATCCTTAGTAGACTCAACAGGTGCAGTAATCAGGACAATTAACAATTCACAGGGACTTTATACAAAAGTTACCATCCATGGAGGTGCATCCTTTGAAATACAGCCCAGAATAGCTGTATTGCCATATTTTGTTACTTTTTGCAAGGACCTCATGTGCAGGTTAATCTTGGAACAGCTCTCAGGTTTGCATTAGGTAACAGTAGATTGAATAACCAGGGATTTCAGGTAGGTGCCTGGTACAGATTTGGTACTCAATTTGATAGCAAATTGCATAGCGATGCTGTCATTATCACAGCAAAATTTGATTATGAGAATTTTGGAGTAGGTTTAAGTTATGATGCAAATATTTCAGCTTTGCGCAATGCTTCAAAGATCAACAACGGTCTCGAATTATCAGTGATATATAACATTTGTGGACCCGGAACACAGAGAATTTATTGTCCTAAGTTTTAAACGCTGCATAAAAATTATATTGAACAGGCTGGATTTTTTCAGCCTGTTTTTTATAGCAATAATTTTTCCGAAAAAGTTATAAGGGTTTAAAAACCAATAAAGGTTTTAATTGTTTAATTATAAATCTTCTAAATAATATGAGTAGTCTTGAAATAGAGTTAGGAACATTTCGTGAAGTTGCTGGATTTGATAATTTCGAGCTATCTCAAAAATTACTGACTATGGGTATACTTCCCGGAACGAGAATGTCTATGGTCAGAAAATCTCCTTTTGGAGGGACTTATTATTTCAAGGTGGATGATAATATTATTGCACTGCGAAAATCTGAGGCAAAAGCTATAATAATAATCTGATGTCAGCATTTATATACAAAAGTTGCGCTTATTGGTAATCCGAATAGTGGGAAAAGCAGCCTTTTTAATACCCTCCTTACCGGATTACAGCAACATGTTGCAAATTTTCCCGGAGTGACAGTCGATAAAAAACTCATTACTTAAAATAGATAAGGACCTTCCATATTCTTCTGAAAAAAGAATTCCATAAGTTAGCTGATGTAGAAAAAAGAACAGTTGAGATGTTCAAATCAAGGCTTGAATATAATTCTGATTATCAGTTATTGCTTCAGATACATCATAGTAAATGGTTAAAACACATTTCAAGTGAATTGAAAAATGAAATAAGGGACTTCAAGCTCATTTCAGGTTTCAGTGACCTTTCTTTACAGATTAATGAGACTATGGAACGATACAGGCTTTTTGAAGCCAAATCCCGCTCAGTAGTTTCATCAAAAATACGTACAGGTAAAACAATTACAGACAGGATTGATGAAGTTGTAACTCACAGAATTTTTGGCCCGGTTATTTTCTTTAGTATTATGATGCTTGTTTTTCAGGCCATTTTTTCCTTGGCTACATTTCCTATGGATCTGATTGAAAGTGGTTTTTTAAATCTTTCAGAATACTTAAAAGACAATTTTGAACCAAACTGGCTTACATTGCTTTTTGCTGAAGGTATAATACCCGGACTTGCAGGAGTTCTGGTTTTTGTTCCTCAGATTTTTATTCTTTTCTGATTATCGGTATCATGGAGGAGATTGGTTATATGTCAAGAGTGATTTTCATGTTTGATGACCTGATGCAAAAATTTGGTATGAATGGTAGAAGCCTGGTTGCACTTATCTCTGGTGGGGCATGTGCTGTGCCTGCAATTATGTCAACACGAACTATAAGCAACTGGAAAGAGAGGCTTATAACAATAATGGTTACTCCCTTGATAAGTTGTTCTGCACGGATACCGGTTTACTCTTTGCTGGTATTATTTGCCGTACCTGATGAAAAAATATGGGGCTTTAATCTGAGGGAATAACTCTGATGGGTTTATACCTGTTTGGTATTGCAATGGCATTGTTTTCTTCACTTGTGATGAAATATTTCATCAATACCAGGGGAAATTCTTATCTGATTCTTTCATTGCCTGAATATAAAAACCAATTTTAAAAAATATTGCACTTTACGTAAAAGAAAAATTGGGGCTTTTGTTTTTGGAGCCGGAAAGATAATTGTAATGATCTCTTTAGTGATATGGGTCATGGAGTTCGGGCCTGGTGAAAACTGGAAAATTCTGAAATAAGTGCAACTACTGAAGCAATTCAGAAAAAATTATCAAGTGAAGAAACCAACAATTTGATAGCCTCCCGCAAACTCGAAAATTCATATATCGGTGTTTTGGGGAAAGTAATAGAACCTGCAATTCAGCCTCTCGGGTTTGACTGGAGGATTGGGGTTGCTATCATCACTTCATTTGCTGCCAGAAGTATTTGTCGGAACAATGTCAACCATATATGCAGTATCGGCAGTGCTGATAATAATGTCAGGATATCTGAAAGAATGGGAAAGGATATAAATCCGGTGACAGGTAAACTGACGTATAATAGTGCTGTTGCATGGTCATTGCTGATGTTTTATGTTTTGCTTTGCAATGTGTCAGTACACTTGCCGTTGTGTTCAGAGAGACAAATTCATGGAAATGGCCATTGATACAATTTATTTATATAGGAGTCTAGCCTATCTTTTCTCCTATTTGGTATATAATTTTCTTAAGTAAAAATGTTTACAATTTCTTTTGAAATTATTAAGATTAGTAGATAATGTCAGGTGCGATTTTCCACCTGCCAGATTATGAATGTTGTATGCATAATCGATAGTGAATTTTTTCATTTTCAGGCCAAAACCAAAACTGAAACCTGCAAAACTTCTGTAAGGATAAACTGACATTTCTTTTGCTTTTCTGTGATTATAAGCAAATCTCAGCCTCATTGGTCCACCATTTTTACCAAGTAAAAACTCACCACTGAATATTAAATGTCTGAAGAAATTATCAGAAAATTCTGCAAATTTTGATTTATCCTGATTTTCATCTGTCAGGATTATATTGTTTTCTCCGTTTGGATCATCATAACTGAGATTGAATCTGTTAAGATGTGTGGCTGTAATATTTAATCTGAATGGCAGGTGTTCCAGACGTTTTGAAATGCCAACCATGACATTCATAGGAGCCGGCTCTTTTCATCTGCATAAGGATCAATCGTTCCTCCCAGATTTTTAATCACAAAGCCAATGTCAAAGTTTTTACCTTTAAGATGATACATAGCTCCAAGATCTACCGTCATGCCAAATGAATTATAGGGGCCAATATTAGAATAAATAAACCTTGTATTCAATCCAAGATTTAAATTTTCATAAAGCTTGTAGGAAGCTCCCAACAGGAATGCTAGATCACTTCCGCTAACAGTACCTGATATGTCACCGTATATATCTGCCATATCTGCCTGTCCGTAATTCATAAACTGAATGCCAGCATGAAAAGGTAAGTTGATTTTCCCAATTTTAAAACCATAATCCAGATTTTGACTTGATATACCAATAAAAAAAAACTTATGGCTTAATGACAATGATCTTATCATTTCATCTTTGAGTACAGCAGGATTTTCATTTGTTAGACTGATATCATCATCATCAATTGATACAATATTGTTTCCAAGAGCTGAAATTCTTGCAGAAGAGGATATATTCAGAAATTTATAAGTATTGGTCGTTCCAACCTGTCCAAAAGAATTCGAGGACAGCAAAATAAATAGTATTATGATTTTTAAATGCTTCTGCATGATCTATAAAGATATTAATTATTGAATTGCTTTAAAAGTTCTTTGTCTACAGGAAGAATTTTTAAATCAGTTATTTCTCCTTTTTCTTTGGTCCACTACAGTTTGACTCACACTATACTGACAAAACATCTTTTAATAAAATACCTGTATCGTCGTATTCATAAAGTGTATCATGCTCATTGTCCCCATTCAGATAGGTGCCTTTCCAGTGTATTTTACCATTTTCATAAAAATCTTCAAAACTGCCATTCTCCTCATTGTTTTTCATGGTAACTTTTTCTTTATATTGCCATTTGGATAATAGGCAAGCGAAAATCCTTCAGGACACCTTGTTGTAAGTCTGGTTTAATTTTTTTTCCCTTCAGGATATAAAACCTGATAATTGCCATCCAAAAACACCATTTTTATAATTCTCTATTCTTCAATATATCCTTTATTAGAAAAAATCTTTCTTACCCTCGATTGTATCATTTTTATAATAGCAACTGTCCCAAGTTTTCCATCCGGGAAAATTTCTGGTATGAACCATCTTTAATGCTGTCATCAAGTACACAAACCTCCTTGAATAGCCAATCAGGATGCTGAACAACTATCTTTTAGGAATTCTCTTAATACAACCATAACAACCTGTTAACACTAAAAGCATTATTGGAAGAAACTTTGAATTTCATATATGTGTTTTTTAAATCAGATATTCAATCGTAGAACGAAAAAAAGGAGTTAATTTTGTCAAATCAACTCCTTTTCCATAAGATGAAAAATTATCCTTTAAAATTGAACCGGTAATAAATACTGGTAGTCCGCCAATTTGGGGGTTCTTCGATGACAGAATCTTTTTCCGGGGAGCATATGAATATCTGAGAATATTTTTTGTGTTCAGAACATTGACAATATCAAATGAAATTATGAGTAAACTTTTAGAATTTATTTTATATGTGATCTTCTAGATCTGACCTGGAAGTAATCTTTGAATTTAAACTCATTATAGTTTTCATCTTTGAATATTACTTCCTGTTCTCTTATTGTTGCATCTTCATCAACAATTCCTTTTCTATGGCCTCCTGAAAGGGGTAACGCTGGTTCCAATATTCAGTGTCTGCTTCATTCCTATTTTAAATTCCTTTCCTATCATCAAATTCAATCCATAGCTGCCGTTGAAAGTTGAATTCCGGAGAGTGTCGTCACTGCCTCTGTATTTTGCATCGAATAAAGAACCCGTTACGATGAAAAAAATAGCCTTTTGTAAAAGCTTTTTTCAATTGTCATATCAATACCGTAATTTCTCCCTGTTCCTTCACTTGTGGAGTACATCAGGAAAAAACCTGCTGAATCCTGATCCTGAATTTAGCAATGAATAGGAACTTCGGTTTTTTACCTATGGTAAGATCATGGGCAAATACTGATAATACACTTCGGTCTTCAGTCTTATATTTGCCTGTATACCATTCATGACCGAGCACAAAATGCAGGCTCTTCTTATCAGTTTCGGGTCTTTGTATAGGGGTTAAGTTTTGAGCTATATTGGTTATTTTTATCATAATAATAAAGATATTGAGCCAGGGATTGTGAATGTAGTCCCGTGGCAAACTGATTTTATGTTCTACTTATCTGATATGCCAATCCAAATCTTGGTTCAACCGGAGAGACTGATTTTTGCTCATGGAGTAGATCAGATATTAGACCTGCTGTCAAAGTAAGATTGTCACTGAAGCTATACTTTAAATTTATAAAGGCTGTATAATGAATGGGTTGGCTTCACTATCCCAGCGCAATCTCCATTTTGAGACGGAATCCAATTTAATTTCATCTGCTGAATATACTATTCTGACGCTGTCAATGTATTTTGAATCATAAAGGTCAAAGTTGATACCTGCTTTAATTCCGGTTTTTTGTTTAATTTCTTGTTTAAAGAAAAATAGGCTGAATATTTATTATCCAAATGTATAGTCAAGAATTGGGATCAGAGTGTCTATTTTGAACAGAGCTCCTTCCGTGTGTTCAGTACTTTGTCATGTTGAGCTTTAATCCACTGTTGTGAAGCAGAGATCACAGCTTTAATATAAGTTGTATTGTTAATAGGCTGAGTAACTTGCTCCTATGACTCCCATTCTGCTCCAGAAATACTGGTCTCTGTCCAGCGTTCCGTATAATTCAGTTTCCAAAGTGTATCAAGGGTCTTCACTTTTTATAATTGTGGTGCATAGCTGGTGCCCCTACAGCAAAAACAGCCAGATTTCCAACCCTTTTTAAATGGGAATTTTAATCAGATGCGGCATCCTGATAAGTTGGTTTGAATTGATCCTGATATTGATTCCAAGTTCGTGGAAAATGAAACTGTGGAATACCTGTACATAGCCAGAAAAGAAGAATTTGATTTTGACAAAGGCCCTTCGAGTAAGAGTTCAGTTGCCCAGGATTCCCAAACTGAAAATTTCCTTCAAAATTTCCCATTATTTCTAATTTCTCATTTGGGGTCAAAAGCCCCGGCTATTCCGTTGGCATATTCCCCAGGGGAGCACCTGTGAAAAAATCTGAATTTGCAGGAACTTATTGTTTAGGATAGTAACAGATCCACCTCCTGTCCCGAGATAGAAAGTGGTTTGGGTTTGGAATATTTGTTCCCTCCAATTTCCAAAGCACACCCAGTGGAGTATTACCCCCTGATCACAATATCATTTCCGTGAATCATCTGAAGATATTACCTCCGGCATATTTCTGTGCCATTCTTGGAGTTCTCCGCGGCTGCCTGCATATTTTTCAGTTTCAAAAACAGTAAATTCCCTAGAACTTACAGTAGCCATCTCATTTAATGCATCTCATAGTCTTTTTCCAACTATAACAACCTCGGAAAGGTCAGTTTACACTCTCCTGCATTTTAACTGTGTCACTTCTTTTTCAGTGTTAGCTACTATGTCAGATAAAACTATTTCCTTGTACGAAATATAAGTAAATTTCAAACTATGCCTGACTATAGGTACGTTATTCAACCTGAAATTTCCTTTTTCATCAGTT
>JADJGA010000001.1 GCA_016708265.1 Saprospiraceae bacterium | reverse complement strand
CACTGCTCAGTGAAAGTTCTGTGTTAGTGGTTGGAACAACCTGCAATATTTTCCTTCATCGAGTCTGTATCAATCCCTGAACATGTGTGCCTTTATATTCATTCCATTGTGGCATTCGCTGAGTTCTGGCCGACTCTTTCTTCGGAGAAGGCTGCCAGCCGTAATAAGTACTTCAGCAAGAACATCGGTTTTCTGAAGACTTCCCTTTTCGACTTTTGGTTATAAGAATAACTCCGTTTAGATCCCCTAGCACCAGAAATTGCGGTTGCAGAAGCGTCCTTTATTGTAAAAGATTAATTATCACCCAGGCAGATCTGAGAGTGCATCTATTTCCTGACCTTTCTGTAACCTTCTGCCCAACTTCCTGTTATCGTAGGAACACCGTCTATAATAATCAATGGTTGATTACCCTGCATTTATCGACTGCCTCCACGAAGAGTTTGATTTTTAGCTGACCACCGAGGTACCTGAATTTTGTATTGTTAAACACAGGCTGTTTTCCCTGCAATATACTCCGTCAATAGTCCTAGGCAGTTCCTTTTGATCTCACTTTCACTAACAGCACTGACGGAACCGGATCTCAGTTTTTGCTCGATGCTCTCAATCAGCAACTTCTAATGACCTCATCGGGTTTGATGTTGTCATCCGTCAGTTCGACATCAATCTGGTACGTCCGTTTCACATTTTCCTCAAGCGTTTTCATTCCGATCTCGTGAAGACACTATTGTATCACTGTGTTCGGTTTCGAGCTTATAAATGCCTTCCATGTCGATAATAATCCCGTTCTGTGTTTTTTTCCAGACTGTCACTCCGCGTACCGGCAGTTTATCAACGCTTTGAAACCAACTGCCTGTGATAACCACAGTTTGTCCTACAACCATGCCACAGAAAGCGGAGCTAAAAATAAAAGAATCAATTTTCTCATGACTGAATTTAGGATTAACATTTAATTTATTCATGTTTATAAAATTATAAAAATATCTTATTCTTTAATTATTTTTGCAACTGAAGGTTTTAAGTTATTTTGTCCTAAGGATATTTCAACTAAATACATACTTTTGCAAAGAAGAAATATCAATGAATTTACCTGTAAATGCTTCATCACTTTTAAGATCAACCTTAAGTCAGGCCAGATATTTTGTAATTGAAAAAATCATCGGCCTAATTGCAGAAAAAAGCGTCATTTACAGGATTAAAATTAACTTTAACCTGTGGGCCCATCACCCGGCAGGATTGAACTTGGTTCCAGTTATTCCCATAAAATAAGGTTTCGTATTATCAGTCAGCGTAAGGTACAATTCATCGAATCCGCTGTCATCACCTGGAGGTTTGAACTTGTACTTCGAACATGTCAGACTGGAAAAAGAAACGGTTTTTCCTCCATCATTGCAAGTATCTTCACCGGTCTTTCCATAACCGTAAATATGGTTTTACCATCTGATTGGGTGAATTTCATGTAGTTGTGTGATCAGTAGGCCAATACCGTACCTTAGTGTGTCTTTGGACACCACTTGAGAGATAGCGGTTGCTGAATTCTCGTACATAATACTGTTGAAAATAAGTGTTTGGCATGATTACACTATATAACCAGCAATCAAATCCAGTTTCGAACGTCAGTTGTGCATGGTAACCAGCGTATTCGGTATGTAAGTTTTCTATTACAGTTTTTCCTGCAAAGCAGAGTCATCTCCGATAAAGCCGATATCATGCCGGGATTACTAAGTTTATTTTTCAAAGTAATACCATTTTTCCTGAGGTTTTCAGAGTTGCATAAAACCTGTAGTTGAATTGAAAGCAAAACAATTTTTTGTGATGAAGTTTATCAGTTGTTTAAGTCCGGGATCTGTTCCGGCGTTGTGATCTATACTCCTGACTTCGACGGTTGTGAAACTTTGCAGGCAACAATTTATCCTTATATGAAGCTGCGAGTGAGATTTCACCTGTAAGGATAAGGACAGCATCAGATTTATTCCTGTATTGTTCGAAGAGATCATCGAGGAGTTCCTGTATTTCCAAGGCTTTTTCATTCTACTTGCCAGTACAGTAGCGTTCCCGTTTTCTGCCAACTGCAGTATTGATGACTCTTGTTAATTTATCGGTTTCTGTTTCTCTGGTTTTAAAATCACCTTACATCCTAGGCTTTGAACTATTTTTTTTGAATCCGCAAGCAGTTTTACTATTCTGACTAAAATTGCCAACAAAGAAAATAAGATTTGGCATCATCCTCTCCCGTAAACTGTTCCAAGTCCATTTCGTCAATGGTAGTACGTAAGATCATCCATACCAAGTCCTATAATATCCTTTCCATTATTTAGTCTGTAATTTGCCAAAACCTACCAGACGACCAAACCTGCCTCTTTCTGCAAAATGGCTATCAAACAAATGTCCGGAACGAAATCCAGGAAATCTTCAGCAAGTGCAATATATTTATTGTTAGGATCTTCAATGCATTCATCTGGATAGGCACTGCCATTTTTTGCCGTGTAAACGACAGAAGAAAGAATGTGCATTCCAAGTGAAATTCCACCAATTATACCAACATTTGAACAAACAAATTTTACGGCATCAATCAATTTGGTATCTTTGTAGTAGTTGAATAATCGTGTTGGTCACCACCTGGAAAAATTGTCTGATAAGTTATTAATGTATCATAAATGCTTGCGAATTAGCAGATTCCTGTTGCTTACTGCAAATTCCTTCAGCAATGCAGCTCCGCATTGCTGTTGTTTGAATATGCAAGGCTTCCTGTTGAAATTCCTATAATTGCTACTCTTTTGCCTTCTCCTGCCCATTTGATCTGGTGTACTCCAGCTGTTGACTCCGTTTTTTCCGCTCCACCACCTACAATCAGTATTCTGCCGTTCTGAGAATACATTCCCGTCAATTAAATATTAAATAAAATCAGTAAGCATTTTCTGGTCATAAATATATTGGTTTATCAAAAACTGATTAAAGGCATTGAAGAATAATGCAACAAATATATAGAAAAAGAAGTTATTGTTTAAAAGTATTATTGAATTTTTAGGTTAAATGCTCTTGTTTTGTATTTTTGGATTTGAAATTAAATAGCCTTGTAAATGAACCTGTCAAGAAAAAAGATCAACTATAATTAACAGTTTTGTGTTTTGATGTACCTACTTATTTTATCAGCTGATTAAAGGCACAGAATGAAAATATAAAAGGGAAGCTGTTCATAAGAGGAGGTGGAGAAAACCTGTAAGCCTGATGCAGGAAATGGTGAGAACAGCTGGGCTGAAAAACCTGATGATACTAATAATTCTTCCAATGTCTAGCGAAGAGCCTGACAGTGCTGTCTGGTATGCAAAGCAGGATTTGCTTCTGTCAGGTATAGTAAATGTTTCAGGAATGAATTTTCAGAAGGCCAGGCTATTACATCATTTCAGGTAGATTCTATTGCCAGAGCTCCTTTGATATATGTCAGCGGGAGATCAGACAAGGTTTATGAAAATTGTTGGCAAAGCTGATTTATCAGGCAATACACAAAGCCTTTCTGCTGGGCCACAATAGCAGGCACTAGTGCTGGTGCTGCAGTCATGAGCAAAAAATGATCACGGGAAATTCATTAAAATATCCTGAATATACGGGTAGATACCCTACAATTGAGCCTGACAATATTGAGGTCACTGAAGGTTAGGATTGGTCAGGTAAACTCATAGTAGACCAGCATTTATAAAAAGGCAGAGAATGAACAGACTGATGGCTGCATCACTTGAAAATCTGACCAAATGTGTCGGAATTGATGAATCAACTGCTATTGTTGTTGAGGGAAATAAATTCAGGGTTACCGGGGAAAACCAGGTTATTGTATTGAGAAATCCTAAAAAGCAGGATAATAAAATCAGGTCTTATGGGAGGAAAGGGACTTATTGTAGATATTTTGTTGCCTGAAGAAACTTATAAATTTAAAAATAAAAATACAGGAATGCTGACATTATTTAAAAATGCAAATATATATACTCCGGACTTTATCGGAGTGAAAGATGTACTCACAGGAGGTAAAACTATACTTTCAATAAGCGAAAACATATCGACTCCTGACGGTCTGAAAGTGAAGATAATAGATTGCAGCGGAATGAACCTGATGCCCGGACTGATTGATTCGCATGTTCATATTACCGGTGGAGGAGGAGAAGGAGGACCTGCCACCAGGATGCCGGAACTTGAGATAAGCATGATGATTGAAGGAGGGGTAACCACTGTAGTAGGATGTCTTGGTACCGATGGTATAACGAGAACTGTAGAGAGTGTACTGATGAAAGTGAAATCGATCCGTGCAAAAGGGATGTCGGCATGGATGTATACCGGAGCCTATCAGGTTCCGCCTCCGACTATTACTGGAGATATAGCTAAAGATATAGCTTTATTTGAAGAGATCATAGGTGTGGGTGAAATAGCTGTCTCTGATCATCGGTCCTCTGTCCCAACTGTTGCAGAGCTGGCAAAACTTACTGCTCATGCCCGGGTGGCAGGTATGATAGGAGGCAAGGCAGGCATAGTGAATATGCATATGGGTGATGCAAGGGATCCGTTCAGGCCTATCCATGATGTGGTTGAGAGCAGTGAACTCAAGTACACCCAATTCATACCAACCCACTGCAACCGCAATGACTATATATTTGAAGATTCAAAAGAATACGGAAAAAAAGGATATGTCGATATTACAACATCTTCTTATCCTTATTATGCCGATGAGGAGATAAAACCTTCAAAAGCTCTGAAGATACTGTTTGAAAGTGAAGTTCCTCTAAAAAATATAACTTTTACTTCTGATGCATGCGGTTCACTTCCGGGTTTTGATCCGGAAACGGGAAAACTTATGAAGATTGAAATGGGGCTTCCTGATTCGATACTTAGAGAGATAAAAGAAGCTGTTATGGAAGACGGGATTCCATTCGATCAGGCATTATATGTAGCTACCTGCAATCCGGCAAATATTTTAAAACTGCAGGGGAAGGGATATATAAGGGAAGGCTATGATGCAGATATACTTATTCTTGATGATCAGTTCAACATTGTGAAACTGATGGCTAACGGAGTAATTGTAAAAGGATGAGACGATTAATAGTTTTTCTTTTTACATTGAGTTTATGTCTTTTTGTATATTCTTCAATATATGCTCAAGAGAGGCAATCATCGGTAAAATCCCCTGAAGTACATGATTTTTATCCTATAGTTCAGTTTCTTGCATCAGCAGAACTTGAAGGCAGGGAATCAGGAACAAAGGGAGGTAAATTAGCTGCATCCTATATCGCATCAATAATGAATAATCTCAATCTTGTCACCTTAAACAGTAATCATAGCACTCAGTAAGAGGGTTCAGGATTATTATCAGAACCTTCTCATTTTTCAGGCATCCAAAGGCGATTCAACAATCAATTCTTTGGAGAGTGTCTATAGGGATTATAAGTTGAAAAGGAAATTCCGGGAGTTAATGTTATCGGTATTTTACCGGGAATTGACACTTCAAGATCAGTAGTTATAGGAGCACATTATGATCATCTTGGCATTCGTGGTGACAGTATTTTTTACGGAGCAGATGACAATGCATCGGGAGTGGCCGGAGTTTTGTCCCTGGCAGAGAAATGGACTGAAAGTGTGATTAAACCACCTGTAAATCTTGTATTTGCCTGTTGGACAGCAGAGGAAAAAGGTCTGATAGGAAGTGACTATTTTGCTAAAAACAAATTGAAAACTGACAGCATTTTACTGTATATCAATATGGACATGATCTCGAGATCAGCACCGGAAGATACTCTGCAAAATATCCTGAGTATTGGGACCAGAAAAATGATTTGACCTTGAGGCAATATAGCCGAAACGAACAGTTTAAGCTGCTGAAACCTTTCAATCTTGACCTTTGGGAGGTTGATGGACATTGGGAAGTGATTATGGTTCATTTACTGCAATAAATATTCCTGTCTTGACTTTTTTCTCTGGTTTTCACTATGATTATCACTCTCCCCGAGATACTTACGAAAAAACTGATCCTGAAAAGATGCATAATGTCCTGAAACTTGTGAACGGGATTTTGCTGAATTATCTGGATAAAATGGGAAAATGAAATGTAAAAGAACAAATCGCAGCAGTGTTATGATTAACGCTGAGTATTACTATTCAGAAATCAATTTTGTCATATACCTTTCACCGGTATTAAAATTGATCAGGACCAGGATATAAATACCTGGTTTCAGACTGTTTTTCAGGATCAGTTCACCATCATACGAAATGATTCCATTATCTGTTTCCATTCCGCTTATACTTATTATCTTAAAATGGCTAAAACTTTTTGTTGTACTTTCCAGAAAAAACGAATTACCTTTTTCTGAGGATTAGGAAAAACTTTAATGTCAAAATAGGTTTCTGCCTGTTGCCTTTAGCGGTGAACAAGGGTTCCAGATCAAATTGAAATGAGTGTTCAGATATTTAATGATAGTTTTTGTGAAGGCATTTGCAAACTTAGTCCTGTTTTCTTCAGTATCCCTGATTCCATTATAGTTCAGTTCCATTTGAAATCCATCAGTTATGACACCGGATGCATAGCTGGTATGATTTGCAGTTATATATCCGCCGCTAAAATAGTTTGAAGATGTTCCCGGGTAAGGAATCTGCTGACTTGGGACCGATGGAAAATCGTATTTTGACAATAATGTACCGAAAGCTTCAGGTCCTCTCAAAAGTTGGGCAAGAGTGAAATTATTTACATTGTCATTGACAAGATTTTTTATTGAACTGAAGTTAATATACTTGTCAGAATTCAAGATTTCATCCGATAATTCCAGTTCATGATCGTACAACAGGTATCCAAGTTCTATCCTTTGGACCGGATTACCATGTCCATGAAGATCAACAAAAAGTGTTTTGTTATTGAAGTTTTGATTTGCAGTATTCTGAGCTGTATTGATGAAATCATGAAACTCATTCCAAGCTGTCATGGCTTCTGCATTACCACATGCCCCTCATTTATATTTCTGTTGCAATCAAGTTTGGCCCTGTCCAGATGGCAGATGATGATATGAGGATAGCATCCTGTAGCTATATAAAGAGCTGCCTTTATTTTCATAGCAGTTTCAATAGTATATGCATCGGTGGCATAAACCGGATCATTGCAGATCCTATCGGGAATTGTTGCAGGATTCATGCTCCCTCCATGAGGAACAGATAAAACAATCGGTAATGTTCCTTTTTGATATTCAATGTAATTGTTAAATCCGAATTCATAAGACTGAGACATTGATATCCCGGTGTAAAAAATTGTAATTATAAATATTGCAGTATTTTTAAACATACTTTTTTATACAAATGATTGTGATCGATCTTTTATTATTCAGTATAAATCCAAAAACCATATATCAAAAATACAATTATTTTAGGAAATCTAAATTATTATCTGTTCACGAAAACACCTTTTATTCACAGTCACCTTATCAAGCATTTGCATGTTTACCTCAACTCCTATTCCCGGTTTTGTAGGGACATCCATCGTGCCATCGGGATTTACCCGGAATTCAGGCTCAACAATGTCCTCTTTATAATATCGCTTACTTGCCGATATGTCACCGGGAAGAGTGAAATTTTGTAGTGATGCCAGAGCTACATTCCCTGCCCGTCCTATTCCTGATTCGAGCATGCCACCATGCCATACAGGGATATTCATCGAAGCACAATAGTCGTGAATAAGTTTTGACTCGGTAAAACCTCCTACTCGTCCCGGTTTTATATTTATGATCCTGCAACTTCCCAGTTCGATTGCTGTTCTTGTATCATCAAGAGAATGAATGCTTTCATCGAGACAGATCGGGGTTTTGATCTCTTTCTGAAGCTTTGAATGATCAAATATATCCTCATATCCAAGAGGCTGTTCAATCAGGGACAGAGAATATTCATCCATTTTTTTAAAAAGATCAATATGATCGAGGGTATATGCCGAATTGGCATCTACCTGCAATAAAACACCCGGAAATTCACGGGATAATGCATCGACAAACTGCATATCAAGTCCGGGAGCTATTTTTATTTTAATCCGTTTGTAGCCCTCGGCCAGGTATCCTTCCACTTTCTTTATTAAGTCAGTAACAGATTCCTGTATCCCGATGCTAACACCAACATCGATCTTTTTTCTTAGCCCTCCGAGCATCTGAGAAAGTGAAATTCCTTTCGATTTTGCGAAAATGTCCCAGAGTGCTGCTTCCAGTCCGGCTTTGGCCATCATGTGACCTCTTACCTTTGTATATCCTGCAATCGCTTCATCTATGTCTGAAATATCTCTTCCCAATACCGATGGTATCAGAAAATCACTTAGTATATGCCAGGCTGTCTGCACTGTTTCGTAAGAATAAAAAGGAGTGCCTTCGGCAACACTTTCTCCCCAGCCTGTCAGACCTTCTCCGTCAACACGAACTATTATATGTTCTTCATCGTATTCAATACCCATTGAGGTAACAAAAGGACTTACGAGTTCCATCTTTATATGCCTTAATTCGATTCTGTCGATTTTCATGTGTTTTATTTTTTAGAATTTTTAATATAAATTATTTTTTAGTCCTAATTACTCTTAAAACAGGGAAAGCAGTTCCTTCTTTTATAAGATATGCAAACTGCCTGTATGTTGCAAGTCCTATCATCGATTTAGGTTCAAGAGCCTGAATGATCATCTTTCCTTTAAATTGATCAACAGGTATATAATAGTAATCTGAAAATGCTAAATTATCGTAATATCTGGAAGTTAAATCCGGATCAATTACCGTATCACCTTCGAAATCAACTGAATCAACTAATTGCACCAGGTATTCCTCGATTTTTATATTTTTTCCCGGCTTAAATGTTTCATATTTCAGATCAATACTTTTCATCCAGCCTAAAAGATTTTTATCAGATTTTGGTATAAGGTATCCTATCGGATTGATAACCTCAGTAAGAGATTTCACTACCGGACGATAATCATCAACTAAAACTATGGTATCATTACCGGTAAAATACGACCTTAAAGGCAAAGTAAGTTTTTTCCCATTTCCGGTATGGATCATCTGCACCGACGTTTTACCGTTTTTTAACCCTGATAATAGCGATTTTCTTTCATTTTTTATCAGTTGTTTTATCTTGGTTTTATTGGCATGAATAAACTCCAACATAGCCAGCATTCCATTCATCTGTCCTTCGGCCCTGTGTCTGATATTTTCTTTATATGTATCAACCCCATTCATACCTTCCTGTATGAATGATAAGGTATTTTGAATACCAATGCTTTGTCTTCCATCATTTATATCGAAGGTGCTGTGCCGTATATAAGCAGAATCAGGAGGTCCACCGGGGCAATAAATAAACGATGAAAAGCCTTTTTCATTTAATCTTTTCAGCACAAAAGGCAAAACAAGGCTGTCAGAATACTTCCTGATCTTTTCCGGTATGTTGATATTGGTAGTTGACCCCAGGGTCACATCAGTATTTTTCCGGTATCCGTATTTTTTCCAGTCATCACCGTATGGAGAATATTCATGAACATCCATGGTAGCCTCAAACTGGTATTTATCGAAAAGCTCATGAATCGCTTTTGTTTCCGGCTCTGTCATTATCAGGTGATTTCTGTTAAGGTCAGCATTATTGGCATTGCGTCTTTTGTTTAATTCTGATCCATCCGGATTTACCTGTGGGATTAAAACGAGATCAATTTTATTGAATAAATACGCATATTCGGGTTTTAACAGGGTTTTTGCCAGCAAAAGTACCCCCTCTTTTCCGGATTGTTCATTACCGTGTTGCTGGGCAAAAAAAAGCACTTTTATTTTTGATTTGTCTTTGCCTATCCCTTTTTTTGAAAAATTCAATGCATAGATATTGCGATTCAAAACCGAAGAACCGATTTTTTCAACTGAAAGTATTTCTGAATTGCCATCCGTTTTTTTCAGAAAAAAGGCCATATCTTCATAAGAGCTTATTTTCATGTAATTGTCTGATTCGAGAGGTGTATCCTGTGATATTAACCAAAACGGAATTAGGAGTATTAAGTTGCAGAAAAGCAGAGTTTCAAATTTCATTTATCAGAGTTTTATTCAGGGAAAGCAAAGTTAAAAAGCTGGTTAAATGTAAGTTTTTCAGCCCTTAAAATTTCTCTTTTGCCGGGAGGACCCTGCAATTTATTAATTTTAAAGCCGAGATCTTTCAATGCTCTTTTAAAAACCCCTGACACTGTAGGTGACCAGAATGCCATTTTCATTAAGTAAACCCGGTATTTTGTCAAGAAATGGACGATTCCAGAGATGTGGCTGTTCGTCAGGGCCGAATGCATCGAAGAAAATCACATCGAATTTTTCAGATGTTTTGTAATCCTCAAATTTAGAAATTGATTTTGAGAAGGAGAAGCATTTTCCAATTCTCAGAATTTCATTTTGAGTAGAATGCATTGACAGAAATTCTTCTTTGAATTTGCTTAGTTCGTCATTGTGAGTGTAATTGAGAGCTGATACTAATTCAGTTGAAAGCGGGTATGCCTCAATAGCAGAATAATCAATTTTTAAATTGTTAGATTGGCTGTAACTTAGGCTTAATAGTGCATTCAGGCCTGTTCCAAAACCGAATTCAAGGATCTTTGCATGTTTCCTTTTTGTTTTTTCCAGGAAATAACAAAGTCCGCTTTGTATAAAAATGTGATCACTTTCCCTGATTGCACCATGAATGGAATGATATGTACATTTAAAATGCCCCGAGAATACAGAACTTGAGCCATCTTCTGTTATAATTAAATTATTTTTAAAATTTTCTGATTCCATTCCTTAATAACGGTAGTAATTTATAACGAATTTAAAATTAGTTTTTTTGTTTTAACACAAAAATACTATAACTTTAATAATTAATTAGATCCAAATCAGTTTTTATTAAGTATTATTATTTGAATTGTAAATTTTAACACAATAATATTTTATATAATCTTTGTTTATAAAATATTATATTTATTTTTATTATCATTAATTAAAAAAACAAATATTATTTTTGCAGCTTGATTTGTTTTCAATAAAGGAAATATGATAGAAACCATTTTAAAATTAATTAGTCCGGCAGAAAATCCAACTGTAACACAGTCTCTGGTAGTGGTGATGTCTGTCATTGCATTGGGGATCTTTTTAGGCAATCTGAAGATCAGGAAAGTATCGTTTGGAATGTCAGCAGTTATGTTTTCCGGATTACTTCTTGGGCATTACGGTTATAGAGTTGAACAACACACCCTTGAATTTCTAAGGGATTTTGGATTAATTTTATTTGTTTATGGCATAGGTATTCAGGTAGGTATTTCTTTTTCTCATCATTTAAGGATGATGGCCTTAAGTTCAATCTGCTGGCAATTTCTACTGCAGTTATGGGTGGTATTATTGCGATTTTGGTCTTTATTATATCCGGTCAGTCGATAGAGAATGTTGTTGGTATGATGTCCGGAGCGGTAACAAATACTCCCGGACTTGGAGCTGCAAAGTCTGTTCTTGTTGAATTCCAGGATAAATTCCCTGATCATAAATTTGCAGATCCTGCCGTAGCCTATGCAATAACTTATCCTTTTGGTGTTTTTGGTATAATTATGGTTATCATGCTCTCCAAGAAATTGCTGAAAATTGATCTTAAGAAGGAAAATGAGGAATTTGAATCTGAGATAGCAGCAAAGAAACATGTACCTGTGATCATGAAGGTGAGGGTTACCAACCACGAACCTGTGGGAAAGACCCTGAGGGAAATTGTAGAGATGTTTGGCAAAGAAAAAGTTATTTTCTCAAGATTAAAGCGTTCCGGTACAACAATGGTTATTTCACCTTCGGCAGATACTTTGATCGAGTATCTTGATGTTTTGATGATGGTGGGTTTTAAAGAGGATCTCGACAAAGTTTTAGAATATCTCGGCAGGGAATCCTCGGATCAGATGGTAGAGAAAGAACAGGGAATACACGCTAAAACACTTATAGTAACTAAAAATGATGTGGTGCATAAAACCCTTGATGAGCTTGATCTGTACAACAGGTATGATCTTAAAGTAACAAGAGTATTCAGATCGGGTATGGAGCTTTTGGCACATCCATCGCTTACCCTGTTTTTTGGAGATAAAATAGCAGTTGTAGGTAATAAATGGTCCATACAACAGGCAGAGAAGATGATAGGCAATTCGGAAAAGAAACTTCTGGAACCCGACTTCTTCAGTTTGTTCGGAGGACTGATACTTGGTATTATAGTTGGTTCAATTCCGTTGCTGATACCATCATTTCCTGTTCCGATAAAGCTTGGATTTGCCGCAGGCCCACTGCTGGTGGCACTTTTTTTGAGCAGGTACGGAGGTATCGGGTTAATTCATACATATATAAATCATGGTGCAATATACTTCATGAAAGATCTCGGTATTTCATTGTTTTTTGCGACTGTTGGTATACATGCAGGTCATAATTTCTATGAAAATTTTGTCAAGTATAATGGATGGGAGTGGATTGGATATGGTGCATTGATAACCTTCATTCCGCTTGTAATGATGGTAATTATTGGCAGATATATTTTAAAGATAAATTACTTCAAGCTTGTAGGTATAATGAGTGCAAGTTATACTGATCCTGCTGCATTGTCATTCAGCAATCAATATTTGAATTCAGACATACCTACACAGTCATATGTAACCGTATATCCTATGGTTACTATAACGAGGATACTTATTGCCCAGTTACTGATACTGATCCTTGCTTCTGGATATCTTTAAGCAAACCGGATAGTTTGTCACTGAGAAAGCAATTGCATCATTGACACAGCGGCTATCCCGGCTTTTTTGCTGATTATAGCCCTGTCGGTTTCATCACCTACCTCGTAGGTTATACTTTCTGCTTTAAACTGTTTATAGTACCAGGTTTTGGAATATGGTTTTCCCAATGGTTCAGGGCTTAATACGGTTTTAAACGGATAAACACCCTGGTCTATGATATCTGTCCATTTACGGGAGAAGTTTTTCAGTTTTGACTTAAAGGATTTATCATAAACATAGTAAATGTCCTGCGAGGTCGAATGGAAATCAAGACTAAGCATGATTCTGTTATGATTCTTTTTAGCTCTTTCAACGATAAATTCCGTAATAATATCGATTTCAGGCTGTTTGTAATAAGCCCAGTCCCTGTTTAGATCGACTCCATTAAAATTGTGTCTCCAGTGTCCGAGGTCGACTCCATCCGGATTAATACCTGGAAAAACCCATATTTCATATTTTTTAAAGAACTTTTCTGTAAACTCATTTTGTTTCAGGAGTTCCCCGGTAAATGCCTGAAAAGCTTTATAACCAGATATTTCAGGAGGATGCTGACGTGTCATAACAGATATTACTTTTTTCCCTTTTGAAGAGCCTTTACCAATTCTGAAGAAATGAAGATCTTTTCCAAGAGGTGTTTTTCCTATTGATTGGTATTCAGAGGTTAAATTATTGGTTTTTAAAGAATTTATCCATAATTCCGTATCATAACTATTTACAATTTCCTGGGCAGAAATATAAGTTACTGAAGGTAATAAATTTATCGAAAACATAGCTGAACTATCATTATCAACAAGTTTGACCAATGAAGTATCAACAGGTATCCAGAATTTCCCATCTTTACTTAATTTGGGTATATACCGGTGTTTTGCATTTTGATATTTCAGTTTTAAATATATTGTCCTGGCTTGATCTCCTGAAATCCGGAATGAAAACCATGGACTTTCGTTTACTGGAGTGTTTTCAGGTTTTATAAGCGCCTGGAATGTTGTATCGTTGATCTTAGTAAAATCATTTAGTCTTGCCCCATCAAATAAATTGTCGGCATAAACCCCGTCAACCTGGTATTTTTTTGACCTGCAATTCTATTTGTTTATTATTTGTATCAACCGGATCAGGAAATTCAAAGTCATTTCTTACATAATAAGCCCTGGAGCAGGAAAGAAAGAAAATGAAGGAGTAAATTATAAATCTTCCGGAGTGTATTATTTTAGAACCAATCATTTTAATAGATTTTATTAACTGTTAGTTTTAACCCACAATTTATCTAATTATATAAAGCTATAAATTGCCTGAGTTGTTCAAAAGTGTTAGAATTAATTTTTTAAGATCATTGCCTGAGTCTACTTCCTTTGTTTATCCTCATCCCCCAACCCCTTCTCCTTTAAATGACTTTAAACTTTAGAAAAGTTCCAAACTTTTCTAAAGTTCGATAAATCTTTAGTTTAAAGGAGAAGGGGAGTACTTTCCCGATAAAAAACCGCATTTTTTCTTTAGAGCTCTGAAATAACGACTAAAAAAAGTCCCTCTCCTTTTTGGGAAAAAGTTGTTTAATGGATTTTTGTTAATAAAAAGGAGTACCTGTACCGCTGAAGCGGCAGGGATTTAGAGTGAGGATTTGCCTCAAGCCTCCTGCCCATTCTCACCGAGCAAGAAAAGGCTTCTGTAAAAGATTTAATCATCTGCCATTTTTTGAGCATATTGCAACATGGATGTAAATAGCTCGATCGAATTTATAAATTGCAAATCGATGTTTTCTTAATTTTTTTAGCCGAAAACAAACAGGAGTAAAAACTTGTTTTCATATTTGCATTAAATTAAAATTTTCAGATATGATACAGAGATTGCAGACGATATTTCTTTTTTTAGCTTTTATGGCTTTTGCAGCACTTTTCCAGTTTCCATTTGCAGTAAGCGACATTAAAAGTGCCGGCTTTTTAACTGATTTGGACTATGATATATTCGACAATATATTTTTGATTGTATTGAGCTCTTTGGGTGGATTAAGTGCCCTGGTAGCTATATTTTTATTCAGGAACAGAGTTCTGCAATTGAAATTGAGTTATCTGGTTATCGTACTTAGTGTTCTGGTGCTTGTAGTAGCTGCTGTATTATTCTATAATGAGGCAAAAAACCTTATTGAGAGCAAAGGAGAGATAAAGGATTCCATAGCCCTGTACATGCCATTTGTAAGTATAGTTTTTGCAATTCTGGCTGTCAGGTTCATAGGCAGGGATGAAAAACTGTCAGGTCAATGGACAGGCTGAGATAAAAGTCAGGACAAACTTATGATTTAAGATTACCAGTACTGTGTTTTGTACGGGTATCTGATCTTATATTTGATTTCGACCTCAGTTTTTATCAATTCACGTAAATTATCGATGTTTTCCTTTTCCCTGGCTGATATAAAAATGATCCTGTCTCCGAATTGATTTCTCATATTAGTCATAAATTTCTCCATAAGTTCATCTTTAGTCTCTTCATCCAGCAGATCATCAAAAGATATTTTCGGAAAAGATCTATTTTATTGAATACGTGTATGATTGTTTTATCCATTGCATCCAGTTCCCTGAGGGTCACGTTTACAGTATTGATCTGATCTTCGAATTGTGCATGAGAAACATCAATGACATGCAGCAGGATATCACTTTCCCTGACTTCAGAAAGAGTAGATTTGAAACTTTCAATAAGATGATGGGGAAGTTTCCGGATAAAACCGACAGTATCGGACATAAGAAATGGCATATTGCCAATCACCATTTTCCTGACTATTGTGTCGAGAGTAGCGAACAGTTTATCTTCAGTAAAGACTTCAGATTTGGTAAGCAAATTCATCAGGGTGGATTTACCTACGTTGGTATAACCTACCAGGGCAACCCTTATAAGTTCATCCCTTCGTTTTCTCTGGGTTTTATCCTGCTGTTCTATCTGAATGAGGTCTTCCTTAAGTTTTTTTATTTTATATTTTACAATACGACGGTCTGTTTCGATCTCCTGTTCACCCGGGCCTCTCATTCCGATACCCCCGCGCTGTCTTTCGAGGTGTGTCCATAATCCGCGCAGCCTTGGCAGCAGGTACTGAAGCTGTGCAAGTTCGACCTGAACCTTAGCTTCTGATTTCTGGGCTCTTTTTGCAAAGATATCGAGTATAAGTGTACTTCTGTCTATGATCTTAACTCCAAGCAGTTCTTCAAGCAGGGAAGTCTGTTTTCCGGACAGATCATCATCGAATATTGCCATATCAATATCACCTCTGTTTTCGATATATTCCTTAATTTCCTCTATTTTTCCTTTTCCGACGAAAAATTTTGAGTCCGGCTGTTCAAGTCTCTGGGTAAATACTTTGACTGTTATTGCACCGGCAGTCTGGGCAAGGAATTCGAGTTCGTCGAGATATGCCTGTCCTGAGCTTTCAGAGTTCTTCAGGAAAACTCCGATCAGGATCGCTTTTTCGTCTGGTTTTTGTAATGTTTTTTTATTGTCTTTTTTGTCTAACATAATTCATTTGTAATAAATAATCTTTGTACTGAGATAAATGGAATTGTTTGCAGGATCTTATTTAATTTATAGACCTGTTCAGCCACAATTCAGGATTTAATTTGGTTTTAAGATGCCATATTTCAAAGTGAAATTCACCATTTTCGCTTATTTTTCCTAAGGGCTGATTTTTTGCAACCCTGTCCCCTTTCGAAATATTGACAGTTTCAAGTTTTGAATATACGCTGTAATATTCACCGTGTTTTAGAATTATCATCCAGTTATAGCCGTTTATATACATCAATCCTGCAACATCACCATCAAAAACCGCCCTGATGGTTTCATTGGGATTAGTGATAATATCTATCCCGCTGTTGTTGGTATATACACCGGGCATGCCCGGAAGTGAATGTCTCCCGAAACCTGATGAGATGAATCCTTTTGATACAGGCCACGAAAGTTTTGTTCTATATGCAGAGATGTTTTCCGAACCGGTATTTTTTTCTGTATCAGTTAATGATCCTGAGCTGTTTTTCAATCTGTCTATTATTATATTCTCAATACTTTTGTTTAATTCTTCTCTCTGTATTTTCTGAGTATTTAGGATAGCCCTGTATTTTGCTTCATTTGAGCTTAGATTGTTCAGAGTCAGGGTTTTTAGTTTTGATTCTTCATTGAGTTTGATCAGATTTTCATTTTCGGAAACAGCAAGTTTTTCAACTTCGGCTTTATTTGTATTAATTTCTTTCAATAATTTCTGAATTTCCTTTTCCTGTTTTTCAAGGCTGTTCAGTTTCTCAAAGATGAATTTATTGTATTGTTTTAAGTAGCGCTTCCTGTCCAGATAATCATCCCAGCCTTTTGAAGAAAACAAAAAAAGATATTTGTTTTTCGTGATAGTATTAAGGTAATTGCTTCGTATAAGCCTTGACTGTTTTTCCTTGAGCTGAGTAATATTTTCTTCGAGAGTATCAAGTGTCTTTTGTTTTTCTGCGATTTCGCTGGTCAGACCGGAAATCTGCAATTTCAGGTTTTTCAGGATTTTTTCCCTGTTCCCTATCTGTTGTTGAAGTGAATTGAAGTAAAGGAGAGTATTTTCCTTGTCGGCAACATTTTTCTTCAGGATACCTGTAATAAATTCTATTTTGTCAATGATCTGCAATCTTTCCTGTTCAAGCTGAGCTCGGTTTTGAGAAAAAACAGGACTTACAAGAAGGAAAAAGAAAAAGTACAGATTAAATCTTTTCATAACCAGAAGGAATTTCAAACTTAATTTTATGTTGTTTGTCAATCAAAAGTTCATTGATCCTGATTTCAATAACAGAATTTTCGGAAGAGCTCCCCGAATACTTGTAAACTCTTGTGTTCGGAATTTCTCTTTTTTCAATTTTTTTAAAATCGGAATACTTGATTTCAACCGATTTGCTCAAACTGTCAGAAATCCTGGCAAAAGTAGTATAAAAGCTGTTGTTCAGGACATAAGAGACATTAAATTTTGAACCAGATGTTTCGATCAAATAATTATTATCAGAAAAACTCCTGCTTTTGACCTGCTGATCATTTACAAGATTATTGCCTGCCATTATATCCTGCAATTCCTTGAAACCAAAGGGAAGTCCATAGGTTTTTGTCAGGTAATCAACAGATTCAGCAGTATAATTCCGGTTGAATCTGTCGAGGAGGAAAAAGGAATCTGGCCTGATCAAAACCCTGGCGATTTCAAAACCGAATTTTTTCGCAGCAATCCAAATATATTCATCTTTTTTCATGCGTACTTCAGCATTACCTTCAATGTCATTTCCGTCAGTTAAAAACTTAACATCGCAGTCATATTTAAGATAAGTGAATTGCAGATTTGATTCCGCAAGTTTTTCCATAATGAGGTTGTCGCTCAATTTATCAAAATTTCCTGTTCCTGCAACGGATCGGCCTGTTTTACATGAAAAAAAGGAAAATGAAATAAAAACTAAAAAAATTACTGCTGCTTCTTTTTTAATCATACAGAATATTTAAAATTTAACTCAATTTTGTTCAATTTGTTGTAATTCCGGAATCAGCATATATTTATTGAAGCAGGAAATCCTTGATCTTTCCAATGACAGTTTCATCCCAGAGAATTCTATAATGACCTTTATCTTCGGTTGCATACAGTTCGGTATTTTTACTGATGTGGGATATTACTTCAGCGTTGGTAAACGGTAAGATAATATCCTTTTTGTCGTGTATCAGAAGCAGTTTGTTGAAATGTGATGATTCAAGCAATTTTGATATTTGCATCTCTTCAAATGAGTAGTTGAATTTTTTTTCTGTTGTTTCGCACATTATTCTGAATGCTTTATCTGTCAGACCAATCCTGTCAGCAAAGTCCTTAAAAATGTCATAAAGTTTATCAGGTGAGGTTATAAAAACCAGTTTATCGGCTTTAATACCTGATTTTTTCAGAGCAAAGCTGGTTGCTCCGGATCCGAACGAATGTGTCACAACAGAAATATTTCCGTTAATGTTGAATTTCTTCAGGAGATCTATCAGGATATCCGACACATAAAGCATGTTAGTGGTTTTTTGAACTGAAATACCATGAGCAGGGACATTGAAAACAAGCACATGAAATCCCCGATTTATAAGTTCCTCTGCAATTCCGGCCATACTGCCGGGATTGGAATCCCAGCCATGGACCATCAAGACCTTTTTGCCGTCTTTATTGCCTCCCTCATAAATTATTATATCTTCAGGGCTGTATGGCAATCTCAATATCTTTGTTTTCTCCAGAAAATCCTTCTCTCTGTCGCGTATTTTCTGAAAATGTGGCCTCTGAAATAAATTAAGTGCTTGTCCTGAAGCATAAGCCGGTGATATAAATGAAAGAATTGAGAACTTTAGTCTGATAAGTTTTAAAACCAGGTTCATAATGAGATGTATGAAATAAAAAAATAACAATTTTGAACACTTTTAGTTTGGAACACCGTGTGATTTACATTTATTTACTGTAAATAGAATTGTCAACTAATCGATCGATAATTCATTTAACTTGTTACCAATTTGCTTGTGGACTTACAATTTATGATTTACGAGGTACGACTGTGTCTCCAACTTTATTGGCGAATAAAGTTGGTGGAATTGCGATTTTTGATCAACTTAATGTTGAGCTTATGGATTTGAACACAACTTGATGGTGGACATATTTTAAATACTTTGGTAAAGTCCCATGGTTTTGGAAGAAAAAATGCTTAAAATAGTTTAGCAGGTTTCTTATTTCTTTTATCTTGCAGCTTAATCGTTGTATTTTTTTCTAAAAATTGTGACTTATTGAAAATTAAACGTTTCAATAGAGAAGTAAAAATATCTGTGAGGTATTTTATCCTTATTTTTTAACAAAACAAATAAATAAAATGGCAATTAACATTCTGGATCTATTCAAAAATCAGGTCGTCGGGGAATTGGCTAAATCAGCCAGCGGATTTCTTGGCGAAAGCGAATCATCAACTAAAGGTGTACTTGAATCAGTAGCACCGGCAATACTTGGTTCATTAATACAAAAGGGAAGCACACAATCAGGTGCATCAGGCATACTCGATATGCTTACAAAAAACAATTATGGTGACGTACTGGGAGGATTATCAGGGCTAACAGGTGGAGGAGAAAGTAAATTCTCACAAATCACAAATTTAGGCCTGCCTATAGTTAAGATGTTATTTGGTGATAAACTTGGTTCAATTGTTGACTGGATATCAGGCAACAAGGGAGTAAAATCAAGTTCAGTGTCATCACTGCAGTTTAGCTGCTCCATTTCTGATGGGATTGATCGGAAAACAAATGAAAAGCCAGAATTTGGGTTTGTCAGGATTGATGAGTTTACTCGGAGGTCAGGGCACATTTGTAAAATCATTGCTGCCTTCTGGACTTGCAAATCTTACAAATTTCAGCGGTTTCAATTATGATGAGAAGGTTACTTCATCGGGCAGTGGTTTTAATTTTAAGAAAATGTGGCCATGGCTTGCTTTATTGATAGGACTGGTACTTTTATGGGCTGTGTTAAGAGGCTGCAATAATAAGGAAGTGATGGATACTGCTAACGGGATGGTTGATACTGTAAAAACAGAAGTAACAGAAGTTGTGGATACTGCTGCTTCAACTGTTGAATCAACTGTTGCCGGTATAAAAGGTACAGTAGATGCTGCAGGAAACTGGGTAACATATCTTGGAAAAGAGATCACATTGTCATTACCTGATAAATCTGAACTGAAAGTTGGAGAAAAAAGTGTTGAGAACAAGCTGGTTGAATTCATCAAAACAGGAACTACTGATGAAACAAAGTTAAAAAATACATGGTTTACTTTTGACCGTTTGTATTTTGAAAAGGGAAAATCCACACTGACTGCTGAATCACAGTCGCAGCTCAAAAATATCGCTGCAATCCTGAAAGCTTATCCCAAGGTGAATATTAAGCTCGGAGGATATACTGATTCTGATGGTGATGATGCAATGAACATGAAACTTAGTGACCAGAGAGCTAAGTCTGCATCATTCGAATTGCAAAAACTTGGTGTTTCTTCAAAAAGACTGGCTTCGGAAGGTTACGGAGAACAACATCCTGTTTGTGCTGCAAATGATACTCCTGAATGCAAATCACAGAACAGAAGGATAGATATCAGAGTGACAAAAATGTAATTTTCACATTTTATTTAATATTTAATTTTACTGAAAGAGGCTGTCAATTTTGGCAGCCTTTTTTATGCAATGAATATACAAATGTATTATTTTTATAACGTATAAAATATTTAATTACAATTTTATTTGTATTATTAAAAAATATAATATAATTTTGCATTACCTAATTTTTTTTTCGAAATAATTGTATGAACGAAAACATCAGTGTTGATGTTTAATATGTGAAAGTGAGAATATGTTAAAACAGAAGTTAAGTCAGAAATTAGTCCAGAAGCTTTCTCCCAAGCAGATGCAATTGATGAAGCTCATCCAGTTGCCTTCAACATCTCTTGTTCAGAGGATCAAGGAGGGAGCTGGAAAGCAATCCTGCTCTTGAGGAAGATGAAGGTTTTAATGAATCGTATGAAGGGGAAAGTGTTGACAATGATAGTGGAAAAGGAGGATTTATATGATGAAGGAGGAGAAAGGGAGGAGGTCTTCGAACTTGATGATTACATAAACGAATATATTGAAGATGATCCGGTTTCTTACAGATTATCCAATTCGTCATCAGATACGAGTTATGAAACCAGTTTTCCGGTTGTGGATTTTGAATCCCTATTAGATCATCTTGAAAAACAAATCGGCCATCTTGGGCTTGAGACTGAAGAAGATGAAATAATAGCACGACAGATAATAGGAACAATTGATGATGATGGTTATCTCAGGAGGGA